>SCRN01000002.1 GCA_004322045.1 Paraburkholderia sp.
TGCGGAAGTGGCCAACGCCATCTCCCAGCAGTACATGCTGACGGCCGTTGCCGCGAAGCAGCGCAACGACAGTTCGACGCTGGCGTTCATCAACAAGGAACTGCCGCGTCTGCATGCCGAGTTGGACAAAGCCGAGCAGGCGTTGTCGAGCTTTCAGACGAAGGCTCAATCGATGCAGCCGACGAGCGAGGCCCAAGCCTACCTGCAAGGCGGTATCGACTTCGATCGCCGCATCGCCGATCTGCAGATCCAACGCACGCAGTTGCTCGACCGCTATACGCCCGATAGCCGTTGGGTGCGCAACATCGACGAGCAGCTCGGCCAACTGCGCGCGCAGAAGGCCGAGTTCGACTCGCGCTTCGCCGCGATGCCGTCTTCCGAGCGCAAGAACGTCGACCTCACGCGTGACGCCAAGGTGGCGGAGCAGGTCTACCTCGGCATGATGCAAAAAGCGGAAGAATTGTCCGTGCGCCGCGCCAGCACGACAGGTGGCGCGCATATCGTCGACGAAGCGGCCGCGCCGTTCCGTCCCGTCAAGCCTGATCCGCTGATCGTGCTGCCGGGCGGCGTCGTGCTCGGGTTGTTGCTCGGCGTGTCGACGGTTTTCGTGCGTCGCCACGTGTTGATGGGCGTGACCGATCCGCTGTTCGTCGAGGCGCGCCTGGGCGTGCCGTTGATGGGCGAGGTGCTGTACAGCCAACAGCAAGCGCGCCTGGATCAAGAGATCGGTGCGCTGCAGCGGCGCTCGCTGTCCTCCCGCAGTGCGGTGCCCGGTTTGCCGGCGCGCGTGCAAAACGCCACACCGGCGGACGGACGGTTGGTCGCCACGGGCGGGGGCGTCTCGAAGGTGCTTGCCGATCGCTACCCCGACGATCCGTCGATCGAAGCACTGCGCAGCGTGCGCACGTCGCTCTCGCTCGACTTGGCCCATGCACCCAACAACATCGTCATGATGGCGGGGCCGACCCCGGCGGCCGGCAAGAGCTTCGTCGCGGCCAACATGGCCGTGCTGCACGCCGAAGTCGGATCGCGCGTGCTGCTGATCGACGCCGATATGCGCGCCGGTCACTTGGCCTACTACTTCGGCCAACCCAATCGCGGCGGCTTGTCCGAAGTGCTCAAGGGGGCGATGCAGCCGCACGAAGCGTTGCGCCGCACGAGTGTGGAAGGCCTGACGCTGCTCTCTTGCGGCAGCCGCATCGCGAACCCCGCGGCGCTTTTGATGCGCCACAACTTCCGCGAACTGCTGCAGCGGTACTCGCAAGAGTTCGATCTCGTCATCGTCGATACGCCGCCGTTCCTGGTCGTGACCGACGCCGCCATCATCGCGGGCGACGCGGGCGCCACCGTGCTCGTGCTGCGCTCGGGCATGCAAAGCGAGGAGGAGATCGCGGAAACGGTCCGCAAGCTCGAACGCTCCGAGGCACGCGTCACGGGGGCGGTGTTCAATGCGATCCCGCTGTCGCGCAGCCATCGATACTACGGCTATTACGGCTCAGGTGACGACATGGAGCCGATGTTCGACGCGACGGCGTGACGTCGAAGGCCGCGCCTCGCGCGCGGCCGCATCGCCTCGTTTTTTCGGGAGAACTATGCGCCTCGTAGTCAATGGTAAGTTCACCGCGCAGCGTTTGACGGGGGTGCAGCGGGTGGCTTACGAACTGTTGCGCGCGGTCCGCGCCACCTATGCCGCGGCGGACGAAATCGAAGTAGCGGTACCCAAGAATGCGATCGAATCGTCATCGCCGATCGCGCGGCAGCGCCAAGTGCCTTGGCTCAAGGGCGATCTATGGGAGCAGATCGCCTTGCCGCTCGCCACGCGGGGCGAATTGTTGCTGAGCTTGTGCAACAGCGGGCCCGTGTTCAAGCGCCGCCACGTCGTGATGGTTCACGATATGGCCGTCTACGATACCCCGCACACCTTTTCCTGGCTGTTTCGCACTTGGTATCGCGTCAAGTTCGCACTGCTGATACGGCATGCGCCGATCCTCTTGACCGTCTCGGCGTTTTCGAAAGCGCGCATCTGTGAACTGCTCGGCGCCGAAGCGTCGCGCGTGCGGGTGGTGCGGCCCGCGGTGGACCATTTCGGCCGCATCGTTTCCGATCCCTCGATCATCGATCGGCTCGCGCTGCGCGATGTGAAGTATTGCGTCATCGTGGGCAGTTTGGATCCGCGCAAGAATTTGCAGCGCGTCCTTGCGGCCGTCGAGCGGCTCGGGCATTTGCGCGACGTGAAATTCGTCGTGGTCGGCGGCGCCAACTCGCGGGTGTTCGCTCAGGCCGGGTTGGACTCTCCTGCCGCAGGAGCGCCTTCCGAATCGGGCGCGCAGATCGTGCGTGCCGGCTACGTATCGGATGGCGAATTGAAGGCGCTTTACGAGCATGCCGCTTGCCTTGCATTTCCTTCGTTGTACGAAGGATTCGGCTTGCCTCCGCTCGAGGCGATGTATTGCGGCTGTCCGGCCATCATTTCGCCCCATCCGGCACTCGCCGAGGCGTGCGGCGATGCGGCGATGTACTGCGACCCGCATTCTGTCGACGACATCGCGCGCAAGATCGAAAGCCTGTTGACGGACGACGCGCTGCACGCCGTGTACCGAGAAAAGGGCCTGGCGCACGCGCACGCCCGCGGGTGGGAGCGTGCGGCGCAGGAGTTGATCAAGATCTTGAGGGGAGAGACTTATGAAACGGAGCCTGCGATCGCCGTTCGCTCGGCCGCATAGCTCGCGCGTGGCGAAAGGAACCGGCGCATGACCGATCGATTCGAATTTTCACGGCGGCGGCGCGCGCTGCTGGCGGCGCTGGCGGCGAGCGGGGCCATGCCGAGCATGGGTGCGTCGGCCGCTCAGTTCGTGCGCCGCGCGGGCGCATCGAGCGGCGGCGAGCGTCGCATCACGCAACTGATCGGCGCGAACGGCTGGGCCGAGACCGCCTCGAACATCGCCATGTGGAAGGAGATGGGCATCAGTTGGGGGCGCGATTCGGTCGGGCCGGGGCAGCGCAACTCGCCCGACGATCCCGTGAGAGTCGACAAGACGGGCGCGGCGTTCGATCACGATCTGCCGTCGGCCATCTTGCAGAACGACCGCAACGGCATTCATTCCTTGCTGCTGCTCGGTTATACGCCGAAGTGGAACGCGTCGGTGGACGGCGACGGCCGGTCCGCGCCCAAGGACGATAGCGTGTGGCAACGCTACGTCGAAACGGTCGTGCGCACCTATATCGCGCCGCCGTACAACGTACGTCATTTTCAGATTTGGAACGAAGCGGCGGGCAAGCTGACGGGCGGCTCGCCGCAAGCGACGTTCTGGCACGGGAAGAATTTCAGCGCGCATCGCGAGCAGGCGCGACCCTACGATCGCGCGATGCAGGATTACGTCGAGCTCGTGCACATCCCGGCCGCGCGCATCGTGCGCAAGTACGGCGGCTATGTCGTTTATGGCGGATGGCCCGATCAAGGCGGGTTGGACAACTACATCAAGTGGCTCGAGTATCGAAGCCCCGAGGCCAATGCGCGCATGATCGATTGGGTCGACTATCTCGACACGCACTACTTGGGTGTCGATGCACTGACGCCGCTTTACGAGCGCTATGTGGCCCGGGGCGCTGCGCGGGGCATTTGGCAGACGGAGATCGGCGATCGCTACATGACGGATCCGCACTATCTGCCGATGTATTTTTTCAAGTTCGCGGCGTGGGCGCTTGCCCACGGGTGGAACGATCCGAATCAGTACGTTTCGATGGTGTACCACTGGGACGGGTTCGAACCGTTCCGCCTCACGCATCGCGGCAATCCGCGCACCTACAACGTTTCGGGCAGATCGCTGATCGTCCTGAACAAAACCGTCGGCGGTGCGCTCGAGCGATTTAGCGGCCAGCTTGCTTTCGGCCCCGATGCGTCGGGGCTCGCGTTGCGCTCGGGCGGCGATCTCGTGATTCAGGTGCGGGCCGCGCCCGGCCCCCGCACGGTCGATGTGAGCGGCTGGCCGGGCGCACAACCGGAGCGCCTCGGCGTGGCGATGATCGACGCGTTGACGGGCGAGGCGGCCGATGCGAGCGCGATCGCGGCGCGCTCGAGCACGCAGGGATTGTCGATCGGGTTTCGAATTCCAGAGGCGGTCAACGGAGCGGGACATGGCGCACCCGAGCACCTCGCTTATCTCGTCGTGACGCAACGCGTCTGACGAGGGCGAGCGCAACTCGGATCGACAAGAGAAGCGCCGAGATACAGGGAGGATCGACGTGAACAAGGCGAAAGCGGCTCGGCACCCGAGCGGCGTCGCTGCGGGCCTGAGTGCGAGGACCCGCAATGGGTGGGGTGTAACGGATAGCACGGGCTCGCCTGCGCATGGCGGCTCGAATTCGCATGAGCCTGACGGCGCATCGGCGCAGTTGGGAATGATGTGGCACAAGGCGCTCAGGGCTCTTTGGCACGGCGCGAAGAGGTGGCTGCCGGATCGCATGTTCATGCGGATTCAGCATCGGCGGCTGATCGGGCGCTGGCCGAAGATGAGGCATCCGGTTGCTTACAACGAAGCGATCTTGCTCCGATGCTTGCACCCCGACATGCGATGGGTCGGGCTGACCGATAAGATCGCCGTGCGCGAATACGTGCGGCAGAAAGTGGGCGAGGCGCATCTGATCCCGCTCATTGCGGCGCCCGAGCGATTCACACGTGAGGTATTCGATGCGTTGCCGAACGCCTTCGTCATGAAAGCCAATCATGGCTGCGCGTTCGTCAAAGTGGTGCGCGAGAAGTCGCAGACTTCGTTCGAAGAACTGAACGCGCTCGCCGAAAAGTGGCTGTCGATCGACTTTTCGCGCTCATCGCGCGAGCGGCACTACCGCTTCATCAAACCGCGGCTCTATTTCGAGCAGTTGCTGCTCGACGAAACCGGGAAAATTCCTTCGGACTTGAAGCTCCACGTTTTCGGGGGCTGTGCCGAGGGCCCGCTAATCCAAACGATGGTGGTCACCGATCGCTTTGGCGACGTGCACGGCGATCTGTACGACGCGCATTGGAATCGGATGAACGTCGCTTTCGGCCCGTACGCGCCGAGCGATGCCCCCGGGCCTCGGCCGTGCAATTGGCCGGAGATCGAGCGCGTGGCGAAGCGCCTCGCCGAGGATTTCGCTTACGTGCGCGTCGATCTCTATTCGGTGGGCGATAAGGTGTATTTCGGCGAGTTGACCTTCACGCCGGGCGCGGGCGTATTGCGCTTCACGCCGGATAGCCACGACTACGAGTGGGGGCGCATGCTCATGGAGTCGACCGAAGGGTTCGAGCGGATGCGGCGTGCGGGCTGTGCGTAAGTCACGCAAGAGCGTTTGGGCCGACCGTGGTACCGCACAAAAGCGCCAATCGTTCGTCGTTTCAAGTCGCCCCTGAAATATGGATGGAATTTGCCGGGCTAATCTCAGCCAGGCATGTCGCGAGATGATGCCGTGAAAGGAACGACCCGCTCGGCGGGGCTCAAATTCGAGCAGGTCGTCTCATTGAAGTTGCGTTGCGCAGTCAACGATCAATTAATCAACGTAATGGAGGCAAGTGATGCCACTCTTCGTCTTTTTCATCGCGGCGGTGTTTGGCGTCGGCGCGCTGTCCGCTTCGCTGTCGAACGGCGCAGTCGGCCCGGCGCATTTCGTTTGTATCGCGCACTGAGGCGACGGTAGCATCGCGCGCTACGTCGCGCGGCGTCCTCGCAGGAGGCGCTCGCGTGGACGTAGCGCGTTTTTCTTTTGCTTTACTTTTACTGCGTGAGTTGCCAGCTCAGCACCGGGTGCGTCGCGCCGGCCGGCATCGCCCATGCGCCTCCCTGTTCGAAGTTCCAGGCCGCGAAGCTTGCGGGATTGCTCATTTGCACCTTCGTGAGGCCGTTCGCTTCGGGCAAGCCGTTGCCGCCGTTCGTTTGACCGGTCGTTTCCTTGTTCCAGTAGACCGACGTGATCGTGCCGGTATTGATGTAGGCCACGCCGGCGGGCGAGTAGGTATTCACCAGGCCGGTATTGAACGATTCGCCGATCGTCCCTTCGTTGGAATAGACGAGGCCTGCGCCGCCCATGGCGCCTTGCGCTTTCCCGGTTGCATAGGACTGCGAAATAAATCCTGTGTTATCGCCGACGAGCCCGCCCGGCTCGACATGGACGGGACCGGTGACGTCGCCCGTCGCATAAGATTGAACGATCGAGCCGTTATTGCGGCCTACGAGGCCACCGGCCAAGCCCTGCGTGTCGGAACTGACGCCGCTCCACGAGCGGGTGATGGTGCCGTCGTTCTGGCCGACGAGGCCGCCCGTGGTGGTTTGGTCTTCATTGGTGGCATACAGGAAGCCGGTCGTGTAGCTGTGCGTGACGACACCTCGATTGTCGCCGACGAGGATGCCCGTCGCGGCGTCGTCGTAGCTCGCGTAGCTGTTGGTCACGCCGACGTTGCGCACGACGCCCGTCTTGCCGACGACCCCGAACAAGCCTGTCGGCTGCCAGAAGGCTTGCTGCTCGAGCGCCAAGCGGTCGATCGTATGCCCCATGCCGTCGAACTGGCCCGTGAACGCGGTGCTCGTATTACCGAGCGGCGCAAACGTCGCGTCGGCCGCGTCGATGTCTTTGCCAAGCGCGTACGCGCCGGACAAATCGAGCGAGACGTTATGCAGATCGCCGAGTGTGTTGATGAGCTTGTATGCCGTGATTTGTGACAACAAGCCGCTATAGGGCGTGCCCACCCAGCCAGGATTCGCGAGCAGCGCGCCGGGTGTGTAGGCGCCGTTCATGTCGTAGAGCGCGCTGACGACGCCCATGCTGCCCGACCAGTCCAGCGTGCCATGATTGAGCACGCTGCCGCCGTTATCGGCCCCCGATGCGTCCGCGCGCAGGGTCAAAGCGCCGTTGCCTTGGTTCTTGATCGTTGCGCCCGCATCGATCACGACGTTGTGTTGCGCGTTCAGCGTCAAGCCTGCGGAACCTTGCCAGCGCAGATCGGCGCCGACTTCGAGATCGCCGGCATTGCCCGACGCGCCGGTGGTCGTCAGATTGACGGCGGTGCCCGTGTTCAAGCTGCGCACGAGCACGCTCGCCGCTTGGGTATCGACCGTAAGCGAAGGGGTCGTCAAATTCCAGGTGCCGGCGGTCACGGTAGGCGTGCCGCAACTATCGCAAAGCGACAGCGTGCGTGCGCTGGTATCGACGACGCCACCCGTGCCGTCGGCATTCTTTGCTGCGATCGAACCGCCGATGACGACGTTGCCCCGATCGGCGACGAGCCATACGTGCCCATCGCGCGTGGACGTGCCCGTCGCGCGAATGGGGCTATGCGCGCCGGCGAGCGCGAACACGTTGCCATCGGCCGCCTGCAAAGTGACCTGGGCTGCGGAAATGGCGCCGGTATCGAACACCGTGCCGCCGCTGCCTGCTTGCACGAAGACCTGACGACCGGTGGCCGAGTCTTGCAGCAGGATTTGCTGACCGGCGGCGAGTTCGACGGCGCCCTTGGGCGCGCTGATCGAGCCCGTATTGGCCACTTCATTGCGTGAAATGAGAACGACGTCGCCGCCGCTCGATCCGATTTTGCCGAAGTTGACGATACGGGCATTCGAATTGCCTGCGAACGCGAGGGGGCCGCCTTGCATGAATGCGTCGTTCGAGGCGTCGAGGGTCGAAGCGACGAAGCGGCCGCCTGTGGACACGACGCCCGTGGAGCCCACCACGACGCCTTGCGGGTTGATGAGGTAGACGCTGCCCGTTGCGGAGAGCGTGCCGAACAGATTTGACGCGCTCGTGCCGGTGACGCGGTTCAGCGTCGCGCCCGAGCCGTTGTTGAATACGACGTGATTGCCGCTGCCGATCGAAAAGCTGTTCCAATCGATGACACCGCGGTTCGTGCTCTGGTTGATCGTGAGCGAGCCGTTGCCGGATGCGATGGAACCGGCGCCCGCGACGAAACTGCCGCCGCCCGGCAATGCGCCCGCATGAGCGGGCGCGATGCACAAGGAAAGGACGCCGAGGGCAATGGGCGCGAGCAGCGGGCGCCGACGGCGCGAGGCATGGCGATTGCCTGGGCGCACGATGGAGGTCGTGTCGTTCATATGAGGAAACCCCGTGAGTGGTTGGCCGCGCTATTGTGCTGTTCCGCTTTGGTGCGATCGAGCAACAACTGTCGACCTAATCGGTCAAGACCACGGAATTTTCAGCCCGGTTCGTACTGCACCTTTTTTTGTGGCTTATTCTGCAGTGCAACACAAGAGGTGCTGCGATTTATCCGCTTGGCGAGGATAGGGAGCGCGGCGACGCGGAGACTGCCGACGAATAATGATCCTTTAGACAGTTGTTGCCAAGAGGGAGTAGCGTTCAGATGAAGTCAGTCACGATCGCAATCTGTAACTATAACTACGAGCGGTTTCTTGCCGATGCCATTAATTCTGCGCTGGCGCAGGACTACCCTGCGACCAAAGTGCTCGTGGTCGATGATGGTTCGACAGATAGATCGCGCGAAATCATCACGAGCTACGGCTCACGCATTCGTGCGGTGCTCAAGCCGAACGGCGGTCAAGTGTCGGCGTACAACCTCGCCTTGGAAGAGGTGGACACCGAGTACGTGATCTTGCTCGATGCCGACGATCTGCTCTACACAAACGCGGCCACGGACGTGATGCGGCGCTTTGCGACGGGCGACTACGCCAAGGTGCAGTTTCGCTTGGACGTGATAGGCCAGGACGGCGCGCACACGGGCGTCACGGTCCCGCATTCGGACGCGCCGGCGGATTGCGGCACGTTGCTGCGGCAAGGGTGGTTGTATCCATCGCCGCCCGCGTCGGGCAATGCTTATAAAACGAGCGCGCTGAAAAAAATATTCCCGATCCCTGAAACGACGGAAGGCCGGTACGGCGCCGATTTTTTTGCGATTTATGGCGTGGCGTTGGTCGGTCAAGTTGCCTCGGTTTCCGATGCACTCGGCGCGTATCGCGTACATAATTCTGCCGCGCAAGACGTGTCATTCGCCAATTCGGAAAAAAATAACAAAGCGCCCAAAGCGTATGCCGCGCGATGGAACGCTTTACGCTATGTGGCTCGCCATCGACTGAACATCGACTTGCCCGAATCGTTTCACGACTTCTCGCATGAAAAGGCAATTTTTTGCAGCGAGATCTACGGCGCTCCCGTGCTCGACCGTTGGCGCTGGTTCGCCTTCCATTCGCGCAATTATTTGCACTCGATCGTCGCCAACCCATTCTGGGGTCCGGTGAAAAAGCTCGGCACCATCGGCTTATCGTGCCTGTGCCTTGTTCCATACGCACCGTTGTCGAACTATGTGGTGCGCTTCATCTCCAATCCGCTAGCGCGCGGGAGCAGCGCCGCGCATTGATGCGGCGCTTCGGAGTTCCCACGTGCTCGTCGCTTGAAGGGCGGCGGCCTATGAAATATTGCTATGGACAAGAAAGAGAACACCCGCGTACTCGCTTTCGTGTACGGCGGCTACATCATGAGGTACTTGTACCTCCTGGTGGTCATCCCGTTCTATGGGCGTGTGCTAGGCGTGACCGAGTACGGCCGCGTGCTCGCGGCCATGTCCTTGATGAACGTCATCTGGATGCTCGTAAGCTACGGCTTCACCTTCGTCGGCATGCGCGACGTGTCGAGGGCGCATGAAAAGCGCGAGTTCAACGATATCTTCTCTCTGCATCTGAGCGCGCGGATCCTGCTCGGTACGGTCGGCGGGGCCATCGGCCTGACGGCGACCTTCTGCTCGCCCGTGTTGTCGCAGCGCCCCCTCATCGGCGTACTCGCTACATTGCTCGGCATCTTGAACGGTTGGAATTTGGGCTGGCTATTCCAAGGGCGGCATCGATTCCGCACGCCGATCATGCTGGAAGTGGTCGGCTTCGCGCTCAGCTTGGTGCTGGTGCTCTCGCTCGTGCGCGGGCCTGCCGATTCGACCTGGGTGCTGGCGAGCCTATTGACGGCCTGTCTGTGCTCGACCGCTATCGCGTACTGGCTCACGCTCAAGGACATCGGTCTGCCGCGGATGAATTGGCGTGGCGTGCCGAGTCTCATGCGCGATTCGACGATGCTGTTCCTTTACTCGACGGGCTCGGTGGTGCTGACTTCGGCTTCCACCTACCTCTTGACGTTGCTGTCGACACCGACGCAGGTGGGCTATTACGGCGCCGCGGAGCGCTTCGCGACGATTGGCTTGAGCCTCATGGGTCCGGCCGCGCAGGTGTTCATCCCCACGATTTCCCGGCAAATCGCGCAGAACGATCATCACGGCGCACGCGCGACGACACGGCGTGGCGCTGCTTTGCTACTCGGCTATGGATTTCTCGCGCTGGGTGGCGCGTACGTGCTCTCGCCGTTCGTGCTGCCGCTGATCTTGGGCAAAGCGTTCACGCCTAGTGCGCATGTGCTGCAGCGCTTCGCGTGGATGTTCCCGTTTTCCGCGTTTAATCAGTTCGTGGGTTTTTACGTCTTCCTGCCGCGGAAAAAAGACCGGCTGATGGCGGTCGCGGGACTGATGTCGGCGGCAGCCAACCTAGGCTCGGCGCTATTGCTCGCACCGCATTTCGGCGCCATCGGCATGGCGTCTGCGCGTGTGATCGGCGAGGCGACGCTGTCCAGCACGCTGCTGCTGTTCGCGTGGCGCACCGGGCTGCTGAGCGCAATCTTCGGCCGCACCGCGCCCGGCGAAGAGCTCAACAAGCCCCAGCAACAGGCGCCCACCCGAGGCGCCACGACAATTGACGCGTCGCCTGCACCAGTCGCTGCGCAGGCAGCCCCGCATTCGCGCTCTCAAAGCTACCCGTCGATCCGATGAGCGCAATCACGAGGCGCACGGTGCCCGTATGATCGAATACGGGCGCCGCAAGCGCGTCGATGCCCGGCAGCGGCGAGCCTAGCGGCGCATCGATGCCTTCTGTGCGAATGCGGGCGAGATGCGATTCGTAAGCAGTACTAATCATCTCCGTTCGTCCGCTTCCCTTGCCGTTTTTTTGCGCCGCACCGGCGGCAGGTGACGCAGGTGCGCCCGCCAGCCGCAACGATTCGAGCGCGAGCATATCGGCAAGCGGCTCTGCGCCTAAGTAAGCTGCAAAGACCCGGCCTATTGCCGTCTGCACGAGCGAGACGACCGTGCCCACGCGCAGGCTGACGTGCAGGGGCTGCGTCGATTCTTCCAAGCGCACCACGGTCGGCCCGAGCGGGCCGAGCACCGCCGCGGCAACCGTCAAACCGGTCTCGGCCGCAAGACGGGCGATCTCGCGCTGCGCGTCGCGCTCGGGCGCTTGCCGCTGTAGCGCCATCAATCCCAACTGCAAGCCGAGCGGCCCCGCATCGAAGGCGCCCGCCTCGTCGCGGGCGAGCAAGCCGATTCCCACGAGACTGACCACGTGCGCGAACGCCTTGGCGGCCGGCATGTTGGCGGCCGTGGCGAGATCGCGCAGGATCAGCGGCCGTGCGGCTCGCACGAGCGCATTGAGCAACTGCCCCGTCGTATCTAGCGTGCGAATGCCGCGTTGTCCGGACTCTTCGGTGCCGGGCTCGGCATCCCACGCGCGCGGCGTCTCGATCGCGCCGCCCGGCGACGACGAGTGCAGGGCCGCTTCGATGCGCTGCGCCGACGCACGCAGCGCTTGGGCGAGCGGGCCATCCCAAGCGACGTCGATCGCGCTCGACGGGCCGATAGCGGTCAGCGTCAACTGGACTGCCCCCGAGGCATCGACGACGGGCACGCACATGCTGCTGATCCATGGCGTGGGCGTATCGATACCGCGTTCGATGCGCTCGGTGCGAATGCGTTCGAGCGCCGCTTCGAACGCGTCGTCTCGCGTGCGTCTCGTCTTGGCTTCCGGCTGCATGGCTTGCCGCTGTGCAGGGCTCAGAAATGCGGAGAACACGCGTCCGGTGGAGGTGGCGGTCAGCGACATCACGGAGCCGACGTGAAGATTGACGTGCAGCGGCGCACCGGCGTGCTCGTAGTGCACGATGGTCGGCCCGTGCGGCCCCGCCGTGCAGACCGCGATGCAGCATCCCGAGCGTTTCGCGAGTGCGGCCACCTCGCTCACGGCCGCGCGATAGGCCGGCCGATGCTCGAGATGCTGCAGCGCCAAACGCAGCGACAGCGGGCCGGGCTCGTAATCGCCGAGCACGGCGTCGCGCTTGACGAGCCCGAGCCGCGTCAGGCTAACGAGATACGTATGCACCTGGGCAGGCGCGATGCCGGCCGCGGCGGCGAGTTCGGCCAAGCTCACGCTGCCGCGGTTGGCAAGCACCGCGAGCAGCACGCCCGCGACTTCGACGCTTTGCACGCCGCGGGACGACACTTTGCTCTCTGCGGCTGGAGGGGAACGCGTGGCCAAGCCAACCTCTTCTCAGTGGGACGCAAAGCCGAGATCTTATCCGACGAGGGTGGGCTTGTCGTACCTGTGGTTTGGTTATAGCAAATGCATTTGCTGTTGACAAAGCGCGCAAGGACGGCCTAGTATGGCTTCGACTCGGCGAACGACCTACGCCGCGGCCGCAACGATAGCGATAGCGGTGGCGACAGAGGTTTCGGCCGACTCGAATAAATAAGCAGTCCTATACGAACATTGGAGCGAGACGTCGTCTAGCCGCCCGGCATAGAAGCCCGGGTGCGCATCGTGCCGCGCTCGCGCATTCGTCGCTCGACGTTTCTTTTCATCAGCGAGATCAACATGGCAAAGGCATTTGCATCCCAGGCGGACCTGGAGCAGAAAAAGATCACGTGGACCCAGCTTTCGGAGAACGCCTATGCGTACACGGCCGAAGGCGATCCGAATTCGGGCGTCGTGATCGGTGAGGACAGCGTGCTGATCGTCGATACCACCGCAACGCCCGCGATGGCACGCGATTTGATCGCCAAGATTCGTTCGATCACCGACAAACCGATCAAGCACGTCGTGCTGTCGCATTACCACGCGGTTCGTGTGCTCGGCGCATCGGCTTACTTCGACGAAGGCGCGCAGAACATCATTGCGAGCCGGGGCACGTACGAGATGATCGTCGAGCGCGGCGAAGCAGACATGAAGTCGGAAATCGAGCGCTTTCCGCGGCTGTTCGCGGGCGTGGAAACGGTGCCGGGCCTCACGTGGCCGACGCTCGTGTTCGAGCGTGAAATCACGCTTTACTTGGGCAAGCTCGAGGTGAAGGTCATGCATCTGGGCGCGGGGCATACCAAGGGCGATACGGTCGTATGGCTGCCTTCGCAGAAGGTGCTGTTTTCTGGCGATCTCGTCGAATACGGCGCAGCCTGCTATTGCGGCGACGCGCAACTCGCGCCGTGGCCCGCGACGCTCGATGCGTTGGCGGCGCTCGGTGCCGACAAGCTCGTGCCGGGGCGCGGCCCGGCGCTGACCGATGCGGCGCAAGTGCAAGCGGGCATTGCCTACACGCGCGATTTCGTGACCACGTTGCTCGATCGCGGCCGTGCCGCCGTGGCGCAAGGGCTCGATCTCAAGGGCGCCATGGCGCTCGCGCGCGAAGCGATGGACCCGAAATTCGGTCAAGTCTTCATCTACGAGCACTGCTTGCCGTTCGATGTGACGCGCGCGTTCGACGAAGCGAGCGGCATCGTTCACCCTCGCATTTGGACGGCCGAGCGCGACAAGGAAATGTGGGCCGCGCTGCAGGACTGAAACGGGTGACGGGGAGACTTAGATGGCAATTGATTATCAGACGCTGCGGTTCGAATACCGGCGTCATGCGGAGCAGGACGGCGGGGCGGCGGCGATCCATCCGGTGATCGTCGTCGGCGCGGGCCCGGTAGGCTTGGCGACGGCGATCGACTTGGCGCAGCGCGGCGTGAGCGTCGTCGTAGTGGACGACGACAACTGCTTGTCGGCGGGTTCGCGCGCAATCTGTTTTTCAAAGCGCTCACTCGACATTTTCGACCGGCTGGGCTGCGGCGAGGCCATGGTCGAAAAGGGCGTGCGCTGGCATGTGGGCAAAGTGTTCTTGAAGGACGAACTGGTCTATTCGTTCGATCTGTTGCCCGAGAGCGGCCACCGCCGCCCCGCCTTCATCAATCTGCAGCAGTACTATGTGGAAGGCTTTTTGATCGAGCGCGCCAAGGCGCTGCCGAATGTGCAGATCCGTTGGAACAATAAGGTCGTGGGCGTGATGCGGCGTGACCGAGCGCAGCCAGGACAAGCGCCGGTCACGCTGACGATCGATACCCCCGACGGCGAATATGCGCTCGATGCGCGCTACGTCGTGGCGGCGGACGGCTCGCGTAGCCCGATGCGCCATATGCTGGGGCTCGAAAGCAAAGGCCGCACGTTCAAAGATCGTTTCTTGATCGCCGACATCAAGATGGAAGCCGACTTTCCATCGGAGCGTTGGTTTTGGTTCGACCCGCCGTTTCATCCTAACCAATCGGTGTTGCTGCACCGGCAGCCGGACAACGTCTGGCGCATCGATTTCCAACTCGGCTGGGATGCCGATCCCGTGCTCGAGAAAACGCCCGAGCGTGTGATACCGCGGGTGCGCGCGCTGCTCGGCCCCGACGTGAAATTCGACATCGAGTGGGTGAGCGTCTATACGTTCTCTTGCTTGCGCATGGACAGCTTTCGGCATGGAAACGTATTGTTCGCCGGCGACGCGGCGCACGGCGTCTCGCCGTTCGGCGCACGCGGCGCGAACAGCGGCTTTCAAGACGCGGAAAATCTCGCATGGAAGCTCGAGATGGTCTTGGCCGGCCGCGCGCCTGACAGCCTGCTCGATACTTATGCGCGTGAGCGCGAGTATGCGGCCGACGAGAACATCTTGAACTCGACGCGCTCCACCGATTTCATCACGCCGAAGAGTCCCATCAGCCGCGTATTCCGCGATGCCGTGCTCACGCTCGCGCGCCGCCATGATTTTGCGCGGCGGCTAGTCAATAGCGGGCGGCTCTCCGTGCCTGCGCTTCTGCGCGAATCCACGCTGAACACGCCAGATCGGGACCGGTTCGAAGGCGCCATGATGCCGGGCGCCTCCTGCGTCGATGCCCCGGTCACGCGCGACGGGATGCAAGATTGGCTGCTCGGGCACATCGGCAGCCGCTTCACGGTGTTGGTCTTTGCGGCGGCGGAAGGATTGCGCCCCGACGAGAAAGATGCGATCGAACGCGCTCGCTCGCTTGGGGTGCCCATGCAGATCGTTGTCGTCGGCCCGAGGGGAACATCGCCCGGCAGCGAAAAGTGGGTCACCGACGCAACCGCCATCGGCGCGCAAGCGTTGTGCGATGTGGACGGGCTCGCGGCCGAGCGTTACGACGGTGCGGCGGGCACGGTGTATCTAATGCGCCCCGATCAACATGTGTGCGCGCGCTGGCGGCACGTGACCACGAACGACATCTGCGTTTCGCTCGAACGGGCGCTGGGTGCGGGCGGGGCGGCATAGAGGAACTGAACGACGATGAGCAAGATTCATTTGCATTGCTTGATTAGTACTCCTAATTACCTTATCGATGCGCGAGGCGACGAATGAAGCTCGACACGCAACTGAATTTGACGCGGCCCGACGATTTTTACGAGGCGCTGATCGATATGCATCGGGATCTGAACGACGCGCAAAGTCAAAGTGCGAACGCTCAATTGATCTTGCTGCTCGCCAATCATATCGGCGATCAAGCGACGCTGGCCGAGGCGATCGGCCTTGCCCGCGAAGCCGCGCTCGAAGCCGTTCCATCACTGCCGCACCGCTGCGCGGCATGAGCAAACCCCTACGCAAGTAGTCGCGCCGATCGGCGCGCTAGACGCCGAGGCGCTTTTTTTCCCTCCTGGAGCGAGACAAATGACCCAATCGATCGATGCCGCCGTGCAAGCGGCAGGGCAGACCCTGCCCGGCGACGACGCCCTTTACCGCAAAATTGCGCTGCGCGTCGTCCCGTTTCTCTTTCTTTGCTATGTCGTGTCGTTTCTCGATCGCATCAACATCGGTTTCGCCCAGTTGCAAATGAAGCACGATCTAGGATTTAGCGATGCGATGTACGGGCTTGGCGCTGCGATCTTTTACATCGGCTATGTCGTGTGCGAAGTACCGAGCAACATGCTGCTGGCCCGCTTCGGCGCAAGGCGCACCTTCGCCCGCATCATGCTGTTGTGGGGTGCGGCGTCGGTCGGGACGATGTTCGTCAAGACGCCAGGCCATTTCTATGCGCTGCGTTTCGCACTCGGCGTATTCGAGGCCGGATTCTTCCCAGGCATCGTGTTGTATCTGACCTACTGGTTTCCGGCAGCGCGCCGAGCCGCGATGCTGTCGATCTTCTTCGCCGGCGTGGCCGTCGCGGGGGTGCTCGGTGGATTGTTTTCGGGCTGGCTCATGCGCGAGACGGCCGGCGTATTCGGGCTGGCCGGTTGGCGCTGGATGTTTGCGATCGAAGGGGCGCCCGCGCTCGTGCTGGGCGTGTTGTCCTTGACATGGCTCGTCGATGGGCCGAAGCAGGCCACTTGGCTGAACGCGGAGGAAAAGGCTCGCATTGCGCAGGCGCTATCGCATGAGACGCGAAATGCAGCCCGTGAGCACGGACGCGGTGCGTTCGCGCAAGCGTTGCGCACGCCGCGCGTTTATCTGCTCGCGTTCATTTACTTTTCGTTGACGTGCGCGTCGCTGACGCTCAATTTCTGGATGCCGCTCATGATCCGCGATTTCGGCATCACCGATGTCGTGTCGATCAGCCTCTATACCGCTGTTCCCAACGCGTTGGGCGTCGTCGGACTGATCGCGATCGCGCGCCATTCCGATCGAACGGGCGAACGCCGGCGGCACTTCGCTTTTTGCACGATCGTCGGCGGTGCAGCGTTAGTCGCGCTGACTGCGCACTTCGCCAGTTTTGCGGCTATGCTGGCGATTCTCTGCTGCGCCACGATCCTGATCTTCGCGGCGTTGCCGATCTTTTGGACGATGCCGCCGCATTGCTTGTCGACGACGGCAACGGCGCCGGGCATCGCCCTCGTGAGCAGCATCGGGATCACGAGCGGCATCGTCAGTCCGTGGGTCATCGGCCAGATCAAAGTGCGCACGGGCAGCATGGACGACGCGCTCTACTTGTTGACCGCCTTGCTCGTCGCGAGCGGATGCGCCGTGCTCCTGACGATGCGCGAAGTCGACGCGTAGGCGTGCGCTCCGGGTAAGTCATAGGCCCGCTTAACGCTATCGGATCCCCATCGAAACGAAACTGCGTGTGTTATCGCGCTGGATCAACAACGCTACCTGCTTGCCGCTGCGCTCGAGCAATGCTTCGAGCGCATTGCGCGTGTCGATGCGCTCGCTGTTCACCGACAAGATGACGTCGCCCGGCTGAATGCCGGCGGCCTCGGCAGCTCCCGTCGCGGCGTCGACCACGACGCCGCCGATGGCCCCCGACGCACGGCGTTCGTCTTCGCTCAACGCATGCACGGTCAGACCCGAGCGCTCGACCAAGTTGCGTTCGGCGGCGCCCGGGCCTCTCGTTTTGGAGCCGCTCTCGCTCTCCTGCCCAGCTCGCGCCGCGACGATCGCCGTCAATTGCATCGGCTTCTTGTTGCGAACGACGGTGAGCGAGACTTTCGATCCCGGCGGTAACGCCGACACGTAGTCGGTAAGGTCGCTTTCGTGCTCGATCGTCTTGCCGTTGATCCGTGTGACGACATCGCCCGCTTTGAGCGGGTTCGCGAGCGAGCCGTGCCCTGCGGGCGCCGCGGCGGTGACGAGCGCCCCGGTTGCGTGCGGTAGCCCGAAAGCCGCGGCGAGGCCCGGATCGACATCCTGCGTTTGGAGACCTAAGCTGCCGCCGCTCACTTTGCCTTGCCCTTGCAGCTGCGCACGCAGCCTAAGCGCCGCATCGATCGGGATCGCGAACGTCAGGCTCCTGTAGCGTCCCGTATCGGCATAGACCTGCAGATTGACGCCGATCACGGCGCCGTTGCGATCGAGCAGCGGGCCGCCCGAGGTGTCCGGGTCCGGGGCGATGTCCGTTTCGAGGAAGGTAAAGCCGTTACCGTCCGCCAGCGCATGCGGGGTGACGCTGATGAGGCCGGAAGTGGCCGCATTCTGCGGACCGTCGGGCGAGCCGATCGCCAAGACGCGCTCGCCGACGCGCACATGCGAGGCATCGCCCACACGCACGGACGGCAACTTGCCGGCGCCTTCGATCTGCAGTAGCGCGACATCGGTTTGCGGGTCGACGCCGAGCACATTGGCTTTGAATTGGCGGCGGTCCGTCAACGTGACGACGACTTGCTCGGCGCGGTTGACGATGTGCGCCGTCGTCACCACAATGCCGTCCGCGCTGATGATGAAGCCCGAGCCCGTGCCCCAAACGACGCGCGGCGGATCGGCCACCGTCGAGGGCGCAGCCGGTTGCGCCGACATCCCTCGCACGAGCGCAAAGACCGGGTCGTCCGGATCGAGATTGTCGAGCCCAGGCGCTGCGGAGGCCTGATCGGCCGTATCGTCCCGCGCCGTCGTGCCGATGTTGACAACGGCTGGCCCGTAGCGCTCCACCATCGCGGCAAAATCCATCTGCACCGCGGCGGGCGCAGCCGCGGGCGGCGGCGCATGCTGGCTCTTGGCGGATGGCGCGCGCAGCTGGGCGCTCGATACCGCCGGTGAAAGAAACACCGCACCGCCGATCAACGCGATCGTCGCTGTGGCGCGGCGCACAGCGCGGGCTTCGGCCCGCCAAGTCTCGCTACGCACGGCAAACCCCTCGGATAGTTGTCTCGCGGGTGGCCGGCTCACAGGCTATGGAACGTGCTCGGTCGATGTCGGTCCCCAGCGCAACCATTGTCGGCCGGGCAGCCCGCCGGCGGCTGTGAGCGAGCGCACGATCGCGGTGTAACAGTCGGCTCGAGTTCCCGGGGGCGCTGTCGCGACGCTTCGAGATATGTGCCGCGGCGCCGCTCTCGCGCATACTCCTTAAGCCCCGCTTAAGGGGCACGAGTCACATTACAGAATGTCAGGAAAGCAGGCCCTACGCCTTCTGCGCCTCGAAAACGGAACTCACATGCCTTACTTCGGAATCGGCCTTCACGTCATCGTTGCGATTTATTTCGCGGTGCATGCCGTGCGCCATCAACAAAACATCTATTGGTTGTTCGTGCTCTTTGCGTTTCCCATGCTCGGCAGCCTCGTGTATTTCTTCGCCGTTTATTTGCCGAGCTGGCGGCAGTCGCGCGGGGCGTATGTCGCGACGCGCGCGATCACGCAGTTCGTGGATCCGAACCGTGCCGTGCGCGAAAGCCGTGCCGAAGTCGAGCGCGCGCCCACCGTGGCGAGCCGCATGCGGCTAGGCAATGCGCTATTGGAGGCCGGTAACCCGCAAGAAGCGATCGAGCAGTTTCAAATGGCGGCAAACGGCCCGTTCGCGAACGACCCCGCGTTGTTGCTGGGCTTGGCGCGCGCGCACTTCGAACTCGCGCGGTATGCCGATGCCGAGGCGGCATTGACGCTGCTCTTCACGAACTATCCGCCAATGCGTCAGCAAGCGCAGCCGTCGCTGCTTTACGCCCGCACGCTCGCGGCGCTTGGGGCCGTGGGCGCCCGGGCCGCGTTCGAGGTGGCGCTCGCCTGCGCGAGCGATGCGGCGCCGCGCTGCTTGTTTGCCGATTGGCTCGCCGCGCAGCCGAACGAAGCCGACCGCAAGCGCGCCGCCGCGTTGTACGAAGATATCTTGCAGGACGGCAAACATTGGCCGCGTCACGCGCGCGCGCATAACCGCGAATGGTTGGAGCGGGCTCAGTCCGCGCGGGCCTCAATGCCGGCTCATTGAGCGGGCGAAATTCGATCCTTTGGTTTCTTTTCCCTTCCTTTTCCCTTCCCTTAACGCTCGGGCAGGCGCCGCGCGCATGCCGCCCCCGAGCCGTCTCCATCGCCGTCGCCGCTCCCGCATTCAAATAGTCGCCTTAACGGATTCGCACTAGGCGTATACACGGGGCGCGACGGCGAGAAACCGCGGTTTCAAGCCGATATAAGCGCTGTCGCATGGGCTTCATGTTGCCCGACTGATGGGACGCGTTTTTGTGTTCGCCTACGCTTCGTGACAGCCAAGTGAACGACTGGCGGCAAAGCCCTTCGCGGCCTTCGAGCCGATTCGATTCAGATGGATACCTATTCGAGACAACCCTGATGACGGTCCGCGCGGCCGTTTCAGCATGCTGATAAAGGAGCAAGCTCATGAGTGATACCCAGGCGCGGCCGATCGTCGGCTCCGGCACGACGGACGGTTTCGGCACCAAGGGCGCCGTGGATCGATATTTCGGCATTTCGGCGCGAGGCAGCACCGAGCGCGGCGAAATCGTCGCGGGCGTCACCACTTTTTTGGCGATGGTCTATTCGGTGTTCGTGGTCCCGGGCATGCTCGGCAAAGCCGGATTCGATACGAGCGCCGTGTTCGTCGCGGTCTGCCTCACCACGGCTTTCGGCTCGCTGTTGATGGGCTTATGGGCGAAGCTGCCGATTGCGATCGGCTGCGCGATTTCGCTCACCGCGTTCACCGCGTTCGGTCTCGTGCTAGGCAAAGGCATCGCCCCGACAGTCGCGCTCGGCGCCGTCTTCTTGATGGGGCTCGTCTTCACCGCGATTTCCGTCACCGGCGTGCGCTCGTGGATCTTGCGCAATTTGCCCGCGGGCGTCGCACACGGCACGGGTATCGGTATTGGGCTGTTCTTGCTGCTGATCGCATCCAACGATGTCGGGCTCGTGATCAAGAATCCGGGCGGCGGCTTGCCGCTTGCGCTCGGGCATGTCACGGCGTTCCCCGTGGTGATGTCGGTGATCGGCTTGGCGGCGGTTTTCGGGCTCGAGCGGCGTCGCGTGCCGGGTGGGATCTTGCTTGTCGTCGTCGCCGTGTCGGCCATCGGGCTCGCCTTCGATCCGACCGTGAAATTCCACGGCGTATTTGCGTTGCCTTCGCTGAGTGCGCCGGGGCACGCCTCGCTGATCGGCGCGATGGATCTCAAAGGCGCACTGTCGGTCGCGGTGCTGCCCAGTGTCTTTGCGCTCGTCATGACCGCCGTCTTCGACGCCACGGGCACGATCCGCGCTGTCGCGGGGCAGTCGGGGCAGCTCGACGAGAAGGGCCGCATCATCAACGGCGGGCGCGCGTTGACGGCCGATTCGCTCAGTTCGATTTTTTCAGGGTTTCTCGGCGGTGCGCCGGCAGCGGCCTATATCGAATCGAGCGTGGGCGTCGCCGCGGGTGCGAAGACGGGCCTGGCCGCCGCGGTGGTCGGCTTGCTGTTTCTCGTCGTGATGTTCTTCTCGCCCCTTGCGGCGTTGGTGCCGTCGTATGCGACTGCACCCGCGTTGATGTACGTAGGTCTCCTGATGCTCTCGAGCGTGAGCAAACTCCACATGGACGATAGCGTCGATGCGATGGCCGGACTCGTCACCGCCGTGTTCATCGTGCTGACGGCCAACATCGTGACCGGCATCATGCTCGGCTTCGCGACGCTCGTCATCGGCCGCATCGTCAGCGGCGAATGGCGCAAGCTGAACCTCGGCACCGTATCGATTGCCGTCGTGCTGGTGGCTTTCTATGCAGGGGGATGGGCGATTTGACGAGGGCGAGCTTCGAGCCTGGGAAGCTCGCATTTCCAGGCTTTTCGTTGACGATCGCACGGTAGGCGCGCATTGAGCCCGCATTAAGCCCGCATTTAGCCCCTAAAGAGCGGCGCGCTACAATGAGCACCGGCAAAACGCGGCGCTACGTGGCGCCGGTTGCGTTTGAATCGATTGTCAACGGGAGCGCTCATGCGATTGCAAACCCCATTTCTGTTCGACCTCGACGGCACCCTCGTAGATAGCGTCTATCAGCACGTGCTTGCATGGAAGCAAGCGCTCGATGCCGAAGGGATTGCGTTATCCGTGTGGCGCATTCATCGCAAGATCGGCATGAGCGGCGGGCTGTTCACGGCGCAATTATTGCGCGAGACGCGGGCGCAAGTGAGCGAGGAAGCCATCAGCCGGCTGCGCGACGCGCATGCCGACGCTTATCTGCAGTTCCGCGGCCAAGTTCGGCCGTTGCCAGGCGCTCGGGAGCTATTGAGCGCGTTGTCGCAGGCCGGTATCCCATGGGCGATCGCAACGAGCGGGCGCATGCATACGGCCGCGCTCAATCTCGAGGCGTTGGGCGTGGATCCCGCCAAGGACGTCGTCGTGACGCGCGACGACGTCAAATACGCCAAGCCCGACCCGGACCTCTTCATCGCCGCGGCACAGCGACTCGGCGTGCCGATCGAGCACGCGGTCGTAGTGGGCGACAGCATCTGGGACATGCTTGCGGCAAAGCGTTGCCGCGCATTGGGCGTGGGCTTGCTCTCGGGCGGCTACGGTACCGGCGAGCTCGAACGAGCGGGTGCCCTAAGGGTTTATGACGACCCGGCGGATTTGCTTTACCACCTCGACGAAATCGCGGCTCGGCCATAGGCCTACTCACTTCTATTGCAGATCGATGCGGCATCCGCGCCGGGGAGGGCGTGGATGTCTCGCAGGCAATTCAAACGAGAATTGAAACGAAATTCCCTGTTTTGTCCCAGAACGGTTCCCCTCGCCCAAATTCGCTTGAAGCACCGATTTCGGCTCAGTAAATAGAAACCACGCACCGGCGATCGCTCGAATGCCGGTACGAAAAAAGACGCCCCGGAGGAGACGAACGAGGGGCCCCCGAAATCCTGTTGCGCAAGCGCGCACGGGTATTTACTGGAGGAGGAGCCGTTTCATGTCATCCCATCCACACATCGATTCCCGCATGGTTCGCCGCGTCGCAATGGCCAGTGTCATCGGCGCGACGGTCGAATGGTACGACTTCTTTCTTTACGGCGTGGTCGCCGGCATTGTCTTCAACAAGCTTTACTTCCCGGCGAACGACCCGCTCGTGTCGATCTTGCTTGCCTATACGACTTTCGCGGTGGGCTTCGTCACCCGCCCGATCGGCGGCGTGCTGTTCGGGCATTTCGGCGATCGCATCGGGCGCAAGTCCGCGCTGATCCTCTCGCTGTTCATCATGGGCGTGTCGACCGTGGGCGTCGCCTTCGTCCCAACCTACGCGCAGATCGGCGTAGCCGCGCCGGTCCTTTTGTTGTCGTTGCGCGTGCTGCAGGGCATCGGCCTTGGCGGAGAATGGGGCGGCGCGGTCTTGATGGCCTACGAATATGCGCCACCCCACCGGCGCGGGCTGTATGCGAGTCTGCCGCAAATCGGCTTGTCGATCGGACTGTGTCTCGCCTCGGGCATGGTGGCGGCGGTGTCGCATCTGTTGTCGGAACAGGCGTTTTTCGCGTGGGGTTGGCGCGTGGCGTTCGGCGCCTCGCTCGTGCTCGTCATGATCGGCCTGTATATCCGCCTGAACGTGATGGAGACCCCCGAATTCACCGCGCTCAAGCGCAACCGCAACGAAGTGCGGCTGCCGTTCGTCGAGATGCTCGCCAATTATCGCCGCGAGTTGTTGGTCGGCATGGGTGCGCGCTATATCGACGGCGTGTTCTTCAATATCTTCGCCGTGTTCTCGATCGGGTATCTCACGCAGCACATCAAGATGGATCGCACCGATGCGCTGCTCGGCGTGATGATGGCCGCTTTCGTCATGTGTTTCTTCATTCCGATCTTCGGCGGCCTGTCCGATCGCATCGGCCGCGCGCGCGTGTACAGGTGGGGCTCGCTGCTTTGCGGCGCGTCGGTCTATCCGGCATTCTGGTTGATCGAGAGCCAGCCGGGCAATACGCTCTTGATTTGGCTCGCCATCGTCATCCCGTTCGGCATTTGCTACGCGATGGTGTATGGGCCGGAAGCCGCGCTGTTCTCCGAGCTCTTCGATGCGAGCGTGCGTTACACGGGCATCTCGTTCGTCTATCAGTTCTCGGGCATTTTCGCGAGCGGCATCACGCCGATCATCGCGACGGCGCTGTGGAAGATGAGCGGCGGCAAATGGTGGACCATATGCGCCTACGTGCTGTTTTCCGCGCTGGTATCGGCCGTGTCGGCGCGCGCGATCGAACGCGGCCGCGGCGCGCGCTTGTCGACGCACGAGAACCCGGTAGTCAGCGCGCCGTGATGGCCTCGCGCTATCGCTATCGCTCTTGCGTCGACACGCTTTAGTCGCGGCGTGAGCCCAATGCGCCGCCGCAGCGCGGCGTCGTTCGCCGTCGCATCAAGCGCGGAAAGTCTTGGCGGTTTCTTCGGCGGCGTGCCGCAAATCCGGCTCGAAGGCTAGCAAGTCCTGTAACGTGAGCCGCCCGACCGGCGCCTGCACCGCAATGGCTGCGCAGGCGCGGTGACGGTCGAGCATGACAGGCACCGCGATGGCGATCAGCCCCTGAAGGTGCTCTTGGTCGTTGACCGCCAACCGGCGCCGGCGCGTCAACGCAAGCTCCTTGCGCAGCACTTCGCGGCTCGTGATCGTGCGCTCGGAATAGGGCCGCAGCGGGAGCGTGTCGATCACGCGTTCGCGCCGATCCTTCGGCAGAAAACTGATCAAGAGCTTGCCGCTAGCGGAACAATGCAGCGGCACGTGCGACCCCGGCTGCAAATGCATGCGCAACGGCCACTCCGTTTCCACTCGGTCGATATAGACGACGTCGTTGCCCGACAGCATCGTCAAGTTGCATGTCTCGCCGATCCTCGCCACGAGTTGCTCGAGCAATACATGGCGCGCGGCAGCCGGGCCGGCATGCATGAGCACGTTCACGGCGAGCATGCGTACTCGCGGCGAACATTCGTAGCGTTTGTCGCCCGCGCCGCGCGTGACGAGCCACGCATCGGTCAACTGCACGAGGATGCGGTGCATCGTCTGTTTCGGCAGGCCGAGCGTCGTCGCGAGATCCATCATCGATAAGGGGCGGCCTGCCGCCGCCAACGTTTCGAGCACACGGAACGCTCGCACCGCCGCCGCATTCGATTGATTCGATCCCGACATGCTGTCTCCTCATCAGGCGCGCTCGCCGCGCCGTTTTCATTGTGTATCGGATCGCGCGGTTTTCGGGACTAGGAGAAGTCCCGAAATTCGCATTTTTTCATCCGCGATCGAGCGCAGTCGACGAATGGTCGGGAAACGGGACTCGCACGCTATCGCTGCCGCCTAGATTGGCTTTACCGCCAATCTTTATTGCAATGGGAGCGTGTATGAATGTGAGGGCTACAACGGCCGAAACGGCAAGCGTGCCGGCTGCGGATGATGTGCGACGCGAGGTGGGCGCGCTGCTTGCCCGCGCACGCGAGGCGCAGCGCGTCTTCGAGCACGCCGGTCAAACGGCGCTCGATACAGCTGCGGCCGCGGCGGCATGGGCAATCATGGAGCCGGGCCGCAATCGCCGCCTCGCCGAGCTCGCGGTGCGCGACACCGGCCTCGGCAACGTCGAGGACAAGGTTCAAAAGAACTTCCGCAAGACGCTTGGGCTGCTGCGCGATTTGCACGGCAAGCCTACTTGCGGCGTGATCGCACGCGACGCCGAGCGCGGCATCGTCGAGATCGCGCGGGCGGTCGGCGTCGTCGCAGCGGTGACCCCATCGACCAACCCGGCGGCCACGCCCGCGAACAAGATCGTCAATGCGCTCAAATGCGGCAATGCAGTAATCGTATCGCCATCGCCCAAGGGGCATTCGTCGTGCGCGCTGCTCGTCGAGTTCATTCATCAGCAGTTTGACAAAGCCGGGCTCGACCGGGCGCTCGTGCAACTGCTGCCGGCCCCCGTCAGCAAAGCGGCCAGCGCCGAGTTGATGGCGCAGGCGGACCTCGTCGTGGCGACAGGCTCGCAAGCGAACGTACGCATGGCCTACGCGAGCGGTACGCCGGCTTTCGGCGTCGGGGCGGGCAATGTCGCGTCGATCGTCGAACACTCGGCCGATCTTGACGATGCGGCGCGCAAGATCGCACTGTCCAAGACGTTCGACAATGCGACGAGCTGCTCTTCCGAAAACAGCGTGGTGATCGAAGATGCGATCTATGACGCGATGCTCGATGCGCTGCAACGATGCGGGGGCGCATTGCTCGATGCAGCGCAAAAAGCCCGCCTGCAAGCGGTGATGTGGCGCGACGGCAAGCTCTCGGAGCACTGCACTGCAAAGCCGGCGTCGCGCATCGCGCAAACGGCCGGGCTGAGCGAGATCGCGGCGCGTGAGCCGGCGTTCTTGATGGTCGAGGAAAGCGGCTTCGGTGCCGAGCACCCGTTCTCGGGCGAAAAGCTCGCGCCGGTGCTGGCGCTCTATCGCGCGAGCGATTTCGAGGCGGCGGCAAGCATCGTGCGCCAACTCTATGCCTATATGGGCGCGGGCCACTCGGTGGGCTTGCATACCGCGCATCTCGATCACGCAGTCCAATTGGGCGAGCGCTTGCCCGTTGCGCGCGTGATCGTCAATCAAGCGCATTGCCTCGCAACGGGCGGCAACTTCAACAACGGGCTGCCGTTCTCGCTGTCGATGGGATGCGGCACCTGGGGGCGCAACAATTTTTCGGGCAACCTCGATTACCGCTATTACCTTAACGTGACGCGGGTGGCTTATCCGATCGAGGAACGCGTGCCCGAGCTCGACGCGCTGCTTGGCGAGTACTTTAGGAGCGTCGGCCGATGAAAACGCCAACGACGCTGCGCGCATTGATCGACATGCGCGCGATGCAATCTCCAGACGAGCCGTTTCTGTTGACCGCCACCGCGCGCAATGACGCGCGCACCGATGAGGCGACGGCGATCACCTTCTCCATGCTGCGTGCGCAGTGCCGCGCGCTCGAGGTGCGCTTTCAGGCGGCCGGACTGCGGCGGGGCGACGTCGTATCCGTGTTCATGGGCAACAGCATGCAGACGGCCACGCTGCTGCTCGGGGCGATGTATAGCGGGCTCATTGCTCACCCGCTCAATCTGCTGTGTCAGCCGTCGCAGTTGCGCTACATCGTCGAGCACTCGGATACCCGCATGATTTTCGTGTGCGACGAGACGGCCGAGGCGATCGCGGCCGCATGCTCGGCCCTTCGCGAGCAAGCGCCTACGCGAGACATCGCGCTCGTCCGTACGGCGCCCGATGCGCTCGAATTGCCGGCGCTGGCAGCGGGCCGTCTCGCGCTGGCCGAAACTGCGTCGGCGGGCGCCGAAGAAGAACCCGCGGACGAAGATCCCATGCTCGCTTGCGTCGAGCCGAACGACATCGCGCTGTTGATGTACACGTCCGGCACGACAGGCGCGCCCAAAGGCGTGCTGCTGAGCCACCGCAATCTACTGGTCAATGCCCGCAACATCAGCGCCGAGCACCGGCTCGGCATGGGCGACCGCGTGCTCGCATCCTTGCCGCTTTATCACATCAATGGCCTCGTCGTGACGCTGCTCGCGCCGCTTTACCACGGTGGCTCGGTCGTGATGACGCCGCGTTTTTCGGCGCGCACGTTCTGGCAAGACGTTTCGCGCTTGCGCTGCACCTGGATCAACCTCGTGCCGACGATCGTCGCGTACCTGCTGGGCGGGGAGCAACCGGATAAGGGCGACCTCTCGGCGCTCCGGTTTTGCCGCACGGCATCGGCAGCGCTTCCCGCCGATCATCATCGCGCGTTCGAGGCGCGCTTTGGCATCGGCATCATCGAAACGATGGGGATGACCGAAACGGCGGCGCCGATCTTCAGCAACCCCTCCGAGCCGGCATTGCGGCGCATTGGCAGCATCGGGCTGCCGTCGGGCGCGCAGGCGAAGGTGATCGATCGCGAGGGCCGCGAGTGCGCGGCATACGAGGCCGGTGAAATCGTGCTGCGCGGCGAGCAAATCATGCAGGGCTACTACAAGCGGCCCGATGAAACCGCGAAGGCCTTCACGGCGGACGGCTGGCTGCGCACGGGCGACCTCGGGTACCGCGACGACGACGGCTATTTTTATATCAACGGCCGCGCCAAGGAGCTCATCATCAAAGGCGGCGAGAACATCGCGCCGCGCGAGATCGACGAAGCGCTATTGCGCCACCCGGGCGTGTTCGACGCGGCTGCGGTAGGCGTGCCCGATCCCGCATATGGACAGGAGATCGTCGCGTTCGTCGTGGCGCGCGAGGCGCACTGGGACGGCGCGCCCGACGCCGGCGAACTGCGCGCGCACTGCCTGAGGGAGCTGGGGCGGTACAAAACGCCGAAGGAATTCCACTTCGTCAGCGAACTGCCGCGCGGCCCGTCCGGCAAGGTGCAGCGCTTGAAGCTCGTCGCACCGCCGCCGCCCGACTGACGGGCACACAGCGCGGGTTGCAAGCGCCGAAGGGCGGCCCACAGCGGCGTCGACAGCGCACGCGCCCGGCCCGATAAAGACACCGAATTTCCCAAGAAAGAGACGGTAGGAGACATCGACATGAAACAACGTGCGCAGCGCGTGAAGACGCGTCACATCATTTTGGCGGTCATGTGCCTCATGTACTTCATCTCGTACATCGACCGCGTGAACATCGCGGTCGCAGGGCCGCTGATCCGCCACGAGATGGGCTTGACCACCGTGCAACTCGGTCTTGTTTTTTCGGCGTTCGCCTATCCGTACGCGGCTATGCAGATCATTGGCGGATGCTTGTCGGACAAATTCGGCCCGAAGGTCGTCCTCACCGTGCTCTCGCTGATTTGGGGCGCGGCCACGCTGGCGACAGGATTCGCCGGCAGTGTCGCGACGCTCGTCGTGCTTCGCTTCCTGCTCGGGATCGGCGAAGGCGGGGCATTCCCCTCCGCGACGCGTGCCTTTACCTACTGGATGCCCGTGCGCGAACGGGGCTTTGCCCAAGGCATCACGCATAGCTTCGCGCGCTTGGGCGGGGCCGTGACGCCGCCGCTCGTGCTCGCCGTCGTCGTTGCGGGAGGTTGGCGCGATGCGTTCATCTTGCTGGGTATCGCGAGCCTTGCTTGGACCGTGCTCTATTTGTTCGTGTTCACGAACACGCCCGAGCAGAATCGTCGCATCACGCAGGAGGAAACCGCGGAGATCGGCTACCGAAGCGGCGATTGCGAGCGAGCCAAGCGCGCGCCTACGCCATGGCGCAAGCTGATCCGGCGCATGTGGCTCGTCACCTTCGTCGACTTTTGCTACGGCTGGCTGCTGTGGGTCTATTTGACGTGGCTGCCGTCGTATCTGAAGGAATCGCGTGGCTTCGATTTGAAGCATCTCGCGCTGTTCACGGCGTTGCCGCTGCTCGCCGGGGTGGTGGGCGACACGTTGGGCGGCGTGGTGTCGGATCGCATCTACAAAAGCACAGGGCGGCTGCGCCTTGCGCGTTGCTCGGTGCTCGTCGTGGGCATGGGCGGTTCGCTCGCATTCCTGTTGCCGATGATCTCCGTCGCCGATCCGATGACGGCGGTTTGGCTGCTCACTGGCTCGTTCTTCTTTCTGGAAATCACGAATCCGGTGCTGTGGACGCTGCCGCTCGACATCGCCGGCAAGTACGCCGGGACTGCTGGCGGGATGATGAACACCGGCTTCGGCATCGCGGGAATGATTTCTCCGGTTGCGTTCGGCTATCTGATCGAGCGCACCGGCAGCTATAACTCGCCGTTCATGGTGTCGGCCGGTTTGCTCGCATTGGGCGTGATCGCAGCCTTGTTCATCGACACGGCGCGGACCGTGGAAGCCGACGAGGAGCGCGAGCGCAGCGAGGGGCCGGCGGCGCGCGGCGCATTCGCTTTTGTCGACGCCGCGCCGGCCGTGCGGCTCGAACGCCATTCGCTGCGCCGGCCGCTGCGCTGGTGGCGCTGAGTGCGCGCGCCCTCGTCACACGCCGGCGGCAGCCGGTTCGCCCTGCGAGAGCGCTTGCGTCGCGCGGTCTTCGAGGATCATCTCGGCTGCCTTCTCGGCGATCATGATGACCGGCGCGTTAGTGTTGCCCGACACGAGCTCCGGCATGATCGACGCATCGACGACGCGCAAGCGGGCGACCCCGCGCACGCGCAGGCGCTCGTCCACGACGGCGAGCGCGTCGTTGCCCATCTTGCAGGTGCACGCGGGATGGTAGATGGACTGACTGAATTCTCGGGCGGCATCGAGCAATTCGGCATCGCTGCGGTAGTGCGCGCCCGGGGTGAATTCGGACACGATATGCGGCGCGAGCGATGGCGCGGCAGCGATGCGGCGCGCGACTTTGATCCCGTCGACGACGACCGGGTGATCGCGTTCGTCGGACAAATAGTTGGCGTGGATCAGCGGATAGCGCAGCGGATCGGGCGATACGATCTCGATATGGCCACGGCTGAAGGGCCGCAGTTGGCACACCGAAGCCGTAAAGGCGGAGAACCGATGCGCGCCCTGTCCGGGCTTATCCGCGCTGAGCGGCTGCATGTGAAATTGGATGTCGGGCCGATCGACGTCGGGGCGCGAGCGCGTGAAGATGGCGACCTGGCTCGCGGCAAGCGTCAGCGGGCCGGTGCGCCACAGCGCGTACTGCATGCCGATCCACGCTTTGCGCAGCGGGTGATTGACTTCGTCGTTGAGCGTGCGCTCGCGGGTGCGGTACACGAGCCGAACTTGCAGATGATCTTGCAGGTTCCGGCCAACCCCGGGCAGATCGAGCAGCACCGGCACGCCGGCGCGTTGCAGCACGCTTGCCGGGCCGATGCCCGAGTGCTGCAGAAGCTGCGGCGAGCCGATCGCGCCCGAGGCAATAATGACTTCGGCGCGGGCGCCCACGAACTTGCGTTCACCCCCTTGCAGGTATTCGACGCCGATCGCGCGCTTGCCCGCAAAGCGCACGCGGCAGGCCTGGGCACGCGTGAGCACGTGCAAGTTGCCGCGCCCGCGCGCCGGTTTCAAAAAGCCCTTAGCGGTGCTCCATCGAAAGCCTTTGTGGGCCGTCTGCTGGAAGTAGCCGACGCCTTCTTGCGTCGCACCGTTGTAGTCGGGATTGAGGGGAATGCCGATTTCCTGCGTGGCAGCGATGAAGTGATCGGCGATGGGCCGGCGCAATCGCAGATCGGACACTTTCAACGGTCCGCCCACGCCGTGATAGGTGTTCGCACCGCGTTCCTGATCTTCGGATTTCTTGAAGTAGGGCAGCACTTCGGCGTAGCTCCAGCCGCGGTTGCCCAGTGCAGCCCAGCGATCGTAGTCTTCGCGCTGTCCGCGCACATAGAGCAAGCCGTTGAGCGAGCTGGACCCGCCGAGCACTTTGCCGCGCGGCCAATCGATGCTGCGGCCGGCGAGATTGGCGTCGGGCTCGGTGCGATAGCACCAGTCGAGCTCGGGGTCGTGCATGGTCTTGAAATAGCCCACTGGCACGTGGATCCACGGATTGGTATCGGCGCCCCCGGCTTCGAGCAACAGGACGGTGTTGCGCGGATCGGCGCTCAGGCGATTGGCCAATACGCATCCCGCCGATCCCGCACCGACGATGACATAGTCGACTTCCGGTTCCATGAAAGAGGTCTCCTGACAGCCCCCGCGAGGCGGCGCAAGTGCCTGCTGCGTAGGGGTCGCCTCACTGTCGCGGATGGCGAAAGACGGCGCAAGACCCACCCGCATTGCGCGGACCAAACTGAAACGGAAAGTATCGATTCGGGATCAAAAGCGCCGTGCGCCGCGCGGCGCACGGCGCTGTACCCACCGAAACGGCGTCACTGGCGCTATGAGCGGCCCGGGGGTGGGCGATACGATGCGGTTCGAGGCGCGAACGGCTCGGCGGCGTAGCAAAGGAGAAAGCGGTGACGACGGATTTCATGCAGGACAGGCCCGATCGCATGGTATCGGTGCGCGAGTGCTTCGGCATCGACACGGGTTTGATGGCGCCCATGTTCGCCGAGCGCGACGATCACGTGCCCGATATCGATCCGGCCTACCGGTTCAATCCGGACGTCACGCTTGCGATCCTTGCGGGCTTCATGCGCAATCGGCGCGTGATGGTGCAGGGTTTGCACGGCACCGGTAAATCGACGCACATCGAACAAGTGGCTGCGCGGCTGAACTGGCCGTGCGTGCGCGTGAACCTCGATGGCCATATCAGCCGGTTGGATCTAGTCGGCAAGGACGCCATCGTCGTGCGCGAGGACCGGCAGATCACCGAGTTCCAAGAGGGAATCGTGCCGTGGGCGCTGCAGCGGCCCGTTGCGTTGATCTTCGACGAATACGATGCCGGCCGGCCCGACGTCATGTTCGTGATTCAGCGCATCCTCGAGCGCGACGGCAGTTTCACGCTGCTCGATCAGAACCGCGTGATTCGCCCGCATCCGTACTTCCGGCTTTTCGCTACGTCCAATACCGTCGGCCTGGGCAACCTGAACGGGCTTTACCACGGCACGCAGATGCTCAACCACGCGCAGATGGACCGCTGGAACGTCGTCGCGAAGCTGAGCTATCTGCCGCCCGAGCAGGAGGCCGGCATCGTGCTGGCTCGTGTGCCGGAGCTGGACGACTTCGCCGGTCGCGCGCGTGTCGAGCAGATGGTCGCGATGGCGGCGCTCACGCGCCGAGGTTTCGCCGCCGGCGATCTGTCGACGTTGATGTCGCCGCGCACGGTGATCAACTGGGCGGAGAACTGCCAAATCTTCAACGACCCCGAACTCGCATTTCGCCTCACGTTCCTGAACAAATGCGACGAATCGGAACGTCCGATCGTCAGCGAGTACTATCAGCGCTGCTTCGGCGTCGAACTGGGCGAGCCAGGGCACGAAGCCGAAGCGGGCGGCGGCGCCTTGAAGCCGGCATGATGACGGCCGCGCCTGACGCCGTGTGCGCCGCGGTGCGCCGCGAACGCTTGTGCGCGGCTGTGGCCCGCGCGCTGACGGGCGATGCCGCTTTGCATTATCGAAGCGGACGGCTGTGCCGGCAGGTGCGACCGTTGCCGTTGCATGCGCCGCATCTGCGCAGCGACGCGACGCAGGACGATTTCGCTTTGCTGCGCGGCGCAGCCGATTGCGCGGCGATGCGGCTCGTGCATTCGGACGCGGCGTTGCATCGGTCCTTATCGCCGACGCCCTACATCGAGCGCTTGCTGTTCGAGATTTTCGAGCAGATTCGCTGCGAGGCCCAGCCTGCGCCGGGCATGCACGGGCTTGCACGCAATTTGCGCGATCGCTTCGAGTCATGGTCGCGCGGCTATTTCAGGGCGGGGCTCGCCGACGATCACCTCGGCATCCTCGTCTATACGGTCGTGCAGATCGCATGGTCGCGCGTGACGGGTTGGCCCGTGCTCGACGAAACGGAGGGTCTCATCGAGGCCACGCGCGCCGGCATCGTCCCGCAGATCGGCTCGGACTTGGCGGGGCTGCGCCGGCATCGTTTCGATCAACGCGCCTATGCACGGCCTGCGCGCGAGTTGGCGCATCGGATCGCATCGATGCTCGCGCACGCGCGCGCCAGGTTCGGGGATAGCGGCGAGAACGAACGAAAACCCGATGATGCGTTGACCGCGTTCTCGCTATGGGTGGACTTCGACGAATCGCAGGAGGCCGGTGCTGAAAGCGCGGCGCCGGGCGCAAGTCGAAGCTTGGATCCGTCGACGCAGGGTTACCGCGCCTATACCACGCAGTTCGACCGCGAGGTGCGCGCAGCAGCGCTCGCCCGGCGGCCGCTGCTGCGCGACTACCGCGCGAAGCTGGATGAGCGCATTGCTGAAAGCGGCATCAACAGCGCACGCATTGCGCGCGAGTTGCAGTCAGCGCTTGCCGTCCCCCGCAGGGACGGCTGGTCGTTCGGCGAGGAAGACGGACGCATCGACGGACGTCGTTTGGCACAGGTCATCAGCTCGCCCGCCGAGCGGCGCGTGTTCATGCAGGAGCGGATGCGTCCGCACGGCGATTGTGCAATCGCTTTTCTGATCGACTGTTCGGCTTCGATGAAGGCGCAGATCGAAACCGTTGCGATGCTGGTCGATAGCCTCGCGCGCGCGAGCGAGCAAGCGGGGCTTGCGACCGAAGTGCTCGGTTTCACGACCGGCGCATGGAACGGCGGGCGCGCGCGGCTTCGGTGGCTCGCGTCTGCACGGCCGTCGCATCCGGGGCGCCTAAACGAGCTTTGCCATATGGTGTTCAAGACCGCGAACGATAGTTGGCGGCGTGCGCGCACCGACATCGCCGCGCTGTTCAAGGCCGATCTGTTTCGAGAGGGCGTGGACGGCGAGGCCGTCGAGTGGGCGTGCGCGCGGCTGGCCGCGCTGGCGGTCACGCGGCGCATCCTCGTCGTGATTTCGGATGGCAGTCCGATGGATGCGGCGACCGCGCAGGCCAACCATGCGGCTTATCTCGATGCGCATCTAAAAGAGGTGCTTTTGCGCCACCAAACGCTGCGCGACGTGGATGTGGTGGGGCTGGGCATCGGGCGCGACTTGAGCGCTTACTACCGGCATTGCGCAACGTTGGACCCGGACGAGCCGCTCGATACGAAGCGGCTCGTCGGGGTGGCTCGGTGGATCGGAGCGAGGCGCTAGCCGTCATAGACATAGCCGCAGCCGCAGCCGACGTCATCGCCGGCCACGCGGCGACTCCCTCACGCGGCGTGGGGTTCCTGCGAAGGATGGGCGCGGCGCGCGTGCGCGGCTTGCGCTTGCACGGCAGTGACAGCGATGACGTAGTAGATGTCCTCGCTGCTGCACCCGCGCGACAGATCGTTGGCGGGATAATTCAACCCCTGTAGCAGCGGGCCGATCGCCTTGGCGCCGCCGATGCGTTCAGCGAGCTTGTAGCCGATATTGCCGGCGTCGAGATTGGGGAAGACGAGCACGTTCGCGTGACCGCCCACCTGCGAGTGTTCGATCTTACGTTCGGCGATTTCGGCGACGATCGCCGCGTCGAGTTGGACGTCGCCGTCGATGGCCAGGCCCGGGCGCACCGATTTCACGCGTTGCGTCGCCTCGATCACCTTGTCCACATGCGCGTGATGCGCACTGCCGCTCGTGGAAAAAGACAGCATCGCCACGCGCGGCTCCTCCATCAGCAAGCTGCGCGCGCTATCGGCGGCGGCCATGGCGATTTGCGCGAGTTGCTCGGCGTCGGGATCGACGACGAGCGCGCAATCGGAGAACACGAGTCCGCCCTTGTAGCGATGAAACGGCTCGCACAGCATCATCAGGAAGAAACTCGACACGAGCTTGAACGACGGCTCGAGCCCGATCAATTGAATCGCCGTGCGCACGACATCGGCCGTCGTGTTGACCGCGCCCGCCACCGATCCGTCGGCGTAACCGTGCCGCACCATCAGCGCCGAGAAGACGAGCGGCTTGAGCACTTCCCGTTGCGCCAGCTCCGGCGTCATGCCCTTGCCGCCGCGAAGCGCGACCAGGGTGTCGACGAACGGCGCGCGCCATTCGGAAGCGGCCGGATCGACGAGGGCGATGTCGCCGAGCGCGAGCGATTCGCGCTCGGCGGCCGCGCGGATGCGGCCGGGATCGCCGACCAGCATGACGCGCGCGATGCCTTCGCCGCTGGCGCGCACCGCGGCGGCCAGCACGCGTGGATCATCGGCCTCGCACAGCACGATACGCATGGGCGACGCGCGCGCCGCTTCGATGATGCGGTTCAGGGCTTTCATGGTTGCCGGCGGATCAGACGTAGTCCTTGTACTTGTCGAGCAGGCGCACCGGCTTGGACAAGGCGTCGCGACGGAAGGGATCGCCCAGTTCGCGCGTGCACATGATTTCGATGATCGTCGTCTTGCCTTCGTTCATCTGCATGTCGATCGCGCGTTTGAGCGCCGGCCCCACGTCCTCCAACTGATCGACGACGATACCCTCCGCCCCCATTGCGCGAGCAATTGCCGCGAAGCTTTGGTTGTCGAGCTCGCCCGCCACGAAGCGGCGGTTATAGAAATCGACTTGGTTCTTCTTCTCCGCACCCCATTGCCGGTTGTGGAAAACCACGGCCGTCACGGGAATTCCATGGCGCACGCAGGTCATCGTTTCCATCAGGCTCATGCCCCACGCGCCGTCTCCCGCGTACGACACGGCAGGGCGATGCGGCGCCGCCACTTTGGCGCCGATGATCGTCGGGAAGGCATAGCCGCAATTGCCCCAACTCATCGCCGCAAAGAAGCTGCGCGGCTTGTTAAAGCGCAGGTAGCTGTTCGCGACCGAATTGATGTTGCCGATGTCGGTCGACACCATGACGTCCTCGGGCATCGCTTTCTCGAGCTCGCGCAGCACTTGTCGCGGATGCAGATAGTGCCCACCGTTGAACGTGCGCTCGTGCTTTTGCTCCTCGATCATGTCGAGGCTGTAGGCGTCGAGCTCGTGCGTCCAGCTGTCGAGTTCTTTTTCCCACGCCGCTTTCTCGGTGGCGATTTGGTCGGCGCGCTCGCTGCGCGTGGCGTCGCAGGCGAGTTCGCGATTGGCCAGCCTCTGCGTGAGCGCGAGCGCCGAAGCCTTGGCGTCGCCGCAGATGCCTACCGAGATCTTCTTCACGAGGCCGAGCATCTTGTGGTCTGCGTCGATCTGAATGATCTTCGCCTCTTTCGGCCAATAGTCCATGCCGTGCTGGGGCAGGGTGCCGAACGGGCCGAGGCGCGAGCCGAGCGCAATCACCACATCCGCGCGCGAGAGCAGCTTCATGCCCGCTTTCGAGCCCTGATAGCCGAGCGGGCCGCACCAGAGCGGATGGTTCGCCGGGAATGAGTCGTTGTGCAGATAGCTGTTGACGACCGGCGCGCCCAAGCGCTCGGCCAGCGCCTTGCAAGCCTCGATCGCATCGGCCATGACCACGCCGCCGCCCGAGATGATGACCGGAAACTTGGCGCGTGCGATCAAGTCGGCCGCCTCGTTCAAGCTTTCGTCGCCGCCCGGGCCGCGATCGAGCTTGCGCGGCTGCGGGATCTCGACCTTGACCTTGCCGTAGAAGTAGTCGCGCGGGATGTTGAGCTGGGTCGGTCCCATCTCGGCCTGCGCGCGATCGAAGCAGCGCGCGGTGAATTCGGCCATGCGCGCCGGATGCGTGACATGGCCCTGGTACTTCGTGAATTCCTGAAACATCGGCAACTGATTCGCTTCTTGGAAGCCGCCCAGGCCAATGCCCATCGTCCCCGCTTCGGGCGTGACGATCACGACGGGGCTGTGCGCCCAATAGGCGGCCGCGATCGCGGTCACGCAATTGCTGATGCCGGGGCCGTTCTGGCCGATCACGACGCCGTGGCTGCCCGATACGCGGGCATAGCCGTCGGCCATATGGCCCGCGCCCTGCTCGTGCACGACGGGGATCAGGCGAATGCCGGCCGGCGCGAAGATATCCATCGCGTCCATGAACGCCGAGCCCATGATGCCGAACATGTCGGTCACGCCATTGGCCGCGAGCGTTTCGACGAACGCTTCGGAAGGGGTCATCTCTTGCGGGCCGCTGGCCGTCGCGCGTTTGGAAGTGGATTGGTCGCTCATCAATGTCTCCGGTGCTCGGTTGAACAAAACGCTTGGTTTCCGATGCTATTCAGCGCTCCAGTCGGGTCAAGCCGTTCCGTCTGCCGACGACGAATTTGGAATGGAATGAAATGATTCGTTTCAAAAGACGCGCGTTGCCGCATGCATCGCGCGCCCTGCGGCTCATGCGGGCTGCTTCGGGCGTTCTTTACGGAAGGCCCGTTTGACCGCGATCAGCCCATCGCGGAATTCGAACAAGTCGCAGCCTTCGGCTTCGATGCGCCAGCCGTCCTTGTGCGTGCCGGAAAACACCCATTCGGACACGCCGCGCTCGCCGGCGACGTAATGCCGGCCGTGGCCCCAATGGGCGTCGGGGAAAGCGCTGAATACCGCTTCGAATGCGGCGCGCACGGCGTCGCGGCCGACGAAGCGGGTCCCATGCACATCGGGGCCAGCCGCGGCGTCAAAGACGCAGTCTTCGGTCATGAATCCCATCAGTGCGTTGGCGTCGTGGCGGTTGAACGCGTCGGAAAACGCGGCGAGCGTGTCGGCCGTCACGGCGCAAGGGGCGAGAGGCGTGTCTGTCATGCATGTCTCCTGAACAATGAGCGGGCCGCGCCTCGCTGGAAGGCAAGCCGCGGCATGGTTTATCGACACGTTAATGGGCGTGCGAAGGGGCCGGTAGCGCCAGATTCCCGATTTCGCTTGGGCCAGAGTAGGGTGACTATGGATAGGCGGCGCGCTTGTGCGCTGGACCCATCGGATCCCTTCGCCTGGCACTACCGGCGCGCTTATTGATTGACAATGCTTGACTAAACGGGCGAGCTATCTCCTGTTTGGTCGTACGCGCATCGAGACACCGATGCGCTTGCTGCAGCGAGGTTGCGTGCCGGATTGCTGCGCGCACCGTGGGCGCCCGATGTAGAACCGAAGGAGACGGCAGTGAGAGCAAGAGCACTACCCGAACACGGCAAGACGATCAAACGGCCTGCCAGGCCGCCACGCGAGCCGCGCATCAAGCTTCGCCTCGCCCATGCGAGCATGAAATCGTATTGGCTGACAGCCGTCGTGCTGGCGGTAGCGGTCCTGCTATGGCAGGTGGTGTCGATGGCGGGTGTGTTTCCCGCTTTCGCCCTGCCTTCGCCGGTGGCGGTATGGCGCGCTTTCGTCGACATCGTGCGAGAGGGTTACGGCGGGCAGTCGCTCCTCGGCGACATCCTGATCAGTTGCTTTCGCATCGTCATCGGTTTCGTCGGCGCGGTGGCGATCGGCGTGCCCGTGGGCCTCCTGATGTCGCGCAACAAGATCGTGAACGACATCATCGACCCGTTGCTGCAATTCGTGCGGCCGGTGCCGCCGCTCGCCTACATCCCGCTGCTCGTCGTCTGGTTCGGCATCGGCGAGTTGCCCAAGGCGGTTCTGATCCTCGTCGGCACGATTCCGGTCATCATCATCGGCACCATGTCCGGCGTCAAGAGCACGCCGCCGCTGCGCATCGCGGTCGCGCGCACGCTCGGCGCGACCAACGCGCAAATCTTCCGAAGAATCGTGCTGCCTTCGGCGTTGCCGGAGATTTTCACCGCCATGCGCGTCGGGATCGGCGTCGCCTGGACCTGTCTCGTCGCGGCCGAGCTGATCGCCGCCAGCAGTGGCTTGGGCTGGCTCGTGCAGTTCGCGGGGCAAGCGTTGCAAGTGAGTGTGGTCATCGTGGGCATCGTCATCATCGGGGTGATCGGCTATGCCATGGAATTGGTCATACGCAAAGTAGAGAACTGGGTCGTGCCTTGGCGCGGGCATGACTGATTCCACTCATCGAGGAGACGAAACATGAAAACGAAACACGGGTTGGGAGCGGTTGCCGCGGTGTTGCTGGCCGCCGGCTATTTGGCGGGCGGCGTGGCTTACGCGCAGAGCAAGCCCGAGGTCGTTATCGGCTATGAAGACAACGGCGCCGATCCATACATGGTGTCGATGGCCGAGCATTTATTCGAACGGCATATGAACGCCGACGTGCAGTACAAGCTTTTCAGTTCCGGCCCGGCGGCCATGAGCGCGCTGGCGTCCAACAGCTTGACGTTCATGTGCGGCATCGGCATTCCACCGCTCGTGACGGCGATCGCGCAAGGTTTGCCGATGGCGATCGTCTACAACCAGGAGCGCTACACCGACGCGGCCGGCATCGTGGTCAAGCCCGAAAGCGGAATTCACGATGTGGCGGGCCTGGCGGGCAAGAAGATCGCGATCGTCGCCGGCTCGCAGGCGTCGTTCGAATTGGCGACCTTTCTCGCCCAAGCGCACGTGCCGTATTCGGCCGTGACGCAAATCAACATGGCGCCGCCGCAAATGCGCACGTCTTGGGTGACGGGCGCGATCGATGCGGCCATCGTGTGGGACCCGGTGTTTAGCGCATTGCGCGCGGCTGGCGGAAAGGCGATCAAGACCGACGGCGATCTGCCGCGGGAGGCGTCGAGCTATAACGTCTGCATCTCCAATGCCGAGTGGGCCAAGGCCCATCCCGAGTTGACGGCCGGTTTCGTCGCGGCGCTCGACGAAGGCTATCAAGTGACGATGACGCATCGCGATCGGGCGCTCGCCGAGATGGCGCGGCAAACGGGTGTGACCGTTGCAGTCGCGCAAAGCGAATTGGCCGGCTATGAGCTTTTTTCCGGTGCGGATCAGACCACGGCGAAAGTCATGGGGTCCGGCGCGGGCGTGAAGACTTCGGCCACGTACCAAACCTTGGTCAACACCGCGAAGGTGCTCAACACGATCGGCCGCATTCAGTCCGTGCCGGCCACCTTCGATGCGAACGTTGCACCGCAGTATTCGCAATCGCTTGCCCATTGAGGGCGATACAGCGCTGTAGGAGACCGACGTGAACATCGTCATCGATTCGCTATACAAGACGTTCGGCGCAACCTCGGCGCTCGAGAACATCAATCTGCACTTTCAGGGCGGCGAATTCGTCACCGTGCTCGGCGCCTCGGGCTGCGGCAAGACGACTTTGCTGCATTTGCTTGCCGGGCTCACGTCGCCTTCGAGCGGCAACATCTACATCGACGGCGAGGCCAAGAGCGCACCCGGGGCCGACCGCGTCGTCGTCTTCCAGCAGGCCGGATTGCTGCCCTGGCTGAGCGTGGAGGAGAACATCGAGTTCGGCCTTTCCTTGCACGGCGTGCCGAAGGCGCAACGCCGGCAGGCTTCGGCCGAGATCTTGCGCACGATCGGCCTCGAAGCGTTCGGGCGCCACAAGACCTACGAGCTATCGGGCGGCATGCAGCAGCGCGTGGCGATCGCCCGTGCGCTCGTCATGAAGCCCAAGGTCTTGCTGATGGACGAACCGTTCGGCGCGTTGGACGCGCAAACGCGCACGGCCATGCAAAGGTTCCTGACAGAGCTATGGGAGCAATTGCATTGCACGATCGTGTTCATCACGCATGACATCGACGAAGCGGTCTTTCTCGGCACGCGCCTCGTGGTGTTGTCGTCGCGACCGGGGCGCGTCGCGCTCGACGTGCCGATCGAGTTGGATCGGCCGCGCACGCCGCAAACCGCGTTCGAGCCGCATTTCCTCGCGCTTAAAAAACGGGCGATGGACATCTTGGCGCATTGACCGGCAATGCGGGGATGTAGCGCGTAGGCTCGATGCCGAGCCTCGTACAGGCTGTGTCTTCGTCTTCGTCTTCGTCTTTGCCTGTACTTACGTATGAGCCGCTAAGCGCGGCTCGCATGCAGCAGCGGTGCGAGGCCGCTGGCGGCTTGCTTCATCTGCGGCACGGCTTTGAGCAGATCGTCGAGCGTTGCGCGCGCGGTCGGCGCATGAACGGCGAGCGATGCCAGCACATGGCCATCGTCCGCATCTCTCACGGGCACTGCGACCGCCACCATGCCGCGCACGAACTCCTCGTTGTCGATGCCGACGCCGCGTGCGCCGAGGCGATCGAGTTCGGCGGCGAGCGTTTTCGGGTCGGTGAGCGTGCGGTGCGTCATCTTCTTGAGGGTCATGCGCGCGAGCATGGCATTGCGCTCGAGCAGCGTCATTTGCGAAAGAAACAGCTTGCCGCTCGCCGTGCAATGCAACGGCACGCGCATGCCGGGGCGCATTTCGAGCCGTAGCGGTTCGGTGGTTTCGACGCGCTCGACGTACAGCACCGCGTCGTTATCGAGCGCGGTGAGATTGCAGGTTTCGCCGAGCACCTCGACGAGCGCGCGCAGCACTGCGCGGCAGCCACGGGTGAAGGTGTTGTTCGACAGCGTCGCCAACGCGAACTGCGCCGCGCGCGGACCGAGCGCGATCGCGCGATCGTGGCCGCGCGAATCGGGCATGTGCATGACGTAGCCGCGCGACTCCAAGGCTTCGATCATCCGCAACAACGTGGCCTTCGGGATGTGCAGGCGCGCGGACAGTTGCGACAGCGTATAGGGCTGTCCCGCGGCCGCCAGCGCTTCGAGCACGGCAAGCGCGCGCAGCACGCGCGCCTCGTCGGCGGGTGTGGCGTCGGATGATAGGGAGGCGATGTCGGACATACGTCTCGGTTCGTCGAGGGCGACGAGATAAATGAACCGTTTTGTACCACTTCATAGCGTGCGGCATGAAATTGCGGCTGCCTATGCTGGTTTATGCCGATATGGCACGTGATCCGTTCGACGATGACGATCGTGTGCCTCGTCTAGCCGGCACCATGTGGAGTGGAGCCCTCGGGGGAGCCCGCGCCCGGCGCCCCTGGTCCAAGCGAATCTGCGTCACTGGTTCTACCTGCGCGAAATTGGCCTACCTACACTTTCTTCGACGGATCGCCGCATCGAAAGCGTTGCGCGCGAACGAGTGGAAAGAACGATCAGGAGACAGATCATGGGCAACAGGCATTTCGCAGGGCTTGAAGGCGCGGCAAGCCTGCCCGGCGCGAACGATCACGAAGGCGGCCCGAGCGCTGCGGCCGCGCACGCGAAGCGGGCGCCAGCGCGCGTCGCACGCGTCAATCCTTAGGAGTCCTAATCATGGAATACAGCTCAGTCGAGCGGGCGGCGAGCGGCTTTACCCCGGACGCGGCGAGCGACCGGCGCTACGATCCGAAGTACGATCCGCTGGTGTCTCCGGGCCCTGGGCACGGCAAGGACTATGCGCCAACGTACTGGGTCGCGACCGCCGGCACGCCGCCGGCCGACGATGGCCCGATCGTCAAAGACATCGACGTCGATGTCGCGATCATCGGTGGCGGCTATACCGGGCTGGCGACGGCGTTGTGCCTGGCGCGCGAGCACGGCATCAAGGCCGTCGTGCTCGAAGCCAATCGCACGAGCTGGGGCTGCAGCAGCCGCAACGGCGGCCAGGCGCAAAACGCATCGGGCCGCCTGTCGCGCTCGCAGTGGATCGAGCGCTGGGGCAAAGGGATCGCGCTCAAGATGCATGAGGAGATCCTCGAAGGCTTCGAGCACTTCAAGTCGTTCGTGGCCGAGATCGATTGCGATCCGCAACCGGGCGGGCACTTTCTCATCGCACATCGTCCCCGCATGATGGAAAAGCTCGCCGCCGAAGCGAAAGTCTGGAAGGACGTGTTCGGTTACCCGTCGGAGTTGCTGAGCGCGCAAACCTTCCGCCGCGAATTCATCGACGATCACGAGGCGGCCGGCGCACTGCACGAGCCCGAAGGGATCGGCATTCATGCGCTCAAGCTCGCGTTCGGGTACCTGCGGCTTGCGCGAGAGGCGGGAGCCCGCGTGCATACGAGCAGCCCCGTGACTGGTTGGGAGACGATCGGCGGCGTGCATCATCTGCATACGCCGGGCGGCGTGGTGCGCGCCCGTTCGGTGGGCATTGCAACGGGCGCGTATACGGCGCAGACGTTGCACCCGGCGCTGCGCAGCAAGGTGATGCCGATTCTGTCGAATTCGATGGTCACGCGCGTGCTGACCGACACCGAAATCGCCGCGTGCAACTTTCGCACGACGCAGGTGCTGACCGATACGCGCACGCTGCGGTTCTACTACCGCTTTCTGCCGGATCGGCGCTTGCAGATCGGCAGTCGCAGCGCGATCACGGGCGAGGACGCGCCGAACCCGCGCCATCTGGATCTGCTCAAGGATGGCATGGCGCGCAAGTTTCCGGCGTTGCGCGGCGTCGATATCGACTATTCGTGGTGGGGCTGGGTGGACGTGAGCCATGACATGATGCCGCGCGTGTGTCAGCCCGATCCGAAGCAGTCGGTCTACTATGCGCTCGGCTACGGCGGCAACGGCGTGTCGTATTCGCAGCAAGCCGGGCGGAGGCTGGCCGAGCGCATCGCAGGCAAGAGCGCGCACCAGACGCTGCCGATTTTCACGAGCCCGCTTCCGGGCCACCCGTTTGCGCCGTTCCGCAGAATCGGCCAGCGCATGCTCTATTTTCAATACTTCAGGCGCGACGAGCGGGCGTAAACCACGCGCGGCGCTCGCCGCGATCGCCGTCATGCACGCCCGGCCGGTGGCAGGCCGGGCATCGCATCGCCTATTACAACAGCAATAAAACCCATCCATGCGGCGGGGCACGCACGCACGCCTTTGCTCGTGCGTTCGAAGGCACTCGCCATTGCCCCGGCAATTGCTCATTGGCATTTTCGCCTCGACAGCGGTTAAATCACTAGATAGGGAGAAGACATGCAATCCTCGATGGATGATGGTCATAACAGCACACTGAAATGCGGGCTCAAGCAGCGTCATATGACGATGATTGCGCTTGGCGGCGTGATTGGGGCAGGGCTCTTCGTGGGCAGCGGGGTCGTCATTCAGCAAACCGGCCCCGCCGCCATTCTCTCGTTCCTGATCACGGGCGTGCTCGTCGTGCTCGTGATGCGCATGCTCGGCGAGATGGCGTGCGCCATGCCCGCCGTCGGGTCCTTCTACGAATATGCGCGGCTCGCTTTCGCGAACTCGCGTGGGCCGGGCAGGCTCGCCGGGTTCTTGACCGGTTGGATGTACTGGTACTTCTGGGTCATCGTGGTCGCCCTCGAGGCAGTGGCCGGCGCCAAGCTCGTGCAGTTCTGGCTGCCCGACATGCCCGCCTGGCTCATCAGCCTCGTCCTGCTCGTCGTGCTCACGGCGACGAATCTGATTTCGGTCGGCAGCTACGGCGAGTTCGAGTTTTGGTTCTCGTCGATCAAAGTCGGGGCGATCATCGTCTTTCTGTTTCTCGGCGGCCTCTACGTGCTCGGCTTGTGGCCGGCGTCGTTGCACACGAGCGCCGTGCTGCCGACGTTGCTCGGTCATGGCGGATTCATGCCGCTCGGCATCGGGCCGGTTTTGAGCGGTGCGGTCGCGGCCACGGGTTTTTACTTCGGGGCGGAGATCGTGACCATCGCAGCGGCGGAGGCGCAAGAGCCGGCGCGGGCGGTGGCCAAAGCCACCAACTCGGTGATCACGCGCGTGCTCGTTTTCTACGTGGGTTCGGTTGCGCTCGTCGTCGCGCTGGTGCCGTGGAATTCGGCGCGCATGGCAACGCCTTATGTCAGCGCGTTGCAGGTGATGGGATTGCCCGCCGCCGCGCACGTCATGAATGCGATCGTGCTGACCGCCGTGCTCTCGGCACTCAATTCCGGCCTCTATGCCGCATCGCGCATGCTGTTTGCCTTGACACGCAACGGCGACGCGCCGGCCTCGCTCGCGAAGATCAATCGCCGTGGCGTGCCGGTGCGCGCGATTTTGCTCGGTACGCTGTTCGGGTATGTCTCGGTCGTCATGTCGTACGTCTCGCCCGATACCGTATTCGCATTTCTCGTCGACTCGTACGGGACCGTTGCAATCTTCGTCTACGTGTTGATCGCGTTTTCCCAATTGCGCTTGCGCAGCCGGCTCGATCGTGCGCAAGCGGATCGCCTTCGCGTGAAGATGTGGGGCTTCCCGTATCTCACGTGGCTTTCGATCGCCGGCATGATCGGCATCCTGGTTGCGATGGCGTTCATCCCCGATCAGCGTAAGCCGCTCTGGCTCGGCGTCGCGAGCCTGGGCATGCTGCTGCTCGCCTATGCGCTGTTCGTGCGGCGGCGTCGCGAGCGTGCCGTCGACGAGCACGAGTTGGCCTCCTATCCCCCTCGCTGAATTATCGCTGCGGCCGATAGTTTCGATCATCGAATACAACTTTTAGCCGGCGGCAGACGCACCTACCATAGCCCTATCCCACTGCGGGCGCTGCCTCGTCGAGGCAGCGCGCCGCGTTGCGCAAACGAGGGAGCACGATGGACCATCACGCGCGTACGCAAAACGAGAAGCTCGAGTTCAAGACGACGACGTGCTACATGTGCGCCTGCCGTTGCGGCATTCGCGTGCATCTGCGCGACGGCGAAGTGCGATACATCGACGGCAACCCCGAGCACCCGCTCAATCAGGGTGTGATTTGCGCCAAGGGCGCCTCGGGCATCATGAAGCAGTATTCGCCCGCGCGGCTCACGCAGCCGTTGATGCGCAAGGCGGGCGCCGAGCGGGGCGAGGCCCGGTTCGAGCCGGTCTCGTGGGAGGTCGCGTTCGACGTGCTGGAGAAACGTCTTTCGCATTTGCGCGCGACCGATCCGAAACAGTTCGCGCTCTTCACGGGCCGCGACCAGATGCAAGCGCTCACGGGCCTGTTCGCCAAGCAGTTCGGCACGCCCAATTACGCGGCCCATGGCGGTTTCTGCTCGGCCAATATGGCGGCCGGGATGATCTACACGATGGGCGGTTCGTTTTGGGAGTTCGGCGGCCCCGACTTGGATCACGCCAAGCTCTTCTTCATGATCGGCACCGCCGAAGATCATCATTCCAATCCATTGAAGATCGCGTTGTCGAAGTTCAAGCGGGCAGGGGGGCGCTTCATTGCCATCAACCCCGTGCGCACCGGGTACGCGGCGATCGCGGACGAGTGGGTGCCGATTCGTCCCGGCACCGATGGCGCGTTGTTCATGGCGTTGATCCGCGAATTGATCGAACACGATGCTTACGATCGCGCGTTCGTCGAACGGTTTTCGAATGCGGCCGAGCTCGTCGATTTGCGCGAGGACCGCGATACCTTCGGGTTGTTCGTGCGTGATCCGAGCGCGCCCGAAGTGAACGCGCTCTATCCGCAGAATCATCTATGGTGGGATACGCGCACCGATCGCGCCGTGCTGCATCACACGGACGGCGCGCAGCCCGCGCTCGAGGGCCGTTATGTGCTCGAGGACGATACGCCCGTCGCCCCGTCGTTCACGTTGCTGCGCGAGCAGGTTGCGCACTGCACCCCTCAATGGGCGGAGAGAATCACGGGCATCGCGGCCGAGACGATCGTGTGTATCGCACGCGAAATGGCCACGGTCGCGCGCGAGCAGCGCATCGTGTTGCCGGTGCAGTGGACCGATTCTTGGGGCAAGACGCACGATACGGTAGAGGGCGCGCCGGTTGCGTTTCATGCGATGCGCGGCCTGGCGGCGCATTCGAACGGGTTTCAAACGATCCGCGCGATGGCCGTATTGATGTCGCTGCTCGGCACCATCGACCGGCCGGGCGGCTTTCGGCACAAATCGCCGTATCCGCGGGCAGCGCCGCCTTCGGCGAAACCGCCCAACGATCCGGCGTCGATCAAGCCCAATACGCCGCTGGCAGCGGGGCCGCTCGGCTGGCCCGCGTCTCCCGCGGATCTGTTCGTGCACGAGGACGGTTCGCCCGCCCGCATCGACAAAGCATTTTCCTGGGAGTACCCGCTGGCCGTGCATGGCCTCATGCATTCGGTGATCACGAACGCTTGGCGTGGCGATCCTTATCCGATCGACACGTTGCTGATCTTCATGGCGAACATGGCATGGAATTCGTCGATGAATCCGGGCCAAGTGCGCAACATGCTCGTCGATAAGCGTGAGGACGGTCAATACAAGATTCCGTTTCTCGTGGTGTGCGATGCGTTTCAGTCGGAGATGACCGCGTTTGCCGATTTGATTCTGCCCGATACGACTTATCTCGAGCGGCACGATGTGATGTCGATGCTCGACCGCCCGATCTCGGAGTTCGACGGGCCTGTGGATTCGGTGCGGGTGCCGGTCGTGCCGCCGACGGGCGAATGCAAGCCGTTCCAGGAAGTGCTGATCGAACTCGCGAGCCGTTTGAAACTTCCCGCGTTCACGACGCCGGAGGGCAAGCGCAAGTACCGCGACTATCCGGACTTCATCGTCAATTTCCAGACGGCGCCCGATTCGGGCACGGGTTTTCTGATCGGCTGGCGCGGCAAGGGTGGCGAGAAGGCGGTTGTCGGCGAGCCGAACCCGAAGCAGTGGGAACAGTACGCGAGCAACAACTGCGTGTACCACCACAAGCTGCCCGAATCGCTGCAGTACATGCGCAATTGCAACGGCCCGTATATGCAATGGGCCGTCGATAACGGCATGCGCAAGTTTGGTTTGCCCATCGTCATTCAACTCTATTCGGAAGTGATGCAGACCTTTCGCCTCGCAGCGCAAGGCAAGACACGCGGGCGGCAGCCGCCCGATCACTTGCGCGAGCGGATCATGCGCCATTTCGATCCGCTGCCGTTCTGGTATCCCCCGCTCGAATTGGATGTGACCGATGTGGGCCGCTATCCGCTCGCGGCGATCACGCAGCGGCCGATGGCGATGTATCACTCATGGGATTCGCAAAATGCGTGGCTGCGGCAGATTCATGGCGAAAACCACTTATTCGTCAATCCCGCGACGGCAGCCGCAGCCGGGATCGACGACGACGGTTGGATCTACGTCGAATCGCCGTGGGGCAAGGTGCGTTGCCGCGCGCGCTATAGCGAGGCGGTGGAACCCGGCACCGTCTGGACTTGGAATGCGATCGGCAAGGCAGCCGGCGCGTGGAATTTGGGGCCCAGCGCCGGGGAGTCTCAACGCGGCTTTTTGCTGAACCACGTGATCACCGACGAGTTGCCGAGCGACATGCGAGCCGGGGAGCGGATCTCGAACTCCGATCCCATCACCGGGCAGGCGGGTTGGTACGACGTGCGCGTGCGCATCTATCGCGCCGAAGCCGATGCCGCGACGACGCTGCCGCAATTCGAGCCGATGCAGCCGTTGCCCGGTTCGACGAACGTGTTGCAGCGCATGCACGCGTATTTCGCCGGCACGGGCGAGTTTGCGGCGAGACTGCGCCGCAAGGTGGCAACCGGCGTGTCGCCGAGCGAGGCCGCGCATCCAGAAGGAGATCGATCATGACGCAGATGGCGCTTGTCATCGACCTGAACGTTTGCGTGGGGTGCCACGCCTGCGTGACGAGTTGCAAGGAGTGGAACACGTCCGGCGAGGCGGGCAGTCTTGCCGATGTTCACCCGTATGAGGACGATCCGTCCGGGACGTTCTTCAATCGCGTGCAGACGTATGAAGCAGGCGTGTTCCCGATGACCGATACGATTCACTTCCCGAAATCGTGCCTGCATTGCGAGGATCCGCCGTGCGTGCCCGTCTGCCCGACGGGTGCGAGCTACAAGCGCAAGTCCGACGGCATCGTGCTGGTCGACTACGACAAGTGCATCGGCTGCAAGTACTGCGCATGGGCTTGTCCCTATGGTGCGCGCGAGCTAGACGAGGGTCGTAAGGAGATGACGAAATGCACGTTGTGCGCGGATCGGATCGACAATGAAGCACTGCCGGAGCGCGATCGCAAGCCCGCGTGCGTGCTGGCCTGCCCGACTTCGGCGCGCTTGTTCGGCGATATCCACGATCCGCAGTCGGAGGTTTCGCGCGCGATCAGCGAGCGTGGCGGGTATCAGCTCATGCCGGAATGGGATACGAAACCCTCGAACCATTACTTGCCGCGCGTCACCACCGCGCCTTCTTGCGGCTGCGGCAGCGGCAGCACTTGCGGCGGCGCGGCGTCCGGCGCGCAACCGGCATCGCTCGAAGCGAAACTCGAACGCGGTGAAATCGCACTTGCCGCACTGGCCGTGCAGCGTTGACGCTCACGCATTCATTCCATTCAAACAGCATCGACGGAGCGCCCCATGCGGCCCGCTTTTTCAGTCATTTTCCTCACGACACTTTGCGGTGCGGCACAAGGCCTGCTGCTCACCCTCGTCGCGCTCGAGGCCACCTCACGCTTTGCGGCAGGCGTGGCCGTGCCTTCGGCGCTCTATGTCGTTGGCGCTGCGCTCGCGGTGGTACTGGGCGGCCTTGGCCTGCTCGCATCGTTTTTTCACCTCGGACACCCCGAGCGAGCCTGGCGCGCGATCGCCATGTGGCGCACGTCGTGGCTCTCGCGCGAATGCATCGCACTGCCGGCGTTTCTATCGCTCACGACCGCGTATGGACTCGCGCATTGGCTAGGATGGGGCGATACGCTCGCAATCGGCTCGATCGCCGCCGCGGCGAGCGTCGTCCTGTTCGTGTGCACCGCAATGATCTATGCGTGCTTGCGCTTCCTGCAGGAATGGGCGAGTCCGCTCACGCTCGTGAACTTCATGCTGCTCGGCTGCGCTTCCGGTTGCACGCTGGCGACGGCGTGTGCGGCGTGGCTCGCACCGTCGCTCATCGTCATGCTCGCGCCCTGCGCATGTGTGTTGACGCTCGCCGGCTGCGCGAGCCGCTTGGCCTCGCTCATGCGTAACGCGCGCCTGAAGCCGAAATCGACCGTGCAGAGCGCGACCGGTATTCGTCACGGCAAAGTCGAACAGAAGTCGCGCGGCTTCACGGCGAGCGCATTCAATACGCGCGAGTTCTTTCATGGACAGAACGCCGGCACGCTGCGCGCGATCAAGGCCGGGTTCGTGACCGCCGCTTTCGCCGCCCCGTTCGTGCTGACCGGCGCGGGCGCGCTCGCGCCGAGATCGAGCGCGGCGGCGCTCGTGTTGGGCGCCGCGTTCGTGATTCAGTATGCGGGGCTCATCGCCGAGCGCTGGTTCTTCTTCGCCGATGCGGCGCATCCGCAGAACATCTACTATCAGCGCGCGTCGTAAAACCAGCTCCGGCTACACGCCGGGCCGCTGCGTGCGCACGCATTGCGCGAGCGCCCGTACGCCGGGCTCGATTCGATCCAGCGCAATTGCCGAGAAGCCCATGCGGAAATAGCGCCGCGCGTCCTGATCGTCGTTCATGAAGAAGACGTTGCCCGGCTCGATCAGCACGCCGACGGCTTGCGCGTCGGCGGCCAGCCGTTCGGCATCGAGCCATTGCGGCCCTTCCACCCACGACGATGCGCCGCCCGTAATGGGCACGTAGCGCGCTTCCGGGATATGCGCATCGAGCGCGGCCATCAGCGCTTGCGAGCGCTCCCGGTACGCATGCGCGAGCCGCCGCAGTAGCGCATCGTGATGGCCGAGGGCGAGAAACGTCGCGAACGCGCGTTGAACGTAGCCGACCGGATGCCGCACCATCAAACGCCGCAACGCACGAAACTCGCGAATCAGCTCGCGCGGGCCGACGATATAGCCCAAGCGCAAGCCTGGCGCGAAGGTCTTGGAAAGGCTGCCGACATAGATTACGCGATCGGCGGTATCGAGGCTCTTTAGTGCCGGGTGTGGCGTGCCCGAGAACGTGTTCTCGCTCTCGTAGTCGTCTTCGACGATGACGAAGTCATGCTGCTGCGCCAACTCGAGCAGGGCGCGCCGCCGCTCGATCGGCATCGTTGCGGTCGTGGGGCATTGGTGGCTCGGCGTGACATAGACGTAGTCGCAGCGGGCGAGCGAGGCGGCGAGCGCATCGGGCGCAATGCCGTGACCGTCCACGCGCAGCGGCAAGAGCTGCGCGTTGCGGTTTTCGAAGATGTTGCGTGCATCGGGATAGCCCGGGTTCTCGAAACCGACGGTCGTCTCTTTGCCGCAGAGCAAATCGGCCACCAAGTACAAGGCCTGCTGGCAGCCGTTCGTGATGATGATTTCCTCGGGCGCCGCGAATACGCCGCGCCGCGGCAGCACGCGCGTGCGGATTTGCTGGATCAGCGATTCGTCGTCGCGCTCGATCAAATCGGGCGCCCAATTGCGGATCTCCATGATCGACAGCGCTTTCATGCAGCACTCGCGCCAATCGTTGGTCGGAAAAAGCGACTGGTCGAATTGTCCGTAGATGAACGGAAATTCGTAATGCTGCCAATTCGCCGGCTTGACGATATTGCGTTGCGCCGAAGGCGGATGCGCGATGCGTTGCCGCCAAACGGGACGGCCGGCCGCTTCGTCGTCGGCTCCATTCGATGCCGCAGGCGCTGCGGTATCGAAGCGTGGCAGGCTGCGCAGCATCTCAGGATTGACGAAGTGTCCGCTGCGCTCGCGCGAGATCAAATAGCCTTCTTCGACGAGCATCTGGTATGCGAGCACGACGGTGTTGCGTGCGACGCCCAATTGATCGGCGAGCTCGCGGCTGGACGGCAGGGCGACCTTCGGCGCGAGTTGACCGTCGAGGATCGCGGCGACGAGCATTTGCCGGATTTGATCCTGCAAACTCTGCTTCGATCCCGACGAGCGCTGAAATTGCTGGGCCCATAACGCGGTCGGGGTGCGGCTCGGCATGCTCTCTCCTAGGGGCGTTCCGGATAGCGAGCGGCGCGCGGCGTGCTCGGCGGCGCAGATTTCGCGGGACCATCCGAATTTGGCGGTGCGCGCATCGCGGTGATTGCTCGAATCATACTGAACTCGGGTGCGCGTCGGCGATCGGGAGAAACATCCCTGGCAAATGGCGCGCGCTTGAGGTTGCGCGCATTCGGCGCGGTGCGGGCGTGCCGATAAGCGCCGATCGAAGGCGCCGCGCAGGCTAGGCGTGCAGCGACGCAACGCATCGCGATGCAAATGTGTCGTGCGGTCTCCCGTTCAGCGTCAACGAGCGATTTGCTGGAGCAACAAGTGCAAGACCTGACCCAGCGCGTGCTGCATTTGGTCCGGCCTGAGTTGATAGGCCAGCAGCACCGGGGCGCCCAGCAATGCAATCACCAGATATTTCATCCACGCCTCCTCACGGTGGGGGTGTCGTGAGGCGAGCCCGTAACCGACCGCCTATCGTCTGCCGATGGAAAAGAGCAGGTCCCATGCCATGCGCGCGAAGCCCGCGTGCGATATAGCGTCTAGGTCATGGCGCCGCTTCGAATGAGCGATTTGCTCGGCTAGGCGTTGCGGCGTCGAAACATCTGGAGGGGACCTGATTGCGTGCGCGACGGCCGAGCCGGTACCAGGCGATGCATTCGATGCGGCCTTGCGCACGGCTCGGTGCGATGACGGCGCGACGCCCGCTTCGGATCGGGGGGCTCGGGTCGGCAGCCGCTTGCTTGGCCGCGCGCAAAAGCGTCACAAGGATGAAACGTCGAGTTCGATTGTGTTGGCCGTCTCCCCGCCGGCGCACGCCCTCGTCGTTTGTTGAGGCGGATCAATCTGCGCAAGGCGCATCAGGCGGATGCTGGAAGGTGCCGACACTTGCGTGAGATACCGCATGACTCCAGCGCGGGCACGCACCTTGTTGCGTTGCCCCTAGGGCCAAGCGCTCTCACGGCCGCGATCGGCGCAGGCGCAACGCGCATGAGGCACGACATATCCCGTGTTCATACCATTCGGAGGCTAGCCAATGAGTTATTACTTCGCGAAGACGCTTACGGTTCCGTTCGACGCGGCGGTTCAGCGTGTCGTCGACGCATTGAAGCAGGAGGGGTTCGGCGTTCTGACGGATATCGATGTGCAGAGTACGTTGAAGGCGAAGATCGGCGTAGACTTTCGCCGCTACCGCATCCTGGGCGCATGCAATCCCGCTTTTGCGCATCGGGCGCTCGAAGCCGAAGACAAGATTGGCACGATGCTGCCGTGCAACGTGATCGTTCAGGAGACGGCGGACGGCCGGACCGAAGTCGCCGCCGTCGACCCCGTGGCATCGATGCAAGGCATCGGGAATGCACAGTTGGCGCCGATCGCCGAGCAGGTGCAAGCCAAGTTGAAAAGCATGGTAGCCAGGCTGTAGAGCGGGCGGACGCAACCTAGCGCTGCGCAAACGGTTCCAAGCCGAGTGCGCTCACTTTGCGAGAGACAACCGAGCGCACCGGTGCTGCAAATAGCTACGCACGGCGGGATCGCTGGAGAGGCCGATCGCAATGTCGTACGACGCGAGCGCCTCGGTCCGAGCGCCTGCGCGCGCCAGCAAATCGGCGCGCGCCGCCCAATAAGGTTGATAGTCTGCCAGCCGCGCATCGTCGGCAAAGACGGCGAGCGCATCGAGCGCCGCTTGCGGGCTATCGCGCTCGGCCAGCGCGAGCGCGCGATTGACGGCGACGACCGGCGATGGGGCGATCGAGAACAGCGCATCGTAGAGTTGGACCACTTCAGCCCAGTTCGACCGCCGCGTTCGACAACGATAGATATGCGCCGACTGCAGCGCGGCTTCGAGCTGAAAGCGTCCGATCGTGTTGCAGGCGCTCGCGCGCCGCAGCAAAACATCGGCTGCATCGATCATCGCGGCATGCCACGTGGCCGGATCCTGCGCGGACAACGGCACGTAGTTGCCCGCCTCGTCCCGCCGCGCATCGCGCCGCGCGTGCGAATAGAGCATCAGCGCGAGCAAGCCTAGCGCTTCGGGTTCGTCCGGCAGCAATTCGACCAGCAAGTGCCCGAGAAACAGCGCTTCGCCCGCGAGATCCTGCCGGACGGCATCGCCGCCGACCGGGTCCGTCCAACCTTCGGCAAACACCGCATAGACCGCTTCGAGCACGGCCGAGAGGCGCTCGCCCAACTCTTCGCGTTCGGGCACCGTGAACGGCACGCCGGCATCGCGAATTTTGTTCTTCGCGCGCGCCAAGCGTTTGGCCATGGCGGCGGGCGAAGTCAAGAACGCCGACGCGATCGTCTTCGCATCGATTCCGAGCACGACCTGCAGCATCAGCGGCGTGCGGATGCCCGCTTCGAGCGCCGGGTGGGTGCAGGCGAACAGGAGCGCGAGGCGGCGATCGGGCAGGGCGCTTGGGTCGCGCTCGTCGATTTCGTCGGCGAGCAATAGCAACTGATTCGCACATTCGTCGCGCACGACGCGATGGCGCACCACGTCGATCGCGCGGCGCCGCGCGACCGTCATCAACCACGCCTCGGGATTGGCTGGACAGCCGCGCACGGGCCAATCGGCCAACGCGGCCGCGAACGCATCGGCGAGTGCGTCTTCGGCTGCAGCCACGTCGCGCGTGCGCATCGCGAGCAGCGCGACGAGCTTGCCGTAGCTGCGCCGCGCCACCGCTTCGGCGATCGAACGAGCGGTGTCGTTCGCGTTGCCGTCGCCGTCGCGGTGGGCCGGTGTCATGCGCCGCTCTTGGCTTCGTGAGGCAGCGTCCAGACCGGGCGCACTTCCATGATCCCGTGGCTCGCGCCGGGGCAGCGTGCCGCCCATGCGATCGCGGCATCGAGGTTGGCCGCCTCGACCAGGTAGTAGCCGGCCAACTGCTCCTTCGAGTCGGAGTAGGGGCCATCGAGCACTTGCGGCTTGCCGTCGACGAGCCGCACGGTCGTGGCCGTATTCGAGGGCTGCAGGCGGTTCGAGCCGAGGATCGCGTCTGCTTTCCTCAACGATTCGGTGTACGCCTGATACGCCGCAGCGCCTTGTTGACGCTCGCTGTCGGACATTTGGTCCCAGCGGCCTTCGGCCGAATAGATCAGCAGCAGATATTGCATATGAGCCTCCTTGTTGGGTGGTGGCGGCTGCCGTGCATCGAGCCGCCATGGCAATGACGTGCAAGGGGTGCGGCGAAGGACATCGACCGGGGAAATAGTGCACTCGCGACGCGTGGTTTGTCACGGTGAGGGTCGCGCGGCAAGGGGCGTGGTCGGGGCGCGGCTGTCCGCCCGAGGCAACCTGCGAGGCTTAGCAACTAAGCTATTGCGTATTGCAACGCATTCGCATTTGCGTTGATGTTAGCTAAACGTAAGATTGCGGCCCGATCAATTCTTCATCAACGTCCTGCCAACGAGCGTTTGTTTGGTGATCTGCCTTATTGCGTCTGCGTCAAGCCGATCTCATAGCGGGAAACGGGCCTTCAAACGCGTTGCTCCGACGCGCAGGTGCCCGCTAACAGTCGCATTGCCCTCTCCCTTGATGCGAATCAACCATTGCCTGCTCGAGCTTGCATACGCTGTCAGGGTACCTTCCCCAAACGCGGACCTCGGCGCGCATACGCAATTCGATCACGCGGTTCCCCTGCAGTTATGCGTCGTCTTGCTGCCGGACTGTTCGAACGAGCGAATCGGAGAAAAACAATGGACATACCGCACGAGCCGTCCAGGCCGTCCGCGAGCGAGCGTGCCGCTTCGAAGCAACCAAAGACGCGTACGTTGGGCTTACCGCTTCTGACCGGCGTCGTCATCGCATCGATGATCGGCGGCGGCGCATTCAATCTTCCGCAAAACATGGCGCAGGGCGCGGGGCTTGGCGCGGTCATCGTGGCCTGGGTCATTACGCTCGTCGGCATGTTTTTTCTGTCGAATACGTTTCGCACGCTTGCCGATAAAAGGCCCGATTTGAAGGCGGGCATCTATTCCTACGCGAAAGAGGGATTCGGCCCATTGGCCGGATTCGAAATGGCTTGGGGGTATTGGCTCTCCGCGGCATTCGGCAATGTGGCATTCGCGTTGTTGTTCATGCAGACGCTCGGCTACTTCTTCCCCGATTTCAGGAGCGGCAGCAATTGGCCGGCAATCGCGGGTGCATCGCTGCTGATCTGGATCATGAACTTCGTGGTGCTCTCCGGCGTGAGGCGGGCGGCAATGCTGAACGTCATCTCGAGCGTGCTCAACATCGGCACGATCACGGTGGCGCTCAGCGCCATGGCCGTGGCGATGAAAGGCGGCATGTTCTCGTTCGACTTCTGGGGCCAACAACAGAATTTGGGCAGCCTCGTCGGTCAGGTCAAGAGCACGATGCTCGTGACGCTGTGGGTCTTCATCGGCATAGAAGGCGCCGTTGTCGTCTCCGATCGCGCCGCCAAGACATCGCAAGTGGGGATCGCGACCTTTCTCGGCCTCATCCTTTGCACCGTGCTGTATTTCCTGCTTTCTGCGCTGCCGTTCGGCTTGATGCATCAGGCACAGCTCGCGGCCTTGCCGTCGCCGTCCGCGGCATACGTGCTCAAAGCAGCGGTGGGCGATTGGGGCGCCGCATTCATCTCCGTCGCGCTCATGATGTCCATCCTCAGTTGTTGGCTGGCGTGGACCATCCTGGTGGCGGAATTGCCGTATGAAGGGGCGAAGGGCGGCGTGTTTCCGAAGTTCCTTGCGCGGGAGAACCGCCATCATGCGGCCGCGCCTTCGCTTTGGATCTCCAGCATGGCGATGCAGTGCGCAGTGTTCGTCGTGCTGTTCGCGCACAACGCATGGACCTGGCTCATCTCGATCACCGGGGTCATGATTCTGCCCCCCTACCTCGCGAGCACCGTATTCCTCTGGAAATTCGCCTCGCAATCGACGTATCGAGCCAGCGAGGGCGAAACCGCTCGGCAATCCGTGTTGACCGGTGTTTTCGGGACCCTGTACGCCTTGTGGCTGCTCTACGCCGCCGGTCCGCAATTCCTGCTTATGTCGACGGTGCTCTTCGCGATCGGCGTGCCCGTGTATTGGTGGGCGCGGCGCGAGCATGCGCCCGGCGAGGCGGCGTTTTCGCGCCGCGAAGCCGTTGTGGCTGTGGCGTTGGTGCTGGTGGCGATCGTCGCGGTCGTGCTGTTCGTGCGCGGGGTTGTGACGATCGGTTGACCTTGGCGCGACCGGCGCGTGCCGAGATCGCTGCCGGCAACGACCCATACAGTGAGGATAGCGATGCTGTACGACCAGATGTTCGGCTTCTTGTTTTGTTGCGCAATGCCGGTGCCGCCGACGTTTCCTTCGCAACGTGCGCATTGCATCGTCGAGGAAGTCGGCAGGCTAGGTTATGCGACGACGGTTGCCGCCACGCTAGAGGACGCCCGTTGCGCAGTGCGCAGCGACGCCAGCGTAGGATGCTTGGTCGTCGAATGGTCGCAGATCGACTCCGAAAGCGACGTCGAAGCGTTCGTTCGATTCGTGCGCGAGCGGGGCCTCGAGGTGCCGATCTTCATCTTGGTCGAGCGCCATCTGCTGGAGGAGATACCGGTCGCGGTGCTGGGCCAGGTCACCGGATACGTGTTCATCGAAGAAGATACGCCGCAGTTCGTCGCCCGCAACCTCGTGAGCCATCTGCGCAATTACGCGGATTCGCTAAAGACCCCGTTCTTCGGCGCGATGGTCGATTATGCCGAGCAGGCCAACCAAATGTGGACCTGCCCCGGGCACAATGGTGGTGTCTTTTACCAGAAGAGCCCCATCGGCAGGGCGTTCGTCAAGCACCTGGGCGAGCAGGTCTTTCGCAACGATCTGGACAATTCGGTCGTCGAACTGGGCGATTTGCTGGTTCACGAAGGCCCCGCACTGGCTGCGCAAAAGGCCGCAGCACGGATCTTCGGCGCGGAGCGCACCTATTTCGTGCTGAACGGCACATCGACTTCCAACAAGATCGCGTTGACGGCGCTCGTGGCGCCCGGCGATCTCGTCCTATTCGACCGCAACAACCACAAGGCCGCGCATCATGGCGCGCTGCTGCTGGGCGGCGGCATCCCGATCTACCTGCAGACAGGCCGCAACACCTACGGCATGATCGGCCCCATCGATTTCGAGTCGCTCGACGAACGGCGCATTCGCGAGAGCATTCGGTGCAACCCGCTCGTCAACGATCCGCAAGCCTGGCAACGCGCGCGGCCATTTCGAGTGGCGGTCATCGAGCAATGCACTTATGACGGGACGATTTACAACGCACGAATGATCGTGGAGAAGCTGGGGCCGCTGTGCGATTACATCCTGTTCGATGAAGCGTGGGCGGGGTTCATGAAGTTTCACCCGCTATTCGAAGGGCATTTCGCGATGGGAGTCGCGGGACTCGACGCGCAGGCGCCAGGCATCATCGCCACGCAGTCCACGCATAAGCAATTGGCGGGTTTCTCGCAGGCGTCGCAAATCCACGTCAAGGATGCTCACCTCGCAGGCCAGCGCCGCCAAGTCAGCCATCGGCGCTTCAATGAAATGTTCATGCAGCATTCGTCGACGTCGCCGTTTTATCCGCTGTTCGCCTCGCTCGACGTAGGCGCCCAGATGATGAGGGGCCGTTCCGGGCAAGTGCTATGGGACGACACGATCCGGCTCGGCATCGAGATGCGCAAGAAGCTCCGCGAGCTGCGCCGCGAGTACGAGGCGACGCAAGAAGACCCCGCTCGACGCTGGTTCTTCGATCCGTTCGTGCCGGACTTCGTGGAGCTCGACGGCCGCACGCAGCGATGGGAGGACGCGCCCACCGATGTGCTGGCGCGGGACGCCCACTGTTGGGAACTCGCTCCGGGCAGGCGCTGGCATGGCTTCACGCAACTTGCGCCCGGCTATGCGATGACGGACCCGAACAAGTTGACCTTACTCACGCCCGGGTTCGATCGTGAGACCGGCGAATATGCGGACCACGGCATTCCGGCCGCGGTGCTCGCCCAATTTCTGCGAGAGCGGCAAATCGTGCCGGAAAAGAACGATCTGAACAGCATTCTTTTTTTGCTGACGCCGGGCCTGGAATCGACGAAGGCGGGCACGCTCTTGTCGGCGCTGGTGCGCTTCAAGCAATTGCACGATGACAACGCTTTGCTCGACGAAGTGATTCCCGCGTTCGTGGCGGCGCATCGCGCGCGCTACGCGGGCCTTGGGCTGCACGACTTATGCGGGCAGATGCATCGGTTCTATCGCGAACGCAACGTCAGCCGGTTGCAGCGCGAGCAGTTCCGGGCGGGGCACTTTCCGAAAGCAGCGCTGACTCCGCAGCAAGCGATGCACGAACTCGTGCGCAACAACGTCGAACTGCTGCCTATCGATAGGATCGGCGGACGCATCGCGGCCACGCTCGCGCTCGTGTACCCGCCCGGCATCGGCGTGGTGGTGCCCGGGGAGCGATACGACGAACGCGCTCAGCCCATGCTGGACTATTTCCGGATGTTCGAGGAAGGCGGCAATCGCTTTCCGGGTTTTGAAAACGAGATTCAGGGTATTTACCGCAAGGCGGAAGACGACGGAACCGTGCGGCTCTACACGTACGTCGTCAACGAGCCGTAAACGCTTGGAGAAGCTGCGATGACACTAGGTGTTCATTCCGAGGCGGGCAAGCTTCGCACGGTGATGGTTTGCCGGCCGGGCTTGGCCCATCGGCGGCTCACGCCGGCCAACCGCGAGGCCCTGCTGTTCGACGATGTGATCTGGGTCGACAGGGCGATCGAGGATCACGATTTCTTCACGGGCGTCATGCGCGAGCGCGGCATCGAGGTGCTGGAGTTTCAGCATCTGCTCGCGCAAGTGTGCCTCGACCCTACGGCGCGGGACTGGATTCTCGACCGGCGAATCGTGGAGGAGGAGGTCGGCACGGGCATGCTGCGTGAGTTGCGGCTCTGGCTTGAAGAGATGCCGGCGCAGCAACTGACCGACGCGTTGATCGGCGGCATTGCCAAGGCGGACTTGCCGTTCGATGCGCGCGGGTTGTTCGGCGGTCATCTCGAACGCTCCGATTTCGTGATGCAGCCGCTTGCCAATCTAATCTTTCAGCGCGATCCGAGCGCATGGATCTATGGCGGCGTCACCTTGCATCCGATGTTCTGGCCGGCGCGGCGCAAGGAGGCGCTGCTGCTCGCCGCCGTCTATCGCTTTCATCCGCGCTTTGCAGGCAAGGTCAAGACGTGGTGGGGCGATCCCGACCGCGACTACCGCGCCGCCACACTGGAAGGCGGCGACGTGATGCCGATCGGCAACGGCGTCGTGCTGATCGGCATGGGCGAGCGCACGAGCCCGCAAGCGGTGACGCAAGTCGCGCGGCATTTATTCTCCGGCAATGGAGCGAACCGCGTCATCGCGTGCGCCTTGCCGAAGGCGCGTGCATCGATGCATCTGGACACCGTGTTCTCCTTCATCGACGTGGACTTCGTCAGCATCTATCCCGACGTGGCCCAAGGTATTCGCTGCACGAGCCTGTACCCCGGCGACAAACTCGGCGAGGTTCGCTACGAGCGGCACGACGAAGCGTTTCTCTCTGTCGTCGCCGGTGCGCTGGGCCTGGGCTCGCTGCGTGTGCTGACGACGGGCGGAGACTCGTACGAGACAGAACGCGAGCAGTGGGACGACGGCAACAACGTGCTCGCGCTGGATCGCCGGGTCGTGCTCGCCTACGACCGCAACACGTATACGAACCGAAAGATGCGGCAAGCGGGCGTGGAGGTGATCGAAATCCCCGGCGGCGAGCTCGGCCGGGGGCGTGGCGGCAGCCATTGCCTCAGTTGTCCGATCGCGCGCGATCCGATCGAGATCTGAAATATCCGAACCATCTGAACCGTCTGAACCATCGCAAGGCCGCTCATTATTCTTTGCTCAACGGATGCCCCATGTTCAACGTACACAATCGAAGCTATCTGACGCTGATCGAATACACGCCGCGCCAGATTCGCTATCTGCTGGACCTATCGCGAGACCTGAAACGCGCCAAATACGCGGGAACGGAAGTGCCGCGCTTGACCGGAAAAAACATCGCCTTGATTTTCGAGAAGTCATCGACCCGCACGCGCTGCGCGTTCGAAGTGGCGGCGCACGATCAGGGCGCGCATGTCACTTACCTCGATCCGACCGGGTCGCAAATCGGGCACAAGGAATCGATCAAGGACACGGCGCGTGTGCTGGGCCGCATGTTCGACGCGATCGAATACCGGGGTTTTGCTCAGGAAACGGTCGAGGAATTGGCGCAATACGCCGGTGTGCCCGTGTATAACGGCTTGACCGACGAATTTCACCCGACGCAAATGCTGGCCGATGTCCTGACGATGACGGAATTCAGCGATAAACCGCTTCACGACATTGCTTATTGCTACATCGGCGATGCGCACAACAACAGCGGCAACTCGCTGCTGGTGGTCGGCGCGAAGCTGGGAATGGACGTGCGTTTGTGCGCGCCGCGTCGATTGTGGCCGCACGACGAGCTGATCGCGCAATGCCGCGCGATCGCGGCGCAGACAGGAGCGCGCCTCACGTTGACGGAAACGCCCACCGAAGCGGTGAAAGGCGTCGACTTCATTTACACGGATGTCTGGGTTTCGATGGGGGAGCCGGTGGAAAAGTGGGGCGAAAGAATCCAAGCGCTTTTGCCATATCAGGTCAATGCGGAACTCGTTGCAGTTGCCGGAAACCCGCGCGTGAAGATCATGCACTGCCTACCGGCGCTCCACGATACGGCAACGCATGTAGGCAAGCAGATCGCGGAGCAGTACGGCCTTGAAAATGGCATCGAAATCACCGATGAGGTGTTTGAGTCGGATGCATCGGTCGTATTCGAGCAGGCGGAGAACCGGTTGCATACGATCAAAGCCGTATTGGTCGCAACGCTTGCCGGGTGAGCGGAGCGAACGATGCGATTAGTCGTGGCATTAGGCGGCAATGCACTGCTCAAACGCGGTGAGCCGGTCAGCGCGGACGCGCAGCGCCGCAACGTTCGGCTTGCCGCCGTTCAACTGGCCAAGGTCGCCGCGGAAAACGAACTCGTGATCGTGCACGGAAACGGGCCGCAAGTTGGACTGCTCGCGCTCGAACAAGCGAAGATGCCGCTGGCCGAGCGTTTTCCGCTCGATGTCCTGGATGCAGAATCGGAAGGAATGATCGGCTACACGATCGAACAGGAACTCGGAAACGAGCTGCCTTCCGAGCGGGCCTGCGCGACGCTGCTGACGATGGTGGAGGTCAGCGCCGCCGATCCGGCGTTTGCGCGCCCGACCAAGCCGATCGGAGCCGTGTGCACCCTCGCGCAAGCCGAAGCGATGATTGCGGAGAAGGGCTGGACGATGGCGCGCGACGGCGAATCGTATCGGCGCGTGGTGCCGAGCCCCAAACCGGTCCGCCTGCTCGAAATGCAGGCCGTGCGATGGCTGCTCGAAAAAGGCGCGGTCGTCATTTGCGCGGGTGGCGGGGGCATCCCTGTCGTCAAGGGGCCGGACGGCCGTTATTGCGGCGCTGAAGCCGTGGTCGACAAAGATGCGAGCGCGGCGCTCCTTGCCTCGGCAATCGACGCGGACCTGCTCGTGATCGCCACCGACGTGCCAGGCGTTTTCAGAGATTGGGGCAAACCGTCGGCGCGGCTGATTCGTCGTGTGAGCCCCGACGCACTCGGCGCGCAAGGCTTCGCTGCCGGATCGATGGCGCCGAAGGTCGAGGCAGCATGCGAGTTTGCCAAGCGCTCCGGGCGTCGCGCAGTCATCGGTGCGCTGGCGCAAATCGATGCATTGATCGCCGGCACTGCCGGAACGTCGATCGATTGCGCTTATGCGGAACTAGTCGAAGAAGACGCGAGCTAGGTAGAATCGCAACGCCGTGACAGCGGATGACTTGGAAGGACTTAAGCCTGTGCGGTTGGCAGATCCTGATGCGTTCTAGCGAAAACGTGGCCGCTCACGAAATCGAATATCGATTCTGTGGGCCGGCGACATACTGCTTTCGAGCGATTTCGAGGAGCCTTTCACGACATTCATCGAAGGCGCCGAGTAGCGAGCGCTCGTCGGTGCCGGTGCCGGCCTGCAGATTTCTGATGATCGCGTCGTCCACCTGGAACGTGATTTCGCGCGAATTATCGTATCCCCAAAAACAAACGCGATGCCTCGCGGCATCGTAACTGCGGCTGGGATTGGGAAATTCGAGTGCCACGATCAGCCTTTTGCGCGTACGACCGAATAGCGCCATTTACTGGCGTTCGAATCGATGGAGGCATCGTTGACGCGTCGCTGCTCGGCGCGCAATGCGTCCGCGGTTTCGAGGATGAGCGCTTGCTTCCTGCGATCCTGGGTGTACTCGCTCACTCGGGCGGCAAGGGTTGCGGTTTGTTTTATGGGTGATCGCATGATGTGTCCTGGTGCGGCAGGCCACAACGCGCGACCAGCCTAGTCCGACTGTACACCCTTTAGGTGGTGCCGACGGCTTTTATTATTTTCCGCGGCTATTCGCTAGACAGATGCAAGAACGTTCGATATTCGCGAACGGTCGTTGGCAAATTGCGGTTGGACCTGCCCGATACAGCAAGTAACGCGTCTTGCGGCTACGGTTGATGTCGATCAATTCATAGCCCCCGTCTACGCAATACGCTCGAATGCTGTGCGTTGTATGCCGTCCACGGCGATTACTGCAGTGGCGTACGGCGCCGCGCGCGCCGAACATGATCCGACCTACACCGCACGAGGCGCCTCATCGGCCGAGCATTTGAAAGGAACCGGTATGCTGAAAAAACAATCGATCAAATCCAAAGATTTCGCGTTATCGAGCGTGCCGGCGTTTTGGCCAATGGCGATGGCGGCCGCATTGTTCGAGCAGGGCGCGCAGTTGTACGCGAAGAATCTGAAGTTCGTCGACGAGGAAATCAAGATCAACGAGGAACTGCGACCGTCGATGGCGACACCTAATCGCGTGCGTCTCGATCTGCGGACCATGGTTTTACGCGAGTATGGAACGCCAGGAGGGATACCCACCCTGGTCAATGCGCCTTATGCGGGCCACACCGCGATGATCGCCGACTACAGGGACGGGCAGAGCTTGGTGCAGACGCTTTTGGCTAACGGCGTGGGCCATGTCGCACTGACCGACTGGAAGAGCGCGACGTACGACATGAAGGATTTGGAGATCGACAATTATCTGGCCGAACTCATCGTGGCGATCGACGATCTCGGTGGCCGCGTCAATCTCGTCGGTTTGTGCCAAGGCGGCTGGGTGTCGGCCATGATCGCCGCGCGCTTTCCGGACAAGGTCAATTCGCTCGTGCTGGCGGGCGCGCCCATCGATACCGACGTCGGCGATGCGCCGATTACCCGGATGGCGCACGAGTCGCCGTTGTCCTTCTATGAAGAGTTGGTCGCGCTAGGCGGTGGTCTGATGAAGGGCAAGTTCATGCTGCAGGGTTGGAAGAACATGCACCCCGAGCAGCATTACGTGCAGGAACAGATCGACCTTTACGAGCACATCGACGATCCTGCCTACGTTGCGAAGGAAGAGGCGTTCGAAAGCTGGTACGAGAACCCGATCGATTTGCCGGGACGTTGGTACCTGCAAGTCATCGGCCAACTCTTCAAGGAGAATCGGTTCGCAAAGGGGCAGTTCGTCGGGCTGGGGCGCAAGCTCGATCTGCGCAACATCACTTGTCCGGTCTATCTTCTGGCGGGCGCGGCCGACGATATTACGCCGCCGGCACAGGTTCTGGATGCGGAGAAATACCTCGGCACACCGAAAGAGCGCATCGTCAAGAAAACCGTGCCGGGCGGCCATATCGGGTTGTTCATGGGGCAGCGCACCCTTGCGCAATATTGGCCGCAGATCGCGCAATGGGTGAGTCACTCGTAGTCAATACGATCAGCCGAGCCATCCCTTGATGTTTTCGGACATGACTTCGGTCGAGATGCCATAGCGCGCATGGAGCGTAGGCAGGGCGCCCGCGTCGAGAAAGGCATCGGGCAGCGCGATCTGTCGGAAAGCGCCAGTGAAGCCTGCCTTCACGAGCTCGCATGCGACCGCTTCGCCGAGCCCGCCTATCACGGTGTGGTTCTCAGCCACCACCACCATGCGGCCGCTGCGTTTGGCTTCGCGCACGATCGTGTCCGTGTCGAGCGGTTTGATCGTCGGCACATGCAGCACAGCGACATCGACATGATCGCTTTGCAGCGCCTTCGCGACTTCGAGCGAGCGCATCGTCATGATGCCCGACGAAATCAAGAGCACGTCTTTGCCGTCGCGTAGAAGCTTGGCCTTGCCGAGCTCGAACCGGTAGTCGTACTCGTCCAGCACCGCGGGCACATTGCCGCGCAATAGCCGCGCGTAGACGGGCCCCGGGTGCGCGGCGATCGCCGGCACCATCTGCTCGATATCGAGGGCATCGCATGGGTCGATTACGGTCATGTTCGGCATGGCGCGCATCAACGCCAAGTCTTCCGCCGCCTGGTGGCTAGGGCCGTAGCCCGTTGTCAAGCCCGGCAGCGCGCACACGAGCTTCACGTCGAGGTTATCCTCGGCAATGGTTTGATGGATGAAGTCGTATGCGCGCCGCGTCGCGAAGACCGCATAGGTCGTGACGAACGGTTGCGCACCCTCGTGCGCGAAACCAGCCGCTGCTCCCATCAGCAATTGTTCCGCCATTCCCATCTGGTAATACCGATCGGGAAACGCTTTTGCGAAGATGTGAAGATCCGTGTACTTGCCCAGATCGGCGGTCATGCCGATGACGTTAGCCTTCGTGCGCGCCAACTCCACCAGTGCATGACCGAACGGGGCCGAACGGGTGGCCTGGCCTTCTGCCGCGATCGAGGCGATCATCGCGGACGTTTTGAGGCGGGGTGCTTTCGCGATCGCGCTCATGCTTGTCTCCCGGCTTCGAGTGCTTCAAGCGCGAGTTGCCACTCGTGCGCATCGACTCGAATGAAATGGTTTTTTTCCCGTTGTTCGAGGAAGGGAACGCCGCATCCCATCTTCGTGTCGCACACGATGATGCGCGGTTGCGGTTCGTCGTGCCGGCGTGCGCGCTCGAACGCGCGCGCAACGGCATCGAGGTCGTTGCCATCGACGCGTTGCACGTACCAGCCGAACGCTTCGAGCTTCGGAACCAGCGGCTCGAACGCCATGATCTGCGTGGACGGGCCGTCGGCTTGCTGATTGTTGACGTCGACCACGGCAATGAGATTGTCGAGCTTCCAATGCGATGCGGACATCAGGCCTTCCCAAACTGCACCTTCGTCGAGCTCGCCGTCGGAGAACAGCGTATAGACGAATGCGTCGGAGCCTTTGCGCTTGAGGCCCAGGCAACGTCCGACGGCGATCGTCAGCCCTTGTCCCAGCGAGCCGCCCGACATTTCCATGCCGGGGGTGTAGCTGGCCATGCCCGACATCGGCAGGCGGCTATCGTCGCTGCCGTAGGTTTCGAGCTCATCGGCCGGCAGAATGCCCGCTTCGAACAGCGCCGCATACAGCGCGATCGCATAGTGCCCGTTCGACAGCAGGAAGCGGTCGCGGCCTTCCCATTCGGGATCTTCGGGCCGGTAGCGCATGGCGTCGAAGTAGGCGACGGCCAATACATCGGCGATGTCGAGTGCCTGACCGATATAACCCTGTCCTTGCACTTCGCCCATCAATAACGCGTTTCTTCGGATCCGGTACGCGCGCTCGGCAAGCGAGACCTCCGGCGCGATTGCTGTGTTATCCATTCATGACTCCTGTGACATCGAAAGTTTCGCGGCTTTTCAACGATTGACCGATTTCGCCGGGACGAGGAACACGAGCAATGCGCCCAGCGTTACGGTGAGCGAGATGAAGATCAGGCCCGCGGTGGACTTGCCCGTCAGATCGTTGAGCCAGCCGACGATGGCTGGGGAAAAGAAGCCTGCGAGATTGGCGAAGCAGTTGACGGCGGCGATGCCTGCCGCGGCCGATACGCCGCCGAGCAGGGCGGTCGGCAGCGACCAGAACTGAGACGACGCGGCGAGAATCCCGGCCGATGCGATGCTCAAGCACACGATCGAGGCGCCGACACTCCCGAGTAAGGGCAGGGCGGCGAAGCCCGCGACCGAAACGAGCATCGGCACTGCCAGATGAAGGCGCCGCTCGCGCAGCCGGTCGGCGCTCATGCCGACGAGCGGCAGTGCGACGATGGCGCACAGATACGGAATCGCGGTGAACAGGCCGACCCACAGCGGGTCCGATACGCCGGCTTTGCGAATGATGGTGGGCAGCCAAAACGTCAGGCCGTATTGACCGAGCACGACACAGAAATAGATCGCCGCCAACAGCCACAAACGGCGGTCGCCGATGAACGCTTTGATCGAAGCGTGGGCGGTTTTGTGCGCATTGTCGCCGGCGACATTGCGGGCGAGCAGATGCTTTTCCGCTTCGGTGAGCCACTTCGCGCTTGCAATCCCATCGTCGAGATAGAGCAGGATCACGACGCCCAGTACGAGGGAAGGCAAGGCTTCGAGAAGAAATAGCCATTTCCATCCGGTGAGCGCCATCACACCTTGCAGCGAATGCATGATCCATCCCGACATGGGACCGCCGAGGATGCCCGCGAGCGGGATCGCCATGAAGAAGATCGATAGCGCCTTCGCACGGCGCGCGCTCGGATACCAATACGTCAGATACAAAATGACGCCCGGCGCGAAACCCGCTTCGGCGACGCCTAGCAGAAAGCGAAGCGCGTAGAAGGCCGTCGGCGATTTCACGAAGATGAAGCTTGCGGAAATGACGGCCCACGTCAGCATGATGCGAGCGAGCCACTTGCGTGCGCCAACTTTATGAAGAATGACGTTGCTCGGCACTTCGAACAGGAAGTAGCCGAGAAAGAACACCCCTGCGCCCATGCCGTAGATCGTTTCGCTAAATCGCAAATCGCTGAGCATCTGCAGTTTTGCAAAGCCCACGTTGACGCGATCCAGGTAGGCGCCGAGATAGCAGAGCATGAGGAACGGAATGATTCTGCGGCTGACCTTTGCGTAGGTTCTAGCCTCGAATGTCGGCGAATCGCTGTCGGCGGCCGCGTCGGTCGCGGGCGATGCCGCGTAGGTGGATTTCATCTTTTGTCTCCTATGGGCTGAGCCCCTCCGCAGTCGATCAGAGATCGCTCACTGCGGCTTCGCACGCAGCGATGCGCGGGGCGTCAGCTACCCAATTCCCGTGTTGTCCCGGATGTCAGTCACGAAAGCCGCATCGGTGCGGCGCGTTCGTCAATGGATCAGCATGCCGCCGTTCACGTCGAGCGTGATGCCCGTCAGGTACGACGACAGATCGCTCGTGAGGAATACGCATGCATTGGCTACATCGGCCGCATCGCCGAGCCGGCCTAACGGAATCCCTTTGATGATTTCCTCGCGCATCTGAGGCGTGAGTTTGTCGCCCGTGATATCGGTCTGGATCAGCCCCGGCGTGATTGAATTGACGCGGATATGATCGGGGCCGAATTCGCGCGCCATCGCTTTGGCCAATCCCAACACGCCCGCTTTCGCGGCGCTGTAGTGCGGGCCGCCGAAGATGCCGCCGCCGCGCTGCGCGGAAACCGAAGACATGCAAACGATGCTGCCGCGCTTGCGTTCCTTCATGGCGGGGATCACGGCTTGCGACATGTAGAGCGTGCCGCGCAAATTGACGTCGATGATGGCATCGAAATCCTTGGCGCCGATCTCGAGCGTGCGCACCGGTTGCGTGATGCCTGCGTTGTTGACGAGGCCGTCGACTTGGCCGAAGCGTTCCAGCGTGGCGTGGACCGCGGCGACGCACGCGGCTTTATCCGTGACGTCACAGGCGAGACCGAGATGCGCCTTGCCTAGATCGGCCGCGGCGGCTTGGGCGTCTTCCTTGCGCAAATCGATCACGACCACGTGAGCGCCTTGTTCGGCCAGCGCCTTCGCCGTTGCCTTGCCGATCCCGCGCGGCGAGGCCGCGCCGGTGACCATGACGACTTTGTTCTCGAGCAGCATCGATTGTCTCCTGGGTGTTGATTGGTGCCCGTAGTTTTCGCTGAAGGGCCGGCCGAAACAACGTGGAAACGCTCAACCATCGCTGAGAAAAATTCAGATGACGATGGGCGATGCTTATGGACGCGCGGATGCCTCGCGCTCCATCCAAGCGAGAAACCGTTCGACGCGCGGTAGATCGGCGTTTTGATTCGGGTAAACGAGGTGATGTGCGCCCACTTCCACGGCTTGCGCTTGGTCGAAGACAGGCACCAATAATCCTTCTCGAATCTTCACCGAGGCAAGCATCAGGCTTTCGAGCGCAATGCCCAGGCCGAGCGCTGCCGTTTCGATCGACATGTACGAGCGGTCGAACGAGAAGTCGAAGGTCTTCTGCGCCGCGGGCACACCGGTGCGGCCGAACCACTGCTTCCACTGGACGAGCGGCGTCTCCGAATAGATCAGGCGATGCGTGAGCAAATCGGCCGGTGTGTGGACGGGGTTGCGTTCGAGGTAGCTGGGCGAAGCCAGCGGGGCGATGTACTCGCCTCGAATCGTTCTGACTTCGAGGTTGCTCCAATTGCCGTAACCGTGCCGGATATCGACGTCGTAGTAGCCGTTCGAGAACGAGATGTCCTCATACGAACACGCCAGATTCAGTTGGATGTCGCCGTTCGCCTCCTGGAACGAGGACAGTCGCGGCAGCAGCCACATCAGCCCGAAGCTCGGGCTGGAATGCACGCGCAAGATGTCCACTTCCCTGCGGCTCGATGCGCGCTCGGTCGCGCGGCTCAAATCGGCCAGCGAACCCGTCACGTCGGCAAGGTAGCGTTCGCCCGTCGGCGTCAGCGTGAGTCCCCGCCCGGACCGTTGGAACAACGGCCGACCGATGATCGACTCCAAGTTGCTCAATTGGTGGCTGACGGCCGAAGCCGTCAAGCCGAGCTCCTCGGCTGCGCGATTGACGCTTTTGGTTCTCGCGACGCTCTCGAACGCGATGATGGCTTTGAGCGGTGGGATACGCATCGTGAAATATTTTTCAGCCTTAGTTGAACGAAACCGCGTTGCTTGCCCGCGGTCGACGCTGCCATTCTGTGCCTACACCAAACAGACACCAATGACGCGGCGCACAACCGCGCAGGAGACTTCGATGCATTATCCGCATTTCGCTTCCTTTGCGCGAACGCCCGAACTCGCAGGCGTCTAGGCAAGCGACCCGTGCAACTGGGCTCCTAGAGGGAAGGCCCGTTCACGTTCCGCTTGCTGGTCCGATCCCCGCTCGAATCATTTGCGCGGCTGCCGCATGGCGGCGCGCGCACACCGCCTATCGCGATGGGAGACTTCGAATGGCGCAACCGCCGTACGTGTTGTCGGCGCGCTCGATCGTAAAAAGCTTCGGCCCGACGAGCGTGCTGAAAGGGTGCGATTTGTCGATTGCGCCGGGCGAGGTGCATGCCTTTCTCGGCGGCAACGGCGCGGGCAAGTCGACCTTCATCAAAATCGTCGCGGGTCAGTACGAACCCGACGGCGGAACGCTCGAATTCGACGGAAAGCGGCTAGGCAGGGCGGCCACCACGCAAGTCGAGGACGGCGCGATTTCCGTCGTGAACCAGGAGCTCGCGCTGCTGCCGCATTTGTCCGTCGCGGAAAACATCGCGATGCCGCGATTCAGACGCGCGGCGCAAAAGTACAGCGAGCGTGCTGCGGTAGCGCTTGCGATCGAAGCGCTCGCGCTGATCGATCCGCACTTTGCGCGCGAAGCGGCTGGCCGCCTGGTTGGCGATCTGAGTTTGCACGAGCGGCAACTCGTCGAAATCGCGCGTGCGCTCGGCTCGGGCGCGAAGCTTCTGCTGCTCGACGAGCCCACGGCGAATCTGACGGCGGCGGAGACGGGACGTCTGTTTGCGGTGATAAGACGGCTCGTGAAAGAGACCGGTCTCGCGGTGCTGTTCGTCTCGCACCGGATGCGCGAGATTCGGCAGATTGCAGACGTCTGCACGATCATTCGCGACGGAAAGACCTCCGTCGACCGGGTAGCGCTGAGCGCGATCACGGACGGCGAAATCATCGAGTCCATGGGGCAGAGCGTGGCAACAGAAGATCATTCGTGGTCGCGAGCGCAAGCGCAAGCGCAAGCGCAAGCGCAAGCGCGTGCATCGTCGGGCTCCGGCGCTGTCCAACACGCGACGCAGGGTGACGAGTTCGCCCTCGCACACTCGGACATCACGCTGACGATTCCCGCCGGTTCGATCGTGGGGTTAGCTGGTGCGCCGACCGGCCCGATTGCGTTGATCGAAGCGTTGACCGGACAAGCGGTCCACCGCGAATGGTCGATCACGCGTAACGGCGCACAGATGAGATATGCGAGTTGCGCCGCGGCGGCGCGCGCCGGCGTCGGGTTCGTTTCGGGCGACCGTGCGAACAAGGGCATCCTCGCCACACTGCCGATCATCGACAACCTGATGGCCGCGCGGCGCATCGTCGAGCGGCGCGGTATCGCTCGCGGCGAGGAAGCCGAGCGCGGCGCACGCTTGATCGACGCGCTGAATATCCGGGCGCGTTCGCTGTGGGATTTGCCCGCGACGTTGAGCGGCGGGACGCAACAGAAGCTGCTGATCGCGCGCTGGCTGCCGCTCAAACCCAAGTTGCTGGTGCTGGAAGAGCCGACGCGCGGCGTCGACATCCGCACCAAGCACGAGATCTACGCCTTGATCCGCAAGCTGATGGCGCAGGGGACCTCGGTGCTTTGGTGGTCGACGGAATACATCGAGCTCGTCGAGTTGTGCGAGACGGTGCTGACGTTCGACTTGGACGGTCTCCCGACGGGCGTGCTGAACGGCTCTGACGTGAACGAAACAGATTTGGCCCATGCAACAGGCATGGCGGCCTAGTGCCCCCTCGCTATTCCAATCGGAGACAACGATGAAGTCGGTCACCCATGCTCTTGCCGGAGAACGAGACCAGCCGCGCCGATACGCCCGGCGCGTGCTGTCGACGTACCGCACGGAAATCGCGATAGCGATCGCCATCGGCATCGTCGAATTGGCGGTCGGCGCGCTCGTGCCTGCCGCGCTGTCCGGCGGCAACATCGCCAACGTCATGCAGGCCTGCGCACCGCTCGCGATCATGTCTTTCGGAGTACTGCTCGTCATCATCACGGGCGGTATCGATCTTTCGGTCGGATCCGTGTTTTCGTTGACGGGCATGGTGACGGGCCTTGCCATGGCACATGGATATGGCGCAATCGCAAGCAGCCTGGTTGGGCTTTCGGTGGGGGTGCTCATCGGCGCGATCAACGGAGCGCTCGTCACCTTCGTGGGTCTTGCGCCGTTCGTCGTAACTTTGAGCACCTACGCCATTGCCGGGAGCTTGGCGTTCATTGTGACGAACGGCAATTCTCTGCCGATCTCCAATCCCGACTATTGGCTGCTCGATGCGGGCACGCTGGTGCCGGGCGTGCCCAATTATCTGCTGTGGTGCTTGCTGCTGCTCGTTGCGATCGAACTGTCCCTGCGCAAAGTCGTGGCCGGCCGCTGGCTGTATGCGGTCGGTAGCAGCAGTTCCTCCGCGCGGGTCATCGGCATTCCAGTTAATCGCGTGCGCGTCGCTGCCTATCTGCTGTCGGGACTGTTGGCGTCGTTCGCGGGCATCGTCAGCGTGTCCTACGTGAGCAATGCCGAGGCGACGGCCGGTTCGAGCCTGATGCTGCAGGCAATCGCGGCCGTGGTGATCGGCGGCGCGAGCCTATTCGGCGGGACGGGTTCCGCAATCGGCGCACTGCTGGGCTCGCTGATGATCACGGTCATCCAAAACGGCGCCAACCTGATCGGTGTGAACAGCTTCTGGCAAGGCGCCGTGACAGGCATCGTCATTCTAATCGCGGTGCTGGTCGACCGCATGACTAAAGCGCGGCGCTAAGCCGTATCAACGAGGCTAAAGGAGACAAGCGTGAACCTCACTCTTTCGAACAACGGTAGTGGATCGGGAAAGTTATTGAAGGGCCTGATAGCCGCAACCGCATTGCTGGGCTACGCCGCACTGCCGCAAGCAGCGTTCGCGCAAAGCAAGCCGACCGTTGCTTACATTGCGCCGTCGTTGGACATTTCGTACTGGCAATGGGTGGCCTACGGCGTCAAGCAGCGCGCCCAGGAACTGGGGATGAACTACGTCGAACTCACATCGGAGAACTCGCCCGCGAAGCAAATGGACAACGTGCACACGGCGCTCACACGCGGCGTCAGCGCGATCGTCATGGGGCCGGTCAGTTCGACGAGCACGCCGCCTGTCCTGCGCGTGCTGAAGGAAAAGTCGGTGCCGATCGCATTTGCCGGTATCGGGCCGGCCGCAGGGCAAACCGACTTTACCTCGGCGGTCACGGCCAACAACTATGAAACGGGCAAGGCGGAAGGCGCCTACGTTTGCAAGTTGGCGAAGCAACGTGGCGGCAACAAAGTCGCCATGTTGTCGCTGCCGCTGGACCGGGAAAATGCGCAAAAGTATATGAAGGGCGCACAAGAATCGTTCAAAGCGGATGGATGCGACCTGGTCCAAGTGCTGCAGACGCATGGCCTCACCGTCAATGAAGCAATCGCGCAGGCCAATGACGTGCTGACGGCGCACCCGGATATCAAAGCGATTTACGGTATGTACGACGAAGCCGCGATCGGTGCGGCGAAAGCGCTGCAAACAAGAGGTCTGACAGGCAAGGTGGCGGTCGTCACCGCCGATGGCAGTCCGACGACCATCCATTTGCTACGAGAGGGTGCGATCGAAGGCGTGTTTCTGCAAGAAGCCGTTGGCCAGGGGATAGATGCGACCACGCAGGTCTTCAACGCACTGAACCACAAGCCGACGACCCGAGAAGTCGCATTGAACGAGCCGCTCGTGACGCATGACACGATCGATCAGTCCGACGCACAAGCCAAGCTCAAGCGTGTCTATCCGCCTTCGGCCGGAAGCTATTGATCGATTAATGGATTGATCGCGCACGCGATGTGCGGCCGCCGCGCGTCGGAGCGGCGGCGCTTCGTTCGCAGCGAAACGACAAGTTCAGGAGACGCCATGGAAAGCTTGCCCATCATCGACCCGCATCACCACCTCTACGATCTGCGCACGGGGAACTATCCGTGGCTGCAGGGACCGATGCTCGAACGCGTGTTCGGCGACTATTCTGCGATTCGCAAAGACTATTTGATCGAAGACTTCTTGGAGGATATCCAGCACCAAAACGTGGTGAAGACCGTGCACTTGCAGGTCGAGTATGATCACAACGACCCTGTGGCCGAGACACGCTGGCTGCAAGGTGTGGCGGATCGTCATGGCTACCCGCACGGCATCGTCGCTTTTGCCGATCTGGCTTCGGACGGCGTGCAGTCCGTGCTCGAGGAGCACTGCGAATACCCCAACGTAAGAGGCATTCGGCAATGCCTGAACTTCCATCGAGATCCCGTAAAGACGTTCATCGACAGTCCGCATCTTATGAGCGAGAGTCGTTGGCGCCGCGGCTACGCGCTGCTCGAGCGGTACGGCCTATCGTTCGATTTGCAGCTCTATTACACGCAAATGGAGGAGGCGCTTGCACTCGCACGCGATTTCCCCAACACGCAGATGGTGCTCAATCATACGGGGATGCCAGTTGATCGCGCCCCCGAGGAAATCGATGGATGGAAAAAAAGCATGAAGCTGCTGGCGTCTGCGCCCAACGTCTCATGCAAGATTTCGGGGCTAGGTATGGGCGATTGGAAATGGACCGTCGACAGCATTCGACCGTTTGTGCTGCACGCGATCGAAGCGTTCGGCGCAGCGCGATGCATGTTCGCGAGTAACTTTCCGGTCGACAAGCTTTTCAGCAGCTATGACGATGTGTTCAACGCGTTCAAAGCGATCACGAAGGATTTTTCAACGGATGAGCGGCGCGCGCTGTTTTACGATAATGCCGAGCGCGTGTATCGGTTATAGGTAGACGGCTCGTGCGACGCACGAAGTGGGCGAGGGCGCAGAACTGTTCGCCGCGGCTCGGGGAACCGGTGACGCCTCGTATGATGTGTCCCATCCGTCGAATTCGCACGGCGCGATTCGTTCGAGGTCGCGCGGGCTGATGAACGGCTGCCTACCGTGCGTTCACCCGCCCGGTGGAAAGACCGTGCCATCCGCGCCCGGCAATCCAGCGACCATGCAGTCGGTCGTCAGCATCAGCGACGATACGGAAATCGCGTTCTGCAGCGCCGAACGTGTGACCTTGAGCGGGTCGACGATGCCGAACTCGACCATATCGCCATAGCGGCCGGCTTTCGCATCGAAGCCGTAATTGCCGGACGCGGCCGCGACCTCATGCACGACGGCTTGTCCGTCCGCTCCGGCGTTTTGGGCAATTTGCCTCAGGGGCCACGCAAGCGCGTGATGCACGATCGTCGCACCGAGGCGGTGGACATCGAGATCGCCGGCGGCAGACACGTCGAGCACATGTCTTGCCCGCAACAAGGCAACGCCCCCGCCCGCGACGATTCCCTCTTCCACCGCTGCACGGGTGGCATGCAGGGCATCGTCGAAGCGGTTTCGGCGTTCGCGCAGCGCCGCCTCGGTGGCCGCCCCTACCTTGATGACCGCGACGCCGCCTGCGAGCTTCGATAGCCGCCGCTTGAGCGCGTCTTTCTCGTGGCGGTCGGAAGCCGTTTCGAGTCGCTGCTTCAGGTTTGCAACCCGCGCTTCGATTCTCGCCTTATCGCCACTGCCCGCGATGATCGTGGTTTTGTCGCGGGCCACTTCGACGCGACGGGCGCAGCCTAGATCATCCAGCGTGACATGCTCGACGCTGCGACCCATTTGCGCAGAGATGACCGTCGCGCCCGTGAGGGCGGCAAGGTCCGCGAGCTGCTCCGAGCGCCCCTCGCCGAAGCCAGGCGAGCGAATGGCGCATGACTTCAGCGTACCGCGAAGATGATTGACGACGAGCGTCGCCAGCGCCTCGCTTTCGACTTCGTTGGCGACGACGAGCAGCGGCCGGGCACTCGCGGTCACAGCCTCGAGCACGGGCAACAGGTGAGCCAGCGAAGTGATGCTCATGTCCGCGAGCAGGATACGCGGCTCTTCCAGCACGACGTCACCGCTGGCCGATTCGACGAACAGCGGCGAGAGGTAGCCACGGTCGATCAGCGATCCGTCCGCGATCTCGAGGACGTCGTCGATCTTCGATCCATCTTCGACGCTGACCGCGCCGTCGGTTCCGACTCGCTCGACCGCCTTGGCGACAAGCTCGCCGATGCTGGCATCGCCGCTTGCCGATATGGTCGCGATCTGGCGCATTTCCTCGGTGCTCGCGCACGGTTTTGCCAGACGCTGCAGCTCGGCGACGACGCGCTTGCCGGCCGTTTCGATAGCGCGTCGCAGCTCCATCGGGTCGTGTCCGGCAGCAATGCACTTCATGCCCTCGACGATGATGGCTTGCGCAAGGGTCGTGGCGGTCGTGGTGCCATCGCCCGCCACCTCGCTCGTTCGCGTGGCCACTTCACGCAGCAATTGCGCGCCCATCTCCTCGAACGGATCCGGCACATCGATCGAGTTGGCGACGATGACGCCTGAATTCGCAACGGTCGGCAAATGCCCCTCGCGCTCGACGATAACATTGCGGCCGGCGGGGCCGAGGGTCACCTTGACCGCTTCGGCAAGGGTATTCACGCCATTGACGAGAAGTTGACGAGCTTCCTGATGGAAGACGATGGCTTTTCCCTGCATGACCGCTCTCCGATGGATGGCGCGCCGGCGTTGATTGGCCCTTCTTCAGTGAATCGACGTGAACCGATAGATCGCGGCGTGTCGACGGATCATTGTTTCGCAATCGAGAGAGTCCGAGCTTGACGGCGATCAAGACCGAGCGGGCGCGCGCTCGCTCGCGCGAGCGCCGTTCGTTGACTCACGTCAACATCGACCGGGGCGTGGGGGCTACGCTGAACACGAATGGCCGCCGGCGATGGCGGTGCGGCGTTGTTCAGACGTTTGCGCGAGGCGTGCCATGAATGCTCGCACGAGATCGTTCGAAGGCGGCCAGCGTATGCCCGTCGATTACGAACTCGAATACGATCCCGGCGCACATCGGTTGTGCGTCGATTCGCGACTTTAGCGCGGTCATACGCTCATGCCGCTTCACAACGCCGAAATTGCCTCGATCTTTCTAGAGATCGCAGACCTGCTCGAAATCCAAGGGCAAAATCCGTTTCGCATCCGCGCTTACCGCAACGCGGCGCGCTCGGTCGGGGAGTTCGGCACGAGCGTGGCGGCAATGATCGAGCAGAACGAAGACCTCAAAGCGATCCCCGGCATCGGCGACGACCTGGCGAGCAAAATGCGGGAGATCGCAGCAAGCGGGAAATGCGATTTGCTCGAGCGTTTGCACCATGAGATGCCTGCGGCGATCACCGAGTTGCTGCAGGTACAAGGGTTGGGGCCGAAGCGCGTGCGCGCCATTCACGATGCGCTTCACGTGCAGACGATCGATGCGCTATACCGCGCGGCGAAGGAGGGACGAATCCGTGAGCTGCCCGGCTTCGGCGAAAAGACCGAGGCGCACATCGTCGAAACGATCGAAGCGCATTTGCACAAATCGCGCCGCTTCAAGCTGGCGCTGGCGGAGCAGTATGCGCAGCCGCTCATGGCTTATCTGAGAGCAACGAGCGATGTGGGCGACGTCGTCGCTGCGGGAAGCTTTCGCCGCCGCGCAGCAACGGTGGGCGATTTGGACATTCTCGTCGCCGCGCGCGACGCCGCCGTCGCGTCCGCCGTCATGCGACGTTTCGTGCGCTACGACGAGGTTGCCGAGGTATTGTCCCTCGGCGAGACGCGCGCGAGCGTCACGTTGCGCAGTGGTATGCAGGTGGATCTACGAGTGGTGGCTCCCGCAAGCTTCGGCGCCGCGCTCGTGTATTTCACGGGCTCTAAGGCGCATAACATCGCCATGCGCCGCATTGCGCAGGCGCGCGGGTTGAAGATCAACGAATACGGCGTATTTCGGAAAGACGCGCGCATCGCCGGCGAGACCGAGGAATCGGTGTACGACGCGATCGGGCTGCCATGGATTCCCGCGCAATTGCGGGAAAACCGTGGCGAACTCCAAGCGGCCGGCGCGCATCGGCTACCGGCGCTCGTTGAACGCGGCGACTTGCGAGGCGACCTTCATGCGCATACTAGCGCCAGCGACGGGCGCGATAGCGTGCTCGACATGGCGCTCGCGGCGCGCGAGCGCGGCCTGTCCTATCTCGCGATCACCGACCACTCGCCGCGCTTGGCTGTCGCTCATGGTCTCGATGCCAAGCGCCTGGCGAAACAGCTCGAAGAGATCGATCGGGTCAACCACAGGCTGGACGGCATCACCGTACTCAAAGGCATCGAAGTCGATATTTTGGAGGATGGGAGCTTGGATTTGCCGGATGCGATCCTGATGTGCCTGGACGTCGTCGTGGTTGCGGTTCATAGCCACTTCGACTTGCCTCGCGCGAAACAGACGGAGCGCGTGCTGCGCGCGCTCGAGCATCCATGTTGTTCGATCCTCGCGCACCCGACTGGGCGATTGATCGAGGAGCGAGAGCCGTGCGATATCGATCTCGTGCGCGTCATTCGCAAGGCCCGCGAACGCGGCTGCCATCTCGAGTTGAACGCGCATCCGGAGCGGCTCGATTTGGCCGATACATACTGCCGGATGGCAAAGGCGGAAGGCGTGCTGGTTTCGATCAATTCGGATGCGCACGGGCGGCTCGACTTCGACAACGTGCGCTACGGCATCGACGAAGCGCGGCGCGGTTGGCTCGAAAAGCGCGACGTACTGAACACGCGGACGCTCGATGAACTGCGGCCACTCATTCGACGCCCGACGATGGCGACGGTTTCAGATCTGCGCGGTTGACTTGGAGCAACGCGGCCTGTTTCAGCATTTGAATGGCTTCGTCGTCGTCGACCTGCGAGAACGAGCGATAGAACTCGCCAACCGAGTAGAAAGCGGGAGGGGTCTGAAGACAGACGACCAAATCGGCGAATCGCCGGACGTGCTCCAAGCTCTCCGGCGCCGCCACCGGTACGGCGCATATGAGCGTTGCCGGGTTCGCCGCTCTCACGGCGTGAAGCGCGGCGATCATGGTTGCGCCCGTCGCCAGCCCATCGTCCACGACGATGACGATGCGCCCGGCTGGGTCGGCCGGCGGACGCACTGCCGAGTATTGGCTTCGGCGCATCCGAAGCACGTCGAGCTGATGCTGTTTTTCTTCTTCGAGATAGCGGTCGCTGACGCCAAGATCGGCGATGTGCTCAGACAAATAGGTCCAACCGGTTTCGTCTACCGCGCCGATCGCCAATTCGGGCTGAAAGGGCGCACGCAGCTTGCGTACGAGAACGACGTCGAGCTCGCCTTGCAAGCGAGCCGCAAGCACGCTGCCCATCTCCAGCGCGCCGCGCGGTATCGCGAGGATCAACGGGTGATGGCCGCGGTATCGGTCCAGGCTCAAGGCGAGCTGTTCGGCGGCATCTTTGCGGTCGGCGAATATCATGGACGCTCTCCTTCGATATGGCCGAACGCTTCGCCTGCCAGGCGGCCGGCATGGAACGCTCCCGCCGCCACAGCCACGGCGGCATGGCCAACTGCAACGAGCGTATGCGCCGCGCGTTCTGAGGTGTTGACGTGCATCAATCTCACGGTTCTCCCCCCCGCCCATAATCCATTTTGACGCATTGTCCGCCCTCGGGAGGCCAGCCATGCAAGTGCGAGAATTCGAGCTTGACGTTCCGGTCGACCCGTCATCGGTGCCATCCCTTTCCTGGCTCGAAAAAAGGGTAATGACGCAGATCGGGGCCTCTTCGATCCCGGTCAGATTCGTCGTCAACGCTATCGGCGAGACGTCGTGGCGCTGCGACGTTGCGGTGGTGGAAGGCGTGGCGCCCGAGTTGACCGCGCGCTCGCACTCCCTCTTCGAATTCAGGAAACGCGAGGCGGAGAATACGCACGCATTCAACGTCGCGCTGGTCATTCCGACCGGCATCGCCTGCACGATCGGCGGGCATGCGGGAGACGCGAATCCCGTTGTGAAACTGCTGGCGTCGGTGTGCGACACGCTCATTACTCACCCGAACGCGGTCAATGCGTCGGACCTCAACGAATTGCCGGACAATGCGCTCTATGTGGAAGGCAGCACGCTGTCCCGGCTCTTGATGGGCACGGCGGGGCTGCGTCCCACGCGCGCCAATCGCGTGCTTGCCGCTGTGGAAGCGCATGAGCAAGCCCCGGTGCTGAACGCGGCGCTCAACTCGGTTGCCGCGGCCGTCGCCACGTTCGGCCTTTCGTCCACGGGCGTCGTCCTGATCGATCCGGCTCTGAAGCTCGCGTCGCGTATGACGCCCGCGGGGCGGGCGAGCGGCGTCGTTCTGCATCTGGACCGCCTGCTCGACGCGGTGCGAGCAAGGCGCGGCCAATTCGACGCGCTCGCCATCTCGACGCGGATCGAGGTGGACGCGGCTTGCCGTACGGCCTACTACCGAAGCCACGGCGAACTGGTCAATCCCTGGGGCGGGGTCGAGGCCTTGCTGACTCACGCCGTGTCGACGCTGCTGGATATCCCCGCCGCGCACGCACCGATGTACGAGTCAGTCGCCGTCGCGCACGAGGACGTGGGCGTCGTCGACGCGCGTATGGCGGCCGAAGCGATATCGGTCGGCTTCTTCATGTGCGTGCTCAAGGGGCTTCAGCGCAGTCCCCGGATCGTCGTGGACGAGGCTTCCATGCGTGCGCCCAGCGTGCTCACTTCGATGGACGTGTCTTGTCTTGTGATCCCGGAAGGCTGCATCGGACTGCCGACGTTGGCGGCGCTCGAACAGGGCATCCCCGTGATCGCGGTGCGGGGCAACGCCAGCATGATGCATAACCGGCTGGCGGATTTGCCGTGGGCGCGAGGCCAACTCCACGAAGTCGACAGTTATCTGGAGGCGGCGGGGTTGGTCGCGGCATTGAAGGGCGGTATCGCGCCGGATGCGTTACGGCGTCCGCTACCGGCGCTGCATGTGGCCAGGCCGGCCCACGCGCCGGAACGCGCAGCGCGGCCCGGGGCTGCGCTGCCCGAGCCCGACTATCTGCCCGACTTGTGAGGCGGGTTCATTTTCTTCACGAGGTAAGCCGCGATATCGGCGATCGTGACGAGCCTCTGATAATCGGATTCGGGGATCTCGACGTCGAGTCGTTCATGCAGTCTCAACAGGAAGTTGAGCCAGTCGATCGAATCGAGGTCGACCTGAAGGCGAAGCGGGCGATCGTCGCGCAGCGCTGGCTCCTCGAGTTCCGGTGCAATGGATTTCAAGGTCGCCACCACGACGGCGCGGACATCGGTATCGTTCATCGACTCAACTCCTCGGGGTGCTGCAGCGCTTCGCTAAGCTCGAGCAAGAACAACGCTCCGCGGTGCCCGTCGGATACGCGATGATCGGCCGAAAGGCTGGCGGTCACCGCGGGCACGACCTTCAGACCGCCGTTTTCCGCCCATGGCCGCTCGGCGATGCGACCGAATCCCACCAGCGCGACCTGAGGCGGGTAGATGACGCCGAAGACTTCGGTGGCGCCTTGTTCGCCTAGGTTCGTCACAGTGATAGTCGGTTCCGAGAGCTCCGAACTCTTCAACGACCCCGCCCGGCAGCGCGCAGTAAGGTCCATCAGTTCGTGCATGATTTTCGTCATCGGCTTGATGTCGGTATCGAGCAGAGCCGGTGCGATCAGCCCCCCTTGGCGCAGCGAAATCGCTACGCCTACGTGAACCTTCGGAGCCGCCGCGAAGGCGCCCTGGCGATAGAAGCCGTTCAGTTCAGGAAAGCGCTTGAGGGTGACGGCCACCGCCTTGAGCAGCAGCACGACCGGAAGCACCCGTTCGGCGATCGACCGTTTCTCGTTCTCGGCCGCGAGCCAAGCCAACGCCTTGCCGAGGGGGATCGTCTCGCAGGCGTAGTAATGCGGAATCTCGCGCTTGGAGCGTTCCATGGCGCTCGCGATCACCTTCCTCATTTCCGCGACCCGGTCGACGGGCGCGCTCACGGGCATAGGCGTGGCGGCGTGGGCGATTGCCTGCTTGACGTCGTCGAGCGTCACGGAACCTTGCGGCCCCGTGCCGACGATGGCGTCGAGGTCGACCTGATGTTCCTGTGCATGCTTGCGCGCCGCCGGCGAGACCCTTCGGCGCGGCGTTGCCCCGACGGCGGTTGCGACGACTTGCGGTATTTCGGTCTGTACGGGTGTAGCCGCGCTGGGCGCCTCGCCTGGTTCGAGCAATGTGGCCATGGCCGTCCCCACGGGAATTTTCTCCCCGGGTGCGGTGATCAGTCGATCGACAACTCCCTCCTGCCAACATTCGACGTCCACGGCGGCTTTGCTCGTGTCGACGACGGCCATCACCTGGCCTCGTTTGACGGCGTCCCCCGGCTTCACCTTCCATTCGAGCAGTGTTCCCTCGTCCATGTCTGCGCCCATGGAAGGCAGCGTGAATTCGATCATGTGAGGTGCTCGTCCGGGTGGGATGTGTTCACGGAAGTAGTCGCTTGACTGAGGCAACGATCTTGTCGACCTGAGGCAGTGCGGCCTCTTCCATGTGCCGGGCGTAAGGGATGGGCACCTCTTCCGCACACACGCGCGCCACGGGAGCATCTAGTTCGTAGAAAGCCTGCTCGACGATGCGCGCCATGATTTCGCCCGCAACGCTAGCGCTGCGCCAGCACTCATCGACGATCACGACACGCCGGCACTTCGTCACGGACGCCATGATGGTTGCATCGTCCAAGGGCCGCAGCACGCGAAGATCGACGACTTCGGCTGCGATGCCGTCGGCGGCGAGCGCTTCGGCCGCCTGCAATGCCTTCTGCAAGGAGCCGCCGTAAGCAAGAATCGCAACGTCGTTGCCAACGCGTCTCACTTTCGCGGAACGGATGTCCACGCTCGTTACGTCGTTCGGCACTTCGCCTTCCATGTTGTAGAGCCCCGCGTGCTCGAAGATCAGCACCGGGTCCTGATCGGCGAGAGCGGGGGCAAGCATGTAGCGCGCGTCTTCGATGGTGGCGGGCGCGAGCACCTTGATGCCGGGAATGCCCGCGTACCAGCCTTCGAAGCTATGCGAATGTTGCGCCGCGACCTGACGGCCCGCACCCGTTGCCATGCGCACGACGAGCGGCACCGAGAATTGTCCGCCCGACATATGGTGATAAAGCGCCGCGGTGTTGACGATTTGATCGAGCGCCAACAGGCTGAAGTTCACCGTCATGATTTCGACGATGGGCCTCATGCCGCCAAGCGCCGCGCCGATGCCCGCCCCGGTGAATGCGAGTTCGCTCAGCGGCGTATCGCGGATGCGCTCGGGCCCGAACGCTTCGAGCAGCCCTGTTGACACGGCGTAGGTGCCGCCGTATCGGCCCACGTCCTCACCCATCAGAAATACCCGAGGGTCGCTCGTCAGCGCTTCGATTAGGGCCTGGCGCAGCGCCTCGCGGTAAGTGAGTCGGTCGCTCATCGTGCACCTGTCTCGGGCGTGTACAGATCCTTGGCCAAATCTTCGATTCGCTCCCACGTGCCGGCTTCGGCAAACGCCACCGCGCGTTCCACTTCTGCGTTCGCAGCGGCATCGAGCGCGAGGAATTCGTCTTCCGAGAGCTTGCCTTCGGCCTTCAGACGTTGGGTGAACGTGTGGATCGGGCCGCGTGTTTTCCACTGCTCGACTTCAGCCTTCTGACGATAGCGTTCGGCGTCGTACATCGAGTGCGCGCGGAAGCGATAGGTGCGCAATTCCAGGAACATTGGGCCTTCGCCGTTTCGTACATAAGCGGCCGCTTCTTTCGTCGCGTCATGCACGGCGACGATGTCCATGCCGTCGGCCGAGCGGGTCGGCATGTTGTAGGAGGCCGCCTTCGAGCACAGATCGGTTTGCGACTCGCTGCGTTCGATTGCCGTTCCCATGGCGTAGAGGTTGTTCTCGCAGCAGAAGAGAACCGGCAGCTTCCACAGGGCAGCAAGGTTCATCGATTCGTGAAAGGCGCCCTCGGCAACTGCTCCATCGCCGAAAAAGCACACTGTGACGCGCCGATTCGGTTGCATCTTTTCAGCAAGTGCAAGCCCGACCGCCAACGGCAGACCACCGCCGACTATCGCGTTTCCGCCGAACAGCCGCGCGTTGCGATCGAACAGATGCATCGAGCCGCCGCGGCCATGGGCGCAGCCTTCGAGCTTGCCGTACATCTCCGCCATCAGGACAGGCATCTGCATGCCGCGCACGAGCGCATGAGCGTGTTCCCGATAGGTGGCGACGATATTGTCCGCGGCAGTCAGCGCGTGCAGCGCGCCGACGCCGGTGGCTTCCTCGCCGATATACAGATGCAGAAAGCCCCTTATCTTGCCCGCACCGTAAAGCTCGGCGCATTTTTCTTCGAGCCGGCGCACGCGCAGCATGTCGCGCAGCAGACCCAGCGCGAAGTCTTTTTCGTAGGGCACCGGTCCGGAGGGCGGCAGCGGCGCGGGATGATCGACGCTCGTCATGGAGAGGGTTCCAGCGTCGACGTATCGCCTTCGGCGAGACCCAGTTCGCGCGCCTTGAGCAACCGGCGCATGATCTTGCCGCTGCGGGTGTGAGGCAGTTGCGCGACGAAAGCGATTTCCTTTGGCGCGACGGCTGCGCCCAGGCGCCTTCTCGCATGCGCGAGTAGTTCCATGCGAAGGGTTTCGCTAGCGTCGAAACCGGCATTGAGGGCGACGAATGCCTTGACCGATTCGCCCACGACCGGGTCCGGTTTGCCGATGACCCCAGCTTCTGCGACGGCGGGGTGTTCCATGAGCGCGCTCTCCACCTCGAACGGTCCGATCAGGTGGCCGGCGGATTTGATGACGTCGTCCGCTCGGCCGACGAACCAGAAGTAGCCGTCCGTATCGCGTTGAGCCAAATCGCCCGTTAGATACCATTCCCCCGCGAAGCTCTTGGCGTAGCGGGCCTCATTGTTCAGATAACCTCTGAACATGGATGGCCAGCCGCGTTTGAGCGCCAACTCGCCTTGCGTGCCGGCCTCTTCGATGACCTGCACGCTCCCATCGTCGCAACGCTGAACGATCGCCGCATCGATGCCGGGCAGCGGTCTGCCCATTGAGCCCGGCTTGATGTCGAACGCTGGCGTGTTGGCGATCATGATGCCGCCCGTCTCCGTTTGCCACCAATTGTCGTGAATCGGCAGGCCAAGCACGTCCTTGCCCCACCAGACCGCCTCGGGGTTCAAGGGCTCCCCGACGCTTGCAATGAACCGCAAGCGCGGGAACGTATATTTTTTCGCGATTTCGGCGCCGGCTCTCATCAGCATGCGAACGGCGGTTGGGGCGGTGTACCAGACACGAATCCTTTCGTCTTGGAGGATGCGGTACCAGCGTTCGGCATCGAAGTCTTCCCGGTCGATCACCGACGTGACGCCATGCAATAACGGTGCGATCACGCCATAGGACGTGCCGGTCACCCAACCGGGATCCGCCGTACACCAGTAAATGTCGTCCTCATGCAGATCGAGCGCGTAGCGCCCGGTAACCCAATGCGTCACTGCGGCGTTATGCACGTGCAAGGCGCCTTTGGGCGTGCCGGTCGTGCCGCTGGTGAAATGCAGCAGGGCTGTGTCTTCCACTGACGTCGGCTCGTACGTGCAGACATCGGATGCCCTGCCCATCAACGCGGCGAAGTCCAGCGTGCCGGGCGCACTTGTCGCGCCACCGTCCTGCGCCACTAGCATCGCGTGCTTCAATGTGGGCATCGCTTCGCGCTGGTTGGCAATCTTTCGTTCGTAAAGCGCATCGGTGGTCACGAGCAGTGCCGCCTCGCCCAAGTTCACGCGGGTGGCGATCGGTTCGGGGCCGAAGGCTGAAAACAAGGGGGAGACGACGCTGCCGTTCTTCAGGGCGCCGAGCAATGCGATATACAACTCGGGGATGCGAGCGGCGAGGATGAAGACCCGGTCTCCTTTGCCGATGCCCAAGCTACGCAACACATTGCAAAAACGATTGGTGAGCGCCGCGAGTTCCCCGAAGGTGATGTCCCGCACAGCGGTATCGCGCCCCAGGAAGCGCAGGGCAGTCTTGTCTCGTAGCTTCGTCGCGCAGTGCCGATCGACGGCCTGATACGCGATGTTGATTCCGCCGCCGGCCTCAGGTGCCAGCGCGGCCGCTGCATCGGCCCAAGAGAAACGGCTTCGCTCGAGCTCGTAGTCGCGCAAATTAGGGACAACCTGCAGGTCGGCAGCGGTTTTGCGGATGATTGACGGCACGATGGCTTTGAAATGAGTCGACATTGGCCCGCGCGGAGCGCGTTAGTCGTGATCCGGCATCAAGGGAAGATCGGGGTCGTGGGCTCGGCGCCGCACGGGTCGGCTTGGGGAAAGTGCTGCGCCACGAGCGTCTCGATCTCCTGCTCGCGCGACGCGGGCACGTCGGCCATCAGCAACAACTGACCATCGAGGATGGCGGCGCGAAACCGAGCGAGTCGCGTGTTCGGTTCGTCGACTCCGATCATCGAGGCCGTCCAGGCGCCGAACCCTGCTCCCGCCAATGTCACCGCGACGACCGCGCCGCCCGCGATCGTCAATCCCGCAGGAGGGAACGCGAGCGCGACGAGGCCGAGAAATGCGCCCGTTACGCCGCCTAGCGCAACGCCGCGCTCGAGCGCATGAACGACGTCGCTGCGCTGCAGTAACGAAGCTTCGGGCAGTTGTTCGAGCGTGACGTTGTGATTGGCGAGGACATGGATATGAGCCCAGGTGATTCGAGCCTGCAACAAATCGTCGACGATGGCTTTTGCCATCACCGGATCCGGCACGAGAAAGTAAAGGCGCCTCATGACGTACTCCTTCAATCAAGAAGTCATCATCCACATCCACAACGACAGCGGAACGATGGAGTTCATCATACGCCCGTCGTGCGCGCTTGACGGTGCGAAGGCGTACGCGTGGCAGCCGACCCGCGCGGCGTTCTGGTGCTCTTTTGCGCGGTGCGCCAGGACGCGCCGCCGCGCATCGAATCCATCGACTGTGAAATCAGCGTAGACCGGATCGGCGGCTTTTGGCGCAAAAAGCCGCCGCGCGTGTCGAGCGGCAGGCGGAATCGAGGCTCAAGCCTCGGCGGCGCTCGCCACCTGAGCCGGTTCTTGCACCTCCGGTGTGCGGATCAGGTAGTCGAAGGCGCTCAGCGCCGCCTTCGCCCCATCGCCTGCGGCGATGACGATCTGTTTGTAGGGTACGGTCGTGCAGTCGCCGGCGGCAAATACGCCAGGCACATTCGTCTGCCCCTTGGCGTCGACGACGATCTCGCCGAAGCGGCTCAATTCCACCGTGCCTTTGAGCCACTCGGTGTTGGGCACGAGACCGATCTGAACGAATACGCCTTCGAGGGCGACGGCGTGCTCCTCGCCGGTCGCGCGATCCTTGAAGCGCAGGCCGTCGACTTTGTTGCCGTCGCCGGTGATTTCAGTCGTTTGCGCGTTCACTCGCACGGTCACGTTGCGCAGGCTGCCCAGCTTGGCCACGAGCACCGCGTCGGCCTTGAGCTGGTCGCTGAACTCGATCAACGTGACATGTGCCACGACGCCCGCCAGATCGATCGCCGCTTCGACGCCCGAGTTGCCGCCGCCGATCACGGCCACGCGTTTGCCCTTGAACAGCGGGCCGTCGCAGTGCGGGCAATAGGCCACGCCCTTGTTCTTGTACTCCTGCTCGCCCGGCACGTTGACTTGGCGCCAGCGAGCGCCGGTAGACAGGATGACGCTGCGGCTCTCGAGCGTGCCGCCGTTTTCCATCCGCACGCTGATGAGGCCGCCCGGCTGCGAGGCCGGGATCAGTCCGACGGCGCGCTGCTGCGCCATGATGTCGACGCCGTAGTGGCGCACTTGCGCTTCGAGCGCCGCGGAAAACTTCGGGCCGTCGGTTTCGAGCACCGAGATGTAGTTCTCGATCGACAGCGTATCGTTGACCTGGCCGCCCATGCGCTCGACCGCGATACCGGTATCGATGCCCTTGCGCGCGGCATAGACGGCCGCCGCTGCGCCGGCCGGCCCGCCGCCGACGATCAGCACGTCGAACGCGTCCTTGGCGTCGAGCTTGGCCGCTTCGCGCTGCGCGGAACCCGCGTCGAGCTTCGCGACGATTTCCGCGAGATCCATGCGGCCCGCGCCGAACATCTCGCCGTTCAGATAGACGCTCGGCACGGCCATGATCTGACGCTCGTCGACTTCGCTTTGGAACAGCGCGCCGTCCACCACGACCGTTTGGACGCGCGGATTGAGCACGGCCATCAAGCTCAACGCCTGGACGACGTCGGGGCAGTTATGGCACGACAGGGACATATAGACCTCGAAGCGGTATTCGCCGTCGAGGGCCTTGATCTGCTCGATCAGCTCGGGCTCGGCCTTGGGCGGATGGCCGCCGGTCCAGAGCAGGGCGAGCACGAGCGAGGTGAATTCGTGGCCGAGCGGGATGGCGGCAAAGCGCAGGCTTTGCCCGCCGCCCACCGGGCTCAGGCTGAACGACGGCTTGCGCGCGTCGTTGCCATCAGTGCGCACGGTGATCTTGTCCGACAGCGCGGCGATGGTCTGCAGCAGTTGCTCGAGTTCGCGCGAGCTAGGCTGCTCGTCCAGCGACGCCACGAGTTCGAACGGCTGGTTCACACGCTGCAAATAGGCCTGCAATTGGGCCTTGAGGCTGTCGTCCAACATGGTGATCCTCGATGCTTGAGAGGTTACGGACTTGCTTGGATGCCGGCCGGACTTGCCCGGCCGGCGCGTCAATGCGATTGACGGCGAGGTCGATGCTTAGATCTTGCCGACCAGGTCGAGCGACGGGGTCAGCGTCTTCGCGCCTTCCTTCCACTTGGCCGGGCAGACTTGGCCCGGATTGGCGGCTACGAATTGCGCCGCTTTCAGCTTGCGCAGCGTTTCCGAGACGTCGCGAGCGATCGCGTTGTCATGCACTTCCATCGTCTTGATGACGCCTTCCGGATTGATGATGAAGGTGCCGCGCAGCGCCAGGCCTTCTTCGGGGATATGCACGCCGAAGGCGTTGGTCAGTTGGTGCGTCGGATCGCCGACGAGCGGGAACTTCGCCTTGCCCACGGCTTCCGACGTTTCGTGCCACACCTTGTGCGAGAAGTGCGTGTCGGTCGTCACGACGTAGACTTCCGCGCCGGCCTTTTGGAATTCGGCGTAGTTTTCCGCCGCATCTTCGACTTCCGTCGGGCAGTTGAACGTGAACGCAGCCGGCATGAAAATCACGACCGACCATTTGCCCAGGAGCGACTGTTCGGTGACCTCAACGAACTTGCCGTTGTGGAATGCTTGCGCCTTGAACGGTTGGACTTGGGTGTTGATAAGCGACATGGAGTTTCCTTGAACAGTGGTGGGTGGAACGTTGTCGTTTGACGGACTCGATATTGATGAAATCTTACGACAACGTCAATTCGATAGTTTCTATCTAAGCGATAGACTTTGCCTACTGGCGTCATAGGCGCGGGAATCGGACGCCAGGCGCGTTGGTTATCGCTGGTTGGCGGACAAGTCCTCAAAGATCCGTTCCGCAGGTTGTGCCCGTTCATGCTTGCCGTTGCTCGGCCTGATCTTGAACCAGATGGAATACATGGCCGGCAAAAACATCAGGGTCAAAATCGTTCCTGCAAAGGTGCCGCCGATCAGCGTGTAAGCGAGCGTGCCCCAGAACACCGAATGGGTCAGCGGGATGAAAGCCAGGATTGCCGCCATGGCCGTGAGGATCACGGGGCGGGCGCGCTGCACCGTGGCCTCGACGACCGCTCGGAATGGATCCAATCCCGCGAGCTCGTTTTGGTGGATCTGCCCGATCAAAATCAGCGTGTTGCGCATGAGGATGCCCGATAGCGCAATGAGGCCGACCAGCGCATTGATGCCGAAAGGCTGGCGGAACAAGATCAGCGTAGGCACCACACCGATCAAGCCCAACGGGCTGGTCAGGAACACCATCACCATCGCGGAGATCGAGCGCACCTGAAAAATGATGATGATCAGCGTGACCGCCAGCATGATCGGGAAGAGGGGCAGCATGGCCTTCGTCGCTTTGCCCGATTCCTCGATGGAGCCCGCCTGCTCGATACGGTAGCCGCTAGGCAGCTTCGCAACGATGGGCTGAAGCTGCTTGGTGATCGCCGTCGACACATCAGGAGGCTGCAGGTTGTCGGCGATATCGCCCCGCACCGTGATCGTCGGCACGCGATCGCGCCAGCGCATGATCGGTTCCTCCATGCGCACGCCGACTCTGCCCACCTGCGATAGCGGGATGCGTTGCCCAGCGGCGCCGGCCAGCGTGAAATCGCCGATCTTGGCCGGATCGAGCCGAACCTCGCCGGCTGAACGCGCCACGACTTGTACGGTTCGAATATCTTCACGCACCGCAGCGACCGGAATGCCCGTCAAGAAGAATTGCAGCTGTTGGGCCACGGCGCTGGATGTCAGCCCGAGCGCCTCCAAACGGTCCTGCTGCAAGGTGAAGTGCAGGGTAGGCGTGCGCGTGCCCCAATCGGAGTTGACCGTGCGCATCATTGGGCTCGCATCCATCACCTGCTCGACTTGGGCCGCGATACCGCGCAGCTTGTCCGGGTCCGGGCCGGAGACGCGGTAGGCGACCGGGAACGGCGAATAGGGGCCGAATACGAGTTGCGTGACCCGCACGCGTGCTTCGGGGGCGAGACCGCCCGCGATGGCCTGTCGCAGCCGCTGTTTCAATGCGTCGCGCTCATCCTGACTGTCTGTGCGCACTACGATCTTGGCAAACGACGGATCGGGCAATTCCGGCCCCATGGCCAGGTAAAAGCGCGGCGCACCCTGCCCGACGTAGGCGGTGACGATCTTGGCTTCCTTTTGTTTGGCCAACCACGCCTCGACCTTCGACGTGGCGGCGCTGGTTTGGGAGATGGACGCACCATAGGGCATCTGCACCTCGACCAGCACTTCAGGACGGTCCGAGATCGGGAAGAACTGCTTTTTGACCACGCCCATCCCGAGGATGGCCAAAACAAAAAGCCCCACGACCGAACCGGCGACCAGCCATTTGCGTGCGATGACGCGCGTGAGCAACTGACGGAAGCGGTTATAGCGCGGCGTGTCGTAGATTGCATCGTGACCGCCTTCGACCTTCTTGAAGTCGGGCAGCATTTTCACGCCGAGGTACGGCGTGAAAATCACCGCCACCAACCAGGATGCAATCAATGCGATACCAACGATCCAAAACATGTTGCTCGTGTATTCGCCCGCGGTGGACCGCGCGAAGCCATTCGGCATGAAGCCTACGGCCGTGACGAGCGTGCCCGATAGCATGGGCGCGGCGGTGTGGCTCCAGGCATAGGCCGAGGCGGCCACGCGGCTGTAGCCTTGCTCCATCTTCACCACCATCATCTCGATGGCGATGATGGCGTCGTCCACCAGCAGGCCCAGTGCCAAAATCAACGATCCGAGCGTGATGCGGTCGAAGTTCTTGCCGGTTGCGGCCATCACGACGAACACGATCGCCAGTGTCAAGGGCACGGCCGCCGCAACCACCAAGCCCGCGCGCCAGCCCATGCTCACGAAACTCACGAGCATGACCACCAGCAAAGCGGCGAAAAACTTGAGCATGAACTCGTCGACCGCCGAATGAATGTTGACGGCTTGATCGGTGACTTTGGTCAGGCTCATGCCCAGCGGCAGCGCGGCGTTGATCGTGCCGACCTCGCTGTCCAACGCCTTGCCGAGCGCGAGCCCGTTCCAACCGTCGCGCATGACGATACCGAGCAGCAGCGCAGGCTCGCCGTTGTTGCGGATCATGAATGTCGCCGGATCTTCATAGCCGCGCGTGACGGTGGCGATATCCGACAGCTTCAGCGTGCGACCTTGCGCGACGATCGGCGTATCGCGGATCTTCTGCAGTTTGTCGAAGGCGCCGTCCAGGCGAATGAACACGTCGGGACCCTTGGTTTCGACAGAGCCGGCCGGCGTCAGGGCGTTTTGGCCATTGAGCGCGGCGAATATGTCCTGCGGGCTCACGCCCAGCGTCGCCAGGCGCTCATGGGAAAACTGGACGTAGATGCGCTCGGCCTGCTCGCCGATGATATTCACTTTCTTTACGCCCGGCACCTGTAGCAACCGTTGCCGCAACGTCTCGGCATCGCGCACGAGCAGGCGTTGCGGCTCGCCCTTGGCCTTCAGCGCGAACAGTGCGAAGGTGACATCCGCGTATTCGTCGTTGACCATCGGCCCGATCACGCCTGCCGGAAGGTTGGCTGCCTCGTCGCCGATTTTTTTCCGAGCCTGGTAGAACTCCTCCTGTACTTCCGAGGGCGGCGTGCTGTCGAGCAGAGTCAACGTCGTAAAGGCCAAGCCGGGCCGCGTATAGGTCTCGGTCCGGTCGTACCAGCGCAGCTCCTGCATGCGCTTTTCGATTTTCTCGGCGACCTGATCGTGCATTTCCTGCGCGGTCGCCCCCGGCCACGCGGTGATGATCGTCATCACCTTGACCGTGAACGCGGGGTCTTCCGCGCGCCCCAGCTTGAAGAAGGAAACAAGCCCCGCCAACGAGATCAGGCAGATCAGGAATAGGGTGATGGATCGCTCGCGCACGGCGAGCGCCGACAGGTTGAAGCGACTTTCGCTCACGGACGGCCTCCCTCGGAAGCCACGGCGACGCCTTGACCCGCCGGACGTACCTGTTCGCCTGGGCGCAGCAACTGCGCGCCGAGCGCGACGATCCGCTCCCCTTGCTTCAATTGACCGATGACGCGAGCGCTCTCGTCGTCAAGACGCTCGACAGTCACCGGCCGCCACGACACTTTTGCCGGTTCACCGCCGATGACCCACACCCCGGGTCCCTTGCCCGTGTCCAGCAGCGCGCCGATCGGCACTTGCACGCCACCTTGCGCAGCGGAACGTGCATCCGATAGCTGTATCGTGACCGTCGCGCCCAACGGGGCATCGGCCAACGCACCTTGCAGCACATATCGCGCTTCGAAGGTCCGTGTGCGCGGGTCCGCCGCATCCGAGAGCTGACGCAGGGTAGCCGGTTCGCTCACGCCGCTGCTGCCGAACAGCGTGGCTTGTGCGACCGACCCGATGGCCGGGCGCAAGGTTTCGGGTAGCTGGATCACGGCCTCGCGACGCCCCGCGTGGGCCAGGCGCACCACGGGCTGTCCCGCGCTGACGACTTGGCCCGGCTCGGCCAGCGTTTCCATTACGACGCCGTCGCCGTTCGCCACCAGCTCGGCGTAACCCGTTGCGTTGCGCGCGACGTCGGCGTCAGCCTCGGCTGCGCTGAGCTGAGCCTTGGCGGCATCGGCCGCCGCTTTAGCCTGGTCATATGCCGAAGCCGATATCGCGCCGGTGCCGCGCAGGGCGCGGTAGCGCGCTTCATCCTGTGCGGTTTGCTGCGCCCGCGCTCGCGCGGCGGTGACCGCCTCCTGCCGGGCCTGTGCGGCAAGTTTCAGGTCAATGGGATCGAGGCGCATCAGCGGCTGGCCGCGCTTGACGGCTTGACCCGAATCCACGAGCCGCTCCAGCACTTTGCCGGAGACACGAAAACCCAAATCGCTCTGAACCCGTGCGGCTACGGTTCCCGTAAACGAACGCGATGCGGCAGTGGCGCCTTGAACGATGGCGACACGCACCAGCGGGGCCTCGGTGCGCGGATCGGAGGGGGCCTTTGCGCCGCAAGCGACCAATGCAAACGGCAAGGCACAGACGACGGTAGAGGTAGCGAGGCGACGCGAGCGCATGAAAGTCCCATCGGCGAAGTGAGGATGGCTTTCATTATGGGTCTAGTGACCAAAACAGTCAACGGTCACAAACTCGCTTTGACACGTCACGGCGACAAGCTGCGCAGCACGAGGCTAGACAGCTTCGCCGGCGCCTCCCCGGTGTAATCGAAGCTGTGCTGAAGGATGAGGGGGTTCAGGTAGGGGCGCAGCACCAGGTAGATCGCCATTGCGGTCTCATCCAGCGGCGTCTTGCGCTCGAAGTCCCCGCTTTGCCGGCCCTCCTGCAGGATGTCCACGAGCAGCTTCCGAATGCGCTGGTCATAAGCGAGCGTTGCCTGCCAGCGCTCGGTAGCGGCCGACGCGGCAATCTCGTAAAGCTTGCGGTCCTGGAAGAACAGGCGAAGGCTTGCCTCCACAACCGCCTTAAACATCTGCCGCAGCTTCTCCGGCGGCCGGTCGGCCTCGTCGATGGCCGCTTTGACCTCGCTTTCGATCTCGCGCAGGCAGTTCGCGCAGATCATCTCGCCAATGGCCTGCTTGGACTCGAAAAACTTATAGATATACGCCTTGGAAAAGCCGATGGCCTTGGCGAGATCGGAGACGGTCGTCTTCTCGTAGCCATAGCGGCTGAAGTGCTCGGTGGCTGCGGTAACGATCTGATCGCGCACCTCATGGTCGGCCGGACCACGGGCCGAAACGGGATAGGTGGTTGCATTTTTCATGGTTCGCAGCTTACCGCCGCTCTCAAGAATTCACAACGAGTGACTAATATGTATTATAGTCACTGACATTCGCTCAGTTCTCAGTTCTGTTCAGTTCAGTTCTCCTTTGCCGGAACAAGCTCATGCTGCCCAAACACATCCTTGCCGTGCTTATTGCCGCCAGCCTCTCGGCAGGCTGCGCCGTCGGCCCCGATTACGTTCGCCCCAACGTATCGATGCCGGAACGGTTCCAGGATCAGGCTGCGGTCGATCAGCGATCTGCCACGGCCCGTGCCGATCTCGCCACCTGGTGGACGGGTTTTGGCGATCCGCAACTGACTCGGTTCGTGGCGCTCGCGCTGGAGCAAAATCTCGACCTCGCGCAGGCGTCCGCTCGGATTGCACAAGCGCGTGCAGGGCTTGGGGCGGCGAATGCGGCGTTGCTGCCTTCCGGCAATGTCAGCGGCCAGGCGGCCCGGGCCTATCAATCCGTTGAAACGCCCTTGGGGCGAGTCTTGAACTCGACGCCCGGTTTCGACCGCTACGGCAACGACTACGAAGCCAATCTCAGCGCGAGCTGGGAATTGGATGTGTTCGGCGGCTTGCGTCGTGGGCGGGAAGCGGCGCTAGCCGAGTACCAGGCCTCGGAGGCGGGCGCAGCGGCCACGCGCTTGGCTGTCGCGGCGCAGACCGCCGATATCTATATTGGCATCCGCGGATTGCAAGAGCGTCTGAACATTGCGCGGCGACAGGTGCAGACGCAGCAAGATCTGCTTTCCACTATCAAGCTTCTGTATGGCAAAGGGTTGGCGGCCGAGCTTCAAGTGAGTCAGGCCGAGGGGGCGCTTGCCCAGGTGCGGGCATCCGTCCCGGTCCTCGAGGCGAGTCTGGATGCGGCCATGAACGCCCTGGATGTGATGCTGGGCTCACAGCCCGGCACATATCGGGCGGAGCTGATTGAAGCCGGCGACATCCCGGCTCCTCCGCAAATCGGCGCCACCGGAACGCCGGGTGAGCTGCTCAGGCGCCGGCCTGACCTGATCATGGCCGAGCGGCGCCTGGCCGCATCGAATGCAAGTATTGGTGTCGCCATCGCCGAGTACTACCCCAAGTTGTCCCTGAGTGGGCTGATCGGCAGCGCAACCTCCGTGGCTAGCGGCAATCTGTTCACGAGCGGCGCGAGCCAAGCTTCCGGCGTGCTGGGTCTGCGCTGGCGTTTGTTCGACTTCGGCCGCATCAACGCGCAGATCAACCAAGCCAAGGGTCAAGAGGCCGAAATGTTGGCCGCGTATCGGCTCGCGGCACTCCATGCAACCGAGGACGTAGAGAACGCTTTTTCGGCACTGGTCAAGCGCGAGGACCAGGCCGCTGTGCTCACGCAGGGCGTGGACTCGCTGGGTCGCGCGCGAGCGGCGTCGTTTGCGGCCTATCAAGAAGGCGTGGTCAGCCTCGTCGAAGTCCTGCAGGCCGACGAAAACTTGCTCCGTGCCTCCGATGAGCGAGCGCAAGCGAAAACGGAATCGGCGCGCGCAGCGGTCGCTGCCTTCAAGGCGCTCGGCGGTGGCTGGCAACCTCCCGACTCCGAGGCTACGGTAGCCGTCAGGTAGCAACTGAACGCGCTTGTAGCGCCGAAGGAGCAACATGGAATTCACCATCGCTCCATGGCCGTGCGCAGGCACCTTGCTTCCTAGGCAGAATAATGAAAAAGGCCAGCTAAGCGCTGGCCTTTTAAAACTTTGGTGCCAGGAGAGGACTCGCGCTTTCTGCTTAAGCGATTGATTGAAAATGGAATTTGTGGCAGCCCAGCTATCTGGTGTACTCATCGATGTACTCAATTGAGGCTGACTCAGAATGGACTAGCGAACGGTTGTGGAAATGTAACGCTACGGGGGCAGTGACGCTTGGTCGGCAACTGTATGGCAGCGTTTAGTCTGTCGAATGGCGGGTGCCGTTGCCTCGAAAGCGAACTCGACTTACACTATTCATTAACGGATATTGTATGAAATGCGTTAAATGGGGGCAGTGATGAGCTTGCGAGCGTGTGATGTGGTGCCGATTAGTGAAGCGCGGGCACGGCTGACCGAGTTGGCCGACGAAGTCGTAGGCGGTGCGGAGAAGGTCCTCACTAAAAACGGCACGTCCTTTGTTGCGCTCGTTGATGCCAAGAAGCTCGACTACTACCACGCGCTCGAGGTTGAGCACGCGAATCTCGTGCTGCTCGATGAGGCGGAAGCAGGCTTGCGCGAGTTGCTGGACGGTCAGGTGGTCGGCAACGACGAGTTGATGCGGGCGTTGACGACGCCGATGAAGCAGTGACGGCCCGGGCAGTTGTCGAGGCGGCACCCAACTTCCTGGCGACGCTCGATGAAGCGCGACGTTTCCTTGTCGAGCAGGATGTGGACACGGCCGCGGCGCGCTATGCGCGGCTCCAGGCGGAGCTTGTTGAGATGGTTCAGATGCTCGGTTGGTCGCCGGGATGCGGTCGTCATGCGCGGTTCCTGGCGGCACGCTCGGCCCAGGCGAGGTTGCGCCTGGCACGCGTGCAACGCCTTGCGGCCGAGGCCGCGTTGCCGGATCTGCGTGAGTTTGTCCTTGAGCAGTACGCGGTGCTCTATGCGCACTCATCGGAGCGCGTCGCGCTGTTGGCCATCAAACACCAGCGTCAGCTTACCTATTTCGCGTGATACGTCAGCATTGGGTGAATCGCGTGTCGCGGTGGCAACAGTCGGTCCGTTCAGATCTCGCCACTCGGAGCGGCGTCTCTCGTTCAGTATAAGCTGACGTTCGCAAAGTATGAACGAAAGAAAAAATTGAACGCTTCGCCATTCTCGTTCATAATTTCTGCGTGTTCGTCTTTATTGAACAAGCGAGATCTATGAACGACGGCAACCAGTACGGTCTCCCGAACTTTGATCGCCCAACCGAAGCGCTGCTCAGACGACTCGTCAATGCGGCCACCGGACGGCTGAGCGTTCCGCTGCGTGTCATCGGGTTCCGTTCAACTGGGCGAAGCCGAAGCGCTGCGTCGACCAGGGAAGCGAAGGTCACGCTGGAGGTGAACGGTACCACCCAGCCCTACATGCTCGCAGCCCGCACTCGGATAAGATCGCGGGAAGACGTCAGAGCCGTCGTTGCCAAAAGCGCCACCGCGGATTTTCCGATTCTTTTGGCCACTACCTATCTGACATCTGCGTTAGCGGATGAGTGTGTCGAACAAGGCCTACAGTTCATCGACCTCGCTGGTAATCTGTATGTGCATGCGCCTGGTCAGTACATGCTAGTGACAGGCAGGCCGGCGAATCCGGACATCCGGCGCTTCGCTTCGAGATCAGGAAGGCCCGCCATCTCCGCGAGTGCCTCTGCGCTCAGGATGATTTTTGTGTTGTTATCCGCTCCGGAACTGGTCAACCGTCCGTACCGAGAAATCGCGTCGTCGGCGGGTGTGGCGCTTGGTACTGTTGGCAGCGTATTCGACGACCTCCGTGAACGCGGCCTGCTGGCAGGCACGGACGACCGACGATTGCTCGATCCTGCCGCACTGAGGGAAGAGTGGGCTATCAATTATTCGCTTCGTCTGCTGCCGAAACTCAACGCACAACGGTTTGCAGTGGACGATCCGTCGTGGTGGCAGCATGCAGAACTTCCTGCTGGGCAAGCGTGGTGGAGCGGGGAAGTGGCTGCAACAAAACTGACTGGGCAGCTTCGGCCGGGCTCGCAAACGCTCTATGTCGAACCCGCGGCAAGACCAGCTGTAATGATGGCGCTGGCGAAGCGACACCGCTTGCGTGCTGATCCTGCTGGCACGCTGGAAATCATCGATGCCTTCTGGCATCTCGACGACACACGGACGGAACAGCTGACGGCGCCACCTTTGCTCGTGTACGCAGATCTACAGCGTACGAGGGAACCTCGCAACGCGGAGGCGGCGGCATCGATTCGCGACCAATTATCTTAAGACGCCGCTGCCGGAAGGAAAGCAGGCTGTGCTGATAATCATGGATCGCGTGGCGCGATTGACGAACCTGCAGTACTTCGTTGTCGGCGCGACAGCGCGAGATATTTTGATGTACCACCTTCATGGGTTCCCTCTCAAGCGAGCGAGTCCTGACATCGATTTCGCCATGGCCATCGAGAGCTGGCCAGCGTTCGAATCGCTCAGAGCTGCGCTTCTTCAGGAGCCGACCTTCCGTTCGGACGCGAAGATTGCACATCGGCTTCACTATTCGCCGGCAGTTGGAGATGGCTTTCCGGTGGATCTGGTTCCGTTCGGCGGTGTCGAGACTTCCCCCTCGCAGGTGGCATGGCCCCCGGACATGGCCATCGTGATGAATGTGGTCGGCTACGCTGAAGCGCTGGATAGTGTGGTGACTGTGCGCATCGCAGATCATTGCGAGATCCCCGTCGCGTCGATACCGGGCCTCGTGATGACGAAATTGGTCGCGTGGCTGGACCGAGGACAGACCAATCCGAAAGACGCGTTGGATTTCCGGTATCTGCTGGAAAACTATGCTGCTGTGGGCAACGTCGACAGGCTTTATGGAGAAGAGTTGCCGTTGCTGGCTGCATGCGATTATGAGTTCGAGCGCGCCGGTCCGAGATTGCTCGGACTGGATATAGCGTCGATCGCTTCTGCGGAAGGCAGGGAACAGATCGTCCGTATTCTGGCTGATCCGGGACTGCATGATCGGTTGGTAGCGCATATGCTGCGGGGCGAATCTCGCTCCGACGACCCGGTCGGGGCGATTGAGAACCTGCTCGCTGAATTCAGTATTGGGCTGCTCGAGTGGCTCGGGCCGTGATTTCCCGATTGCATGTGGGGCAGAACCGCGCTGCTCCCGTTGCACCGTGTCCCTGGGAAAGGCTCGCCGTTCCAAACATGACGTCGAGCGTTACTTCGGTATGGCCGCTGCTCGGCCTCTGCGGACGCCTAGACCCGTGAGTTGGTGAGGCGGCTTACGCCGTGCAAGGATGACGTCTTGCTCGACCCTCGAATTGCTATCGAACGTAAGTTTGATTTCTCTATAACCAATCAGCTTGTCGTTCACCAGATCGAAAGGAAGCGCCCGCAAGGTTAGGGATGTGTTCAGAACTCGTTTTGCCGCACTGTGGACAGCGACAATCATCTTGGCCGGTGTGGCGGCGACGGTCTTGGCCGGTGGAGAGGCGTAGCGGCTGCATAGTCAGCGCATAGTCTTTCCACTGGCGGCGCCGAGTTGGCCGGGCTC
>SCRN01000021.1 GCA_004322045.1 Paraburkholderia sp.
GGGCGATGTGGTGTGGGAGGCGACGTATAAGGCGTGGGGGGAGACGCAGGAGGTTATCGCGCGGGTGTCGAAGGCGGTGGGCGTGGCGCCGGGGAATTCGATTCGGTTTCAGGGGCAGCAGGAGGATGCGGAGACGGGGCTGCATTACAACCGGCATCGCTACTACGATCCGGCGATGGGCCGGTTCCTATCGAATGATCCGATCGGCTTGGCCGGCGGCTCGAACTTGCACTTGTATGCGCCGAACCCGGTCATGTGGACGGACCCGTTGGGGCTAGTCCGACTGCGTGATACGGATCCCAAGGGCGGCTCGCTCAGCGACATTCAAACACGCTGCTGGTACAAACGCGAAGAGCAGAACATTGACCAACAGCTTTGTAGCTGTAAGAACGTGAAGCAGAAGGCGCGGCTTGCTCACAAGCTCCGCAATCAAGCGCGCATTCGCGCCAGACTTTTGATGGCGGATCGCGAAGCAGCGACTGCGCTCTACACGGGGGTCAATTCGCCCACTGGCAAAGCAGAACCGATGCTGACTTGGCAAGAAACGATGTCCAAGGCGCGTAGTAAGGGCTATGAGGGCGATGATGCGTATAACTACATCATCGGTTCGTCAAAGCGGTCGCGCCCCGGCGTTGACAAGATGACGATCGGGGACATGGACTGTAATAAGGTGCTCAGCGATGCGGGAATTTAACTCACGCGAACTTGACTCGCTCGATTTCGACGAGGTGCTTGCGCGCCTGCGACGCGGCGTCGATGGTCTTACGTTGGAAAGGACGGCATCAATTCCAGAGGCAGATGTTCTGTGCTGTCGTTACAAAGGAAAGCTATTCAACGTAAAGTTCGACCTAGACTATGGTGTCTGCATCGAAGCGATAGATGGGTTATCGGACACTGAGTTCAAGGAGGTCGTAGACCTCCTGAAATGACATGCATGACAGAGGACCGCTTGCGCGGCCCTCAGTCATTTAAGCGGCGATCAATCGAGAGCCTGCCTGATGACAGTGTGCCGTTTGATGTAGTCGATTGGTTGTGGTCAGCAGGCCGAATGGGTTACTGACCCGTACACTACAGAACGACAGGAAGCCGCAGCCGCCAGTTGGAAGAAATCTGATGGCTCTATTTGCCGGGCGAAAAACTAATCTGTTCGATGCCATAGCAGCAAGAATGCTGCGCCCGACGGCTCGATGGTTCACAGAAAGAGGGGGGCGCGGCCTGCGTGGAAAAACGCTGTGGCAAATATTGGGGCTTTCTTATCCAATGCGCATAATTTTCGGGCTCGACCTCGTGAATCAGAAAAAGTCGATGGCGCTTCACGGCAAAAAGAAGTTAAATATCGCGCTCAGCCGTTAAGAGATGCACAGTCGATGCTGCTCATGCCGCGGCCATAGCCGCTAGTTTCAAGAAAAGAGACGCACGGCGGTGCATTAGACCCTGCACGCGGACTCAACAAGCGCCGCGATTATCAGACCTACTAAGAAGGAGAACAAAGATGCACAGCATGGGCTTATGGGCTTGGTTACTCGTCATCGTCGTCAGCCTCGCGATGCTTTATCCGTACGTGAGAATCATCCGCCGTACGGGACACTCCGGCTGGTGGCTCATCACGATGTTCGTACCGATTCTCAACGTGATCATGCTATGGGTATTCGCCTTCGTGAAATGGCCGGCAGTGGATCGCACCGCCTGATAACCCGCTGAACTCTTCAACAGCGAAACGAAGGCTTGCACTACTAGCGCGATGTACGCCGTTAGGTGTGTCGCGCTAGTCGACTGAAGCGTAAGCGTGCAGCCAAGGCTCACGCTGCTAGGGTTTTCCCTTTTCTGCATCGCCGTCAAAACCCCGCCGCGCCTTGTCCCACAGGCGTTTGTGCCACATTTCCCGTCGCGCCACGCTCCTTCCCCCTCTTGACTCGCTTTATTGGTGCGATAGCATCCGCCATGACAACATATGTTGTATCGAAGTTAGATAAACGCATCGAGTGTTGCGGTGTCGATACAACCGACCTCGCAGCGCGCCTTTCACTTCGTTACAGCAAAGCTTGTCTATTTCGAAGCGCGCGGATGGCACCGGCACCGGTACCCGAACGGGTATCCGCACCCTAAAACCGCAACAACCGCGCGCAGCCGTTCAACTGGCAGTGGAGGCCACCATGGCACGTCGTTCCTTTTTGATGTCGTTGATCGCCACAACGCTGTTCGCATCAACAGTCGCCATCGCACCCGCGCGGGCAGACAGCACGCTAACAGTCGGCGTCGATACGTCGTTCATGCCGTTCGAGTTCAAGCAAGGCGACAAGTACGTCGGTTTCGACATCGACTTGTGGTCCGAAATTGCGAAAGACCTGAACGTAAAGTACACGCTTCAACCGATGGACTTCGCCGGTCTCATCCCGGCGTTGCAGACGCGTAACATCGACGTCGCGCTCTCGGGCATGACGATCAAGGAAGAGCGCAAGAAAGTCATCGACTTCTCCGATCCGTACTACGACAGCGGCCTCGCCGCCATGGTGCGCATCGACAATACAACCGTTCACTCGATGGACGATCTGAATGGCAAGATCATCGCCGCCAAAACGGGCACGGCCACGATCGATTGGATCAAGGCGCACTTGAAGCCCGCCGAGATCCGCCAATTTCCCAACACCGACGAAGCCTACATGGCGCTCGAAGCGGGCCGTGTCGATGCGGCGATGCACGACACCCCGAACGTTCAGTTCTTCGTCAACACCGCCGGCAAAGGCAAGGTGAAGGTGGCCGGCTCGCCCGTGAGCGGCGACAAGTACGGCATCGGGTTCCCGAAGGGCAGCCCGCTCGTGGTCAAAGTCAACGCCGAGATCAAGCGCATGAGAGCCGACGGGCGCTATGCGACGCTCTACCGCAAGTGGTTCGGCTCCGAGCCGCCGAAGTCGTGATGCACCGCGCCAGCGTGACCGCCAGACACCTCGCGGCGCATAGCGTGCGCCGCTCTCTCCTCCAATAGGGAGTCAAGCAGTGGATTTTGATTGGTCGGTAATTTGGAGCGCACTGCCGGATCTGCTCGACGGCGTGAAGCTCACGGTATGGATCGCCATCGTGGGCCTCGTCGGCGGATCGGTGATCGGGCTGCTCGCGGGTCTAGCGCGTGCCTATGGTCCGCTCATCGTGAACGTGGCCGCGCAAGCGTATATCGAACTGATCCGCGGCACCCCCATCGTGGTGCAAGTCATGTTCCTCTATTTCGCTCTGCCTTTGTTGGCTCACATACGCATCGATGGACTCACCGCGGCGGTGATTGCGATCGCCGTCAACTCGGGCGCGTATCTAGGGGAAGTCGTGCGCGGCGCCTTCCTCTCGATCTCGCGTGGGCTCACGGAAGCAGGCCTCGCGATGGGCTTGTCGATGCCGCGCGTATTGTTGAAGATCGTCGGTCCGCTCGCATTTCGACGGCTGATTCCGCCGTTCGGCAATCAATGCATCGTTAGCCTCAAAGACACGTCGCTCTTCATCGTCATCGGCGTCGGCGAACTGACGCGAAAGGGGCAAGAGATCATCGCAGGCAACTTCCGGGCAGTGGAGGTCTGGACGGCAGTCGCCTGCATCTATCTGGTTTTGACGGGCGTCATGACGCTCGTGCTCCGAACCGTCGAAAGAAGGATGCGCATTCTATGAGCATGGTCGAATTCAAATCGGTATCCAAAAGTTTTGGGCACCTGACGGTTCTGAAGGATATCGATCTTCGCATCGATGCCGGAGAAGTTGTCGTCGTGCTCGGCCCGTCGGGATCGGGCAAGTCGACCATGCTCCGCTGCATCAACGCGCTAGAGAAGATTTCGGGTGGCGATCTGCTCGTCGACGGGTTGAGCGTAAAAGGCCGCGCTGCCGACATTCATCGCATTCGGCTCGAAGCGGGTATGGTGTTCCAGCAATTCAATCTGTTCCCGCAGATGACAGCGCTCGAAAACGTCATGTTCGGCCCCGTGCAAGTGCGCGGCGCGACTCGCACCGAGGCGCGCGAGCAGGCTTTGGCGCTGCTTCGCAAGGTGGGCCTCGCGGAGCGGGCCGGACATTACCCCTCGGAGCTATCCGGCGGGCAACAGCAACGCGTGGCTATCGCGCGTGCGCTCGCGATTCGCCCCAAGTTGATGCTGTTCGACGAGCCCACTTCCGCCCTCGATCCCGAACTGCGGCATGAGGTGCTGAAGGTGATACAGGATCTCGCCACCGAAGGCATGACGATGATCGTCGTCACTCACGAGGTCGGCTTCGCACGCCAAGTGGGCACGCGCTTATTATTTATGGACCAAGGTGTCATTGTCGAAGACGGCCCGCCGGCTGCGTTGCTCGATCGGCCGCCGACGCCACGGTTGCAGAATTTCTTGAAGCACGTCGCTTGAGGCAGCTCACGCACGCGCATGGTCGAACAAGGGTCGTTTTGGTTCGGGGCTGCGTGCGTGCGGTAAGCGTCGCGCTTGTTTTTCATAGTCGATTCAGAGGTACTGCATGTCTTACGTGTTCCATCGGTTGCCCAAAAAGTCCCTTCCCGTCGCGGTGGCAGGCGACGGCATCGAAATCATCGATTCGTCCGGCAAGCGTTACATCGATGCAAGCGGCGGTGCAGCGGTGTCGTGTCTCGGTCATAGCCATCGCCGCGTCATCGACGCGATCGAGCGGCAAGCCCGTCAGCTTGCCTATGCGCATACCTCGTTCTTCACGACAGAAGCAGCCGAGGCGCTTGCCGAGCGCTTGGTCAAGGGCGCGCCCGCAGGGATCGGCCATGCCTATTTCGTCTCGGGCGGATCGGAGGCGATAGAGGCCGCGCTCAAGCTCGCGCGTCAGTACTTCGTCGAAATCGGCGAGCCTGCGCGCAAGCACTTCATCGCCCGACGACAGAGCTATCACGGCAATACGCTCGGCGCACTCGCCATCGGCGGCAATGCTTGGCGGCGTGAGCCGTTCCTGCCGCTTCTCATCGATACGCATCATGTCAGCCCCTGTTTTGCATATCGCTTCAGGCACGAGGGAGAGTCCGACGAGGCGTACGCACAGCGGCTCGCCGATGAACTCGAGCAAAAGATTCTCGACCTCGGTCCGAACACAGTAGCGGCGTTCGTCGCGGAAACGGTGGTGGGCGCGACGGCGGGAGCCGTGCCTCCCGTGGCGCAATACTTCCGTAAGATCCGCGCGGTGTGCGACAAGTACGGCGTATTGCTGATCCTCGATGAGGTCATGTGCGGCATGGGACGCACGGGCTTTCTTTACGCATGCGAGGAGGAGGGCATCGCGCCCGATCTATTGACGATCGCCAAAGGACTCGGCGCAGGCTATCAACCGATCGGGGCGACGCTCGTGAGCGACCGCATTTACGATGCGATCGTCGGCGGGTCGGGCTTCTTTCAGCACGGGCACACCTATATGGGGCACGCGACGGCTTGCGCCGCCGCGCTCGAAGTGCAGCGTGTGATCGAAGAGGACAAGTTGCTCGCCAACGTGACCGCGCGCGGCGAGCAACTGCGCTCGGCGTTGCGCGAGCGCTTAGGCGATCATCCGCATGTCGGGGATATCCGCGGGCGCGGGCTCTTCGTCGGCGTCGAGCTGGTGCGCGATCGGGAGAGCCGAGCGCCCTTCGATCCGCAGCTCCGGCTGCATGCGGCCATCAAGCACGAAGCGATGGCGCGCGGCTTGATGGCCTACCCGATGGGCGGCACGATCGACGGCAAGAACGGCGACCACGTTTTGCTCGCGCCGCCTTTCATCTGCACGTCTCACGATATCGAAAGAATCGTTGAGCGCCTGGGCGACGCAATCGATGCGGCGCTTGACGGCATCGGTACGGCGGCCACCAGAAGCCCCAATTGAGCGACACTGCGGCCGTGCCGCGTAACGAGGGAAATACCATGAATGCGCAGCGCAAGGTCTCTCGCCTGCCCGAGTTCGATCGGGCAGCCGCCACTGCCGAACAGCAGGCCGTGCTGGACGAAATCCTGTCGGGGCCGCGGGGCAACCTCGCCGGTCCCTTTCTCGCTTGGATCGCCAGCCCCGAACTCGCGCAGCATGCACAGCGCCTCGGTGCGTATTGCCGGTACGGGACAGGCCTCCCGCTCCGGCTCTCGGAGCTTGCGATTCTCGTCACTGCCGCACAATGGCGAGCGCAAGCCGAGTGGCAGATCCATTACCCGATCGCCATCGAAGCGGGCGTCTCCGTCGACGTGACCGACGCGCTGCTCCTAGGCCGCCGTCCCACGTTCGCCGATCCGGACGAAGCGCTAATCTACGATTTCACGATCGAGCTGTATGACGCGAAGCGCGTCTGCGATGCAACCTTCGCCAAAGCCGAGCAACGGTTCGGCCACGAAACTACCGTGAATCTCGTCGGTTTGCTGGGCTATTACGCATTAGTTGCCATGACGTTGAATGTCTTTGCAATGCGTGGGAGCGATGATCGGCCGTTGCCATTCGCCGAATGACGCACTGCCATCGCCAACGGCCTAAATTCTCAACGATCGTTAAAATTTCACTGAATAGAAAAATTAAGTAGACAGACGATTGTCAACGCCACGTTCTTGAACGAGAATGCATTCCACGTAGCCGGTTATGCCGATCCCCAATAGGCGATGCCGGCACAGCGGCGTGGGGCGGTCAGCCCATGACGAGAACGAAAATATTCGAGGGTTGCACCGTGCTGGGGTGCCATGGCGATGAACATTTTTGTCGATAATTGTTGGAGCAAACGTTTGGCGCGGCTTGGACAAGCACGTGCCGTTTGCCCATTCATTCCGTCCTTGGCGTCTCGCTGCCTAGCGCTGCAACAGCTAGGCCCTTCTTGATTACACGCTGGACGACGCATTTGATTTGACGTAGAGGCGGCTAGCCGATCACGGCAGTTGTATTCACGACGATCCTGTTGACGAGCGAGGAGGGCCTCGCTTTGTCCGGCAATTAACTGTCGTCGAGGCTGGAGTTTCGGGTAATTTCAGGCCGCAAAGCAAAGCGCGCATGAAAGCTACGATATTAATTAGTAGTCCTAAGAAACTAAGGTCACGCTATCGGCTAAGGCGGGCTGGGCGCGTGATCTGTTTTTTCGATCGCATTCATTGTTCTCAATCTCATGACAAACCGTGACGGAAAAAGATGAATAAGACATATAAGACGATCTGGAATGAGGCCTTGGGCGCCTGGGTGGCCGCGTCCGAACTCGATCGGTCGTGCGCAAAGCGCGCGGGTGTCACCGTCTGTGCGCGGGTGGCAAGCCGCGGCCCGAGCGGCGTTGCGAGCGCGGCGGGACCTGCGCTGACATTGACGGCCGCAGCCGTGGCGCTCTGTTGCATGCTGGCGCCCGGGCGCGCCCAGGCGCAGTACAACGCCGGTAGCGGCTCCGTTGCGAGCGCAGGCAACGCGGTAGCGGTCGGCATCTCGGCCACGGCCTCCGCGGTCAATGCCACGGCATTAGGCGATTTCGTCACGGCCACGGGAACGAGCTCGGTGGCGATCGGCGCGTTTTCGAGTGCGGGCAACTTCAGCGTGGCGATCGGCAACTCGGCCCTGGCTACCCCATTGGGCGCCGTCGCAATGGGGAGCGGGGCAAACGCCAGCGGCGTCGAGGCGACCGCCGTCGCAAACGGCGCAACCGCGTCAGGGCAGCAGGCGTCGGCGTACGGCTTTTCGTCGCTTTCGTCGGGCGCTTTCTCCACCGCGCTGGGCAATCAAGCGACTGCCAGCAATAGCAGTGCAGTGGCCTTCGGCAATCAGTCGACGAGTTCCGGTTCGGCGGCCGTCGCCGTGGGTAGCGGCGCCTTGTCGAACGCGGACGCCGCTGTCGCGATCGGCGTCAACAGCGGCGCGAAGGGGCTGGCTTCGATCGCAATCGGTGCGGGGGGCACCGCCGGCGTCCCGGGCTCGGGTACTCAAGCTACGGGCGGCCAATCGATCGCGCTGGGTTTCAACGCCACCGCTAGCGGCATTTTCGCCGCGGCGATGGGGCAGCTCGCCACCGCTTCCGGCACGAGTTCGATCGCCATCGGTGTCAGCGCAAATGCGTCGGCCCAGTTCGGGGTCGCACTCGGCGATCTCGCTCAGGCGACCAATACATCGGCGACGGCGTTGGGCGCCGGCGCGGTCGCCTCGGGAGTCGGCTCGGCCGCGGTAGGCATCAACGCCGCCGCGACGGCGGGGGATGCACTTGCCGCGGGCGCCAGTGCCACGGCATCGGCGAACCAGGGGGTCGCGCTCGGTGCAGCTAGCACGGCGAGCGGTATCGACGGGATCGCCTTGGGGGTTTCGTCTACCGCCAGCGCGCTCAATGCGGCGGCCCTCGGTCCATCGGCAGTCGCTTCCGCGGTGGCATCCACGGCGATCGGCAACACGTCGAAAGCACTGGCCGCATCGACGGTCGCGATCGGCGATAGCGTTACGGTGGCCGCCGGGGCAGGCACCGGCTCGATCGCGGGAGGCCATAACTCGCAGGTGACCGGTGGCACGGGCGCGATCGCACTCGGTGAGGGCCAAACGGCGAGCGGCAACGGCGCGGTCGCGATCGGCGATCCCAATGCGGCGACGGGCACGGGCGCGGTCGCTATGGGGGCCAACAATACGGCCAACGGCACAGGCGCGGTCGCCATCGGCAACGGCAATAACGCCCAGGGCCAAGGATCGGTCGCGCTCGGCAACGCGTCGAGTGCGGCGGCCGCAGGGGCCGTGGCGTTGGGCGCCGGCGCAGTGGCGAGCAGTAGCAATGGCGTCGCCCTCGGCTCTGGCGCATCGGCATTGAACGGCAACGACGTCGCGCTCGGCGCGGGATCGATCACAGCCGCACCGAATCCGACGCCATCCGCGACGATCGCCGGCACCACCTTCAACTTCGCGGGCGCGAACCCCACGAGCGTCGTCAGCGTGGGCACGGCCACCTCGGCCCGGCAAATCACCAATGTGGCCGCGGGGCAGATCAATGGTTCGAGCACGGACGCGATCAACGGCTCGCAGCTTTTTGCGACCAATCAGGCGATCGACAACGTATCGACCACGCTCACCGGTTTGTCCACTTCGTTCACTGCGCTCAATAACCAAGCCGTCAAGTACGACATGAACGGCGCCACCGTCAACTACGGCAGCATCACGCTGGACCCGGGCGGGGCGTCGACACAGATCCACAACGTGGCGGCCGGCACCGGGGCAACCGATGCGGTCAACGTGTCGCAGCTCAACGCAGCCGTGGCGGCCAGCACGACTCACTACTACAGCGTCAACGACAACGGGACGCAGCAGGGCAACTACTCGAACAACGGCGCGACCG
>SCRN01000022.1 GCA_004322045.1 Paraburkholderia sp.
ATCCAACGACAATCACAAAGAAGGAGCGACAACCATGGCCGAATAACCGCCGACAATCATCCCGGTCGACCGGCCAAGATGATTGTCGGTAAACCGGCCATTCTGCTTGACGCTATCCAGTTGAGCTTCCCCATTCGCAGTATCTGACACAAACAGCACCTGATGCGGGTCTTTGAGATCGAGTCGGGAACCGGCACTCTCCGCTTTGCTGCGGCGGAAGTTTCGCCGGGGTTGGGCTTTCTATCTGCCTAGTGCGAAATGAGCGCTGCATCGGTACGGCTACTGTGTTGCTGTCTCGGGTCGGCCACAACCGGCCGTTCGACATACCGGCGCAAATCGCTGACAATTTGGCAAATTCACACCCTGGAAGCCGAGCGATGAAATGCCGGATATGTGGGCGAGCACTCGATCAGCGCGACGCCCCCTTGTCGATGAACTGTGGCGGTGACTGCTGGGGTTGCATCGGCGAGATTGAGGCTGATCTAGGCAATGCGGAATCGATCAAGCAGGTCCGAGAAGAACACGTTCGCGGACTTCGCCCGGGATGGATAGACCCTGCGAAGCAGTGACCACCAATCTCCTGTTCGGGTCACTGTCGGCCAGGAGCGGAAGTTCGAGGTTGTCTTCCAACTCACGTGCTGGCACGATGAGACGAAGAAATCTGCTCCTCTAAACGACACCAATGAACGCACAAGAACGCTTGCACGCTGCTCGAAGTGCTGCCCGAGAAGGACGGTTTGCAGAAGCCTTGCGTGAATTTATTTGGTTCCACGAGCACGCGCTTGAAGAACAACCCTCCATGCGAGGAGTCCGGCTCTCATTCGCTCTTGGTTACTGGCTTGAGCTGGCCGGACAATACCTTCCAGCCCGAGCGGCGCTACAAAGGATCCGCAATGAGAAGACCGAACGCTTGGAACAAGGAGAGGAAGACCGGGAGCTGTTCAGCGACGTGTGCGCGATTAATCGGGAGTTAGGCAACGAAGAGGCGACCTATGACCTGTTCAGGTCGATCAACGATTCCAACGCCGCTTTCGCCGCGCGGTGCGCCGCGGTTGCAATGCCTGCAATGGTCAAAGCCTTTGATTTCAAGCTAGCGCGAAGCTTCATTTCCGATCCGAGAAAAGCAATAGAGCGGCTCGCTTCCCGATTCATTCAGGGCATCGAGAGGGCAAACAGCTCTTCTTTGCCGGAAAAGCAAGCCGCCATCACGGAAGTGGAAATTCGCATATATGCCCAGGAAGTAGGGATGTTGGCTCACATTGTCTGCATGGCCGGAGATGAGCAACAGGCGGATGCGCTGATAGAGCAGGGCATTTCGCTTGCGGGAGGGGCTGCATTGCAGGATGCTGTTCGAGCAGCGCTCACGCCTTAGCCGAGACGTAGCCTTCTTAAACGACCGCTGATCGAAACCTGGAATGACCGAAAAGGGTCTGGTCGGCTTCCGTCGATCGCCAGCCTCGCCGATGGGAGTCGACCGGGCTCGGCCATGAAGCGTCATTCATCCGTTGCGTCGCTCAGACATTCGGACGGCCGCTATACCCGGGAAACAGCCATCGGATCCCCGATGAAGAAGGCTGGCGATGATTTTCGAGCGGTGTTTGCCCGTATGGCCGACGAGGCGGTTATGTGCTTTGCACATGCCAACCGGAGCGCTTGATTCACTCGAACCAGATGGCAGCTTTACTTTGCTTCTCCAGATACCCAGAATCTGTGATCGGCATCCAAAAAAACGGCATAGAAAGTGTTCGAGCAATAGCGCAGCCCCGAGCCACGATGTTCAACACCGTTAAGCTCTGGTGGTATCGTAAAGCCGATAAGTCGCTTGGAGTGATTTAGTCGAAATCTTCCCCATCTTGCCTGATGAGGAACGTGCTTCGGATGGGAAAAATCCGATTTTTTGGGGAACCCTCCGTAGATTGCCAATACAGTTCCGCTTTTCCCGATCGGCTGCCTCATCCAGTGAGAGAGCGGGAAGTTGCAGTATTCCTTTATGTGTTGCAATAAGGAAATTAGATCTCCATGACTCCAGTCGGGGAAATTTTGGCCTGCGTCCTGAACGGTAAAATAGTGAAAGTTGAATTTGCACCTATCTACGAGAGAATCATTGGGGTCATCAAGGCTGCACAACTCACGGCCGGCAAGGAACGCTTTCTTCCGCTTGTTATCGAATGCACTCATTTGCGGGGAACTCCGCCCAGTTTCCCTTCATGGTAAGCAGGAAGCATGCTTCGATCGTTTCTTGTCAAGTCTCCCGGTAGCTCATCAAGGCGATAAAGGTAGCTCTCGTTATTTTCTTTGTTCACTAGAACGGAGCGATACCTTCCAACGGTATCTATTAGGCGGTCGCTGTGGCTCGATACAATCAGCTGCCCATTGCCAATATTAGTGGTGGGGTCTGTGAATAAATTCACTACCTCTGGAATGATATGTGGATGGAGGTGCGTGTCAAATTCGTCATAAATTAGAATTTTTCCCGTGCTTATTGCAAGAAAATACAGGCCAAGTGCGCGAAAAAGTGCTTTTGTGCCACTTGACTGTGATTCAATTAAGAGTGGCTTGCGATTTCCGTCTACCAAATGATAAAAGAAGGTGGTGTATTCGATCTGCTCTTCTTTTTTTCCGGGGATGGTCTTTTTGTTCTGTGTTATTTCTATATCTTCAACGCCGGTGTCGCATTTCTTGATGAAATCTTTTGCAAATTCGAGCATTTTGGGGCGGGCATAAAAAAGAGCCGCCGCGCGATCAATGTCTATCCAAAGATCGTTGTAGCCAAGAAACCCTACATTGGATATGGTGCTGGCGAAAAAATCATACACCTCTGAAAGCTCGGCGCGACCATACTGGTTAAATATTGAAATCACTGAGGCATTTTTTCGAAGAATTATCCCTTCAAGATCTGCCATGCTTCGGGGGCGAACGATTCTATCCCTTAGGCGCTCAATCAGTACCGTTCGTCGTTTCACCGTCTTGTAGATTGTTTCTCGGATGACTTCTCGGTCAGTTAGTTCGATTTCGTAACGATATTCCACGCCATTGGGGGTGCGAAACTCCGCGTAGAGTTCGCTGCTATTTTCGTTATCGAAGAACGAAGAAAATGCAATAAGAGAGTCGGGTGCGCTGCTAAACGAGAAAGCAGCAAAACGTGCCAAAAACGATATGGCCTTCAACACATGCGTTTTTCCCGCAGCATTGTTTCCCTCGACGACCATCACGGTTGCAGCGTCGCGGCCGTCAGAAATGCTCTGAGGGCAGTTGGAGTCGAGGCGGAAGCTGACCTGAGCCCCTTCTCGAAAGGAAAAAAAGTTCCGGAATCCGTATTCTAGTAACACATCTGATCCTTATTCCATGTCTTCGTCATTTTTGACGAAATTTGCCGATAGCATACCATGGGCGCGCGTCGAAGGGGCGTTGTGTGATGCCCTTCGCCGATAGGCTTGCACCCCAAATTGAGTTTGTCGGTCGCGATTTGCAACAGCGTTGGATAGCCCAGGGGACGACGGAACGGAACGTCGTTATACACATGGGTCGATGGCGACTAGCGCTCCAATGCTTCGCGCAGCGTGGTTCTCTCCGCTTCCGTGCGGTCGATGAATAACCCGGCGTCCATCTCGGATTCCACCCGGCGAGCCCACTGTTGGGCCTGCTGCTTCGTGACGAAGGTGCGATAGACGGGCTTGTAGCCGCGCCGGCGAATTTCGGCGCGCCAGTACGCGCAACGTTGACTGATGTATGCCATTCCAGACCATATGCGAAGGATTGGATTCGCTTGGTCTGGATTCTTCCGTTCCGGCAGTTTTCCGGCAAAGGCCAGTTTTTGACGTCTGCACACGCGGGCTATAGACGAAAAAAAAAGCACCGCGATCGCTCGCCAGTGCTTGATTTTCTACAGCAGAAGTCGGTGGTGGGGCGTGAGTGACTCGAACACTCGACCTACGGATTAAGAGTCCAGGGGCCGTAAAAGCGAACCCGAGTTCGCTTCTACTCAGCACTTCGCTGATGGATCGCATTCGGTGGCCCGGTCGGACCACGCGAACGGCCGTTGCACTTTTGAAACTGCCGTTGAGGACTGCCCAGCTTGACCGGCAGCAACGGGTCGATTACGGAAGTTCGCCCGTCGATTGGACCGGGAGATCACCGGTGCACGGCGAACTTCCGAGGCGAGCCTGGAGACCGTTATCGAGATTCGATTACGGGGCGCCCTTCATGACGATCGTCGCTTATCGTCTATCCGGGCACGAGCCGCCGCGATCGATTGGTGCAGCTTCGCCTGCGGCGTCTCCCGTGGCGGCAGCACGGTCAGATACTCGGCGACGTGGATGCCACTTTTGCCAAGCTCAAGCAGTTCAATCTGTTCTTGCTTTTTCCCGGCGCACAGGATGATGCCGATCGGCGGCGCTTCATCCGGCTCCTGCTCGTGCTTCGCGAGCCAGCGCAAGTACAGCTCCATCTGGCTCTTGTACCCAGCCTTGAAGGACCCGAGCTTCAGTTCGATGGCAACAAGCCGTTTGAGCTTGCGGTTATAGAACAATAGATCCAGATAGAAGTCGTCGTCATCGATCGGCAGGCGCTTCTGGCGAGCCACGAATGTGAAACCCGCGCCGAGTTCGAGTAGGAACTGTTCCATCTCGCGCAAGATCGCATCTTCGAGGTCGCGCTCCAGATAGTGATCGTTGAGTCCGAGAAAGTCGAGTATGTACGGGTCTTTCAGCACGAGGTCCGGTGTCACCCGCTGTGCGTCGCGCAGGTGTGCGACTTCGCGCGGGGGTGTCAGAATTTCCGTGTTCAAGGCGGGGTTGAGATTCACACGGATGGTCGAACGAATCGATCCGCGTAAAGGATAGCGAATTGGTTCATCGCTGTCTTCCAGTCGTGAGCAGCACGTCCCCAATCGGCTGTGATGTTGCGCAGCGCCAGCCAGATCAGTTTCGTTGCAGCATCATCGGTCGGGAAGTGACCTCGGGTCTTGATGATCTTGCGTAGTTGCGAGTTGATGTTCTCGATCGCGTTCGTCGTGTAGATCACCTTGCGCACGCCCGGCGGGAACGCAAAGAACGGAATCACACGATCCCAGGCGTTGCGCCACGCCGCGCTGACCGGCGGGAATTTCTGCCCCCACGGACCATCAGCGAACGCATCCAGCTCGGCCTGCGCGGCTTCAGCGCTCGGGGCGGTATAGATCGGGCGGATCGCAGCAGCGAGCGATTTGCGGTCTTTCCAGCTCGCGTAATCGAGACTGTTGCGGATCAGGTGGACGATGCAGGTTTGCAGTGTCGTGGCCGGAAACACCGCCGCAAGTGCTTCGGGCATGCCCTTGAGGCCGTCGGTCACGGCGATCAGGATGTCGTTCACGCCGCGCGTCTTTAGATCGTTGAATACCTTCATCCAGAACTTGGCGCCCTCGGTGTTCTCGATCCACAGGCCCAGGATGTCACGCGTGCCGTCGGGCAGAATGCCCAGTGCCAGATAGACGGCCTTGTTGCGCACAACGGCGTCTTCGCGAATCTTCACGCGCAGCGCGTCGAAGAACACGACCGGATACATCGGTTCGAGTGGGCGGGCCTGCCAGGCCGTCACTTCGGCCATAACCTCGTCGGTGACCGAGCTGATGAATTCGGGCGAGACTTCCGTGCCGTACTGCTCCAGCACAAAGCCTTGAATCTCGCGCACGGTCATGCCCCGTGCGTACATCGCAACGATCTTGTCGTCGAAGCCCGTGAAGCGTCGTTCGTGTTTAGGGATCAGCAGTGGTTCGAAGCTGCCGTCGCGGTCGCGCGGTACTTCGATGCGGATCGGTCCGTCTTCGGTCAGAACCGTCTTGGCGCCGCGGCCGTTGCGCTGGTTCGTCACGCTGGCCGGCTTTGCCGCGCCCGGCGCGTAGCCGAGGTGGTGATTCATCTCACCGCCCAGCGCTCGCTCGATCAGCGCCTTCTTGAGGGCAAGCGTCGCGGCATTGATGGCTTCGGCCGTCATCGGGCCGTTGCCGAATTGTTCAAGTAGTTCAGCAGGAATCGCCGGTAGCTCTACCGGTAGGGTTTTCGGTTTGCGAGGCATAGGTTCTCCTGGGGAGGATCATATGCCTTGAACACGAAATTAATGACAGGCCCCTTCGCGCCGAACCACCTCGTCGGGTTGGCGCGATAGAGCGCTGCGTTCAAACAGCATCGACTGCATCCGCTCCTGTAGCTGCCTCGACGACCAACGCTCCAGTCGGCAAAGTTCAATGTAGAAGTCGCGCTTGAGCGGGTCTTCGACGTACATTAACGTCTTCAAATGAGTCCAGCTCAATTCTCTCCGCAGTGCGGAGAGAATTGCTTCGTCAGGAAACACCTCGGCCGCGCGCATGCAGTGACGCAATTGCTGCTCACTCCACCCACGCTCGTACTCGGCTGTCAGGTGCCGCGCGAGCGCATCCATCGATAAAAGTCTCAACGGATGCCTGCCAAAATCTCACCTACTGGCTCCCGCTACAAACACCTCAAACATCAATATTCCCCGCCCGCAGCGCATTACTCTCAATAAACGCTCTCCGCGGCTCGACGTCATCCCCCATCAGCGTGGTAAAGATCCCATCCGCCGCAATCGCGTCCTCGATCTGCACGCGCAGCAACCGCCGCACGCTCGGATCCATCGTCGTTTCCCACAGCTGTCCGGGGTTCATCTCTCCAAGCCCCTTATACCGCTGCTTCGAGACATTACGCTCCGCATCGGCAATCAGCCACCGCATTGCGCTCTTGAAATCCGACACGGCCATACTGCGCTCACCGCGCTTGATCATCGCCCCGGCGCCGATCAACCCCTTGAACGTATTCGCCGTGTTCAAAAGCTGCTGATAATCGGCCGTCAACAAGAAGTCGGCGTCGATGATCGTCACCTTCACATTCCCGTGATGCCAACGCTCCACGCGCAGCGAGTGCAGCTCGCGCACCGCATCGTACGCGGCGAACACGCTCACTTCAGGCTTCAGCGGATCGGTGCGCAACGCGCTCTCCAGCGCCTTCGCCGATTGCTGAGCCCCCGCCGCGCTCGCCAGATCGATCGCCACACCATCCATCACCGCTTCGAGCGCCTGCGCATCGTAAAGCCGGCTCAACCGGTCGACCACGCCCTGGGCCAGCAAATACGACCGAGCCAATTCGCCCAGCGCATCGCCCGCGATCGGCGCCGCGCCTTCCGAAGGCACCAACTCCGAACCCTGCAACGCCAGCCGCAACATATGCGCGTTCAATTCCGCGCCGTCCTTCAAATACCGCTCGTCCTTGCCCGCCTTCACCTTGTACAGCGGCGGCTGCGCGATATAGATGTAGCCGCGCTCGATCATCTCCGGCATCTGCCGATAGAAGAACGTGAGTAGCAGTGTCCGAATGTGCGCGCCGTCCACGTCCGCGTCGGTCATGATGATGATCCGGTGGTAACGCAGCTTGTCGAGGTTGTAGTCCTCTTTGCCAATGCCGCATCCGAGCGCCGTGATCAACGTCACGATCTGCTCCGATGAAAGCAGCTTGTCGTAGCGCGCCTTCTCCACGTTCAACACCTTGCCGCGCAGCGGCAAAATCGCTTGGAACTTGCGGTCGCGCCCTTGCTTGGCCGACCCGCCCGCCGAATCGCCCTCGACGATATAAATCTCGGACTTCGCCGGATCTTTCTCTTGGCAATCGGCCAGCTTGCCCGGCAAGCCCACGCCGTCGAGCACGCCCTTGCGCCGCGTCATCTCGCGCGCCTTGCGCGCCGCATCGCGCGCACGCGCGGCGTCGACGATCTTGCCGCAAATGATCTTCGCGTCGTTCGGCGTCTCGAGCAAAAATTCTTCGAGCGCCTTCGCCACCACTTCTTCCACAGGCGCGCGCACTTCCGACGATACGAGCTTGTCCTTCGTCTGCGAACTGAACTTCGGCTCGGGCACCTTCACCGACAATACGCACGACAACCCTTCACGCATGTCGTCGCCCGAGGTCTCGACCTTCGCCTTCTTCGCGATCTCGTGATCGGCGATGTACTTGTTCATGACGCGCGTCATGGCCGCGCGCAGACCGGTCAAGTGCGTGCCGCCGTCACGCTGCGGAATATTGTTCGTGAAGCACAGCACGTTCTCGTTGTAGCTGTCGTTCCACTGCATCGCCACTTCCACGCCCACGTTGTCCTTCTCGCCGTTGATGTGGAAGATCGTCGGATGCAGCACTTGCTTGGTCTTGTTGATGAACTCGACGAAGCCCTTCACGCCGCCCGCAAGCGCGAAATTGTCTTCCTTACCGGTGCGCTGATCGGTCAAGCGAATGCGCACGCCGTTGTTCAAGAACGAAAGCTCGCGGATCCGCTTGGCAAGGATGTCGTAGTGGTATTCGACCGAGCCGAAGATCGTTTCGTCGGCCATGAAATGCACTTCGGTGCCGCGATTCTCGGTTTCGCCCACGCACTGCATCGGCGAAAGACGCTCGCCATCCACTTCCTCGATCACGCGGTTCTGCGGCACGCCGTGGTGAAACTCCATGAAGTACTTCTTGCCGTCGCGCCGCACCGTCAAGCGCAACCAGCGCGAGAGCGCGTTCACGCACGAGACGCCCACGCCATGCAGGCCGCCCGATACCTTGTAGCTGTTCTGGTCGAACTTGCCGCCCGCGTGCAACTCCGTCATCACGATTTCCGCGGCGCTACGTTTCGGATCGTGCTTGTCGTCGAGCTTGATGCCCGTCGGAATGCCGCGGCCGTTGTCGGTCACGGAAATCGAGTTATCCGCGTGGATAATCACCTGGATGTCGTCGCAGTGCCCCGCCAACGCTTCGTCGATCGAGTTGTCGAGCACTTCGAACATGAGGTGATGCAAACCGGTACCGTCCGACGTGTCGCCGATGTACATGCCCGGGCGCTTGCGCACTGCCTCCAGACCCTCGAGGATCTGAATGGAGGAAGCGCCATAGCTGGTGTCGGGTTGGGTATTGTCCTGTGTACTCATGGATAGTTTCCGGTTCTGCATTCACTGCGGTTGTGCCGCGCGACACTTCAAACGCCCATAAAAAACCAGGCAGCGGCTCCGGTTTTTGCGCCCCGCAAGCGGGGCCGGCGGCAGGCGGCGGGTTTCGCGCGCCCTTCAAGAAAAGCCAAAGGGGCAATGCGCCCCTTGGTTTGATCTCGATATCGGCTTGCCTTAAATGCGCATCGGCATGACGACGTACTTGAATTCGTCGTTCTCGGGAATCGTGATCAACGCGCTCGAGCTCGCGTCGCCGACGCTCACTTGCAACGTGTCGACCTTCAGATTCGCAAGCACGTCGAGCAGATACGTGACGTTGAAACCCATATCGATCGAATCGCCTTGATACGCGATTTCGAGTTCTTCCTGCGCTTCTTCCTGATCGGCGTTCGTCGACATGATCTTGAGCTGGCCCGGCTCGATCACGCACCGCACGCCCTTGAACTTGTCGGAAGTCAGAATCGCCGCGCGCTGCAGCGAACGCTGCAATTCGTCGCGGCCGATCACGAACGTGTTCTTGTGTCCCTTCGGAATCACGCGCTGGAAATCGGGGAATTTGCCTTCGACGAGCTTGGAGACGAGCTCCACTTGGCCGAACGTGAACCGCGCCTGCGTAGAAGCGATGTCGATCGTCAGCGTATCGTCGATGTCTTCGAGCAAGCGCTGCAACTCGAGAATCGTCTTGCGCGGAATGATCACTTCCTGACGCGGGAAATCGCCGTCGATCTTCATCGACGAGAACGCGAGACGGTGACCGTCGGTGGCCACCGCCATCAACTGGCCGCCATCGACCACGAGCAACATCCCGTTCAAGTAATAACGGATGTCCTGCTGCGCCATGGCGAAATACACCATGCCCAGCAATTGGCGGAACGTCTTTTGCGGCACCGTGAGGCTCGCGCCGTAATCCTTCGCTTGCGCAACCGTGGGGAATTCGTCGGCCGCGAGCGTCTGCAGCGCGAAGCGGCTCTTGCCCGATTGCACGGTCAAGCGCTTATCGGCCAGCGACAAGCTCACTTGGCCGTCGGGCATTGCACGCAGGATGTCGAGCAGCTTGCGCGCAGCCACGGTGGTGGCGATCGATTCGCCGCCTACACCGAAATCGGCGCGCGTCGTGATCTGCAACTCGAGGTCGGTCGACAGAAACGACACATCGGGGCCGTTCTTGGTGATCAGCAAGTTCGCGAGGATCGGCAACGTATGGCGGCGTTCGACGATGCCGCTCACGGTTTGCAGCGGCCTTAAGAGGTTGTCTCGTTCGGTCTTGACCAGTTGCATAGGGTTCCTTCGTTGATATGACGGCAAACCGCAGCTCACCCGGCAGCTTATTCCACGAAAGCGCCGTTACCCCGCATTTCCTTGCGCGCCTTCGTCGTGCCGCCTGCGCGCTTGTCCCGCGCTTTCATCCCGGGCCTCGCCCCGGCTTCGGCCGGGTGCGGAGAAACGGGGGGCTAAACCTATATTGTGCCTGAAAAATACCCCGCTCCCGCCAAATCGGGGATGGCGGGAAAGCGCTCGATGCCCAGCGGGCGCGTTCGGCCTCAACCCTTGAGCGTCTGCTCGAGCACGTGCAGTTCGTGGTTCAGTTGCGCGTCCTTGCCGCGCTCGTCGGCAATCTTGCGCACCGCGTGCAAGACCGTCGTGTGATCGCGTCCGCCGAACAGCTCGCCAATTTCCGGCAAGCTCTTTTGCGTCAATTCCTTGGCAAGGTACATCGCGATCTGCCGCGGCCGCGCGATGTTCGCCGGACGCTTCTTCGAGTACATGTCGGCCACTTTGATGTTGTAAAAATCAGCGACCGTCTTCTGAATGTTCTCGACGGAGATCTGGCGGTTTTGCACCGTCAACAGATCCTTGAGCGCTTCCTTCGTCAACTCGATCGTGATCTCGCGCCCGTGAAACTTCGAGTAAGCAAGGATCTTGCGCAGCGCGCCTTCGAGTTCGCGCACGTTCGAGCGCAGATGCTTGGCCACGAAAAACGCCACGTCTTCGGATAGGCTCACCCCTTCCGATTGCGCCTTGCGCATCAAGATGGCCACTCGCATTTCGAGCTCGGGCGGTTCGATCGCCACCGTCAGCCCCGAATCGAAGCGCGAAATCAAGCGGTCGTCGATACCCGAAATCTCCTTCGGGTACGTATCGCTCGTGATGATGACCTGCGCCTTGTTCGCGACGAGCGCTTCGAACGCGTAGAAGAACTCTTCCTGCGTGCGCGACTTGCCCGAGAAGAACTGAATATCGTCGATCAGCAAGAGATCGAGCGAGTGGTAATACCGCTTGAAGTCGTCGAACGCCTTGCGCTGGTACGCCTTCACGACGTCCGACACGTATTGCTCGGCGTGGATGTAGCGGATGCGTGCGCCTGCCTTGTCCTGCAGCAGTTGATTGCCGATCGCGTGAATCAGGTGCGTCTTGCCCAAGCCCACGCCGCCGTACAGAAACAACGGGTTGTAGGAGATGCCCGGGTTGTCGGCCACCTGGATCGCGGCGGCGCGCGCAAGCTGGTTCGCCTTACCAGTGACGAAATTGTCGAAGGTCAGCACCGGATTGAGCTTCGAGCGCTCGTACATCGATTCGGACTCGGGGCTGCCGAGCGCCGGGCCACCGGGGCGCCAGGTACGGCGCGCAGCCGCGGCCTCGTGCGCATCGACGCTGGGCAAATCGAGATCGGCGGCATCATCGAGCGCACCGTGGCCGCCGGCGAAGCCACCGGCCGACTTCGCGGCCTGCGCGGCCGCACCGTTCACTGCAACGCCGCCGCCATTGCCGCCGCCGTTGCCATTACTTGCGCCGCCTTCGGCCACCAGTGCCGCGGCGCTCATCGCGCGTGCCGCCGACGCCGGCACGCGCGGCAACGGCACCGAGTTTGAAGCGGAAGCGGCCGGCGCACGCATGCCCGCCTTCGGATCGAGGACGAAGTGCACTTCCACGGGCGCCTGCCAAAAATCGCGGGCGAGATCGGAGATGCGGCCAGAAAACTGGCTCTTGACCCAATCGAGCTTGAAGCGGTTCGGCGCGGCGATGGACAACGTGTTCGCATCGGCGTCGAAAGCGACCGGGGCCAAGGGTTTGATCCACGTCACGTACTGCTGGGGCGTCAATTCACGCTCCAACAGTGCGGAACAGTGTTGCCAGAATTCGTTCATCAAGGTGATATGTTTTTTAGCGCACCGCCCGCTGCCGCCTTCGCCGAGCCCCGCACGGCGAAAGGACCCAGTTCGACAAAGCGAGCGCGCCCCGCAGCCCGTCGCCGCAATCGCTTGCGGCTGGCCCGGCCCGTACGGAGCAGCGTGCTGGTTTCTTGAAGTAAGGCGAGATTCTACCGCCAAACACCGGCGCCCAGGAAGTTATCCACAGGGCCGGATCGTGCAGGCGGTGCGCGCGAGCCCGCGGCCCCGCGCAGCCTGCGCAAGCCGCGCGCACTGCTAAAGTATTGACGGCCAAGAGAAAAGCGGTTTAAATAGCGGGTTCCCGCGAAAGCGAACACCCTTTTTTCGACCCCGGCCGTTGCCTAGTGTTGTCTAGTGCCGATGCGCGCGCGGTCCATTCTCAAGTGAGATCGACATGAAACGTACCTACCAACCGTCCGTTACTCGCCGCAAGCGCACCCACGGCTTTCGCGTCCGCATGAAGACCGCCGGCGGCCGTAAAGTGATCAACGCTCGCCGCGCCAAGGGCCGCAAGCGTCTGGCCATCTAAGTCGAAGGCGACGCGCGCCGTGACCGGCGCCCGCGTGATCGCGGGGGTTGTGAGCACTGACTTGCGGTTTTGCAGTTGCCTATCCTTATCGGGCCCGGTTCCGTTGCGAGCGCGAGCAGTCTTCCCCAAAGCCGCGAGGCTTCTCAAAACGGATGAATTCTCATCCGTTTTTCGTTTGCGCCCGTGGCGTCGTTCGACGCATTTCGTCGTCTACGCGAAGCCAACCGGTCAAGCTGGTCGCCTAGGGCTTGTCGTCGGCAAAAAGTTCGCGCCGCGCGCAGCCACGCGCAATCTCGTGAAGCGCACCGCCCGCGAGAGCTTTCGCCTGCGGCGCGCCGAGTTCGAGGGCTGGGACGTGCTGCTGCGCCTGTCCACGCGAATCGACAAGGCCGCGTTTCCGAGCGCGGTTTCGCCGCCGCTGAAGGCGTTGTTTCGAACGGAAATCGAGTACTTGCTCGGCAAGGTGGCGCGAGAAATCGCCAGGCGCGGTGCACCGCTGCCGCCGCCGGAATCGCCGCCGGGTCCGCAGGTTTGAGTCGCTTTAGAAGCATGAGGCGCACGGGCAGAGTCCAGCCACGGTTCGCGCGCTTCGCCGCCCGGTGGGAGTGCTGCATCCGAATGCCATGCAAACGGTCCTGATCGCGTTGCTGCGTCTGTACAAGGTTGCCGTCAGCCCCTTGCTCGGCAGCCGCTGCCGTTTTTATCCCTCCTGTTCGGATTACGCGCGCGAGGCAATCCAGTATCATGGCGCCGCGCGCGGGAGTTACCTCGCGGTGAAGCGCTTATGCCGCTGCCATCCGTTTTCCGCAGGCGGGATCGATCTCGTTCCGCCCGCACCCCCGAAAAAGCGCTGAAACGCCGCTCCATCGACTCTGAGACCACGCATGGATATCAAACGCACCATCCTATGGGCGATCTTCTTCGTGTCAGCCGTCATGCTGTTCGACAACTGGCAACGCGATCACGGACGCCCGTCGATGTTCTTCCCGAACCCGACGCAAACGCACACGCAGCCGAACACGGGCGCATCGGCCACGCCTAGCTCCGATGTGGCCGCCGCGTCGAGCTCGACGGCAGCGGCGCCGGTTCCCGGCGCGACGGCGAACCAACCGCAAGCCGCCGCCCAGCTCGTTCACTTCAGCACCGACGTCTACGACGGTGACATCGACACGCGCGGCGGCACGCTCGAGAAGCTCGTGCTGACCAAGAACGTCGATCCGAAGGGCGCGCCGCTGAACGTCACGCTGTTCGATCGCACCGCCTCGCACACTTATCTCGCCCGCACGGGCCTGACGGGCGGCGATTTCCCGAATCACAACGACGTCTTTACGCCGGTTGCCGGCCCGCGCGCGCTCGGCGCCGATCAAAAGACGTTGCAGCTTTCGTTCGAATCGCCGGCCAAAGGCGGCGTGAAGGTCGTCAAGACGTACACGTTCACGCGCGGCAGCTATGTGATCGGCGTCGACACGAAGGTCGAGAACGTCGGCACCGCGCCCGTCAAGCCGAGCGTCTACATGGAGCTCGTGCGCGACAGCCAACCCGTCGAAACGCCGCGCTTCTCGCATACGTTCATCGGCCCGGCCGTCTATACGAACGAGCATCATTTCCAGAAGGTCACGTTCAGCGACATCGACAAGAACAAGCTGGACGTCGCCACTTCTGCGAATAGCGGCTGGGTCGCGATGGTTCAGCATTACTTCGCCACGGCCTGGATTCCCCAGCAAGGCGCGCAACGCAACATCTACGTCGAAAAAATCGATCCGACGCTCTATCGTGTCGGCGTGCAGCAGCCGCTCGCGGCGATCGCGCCGGGACAATCGACGGATGTGTCCGCGCGCCTGTTCGCGGGTCCGGAAGAAGAGCGCGTGCTCGAGGGCGTCGCCCCGGGCCTCGAGCTGGTCAAGGATTACGGCTACGTCACGATCATTGCCAAGCCGTTGTTCTGGCTGCTCGAAAAGATCCACGGCGTGGTCGGCAATTGGGGGTGGGCGATCGTGCTGCTCACGGTGCTGATCAAGGCGGTGTTCTTCCCGCTGTCGGCCGCGAGCTACAAGTCGATGGCACGGATGAAGGAAATCACGCCGCGCATGCAAGCGCTGCGCGAGCGGCTCAAGAGCGACCCGCAGAAGATGAACGCGGCGCTGATGGAGCTGTACAAGACCGAGAAGGTCAATCCGTTCGGCGGCTGCTTGCCGATCGTGATTCAGATCCCGGTCTTCATTTCGCTCTACTGGGTGCTGCTGTCGTCGGTCGAAATGCGCGGTGCGCCGTGGATGCTGTGGATCCACGATCTGTCGCAACAAGATCCGTTCTACATCCTGCCGGTGTTGATGGCCGTGTCGATGTTCCTGCAAACGCGCTTGAACCCGACGCCGCCCGATCCCGTGCAAGCGAAGATGATGATGTTCATGCCGATCGCGTTCTCGGTCATGTTCTTTTTCTTCCCGGCAGGCCTCGTGCTCTATTACGTCGTGAACAACGTGCTGTCGATCGCGCAGCAGTACTACATCACGCGCATGATGGGCGCCAACAAGAAAAAGGCTGCCTGATTCGATTGTCGGCGGCGCGCGGTGCATGCCGCGCCGCCTCGTGCATATCGTTTCGATGTGAAATCGCCCGGTTCTAACCGGGCGTTTTTTTTTGGTTTGGGCGAAGTGCATCACCCCCACGACACGACGACGCGCCTACCGTTCGGGGCTGTCGCCGTAGAACTGCTCGATGAGTTCCTGCACGAGATAGCGGTGATGCGGCGACAGCGATTCGATTTTCGACGCGAGTTCGATCGTCTCGGGCGTGAGCGGGTACTTTTCGTCGCGCGGCAGCGGCTTGGGCGTCGCATGCGCGGCCCCGCTAGGCGGCGGGCCGTAGTGAAGCCAGTGCAAGTCGACGCGCAGCCACTGCGCCAGCGTGCGCAGCTTGTCGGCCGTCGGGATCGTGCGCCCCGTCAGCCACTTGTGCGCCGTTTGCGGAGAAATGGGTTGATCGCCATGATGGCGAAGATTGAAATGAAGCGCGAGCTGCGTCCCGCCCGTCACTTTTTCCGGGCTGCGCTGCAAAGCGAATTTGAGGCGCTCGGAGAACGCCGCTTTTTCTTCGACGGTTGGCATCGCGAAATTGTGCAATTCCGCCCGCGTGAAGGAGACAACCGGGCGGGCCAGCTTTAGCTTGGTCGGGCGCTAATTTGATGATCGAGCCATCGCTCGTCGTGCGGATTCGTATCGGCGCGTACCGAACCACAGGCCGTAGCGACAAGGCCAGATCTAGCGCTCGGCCTCGACGCCCTTCGCTCCGTCCTAATTCTAGGCTATCTCGCTTAAGATAAATCTTAACTATGATAAGCGGCTCATCGTGACGCGGTCTTCGCGCGGAAGGCGAGGAAGCGGGCAAGCTACAATGCGTAGGCTTTCCAACGCCTTCTTTTTAGTTTTCGTTTCTGTTTCCGTTTTTGTTTTCCTTTCCGCTCGACCATGCTTGCTCTCGACTCCGATCCCATCGTCGCCATCGCCACTGCTCCCGGACGTGGTGGGATTGGCGTGGTGCGCGTGTCGTGCGGTCGTGCGGGAGACGCTGCGGCGCTTGCGCTCATGAGCGCGCTGTGCGGTCAGACGCTGGCGCCGCGGCATGCGAGTTATGTGCCGTTCGTCGATGCGGGCGGCCAGGCGCTCGATCGCGGCATCGCGCTGTACTTCCCCGCGCCGCATTCGTACACGGGCGAGCACGTGCTCGAACTGCAGGGCCATGGCGGGCCGGTGGTGCTGCAGCTCGTGCTGCAGCGGTGTCTCGAAGCGGGGCAGCCGTTCGGCCTTCGGCTCGCCGAGCCCGGCGAGTTCACCCGGCGCGCGTTTTTGAACGACAAGCTCGATCTCGCGCAAGCGGAAGCGGTCGCCGATCTGATCGAAGCCAGCACGGAAGCCGCCGCGCGCTCGGCCGGGCGTTCGCTCGATGGCGCGTTCTCGCGAGACATTCATGCGCTCGTCGAGGAAGTCATCGCACTAAGGATGCTCGTCGAAGCCACGCTCGATTTTCCCGAGGAAGAGATCGACTTCCTCGAAGCCGCCGACGCGCGCGGCAAGCTCGCGCACATTCGCGCGCGCATCGATCACGTGCTCGGCGAGGCGCGTCAGGGTGCGTTGTTGCGCGAGGGTCTCTCGGTGGTGCTCGCCGGGCAGCCCAACGTCGGCAAATCGTCGCTGCTCAATGCGCTGGCCGGCGCAGAGCTCGCGATCGTGACGCCGATCGCCGGCACGACGCGCGATAAGGTCACGCAGACGATCCAGATCGAAGGCATTCCGCTGCATGTCATCGATACAGCCGGTTTGCGCGACACGGAAGATGAAGTCGAACGCATCGGCATCGAGCGCACGTGGAGCGAAATCGAGCGCGCCGATGTCGTCTTGCATTTGCTCGATGCGCGTTTGGGGATGACCGGTGGCGACGTCTTGATTGCGCAGCGGTTTCCCGCAGGCGTGCCTGTCGTGCGCATCTTGAACAAGACCGATCTAACGGACGTGGCCGCATCGGTCAATCGATTGGCGGCGATCGACGATGACGCCGAGATTTGCGAGGTGCGGCTCTCGGCGAAGAAGAACGAAGGCATCGATTTATTGCGCACGGAGTTGCTGCGGATCGCGGGCTGGCAAGCGGGGACCGAGAGCGTCTACCTCGCGCGCGAACGGCACCTGATCGCGCTGCGCTCGGCGCAGGAGCATATGGCGCTTGCCAGCGCCCACGCACAGGAACGGGCGCAGTCGCTCGATTTGTTTGCGGAAGAATTGCGGCTCGCGCAGGAAGCGCTGAATTCGATCACCGGGGAATTCACTTCGGATGATTTGTTGGGCGTGATTTTTAGTCGGTTTTGTATTGGGAAGTAAGCGGTCAGCCAACGCCCACACAAAGAGCCCGCTCCATAGACCGCCACATACGACAAGGGCTCCGCAGGACGTTTGTCCGCGGAGCCCTTCGCGTGCCATGTAATCTTCCCTCGCTCCACACACGCATGCATCAGCGCGCGTGCGCAAGCGAGGCGAAACGGCTATGCGCTTACTTCAACGGCATCCATTTGCCGCCTTCGGCCTTGTACACCGTGATGCCGCCGTTCTTCAGGTCGCCCCTGTCGTCGTACTGCAGATGCGGGGTCGTCACAGCCGGCATGTCGGTCTTGGCGAGGAACGGCAGGTACTTCGCCGGATCCGTCGAGTTAGCCTTCTTCATGGCCGTGAGCAACGCCATCGTGCCGTCGTATGCGTACGGCGAGTACGTCTCGACTTCCGTGCCGAACGCCTTCTTGTACTTTTCCACGTACTGCTTGCCACCCGGCATCTGCTCGAGCGGAACGCCGGCCAACGTCGAGAACGAGCCGTCGGCTGCGTCGCCGGCGATCTTCAGGAAGTCGGGCGTATGGACCATCTCACCGCCCATCAGCGGGGCCTTGATCCCAAGCGTCTTCATTTGCTTGAGCATCGGCGCGGCTTGCGCGTCGGCGCCGCCGAAATAGATCAGATCCGGTTGCACGCCCTTCAGGTTCGTCAGGATCGACTTGAAGTCGGTCGCCTTGTCGTTCGTGAATTCGCGCTTGACGATCGTCGCACCGGCCGCCTTCGCAGCCTTTTGGAACTGATCGGCCAGACCTTGGCCGTAGGCCGTGCGGTCGTCCACGATCGCGATCTTCTTCATGCCCAGATTCTTCACGGCGTACGCGCCTGCGACCGAACCTTGCTGCGTGTCCGAAGTCATCATGCGGAACGTCGTCTTGAAGCCTTGCTGCGTATATTCAGGCGCCGTCGCCATCGCAACTTCGGGGATGCCCGCGTTCGCGTAGATGCGCGAAGCCGGGATCGTCGTGCCCGAGTTGAAGTGGCCGATCATGCCCTTGATGCCGTCGTCGACGAGCTTTTGCGCGACCGTCGTGCCCGTGCGCGGGTCGGCTTGGTCGTCGGCCGAATCCAGCACGAATTCGACTTGCTTGCCGCCGATCACGGGCTTGGTGGCGTTCATGTCGGCGATCGCGAGCTTCACGCCGTTTTGGAAATCAGTGCCGTAGTGCGCTTGCGCGCCCGTCATCGGGCCGGCAAAACCAATCTTCACTTGCTCAGCTTGCGCTGCGTTTGCGGTCCCCACCAGCGACATTGCCGCAACGAGCGTCGCGCCTGCCAGCGTTTTCATTTTGTGCTGCATAGCTTCTCCTAGATCCAAGGTAGTTGGAAGCGCCTAACGGGGTGGCCGCACCGCTTCCGTGTTTGATTCGATCGGCAAGGGTGGCTTAACCTATCGTCATCAAATTCGCATTGCCGCCCGCCGCCGCCGTATTCACGCTCACCGAGCGTTCCGTCAGCAACCGTTCGAGCGCGTAATCTTCATCGCCGTTTTCCAGCGCGTGGATCGACACGCCCTGCACCGAGACGATCGGGCCCGGACGCTGGGCCACTTCCTTCACGAGCGACAGCAATTCGTCGCTGTCGCCTTCGAACAGCACTGCATCGATCGGCGCGTCCGCATTCTTTTGCACCTCCGCGAACGGCTTGAGCTGCGCCGGCAATGCGGCGACGAGCGCTTCGCCGGCCGCACCCGCGAACATCGCGCGGTTGCCCGTCGCGAGTACCGCAGCAAATTGCGCGCGCGCCCCGCTTGCCGTCGAAGGCACGCAGGATACCGTGCCGCGCGCGCCAAGCGTATAGGTATTGCGCTCGCCCGTCGGGCCCGGCAATACGGCCGTCGCCCCCGCCGGCATATTTGCGAGATAGCCGTCGCAGCGTGCGGCGAGTGCGGGCTGGCGCTCGGCAATGAGCCAGTCGCGCAACGCCGTGAGCGCGGCGCGCGGGCTCAAGCGCTCCCCGTTGCGTTCCGTTTCCGCGGCGGCTGTCGCACCATCGGCCACGAGCGCGGCCGCGAGCGATCTCGGCAACCCTGCCGGACGCTTGGCCAACAAGCGTTGCAGATAGAGCGCGCCGCCCGCCTTCGGCCCCGTGCCCGACAACCCTTCGCCGCCGAACGGCTGCACGCCGACGACCGCGCCGATCACGTTGCGGTTCACATAGATGTTGCCCACGTGAGCACGCGAGATGACGTGCGCGATGGTTTCGTCGATGCGCGTATGGATACCCAGCGTGAGGCCATAGCCCGTCGCCTTGATCTGCTCGAGCAGTGCGTCGAGCGCGCTGCGGCGATAGCGGATCACATGCAGCACGGGGCCGAACACTTCACGCTTGAGCTCGTCGAGGCTGTCGAGCTCGATGAGCGTCGGCGGCACGAACGTGCCATGCGCGCACGCCTCGGGCAGCGGCAGTTGCGTGATCGCGCGCCCTTTCTCGCGCAGCACGGCCACATGCGCGTCGATCGTGCGCTTGGCTTCGACGTCGATGACAGGGCCGACGTCGGTCGAAAGGCGGTCGGGATTGCCGAGCGCGAGTTCGTACATCGCGCCCTTGAGCATCGTCAGCGTGCGATCGGCGACATCGTCCTGCAAGCACAGCACGCGCAGTGCCGAGCAGCGCTGGCCGGCCGAATCGAACGCCGATTGCATGACGTCGGCCACGACTTGCTCGGCGAGCGCCGACGAATCGACGATCATCGCGTTTTGGCCGCCCGTCTCCGCGATCAGCGGAATCGGTTTGCCGTCCGGATCGAGACGACCCGCGAGCGTCTTGTTGATGAGGCGCGCGACTTCGGTCGAACCGGTGAACATGACCGCACGTGTGCGGGCATCGGCGACGAGCGCGGCGCCCACGGTTTCGCCGTCGCCGGGCAGCAGTTGCACGGCGCCCGCGGGCACGCCGGCTTCGCGCAGCAGGCGAACGGCCTGCGCGGCAATCAGCGGCGTTTGCTCCGCAGGCTTGGCCAGTACCGTGTTGCCGGCTGCCAATGCGGCCGCCACCTGCCCCATGAAGATCGCGAGCGGGAAGTTCCACGGGCTGATACAGACCACGGGACCGAGCGGCCGGTGCGTATCGTTGGAAAACTCGTGGCGGATTTGCGCCGCGTAGTACCGCAAGAAATCCACTGCTTCGCGGATTTCTGCGATCGCGTTCGGCAGCGACTTGCCCGCTTCGCGCACGATCAGGCCCATCAACGTATGCATCTGCGCTTCGAGCAGATCCGCTGCACGCGCCAGGCAATCGGCGCGCGCATCGACGGGCGTCGCTTGCCAGATCGGAGCCGCGGCGACGGCGGCGGCGAGCGCCCCATGCACGTCCTCGCGCGTCGCCTCCACGACCGAGCCGACGACATCGCGGTGATCGGCCGGATTGCGCACCGCGCGCTCGACGCGGCCAACCGCGCTCGAAGCGGGCAACTCGCCCGACTCGAGCATCGGCGCGGCGCGCCACGGATGATGCGCACTCGCGAGCAACGCCGAGGACAGCGACGCCAACCGATGCTCGTTCGACAGATCGAGGCCCATCGAGTTGGGGCGCTCATCGCCGTAGAGATCGCGCGGCAGGGGAATCTTCGCGTGCGGCGCGCCGAGCGGCGCGATCCGCGAAGCTTCGTCGACGGGATCTTCGACGAGCGCGGACACCGGCACGGTTTCGTCGGCGATGCGGTTGACGAAGGAGGTATTGGCCCCGTTCTCGAGCAGCCGGCGCACGAGATAAGCCAGCAGCGTCTCATGGGTGCCGACCGGTGCGTAGATCCGGCACGGGCGGTTCAGCTTCTCGCGGCCCGTCACTTCTTCGTAGAGCGGCTCGCCCATCCCATGCAGGCACTGGAACTCGTACTGCCCCGGGTAGTAGTTCTGTCCGGCCAAATGATAGATGGCCGAGAGCGTGTAGGCGTTGTGCGTCGCGAATTGCGGGAATACGGCATCGGGTGCGCCGAGCAGTTTCCTCGCGCAGGCGAGGTACGAGACGTCCGTATAAACCTTGCGCGTGTAGACGGGATAGCCCTCGAGCCCATCGAGTTGCGCGCGCTTGATCTCGCTGTCCCAGTACGCGCCCTTCACGAGGCGCACCATGATGCGGTGACGGCTGCGGCGCGCGAGGTCGATTACGTAATCGATCACGAACGGGCAGCGCTTTTGGTAGGCCTGAATGACGAACCCGATACCGTTCCATCCCGCGAGTTCGGGATCGAAGCACAGGGCTTCGAGCAGATCGAGCGACAACTCGAGGCGGTCGGCTTCTTCGGCGTCGATGTTCAGGCCGATGTCATAGCGACGCGCGAGCGCGGCGAGCGAGCGCACGCGCGGCAGCAGCTCGCTCATCGTGCGTTCTTGCTGAGTGCGCGAGTAACGCGGGTGCAGCGCCGAGAGCTTGATCGAAATGCCGGGACCTTCGTAAATGCCCCGGCCGCCGGCGGCCTTGCCGATGGCATGAATGGCTTGCTCGTACGAGGCGTAGTAGCGCTGCGCGTCTTCTTCCGTCGTCGCGGCCTCGCCCAGCATGTCGTACGAGTAGCGGAACCCTCGCGCCTCGTACTTGCGGCTGTTCGCCAGCGCTTCGGAGATCGTCTCGCCGGTCACGAACTGCTCGCCCATCAAGCGCATCGCCATGTCGACGCCCTTGCGGATCAACGGTTCGCCGCCCTTGCCGATGAGCCGCGTCAGCGCCGAGGACAAGCCCGCTTCGCTGTTGGTCGTCACGAGCTTGCCCGTGATCATGAGGCCCCAGGTGGCCGCGTTGACGAACAACGACGGCGCATGTCCCATGTGCGATTTCCAATCGCCCTTGCTGATCTTGTCGCGAATCAGCGCGTCGCGCGTGGCGCGATCGGGAATGCGCAGCAGCGCCTCGGCCAGACACATCAGCGCGACGCCTTCCTGGCTCGACAGCGAGAACTCGTGGATGAGGCCTTCGACGCCGCCGCCCGTGCGCTTGGCGCGCAACGTTTCGACGAGCTTGGTCGCCATCTTGCCGACATCGGCCGCCAACGACTCGGGCAAGCGCGCCTCGCCGATCAGGAACGGCACGCACTCGGGCTCTGGCCGGCGGTACGCGGCCGTGATCGCCGCGCGCAGTACCGATTGCGGCTGCACGTTTTGCGCGAAATCGAGAAACGGGTGCGGTGCGCCATCCTCCTCATGCTCGGGCGTCGACCCGTCGCCGAAGTCCGCGCTGATGGATGCGCCGGAAAGCTCCGGCGGCAGTTGGCCGTGTTCGATCTTCTCGAGATAGGCGAAGATCGCCTGCTTGATGAGCCAATGCGGCGTGCGTTCGAGCCGGGAGGCGGCTTCTTTGAGACGGGAGCGGAGGAGGTCGTCGACTTTGACGCCTAAGGTAGTGCTGGCCATGGTTCCTTCGGTCGCCGGCGGCGCCGGCCGATATGTGCAAAGTTCGCCGAATCGTACGCCTCCCAATAAAAAGGTGCAACCAAAACGCAAGACTGGTTGCACCCCAAGGAAACCCTTTACTGGCAAGGGTTGCCACGAAATCCAAGCGCACCGGGCCTACGCGGTTGCGCTCGGTATTTTCCCTTACCTGAAATCGGTCCCACCGCCCTACGGGAGAGCGCTTGAATGCCGTTAACGCAGGAAAGCGCCCCAACGCACGATGAGCGAGGGGAAAGGAGAGGTAAAAATGGAAAAGTGGCTCGTATTTAGTGCGGTTTGGATCGTGGCGGTGGTATGCCTGGCGCTGTTCGTGCGCGGCGCATCGCCGGCGCGTGAACGCGCTTTGGCGCTCGCCCGCGTGCGCCAGGCTCGACAGCGGGCCGAAGCGGCGGCAAACGACGCGCGCATGTCCGAACAACGCGGCTGAGAGGCCGGCAAGAGGCCCATCATGATCTGTTCCCACGAAAGCCGGTCTTGCGCGCGCCATGCGCCGCAGACACGGCGTCAACGCTCCCCGGTCGCCGCTTGCGCGCGGCCGCTCACTTCGCCCACGCCCAGCTACACGAATCGCGTCCGCACGCACGCGCGTGCTGCGCGCAGCCGCCTGCGACACTACTGAACTGAACCGCGGCGCTTGCCGATAGGCGTATAGCGCACGCCGCGCCGCCGCGCGGGCGGCCGCTCCTGCGGCCGGTGCACGCGGCGTATCCTTGGCTTGTCGGCTTGTCCGCTTGTTGGGCTTATCCGCGTCAGAAGCCTGCTTTTGCCCCAACGTACCCGGTGCCTCAAATATCGAGCGGGTCCACCTCGACGCTCCAGCGTATAACGCCTTTCAAGGTGCGCAACGGCGCTTGCCATGCACGCAGCGTCGCGAGCAGCGACGCGCGCGATGCGCTCTCGAGCAATAGCTGAGCGCGATGAACGTTAGCCACCTTGACGATCGTCATCGGCACCGCATCGTAGACGGTCACCCGCTCCGCGGACGGGATCTCGGCTAGCGCCGTGCAAGCGTGGCCCAGAAACGCCAGCGCCGCCTCGAGCGTTTTGGCTTCGGCGCGCAGCAGCGCCTGATAGACGAACGGCGGCAGTTGCGCATCGCGGCGTTCGGCGAGTGTCGCATTGGCGAAGCCGACATAATCGTGGCGCGCGAGCGCGTGATAGAGCGCGTGCCGCGGATAGCGCGTCTGCACCAGCACTTCTCCTGGCAGACCCGCCCGGCCGGCGCGCCCGCTCACCTGCATCAGTTGCGCGAACAGCCGCTCGCCTGCACGAAAGTCGTGCGAAAACAGCGCTGCATCGGCGTTCAACACGCCCACGAGCGACACACGCCGAAAGTCATGGCCCTTGGCGATCATTTGCGTGCCGACCAGGATGTCGACTTCCCCGGCGTGCACATTGGAAAAGAGCGTCTGAGCGCTGCCTTTGCGGCGCGTGCTGTCGGCATCGATGCGCAGCACCCGCGCGCCGGGCACGATCTGGGCGAGCGTCTCTTCGACGCGTTGCGTGCCTCGGCCGAGCGGCGCGATATCGACGTTGCCGCACTCGGGGCAGGCGCGCGGCACGCGGGCCTCCCAGCCGCAGTGATGGCATCGAAGCGTGTGCTCGCTCTTGTGCAACACGACGTAGGCGCTACAGCGCGGGCAGCCGGCCACCCACCCGCACGCGTCGCACGCGATCACCGGCGCATAGCCGCGGCGGTTCAGAAAAACGAGGCTTTGTTCGCCGCGTTCGAGGCGCGCCTTCAAGGCCGCCGCCAGAGGCCCGGAGATGCCGTCGACGCTGCCGCGCCCCCGCCGGCGCTCTTCCTCCAAATCGATCATTCTGACCGCGGGCAGCGCCGCGTCGGCCACGGCGCGTCGTGCGAGCGAGAGCCGGCGATAGCGGCCCTGCTCGGCCTGCCACCAGCTTTCGAGCGAGGGTGTGGCGGAACCGAGCACAACCGCCACGCCCCGTTGCTTGGCCCGCCAAATTGCCAGATCCCGCGCCGAATAGCGCAATCCCTCTTGCTGCTTGTACGCGGGCTCGTGTTCTTCGTCGACGACGATCAGCGCCAGCTCCGGCATCGAGGCCAGCACGGCCAGCCGTGTGCCGAGGACGACGCGCGCCCGGCCCGTGTGCGCGGCGAGCCAGCTGCGCACGCGCTCGCCGTCCGCCATTGCGCTATGCAAGGTGACGATGGCGTCGTCACCCAGTTGCGAGGCGAAGCGCACACGAAACGCCGCTTCGAACTGAGGCGTCAGGTTGATCTCAGGCACGAGGACGAGCGCTTGCGCATCGGGTCGCGCCGCGAACATAGCTTCGATCGCGCGCAGATACACCTCGGTTTTGCCGCTACCGGTGACGCCATGCAGCAGAAAAGGAGAAAAGCCTTGCGCCGCCGCGATCGCCTCGACCGCCTGCGCTTGTTCCTCGGTCAGAGCGGGACGCATGATGTCCTCACCGGGCTCGCCCGATGCGCCGGCACCCTCGGTTTCGCCGGTGCGGTTCGCCGCGGCGGCGTCGACGTCGGCGTCAGCTTCGACGCCGACCCATCCCTCGGCCTGCCATGCTTGCAAGGTGGCACCCGCCTTCGGGTGCAGGGCACGCGCCTCGGACAGGTCGAGCGAGCGGGCGCCGGCGAGCGCCTCGGCGAGCCGGCGCAATGCGGCCGCTCGCACCGGAAGCGCGCCCGGCAGAGCGGCCCGCCCGGCCTCGGTCAGCCGAAAGCGGGGGGCGGCGGCAAACAGCCGCGGCCACTTCTCGGCATCGCGCAACGCCTGCGGCAGGGCAGGCAGCGCGACCTCGCCAAGGGAGCGCTGGTAATAGTCGGCGGCGAATGCGACTAGCGCAAGCCACTCGGCCGCTAGCGGCGCGCACCCGTCGCACGCGGCCTGCACGTCTCGCAGGCGCTCGAGCGGCACTTCGGTGCGATCGCTCACCTCGACGACGAGCCCCACAATGTTGCGCTTGCCGAACGGAACGGCGACGAGCGTGCCCGGCCCGGGCGCGGGCGACTGAGCGCAGCGATAGTCGAAGAGGGTCGGCAACGGATGGTCGAGCGCGACGCGAACGAACACCTCGCTCATCCGCCCCGGCTCCAGAGCGCTTCGCCGCATGAGGCGCTTCGTCCCCGATACATCGAGACTCGACTGAACGGCACGAACTTAAAGTAAAACATGAGATTCGCCGCTAACCTATGGATCTCGCTGGACTTTACCGACTGCCCCGCATCGCTTGTGGATAACTTTGTTGAAAAGTGCCGCCACCGAGCCGAAACAGGGCCGCCGCGCTGACGTTCTGTGGGCAACCGCACATTGGGCCGGCCGCTCGCAAAGCCTTGTTGAACAAGGCCTGAGCCGATGCGGTACATCGTTTGCGTGCCACCGTCAACCTTTGTTCGCTCTACCGCGCCGCAACGAGAAGAATGTGTATAAGTCAAGACTTGACAAGCGCGAGACGGCCCGGCGATGCCATTTTTCAGCGTGTCCGCTCCCTAGAGCGAGAGCCCAGCTGTGTGCGGCGCAACATAACCGATCGGTCAGCCGCCGCTTGCCTGCGCGCGCATCGCCCGGCTGTATTGGTGGACCTCATCGACGAGTTCCGCAACGTTCTCGGGCGGAGCGAACTGAGAAATCCCGTGCCCGAGATTGAAGACGTGGCCCGGATGATTGCCGTAGCTGTCGAGCACTGCCCGCGCTTGCTCGCGAACGGCCGTCGGGGGCGCGAACAGCGCCGCGGGATCGAGATTGCCTTGCAGGGCGACGCGCGAGCCGACTCGCTCGCGGGCGGCCCCCAGATTGACCGTCCAATCGAGCCCGACGGCGTCGACGCCGCACGCCGCGATATCGTCGAGCCAAAGGCCCCCGCCCTTCGTGAACGTGACGACCGGCACGCGGTTCCCCTCGTGCTCGCGCACGAGCCGTCGCACCACGGCCTCGATGTATTGAAGCGAAAAGCGCTGAAAGATGCCGTCCGCGAGCGCCCCACCCCATGTGTCGAAGATCATCACGGCTTGCGCGCCTGCGCGGATCTGCGCATTGAGGTACGCGGCGACCGCCTCGGCGTTGATGTGCAAGATCCGGTGCATCAAATCGGGGCGCGCGTACAGCATCGACTTCACCGTGCGGAAATCGTCGGAGCCGCCGCCCTCGACCATGTAGCAGGCAAGCGTCCACGGACTGCCCGAAAAGCCGATGAGCGGGACCCTCTGGCGGCCTTGCCCGTCCGTAAGTGCGCGGCGAATCGAGCGCACGGCGTCGGTCACATAGCCGAGCGTGGCGTCGATGTCGGGCACGCGCAGCCGCGCGACATCCTCTTCCGTGCGAACCGGATGCGCGAAGCGCGGGCCCTCGCCGGCCGCGAACGACAACCCCAAGCCCATTGCATCGGGGACGGTGAGGATATCGGAGAACAGAATCGCGGCGTCGAGCGCGAAGCGCTCGAGCGGCTGCAGCGTGACTTCCGTCGCGAAATCGGGGTTCTTGGCCAACCCGAGGAAGCTGCCTGCGCGCGCACGGGTGGCGTTGTACTCGGGCAGATACCGGCCCGCCTGCCGCATGAGCCAAATCGGCGTGTAATCGGTGGGCTGGCGCAGCAGCGCGCGAAGGAACGTATCGTTGAGCAAGGTCGAGGGCACGGGAGGAAAGCGCAAGGCGAAGCGGAGAAGACGGCCATTTTACCGGAGCGGCGATCTCGTTCGGGCCGGAATCGGCTTTCGCGACACGAGGCTCGCCTGCGGCATTTTGGTACGGCTATGATCGATCGCTGCGTCCACGCCATAGCGGCCTCGCTGCCAAAACCCAAGGAGACCTTCGAATGACCCTGAAAGACCTGCTTCGCCTTTCGATCGGCGCGCTCGCGCTGACGGCATCGTGCACGGGTGCGGCGTTCGCGCAAGCAAGCGGCGCGGCGCCAACGGCGAGCCCCGCCGCAGCCGGCTCGCGCTTGGACACCGTGATCGCTCGCGGCGCGTTGCGCGTCTGTACGACGGGCGATTACAAGCCGTATTCGTTTGTGAAGACGGACGGCACGTTCGAAGGCATCGACATCGACATGGCGGAATCGTTGGCGAAGTCGCTCGGCGTCAAAGCGGAGTTCGTCAAAACGACCTGGTCGAACCTCATGAACGACTTCCTCGCCAAATGCGACATTGCCGTCGGGGGCGTATCGACCACGCTCGAGCGGCAAAAGCACGTGTTCTTCACGCAGCCCTACATGGTGGACGGCAAAGCACCGATCACCCGCTGCGCCGACGCCGAGAAGTACCAGACGCTGGCGCAAATCGATCAACCGGGCACGCGCGTCATCGTCAATCCGGGCGGCACCAACGAGCGCTTCGCCAAGCAATATTTGTCACATGCGAAGCTGACGGTCTATCCCGACAATGTCACGATCTTCAAGCAGATCCTGGAAGGCAAAGCGGATGTGATGGTGACCGACGCATCGGAAACCTTGCTGCAACAAAAGCTCAATCCCGGCCTGTGCTCGGTTCATCCCGATAAACCGTTCCAGTACGGCGAAAAGGCCTACATGGTGCCGCAGGGCGATGTGACGTATCAGCAATACGTCGATCAATGGCTGCACCTGGCGCGTGAAACGGGGCAGTTCGAGTCGATTAGGGACAAGTGGCTAAAGTAAGCCGCCGCTGGCAGTCGGGCACGGGTGGCGCATCACGCCCCTGCCTCTAGTCCTATTGAGGCACACGCGGCGCTGGTGCGTTGGCGCGGTGTGTGGTGCCGAATAGCCGCTCGTGCTCGACCTTCACGCATACGTTCATCGCGACATCGAGCCCTGCCGCCATCGCTCGCGCGGCAGCCTCCTCGTTGATCACGCCCACTTGTAGCCAGAGGGATCGGGCGCCGATGGCGATGGCTTCCTCTGCGATGGCTACCGCTTCCTCCGGCCGGCGAAACACGTCGACCATTTCGATGGCGGCGCCTTCCATCGCGAGTGCGTGCGCCGCGATGGCGAGCGATGCGTAACAGCGCTGCCCCAATACACCTGCCGTATCGTTGGCGTAGGCGGGATTGACGGGAACGATGCGATAGCCGTGCGACTGCATGTAGGCCGCTACCGAGTGGCTGGGCCGGTAGGCGTGGTTGGACAGCCCGACCACGGCAATCACGCGATCGCGGTCCAGGATGCGTTTCAAACTCTCGGGCTCGTTCATTGTGTAGACAGGAATAGTAAAAGTGCCGGTGCACGCAACATTCGGTAAGTTTCGCGCGTGCCACGCGAGCATGAGGGCCATGGTAAGCCGACGATTGTCCAGACGAAACCCGTTTTTGTGTATTTCTCGATAAATTGCGAGTGCGCTTTTTTGATCGTTATTCCTTTTGTTCCGATCGTCGGAAATAGTGACGCAACTTCATTTTTCTGCTGGTAAAAAATCCCGGAGATCCTTATCTGGCGGGCGTTACAACCTGAAACACTTTGTTACCGCGTCGGGTTCTCAATTCGCCCACAATGCCTTTCAACGGTTTCAACACAGATGTGGGTTGGCGTGCATTGATTGGACGCTTCCTGCTCGGCGGTGCCGAATCCCCCATGGGGGGCCTCTTTGTTGGAGTCGTTGCCGATGCCCGGTTCGGGTGATCTTCTTCGGCTCCTTCAGTGGTCTCCTCGCGCTAACCCCGTAGCGTGTGGTTTTTAGCGGGCTATCAAGCCCGCTTTTTTTTTGTTGTCGACGGGAGTTAGCGCTTCAGCGGTTACTCCCGTCCCATGCAGGGCACCGGGTCAAACAAACGCGCCATAGCGCGCCCCTCGATCAGCCTGCCTGCGGCTTGTCGTGCTCTAGTTCGTCGATCATCCTTTCGCGCATCACGAACTTTTGCACCTTGCCCGTGACCGTCATCGGCATTTCGTCGACGAAGCGAACGTAGCGCGGCACCTTGTAGTGCGCGATTTGCCCCTGGCAATACGCCCTCACCTCTCCTTCCGTCAGCGTTTCCCCGGGCCGCACGACGATCCAGGCGCACACTTCCTCGCCATACTTCTCGTCGGGCACGCCGAACACCTGGACGCTCTGGATCTTCGGATGTCTGAACAAGAACTCTTCGACCTCCCGAGGGTAGATGTTTTCGCCGCCGCGAATCAGCATGTCCTTCAAGCGGCCGACGATGTTGCAATACCCCTGCTCATCGATCGTCGCCAGATCGCCCGTGCGCATCCATCCATCGACGATCGCCTCTCGTGTGCGCGGCTCGTCTTCCCAATAGCCTTTCATGACCGAGTAGCCGCGCGTCCACAGTTCGCCCGTTTGGCCCACCGGCACAGTGTTGCCCATTGCATCGACCACCTTCGCTTCCAGATGCGGCTGAATTCGGCCGACCGTCGACGTGCGCTTGTCGATGGGGTCGGTCGTCGAGCTTTGAAACGAGACGGGGCTCGTCTCTGTCATGCCGTAGGCGATCGTGATCTCCGACTGATGCATGCGCGAAATGACCTGCTTCATCGTCTCGATCGGGCACGGCGAGCCGGCCATGATGCCCGTGCGCAGCGTCGATAGATCGAACGATGCGAACTCGGGGTGATCAAGCTCGGCGATGAACATCGTCGGCACGCCATGCAACGCAGTGCAGCGCTCTTCGGCCACTGCGGCGAGCGCCGCGCCGGGTTCGAACGCTTCGCCGGGAAATACCATCTTCGCGCCCGTCGACACGCTCGCGAGCACCGACAGCACCATGCCGAAGCAGTGATAGAGCGGCACCGGGATGCATAGCGCATCGCTCTCGGAAAAGCGCATGGCCATCGCGATGAAGCGTGCGTTGTTGACCACGTTGCGATGCGTGAGTGTGGCGCCTTTCGGGTTGCCGGTCGTGCCGCTCGTGAATTGAATGTTGATCGGATCATCGGCAGACAAGGTCGCGTCGATCGCTGCAAAGTCGATGGAATCGAGTGCGACCCGCCCTGCTTCGATTACGTCGGAAAACGTCAACATACCCGGCGTCGCCGTGTCGCACATCCGCACCACCGTCCGCAGGTTCGGCAAGCGCGCCGAGCGCAGGTTGCCTGCCTCGCATTGCACGAGTTCGGGCGCAAGCGTCTGCAGCATCTCCACGTATTTCGAGGTCTTGAAGCGCTCGGCCGTGATGATGGCGCAGCAGCCGGACTTATTCAGCGCGTACTCGAGTTCCGAAAGCCGGTAGGCGGGATTGATGTTGACGAGAATGGCGCCGATGCGCGCCGTCGCAAACTGCGTCAGCAACCACTCGACGCGATTCGGCGACCAAATGCCAACGCGCTCGCCCCGCACGATGCCAAGCGTTGCCAGCCCCGCCGCGAGCACATCGACTTCGGCGGCGAACTCGCGCCATGTCCATCGAATACCCTGCTCTCGGAATACGACGGCAGGCCGCTCGGGAAAGCGCGCGGCCGTATCGGAGAGAAGTCGTCCGATAGTCGCGTCGCTCAAGGGGATGTCGCTGGCCCCTCGCACGTAGGAAAGGCCGTTGACGGGCGCAATAAGGGCGCCTTCCTCGGGAAGCTGCGTCGCCATCTCGATGTCTCCAAAGTCGCGTAGGAATTTTTGGACTTGATTCTGCCACCGAGCGACGTCGGCCCGCATCAAGTCTTACCCGCAGCAAAATGTCGCAGAGGCGGGCCTCATAATAAAAAACGCCGCTTGGACCTAACCAAGCGGCGTCAAATATCCTACTAATCGTCTTGTTCGGCCCCGGTTGCCATTCGCCGTGCGAGAGACAACGGCGGTGCGCGAAGCGATTTTGTCAGTGGCTCTGCGCGCGCAGTTTGCGCAGGCGGGCGATGGCGGCAAGCTGAGCCGTGGCATATGCCAGCTCAGCCTGAGCCGTCGCGTACTCGATGTTCGAGCCCGAGTTCTGCAGGGCTTCCTCGGCGCGTTTGCGCGCCTGTTCCGCCTTGGCCTCGTCGAGATCTTTGCCGCGAATCGCGGTATCGGCGAGCACGGTCACGGCGCCCGGTTGCACTTCGAGAATGCCGCCGGCAACGAACACGAACTCTTCTTCGCCGCTTTCCGCCTCGATGCGCACCGCGCCGGGACGAATACGCGTAATGAGCGGCGTATGGCCCGGCAGGATACCGAGTTCGCCGGCTTCGCCCGGCAGCGCGACGAATTTCGCCTGGCCCGAGAAGATCTGCTCTTCCGCGCTGACGACGTCTACTTTGATGGTTGCCATATCGCTTCCTATGTCGAACAGAGTTGCCGCTTTAGCTGCCGGCTGCCGTTAGCGCGTCTCGCGCGTCCCGCAGCCCATGCACAGCACGCGAACAGATCCCACGCGCAGCGCGGTGAACCCGACGCGCACTGCGAGCCCGGCTATCAGTGCGTGCGGCCGCCGGGCCTGCGTGCCAAAGCTGCCGAAGCCGCCAAAGCGGGCACACTCGGTTACTGGATCTTCTTGGCCTTTTCGAAGGCTTCGTCGATCGTGCCGACCATGTAGAACGCCTGCTCGGGCAGATGATCGCATTCGCCTTCGACGATCATCTTGAAGCCGCGGATCGTTTCCTTCAGCGGCACATACTTGCCCGGCGAACCAGTGAACACTTCGGCAACGTGGAACGGCTGCGACAGGAAACGCTGGATCTTACGCGCACGAGCGACCGACAGCTTGTCTTCCGGCGACAGTTCGTCCATGCCCAGAATCGCGATGATGTCGCGCAGTTCCTTGTAGCGCTGCAGCGTCTGCTGCACGCCGCGCGTGATCGAGTAGTGCTCTTCGCCGATGACGTTCGGGTCGATCTGACGCGAGGTCGAATCGAGCGGGTCAACGGCGGGGTAGATACCGAGCGAAGCGATGTCACGCGAGAGCACGACCGTTGCGTCCAAGTGGCCGAACGTCGTAGCAGGCGACGGGTCGGTCAAATCGTCCGCAGGCACGTACACGGCTTGCACCGACGTGATCGAGCCTTTCTTCGTCGACGTGATCCGCTCTTGCAGCTTGCCCATTTCTTCAGCCAGCGTCGGCTGATAACCCACGGCCGACGGCATCCGGCCGAGTAGTGCCGACACTTCGGTACCGGCCAGCGTGAAACGGTAGATGTTGTCGACGAAGAACAGCACGTCGAGGCCTTCGTCACGGAAGTGCTCGGCCATCGTGAGGCCCGTCAGCGCCACGCGCAGACGGTTGCCCGGCGGCTCGTTCATCTGACCGTACACGAGCGCGACCTTGTCGAGCACGTTCGAGTCTTTCATTTCGTGGTAGAAGTCGTTCCCTTCACGGGTACGCTCGCCCACGCCCGCGAACACGGAGTAACCGCCGTGCTCCTTCGCGATGTTGTTGATGAGCTCCATCATGTTGACGGTTTTGCCCACGCCGGCGCCACCGAACAAGCCCACCTTACCGCCCTTCGCGAACGGGCAGATCAAATCGATAACCTTGATGCCCGTTTCCAGAAGCTCCGTCGACGGCGACAGTTCGTCGAACGCCGGCGCCTTCTGATGGATCGAGCGCACTTTCTCGCTCTCGATCGGGCCCGCTTCGTCGATCGGACGGCCCAGCACGTCCATGATGCGGCCGAGCGTCGGCTTGCCGACGGGCACGCTGATCGGCAAGCCGGTGTTCTTCACCATGAGGCCGCGGCGCAGACCATCGGACGCACCCAAACAAATCGTGCGCACGACGCCGTCGCCCAGCTGTTGCTGGACTTCGAGCGTCAGCTCCGTGCCTTCGAGCACGAGGGCGTCGTAGACCTTCGGCATGTGCTCACGCGGGAATTCCACGTCGATCACCGCGCCGATGCACTGTACGATCTTGCCTTCTACCAAAGCAGTAGTACTCATCGCTTTTCCTTTAGATACTCAATTCTTCACTCGCGCAAACGGCGCAGGGACGATCAAGCCGACACGCATCAGACCGCGGCGGCGCCGCCCACGATTTCCGACAATTCCTTCGTGATCGCGGCCTGGCGGCTCTTGTTGTAGACGAGCTGCAATTCGTTGATCACCGTCTTCGCGTTGTCCGACGCCGCCTTCATCGCCACCATGCGCGCCGATTGCTCGGACGCCATGTTCTCGGCTACGGCCTGGTACACGAGCGCTTCGACGTAGCGAACGAGCAGTTCATCGACGACAGCCTGCGCATCGGGCTCGTAGATGTAGTCCCACGAGCTGTTCGGCGTCGTCGCATCGCCTTCGAAATGCCCGGCCGACAGCGGCAGCAATTGCTCGATCACGCTCTCCTGCTTCATCGTATTGATGAAGCGCGTGTACGCGAGGTACACGGCCGAGACCTTGCCCTCCGAGTACAGATCGAGCTGCACCTTCACGGCGCCGATCAGCTTTTCCAGATGCGGCGTATCGCCGAGCTGCGTCACTTGCGACACAACCTTCGCCCGGACGCGATTCAAAAAGCCGAGCCCCTTGCTGCCGATCGCGGTGGCTTCGACGCTTTGGCCCTTGTCCTCGAGCTCCTTGAACTTGGCCACGGTCGCGCGCAGCACGTTCGTGTTCAAGCCCCCGCACAGGCCCTTATCGGTCGTGACGAGGATGATGCCGGCCGCCTTCGCGCCTTCGTTCGACACCATGAACGGGTGACGATACTCGGGGTTGGCGCGGCTCATGTGCGCAGCGATGTCGCGAACTTTGTCGGCATACGGGCGAGCGGCGCGCATACGCTCCTGCGCGCGGCGCATCTTCGATGCGGCCACCATCTCCATCGCCTTGGTGATCTTGCGCGTGTTTTGCACGCTCTTGATCTTGCCGCGGATTTCCTTCATTCCGGCCATTGCTTGCTCCTTTGCCGGCCTGAGTTAGCGCTTTAGCGCTTACTCAGGCCCCATGCATAGCTGACGAAGCGGAGCGCGGTTCGTTGCTGTAACTCCGCGCGCCGCTTCAAGGTCGTTATGCCTCGATCAATAAGCACCCGACTTCTTGAAGTCCTTCAGAGCGGCGTGCAGCGCTGCTTCGTCGTCCTTCGACAAGTCCTTCGTGTCTTCGATGCGTTTGATGAGGTCGGCATGGCTCGTCTTCAGGAATTCGCGCAAGCCCTTTTCAAACGAGAGCACGACCTTCACCTCGAGGTCATCCAGGTAGCCGTTGTTCGCCGCGAACAGCGAGACGGCCAACTCCCATACCTGCAACGGCTGATACTGCGGCTGCTTCAAGAGCTCGGTCACGCGGCGGCCGCGCTCGAGCTGCTTGCGCGTGGCTTCGTCCAAGTCCGACGCGAACTGCGCGAAGGCGGCGAGCTCGCGATACTGCGCGAGGTCGGTACGGATACCGCCCGACAGCTTCTTGATGATCTTGGTTTGAGCCGCGCCACCGACGCGCGACACCGACACGCCCGCGTTGATCGCGGGACGGATACCGGCGTTGAACAAGTCGGTTTCGAGGAAGATCTGGCCGTCCGTGATCGAGATCACGTTCGTCGGCACGAACGCCGTCACGTCGCCCGCTTGCGTCTCGATGACGGGCAGCGCCGTGAGCGAACCGCTCTTGCCCTTCACTTCGCCCTTCGTGAACTTCTCGACGTAGTCTTCCGAGACGCGCGCGGCGCGCTCGAGCAAACGCGAGTGCAGATAGAACACGTCGCCCGGATAAGCCTCACGGCCCGGCGGACGGCGCAGCAGCAGCGAGATCTGGCGATAGGCCCAAGCTTGCTTGGTCAAATCGTCATAGATGATGAGGGCGTCTTGACCGCGATCGCGGAAGTATTCGCCCATCGTGCAGCCTGCGTACGGCGCGAGGTATTGCATCGCGGCCGATTCCGACGCCGATGCGGCAACGACGATCGTGTACTGCATCGCACCCGATTCCTCGAGCTTGCGCACGACGTTCATGATCGACGAAGCCTTCTGGCCGATCGCGACATAAATACAGAAGAGGTCCTTGCCTTTCTGATTGATGATCGCGTCGACTGCCACCGCCGTCTTGCCGCACTGACGGTCGCCGATGATCAGCTCGCGCTGGCCGCGGCCGATCGGCACCATCGAGTCGATGGACTTCAGACCCGTTTGCACCGGCTGCGACACCGACTTACGCCAAATCACGCCCGGAGCGATCTTCTCGACCGCGTCGGTCATCTTCGCGTTGATCGGGCCTTTACCGTCGATCGGATTGCCAAGGGCATCGACCACGCGGCCGATGAGTTCGGGGCCGACCGGCACTTCGAGAATGCGGCCCGTCGTCTTGACGATGTCGCCTTCCGAGATGTGTTCGTACTCACCGAGAATCACGGCGCCGACGGAGTCGCGCTCGAGGTTCAGCGCGAGGCCGAACGTATTGCCCGGGAATTCGAGCATTTCGCCCTGCATCACGTCCGACAAGCCGTGAATGCGCACGATGCCGTCGGTCACGGAGATCACGGTGCCCTGGTTGCGAACGTCCGCGCTCGCTTCAAGGCCCTGGATCCGGCTCTTGATCAGCTCGCTGATCTCAGAGGGATTGAGTTGCATTATTCGCTCCTGATAGTCAATTCTGTTGCGTGCCGTGCATGTGCGCGCCGCATCAAGCGGTCAGCGCCGTACGCATTTCGGCGAGCCGTGCGCGAACCGAGGTGTCGAGCACTTCGTCGCCGACGGTGACGCGCACGCCCCCGATCAGCGAAGCATCGACTTGAACGGTCGGTTTGAGCTGACGCCCAAACTTGCGCGTGAGGCTCGCGACGAGATCGGCGAGCTGGGCCTCTTGCAGCGGGAATGCGCTGACGATCAGCGCATCGGCCGCGCCTTCGCGAGCGTTTTTCAGTGCTTCGAACTGGACGGCGATTTCGGGCAGCAGCGAGAGACGGTGATTGTCGACCAACATCTGCACGAAGTTCTTGGCCTGCGGCGAAGCCGTCAAAGGCGACTTGACCGCCGCGAGCAGCAGGTCGACGACCTGTGCGCGGCTCACTTTCGGGCTAGAGGCGACCGACATGAGCTCGGGCAGCCGCGCAACCTGGCCCAGCTCCTGCACGAGAGCGGACCAAGCGGCGAGGTCACCGCCTTCGGCGACGCTGAACAGCGCCTCTGCATAGGGACGGGCGATGGTTGCAAGTTCGGCCATGATCAGAGCCCGGCTTTCAGTTGATTGAGCAGCTCGGCATGTGCCGCCTGATCGATTTCGCGCTTCAGGATCTGTTCGGCGCCCTTGACCGCCAGCACCGCCACTTCGGCACGCAGCGTTTCACGGGCTTTCACGACCTGTTGCTCGGCGTCGGCCTTGGCTTGAGCGATGATGCGAGCGGCTTCGGCTTGTGCGTTGGCCTTGATTTCCTCGGCCACGGAGAGCGCACGCTTTTCGGCGTCCGCAATGCGTTGCTGGCCGTCGTTGCGCGCCTTCGCGAGCTCTTGATCGACACGCTTGTGCGCCGCTTCGAGTTCCGTCTTGCCCTTTTCGGCGGCCGCGAGGCCGTCGGCGATCTTCCTGGACCGCTCGTCGAGGGCTTTGACCATCGGCGGCCACACGAACTTCATCGTGAACCACGCGAGGATCAGGAACACGACCATTTGCGCAATCAGAGTTGCGTTGAGATTCACGGTGTTTCCTTAATCGTTGCTAATTCGGAAAGTGAAACGGTAAGGCGCTCATCGACATCACGTTCGATCAGCGCCCGAGCCTTCCGTTTCGCCCCTGCGCCGGCATGCATCCACGGCGCAAAACTCCGATGAACCTTTAGCCTGCCAACTTCGACAGCAGCGGGTTCGCGAACGCAAACAGCATTGCCACACCGACGCCGATCAGGAACGCCGCGTCGATCAGACCAGCCAAGAGGAACATCTTGGTTTGCAGCGGGTTCATCAGTTCCGGCTGGCGTGCGCAAGCTTCGATGTACTTGCCGCCCATCAGGCCGATACCGATACAGGCGCCGATTGCACCCAGGCCGATGATGATGCCGATACCGATGGCGGTCAGACCTTGGATGTTGGCGATGAAAGCTTGCATGATCACTCCTTTGTAAAAGACTTTTTAGAACTGGATTTAAAGAAACGGAAAACGAATCTGCTTGTGCCGCGATGCACCCTTGCCGATTAGTGCGAGTCGTGCGCCTGGCCGATGTACACGAGCGTCAGCATCATAAAGATGAACGCTTGCAACAGCACGATCAGGATGTGGAAGATCGCCCAGACCGTACCGGCGATCACGTGGCCGACGAAACCGAGCAACGTCGTGTCCGCGCCGAAGGTCCAGAGGCTGCCGAGCAATGCGATGAGCAGGAACAGCAGCTCGCCCGCGTACATGTTGCCGAACAGCCGCAACGCGAGCGAAACCGTCTTGGCGACGAACTCGATGATGTTCAATGCAAGGTTCGGGATCCACAACAGCGGGTGCGCACCGAACGGAGCCGAGATCAGCTCGTGCACGAAGCCGCCCACGCCCTTGATCTTGAGGTTGTAATAGATCATCAGGGCGAACACGCCGAGCGCGATGCCGAACGTGCCGTTCAGATCGGCCGTGGGCACGATGCGATGGTGCGAAATGACGTTCGACAGGCCCAGCCAGCCGATGACGTGGCCGGGGAGATCGACGGGGATGAAATCGAGCGAGTTCATCAGCGCGACCCAGACGAACACGAACAGCGCGAGCGGCGCGATGAACGTGCGGTTGCCGTGGATGATCGCTTTCGATTGATCTTCGACCATCTCGACGAGCATCTCGATCGCGCATTGGAAGCGGCCCGGCACGCCCGAAGTGGCGCTACGCGCGGCTGTGAGCAGGATGAAGATGGTCACGAGACCGCACACGATCGACCAGAACAGCGTGTCGATGTTCAAGATGTGCATGTCGATGATCGACGTCTGGTGCCCAGTGGCAAAGTTTTGCAAGTGGTGCGAGATGTACTCGGACGGATCCAAGCGCGTGCTTTCTGTAGCTGCCATATCGTTTATTGCCACCTAATTTGTCGAAAATCTTTCGATGCCCGCACGACACGGCGCACTGGCCGTAGGTCGCGCGAAAGGCGGCAAGCGCGCAGCGCGTATCCTCGCGCGCGCATTCTGCCGCCCATCGTCATCCCGTTTTCAGCGCCAAGCGAGCGCCAGCCAGTACGTCTGCAGCGTAACGAGGAAGGTCACGAGTAGCGGCAACCACCGCACGTCGTGATACCAGACGGCTACCGCGACGAACATCGCGACCGTCACCCCCATCTTGAGCATTTCGCCGATCATCCACGTCAGGATCGATCCGGCGCCGCCCGCCCCTTTCAGACGTGCCGCGAACAACGCGCTCGGCACCCAGCAAATCGCTCCCCCCAATAATGCCGACAGCGCAGCAACGCCGGGCGGCTCAGAGAACAGCCACCAAACCAGCGCGACGACGAGGGACAAAACCACTTGCGCCACCACGACCTTGAATGGCGTGACGCGCGACGGGCGACTCACATCGGGACCGAAGAGTTTCTCAGCCTCTACCCGCGTGAGCGGAACGAAATTCTTGTCTTGCTGCTCGGCATTCCACGCATCGTCGAACGGATCCGGACGACCGACTGCGCGAGCGGAAGAAGAATCGTGTTGCGTGCGTTCGTCGTGCCTTGCGTTCGGCTCTCGATCCGCCATCGCCCCTACCTTCCAACTTCAGCAAATTCCAGTTTCCCACCCGCAGCTTTCGTCATGCTTACGGGACTGCCGAACTAATAAATCCGGGCGATTGTAAGCGATAGTTGCAGGCGATTCAAGACTTTAGCCGCGACAAAAAACTGCTCGGAAGCGACGCGCCGCGGGCTCGCGCGAGCCGTGCTTGCACCCAATCGAAAGCCGCAGTACAGGTTCCGCCGCACGGCGAGCGCCCCACCGATCGCTCCTGCGACCGATATGCGCAATCGGGTTCTAAAGATGTACCAGCAACCATCCGCCGAGGACCGCGGCAACGAGCCAGAACGGAATCGACAGCAAATGAAACGGCAACCATATGCCGCGCTGTTTCGCGAGGCGCACGGCGATCAGATTCGCAAGCGAGCCAATGGCGATGCCGAACCCGCCAACACTGACACCGAAGGCCAGCGCGCGCCAGTCCTTGGTGAATTCGGCCAGCATGATCGCGGCGGGCACGTTGCTGATGCCCTGCGATACGATCGCGGCTGCGGCATATGCGCGCAACGGCGTGTCGAGCCCCAGATGAGCCACCGTCTCGCGGATCCACGGCAACGCCGCCACGCTGCGCAACACGATGAACATCAGCACGAAGATCAGTAGCAGCGCCCAGTCGATCTTGAGCACCGCGTCGCGTCGCCACAACAAGAATCCGCAAATGACACCGGCGAGGCCAATGCCCGGGTGATGGGAATCGGCGAGCAACACGAACGCGACGAACAATAGGGCCGCTACGCCGGCATACGCCCGGTCCACGGGCTCCTTCGACACGTCGCGCGAGAGATCGAGCGCTTTCCCGCGAAATGCGAATAACGCCAGGACGTAAAGCATCGCCATCAGCGTCGCGCAAAGCGGCGCCAACGCCCAAACGAAACGCCCGAACGAGACGGCGCCGACCTGCCACAGAAAAAGATTCTGCGGGTTGCCGAGCGGCGTCAGAACCGAGCCAGCGTTGACGGCCAAAGCCAGGAAAATCGTGAGGCGCTTGACCGGTAGCGGCGTCAGCGCGTGCAGCGATAGCACGAGCGGCACGACGACGAACAAGGCGACGTCGTTGGTGACCAGCATCGACAACACGGCAGCCAAGCCGATCAGCAGGCAAGCAAGCACCCGTTCGGAGCGCACATGATGTACGACGCGATGAGCGAGCCACATCAACAGGCCCGATAGCTCGATCGCCTTGGTCAGCATCAAGAGTCCGGCAAGCGTCATCACCGTCGGCCAATCGACGAGCCGCGGCAATGCAAGCCAAGGCTGCGCTCGCGTGCTTTGAAGCACCGCCAGCACGAGGACGAGCAACGAGAGCACCGGCTCGTTCAGGGCGAAGCGAAGCAGCCTGCGCAGCACGTTCGCGCGCGCGCTGCGCGCGTTGTCAGCAGTCGGCATAGGCAGAGCAATAGCGAAGAGGAAGCGCAGGGGAAGCGGTGAGGACTCGGCAGCAGCGTGCGCCGCGAGACGAGCGGTGGCAGCGTTCGCGCCGAATCAGACTGCTGCCGTGCCGCTGCGCAAGCGCGCCAGAATGCCGTCGAGGGCATCGAGATCGCCGAACTCGATTTGCAACTGCCCGCGCCCTCGCCGGCCCAGCTTGATTTTGACGGCCGCGGCGAGCAAATCCGACAGTTCTTCTTCGAGACGGCGCGTATCGCGCCCGCCGTCCTGGTTCGATCGCGCCTTCACCGCCGGCTCGGCTTTCGTGGTGGCCGTCACGAGACGCTCGGTCTCGCGCACCGACATGCGCTTGTTGACGACCTGATTGGCGAGCGTGATCTGCGTCGCGGAATCGACGGCCAGCAACGCGCGCGCGTGGCCCATGTCGAGATCGCCCGCCAGCAACATCGTCTGCACCGGATGTGCGAGGTTCAGCAAACGCAGCAGATTCGAGACGGCGCTGCGCGAACGGCCCACGGACTCGGCCGCCTGCTCGTGCGTGAAGCGAAACTCGTCGAGCAAGCGCTGAATGCCCTGCGCTTCTTCCAGCGGATTGAGATCTTCGCGTTGAATGTTCTCGATGAGGGCCATCGCCGCCGCGGCCTGATCGGGCACGTCCTTGACGAGCACGGGCACCTCATGCAGCCCGGCGATGTGCGCCGCGCGAAACCGGCGCTCGCCCGCGATGATCTCGTACTTCTCCTCGGAAACAGCGCGCACGAGGATCGGCTGCATGACGCCTTGCGCGCGGATGCTCGCGGCAAGCTCTTGCAGGCTGCCTTCGTCCATGCGCGTGCGCGGCTGGTACTTGCCCGCCTGCAACTTGCCGAGCGGCAGCACGTGGGGCTGCCCCTCGCTACGCACGGCCGTCGTAATGTCCGGGCTGCCGCCCAGCAGCGCCTCCAACCCGCGTCCCAATCCCTTCTTCTTCGCTACGGCATTCATCGCATTTCCTCGATCGGCTTTCTTCTCGCGCGGCGCCATCTTCACAGCGCCCGCACGCGTTCAATCATTTCCGCGCCGAACTGCACATATGCTTGCGCGCCGCGCGATGCGCGGTCGAAAACGACGCCCGGCAGACCGTAGCTCGGCGCCTCCGCCAAGCGCACGTTGCGCGGGATGACGGCATCGAACACCTTGTCGCCGAAGTGCTCCTTGAGCTGATCCGACACTTGCTGCTGCAACGTAATGCGCGGATCGAACATGACGCGCAGCAGGCCGATCACCTTCAATTCTCGATTGAGGTTGGCGTGAACCTGCTTGATCGTGTTGACGAGATCGGACAGCCCTTCGAGTGCGAAGTACTCGCACTGCATCGGAATCACCACCCCGTGGGCCGCGCACAGGCCGTTCAAGGTCAGCAGCGACAGCGCCGGCGGACAGTCGATCAATACGAAATCGTACTCATCGGCCACCGCCGCCAATGCGTCTTTCAATTGCCTTTCGCGATTCTCGACGCTGACGAGTTCGATTTCCGCCCCGGCAAGCTCGCGATTAGCGGGAAGCACGTCATAGGAGACGGCTTCGGACTTCACGCGCGCTTCGGCAACGGAGACGCCGTCCACCAGCACCTCATAAACCGTGTTCTCGCACTCGGCCTTGTTGATGCCGCTGCCCATCGTGGCATTTCCCTGGGGATCGAGATCGATCAGCAGCACACGCTGCCCCTGCGAAGCGAGGCTCGCGGCGAGATTGACCGTCGTCGTCGTCTTGCCGACACCGCCTTTTTGATTCGCAACGCAGAAGATTTTTGCCATCGTTCGAAGGATCCTCGTTACCGCTTGAATACTGTGATTGCTGTAATTGCTGTGACCGCCGCGTTTGCAGTGAAGACGCTCATGCCTGCGTGCCGCTCTCGAATACGACCTCGACTAAATGCCGCTCGGCTTCGAGAAAAGGCACCTGAAGCCGGGTCACCCCGGCAACACGCGCCCCGGCCGGCAATCGCTCGATTTCGGCGTCGGGCCGTACGCCCTTCATCGCCCAAATCGATCCGCGCTCGCTCAGCAAATGCCGCGCAAGTGTAACGAAATCGGAGAGCTCTGCGAATGCGCGCGAAACGATTGCATCAAATTTTTCTGGGACGTCGACGCCCAGGCGCAGATTTTCGACCCGCCCGGTCACCACCGACAAGTTGCCGAGCTTGAGCTCGGCCTTCGCCTGGGCTTGGAAAGCGGTCTTCTTTTGGACGATGTCGTTCAGCGTGACGTTGCGCTCGGGCAGCACGATGGCCAAAACGATTCCCGGCAGCCCGCCTCCCGAACCCACGTCGAGGATCGAACGACCCTTGCGCGCCGCGAGATGCGGCACGATCGAGAGCGAATCGAGTATGTGTTGAATCACCATCTGCCGAGGATCGCGAATCGCCGTCAGGTTGTAGACGGCGTTCCACTTCGACAGCAGGGCGACGTAGTCGGCGAGGCGCTGAAACTGCTCGTCGGACAGCGCAATGTCCAGCGCCTGAGCACCGGTGTGCAGCAACTCTAGCCAGACAGTGCGATCGTTCGATGCGGCGCCTTTGGCGCGCGGCGCCGTCATCGGCCAGCCGGAGCCACGTTGGCTCCGCTTTCACCGACGCTACCGGCTTCGGCGGTCGGTGCCGCCGAGCGTCGCCCAAGCCCCTTCTTCAGATGAACCATCAAAAGCGAAATCGTCGCCGGCGTGATCCCCGAGATACGCGATGCCTGCCCAATCGTTTCCGGGCGGAATTGAGCGAGTTTTTGGCGCGCCTCGAACGACAAGCCTCGCACCGACGCATAGTCGATCCCATCGGGCAACCGCGTGCTTTCGTTCGCTTCGTTGCGCTCGATTTCGTCGGCTTGACGCTCGATGTACCCCTGATATTTCACGCCGATCTCGATCTGCTCCTTGATCTGTGCAAGCAAAACCGGATCTTCGGCCAGCGGCGCACCGGGCCCGCAAGCGCCATCACGCAAACCGCACACGCCGTCGTAGCTCACACCGGGCCGGCGCAGCAAGTCGGCAAGGTTGTACTCATGGTCGATCGGTTTGCCGAGCAGCACCGTCGCTTCGTCTGCAGAAAGCGTCTTGGGACTCACCCATGTCGCGCGCAGACGCTCTGTTTCACGTGAAACAGCATCGCGCTTGCGCGAGAAGGCATCCCAGCGCTCATCGTCGACGACGCCAAGCTCCCGCCCAATCTCCGTCAGGCGCATATCGGCGTTATCTTCACGCAAGCTCAGTCGGTATTCGGTGCGGCTGGTGAACATCCGGTATGGCTCCGAGACACCCCGCGTCACCAAGTCGTCAACGAGGACGCCCAGATACGCCTGATCCCGCCTCGGACACCAAGCATCCTTTTCTTGAACGTACCGGCCGGCATTGATGCCCGCCAGCAGGCCCTGCGCCGCAGCTTCCTCGTAACCCGTCGTGCCGTTGATCTGCCCTGCGAAGAACAACCCGCGGATCACCTTCGTCTCTAGCGACGCCTTCAAGCCGCGAGGATCGAAGTAGTCGTACTCGATGGCATAGCCGGGACGCAAAATGTGCGCGCTCTCGAGCCCTTGCATCGAATGCACTAGATCGAGCTGCACGTCGAACGGAAGGCTCGTCGAGATTCCATTCGGGTAGAACTCATTCGTCGTCAGCCCCTCGGGTTCGAGGAAGATTTGATGCGAGTCTTTCGACGCGAAGCGATGGATCTTGTCTTCGATCGACGGGCAGTACCGCGGCCCTACCCCTTCGATCACGCCCGTGTACATCGGCGAACGATCGAGGCCGCCGCGGATGATGTCGTGCGTGCGCTCATTGGTATGCGTCACCCAACACGGCACCTGCCGCGGATGCTGCGCAGCCCGCCCGAGGAACGAGAAAACGGGGACTGGATCGAGGTCACCCGGCTGCTCTTCCAGCCTCGAAAAATCGATCGTGCGCCCGTCGATGCGAGGCGGCGTGCCTGTCTTGAGCCGCCCCTGCGGCAGCTTCAGCTCTTTCAGCCGCGCCGACAGCGAGACGGCGGCCGGATCGCCAGCCCGCCCACCCGTATAGTTGTTGAGCCCGACGTGGATCTTCCCGTCGAGGAATGTCCCCGCCGTTAGGACGACGGCACGCGCTCGGAACCGAACGCCAACCTGAGTCACCGCACCCACCACGCGATCGCCTTCGACGATCAAATCCTCGACGGCTTGCTGAAACAGGCTGAGATTCGGTTGATTCTCGAGCCGGCGGCGAATCGCCGCCTTGTACAAGATGCGGTCGGCTTGTGCGCGCGTCGCACGGACCGCCGGTCCTTTCGACGAATTCAGGATCCGAAACTGGATGCCACCTTCGTCGGTGGCGGCAGCCATCGCGCCGCCCAGTGCATCGACTTCCTTCACCAGATGGCCTTTACCGATACCGCCGATCGACGGATTGCAGCTCATCTGGCCGAGCGTTTCGATATTGTGGGTCAGCAGCAAAGTCTTTGCGCCCATACGGGCGGAGGCCAAAGCGGCTTCGGTGCCGGCATGACCACCGCCGACAACGATAACGTCAAATTCAATGGGATAAAGCATCGGAGATCCCGCGGGACGAGAAGTGCGCGGGCCTTTCGGGAAAGTGTATGCGCGAAATTATAGCGGGGATCGGGACCGCGGCGCTTTAGCTAAATGGCTACGTAGTGTTTCACGTGGAACATAGCCCCCCGTCCGATCCGCGGAATTTGTTCTTCCGATAGCGCAAAACCCCTGATTCCCGTAGCAGCCGGGGCAATGCGGATGTGAAACAATCCAGACGACCGCCGCGTAGTGCGTCGTGCGGGATAGTTTTATCGGATGAGGGAGACGGCAATGACGGTTCAGCATTACACGGGCGGGTGCCACTGCGGCGACGTACAGTTCGACGTGGACATCGATCTGGATCAGACAATCGTCTGCAACTGCTCCATTTGCACCAAGCGCGGGTTCATCTGGGCCTTCGCGTCGGGCGAGCAGTTTGGCTGGCGCAGCGGCGAGAACAGTACCGGCGAGTACCTGTTCAACAAACACGCGATCAGCCATCGATTCTGTCAGCGATGCGGGGTCGAAGCTTTCGCCTTCGGGGTTGCGCCAAGCGGCGCGCGCACGGCTGCGATCAATGTCCGGTGCCTCGATGGCGTCGATCTCGCCGCGTTGCGGCCCACCTCGGTCGACGGAGCGAGCCTCTGAGCCGCGAGCCCTGAGCCGGTGAACCGCATCGCAGCGGCGCGGCCCCCGATAGACGTCAGCCTGTCTTCTTCGCGAGTCCCAAATACGTCTCGATGACGCGAGGATTTTGCGCGAGCGATACGGCCGCCCCTTGGAGCGCCAGTTCGCCGGTTTCCAGCACGTATCCGTAGTCCGACACCTGCAGCGCCGCGCGTGCGTTCTGCTCGATCAGCAACGTGGCGACGCCCGTGCTGCGCAGCGCGCTAATGATATGGAAGATCTCTTTCACGATCAGCGGCGCGAGCCCCAAGCTGGGCTCGTCGAGCATGAGCAGATCGGGCTTGCCCATCAGCGCGCGACCGAGCGCGAGCATCTGTCGCTCCCCGCCCGACAGCGTGCCCGCAGCCTGCTTGCGCCGCTCCTTCAAGCGCGGAAATCGCTCGAACACCGGGTCGAGTTGGTCGAGATAATCGCGTTCCCCCGCCTGCTTGCGCCGGTATGCACCGAGAACGAGATTGTCTTCGACCGACATCGTCGAAAACAGCTCCCGCTTTTCGGGAACGAGACACATGCCGCGTGCGACGCGCTTTTCCACGGGCAGCGCGCCGACTTCCTCGGCGCAATAGCGCACCTGCCCCTTCGCATGGCCGATCGCCGGCAATGCGCCCATGATGGCGCCGAGCAGCGTCGACTTTCCGGCGCCGTTGGGCCCGATCACGCTGACGATCTGGCCAGGCCTAACCTCGATCGACACGTCATGCAGCGCCTCCACCTTGCCGTATCGCACGCAGAGCCCCGACACGGACAAAATCGGCGCAGCCGTCGTTTCAGTCATTTCAATCCACTCCGCCGAGATAGGCTTCGACCACCGCCGGGTCGTTTTGCACGTCTTCGGGCAAGCCATGTGCGATGCGCGTGCCGAACTCCATGACGACGAGCCGATCCGCGAGATTCATCACGAAGTCCATGTCGTGTTCGACCAGCAGTACGCTCATGCCTTCCGCCTTGAGCTTGCGCAGCAACTCGGCCAGTTGCTGTTTCTCTCGATAACGCAGCCCCGCCGCCGGCTCGTCGAGCAACAAGAGCGTCGGATCACAGCACAAGGCTCGCGCGATCTCCAAAATCCGCTGTTGCCCAAGTGCGAGGCTGCCGGCTTCGTCGTACATGTGCTCTTCGAGCCCCACCCGCCGGATCTGCTCGGCCGCGTCGAACATCAACCTCGCCTCCTCGGCCGCGTTGAGCCGGGCAAGGCTGCGCCAAACGCCGCTCGACCCGCGCAGGTGTGCGCCGATTGCGACGTTCTCGAGCACCGTCATCGACGGCAACAGCTTGACGTGCTGGAACGTGCGGCCAATGCCGCGTTTGACGATTTCACGTGAATTGAGCGCATCGATACGCTCGCCGCGGAAATGGATTTCGCCGCGCGTCGCTTGCAGCACGCCTGTCACGAGATTGAACGTCGTCGATTTGCCCGCGCCGTTTGGGCCGATCAGGCCGACGATTTGGCCCGCGGTTACTTCGAAGCTGACGTCGTTGACAGCCACGAGCCCGCCGAACTCCTTGCGCGCCCGATCAACGACGAGCAACGGCTCTCCGGCGGGAACCCGCTCCCGCCTCGGTAGCGGATCGGCCTGCGCGGGCGCTCGTACAGGTGGGCCGCGCGGAAACCAGCGCGCCACGAACGGCCACACGCCGTACCGTGCGTACTGCAGCAGCGCGACCATCAACACGCCGAAGACAATGATTTCGAAGTTGCCGCTCTGGCCCAGCAGCACGGGCAACCAAGACTGCAGGTAGTCTTGCACGATGGTGAGAATAGCCGCGCCCAGAATCGCACCCCAGACATGCGCAACGCCACCCACAACCGCCATGAACAGATACTCGATGCCATGGTTCAACCCGAACGGCGTGGGATTCACGGCGCGTTGCAGATGCGCAAAGAGAAAGCCGGAGATCGCCGCGAGAATGGCCGCGTACACGAAAATGACGACCCGCATCCATGCGGTGTTGACGCCCATCGCCTCGGCCATCGCGCTCGCCCCGCGCAATGCGCGAATCGCTCGTCCCGGCCGGCTATTAAGCAAGTTCTGAATTGAAATCACCGCAATCAACACCACGGCCCAAATCAGGTAATAGATACTGCGCCCCGAGGCGAACGAGAGGCCGAGTGCGCTCAGCGCCGGAATGCCGTTGATGCCGTCGTACTTGCCCAATGCATCGAGGTTGCCGAACAGGTAATAGAGCGACAGCCCCCACGCGATGGTGCCCAGCGGCAGGAAGTGCCCCGACAAGCGCATGGTGACGGCGCCGATGACAAGCGCAACGAGCGCCGTTAGCGCAATGCCGACGAACAAGGCGATCCAAGGCGAGACGCCGAACTGCGTCGTCAAATAGGCTGTCGCGTAGGCGCCGACGCCGACGAACGCCGCCTGGCCGAAGCTGGTCATGCCGCCTACGCCCGTCAGCAATACAAGCCCGAGCGCGACGATCGAATACAGCCCGATGTAGTTGAGCAGCGTGATCCAGTACTCCGGCACGTGCAGCGGATGCGGCAACACGGGCAGCGCGAACAGGACGACGAGAAAGCACCAAAACGGCTTGGTGCGGGAGAGTCGATGCTTCATCGTGAAAACTGACTCCGGTTCTAAACCCGCGCTTCCGGGCGGTATGCCGAGACCCCGGCTCGACGGCCGGTGCTGGAGGGGCGCCTGCTCATTGCTCGTCCTCCTCGACGTGCCCCGCGGCCAAACTGCGCCAAAGCAGCACAGGAATGATGAGCGTGAAGACGATCACTTCTTTGTAAGCGCTCGCCCAGAACGACGAATACGACTCAAGCAGCCCCACCAGCAGCGAGCCCGCGGCGGCGAGCGGATAGCTGACGAGCCCGCCGATGATCGCGCCGACGAAGCCCTTCAAGCCGATCAGAAAGCCGGAGTCGTAATAGATGGTCGTTAGCGGCGCGACGAGGATGCCGGACAGCGCCCCGAGCCCCGCGGCCAACGTGAACGCGAGCCGCCCCGCCTGCGCCGTGCCGATGCCCACCAGCCGCGCGCCCAGCCGGTTCACCGACGTGGCCCGCAAGGCCTTGCCGGAAATCGAGCGGTCGAAGTAGAAATAGAGCGCCGCGATCAACACGAGTGCGGTCGCTATCACGCAGATGCTTTGGCCCGAAATCGACACGCCGCCGACGCTGAACGATGCGTCCGAAAACGGCGTCGTGCGTGAGCCTTCCGCGCCGAACATCAAGAGCCCAAGACCGACCATGGCGAAATGCACCGCAACGGCGACGATCAAGAGCAATAGCGTCGTGGCTTCAGCAATCGGCTCGAAGGCCAAACGGTAGACGAATGGCCCGATCGGCACGACGATCGCGAGCGTCAAGGCAAGCTGCGCTACCATCGGCAAGCTCTGGCCGTAAAAGTGCTGGGCGATCGCATAGACGGCGATCGGACCGAACAGATATCGGCTCGCCAGCCCCGCCATCAACCGCGGCGCGTGCCGGCGGCGCTCCGGATGCCGCACGAGCCCCACCGCCTCGACGAAGAAGCACGCGGCGCCCAGCACCGGCAGCAAGATGGCGGTGGGCGGAAACTTCTGCGCTTGCAACATCGCAAGCGTCAACGCACCGTATGAAACGAACTCCCCTTGCGGGATGAAGATGACGCGCGTGACGGAGAACACCAACACGAGCGCCAGCGCGAGCAGCGCATAGATCGCCCCGGTGGTGATCCCGTCTTGCGCGAGAATCGCCGCAATCGATAAATCCATTCTGTTTGAGCCCCGTACTGCGATCTGACGAACCGGCTGAAGCGAAATCGAACCGACGGGCCGCGCGAGCGATCCGGCGCGCGGCCCGAGCGGCGAGGCTGGGCGGTTACTCGCCAAGCAGCTTCCACTTGCCGCCGGTGATCTGCACCATCACGCGCCCGCGTTGATCGAGCCCGTTGTGGTTAGCCGCCGACGTGTTCATGATGCCGTGCGAAATCGGCAGCTCTTTGATGTTCTCGAGCGCGTCGCGAAGCGCCGAGCGGAACGCATCAGTACCGGGTTGGCCCTTCTTCAACGCCTCGGGAATCGCCCGCTGCAACATCTGCCCCGCATCCCACGCGTGGCCCCCGAACGTGGCCACCGTGCCGGCGCCATAGGCCTTCTCATAGGCTTGCTTATAGGCCAGTGCGGATTGCTTGACGGGATTGCTGTCCGGCAACTGATCGGCGACGAGAATCGGGCCGGCCGGCAGGATCTCGCCCTCGCAATCCTTGCCGCACACGCGCAGGAAGTCGTTGTTGGCTACCCCATGCGTCTGATAAATCTTCCCCTTGTAACCGCGCTCCTTGAGCTCCTTGGCTGGCAGTGCCGCCGGCGTACCCGAACCCGCGATCAGCACAGCATCGGGGTTGGCGCTGATCAACTTGAGCACCTGGCCGGTGACCGACGCGTCGGTCCGGTTGAATTTCTCGCTGGCGACGACTTTCAAGTGGTCACCGGTCGCAGTCTTGGCGAACTCCGCATTCCAGCTCTCGCCATAGGCATCGGCGAAGCCGATGAAACCGACCGTTTTCACGCCGTGCTTCGACATGTAATCGGCAATTGCATTGGCCATGAGGCTATCGTTCTGCGGCGTCTTGAAAGCCCATTTGCGCTTCTCGTCCATCGGCTCGACGATCTTGGCCGATGCGGCCAGCGAAATCATCGGCGTCTTGCCCGCCGAGACAGGATCGAGCATCGCCAACGAGTTCGGCGTCACCGTGGAGCCGAGGATCGCGTCGACGTGATCTTCGTCGATCAGCTTATGCACGTCCTGCACGGCTTTGCCCGTATCGGTGCCGTCGTCCAGCACGATGTATTGGACGCTCTTGCCGCCGATCTCCTTGGGCAATAGCGCCACGGTGTTCTTTTCGGGGATGCCGAGCGACGCGGCGGGCCCCGTCGTCGACAGCACCACGCCGATTTTTACCTGTGCGAAGGCCGCCGTCACGGCGCACATCATTGCAACCGCCACACCGCCATGTACCCATTGCTTCATCGTCATTTTGAGATCTCCAGAGGCGTTACGCGAGAAAGCGCGTTGTCGTTGCCGACGCTGCGGCCGGCTGAAAGTGATTATTTTCGAAAATGGATTCGCGAGGCGTGCAGACGCACATTGACCGGCTGAGAACGATCGCGTTCGTTCGGATAAAACGGTGAAATGAAAATGCGGCGAATAATCGAGGAAGCGCAAAACCGCGGTAAAGCTGCGATGGCGGTCCGCATCGAGCACGATGCACGTGCCAAATACGGGCCCCGCGCGACGACGCGCCTACTGGACCGGCGCTGCGATGATGCAAACGGACCACTCGGTCTGAATGAATATGAGTCGGCAAGAATCGAACGCGCAAATAAAAAGCGCTGTTGGATTCCCTCCAACAGCGCTTTCGTCCGGGCACTGAGTGCCTCGATTGTCTCCTCGTTCTCCACCTGTAAATTCGGTGCATCAGAACTGAGACGAAGATTAAACAACCCCGTCTTCTGCGACAACCTAGCACTTTCCCTAGTGGTGCACAGCAGCACGCAATTCGCGCATTCCTGCATCGGCGAATATCGCTCGTGAGCCGCGCCTGGGCACGCATCCAAGCAGCATCGGCCCAGGGCGGTCTCGCGGGTGGGCGCCGACCCCTGCGCACCCTTACGCGAGACCCATGGCGCGGCGCAGCGCAAATGCCCCGCGTAAGCCGCCATCACCCGCGCAACGGCCGCACGCGAGCGATGATTTCGCCGACAATGCCGCGCCTGAACGTCAGCACGCACGCAATGAAGACGATGCCGATGACGATCGTCGTCGAATCGCCGAGCGAGTTGAACCACTGTACGTGCGTGAGCGCCGCGAGCGCGCCGCCGATATCGCCGAGACGGTCTTCGAGCGTGACGACGAGCGCGGCGCCGAGCAGCGGGCCGAACAGCGTGCCCATGCCGCCCACGAGCGTCATCAGGATCACGAGGCCCGACATCGTCCAATAGGCGTCGCCAAGCGTCTCGAAGCCGAGCACGAGCACCTTCAACGAGCCGGCCAAACCAGCGATCCCGGCCGACAACACAAAGGCGAGCAGCTTGAAGCGATCGGTGTCGTAGCCGAGCGAGATGGCGCGCGGCTCGTTCTCGCGAATCGCCGTCAGCACCTGTCCGAACGGCGAATGGACGATGCGCACGATCAGCAAGAATGCGAGCACGACGGCGACGACCAAGACGTAATAGAGCGCCAGATCCGACGTCAAGTCCAAGAGGCCAAACAATTTGCCGCGCGGCACGCCTTGAAGGCCGTCCTCGCCGCCCGTGAAAGGCGCCTGCAGATAGACGAAATAGACGAGCTGCGCGAGCGCGAGCGTGACCATCGCGAAGTAGATGCCTTGCCGTCGAATCGCGAAGAAACCGACGATAAGACCGAGCAAGGTCGCCGCGGCCGTGCCGGCCAGCACGCCGAGCTCGGGCGTGAGCCCCATCGACTCGATCGCGTAGCCGGTCAGATAGCCCGCTGTGGCGAGAAACATCGCATGGCCGAACGAGAGCAGCCCCGTTTAGCCGATCAGCAAGTTGAACGCGGCCGCAAACAGCGCGAAGCACAGCACTTTCATCACGAACACGGGGTACGCGCCGAGCCACGGGGCGGCTAGGAGCCCCACGAGCAAGAGGGCGTACAGCGCTTTTCTTTGCATTACCGCTCCTTGCCGAAAAGACCTGCGGGCCGCACGAGCAACACGATCGCCATGATGACGAAGACGACGGTGGCCGAGGCCTGCGGGTAGAACACGCGCGTGAAGCCTTCCACGACGCCGAGCATGAGGCCCGTGAGGATCGAGCCCATGATCGAGCCCATGCCGCCGATCACGACCACTGCGAACACGGTGATGATCATCGACTGGCCCATCAGCGGCGAGACCTGGATGACCGGTGCCGCGAGCACCCCGGCGAAGGCTGCCAGCGCGACGCCGAAGCCGTAGGTCAGCGTGATCATGAGCGGGACGTTCACGCCGAACGCCTCGACGATCTTCGGATTTTCCGTGCCTGCGCGCAGATAGGCGCCGAGCCGCGTCTTCTCGATCACGAACCAAGTGGCGAAGCAGACGACGAGCGAAGCGACGACCACCCACGCCCGGTAGTTCGGCAGATACATGAAGCCGAGATTGGTTGCGCCCGCAAGGAGATCGGGCACGTCGTACGGCTGGCCTGAGGACCCATAGATCGAGCGAAACACGCCTTCGACGACGAGCGTGAGACCGAAAGTCAACAACAGCCCGTATAGATGATCGAGCCGATAGAGCCAGCGCAGCATCGTGCGTTCGATGAACATACCGAATAGGCCGACCACGAGCGGCGCGAGCACGAGCATCGCCCAATAGGGCAAGCCCAAATAGTTCAAGCCCATCCATGCGAGCATGGCGCCCAGCATGAACAACGCCCCGTGCGCGAAGTTGATCACGTTGAGCATGCCGAAGATCACCGCTAGGCCGAGGCTCAGGATCGCATAGAACGATCCGTTCACGAGCCCGAGCAAAAGCTGGCTCAGCATGGCCTGCAACGGAATGCCGAAGATATCCATTGAACCTGCCGTCGAAAAGAGAAAGACGCGCGCGGGGCAGCCGCGCGCGCCGCTACCGCGTACCGCGCGAGTCCGAGCCTAAGGCTGTTACTTCCACAGGTCGCACTGCGTGTCCTGCTTGGACGTGAACGCTTGGTCTCCGGGAATCGTCGCCTTGAGCGTGTAGTAATCCCACGGCTTCTTCGATTCGGCCGGGCTCTTCACTTGGAACAGGTACATGTCGTGGATCATGCTGCCGTCCTCGCGCACGTAGCCCTTCGCGTAGAAGTCGTCGACCTTCTGCTTGTGCAGTTGCGCCATGACCTTGTCCGTATCGGTCGAGCCCACTGCCTTGACTGCGTTCAGATAATCCATCGTCGCCGAGTAGTCGGCCGCTTGCAGGCTCGAGGGCATCTTGCCGGTCTTCTTGAAGTACTTCTCGGCCCATGCGCGCGATTTCGCGTTTTGATCCCAGTACCAGCTGTCCGTGAGCAGCAGGCCCTGCGCCGTCGGCAAGCCGACGCTATGCACGTCGTCGATGAACATCAGCAGCGCGGCGATCTTCATCGTTTTCGAAATGCCGAATTCCTTGGCCGCCTTCAACGAATTGACGGTGTCGCCGCCGGCATTGGCAAGACCGAGCACTTGCGCCTTCGACGATTGCGCCTGCAACAGGAACGACGAGAAGTCCGACGCGGAGAGCGGGTGCAGCGCACGGCCGAGCACCTTGCCGCCGTTTTCTTCGACGACCTTGGTCGTATTGGCGTCGAGCGACTTGCCGAAGGCGTAATCGGCCGTGAGGAAGTACCACGTCTTCAAGCCCTGCTTGACGATCGCCGAGCCCGTACCCTTGGCCAGCGCCGTCGTGTCGTATGCATAGTGAATCGTGTAGGGCGTGCACTGCTTGTTGGTCAAGGCATCGGTGCCCGCGCCGATCGAGATGTACGGCCGCTTCTTCTCCTTGATGACGTCGTTCATCGCCAGGCCCGTCGCCGAATTCGTGCCGCCGATGAGCAGATCGAGGCCCTCGGTGTCGATCCATTTGCGTGCGGTCGAAGCGGCGATGTCTGCCTTGTTCTGGTGATCTTGCGTCAACAACTTGATCGGCAAGCCGTTGACTTTGCCGCCGAAATCGTCGATCGCCATTTGAATGGCGGTCGCCCCACCCTTGCCGTCGATGTCGGCATAAAGGCCCGACAGGTCGGTGATGAAGCCGATCGTGACTTGATTCTCGGCGGCTGCGGCCTGCTGCGCCGCCGTCGCGGCGGCAAGTGCGGTTGCGGTGATGGCGAGAGTGCGAGCAGCGCTTGCGAGCAACTTGGTCCTCATTGGTATCTCCTTCTTCGCTTATGGTTGTGCGTGCAACTGTTTTCCCAGCATGCGGTGCGCCGTAGCGACCCGCACAGCATATGCTTCGCGCTTCACACGCCCAGCAGATCGTGCAGCACCGGCATCTTGCTTTCCAATTCGCTCGCGACGAAATGCTCGACGATGCGCCCATGCTCCATGACATAGAAGCGATCGGCCAGCGGCGCCGCAAAGCGAAAATTTTGTTCGACCATGACGATCGTGTAGCCGCGCGATTTCAATGCGAGGATCATGCGCGCCAGAGCTTGCACGATCACCGGCGCGAGACCTTCGGAGATCTCGTCGAGCAGCAGCAAATTCGCGCCCGTGCGCAAGATGCGCGCCACGGCCAGCATCTGTTGTTCGCCGCCTGAAAGCCGCGTGCCCTGACTCATGCGGCGCTCTTTCAGGTTCGGGAACATCTCGTAGATCTCGTCGATCGACATGGCGTTGCCGCTTAGGCCCACCGTCGGCGGCAGCAGCAGGTTCTCTTCGCACGACAGGCTGGAGAAGATCGCGCGCTCTTCGGGGCAATAGCCGACGCCGCAATGCGCGATCTTATGGGTCGGAAGATGAATCGTCTCGCGCTCGCCGATCAGCACCGATCCCGTGCGCCGGCCCGTGAGGCCCATGATGGCGCGCAGCGTCGTCGTGCGTCCGGCGCCATTGCGGCCGAGCAAGGTCACGACTTCGCCTCGGCCCACCCTCAGATCGACGCCGTGCAGAATGTGCGATTCGCCGTACCATGCCTGCAAGCCGGTGATCGTCAATGCGGCCGGGCCATCGGCAACCGCTTGCTCGGCGCCGCTCACCTCGATGTTTTCGCGCTCGGCGTGGTTCATCCGTGGGCTCCGGTCAACGCCGCATCCGCACTGCCCATATAGGCCTGCATCACGAGCGCGTTCTTCGATACTTCGGCATAGCTGCCCTCGGCCAACACTTCCCCCCGTTGCAGGACGGTGATCGTATCGGAGATGCCCGCGATCACGTTCATGTTGTGCTCGACCATCAAGATGGTGCGGCCCGCCGAGACCTTCTTGATCAGCGCGGTCACGCGGTCGACGTCTTCGTGCCCCATGCCTTGAGTCGGCTCATCGAGCAGCATCAGCTCGGGCTCCATCGCCAACGTCGTCGCAATTTCCAGCGCGCGCTTGCGGCCGTACGACAGCTCGACCGTGCGCGTATCGGCGAAATCGGTCAAACCCACTTGCTCGAGCAATGCGCGCGCCCGATCGTCGAGCCGAGTGAGCGTGCGCTCGCTGCGCCAGAAGTGATAAGCCGTGCCGAGCGAGCGCTGCAAGCCGATGCGCACGTTCTGCAATACGGTCAAGTGAGGAAAGACGGCCGAGATCTGAAACGAGCGGATGATGCCGCGCCGCGCGATCTGTGCGGGACGCTCGCGCGTGATGTCGACGTTGTTGAAGACGATCTGCCCGGCGCTAGGCTCGAGAAACTTCGTCAACAGGTTGAAGCAAGTCGTCTTGCCCGCGCCGTTGGGCCCGATCAACGCATGGATCGAGCCGCGACGCACTCGCAGGTTCACACCGTTCACGGCCGTGAAGCCCTTGAACTCTTTGGTCAGCCCGCGCGTTTCTAAAATCGTGTCGCCGAGAATCATGTCCCCTTCCATGCGAAGTCAGGCGAAACACTGCAGTGGCACGCGCTTGGGTCTTGCGCGTTGCATCGTAGTGCGTTGGCCGATGCGCTCCCTCGGTTATCGGAGCGCACGCCGGTTTTGGCATGGTGCATCATTGCGGAGAGGTCGGCCCCGCCCCATGCGGCATCGCGCATTGTCTCCCCATTGATGCAGCGCAATCATTGGGATTTGCACTAGTGCTTAATTGTCTCGTCAAGCAACGCCACGGCGCGAGCGTTGCTAAACGTGTGCACCGTTTGTGCAGCGCCGTGACGCACGTGCTCGTCACATCGCTGTCACGATCGGAGCGGCAGCGTCGGCGCGTGCCGATCGCGCCCGCTCGCGACGATCGGCGCGGATCATGTCGCTCGCGCGCTCGGCAATCATCAGCGTGGGCGAATTCGTATTGCCGGAGGTGATCGTCGGCATCACGGACGCGTCGACCACGCGCAATCCCGCCACACCCAGCACGCGCAAGCGCGTATCGACCACGGCGCCGGGGTCGTTGCTCGTCCCCATGCGGCATGTTCCCACCGGATGAAAAATCGTCGTGCCGATTTCGCCGGCCGCGCGCGCCAGCTCTTCCTCGGTTCGATACTGCGGCCCAGGCAGAATCTCTTCCGGAAAATAGCGCGCGAGCGCGTTCGCTTGCACGATCCGGCGCGTGAGCCGCAGCGCGTTCGCGGCTACATGGCGATCGTAGTCGGTCGACAAGTAATTGGGTGCGATCGCCGGCGGCGCAAACGGGTCGGGCGATACGATGTGAATGCTGCCGCGCGAAGTCGGCCGCAAATGACAGGCCGACGCCGTAAAGGCATTGAAGCGATGCAAGGGCTCGCCGAAGCGATCGAGCGACAGCGGCTGCACGTGATACTCGATGTCGGGCCGCGTGATCGATGCATCGTTCTCGGCCGACTTGGCGAACGCGCCCAATTGCGACGGCGACATCGACATCGGCCCGCTGCGCCACAACGCGTACTGCATCGCGATCAGCATCTTGCCCCACCAATGCGCCGTCATCGTGTTGAGCGTGCGCACGCCGCGCACCCTGTACGCCATCCGCAATTGCAGGTGATCTTGCAAGTTCTCGCCGACGCCGCGCAACTCATGCACGACCTCGATGCCGAGCCGCTGCAGACGCGCACCGTTGCCGATACCCGAGAGCTCGAGCAGTTGCGGCGAATTGACGGCGCCCGCCGCCAACACGACTTCGATGCGCGCCTGAGCGAAGCAATCGCGCGTGCCCGTCGCGCCGCCCCGGTAGGCCACGCCCGTGCAGCGCTTGCCATCGAAGGTCAGCCGCCGCACTTGCGCGCCGGTCACCACGGTCAAGTTCGGTCGCTCGAGTGCAGGCCTCAGGAATGCCTTCGACGCATTCCAGCGAATGCCGCGTTTCTGGTTGACTTCGAAATAGCCTACCCCGCTGTTGTTGCCGCGATTGAAATCGTCCGTGGCGGGGATACCGGCCTCTTGTGCGGCTTCTTTGAACGCTTCGAGCACCTTCCATCTCAAGCGCTGCTTTTCGACGCGCCACGGCCCGCCCGCGCCATGCCAGGCATTGGCCCCGCCGTGGTGGTCTTCGCTGCGTTTGAACACCGGCAACACTTCGTCCCAGGACCATGCCGGATCGCCCGTCACGCGCGCCCACTCGTCGTAGTCCTCGCGCTGGCCGCGCATGTAGATCATGCCGTTGATCGACGAACTGCCGCCGAGCACTCTGCCGCGCGGATACGACAGCGCGCGGCCATTGAGCCCTGGCTCTTCAGCCGTGCGATAAAGCCAATCGGTACGCGGGTTGCCGATGCAATACAAATATCCGACCGGCACGTGAATCCAGGCGTAGTCGTCTTTGCCACCCGCCTCGATCAACAGCACGCTCACGTCGGCGTCTTCGCTCAGACGGTTCGCGAGCACGCACCCGGCCGTCCCGGCGCCTACGATCACATAGTCGAACTGGCCTTCGAACATCGTTTCGTTTTTCATGGCGGCCTCAGAGAGCGCTATTTCGGAACGAAGCGTACCCGCCAACGCGCCGCCAAATCCAATGAGTTCTCGTGAACTGCGATATAAGGCGCGCTAATATCACGCTCATGGACCTTACTCTGCTTCGCGCCTTCGTCACGGTGGCGCGTACCGGCAATCTCACACGCGCGGCGGCTCAGCTTCATCTGACACAGCCGGCGGTCAGCCTGCAATTGAAGAACCTGCAGGAAGTGCTCGGGGTGACGCTGTTCTCGCGCACCTCGCACGGCTTGGCGCTGACACGCGATGGCCAAGCGCTGCTGCCACATGCCGAGCGGGCGCTGGCTGCCGCGGGCGACGTCGAGCGGGCGGCCTCGGCGCTGCGCCAGGAAGTGCGCGGCCGCTTGCGCATCGGCACGATCCTCGATCCGCAATTCTTGCGCTTGGGCGGCTTTCTGAAGCAACTCGTGGAAACTTATCCTCAGCTCGAAACGGCGCTGCGTCATGGCATGTCGGGGTGGGTGCTCGAGCAAGTGCGCATGCGAGAACTCGACGTGGGGTATTACATCGGCCGGCCCGCCGACGATGGCATGACCGAGGGCCTCTTTCACGCGGCGATGCTCACGCGCTTCCAATATCGCGTGCTTGCGCCCGCCGGATGGAAAGAGCGCGTGGGCCGCTCGTCCGATTGGCGCGCACTCGCCGCGCTGCCGTGGATCTGGACGCCTCCGGCCTCGGTTCACAACCGGCTGCTCACGCGCGTGTTTGCGCAGGCGGGCGTCGAGCCGGTGAAGGTGGCCGAAGTCGATCAGGAAACGTCGATGCTCGATCTCGTGAAATCGGGCGTGGGCCTCTCGCTCGCTCGCGATTCGATCGCGATCGCCGAAGCGCACACGCATGCCCTAACGATCGTCGAAGACGTGACAGTGCCCACCGAGCTCACATTCGTCGCATTGGCCGCGCGCAGGGAGGAACCCGCGATCGCCGCGGCGTTCAAGCTCATCGAAGCGCAATGGGCCGTGTGAGCGCGAGCGCCGCGATTTGCGCGACGCGCCCCGGTGCTTTTTGATAGATTAGCGCTTCGCGCCCCGCTCCTCGAACCGGTGCGCGTTTCCTTCTTCGCTTCGCATTGCTCGTTTTCGTTTCGCGCTTCTCGTTGTCCTCACACGATTGTCGGTGCGCCCTTCCCCCTTGGCCGCATCGACCCGTTCGCCGATCGGACCGATCAATCCAATCGGTCGGCGCCCGCCCGTCTCACCCTACGTTTGCATAGGAGCCCGACATGGCACGCAACATCGAACTCAAAGCGCGCGCCCGCGCATTCGAGGAGCTGCGCGAGCGCGCTGCCTCGCTCGCCGACGACGCCCCGCTCATCTTTCGCCAGCAAGATTTCTTTTACGACGTGCCGCGAGGCCGTCTGAAGTTACGCCAGTTCGACGACGGCACGCCCTCCGAACTGATCTTCTATCAACGCGACGATAAGGATGGGCCGAAAGCGTCGTACTACACGCGCAGCCCGGTCACGAACCCAGAAGCGATGCATGCCTTGCTGGCCACCGCCCTGACGACGCGCGGCATCGTCACGAAGGAGCGCCAGGTCTATCTCGTCGGGCGCACGCGCATTCACTTGGACCGCGTCGACGGCCTGGGCGATTTCGTCGAACTCGAAGTCGTGCTGCAGCCGGAAGACGACGAAGCGAGCGGCACTGCCGAAGCGCATGCGGTATTCGCGAAGCTCGGCGTGCCGCAGTCCGATCTCGTGGCGCGCGCTTATGTCGACCTGCTCAACGAGTTGGGAACGCAAGCCGCCTGAGCGCTGAGCGAGCCCGGCCAGCCGGCCATCCAAAAGCGACGTTTCGCTGACGCCCGGGTGGGCCTCAGCGTCATCGGCACGATTGTGAAAGAATGGCCCGATGGGCTTCGGCCGAGCGATGCAACGTGGTTCGGCGTTGCGGGTCAGCCCAGCTCATGGATGAAAGGAGGCGATGCAATGATCCACAAATTGACTTCCGAGGAACGCGCGACGGCGCTCGCTAGTCTGAAGGGCTGGCAGGCCGTCGCCGGCCGCGACGCGATCCACCGGCAATTCAAGTTCGCCGATTTCAACGAGGCTTTCGGTTTCATGACGCGCGTCGCGCTCAAGGCGCAGGAGATGAACCATCATCCGGAATGGTTCAACGTCTATCAAACCGTCGACATCACGTTGAGCACGCACGAAGCGAACGGCGTGACCGAGCGCGACGTCGAATTGGCCCGATTCATCGATGGCGCCGCGCGCCATCCCTAGCGGCCAACGCCCGCCGCGGCCCGCGCGCGATCCCTCATCCTCGGATGGCGCGCTGGTATTGTTCCCAGGCATCGCGAGCGGCCGGGTCCAACCCGTCTGCCGGCAGGCTGGCCTGACGCTGTACAATCAGCAGCGCATACGGCTTGGAGAGCGCGCTAGCCTCCTTGCACAAGCTGAGCTCGTCACCGCTCGCAGGCGAGCGGGTGCGCCAAAAGTTGATCGCGGCTTCTAGTTCGTTGATCGTGATCTCGGACATGGTTCGTGATGTTGGCCTGGGGCGCCCGACTGAGCTTTTTTCTTGCAGCGGCAAGCTCGCTGTGTGGCCAAGAAGGCATCGCCGGTCGGCGTTGCTAGACACGCGTAACTCATTGTACTTGAGCGAATTCCATGCGACTCCTCCTGATCGAAGACGACCGCCCCATCGCGCGCGGCATCCAAAGCAGCCTCGAACAAGCCGGTTTCACCGTCGACATGGTTCACGACGGTATCTTCGCTGAACAGGCGCTCACGCAAAACCGGCACGAACTCGTGATCCTCGACCTCGGCTTACCCGGGGTCGACGGCATGACGCTATTATCGCGCTTTAGGCAAGCGAACCGCCATACGCCCGTCATCGTGCTGACCGCGCGCGACGAGCTCAACGATCGTGTGCAGGGCTTGAACGCCGGCGCCGACGACTACATGCTCAAGCCGTTCGAGCCCGCCGAGCTCGAGGCGCGCATCCGCGCCGTGATGCGGCGCAGCGGGCCGCACAGCGATACGCCGCGGCCCGAAGTTTCGCTGGGCGGCGTGCGCTTATCCGGTGTCGATCGCCGCATTTTCAACGACGACAAACCGCTCGAGCTTTCCCCGCGCGAATTCGCCGTGCTCGAAATGCTATTGTTGCGCCACGGCCGCGTCGTCAGCAAAGCGCAGTTGCAGGATCATCTGACGCACTTCGGCGGCGACCTCGGCGATACGGCCATTGAGGTCTACGTGCATCGCGTGCGCAAAAAATTGGAAAGTTGCCGCGTGGAAATCGTGACCGTGCGCGGTTTCGGTTACCTGCTGCAGGAAATCCGGACCGCGTCGTAACGAGCGCGCTCGCGCGCGGCCAGCGCCCGCCTGCCAATAGCGGCCGCGCGCTGTCTCACTGCCTGCCTGCCGCGGGCAAGGCGCGCGAACCCCCGGCCCCTATCCTACGATCTATCGCCATGCCGCCCGTCGCTGCGACCAGCCTGCGCCGTTCGCTTTTGCGACGGCTCGCCGCGCCGCTGTCGATGCTCGCGTTGATGAGCGGCCTCATCGCCTATTGGCTCGCCTGGCAATACACGCAGCATGTCATCGACCGCTCGCTGGCCGATCTGGCAACGGCAATCTCGAAGCAAGTTCAATTGGCCGGGCCGAACGCCCGCTCGACCGTCCCGCCGCTCGCGCAGGCGATGTTCTCCGACCCCAGCGACAACCTCATCTACCGGATCAGTGACGGTGAGCACGAGATCGCCGGCGAGCCGGCGCTGCCGCTGTTCGGCACGCGCGTGAGCGAGCAGCGCGCGGCCTTCGTATTCGAAGCGCAGTACGCGGGCAAACACGTGCGCGTCGCGCAGGTACGCGTGTTGCAGGATGTCGGCAACCCGATCATCGTCGAAGTGGCTCAGCCTCTGCGACATCGCTATCGCATCGCGGCCGAGTTCCTCGTCGCCATCATGATGCCGCTGCTGCTGTTGCTGCTCGCCGGCTGGGGCATCGTCTGGCGGGTGGTCAATCAGCAACTCAATCCGTTGACCGTGCTCGCCGATTCGTTGAACAAGCAGACGCATATGTCGCTCGAGCCTGTCGACGAAACCTATGTCCCGGTCGAAATCCAGCCGTTGACGAGCGCGATGAATGCGTTGCTCGTGCGGTTGAAGACCGCTCTCGAAGCACAAAGAAAATTCATTGCCGACGCTGCACACCAACTGCGCACGCCGCTGACTGCGGTCAAGCTCCACGCTGAGCAAGCGGGGAACGCACGCGATCCGAGCCAGACGCTCGTTGCCGTGCGCGAAGTGCGCGCGGCGGCCGATCGCGCGGTGCGGCTGTCCAACCAATTGCTCTCGCTCGCGCGCGCCGAGCCGGGCGAGCAAACGGCGCGCTTCACCGAACTGGACATCGCGGGGCTCGCGTTCGAAACGGGGGCGGAGTGGGTACCGCGCGCGTTGGCCGCGCGTGTCGATCTAGGCTTTCAGCGCTTGGACGATCCGGCCAACGACAAACCGCTGCTCGTGCTCGGCAATGCGGTGTTGCTGCGTGAAGTCATTGCCAATCTGCTCGACAACGCGCTCAAATACCTGCCGTCGGCACGTGTCGCGGGCGCCAATGTCACCGTGAGCGTGACCGAAGTAAGAGATGAGCAGGGCGTCCGGTTTGCGGAAATCGCGGTGGAAGACAACGGCTCCGGCGTGCCGGTGGCCCTGCAAGCCGATCTGTTCAAGCGGTTCTTTCGCGGCGACCGGCACGATACCGCCGATGCCAGCGTGGACGCGGGCGCGGGCCTTGGCCTTGCCATCGTCCACGACATCATGAGCTTGCACGGCGGCAGCGTGCGCTACGAGGATGCGACGGGCGGCGGAGCGCGATTCGTATTGCGCGTACCCCTGGCGACCCATACGGACGCCGAGCGAACGGCGAGCGCCGGCGCCCATGCGCCGCTCAGCTAGCTCGAGCGCCTTTCTTTTTCTTCGGGCCGTCCTTGGGCGCAAGCATCGTTCCCCGGCACTTGCGCGCGCCGCAGTGACACGCATATTCCTTTTTGAGCTTCTTGCTCTGGCGCGCATCGATGACGAGGCCGTAGTCGTAAAACAACTCGTCATCGGCCGGGATATCGCGCAACGCGTGAATGAAAACGTGGCCATCGACCTCTTCGGCCTCGCAATTGGGCGCGCACGAATGGTTGATCCAGCGCGCGCTGTTGCCGCCGACTTTGCCATCGATGACGTGGCCGTCCTCGAGCGCGAAATAGAACGTGTGGTTGGGCTCCGCGGGATTGTGCGGGTGCCGCCGCAAAGCTTCCTTCCACGAGATGCGCTCACCCTTGTATTCCAGCAGACGCTCACCCGCCTTCAGCGGCACGGCAGCAAAGACGCCTTTGCCATGCACGCCGGACCGGCGCACGACCAACTTGCGTGAACTCATCGATCAATCCTCAGAAAAGCCTATGTGCCGCCGGTGCGGCATTGCGTTCGAAAATTTCGCAATCTTAACTCTGCGCCGGCGCGAGCGCGTCGAGCCATTCGCCGAACGCCGCGCGCGCCGCTCGTTCCAATGCTGGGCTCAAGCGTTCGGTATCGGCGCGCAACTGCTTGGCGTCGATCCCGGGCGTCGACTCGATCTCGTTCGCATGACCGATCAACCACCGCTCGAAGCGGTCGCCGCGGATTTCAGGATGACACTGCAACCCGAGCACGTTCGCCCCCCAGGAAAACGCCTGATTCTCACAGACGTTCGTTGAGGCGAGCCGCACCGCATCGACCGGCAAATCGAACATATCCCCATGCCAGTGCAGCATCGACGTGTGCGCGCCGTCGAAATGGCGCATCGGCGAATTGCGCCCCGCCTCGGTCAACGTGAGATCGGCCCAGCCGATCTCCTTGCGCCCCATAGCATGGACGCGCGCGCCGAGCACACGGGCAATCAATTGCGCCCCAAGACAAATGCCTAGCGTCGGTAGACCTGCGGCAATCCTTTTTTCGAGCAATGCGAGCAGGGGCTTGAGCGTCGGATAGGACGCATCGTCGAAGGCGCTGATGGGGCCGCCCAGAACGACAGTCAGCGCCGGGGCCTCGGGGTTGGGCGCCTCGACGCGGGCGAGACCGACGTCCAGATAGCGCACGAACCACGCGCGCTCGCCGAGCACTTGCTCTAGGCTACCGAGATCCTCGAAATGGACATGACGGACGGCGAGCACTTCTCGATTCATCGAATCCTCACGGCGAGAGGACGGCCCCGCGGCTCACGCGCGGCATTCGGCGCCGTACGAGGCGCATTGCGGCGTAGCGGGCGCATCGACGCCTCGCGACTACGGTCGACTGCAGGCCAACCGCCGCCGGGACCGAAATGTGGATGGGGTAAGCTACGTCGCGCTTTGCGCGAAGATTTTCCAGGTCTTCTTCTGGGTCAACGAATCGGCTTGCTCATGCACGGCGCAATCGAGCCGCAGATCCACGTCGCTGATCGCGATATCGAGTGCGTTGCAGCGATGCGCAACCTTCTTCGGGTTTTTGCTCGCTTCGAAATGCTTGCAGGTGACGCACATGCGATGTTCGGGCATGGTGCCTTGCACCTGCAACTGGCGAATCATCTTGATCATCGTGCGATAGAAGATGGCTTGCTCGTCGTCCCGCAGCGTGCTGATCGCGCCCACGAGGAACTCAGGCCATTGCTGCGCGCGCTTCGCGGCCGCGCGGCCGCGCGCGGTAAGCTTGACGGCCAAAGCGCGGCCGTCCTCCGTCGCGCGACGCTTTTGGATGAGCCCTTTCGCCTCGAGCGTGCTGACGGCGTCGCTCGTCGTAGCAGCGGTGAGCGCCGTCTCGCGAGCGATCTCGCCCAAGCGCAACGGATTTTTCCGCTGCATGAGCAACACGAGGATCTCGCCTTGCGTCGGCGTGAGCCCAGCGCTTTCAGCCCATTCCCACGCCTGGCTGCGCATTGCCGTGCCCAAGCGCAGCAAGCTGTGGGTCACGCGCCCGGTCGCTTGCTCTCCGTGTACACCTTCGCTCATAGTCTTTGTTCGCTATTTCGCAATTGACAGCATGCCTCTGCTGGTTTGGTTGCCCGCTCGCGCCTTGCCTTGCGCCCCGGCAGCCCCGTGGGATGACCCGCCTTCTATTGGGCGTGCCGATTCTACTATTTCATGCATGCGCCACCCGCCAGCGCTAAGCGAGCGCCACGCGATATCGCCTTCCACGCGACAGCCGCGCCATTTTAAGCGACGAAAGAGAATAGTACAGCTAAGTTATTCAGGCGCATCTGTGGATAAGTCATGTATAACCGCGCGTGTCGAATGTGCGTCATTTCTGGATAACGTCGGATGTCATTCGAACGCCTTCCGAGTTACCCAAAGCTCATGCGAGTTCCGCACGCGCGAGCCACGCGGTTATCGTTGCGCTAGACCCTTGATGCGTCGGCCTATTTCCCGGTTTTCCACAGATTGGGCCCCACCTTGTTAACTATTACTACGAATGTATACGTTGTAAACGTAAAAACCTAAACCCCCCGCCACCGCAAGCATTGTTGGCGAACCGCTTCGTGCAACGATTTTTCTTTTGCGACGATCTCTCGCAGCCAGGTCGCATCGTTGACTTGTCCCTGCGCGATGTTGGCGATTTCGCGCAATGCCATCGAGGACTGCAGCGCATCGCCATGCGGCTCGATCACGCGCAGCGTCTCCAGAATGTCCTCGAATATCGTGCGGCGCTCCCCTGTCTGTGGGTTGATGCAGGTGCCGGCGAGCCCGAAACGGCAGGCCTCGAACCGATTGAATGTGTAGACGAGATAATCGTCTTCTCTCGGCACAAACGGCCGGTCGATGAGCAAATGGCGCGCGAGGGTTTGGATGTAGCAGGCAATGGCCGCGGCGCGGTCGACCGATAAGGGCGTATCCATGACCCGCACCTCGATGGTGCCGTAGCCCGGCTTGGGGCGGATATCCCAGTAGAAATCTTTCATGCTGTTGACGACGCCGGTCGCAACCATCTTCGAAAAATATTCCTCGAAGCCGGACCAGGTCAGCACGAACGGCGCGCGCCCCGATAGCGGAAATGCGAATACCGAGTTCAGCCGCGCCGAGTGAAACCCCGTGTCGACGCCTTGCACGTACGGCGAGGAAGCCGAAAGCGCAATGAAATGCGGAATGAAGCGCGACATGGCATGCAACAGGAACAGCGCGCTGTCGGGATCCGGACAACCGATATGCACGTGCTGGCCGAAGACGGTGAACTGTTTGGCGAGATAGCCATAGAGCTCGGACAGATACTGAAAACGCGGCGCATCGAAAATTTGGCGCTCGCTCCATTGCTGGAATGCGTGCGTGCCGCCTCCGGCCAGGCCGACGTTCAGATGATCGGCCGCCGCCACGAGCGTGTCGCGCAAAGTGCGCAGTTGCGCGAGCGCTTCCTCGTGCGAATTGCAGATCCCCGTCGACAGCTCGATCATGCTTTCGGTGATCTCGGGCGTGATATTGCCGGGGACCTTCTGGTCTTTCACGAGCCGCATCAGGTCGGACGCGGCTTTGGTCAGATCGTAGTCGTGCGTGTTGACGACTTGGATCTCGAGCTCGACGCCGAAGGTGAAGGGTTTGGAATTGATGAACGGTTCAAGTGCCATGGTGTCTTCCGAATCCAAGATCCGTTGTTAGGTGCGCCGCTCGCCGACTAGCGCGAGACCGCGATAGACGAGCAGCGGCCCGACGATCTGCAGTACGACGATCGAGCACATCACGACCGCGCGCAGCGTCGGATCGAAGTTGGGATAGAGCGCATAGGTGTCGTCGACCAACAAGTAGGCGAGCGCCGACATGGGCGACAACGATATGCCGAGCGCCACGCCCTGCTTCAGGCCGATGCCGCTCGGTTTGGCAAACGCGAGCACGCCGACGAGCTTGGCGACGAAGCGCGCCACGATAAGGCCCAGCGCCGCAACGCCGCCCAGCGCGATATCGCGCCATTCGAAGCCCGTCATGGTCAGCACGAACAAGATCACGGTGAGCAGCCAGCCGGCCGTGCCGAAATGCTCGGGCCACAATTGCGGCTTGGGCTCGAGGTTTTTGACGATGATGCCCGCCGCGAGCAGACTCAGGATCGTCGACAGGTTGAACAAATGCGCGATCGCAATCGCGAGCAACACGAGGCCGAAGAGCGCCACGAACGAATGCTCGTCCTGAACTTGCATCGAGCGATAAAAGAACGTGCAGGCGCGCGCGAGCAAATAAGCGAGCACGAGCGACCCGACGAGCAGGTACAGCGGCTGAACGATCGTCGCAAAGACGTTGCCGTAGACCTCTTGATGCAGCCACCCCGAGGCGATTTTTTCGATCACGACGGCGTACATGCTGTTCAGCGCCGTGAGCGTGATCAGGCGCTGGGTGACCTGGCCTTCCGCCCGCAACTCGGTTTTGAGCTGAATCACCATCGCAGGCGAAGTCGACATGGCGATGGCCGCGATCACGGTCGACACCGCGGCGCTCACGTGAGTGAACGACAGCGCGATCAGAACGAGCACGAAAGTCAGTGTCGCCTCGGCAAGACTCGACGCGACGAGCCATGGGTTGCGCCGAATCCATCGCAGGTCGAGTCGCCCGCCCAATTCGAACAGCAGCAACCCGAGGGCGACGTCGAGCAGCAACCGCGAGGTGCTACCCGTGCCTGCATCGATCGCCTGGAACCCTGCCGACCCGGCAATCAGACCGATCACGGCATAGCCGGTGACGCGCGGCACACGCCAGGCGCGATAGCAAAGCTCGCCCAAGAGGCCGGCGACGAGGAGCGCAAGGCCGGCCCAGAAGACGGCATCGGGCACGAACGGCCAGTGCGGAAGAAAGGAAAACGCCGATTTCATCTGATAGCTGCTCCTTTACGGACAGGCCGGTCTAGGCGATTTGCCCATGACGGCTCTTTCTCGTGGCTTGATTGCTCGCGTTACGACGATCTGCCGCGACGCGGACGAATTGAGTGGGGCGTCGACGACCGGACTGCTACCGGGCATGACGACCCGGTGCGCCTGTTTCGACTCGCGGCGCGAGAAGCGCTGGGATAGAGCGTGGCTCGTGCCCGGCGCGGTGAAATGGGGTGGAGCAACGCCCGCAGCCTGCTGCAGCAAACGAGAAGCGCGAACGTTGCCCCCGTTGGCGCCGCGTATTCGCGTCGCGCAGCCATGCAACGGGTGCAAGAGGAACACGGATTGTGCCATAGCTTGCCCCCAAGTCGCACGATCCATCATCGAATTGCGTTGATCCCGGTACAAACTACGTCTAATTTCGTATTACGAAGAAAAAATGTCCGAAGGTTTGCGGCGGATGCCGCGCGCAGCAGCGCAGGTTTTGTCGGCAATCTCGAGTTTTCCCATAGGCATGCGGGGCGTTGGACCGCATATCCGGCGATGCGTGCCGTGCTAGTTCGGGTTTACTTGTTTACGTATGTATACGTAGTAGTAGTTAACAAGGCCGTACCAAAACTGTGCACAACGGCCATTTCTTTCGCCGGATCAAGTGCTTAGCGGTCGCATAACCGCATGTGGATCGTGTGCGGGCGTGACTTGCTTCGAAGCATAACTTTGGGGCGTCGTGGCTGGTAGCCGACTTGTCCCGTATACGTCCACACCGATTACACATGATTCCCACGTCTCGATCACCGGGTTATCCACAGCGTGCGGTGGATAACACGATAGGCCGCGAGGACTGTCTATCGGCCGGTCATGCACCGTCCGCAGCCACGATGCCCTGGCGCAATGCTCGCAACAGATAGCGGGCGGGATCCAAGGCTTCGGCGAGATCGCGCTCCAGTGGCCATGGCTCGCCCTCGAGTTGCGAAGCGATGAGTTCCGCGCCGAGCGATGCCCATACGAGGCCTCGGGAGCCGAAAGCGAAAGACCCGTAAAGACCGGCGGCGCGCGGCAAATCCCGCGGCCACGCGCCGCTCAGCGTGGAGGCTTGCCGCGCGCTGGCCGCTTCGTCGGCGAGCGGACCGATCATGGGGAGCCGATCGTGGGTCACGCACCGAAATGCCACGCGGCCGGAAAGCTTGCCGAGGGCAAGCTCGCCTGCCGCGATCGTGGGGTCCAGACCGGGCAGCAGCCCAGCGAGACGCGCGAGGTTTTCGGCATGGCTTGCCGCACGCAGATCGTCGCCGACGTCGTCGATGTCATAGGTGGCCCCTGTCAGCAAGGCGTGTTCGAGCGGAACCGCATAGCCATCGCCGATGATCGGCAGTCGCAGGGCCGGCGCCGCAGATAGGGGCAGGCAGGTCAATTGGCCGCGCACGAGGCGCGTGGGCACGTAACGCAGCCCCGATAGGCGCGTAGCGTCGTGTGCATTCGCGAAAATGACGATGCTCGCGCGCGCGATGCAAGCGCCCTGCTCGTCGAACACGGCCCAAGCGTTGCCCTGGCGCTCGATGCGGTGCGCTTGAACCTGTGCGCGCCAACTCAGCGCCCCACCCGCTTCGTCGCACAGCGCCGAGCACAATGCGGCCGGGTCGAGCGAGCCGCCTTCGGGATAAAGCCAGCCGCCACGTGCAACCCGCGCGCCCGCCGCTTCGCATGCTTGCGCAACCGAAGCGGCTTGCACGAACTCGGGGGGATAAGCTCGCTCGGCGATCGCCGCGCTGAGCGCCCTCGCATGCTCATCGTCGTCGGCTATTTGCAGCAATCCGCCGCGGCTGCGCGCAAAGACGTGGCCGGCTCGTTCGAGTGCGCGCCATCGCGCGAGCGCAAAGAGAAAACCCGTGCGCGTGATTTGCGACGCCACGCTGTCGTCGCGCGAAAGCAGCGGATGGAACACGCCCGCGGGGTTGCCGGACGCCTCACATCCGGCACGCGCGCGCCGCTCGACGAGTGTCACGCGCCAGCCGCGTGCGGCCAGTCGTTCGACGAGCGCACAGCCAGCGAGGCCCGCCCCCACGACGATCGCATGCCGTTCGTCCACCGCGAACGGTTGCGGCGGTTCGTGGCGCCGCAACCGCCAGCGCGGCGCGAAATGGCCGACCAGCATGGCGCGTTTGCTCGCAAAGCCTTCGGCCCGCGCGCAGTCGAATCCCGCATCGGCCAAAGCGCGCCGCACATGCCCCGCGCAGGTGTAGGTGGCGAGCGTTGCGCCCTCGCCCGCTAGCCGCGCCAACGCCTTGAAAACCGGCGGCGACCATAGATCGGGATTCTTCTCGGGGGAAAAGCCGTCGAGATAGAACGCGTCGGCGCGTAGCCAAAGCTTGGGCAACAACGTAAGCGCATCGCCGAACGCGAGGGTCAGTGTGACACGGGACGATTCGAATTCGAGTCGGTGCAGGCCGGGCGTGAGCACCGGCCAAGCATCGGCCAATTGTGCGGCGAGCGGCGCGAGCGTTGTGTCCGCAACCATCCGCGCATGCAATGCACGTAAATCGTCCGCTCGAAACGGATGTTTTTCGATCGAAACGAAGGCCAATCTTTCGCAGCGGTTCGGATCCTCGCGCCAAGCGGCCCAGGTCGCCAAGAAGTTGCCGCCGATGCCGAAGCCCGTTTCGACGATGGTGAACAAACGCCTCGCACGCCAGCGTTGCGGCAGTTCGTTTCCGCGTAGAAACACGTGCTGGGCTTGGGCGAGCGCACCGGCGGCGCTGTGATAGATGTCGTCATAGGCCGGCGAGAACGGCGTGCCGTCGTTGCGAAAGGCCGGGGTGGCGGGGATCAGCTTGGAACTCATCGGCATGCGGAAAGTGTGGGAAAACGAGGCGTATGGGCGTAACTGGACGTAAGGGCCAACCCTAATCGCTCTGCCCGAACTGCGCCAAACGGCCGCAAACCCAAGCTGGGCGCGGCTTTCGGGGCGTTGGAAAAATCCAACGACAGCGCCCCGGAATCTCGTGAGCCCCTTGGCAGCAGGGGTTCGCGAGTACGACAATGCTCAAACCCAGCGCCGACAAGGCTTGCCAGCGCTAAATTCTTTGGAAGCCTTGCCGTTATTGGGTTTGCGCTGAGCTATCATAGCAAGCGCCGCGCGGCCGTATGGCCAGGGGGTTAAGCGCGACCGAGCGGCGCACGCTTCGCCACAGCTACTCGACGGCACAGCTTGCGTACGTATAATTCGGCGCGTTTTGCGCTGTCCGTGTCACTTCAATCTGATAAAGAGGAACGTTAATGAACAAACAGGAACTGATCGACGCCGTCGCAGGTCAGACGGGCGCGAGCAAGGCTCAAACCGGCGAAACGCTCGATACGCTGCTCGAAGTGATCAAGAAGGCAGTGTCCAAGGGCGACGCGGTGCAGCTCATCGGCTTCGGTAGCTTCGGCTCGGGCAAGCGCGCGGCACGTACGGGCCGTAACCCCAAGACGGGCGAGACCATCAAGATTCCCGCCGCCAAGACCGTCAAATTCACGGCCGGCAAGGCATTCAAGGATGCTGTGAACAAGCGTTAAGCCGATATCGGGTTGACGTCTTGTCGACACCCGCCTCAGGCGGGTTTTTTATTCCAGAGAAGAGAGCAAAGGCGGGGGCGCCCGGCTTGCTTGAGCGATCAGTGGACGATTTGCCCTTCATCGTCGCCGTCGTGATCGTCGGCATCGAGGTCCCAAGCAGGGAAAGGATCGGCCATATGCAGCCAGCCTTGCGGTCCGAGTGCGTATTCCTCGTCCGTCAATAGGCACGCGTCGAACTTGTCGCGCCAACGCTGCGCATCGAGCGCAACGCCGATGAGTACGAGCTCTTGGCGGCGGTCGCCGATCGAGGCGTCTTCGGGCGCGCCATACCAGTCGGCCGCGATTTCAGCCGCGAGCTCATCGTCCTGCGGCCATTCGGCACGCGGCTGCGCGGCCCACCACATGCCCGCCGGCCCATGACGGCAAACGCCTCCGGCCTGAGACAGCGAGCCCGCCACATCGTTGCGGGTCGCGAGCCAGAAAAATCCCTTGCTGCGCAGCACCCCTTGCCATTCCTCGTGAAGCAGGCGCCACAGGCGCTCGGCGTTGAACGGCCGGCGCGCACGGTAGACGAAACTGCCGATGCCGTATTGATCGGCTTCGCTGACGTGCGAATGGCCCGCATCCCCATGCCCATGGTCGTCATGCTGCGCGTGGTCGTGGTCGTGGTCGTGGTCGTGGTCGTGGTCATGATCATGCTCGTGCGCGTGATCGAGCGACGCCAGCCAGCCGGGCGCGCTCGCGGCGGCCTCGAAATCGAAACGCCCGGTGTCGAGCACGTCCCGCAGCGGGACGGCGCCAAAGCGGCTGACGATCTGAACCGCACGCGGGTTCAACCGCGCCAAGATGCGGGAGAGCCGTTCGAGCGCGTCGGCATCGACGAGATCCGCCTTATTGACGATGAGCACATCGCAAAATTCGATTTGCTCGATCAACAATTCGACGATGGTGCGGTCGTCCTCTTCGCTCGCCGCGAGGCCGCGTTCGGCAAGCGCTTCGGCCGACGCGTAATCGCGTAAAAAATTGAAGGCGTCGACCACGGTGACCATCGTGTCGAGCCGCGCGACGTCGGCGAGCGCGTGGCCTTCGTCGTCGCTGAACGCGAAGGTTTCGGCGATTGGCATCGGCTCGGCGATCCCGGTGGACTCGATCAAGATGGCATCGAAGCGGTTCTCTTTTGCTAGGCGGTCGACTTCGGCGAGCAAATCCTCGCGCAGCGTGCAGCAGATGCACCCGTTCGAGAGTTCGACGAGCCGTTCTTCAATGCGCGAGAGGGACGCCGCGTCCTTCACGAGCGCGGCATCGATATTGACCGCCGCGAGATCGTTGACGATCACCGCGACGCGCAGGCCGGCGCGGTTGCCGAGAATGTGGTTGAGCAGCGTGGTCTTGCCCGCGCCGAGAAAGCCCGACAACACGGTGACGGGCACAGGCGAATGGTTCATTGGAATCGACACATCGGTGGAGCGAGGGCGCAAAACGCCGCCGCGTGAAAGGCGTAGGGAGCATTTTGCACCAAACGCCGGCGCCCCACCTCGGTCGAGGCTCGGGCCGCTCACCGCAATGACGATCGGCTAGGCTCGGTGCAGGCGATGTCCTGCGCGCTCAACGCTGTGCTTGCAAGAGCTTCCATTGCTCCAGAATGCCGACGATTTGATGCGCGTAGCGGTCGCGCAAGGACGGTGTTTCAGAGTGATAGGCGCCGACGGCAGCCCACGTGTTGCCGTATTTGTTCATCTTCTGCCGCAGGTGCCAGGCGGCGATGTAGACGCTTTTGCATGGCTCCATGAGGGTATCGGACGAAATGCCGTACTGGGCCAGCGTGGGCAGATGGATCGAATTGATCTGCATGAGCCCGTAGTCGGTCGATCCATTCGCATTCTTATGGGTGGCGTCGGGCCGGTTGTGCGACTCCTGCCAAGCGATGGCGCGCAGAATCAGCGGATTGACCTTCTGGTAGCGAGCGGCCTCGTCGAAGCAGTCTGCGCGTGCGTTGGCGCACGCGAGCCACGCGAGCAATGCCGCCAGAATCGGAACTGTCCGTTTCATTGTACGAAACCCTTCGACGAAGTGGCTCGTCGTTACGCTTCACGCAGGCCGGCTGGGGAAAACCCGAACTTGTCGTGAGATTCGGTCGAAATTGATCGACCGTATGATACCGGGTGCCGCCCGGGTGCATAGTAGGCCGGCCGACATAGCCGAGCCCTTGGCGGACAAACGCGGATCGCCGATCGCCGCTTAGCGTGGCGCCACGGGTCGTCCGACGGTCAACTGAGAAACTTCTGACGTAAAAGCGAACGCACTCTCGGCGGTAGATGATTATTCAGACACAAAAAACTGCTAATGTTCGTTTTCTCGAACGGCGGGCGGGCATCGGACACCAATACAGACGAGGGCCGAGCGATGCTCGCGAAGCATGACCGCCGAGGGCAGGCACTTTCGCATTGAACCTTTATTCCATGACAAGAAATCGTATGGCACTGCGCCGCATCGCTACCGCGCTTTTGATCGCCGGGCTCATGACCGCACAGGCAGCGAATGCCGAAGTGACGTTGAACTTCGTGAATGCGGACATCGATCAAGTGGCCAAAGCGATCGGCGCGGCGACGAACAAGACGATCATCGTCGATCCTCGCGTCAAGGGCCAACTGAACCTCGTATCGGAAAATCCGGTGCCCGAGCAGCAGGCGCTCAAGACGCTCGAAGCGGCGCTGCGCATGCAAGGGTTCGCCATCGTCCAAGATAACGGCGTGCTGAAGGTGGTGCCCGAGGCCGACGCGAAACTGCAAGGTGCGCCCACCTACCTCGGCAATGTTCCGAAAGCGCACGGCGATCAGATCATCACGCAGGTGTTCGAGCTGCACAACGAATCGGCCAACAACCTGCTGCCCGTGCTGCGGCCGCTCATCTCGCCGAACAATACGATCGCGGCCTACCCTGCGAACAACACGCTCGTCGTGACCGATTACGCCGATAACGTGCGGCGGATCGCAGCCATCATCGCGGGCGTCGACAATGCAGCCGGGCAGCAGATCGTGGTCGTGCCGCTGAAGAATGCGAACGCGCTCGACATCGAGCCGCAACTGACCAAGCTGCTCGATCCCGGTACGATCGGCAGTACCGACGCCACGCTGAAGGTGTCCGTGCAGGCCGACCCGCGCACGAACTCGCTGATGTTGCGCGCGTCGAACAAGGCGCGCCTTGTTTCGGCCAAAAAGCTTATCGAGCAACTCGATGCACCGAGCTCGCAGCCGGGCAACATGCATGTGGTTCATGTGCGCAACGCGAGCGCCGTGGTGCTCGCGAAAACCTTGCGCGGGATGCTCGGCAAGGCCGGCGGCTCGGGTAGCAGCGCCGAGTCGAGCAACGCGAGCTCGTTCAGCCAAGGCGCTTCGGGAGGCGGCCTCGGTTCGACGGGCACGTCCGGCGTTCCCCCGCTGCCCTCGTCGTACAGCGGCAGTTCGCTCGGCGGCGGCAGCTCGATGTCGGGCTCGAGCGGCAGTAGTGGGATGAGCGGGAGCGGCGGCAGCGGCAACGACTTCAGCACCGACAAGCAAGGGCAGAGCAGCGACGAGAATCAGCCCGGCGGCATGATTCAGGCCGATGCGGCGACGAACTCCCTGATCATCACGGCGGCCGATCCGGTCTACCGTAATTTGCGAGCGGTGATCGACCAGCTCGATCAACGTCGCGCGCAGGTGTATATCGAAGCGCTCATCGTCGAGTTGAACTCCACGCGCGCCGGCAATCTCGGGATCCAGTGGCAGGTCGCGAGCGGCAACCTTTTGGCCGGCAGCAATCTATCGAGCAGCGCCGGCAGCACGGGCAGCTCGAACATCTTGAACGTGGCCGCGGGCCTGGCCGCAGGCGGCGCCGCGGGGGTGGGCACGCTGCCCAGTACGCTCACCCAGGGCTTGAATGTCGGCTGGCTGCACAACATGTTCGGCGTGCAGGGTCTCGGCGGGTTGCTCCAGTATTTCGCTGGCTCGAGCGACGCGAACGTGCTGTCGACGCCAAACCTGATCACGCTCGACAACGAAGAGGCGAAGATCGTCGTCGGCCAGAATGTCCCAATCGCGACCGGCTCGTACTCGAACTTGACGAGCGGCACCACGGCCAACGCGTTCAACACCTATGATCGCCGCGACGTCGGCCTGACGTTGCACGTGAAGCCGCAGATCACGGCGGGCGGAATCCTCAAGCTTCAGCTCTACACGGAAGACTCCTCGGTCGTCAGCGGGACGACGAATACGGCGACGAACCCGGCAGGCCCAACGTTTAATTTGCGCTCGATCCATTCGACGGTCCTCGCGGACAACGGCGAGATCATCGTGCTCGGCGGCTTGATGCAGGACAACTACCAGGTATCGAACAGCAAAGTGCCGCTGCTCGGCGACATCCCGTGGATCGGCCAGTTGTTCCGCTCGGAAACCAAGCAGCGCCAGAAAACCAATTTGATGGTGTTCCTGCGCCCTGTCATCATCAACGACAGCGACACCGCGCAGCAGATCACCCAGAATCGCTACGACTATGTGCAGGGCGTTACGGACGGATACCACTCCGACAACAACGTGATGCGTGACAAGGACTTCCCGGTGGTGCCGCCTATCCCGGCCGGCCCGAGCCAGGGTGCGGCGCCCGCGGCGAACCTGTTCGATCTGAGGCAGATGACGCATCAGCCGGGGACGCAGCCGCCGTCGCCCGCTACTCAGCAACCGGCGCCGCCGCAAACCACACCGCAGCAGGCCGTGCCGCAGCAGCAGCCGGCCACGCCCGGAGCGTCGCAGTGAGCAGCGTGCTCCCTTCTTCCAGCGACCGCGCGCCGGGCGAGCGCCAAGCGCCCTCGCCGCTGGCTGCGCGGCTCGTGCCCTACGGCTTCGCGCGCAGCGGCCAGATCCTCGTTGCGCACCAGCGCGCGGAAGGGCTTGAAGTGTGGATCAGCGATCGCACGAGCGACGCGGCGTTGGCCGAGATTGCACGCAATTTCGGCGCGCTGACGGCGGTGCGCTTGCCCGCCGAAGAACTCACGCAAGCGATCAACCAAGCCTACGAGCGCAATGACGGCAGCGCCGCTCAAGTCGTCGGCGAAGTGGAAGGCGAAGTCGATCTGTCGCGGCTCATGCAAGACATTCCCGAAGTCGAGGATTTGCTCGAATCGGAAGACGACGCGCCGATCATCCGCATGATCAACGCGTTGCTCACCCAGGCGGCGCGCGAGCACGCGTCCGACATTCACATCGAGCCGTTCGAGAATGCATCGGTGGTGCGCTTTCGCGTCGACGGCACGCTGCGCGACGTCGTGCGGCCGAAAAAAACACTGCACGGCGCGCTGATCTCGCGCATCAAGATCATGGCGCAGCTCGACATCGCCGAAAAGCGCCTGCCGCAAGACGGCCGCATCACGCTGCGCGTCGGCGGCCGCGCCGTCGACGTTCGGGTATCGACGCTGCCGACCGGGCACGGCGAGCGCGCGGTGTTGCGTTTGCTCGAAAAGGACGCGCAGCACTTGAACCTCGAGGCGCTCGGCATGGGCCCCGATACGCTCGCGCGGTTCGACCAGCTGATTTCGCGGCCGCACGGCATCGTGCTCGTGACCGGGCCGACGGGGTCGGGTAAAACGACCACGCTCTATGCGTCGCTCGCACGTCTGGAGACGGCGACGACCAACATCATGACGGTCGAGGATCCGATCGAATACGACCTGCCCGGCATCGGCCAGACGCAGGTCAACGAGCGGATCGGCATGACGTTCGCGCGCGCTTTGCGCTCGATTCTGCGGCAGGATCCGGACATCATCATGATCGGTGAGATTCGCGACTTGGAAACCGCGCAGATCGCCGTGCAAGCCTCGCTCACGGGTCACTTGGTGCTTGCGACGCTGCACACGAACGATGCGGCTTCGGCCGTCACGCGCCTCACGGACATGGGCGTCGAACCGTACCTGCTCGCCTCGTCGCTGCTCGGCGTGCTCGCACAGCGGCTAGTGCGGCGGCTATGTCCCGTGTGCAAGGAAGAGCGCGTCGAAGACAACCGTTCGCAGTGGCATCCGGTCGGGTGCGATAAATGCGCGAAATCGGGCTATTCCGGGCGGCGCGGCGTGTACGAACTGCTCGTCATCGACGATGCGATCCGCGCGATGGTCCACCGCAATGCGGCGGACGCCGAGATTCTCGCGGCTGGCCGCGCGCAAGGCATGCGCACGCTGCGCGAGGATGCCGACCGGTGGCTGGCCTCCGGCCTCACCTCGCTCGAAGAGGTGATACGCGTGACGGGCGAGGTCTAACCGATGCCGGCCTTTCGCTTCGAAGCGATCGACACGACAGGGCGCGCGCAGAAGGGAGTGCTCGATGCGGACAGTGCGCGCTCGGCGCGCGCCCAGTTGCGCACGCAAGGACTGACGCCGCTCATCGTCGAACCGGCAGGCAGCGCTGCCCGTGGCGCGCGCAGCCGGCGCCTGGCGCTTGGCCGCAAGCTATCGGCGCGGGAGCAGGCGATTCTCACGCGCCAGCTCGCGAGTTTGCTCACGGCCGGGTTGCCGCTCGACGAGGCGCTTTCCGTTTTGACCGATCAGGCCGAGCGCGACTACATTCGCGAACTCGTCGCGGCCATTCGCGCCGAGGTGTTGGGCGGCCATTCGCTGGCCAACGCGCTGGCGCAGCATCCGCGCGATTTTCCCGACATCTATCGGGCGCTCGTTGCGGCCGGAGAGCATACGGGCAAGCTCGGCCTTGTGCTCTCGCGCTTGGCCGATTACATCGAGCAACGCAATGCGCTCACGCAAAAGATCGTCCTGGCGTTCACCTACCCGGCCATCGTCACGCTGATCGCATTGGGTATCGTCACGTTCTTGCTCAGCTATGTCGTGCCGCAAGTCGTCAATGTGTTCGCGAGCACGAAGCAGCAGTTGCCGATCCTGACGGTGATGATGATGGCGCTCTCGGGATTCGTCCGCCATTGGTGGTGGGCGATTCTGCTTGGGGTGGCGCTGGTCTTATATGGGGCGCGTGCGATTTTGTCGCAGGCGGGGCCGCGGCTCGCCTTCGACCGGTGGCTGTTGACGGCGCCACTTGCCGGCAAGCTCGTGCGCGGCTACAACACGGTTCGCTTTGCGAGCACGCTCGCGATCTTGACGGCGGCCGGGGTGCCGATCCTGCGCGCACTGCAGGCGGCCGGCGAGACGCTCAACAATCGGGCGATGCACGGCAATGTCGAGGACGCGATCGTGCGCGTGCGTGAAGGTACGTCGCTGTCTCGCGCGCTGGGCAATACGAAAACGTTTCCGCCCGTGCTTGTGCATTTGATTCGCTCGGGCGAGGCCACGGGCGATGTGACGACGATGCTCGACCGCGCGTCGGAAGGTGAAGCGCGCGAACTGGAACGACGCACGATGTTCCTGACGAGCTTGCTCGAGCCGCTGCTGATTTTGGCGATGGGGGGCATCGTGCTCGTGATCGTGCTCGCGGTGATGCTGCCGATCATCGATCTGAACAATATGGTGCAGTAGCTGGTGCAGTGCAGTAGCGCGAGCAAACGCCGGGTGCTTGGTGCGCTGGCGTGGGGTGCGTGCCGTGGGGGATTCCGGTGAATGCACAGCGTAGCCGCGCGACCGAAAGAAGTTTAGCGCACGTAGATGGTCGGGCCGCCCGTATTCGGCGCCAACGGAATTTCGGAATGCACGCCGTTGTGATCGATGACGATGGAGCGGGCGCGGACTTCGGCGAGCGTGGTGCCGTCGGTGATCTTGCTGCCGAGCGCGATGGCTCGGGCCGGTTCGTCGCCCACGCCGACGATCGCCGCGGCGCCTTCGCGCAGCGAGAGGATGCCGACGAGCTTGATGTTGCGGTTGGCCTCGTGCGTGAGCTTGCCGCCGAACAGTGCGGCGGCGTCTTCGGGGGACACGCTCGGCGCGACGGCTGCCGCTTGCGGCGGCGGCGCGGGATGCGCGGTGAGCACGACGATCCAATAGGTGAGCGTCGCGCAGAAAGCCGCAAACAGCGCGAACGACAGCAGGCGGATTTGGAGAGTGTTCATGCGCGCCATTGTACGAGCTATTCGCGGGTTTGCACGGTTGTCGAACCCTGACGAAAAGGCCCATTACAATCGGCGGCGCGATGCGAAGCGCGCTCGATGCGCTTCGTCGACAATTTAACGAACGAGGTAGGCAATGATGCAAATGTGGAACCAACGCCGCACCGAAGCCGCAACGCTGCGCGCACGCCGCCAGCGTGGCTTTACGCTGATCGAAATCATGGTCGTGATCGCCATTCTCGGCATTCTCGCCGCGCTGATCGTGCCCAAGATCATGAGCCGGCCCGACGAGGCCCGGCGCGTGGCGGCGAAGCAGGACATCGGCACGATGATGCAGGCGCTCAAGCTCTATCGTCTCGATAATGGTCGTTATCCGACGCAGGAACAGGGGCTGCACGCGTTGATCGAAAAGCCGAGCACCGATCCGATTCCGAACAATTGGAAAGACGGCGGCTATCTCGAACGTCTGCCGAACGATCCGTGGGGCAATGCCTATCAATACCTGAACCCGGGCGTTCATGGCGAGATCGATGTATTCAGCTATGGCGCGGATGGCAAGCCCGGCGGCGACGGCAATGATGCCGACGTCGGCTCGTGGCAGTAAGCGCAGCCATACCGTGACCGGTGCAATGGCGTGCCTCGGCCTGACGCATTGCCCTCACCGATCATCATGCGGATGAACGGCGGTACGCGCTCGCGCCGTGGGCACGTGGAGCCCGCCGGCGCGCAGGGTTCGGCACGGCGCGCGCGCGGCTTCACGCTGCTCGAGATGATGGTCGTTCTGGTCATCGCCGGGCTGCTGGTGTCGCTCGCGTCGGTCTCGCTCACGCGCAATCCGCGCACCGATCTGAACGAACAGGCGCAGCGTCTTGCTTTGCTGTTCGAATCGGCTTCCGACGAAGCGCAAGTGCGCGCCCGCCCGATCGCCTGGCAACCCGTGACGGGAGGCTATCGATTCGACGTGCACACCGATGATGGCTGGCGTCCGCTGTTGCGCGACGATCTGTTGCGCCAGCGTGGCTGGGAGGGCGGCGTGACCGATGTGACGATCGACTATCCGGGCTCCGATCTTCATCCGGAGCGCGTCGTCTTCGGCGTCGAGAGCATCGGACAAGCGGTGACGGTCACGCTGTATTCGGCGGTAGGTCGCGCGACCATCGTCGGGACCGGCAACGGTCGTTATGAGGTGCGTTGAGATGCGCTTGCCTACTAAACGAGCCGCCGCGCGAATCGCAGCCCGAACTGCCGCGAACGCGCGCGGCTTCACGATGATCGAAGTGCTCGTCGCACTCGCCATCATCGCCGTGGCGCTCGCTGCATCGCTGCGTGCGGTCGGCATGTTGGCGAACGACGAAGCCGACCTGCACCGGCGCCTGCTAGCGGGATGGAGCGCCGATAACGCGCTGACCGAGCTGCATTTGTCGCGTGTATGGCCGGAGGTCGGCACGCAGACGTTCGACTGCTCGCAAGGCAATTTGCCGCTCACTTGCACCGAGCGTGTGAGCGCCACGCCCAACCCGGTTTTTCGGCGCGTAGAGGTGTCGGTGACGACGCCGGGGCAGTCGGGCAGCCTCGCGCAACTCGTGACGGTCGTCGCCAATGAGTCCAACCGTGCGCTCTGAGGCGAAGCGCCCCGCGCGGCGCGAGCGCGGCTTCACGCTGATCGAGCTCATGGTTGCGATCGCGATTCTCGCCGTCATCGCGGTGCTTTCTTGGCGCGGCCTCGACCAAATCATGCGTGGCCGGCAGGCGATTTCGAGCGCGATGGAAGACGAGCGCGTGTTCGTTCAACTGTTCGATCAGTTGCGCGTGGATGCCCGCCAAGCCGCGACCGACGATGAAGTCGGCCAACCTGCCATCTCGGTTTCCGGTGACGGGCTGCAAATCGTGCGCGAATTCGGCCTGGCCGGCGAGGCGCCGCGCCTTCAAGTCGTGCGCTATCAAGTGGCGAACGGGCGCGTCACACGTTATGCATCGCCGCCCCTGGTGACGGTCGGCCAGTTGCGCCGCACGCTCGCGGCATCGAGCGGCAGCGGCGATTGGAGCGCCGTGCCGCTCATTTCGGGCGTGGGCAAGATAACGGCGCGGCTCTATGTGCCGCGCGTCGGTTGGACGACGCAAATGGGCGATGTGACCGCCGAAATCGCGCGCAACGACAACAACGTGAAAGTGCCGCAGTTCGGCAACGCGCCGCTGCCGCGGGCGGTGACCGGCCTCGAGGTCGCGATCGGCGCGCCGTCGCTGCACGTGCCCGTGCGGCGCATGTTTCTCGTCGGAGAATGACGATGCGCGATCGCCTCTCTCGGCTCTTGCGTTCGCCGCGCGTATGCGGCGGGCATCGCACGCCGCCGCGGCGCCAGCGTGGCGTGGCCATCATCAGCGCGCTGCTCGTGGTGACGCTTTCGGCGATCCTCGTCGCGGGCGTGCTCTGGCGTCAGCAAGTGCAGATTCGCCGCATTCAGAATCAGCGCCTGCTCTCGCAAGCGCAATGGGTGGCGCGCGGCGCTGTCGATTGGACGCGCTTGATACTGCGTTCGGAGGCCGATACGGCGCCCACGGTGACTTACCTCGGCGGCGTATGGGCGGTGCCGATCGCAAAAACTCGGCTGTCCGATTTCCTCGGCAAGTCCGGTGACGCACAGGCTGCCGAAGGCGCGCAGACCTACCTGTCGGGATCGATCGAGGATGCGCAAGCGAAATTCAATCTGCGCAACCTCGTCTCGATTCCGGCACCCGGGGCATTACAGATCAATCAGCAGGAAACCGCCGCGTTCGCTCGACTGCTCGCGCTGCTCGGCCTCAACGGCGGCCTTGCGAAGACGGCCGCACTGCAAGTGCGCGCCTCGTTGATGCAGTCGGCCACGCGTTTTCAAACGCCGATCAGCAACCGGCTGGGCTCTGCAGGCGAGGGCACGCAACCGGCGGCGCAACCCCAGCCCGGTGGCACGGCTGGCGGCCAGAATTTAACGGACAACCCCGGTCTTGAAGACGACGACAACCAGAACGCCGATACGGCGCCGTTGCAGTTCACTGGCGTCGATTCGCTGTTGAACGTGCCTGGCTTCACACCGGAAATCGTGGCGCGCCTGCGTCCGTTCGTGACCGTGCTGCCGACGCAAACGTCCGTCAATATGAACACGGCGCCGGCGGAAGTCGTGGCGGCGATGGTGCCGGGCATGTCGCTTTCGAGCGCTCAGTCGTTAGTGTCGCGGCGCGAAAGCGTGTACTTTCTCAATACGGCCCAGGTGCAGCTTGCCTTGCAGGGCGCCGGCGGCCTGCTGCCCGGCACCGATATCAGTCAGATACCCATGGACGTGACGACGAGCTATTTTCTCGTCCATGGACGGGTGCAACACGAACGTGCGGAAGTCGATCGCACGACCCTCATATATCGCGACCCGCTGACGCACGCGACGCGCGTCGTGCGGGTGCGCGATCAGCTTTGACGCAGCCTCGAACCAGGAGAGAACGGGCCTTGAGCACGTTGATCGTCTTACTGCCGCCGCGAGATCCCGCGGTGCCGTCACAAGAATGGCAACTCCCCGAGATGCCGTTCGTGCTTCTCGACAAGAGCGGCCGCAAGGAACGCGCGGGGTTCGCGCGGCTCGCATTTTTGCCGCGCGCGTCGACGACGGTGCTGATCGTTGCCGCCCGCGATTTGTTGATGCTCGCGGCGACGCTGCCTCCCGTGAAGGGGCAGCGCTTGAAACAGGCCCTGCCCAATGTGGTCGAGGACTACCTGATTCAGGACGCGCAGACCTGCCATATCGCGCTTGATCCGCAACCGCTCGGCGGCACGCGGCGCATGCTGGCCGTGATCGATCGCGGGTGGTTCCGCTTCATCGTCGAGGCCTTCAATGCGGCGGGGCACCGGAGCCTGCGCGCCGTGCCCGTGACGCGCTGCTTGCCGGCGCCGGTTGCGCACGCGCCGGAGCTCGAAGCGGCGCCGATCGACGACGATGCGGTTGCCGGCGGCGAGGCGAGCGGACAGGCGTCGCAACGCGAGCCGCTCGTCGCGGCCATCCTCGGCACCGTAGCGCAGACTGCGCCTGCGATTTTGGCCGATGCGGCGTTGGCGGTGAGCGCCGAGCCCGCGCTTGTCGACGACACCGAGCCGCGCGTGGAGTTGGCGCTCGCGCGCGGTGCGCACGGCGAAGGATTGGCCGTGCCGCTCTCGGCTCTCGGCACAACGCTTGCGGCGCTCGCAGGCGGCGCGGACGTGACGGTATACGAACTAACCGAACTGCCGGGCGGCGAACCGACGCTCGCGGGCGAAGCGGTGCCCGCGCATGGGGTGCACGTGGGCGTTGCGCCGCTGGCGTTCGACACGCTGGCCCGTCACGCGCTCGCGTGCGATTTCGATTTATGCCAATTCGAGTTCGAATCGCGGCCGTGGCGGCTTGATCGTGCGACGCTGCGCCGGTTGCGTTTGCCGATCGCGCTCGCGGCAACTGCACTCGTTGTCGCCGTGATCGGCGCAAACGTGCAATGGATGATGCTCGCGCGCGAACGCGACGCGCTCACCGCACAGATGACGGAGCTGCTGTTGAATGCGTTCCCGAAGACGACCGTCGTGCTCGATCCGGCCACGCAAATGACGACGCAACTCGAGCACCTGCGTGTGGCGGCCGGCGAGCTTTCCCCCGACGATTTTCTGTCGCTGGCGGCGCGTCTTGATCGTTCGCTCGGCGCGGTCCCCGTGAACGGGATTGCAGCGCTCGACTATCACGACCGGCGCCTCGAGGTGCTGTTCAAGCCTGACGTCAAGCCCGACCCGGCGTTCACGCAGAGACTGGCGCAAAACGCGCTCACGGGCGAGATCGACACGAACACGGGCAAATGGGTCATTCGAAACGGGAGCGGCCAATGAACCTCGGCGCATTGGGCGAAGTTTGGGCCGGCTTCTGGGAGCCGCGCACCGCCCGCGAAAAGCTGCTGCTGACATGGGGCGGCGTGGCCGTCGGTGTCGTCATCGCCTATTCGGTTCTGTGGGCGCCGGCGCAACAGGGGCGAGCGCATTTGCGCGAAACCCTGCCGGCGATGCAACGGAAGATCGCGCAGATGACAGCACAGGCCGACGAGGCGCGCGCGCTCGCGCCCGCTGCGCAGGGGGTCGCCCCGACAGGCGGCGCGCTGCGCGATGCGCTCGCGTCGTCGCTGACGCAGGCGGGCATCGCGACGACGCAAGTGCGCCTAACGGGCGAGGCCGTGCAAATCGAAGCGAAGAACGCATCGTTCCCGGCGTGGACGATGTGGCTCGACGACGTGCGCAAACAGTTCAAGGTGCGTGTGATCGAACAGCACGCGACGGCGCTCAAGGCCGATGGGCAGGTCGACCTTACTGCAACGCTGCAGCCGGCGACGGCGCCTGCGAGGTCGCCGCGATGAGTGCGTCCTCGCTTGACTGCCGGGCGCGAGGTTGGGGTGCGCGAGGTGGCGTATGAGTCTCGGATGGCGGCGCTTGCTCGCCGCTTTGCCGTGGTTCGTCATCGCACTGGTCTCATGCGGGGTGACGCTTCTGGCGATGATGCCGGCGGCCTGGATCACCCCGCAATTTGCGAAGGCATCGCAGGGGCACGTCAATTTGATCGATCCCTCGGGCTCCGTCTGGCAAGGCTCTGCCACGCTCGTGCTGGCGGCAGGTAGAGACGCTGGCGCGGGCACGTTGCTGCCGGGCCGGGTGCAGTGGCAAACGGCCTTTTGGCCGCTGTTGACGGGCCATTTGGACATGCGCATGCAGCACGTCCCCGCGATGCCCGAAGCGATCGAAGTAGCGGCCGGGCCGCGCTCGGCAACAGTCTCTGCCGGGGAAATCGCGGTACCGGCCGCGCTGCTCGGCGGTCTGGGCGCGCCGTTCAACACGCTAGACTTGCGCGGCGCCGTGCGCGTCGCCTGGACGCCGTGGCGGGTGCTCGGCGCGCGCGCATACGGGCAACTCGTGGTCACGCTGACGGACATGAGCTCGCGCGTGTCGCCCGTCAAACCGCTGGGCTCGTACCGTGTGGCGATTCAATCGCAAGGCGACGATTCGACGATCGATTTGTCGACGTTGAACGGCCCGCTGATGCTGAGCGGGCACGGCACCGTCTCGGCCAATTCCACGTCGTTCCATGGACAAGCGAGCGCCGAGCCGCAAGCCCGCGAGAACCTGGCGGGGCTGTTGAACGTGCTCGGCCGCCCCAACGGCGACGGCACGATCGCGCTCGATTACTCGCGCTAGCCGGTCAATCGTGCGCCGCGGCAGGTGCCGCAGCGGCTGCGTGCGCGCTCGCAGCGGGCGCGTTCTTCGAGCCCAAGTCGGCCGCAGTCGATGCCGCAGGCTGAGCCGGGACTGCCGCAGCCCCGGTTTCGCGGTCCATCTGCGCAAGCTCCCATCCGCCGCCTAACGCCTTCACTAGCCCGACCGAAGAAACCATCCGTTGCCCGGCGAGGTTCGCTAGCTTTTGCTCGGCTAGGAATGCCGTGGTCTGCGCGGTCAGCACATTGACGTAGCCCACAGTGCCGGCCTTGTATTCGTTCGTGACGATCGCGAGCGCCTGCTTGGCCGAATCGACCGCCTCTCGTTGCACGACGATCTCCTGCGCGAGAATGCGTTGCGACGCCAGCGCGTCCTCGACTTCCTGAAATGCGCCGAGCACGGTCTGTCGATAGACGGCCACTTGCTGGTCATAGGCGGCGCGCGCAGCCTCTGTCTGTGCGCGTCGCAGCCCGCCGTCGAACAAGGTTGCGGCCAATTGCGGGCCGACCGTCCAGAAACGCGAGGGCAGCGTAAAGAGCTGCGACAGCACCGAACTCTGGAAACCGCCTTGAGCGGATAGCGTCAGCGATGGGAAGTAGGCCGACATGGCCACCCCGATTTGCTCGTTGGCTTGCGCCGCGCGACGCTCGGCCGCCGCAATGTCGGGCCGCCGCTCGAGCAGGGCCGACGGCACATCGATCGGCACGGCGGGCGGCTGGGCATCGAGCGGGATGGCAGGCAGAGAGAAAGTCGATGCGCTTTGGCCCACCAGCGCGGCGATGGCATGCTCGTCCTGCGCGCGCACGACGCCGTTGTCGATCGCCGCAGCTTGCGCCGACTGCAATTGCGTTTGTGCCTGAATCACGTCCGAGCGCGCGGCCACCCCTTGCGCGTACTGGTTTTGCGTGAGTTTGAGCGATTGTGCATAGGCGGCGACGGTATCGTCGAGCAGCTTTTGCGTCGCATCGAGGGCACGCAATTGGAAGTAGGTTTGTGCGAGCGTCGCTTGCGCGGATAGGCGCGCGTTCGCGAGATCGGCCGCGGCGCCCTCCTGCCCGGCTTGCTGCGCCCCGACCGTGCGGCTTACCTTGCCCCAGAGGTCCGGCTCCCACGACGCATCGAGCGTAGTGTTGAAGCTGTTGCTTACGCGCGAAAGCGAATTGGTCGTTCCCCCAGCGCTCACGCCCGAGAGCCGCTGGCCAGAGCGCGACGCACTGGCCGACAGGCCGAGCGACGGAAAATACGCCGCGCGTGCTTCGCCCACGAGCGCGCGCGCTTGCCGGTAGGCTGCCGCAAACTGCGCGATCGTTTGATTGTTCGCGTTCAGTTGCTCGATCAACGCATTGAGCCGGGCGTCGCCGTAGATGGACCACCATGGTCCGCGGTCGGTCCGATCGGCGGGCTCGGCCACTTTCCAGCCAGCCGGCGTTTCCTTGTAGGCGGCAGGAGCGCTCGTGCTGGGCCGCCGATAATCGGGGCCTACGGCACATGCGGCGAGTGTGGCTGCCGTCGCCGCGATGGCGAGTGCGGTCGCGAAACGGACCGGCGGCATGTGACGGAGAAAGGAGCGAGGGCAACGAAGCGGCATGCAGAGAGCAAGAGTCCCGTGTGATGCGCCCGATGGTAACGCAGGGCAGCAACGCACTGGGTTACGGCAAGTTACCGCTGTGACGCCCGCACCGCCCGCTCTGTGTAGATACAAGCCTCAACCATCATTGCATAGAAAAATATTGACACAGCAATCAATTTTGGCCATATTGGCGCCGAACGCAAAAACACCAGGCAGGCGGGGGCGCGGCCGTGTCCCGTTCAACGATAAGGAGAATGCGCATGGCGAACGCAGCTTCCGCGGCGGTCGAGCCGAAGGCGGGTCCTGCGCCGTTGCAGGGCGGCACATTGGCGCTGCTGACGATCGGTTTGGCCTTCGGCACGTTCATGGAGGTGCTCGACACCTCGATCGCGAACGTCGCCGTCCCGACCATCTCGGGCAGCCTTGGCGTTGCCACGAGCGATGGCACCTGGGTGATCTCGTCGTACTCTGTCGCGGCGGCGATCGCGGTGCCGCTGACGGGATGGCTCGCGCGGCGCGTGGGCGAGGTGCGGCTGTTCACGATGTCGGTGCTCGCTTTCACGATGGCTTCGGCGTTGTGCGGCCTCGCCGGAAATTTTCCGACTCTGATCGCTTTCCGGCTCTTGCAAGGGCTCGTGTCGGGGCCGATGGTGCCGCTTTCGCAGACCATCCTCATGCGCAGCTACCCTGCCGAAAAGCGCGGATTGGCGCTCGGGCTGTGGGCGATGACGGTAATCGTTGCGCCCATCTTCGGCCCCGTGATGGGCGGCTGGATCACGGACAACTATTCATGGCCGTGGATCTTCTATATCAACTTGCCGATCGGCCTCATCTCGGCTTCATCCGCCTACTTCCTGTTGCGCGGGCGCGAAACGCAGACGACGAAGCAACGGATCGATGCCGTCGGACTCGGGTTGCTCGTGATTGGCGTCTCTTGCCTGCAGATGATGCTCGATCTGGGCAAGGACCGCGACTGGTTCAACTCGAGCTTCATCGTCACCCTCGCGTTGATCGCCGTGGTGGCCTTGGCTTTCTTGCTGGCCTGGGAGGTGACGGAGAACACGCCTGTTATCGATCTGACGCTTTTCAAGGACCGCAATTTCGCCCTGGGCGCGCTGATCATCTTTCTGGGCTACATGACTTTCTTCGGGTCGGTCGTCATCTTTCCGCTCTGGCTGCAAACGGTGATGGGCTACACGGCGGGTCTGGCCGGATTGGCGACGGCGCCCGTCGGGCTGTTGGCGCTCGTCCTGTCGCCGATCATCGGGCGCAATCTGCATCGGCTCGATCTGCGCATGGTCGCGAGCTTCGCCTTCACGGTATTTGCCATCGTGTCCGTATGGAACGGAACGTTTACGCTCGATGTGCCGTTCAATCACGTCATCTTGCCGCGGATCGTGCAGGGGATCGGCGTGGCCTGCTTCTTCGTGCCGATGACGACGATCACGCTATCGAGCATCCCCGACGAGCGCCTCGCCAGTGCCTCGGGACTGTCTAATTTCTTACGCACGCTTGCGGGCGCGATCGGCACCGCGATCAGCACGACGTACTGGGAAAACGATGCGATCTACCATCACGCGGTGCTGGCCGAATCGGTCAGCCGCTATTCGGCCAGCACGACCGCCTATCAAAGCGCGCTCGGCACGCTCGGCCTCACGGGCGACAGCGTCAGCGCTCAATTGAACGCGCTCGTCACCCAGCAGGGCTACATGATGGCGACGAATGATTTCTTCCGCATTTCATGTGCGGCGTTCGTGCTGTTGGCCGTGCTCGTGTGGATCACCAAGCCCAAGCGCGGCGGCGGCCCCGCGATGGCGCACTGACGCGGGGCCGGCGTCGCGTCAGTGCGCACTCGTTCGTTCGGCGTTCGGCGTCGCCCTTCGAAGGTCAGACGCTGAAGCGCTCCAGGGTGTAACTGCGATAGTCGTGGACGAAATCGTCGAACGACGCGCTGGCGTCGCGCCGTTCGAGCTCGGCTTGCTCGGCGAGCGAGCGCTCGGCCAGCCGGTCGAATACCGCAACGGCTTCGCGCTCGAGCGGCCGTGCCCGAAAGTACTCGGCATGCGCTTCGCTTTGCGCGAGTCCAAACGCGAGGAAGCTCTGTCCGCGCTCGCGCATCGTGCGCAGCACACGCGCCGAAGGCGTCAAGTCGGGGTCGGCCAACTTTGCGCGCTGCGCCGTGACGGCCATGGCATAGTCGTTGCCGCCGCGCGCCGAATCGAGCGCGCGCGCTGCCGCTTCGATCCGATCCATCAGTTCGCCGGCCCAATCGCGCAGCGGAACCGCGCGCCCTTCGCGCATGAGTGCGAGGCCAGGCTTGCGGCCTTCCAGCGTGACGCTGCCGAAATTGGCGTTCGCTTCGGCATAGGCGGGCGGCAGCAAGGCGGGACTTTCATCGAGCGCGCAAACGAGGAGATATGCATCGAGAAAGCGAGCCGTCTCCACGCTGATGCCGCACGGCTCGAACGGGTCGATATCGAGGCAGCGCGCTTCCACGTATTGGATGCCCCGCGAGGCCAGCGCATGGAGCGGGCGCTCGCCGGGATCGGTCACGCGCTTGGGGCGAATCGTCGAATAGAACTCGTTCTCGATTTGCAGGACGTTCGTGTTGATCTGCACCCAGTGGCCGTCACGATGCGTGCCGAGCGCCTCGTACGGCGGATACGGCTCGCTCACGGCTCGCGCGAGCGCTTCCAAATACCCGGAGAGCGAGTCGTAGTTCGGTTGCAACGCGGCTTGGGCCGTCGTGTTCGAGTAGCCGAGATCGCTCATGCGCAGGCTGGTGGCGTACGGGCGATACAGCGTCGTTTCGTCGAATGTTGCGAGCGAGTGCGGCCGGCCCCGCAAGAACGCGCGATCGAGCGCAGGCGAGGCGCCGAACAGGTACATCAGCAGCCAGTTCGTGCGCCGAAAATTGCGGATCAGGGCGAGGTAGCACGCCGATTGATAGTCGACGGCGCTAGCGCCGCTCGGGCGCTGCGCGTGCAGCAGCCGCCAAGCTTCCTCGCCTAGCGAGTAGTTGTAGTGAATGCCGGCGATGCATTGCATCGTGCGGCCGTAGCGCAGCGCGAGACCATGGCGATAGACGTGCTTGAGCCGGCCGATGTTCGATGCCCCGTATTGCGCGATCGGGATCTCGTCGTCGGCGGGCAGGGAGCCCGGCATCGAGTTGTTCCAAAGCAGCTCGTCGTCGAGCTGCGCGTAGACGTAGCGATGCAGTTCGTCGAGCCGCGCAATCACTTGCTCGGGATTGGCCTCGGCGGGCGTGATGAGCTCGAGCAGCGCTTCGGAGTAGTCCGTCGTCAGCGAAGGGTGCGTTAGCGCCGAGCCCAACGCGCGCGGATGCGCGGTCATCGCGAGCGCCCCGTCGCGCATGACGCGCAAGCTCTCCTTCTCGATTCCGCGCAGGCTGCGGGCGAGCACGTCCCGCGCAGCCGGCGACGTCAACACCGATAGGCGCTGGGCAAATGCATCGGATTGAAGTGGCGTTTGGGTATCTGACATCGAAGCCGATCGGGCGAGCGCGCAGCTACTCTCGCGCGGCGCCGCGATGCAATCATTTTTGAGTAGCGGGCACTTTAACACCGTGCCGCGAACCTCGCTTGAAGCCAAGCCCAGCAAGGGCTCGGACCGCAGCAAGGGCGGCTGGCGCGTTCCCGGGCAGGCGCCGCGCGCACCCGATCGGCCTGCGACGAACCGCTCAGGCTAACCGCCCCGGTTCGCCCCCGCGCGATCGGCGATCTCATTCCAAAGATGCATCGCCGCATAGGCACGCCAGGGGCGCCAAGCTTCGGTGCGCGCACGTTGCTGCGGGGCGCGCGAGAGCGCGGGATCGCGCGCCGCGATTGCCTGCATCAGCACGAGATCGGTGGCGGGAAAGGCGTCGACGTCGCGCCAGGCGCGCATCGCGATGTATTCGACGGTCCAAGGGCCGATGCCGGGCAGTGCGAGCAGCGTCGCACGCGCATCGGCCAGCGTGGCTGCGGATACGCGCCCCGCATGAATCGCGTCGATCGGCGCTTCGCCGCTCGCCACGGCTCGTGCGAGACCTTGCAGCGCGGCCACGCGCTTGCCGGGCATGCCGATTTGCGCGAGATCGGCATCGGCGAGCGCGGCCGGGGTTGGGAAGCGCCAAGCGGTGCCCGGATGCGGATGGTCGTCGATGCGTTCGCCCGCGCGTGCGACGACGCGGCCGATCAGGGTCGTCGCGGCTTTGACGCTGACCTGCTGGCCGACGATCGCGCGCACGACGAGTTCGAACGCGGACCACGCGCCGGGCAGGCGCAGCCCCGGCGCCGCAGCGACGAGCGGCGCCAGCCAGGGGTCGCGGCCAAGATGGGCACCGATGGCGGCGGGATCCGCATCGACGTCGAACATGGTCGCAACGTGCGGCGCAAGTGCCTGCGCGTGCCGGCTGACCGGTCCTTCGACGGTCGCAACGAGGCGGCGCTTGCGCGGATGGCGTGCGACGACGAGGGTGCCGCTCGCGCCGTCCCAAGCGATGGCGCGGCGGTAGGTGCCCTCTTCCACGGCTTCGACGCCCGGCGTTGCGCGTCCCGCGAAAAAGCGTAGGACGCGCGCCCAATCGTAAGGCGCTTTGAAGGCAAGCTCGAAGCTGACGGCCGGCGTGGCGCTCAAGCTGCGTCGTCCAAATCGCGCGCGACGGCGGCCGGCGCGACACCGGTGTGCGCCGCCTCGGCTTCCAGCAAGGCTGCCTTGCGCGCGATGCCCCAACGATAGCCGGCGAGCGCCCCGCCCTTTTGCAGGACACGATGGCACGGAATGGCGAGGGCGAGTTCGTTCGATGCGCATGCGCTTGCTACGGCGCGCACTGCATTGGGCACGCCCAGCGAGGCGGCGACGTCGGTGTAGCTGCGCGTCTCGCCATAGGGGATGCGCCGCAGGGCATCCCAGACGCGCTGGCGAAAGGCCGTCGTGGTGACGTCAAGCGGGAGGTCGAACGTTTCGCGTTGTCCGCGCAGATAAGCGTCGATCTGCTCGATGAAGGGCGCCATGCGCTCGCGCTCTTCGACGAGCTTGGCGTTGGCGAATGCGTGCCGCAACGCGTGGGCGAGCTGCGCCGGGTCATCGCCGAACGCGATGCGGCAAATTCCCTTGTCCGTCGCCGCGACCAGCACGTGGCCGAGCGCCGTGGCCGCGCTCGCGTAGTAGACGGTGAGGCCCGCCCCTTTTTTCCGGTAGGCGGAGGGCGCCATCCCCAATTCGCCGGGGACGCTGTCGTAGAGCCGCGACGGCGAGTTGAAACCCGCATCGAGCGCGGCGCGCGTGACGCCCTGCCCGCGTTGGAGCGCCTCGCGCAGCGCGGCACCGCGGCGGGCGGCCTGATATTCGCGCGGCGAGACGCCGACGATGCGTTTGAACAGCCGCTGCAAATGAAACGGGCTGACGTGGACGGCCGCGGAGAGCTGCGCGAGGGTCATGCGCGCTTGCGGGTCGGCATCGAGCGCCGCACAGGCGCGCTCGACGATCGCCATGTCACGCGGCAAGCCGTCGGGACGGCACCGTTTGCAGGGGCGAAAGCCCGCCGCCCGGGCCTCGTCGGCCGTAGCGAAGAACGCGACGTTTTCCCGCCGCGGCAGGCGCGAGGCGCACGAGGGCCGGCAGAAGACGCCCGTCGTGGCGACGGCGTAGAAGAAAGCGCCGTCGGCCTGCGTGTCGCGTGCGACGACCGCATCCCAGCGCTCGTGATCCGTTCGATAGGCGGTATCCATGATGTTTCCCGACGTTGGCGAAGTAGACGATGCCCACTGTATGCGTCAGTGCCAAGCCCTGCGCGCCGAATATTGCGGTGTCATTCCCTCGTCTTGTTCGATCCCTATTTTTCAGCGTAGGGGGCAGTGAAATCCCCCATAGAATGTTTCGTCATTTTCCGACACAAAAAGATATTGCATCGCACCATCGACGTGTGTATAGTTGGAACTGTCTCCTCCATGTCTCCTCCTGATATGGATTCACCCGCTCCCTGTGAGCGGGTTTTTTTTTAGTGCTTGCCGTGCAGGATCCCCGCCCAGAGCCGGTCCCGGGAGGATAGTCTTTCTCTTTCGCGCTGCGGTCCGTCTGCCCGCACTGCATCTCGCGCTTGCCGTACACTGGCCGAATCCGCGGCCAGCCGCTGGCCGCGTCTCTCCCATGTCTCGATTGTCAGGGGAACGTCGATGAAACCGATCATTCGCGAAATCGACCACGTCGTGATCCGAGCCGCCGACCCGGCCGCGATGGCGCGCTTTTACTGTGAGGCGCTCGGCTGCACGATCGAAAAAGAGCAACCCGAAATCGGACTGACACAGCTGCGCGCAGGGCGTTCGATGATCGATCTGCTTGCGCCCGGCTCGACGATCGATCGCAGCGACAGCGGTATACCCGGTCAAGGGCGCAATATGGACCACCTTTGCCTGCGAATCGAACACTTCGACGCGCAGCGGCTCGGCGCGCATTTGACCGCCCACGGGGCTCGACTGGGCCCCGTGGGGCGCCGATACGGCGCCGACGGTTTTGGGCCGTCGCTCTATCTGTTCGATCCCGAGGGCAACATGGTAGAACTGAAAGGGCCGCCGGAAGCGGCGCGCGCGACTTCGCTCTAACCGGCGACGACACCAAACGAAAGACACTGCCGCGCGCCCTTTCGTCGCGAGCGAGCCGGCGCCGGCGCTGACGATCGGGCGAAGGCCCGCGCGCCTGCAGCGAGCGCGAATGGCGCCTAGGCTGCGCTACGCGCCTTGAGCACGGTCCACTGCAACTCGACGGGGTCCGCATTGGCGGTCGTCAACCAGGCTGCGCCATCCTGCACCGTCAACTGTAGCCGCATGGTTCTTTCGGCTAACCGTGCGAGCGCCTCGCCCGTGCCTTCCGCGAGCGACCAGACCTCGACGTTGCGCAGCCGTTCGACCTTGCCGCGCAACCCGTCCCACCAAAGCTGCGAGGTGCGGCCGCCATAGGCAATGACATAGACCTGCTGCGCTCGGCCGCTGGCCTTCGCGAGTCGCCGCTCGTCGGGCTGCCCCACTTCGATCCAGGTTCGAATCGCGCCGGTCAGGTCTTTTTCCCACAGATCCGGTTCGTCGGTGTCGGACAAGCCTTTGGCCAGTTCGAGCCGCTCGCTCGCGAAGAAGGCGAAGGCGGCGAGCCGAACCATCATCCGCTCATCGGTTTCGGACGGATGACGGGCGATGGTCAAGGCGTGGTCGCCGTAGTAATGCCGATCCATGTCGGCAATTTGAAGCTCGGCTTTGTAGATCGTCGATTTGAGGGCCATGCAGCGTCGAAAGAACTCGTTTGCGCGAATCGGTCGCGGTTCGGGTGCGGGGCGCGTTCAATCGCGCACCGACCTCAGGCGGGCATGATAGCGAAAACGAGTGCCACAATGACGAACGGCCCGGTTTTGACCGGGCCGAATCGAAAATCGACGTGCTAGTGCGGCGAGCGCGCTCGTGGGGAACGCGGGCAACTCGAACGCGCGGCCGCACTGAGACGCAATCGCGCGGCGGGCCTTTGCGGTTCAGCCCCGCAGCCCCAGCAGCGTTACCCTACTGCTTGATGAATTCCGCGTGCGTCCAGAGGCCTTCCGTATCCTGATTGCCGGCGTTGACGAATTCCACGTCCCGCCCGACAACGCGCACGACACGGAAATCCGCATTTTCAGGCGCGGACAAGCATTGGAAACCGGAGAAAAACTCCTGCATTTTCTGCTGTTCGCCTGCCTGGGCGTGCTGATACGCCGAATCGAGCTTATCTTTCGATAGACATCCGTAGGCGCCTTGCCTGAATTGGAAAGTCTGCTGAGGCTTCAGGACAATGTCCTGAGCTTGCGCGACCGTGGCCCCTGCGGCCAATCCAACGAGCATCAAAAGCATGCCGGCTTGCTTCTTCATATACGCCTCCATGCGGGTTTTCACTGTGGTTAGCTATGTATTTAAAGGCAATTCAAAACCCGCGTGTCTCAGCGTAGATGATGCGTGCCAAAGCACAAGCACAACTTGTGTGCGTTTGCAAAAGCGACGGATTGTCGCACCGGCGCCGCACCCCTTTTCCATGCGCCATGGCTCGTCTGCGCACGGTCCCGGCAGAGAATGCGCGCCGAGGCGTCGTCGCGAGAAGCGCGCCGGATAAGGCGCGGTGCGCATTGTCATCGTTGCGCATAAGACAATTAAGCCACTAAATAAAACCCAAAAAGGAATTTGCGGCGCCGCACATAAAGATTCGAAAAAGCGCACACGGAAAATACGTAATAAGGGATTAGTTAAGGGGAAAAAAGGGTGCCGGGACCCGGCCCACCTGAAAAGTGCCGGGTGCGATGCCCGCAGCGGCCCGCGCCATGCTGTGAGCAATGCAGCGCGGAGAGCGCTGACGCCGAGGGCGCCCGTCAATGCGTGCGAGGCCACGTCCGCCTCGCGGGCAGCTGCACGAGGCGCGCGTCATGCGCATAGAATGGATTTCACGTTTTTCCTGCACGGGAGGCTCATTGTGATCGAGCGAGTGATTTTGGGCGTTTTTCTCGTGCTGCCGCTGTTGATCGTGGCGTTCCTTTTTTCCGATGAACTGTGGCAGGACCACTTGCGGCAGACGCGCGACGCCGCACCGCGTCGCGTCGACTGGCGGCATCCGCTGCGAAGCTTGTTGCATCGGCATTGATTAGGCTCGCACGAGCGAGGGCGATGTCGTCGGCGGGTCGCTCCCTCGTTGCGCGGTCATGCATGCGGCACACGTGCAATTGCACAACGCGAACAACCCTGCTTGCGCAGCTTCGGCGTTTCGCCTTCTTCGACCGAAAACGCGGCCAAAAATCCATCCTTGGACCAGGCGCGATGATGCCGTTTGCCGATTGGCCTCAAAAAAGGGGACATTGACCCCCGTCAAATCCCACGGTTGAACGCCCGGTTACGGTGCTCGGTTCCCCCTCGTGATTTGTCATACTAAAAAGTTGGCCGCCACCGCCGCGAACCAACTATCTCGTCATTAAAAACGTTTTCATACGATAAAACACTTAAGGTCTATCCCGCATGTGCCGTTCACGCCCCCTGTGACCGTCGGGTTTCCCCGATGGAGTTAATGGACGGTGAGAGACGTCCCTTATCAAAGGTAGCGAAATGAACTTATCCCACATGAAAGTGGCGAGCCGCCTCGCGATCGGCTTTGCGCTGGTTTCCGCCCTACTTGTTCTGGTTACCGTATTTGCGCTAGTGCGCATGGCCTCGTTGGAAGGGGCGATGGTCGATATCACCGACGTGAACTCGGTGGAAGCGAACTTGGCGAACCGGCTTGACGAAACGATCTCCAATCGCGCACTGGCCTTGCGCAACTTGCTCTTGCTGCAAGCGGACCAGCAAGACCAAATCCAAATCGAAACGAAGCGCTTCGACGAAGAAACCGCGGCATACGCTGAAAGCAGCGCCAAGCTCGCGACGATGTTCAAGCTTCGGGGCACGAGCGAGGAGGAGAAAACCTTGCTGGCGGGAGTGCGCGAGCAGGGCGAACTCGCCTTGCCGATGATGCAAAAAGCCAGGGAACTGGCGATGTCGGGCCAGCGCGACGCCGCCTATCACTTGCTGCGTTTCGACTTGCGGCCGATTCAAGCGAAATGGTGGAGCTACGTGCGCAAGCTGCGCGCGCTCGAACATCAACAGAACGATGAGTTGACCGCCAGCGCGAAGGAATCGTATGCGGCGAGCCGGCTCGGCATCATGGCCCTCGCGCTGTGTGCGCTCGTCGTGAGCGTGATCGCTTCGTTCGTGATCACGCGCGGCATCCTCAAGCAGCTTGGCGGCGAGCCTGCCGATGCGGCCGACGCCGCGGACCGCGTCGCGTCGGGCGACTTGACGATGGACGTCGTCGTCAAGAGCGGTGACAACGCGAGCCTCATGCATTCGATGAAGACGATGCGTGAAAGCCTCGTTGGCATCGTGAGCCAAGTCCACGTCAGCACGGGGGCGATTGCCTCGGCGGCGGGGCAAATCGCGAGCGGCAACCTCGATCTGTCCTCGCGCACCGAAGAGCAAGCGGCCTCGCTCGAGCAAACCGCCGCTTCCATGGAAGAGCTCACGGCCACGGTCAAGCGCAACTCGGAGCACGCGCGCCAGGCGAACGAGCTCGCGGCGTCGGCTTCCACGGTGTCCGAGCGGGCAGGCAACGTCGTTTCCCAAGTCGTGACGACCATGGGCTCGATCAATCAGGCGTCGCAAAAGATCGTCGAGATCATTGGCGTGATCGACGGCATCGCATTTCAAACCAATATTCTCGCGTTGAACGCGGCCGTCGAAGCGGCCCGCGCCGGCGAGCAAGGCCGCGGCTTCGCCGTCGTGGCCTCGGAAGTGCGTTCGCTCGCACAGCGCTCGGCCACGGCAGCAAAAGAAATCAAGGCGTTGATCGGCGGTTCGGTCGAGCAGGTCGAGCTGGGCAACCGGCTCGTCGACGAGGCGGGCACGACGATGAAGGACGTGGTTGATAGCGTCAAGCGCGTGACGCTCATCATGGCTGAAATCATGAGCGCTAGCGAAGAGCAAGCGACCGGCATCGAGCAAATCAACCTCGCGCTCACGCAGATGGATCAGGTGACGCAGCAAAACGCCGCGCTCGTAGAGGAAGCGGCGGCCGCCGCCGAATCGATGCGCGAGCAGGCCGAGACCCTCGTGACCGCAGTCAGCGTGTTCAAGCTGCGCCACGGCGCACCCTCGGGCGTGTCGTCGCATGCCGGCGCGGACCGCTCGTCGCCGCGGCTCGCGCCGCCCCCGAGCCGCGCGATGCTCTCTTACGAGCCGGCCTGACCGCGGCGCTTCGATCCGACCGCCGTCGGCGCAAACGGTCGAACCGCCGCGCGCAATTCGGATCGATGGGCAGCGATCGAGAATCCGACCCACGCCGATGACCGCGCGAGCGTCGAGCGCTTGCGCGTGACGGCGACATTGCGATGGACCCGAGAGTAAGGATGCTTCCATGAACGGAAACGGACTGGCCCATGTTGCGCGGTCGCATCTGCCTGCCTGCGAGACCGAATCGGCAAACGTGGGGCAAGCGGCCGAGCGCCGTCCGGGCGCCAACATCTTTTGGCATGCGGGCGGCGTAGCCGAGCATGCACGCGAGCTGCAGTTCGGCCATTTTCCCGTGACTTTCTGGCTGACTGGGTTGAGCGGCGCCGGCAAGTCGACGATCGCCTTCGACCTCGAGCGCTTGCTTCGGCGTGAGGCTCGCCCCTGCGCGGTGCTCGACGGCGACAACCTGCGTTGCGGCCTGAACCGCGACCTCGGCTTTTCCGAAGAGGATCGCCGCGAGAACGTGCGGCGCGCGGCCGAGGTGGCCCGCCTCATGAACGACGTAGGCCTCATCGTCGTCACGTCCTTCGTTTCGCCGCTGCGCCAGGATCGCGCCGCAGCGCGCGAAATAGTGGGCGCGGAGCGGTTCGTCGAGGTGCATGTGAGCACCCCGCTTCAAGTGTGCGAATCGCGCGACCCCAAAGGGCTCTATCGCAAGGCGCGCCGTGGCGAGCTCGCGGATTTCACGGGCGTGAACGCGCCTTACGAGCCCCCGCTCGCGCCGGCCTGCTCGCTCGATACGGCGAGGTTGCCCGAAGGCGGCGGCGCGGCCCTATTGTTGGACTACCTGCTGCAGCGGGACCGGGAGCGCGAAGATGGCGCAATGCGCTGAGCCCTTATCGCGCGCAACGCCACCGGCGCAGGCCTACGACGTCTTCAACGGCGACGCCGACGGCATGTGCGCTTTGCACCAACTGCGACTCGCGCAGCCCCGCGATGCGGTCTGCATCACCGGCGTCAAGCGCGAGGTCGCGCTATTGCGGCACGTGCCGTGCGAAGCGGGCATCGACGTGACAGTGCTCGACATTTCGCTCGATGCGAACGTCGATGCTTTGACGCGCTTGCTCGACGCCGGGGCACGCGTGGCGTATTACGACCATCACAGCGCCAAGCGCGCATTCGCGCATGCCGGGTTGACGCTCGCGTGGGACGAGTCGCCGCATGTCTGCACGAGCGTGATTGTCGACCGCATGCTTGGCGGGCGCTATCGACCGTGGGCGATCGCCGCCGCGTTCGGCGACAACCTCGATGTAACGGCGCGCAGGCTTGCGGCCGCCCAAGGCATGGCCGAATACGAGATCGCGGCGCTTGCCACACTCGGTCGTTTGCTCAACTACAACGCATACGGCGAATCGCTCGACGATCTTCACATGCCACCGCAGACGCTCTATCGAGCATTGCATCAGTTTGCCGATCCGCTCGAATTCGTTGCGAGCGCCGGCTGTTTTGCGCAGTTGGAACATGGCTACTGGCAGGACCTTTCCCATGCGGATGCATTGACGCCTTACTGGACCGGCGAAGGGTGTGCGGTCTACGTCTTGCCGAACGCGCCATGGGCTCGACGCATTTCGGGCACCTTCGCCAACCTGCTGGCCGCACAAGCGCGCGACCAATCGTTCGCCGTTCTCAACGAACGCGCCGACGGCTCGTGCTGCGTCAGCGTGCGCTCGGCGAAGCCCGAGTTGCTTGCGGCGAACGTGCTGTGCGAGCGCTTCGAAAGTGGCGGGGGGCGGCGCGCTGCAGCGGGCATCAACACCCTGCCGAGCGCTGCAATCGACGTTTTCGTCGAAGCGTTCTCAAACTATTTCGCGGCGACCGTCCTGTGTCCCGTCGATTTCAAATAAGAACCCGAGGAAGACCAACATGAACCGAGAGACCCATTCCCCTGCAAACGGCGCCCGGCCGCGGCCGGTATTGATGATCCCGTTGCGGCGGTGCGGCAGTCATGCGCTGCGGCTTCGATTGAACTTCAATCCTGCTTTCTATTCCCCCTACCCGCTGCATATCGTCGACTTCATGCCGATCGTGCCGCTCTACGGCGATCTCGAGGACGATCGCGCGTATTTTCGTCTCGTGAGCGATGTCATCGGCTTGCAGGCGGCGAGCATGGTGAAGTGGCCCGGCCTCGTGTTCGACCCCGTGGATGTGTTCGAATCCATCCGCAACGCGCCGCGCAGCGTGCACCGTGTCGTATGGGAGTTGCTGCTGCGCGCGGGCGAGCAGAGCGGCGCGCGCGTGGTCATGGATAAATCGCTCGACAGCGTGCATTACGCCGACGAGCTGATGCGGCTCTTTCCCGACATGCTGTTTCTGAACGTCGTACGCGATCCGCGCGCGCAAATCGCCTCGATGAACAAAGCGATCATTCACGACTTCGACACGCGGCTCAATGCGCGGACCTGGCTCGAAGCCCACCGCGCCGCCGATCACGTCCAAGCGCAGTACCCGCAACGCACGCTGACGATCCGCTACGAGGATTTTCTCGCCGATGAAGAAGCCGTGCTCAAGCGCATTTGCGCGTTCTTCGACATCGAATTTCTCCCGCGGATGCTCGATGTCGCGCACTCCGCGGAGGCACGCCAGATCTCGCGCATGTCCGCGCTGTGGTCGTCCAATTGTTTCGCGCCGATCGCGGCCAACATCGATAAGTACAAAAAGGTTTTGTCGATGGACGAAATCGCGACGATCGAAACGCTGACGAGCGAATACATGCAGCGTTACGGCTATGAGCGCCTGACCGATGCGAGTGTGCCGCTCGACGCGTGCGCTTTGGACGCGGCGCGTGCCGCGTCCGATATCGGCCGCGAAGAGGCATGGCGCGAACTCGAGCGCACGAACTTTCGCGACTTCGCCTTGCGGCGGCATCGCGCCGAGTATTTGGCGTCGGTGCGTGCGCGGATGGAGCGATGCGCGGCCGAGCGCGCGATATGCGGCGCTGCCGCGCCCGCGAAGCTCGACGAACTGACCGAGCAGTTCGAGGTCACGGACTGACCGGGCGTCGGCGCCCTTCCACTACAACGAAAGCCGCCGCATCGGACGCCGTGCGCAATGCACGCGCGGCGCCGACCGGCCGGGCCGTGCAACCTGAGAGAACTTTGACCATGTCGGTCGCAATGACTTTGCAGACGCAAATCGCGCTCGCCTGCCTGTCGGGCTTGTCGATCGGCTTCACGCTAGGCTTTGTCGGCGGGGGCGCGGGCTCGCTTTCGGTGCCTCTGTTGCTCTACTTCGTGAAAGTCGGCGATGCGCACATCGCCATCGGAACGACGGCCGCCGCCGTTGCCGCGACGGCGCTCGTCAACCTCGTTTCATACGCGCGCGCTGGGCTCGTGCGGTGGCGCGCGGGGGCGGTGTTCGCCGCCGCCGGCATGGCCGGGGCATTCGGCGGCTCGCGCTGGTCGCTGCACGTCGACGGCGGTGCGTTGATGCTGCTGCTCGCCGCGATCGTCGCCGTCGTCTCGCTGCTGATGTTTTCGCCGGTGCAGGCGAGCGGCCACGTGGCTGCGGCCTGCGTGACGACGCCGGGCCGCGGCTTCGCCACCGCGGGAGCGGGCGTGGCCGTCGGCGGCGTGGCCGGCTTTTTCGGCATCAGCGGCGGCTTCCTGTCGGTGCCCGCGCTGCATTTCATCGCACGCGTGCCGATGCTCGAGGCGGTGGCCTCCTCCCTCGTATCGGTCGTCGCATTCGGCTCCATGACGGCGGCCAACTACGCGCTCGCCGGTAAGGTCAACGTGCCGCTTGCCCTTGCCTTGGTCGCGGGCGGCGTCGTGGGCGGTTGTGCGGGAAGGCGCGCCGCGAAAGCGATTTCCGTCAAACGTCTCGCGCTGCGGCGCTTTTCCGCGGCATTGCTGCTGCTCACCGCGGCATACATCACGTACCGGAGCTTGGGCTAGCCGCGTCGATTTCAGCGGTCACGAACACCATGCTCCTTTTCCAGTCATCAACGAAAACCGAAGAGAACATCATGTGCCTTCTTCTCGACCCCGCCGATGCCGGTGCCCGCTTGCTCGCCCATCCGCGCATGGACCACCTCGACTGGCTCGAGGCCGAATCGATCCACATCCTGCGCGAGCTCGTGGCCGAATGCAGCAAGCCGGCGTTGCTGTTCTCGGGCGGCAAGGATTCGGTGGTGGTGCTGCATCTGGCGCTCAAGGCGTTTGGCCTGGGCGCGAACCGCAAGACGTCGCTGCCGTTTCCGCTGGTGCAC
>SCRN01000051.1 GCA_004322045.1 Paraburkholderia sp.
ATGGACGACGGCCTGCGCTTCGCGATCCGCGAAGGCGGCCACACCGTCGGCGCGGGCGTGGTGGCGAAGGTCATCAAGTAACAAGCGGGGATTCGGGAGGCGGGATTCGGGATTCGGAAGGGCGGCGGCTCGCAAGGCTGTGTCTGGACGAATCTCGAATCGCAATCCCGAATCCCGGATTTCCTACGCCAGTAGCTCAATTGGCAGAGCAGCGGTCTCCAAAACCGCAGGTTGGGGGTTCAAGTCCCTCCTGGCGTGCCACCTCATCGAGGGTCGACGGCGAATGACGGCAAGCCTGGCTCTTCGGCCGCATCCGTCGATTGCATTCGCAGACCACACATGAACATCAAGGCTGAATCGCCCAAAGGCACAAGCGCTGCCGATATTGCCAAACTGGTGTTGGCTGCCGCGATTCTGGTGGCCGGCATCTTTTTCTATACGTGGTTCGACAACGATCAGCGGATCCCCGGGGTCGCTCGTCTGCTGGCCGTCATTGCGGCGCTGGCCATCGCGCTGTCGATCACGGCGTTCACTGAGCTCGGCCGGCGCGTGCGGCACTTTCTTGCCGAATCGCAGTTCGAGATGCGCAAGGTGGTCTGGCCGACGCGCGACGAGACGATCAAGACGACCGGTGTCATTCTGTTGGTGGTCGTCATCCTGTCGCTGCTGCTGGGCTTGATTGACCTGATATTGAAGTCGGTCATTCTCGACTGGCTGCTCAAGATGTGAGGTCAAGGCCGTGAGCAAGCGTTGGTACGTGGTACATGCCTATTCGGGTTTCGAAAACCAGGTGAAGCGGGCGCTGCTGGATCGCATCCAGCGGGCGGGCATGGAAGACAAGTTCGGTGAGGTGCTGGTGCCCACCGAAGAGGTCATCGAGATGCGTGGCGGCCAGAAGCGCCGCAGCGACCGCAAGTTTTTCCCCGGCTATGTGCTGGTGCAGATCGAGACCCTGCCGGACACCAAGGTGCCGCGCATCGACGATGAGTGCTGGCACCTCATCAAGGACACGCCCAAGGTCATGGGCTTCATCGGCGGCACCGCCGACAAGCCGCTGCCCATCCGCGACAGCGAAGCGGACGCGATCCTCAGCCGGGTGCAGGAAGGCGTCGAGAAACCCAAGCCCAAGGTGTTGTTCGAGCCGGGCGAGATGGTGCGCGTCACCGATGGCCCGTTCAACGACTTCAACGGCGTGGTCGAGGAAGTCAACTACGAGAAGAGCCGCCTGCGCGTTGCCGTGCTGATCTTTGGCCGTTCCACCCCGGTCGAGCTGGAATTCGGGCAGGTTGAGAAGGCCTGACGGCCGGGGTAGGGCGTCGGGGATGGGAAACACCGCTTCGCGCGCGTAGGTCGCTGCACGCTTTTCGATTTTCCGTACCCGATGGACTGTTCCAGCCGCGCAAGCGCGCTGTACCGTGTGCTTGCGCATAGAGTGACAACTCCCTAAACTACGCGGTTCCCGCTGTGGCTTTTCGCTGCGGCGGGTTCGTTTGTTATGGCTCCCGCGGGATGAGCAGGGGCTTTCCACGTCACGGATCGAGCTGCGCGAGGAGCCGCAAGGCGCCTGAACTCGCAAGGAAAACCTCATGGCAAAGAAAGTTGTCGGTTACATCAAGCTGCAGGTCAAGGCAGGCGAAGCCAATCCGAGCCCGCCGGTCGGTCCGGCACTCGGCCAGCGTGGCCTCAACATCATGGAGTTCTGCAAGGCGTTCAACGCCGCCACGCAGAAGATCGAGAAGGGGCTGCCGATCCCGGTCGTCATCACGGCTTATTCGGATCGCAGCTTCACCTTCATCACCAAGACGCCGCCAGCCACCGTGCTCATCAAGAAGGCCACCGGGGTCGCCAAGGGTTCGGCCAAGCCGAACACCGACAAGGTGGGCAAGATCACCCGCAAGCAGCTTGAAGCGATTGCGCAGCAGAAGGAGCCGGATCTCACGGCGGCCAGCCTGGATGCCGCGGTGCGCACCATTGGTGGCAGCGCGCGCAGCATGGGCCTGGTGGTGGAGGGTTAAGACATGGCAAAGCTCACGAAGCGCATGAAAGCAGCCCAGGCCGCAGTGCAGCCGGGCAAGATCTACGGTCTCGAAGAAGCGTTGAAGATCGTCAAGGACAACGCCAAGGCGAAGTTTGCCGAGTCGGTCGACGTCGCGGTTCGCCTCGGCATCGACGCCAAGAAGTCCGACCAAGGCGTGCGCGGCTCCTCGCTGCTGCCGCACGGTACCGGCAAGACCATCAAGGTTGCCGTGTTCTGCCCGCCGGGTGAAAAGGCCGAGGCGGCGAAGGCGGCTGGTGCCGATGCGGTCGGCATGGAAGACCTCGCCGAGCGTTTGCATGCGGGCGAGCTCGACTTCGGCCGGGTCATTGCCTCGCCGGACGCCATGCGCGTGGTCGGCAAGCTCGGCCAGTTGCTCGGCCCGCGCGGCCTGATGCCGAACCCGAAGGACGGCTCGGTCACCAACGACGTCGCTACCGCGGTAAAGAACGCAAAGGCGGGGCAGGTGAAGTTCCGCAATGACAAGGCCGGCATCGTGCATGCCACGATCGGCAAGGCCACGTTCGAAGTGGCGCAGTTGGCCGACAACCTCAACGTGCTCATCAACGACCTGGTGAAAGCCAAGCCGGTGAACGCCAAGGGGCAGTTTCTGCAGAAGGTGGCGCTGTCCAGCACGATGGGCGTTGGCGTTGCCGTGGATACCTCGTCGCTGAGTGTTGCGGCGGCGAAGTAAGTTGGTTTATGGCGCGCAGCCACATGGCTGCGCGCAGCGTTTTTGAGGGCGCTCCGGTTTTCGGAGCCGCCGTCAAAGACCGCAGGTGCGGTCGGGCTGCCGGTGTCGCCGGCAGTGCACTGCTTAATCGGGTGGTTCGCCACTCCGCCTGCGCAGATGGTGCCGCCCCCACTGGAATGATTCGTCGTTCTGGAAAGGCCGTCACCCCGGGGCTGATGCCCTCGGCGTCAAGGAAGGCGCCGCCCAGGACCGCAAGCGGCAGGAGCCGTGAGCGGAGTTCATTTGGAGGAGTGCCATGGCTCTCAATCTGACCCAGAAGCAAGAAGTGGTCGCGCAAGTGGCCGAAGTCGCCGCAAAGGCGCACTCCCTGATCGCCGCCGAGTATGCGGGCACCACGGTCGAGCAGATGACCGCGATGCGCAAGAAGGCGCGTGAGATCGGCGTGTTCCTGAAAGTCGTCAAGAACACGTTGGCGTCGCGCGCGGTTGCCGGTACCGAGTTCGAAGGCGTCAAGGACGCCCTGACCGGTCCGCTCTTGTACGCATTCTCGATCGAGGAGCCCGGCGCTGCCGGTCGCCTGATCAAGGAGTTCGCCAAGACCAACGACAAGCTCAAGGCAAAAGTCGTTTCGGTCGAAGGCAAGGTCTTCCCGCCCGCTCACGTCGACGTGCTGGCCGCGTTGCCGACCCGCGACGAAGCGCTCGCCATGCTGGCCCGTGTGCTGGCGGAACCGGCGGCGATGTTCGCCCGGGCCGTCAAGGCAGTGGCCGACAAGCAGGGCGAGGGCGCAGCGCCGGCCGAAGCGCCGGCGGCGGCCTGACCCCACGCTTGTTCCGTATCGAATCCCATTTCAGAGGTAAACCAACATGTCCCTGACGAACGAAGAGATCGTTGAAGCCGTTGCCGCGAAGTCGCTGATGGAAGTGATGGAGCTGGTCAAGGCGATCGAAGAGAAGTTTGGCGTGTCCGCTGCTGCCCCGGTGGCGGTGGCTGCCGCCGGTGCCGCCCCGGTAGCCGAAGCGCAGACCGAGTTCAACGTCGTGCTGAAGTCGGCCGGCGCGAAGAAGGTCGATGTCATCAAGGCGGTGCGTGTCATCACCGGCCTGGGCCTCAAGGAAGCCAAGGACCTCACCGAGCAGGGTGGCGTTCTCAAGGAAGGCGTCTCGAAGGAAGAGGCCGAGAAGTTCAAGAAGGATCTCGAAGCGGCAGGCGCCACGGTTGAACTGAAGTAATTGGCGCTCTTGCGCGCCTTCAGTTTGGCTTTGCGCGATGCGAGCCTGGGGGCGAAAGCCCCCGGGCTTTGCCCGCTTCAAGAGCAGCCCGGCGGTGCTGGGCTGCGGGCCAGGATGGCCCGCCGTGGATCAGGCGCTTGCGCCTGATCCAGCGGAGCCCGCCTTTGGCGGGCGAGCAACAAATGGGCCGGAGCCCATTTGTTGTCCATCAGGCACGGATGCTTTTGATTTGAGGCATGGCGACTGGAGACTCGCACGAGTCCCCAACCGCGATCCCCCAGATCCAGCTTTTCATCATTCAGTCGGCAGGCGGCATCGCCGGCGTCACTGCGAACCGAGGCGTCAACCCATGACCTACTCGTCTACCGAGAAGAAGCGCATCCGCAAGGATTTCGGCAAGCGGCCACCCGTGCTGGGCGTGCCCAATCTGCTGACCATCCAGACCGACTCCTACCGGGAATTCCTGCAGGAGCACGTCGCTCCGAAGAAGCGCGGTGACAAGGGGCTGCATGCCGCACTGAAATCGGTGTTCCCGATTTCCAGCTACTCCGGCAACGCCGCGCTCGAGTATGTCGATTATCGCCTGGGCGAGCCGGCGTTCGACGAGCGCGAGTGCCGCAGCCGCGGCATGAGCTACAGCGCGCCGCTGCGCGTGACCGTGCGCCTGGTGATCTACGACAAGGACAGCCCGGCCTCGCGCAAGGCGGTGAAGTACGTCAAGGAGCAGGAGGTCTACATGGGCGAGATCCCGCTCATGACCGACACCGGCACCTTCATCATCAACGGCACCGAGCGCGTCATCGTGTCGCAGCTGCACCGCTCGCCGGGCGTGTTCTTCGACCACGACCGCGGCAAGACGCACAGTTCGGGCAAACTGCTGTTCTCCGCGCGCGTGATCCCCTACCGCGGTTCGTGGCTGGACTTCGAGTTCGACCCGAAAGACGCGCTGTTCACCCGCATCGACCGGCGTCGCAAGTTGCCGGTGACGGTGCTGTTGCGTGCGCTGGGTTACACCAACGAGGAAATGCTCGCGATCTTCTTCGAGCACAACGTGTTCCACCTTGGCGCGAAGGGCGGTACCACGCTTGAGCTGGTCGCTGAGCGCCTGCGCGGCGAAACCCTCACCTTCGACCTCGCCGTGGGCGGCAAGGTGCTGGTCGAGGCGGGCAAGCGCATCACTGCGCGCCACGTGCGCCAGCTGGCGGCGGAAAACATCGCCGTGCTCGAGGTGCCCGACGATTACCCGGTGGGCCGCATCGTGGCGGTCGACATTGCCGACCCGCAGACCGGCGAGCTGCTGGCCTCGGCCAATGACGAGCTCACCGTCGAGCAGCTCGAAGCGTTCCGCAAGGCCGGTATCGAGACCGTGCCGACGCTGTACGTGAACGACCTCGATCGCGGCGCGTACATCTCCTATACCCTGCGCGTGGACAACACCCATACCCAGCTTGAAGCGCTGGTCGAGATCTACCGCATGATGCGCCCCGGCGAGCCGCCGACGAAGGACGCCGCGCAGAACCTGTTCTTCAACCTGTTCTTCACCTTCGACCGCTACGACCTGTCGGCCGTGGGCCGGATGAAGTTCAACCGCCGCGTGGGCCGCAAGGAAATCGTCGGCCCGGGCGTGTTGTACGACCACAAGTACTTTGCCGAGCGCAAGGAAGAGGAGTGCCAACGGCTGGTCAAGGAGCTGGGCGACAGCTCCGACCTGCTCGACGTGCTGAAGGTGCTGATCGAAATCAAGAACGGCCACGGCACGGTGGACGACATCGACCACCTCGGCAACCGTCGCGTGCGCAGCGTGGGCGAGATGGCGGAAAACACCTTCCGCATCGGCCTCGTGCGCGTGGAGCGCGCGGTGCGCGAGCGCCTGTCGCTGGCCGAGGCCGATGGCCTGACCCCGCAGGATCTCATCAACGCCAAGCCGGTCGCGGCGGCGGTGAAGGAGTTCTTCGGCTCCTCGCAGCTTTCGCAGTTCATGGACCAGAACAACCCGCTGTCCGAGGTGACCCACAAGCGCCGCGTGTCCGCGCTCGGGCCGGGCGGCCTGACCCGCGAACGCGCCGGCTTCGAGGTGCGTGACGTGCACCCCACCCACTACGGCCGCGTGTGCACCATCGAGACCCCTGAAGGCCCGAACATCGGCCTGATCAACTCGCTCGCCGTGTACGCGCGCACCAACCAGTACGGCTTCCTCGAGACCCCGTACCGCAAGGTGGCCGGCGGCAAGGTTACCGACCAGGTGGATTACCTCTCGGCGATCGAGGAAGGCGACCACGTGATCGCGCAGGCCAACTCGCCGCTCGACAAGCACGGCGGTTTCATCGAGCAGTTCGTGTCCTGCCGCTTCCGCGGCGAATCCGAGCTGCGTCCGGCGGCCGAAGTGGATTACATGGACGTCTCGCCAATGCAGACCGTGTCGGTCGCGGCGGCGCTGGTGCCGTTCCTCGAGCACGACGACGCGAACCGCGCCTTGATGGGCGCCAACATGCAGCGCCAGGCAGTGCCGGTGTTGCGCTCCGAGGCGCCGTTGGTCGGTACCGGCATCGAGCGCGCAGTGGCGCGCGACTCCGGCGTCACCGTGGCCGCCAAGCGTGGCGGCGTGATCGACCAGGCCGATGCCGGTCGCATCGTGGTGCGCGTCAATGACGACGAGATCGGCGAGAACGACGCCGGCGTCGACATCTACCCGCTCACCAAGTACACCCGCTCCAACCAGAACACCAACTTGAACCAGCGTCCGCTGGTCTCGGTGGGCGAAAAGGTGGCGAAGGGCGACACCCTGGCCGACGGCTCCTCGACCAACCACGGCGAGCTGGCGCTGGGCCAGGACATGCTGATCGCGTTCATGCCCTGGAACGGCTACAACTTCGAAGACTCGGTGCTGCTCTCCGAGCGCGTCGTGCAGGAAGACCGCTACACCTCGATCCACATCGAGGAGATGGCCTGCGTCGCGCGCGACACCAAACTGGGTTCCGAAGAGATCACCGCCGACATCCCGAACGTGGGCGAGCAGGCGTTGGCGCGGCTGGATGAATCCGGCATCGTCTACATCGGCGCCGAGGTCAAGGCGGGCGACATCCTGGTCGGCAAGGTCACGCCGAAGGGCGAAAGCCAGCTCACGCCGGAGGAAAAACTCCTGCGCGCGATCTTCGGCGAGAAGGCGAGCGACGTGAAGGACAGCTCGCTGCGCGTGCCACCGGGCATGGACGGCACCGTCATCGATGTGCAGGTGTTCACCCGCGATGGCATCGAGAAAGACAAGCGCGCACGGCAGATCGAAGAGACCGAGGTCAAGCGTATCCGCAAGGACTTCGACGACCAGTTCCGCATTCTCGAAGGCGCAATCTACAGCCGCATGCGCAAGCAGCTCGTCGGCCAGAGCGCGATGAGCGGTCCTGGCGGCCTGAAGCGCGGCGCCGCGATCACCGATGCCTACCTGGACGGCCTGAAGAAGGACGACTGGTTCAAGATCAACGTCAAGGACGAAGCCGTCACCGAGTTCCTTGAACGTGCGGCCGAACAGGTTGCCCGCCACAAGGAAGAGTACGACAAGCGCTTCAAGGAGAAGCAGGCCAAGATCACCGCCGGCGACGACCTCGCCCCCGGCGTGCTGAAGATGGTCAAGGTGTTTCTGGCGGTGAAGCGCCGCATCCAGCCGGGCGACAAGATGGCGGGCCGGCACGGCAACAAGGGCGTGGTTTCGCTGGTGGTGCCGGTCGAGGACATGCCGTTCCAGGCGGACGGCACGCCGATGGATATCGTGCTGAACCCGCTCGGCGTGCCGAGCCGAATGAACATCGGGCAGATTCTCGAAGTGCATCTGGGCTGGGCCGCGAAGGGCTTGGGCAAGAAGATCCAGCACATGCTGGAAAACCATGCCAAGGCCAAGCAGATTCGCGAGTTCCTCGACGAGATCTACAACACCCACGTTGCCGGCGCCGTGCAGCACGTCGACCTCAAGGCCATGAGCGACGACGAGGTCGTCGAGCTGGCCGAAAGCCTCAAGCGCGGCGTGCCGATGTCGACGCCGGTGTTCGATGGCGCCGAGGAGACCGAGATCAAGGCGATGCTGAAGCTCGCCGACCTGCCGACCTCCGGTCAGACCACGCTGTACGACGGTCGCACCGGCGAGGCGTTCGACCGCGAGGTCACGGTGGGCTACATGCACTACCTCAAGCTGCACCATCTGGTCGACGACAAGATGCATGCGCGTTCGACCGGCCCGTACTCGCTGGTTACCCAGCAGCCGCTGGGCGGCAAGGCGCAGTTCGGCGGCCAGCGCTTCGGCGAAATGGAAGTGTGGGCGCTGGAGGCCTACGGCGCGGCGTACACGCTGCAGGAGATGCTCACGGTGAAGTCCGACGACGTTCAGGGCCGTAACCAGATGTACAAGAACATCGTCGACGGCAACCACGAGATGACGGCGGGCATGCCGGAATCCTTCAACGTGCTGGTGAAGGAGATCCGCTCGCTCGGCATCGACATCGAGCTGGAAGAGTCCAAGTGATTGGTGAGGGAGTAGGGAATAGGGAATAGGGCACGGCCGCGCAGCATCGCGGCGTCCCCAAACCTCCGTTCCCCACTCTTCCTATTCCCGATTCTCCATTCCCTATTCCCGCTCTTTCGGAGAAAACCATGAAAGACCTGCTCAATCTTTTCAACCAGCAGCGTGCCACGCCGGAATTCGACTCGATCAAGATCTCGCTGGCCTCGCCCGAGCTGATCCGCTCGTGGTCGTACGGCGAGGTGAAGAAGCCGGAGACGATCAACTACCGCACGTTCAAGCCCGAGCGCGACGGCCTGTTCTGCGCCGCCATCTTCGGCCCGGTGAAGGATTACGAGTGCCTGTGCGGCAAGTACAAGCGCATGAAGCACCGTGGCGTGGTGTGCGAGAAGTGCGGCACCGAGGTGACCCTGGCCAAGGTGCGCCGCGAGCGCATGGGCCACATCGAGCTGGCCAGCCCGGTGGCGCACATCTGGTTCCTGAAGTCGCTGCCCTCGCGCATCGGCCTGATGCTCGACATGACGCTGCGCGACATCGAGCGCATCCTTTATTTCGAGGCGTTCGTGGTGATCGACCCGGGTCTGACCCCGCTCGAGCGTGGCCAGCTCCTGAGCGAAGACCAGTACCTCGAGGCGGTGGAAGAGCACGGCGACGAGTTCGACGCGCGGATGGGCGCCGAGGCGGTCTACGAGCTCCTGAAGTCGATCGACCTGCCGGCGGAAGTCATTCGTCTCAAGGAAGAAATCGCCTCGACCAATTCCGAAACCAAGCTCAAGCGGCTGACCAAGCGCGTCAAGCTGATCGAGGCCTTCATCGAATCCGGCAACAAGCCGGAGTGGATGGTGATGACGGTGCTGCCGGTGCTGCCGCCGGATCTGCGCCCGCTGGTGCCGCTCGATGGCGGCCGCTTTGCGACGTCGGATTTGAACGACTTGTATCGCCGCGTCATCAACCGCAACAACCGCCTCAAGCGCCTGCTCGAGCTCAATGCGCCGGACATCATCGTGCGCAACGAGAAGCGCATGCTGCAGGAATCGGTCGACGCGCTGCTCGACAACGGCCGTCGCGGCCGCGCGATCACCGGCACCAACAAGCGCGCGCTGAAGTCGCTCGCCGACATGATCAAGGGCAAGCAGGGCCGTTTCCGCCAGAACCTGCTCGGCAAGCGCGTGGATTACTCCGGCCGTTCGGTGATCACCGTCGGCCCGAGCCTGCGCCTGCACCAGTGCGGCCTGCCCAAGAAGATGGCGCTGGAGTTGTTCAAGCCCTTCATCTTCGCCAAGCTCCAGGCGCGCGGCGAGGCGACCACGATCAAGGCCGCCAAGAAGCTCGTCGAGCGCGAAGAGGCGCAGGTGTGGGACATCCTCGAAGAGGTGATCCGCGAACACCCGGTGATGCTCAACCGCGCGCCGACCCTGCACCGTCTGGGTATCCAGGCGTTCGAGCCGAAGCTGATCGAAGGCAAGGCGATCCAGCTGCATCCGCTGGTGTGCACTGCGTTCAACGCCGACTTCGACGGCGACCAGATGGCGGTGCACGTGCCGCTGTCGATCGAGGCGCAGCTCGAAGCGCGCGCCCTGATGATGTCCACCAACAACATCCTGTCGCCGGCCAACGGCGAGCCGATCATCGTGCCGACCCAGGACGTGGTGCTGGGCCTGTACTACATGACCCGCGAGCTGGTGAACGCGAAGGGCACTGGCATGGTGTTTGCCGACGTCAATGAGGCGCGGCGTGCGTATGACACCCGGGTGGCCGCGCTGCACGCCAAGTGCAAGGTGCGCATGACCGAGGTGACGATCAACCCCGACGGCACGCGGACCAAGGAAACCAAGCTGGTCGACACCACGGTGGGTCGCGCCTTGCTGCACGACATTCTGCCGGAAGGGCTGCCGTTCGCGCTGGTCAACACCGAGCTGTCGAAAAAGGCGATCTCCAGGGTCATCAACGCGTGCTATCGCCTGCTTGGCCTCAAGTGGACGGTAATTCTCGCCGACCAGTTGATGTACACCGGCTACCGCCTCGCCACCCGTTCGGGCATCTCGATCGGCATCGACGACATGAAGATTCCGACCGAGAAGAAGGCGATCCTCGCGGTCGCCGAAAAGGAAGTGGTCGAGATCCAGCAGCAGTACCAGTCGGGTCTGGTCACCGCCGGCGAGCGCTACAACAAGGTGGTCGACATCTGGTCGCGCACCAACGAGCAGGTCGCCAAGGCGATGATCGACGGTATCGGCACCGAGGTGGTGGCCAATGCCGAAGGCAAGCAGGTGCCGCAGAAGTCGATGAACTCGCTGTACATCATGGCCGACTCCGGCGCGCGTGGTTCGGTAGCGCAGATTCGCCAGCTGGCCGGCATGCGCGGCCTGATGGCGCGGCCTGACGGCTCCATCATCGAAACCCCGATCAAGGCCAACTTCCGCGAAGGCCTGAACGTGCTGCAGTACTTCAACTCCACCCACGGCGCCCGCAAGGGCCTCGCGGACACGGCGCTGAAGACCGCCAACTCCGGGTACCTCACCCGACGCCTGGTCGATGTGGCGCAGGACGTCGTCATCACCATGGACGATTGCGGCACCGAGAACGGCCTGACGATGACCCCGATCATCGAAGGTGGCGACGTGGTCGAGCCACTGGGTGATCGCGTGCTTGGTCGTGTTGCGGCCGAGGACGTGTACGCGCCGGGCAACGACGACGAGCCGATCGTCACCCGCAACACGCTGCTCAACGAGGCACTGGTCAAGCGACTGGACGATGCCGGCGTGCAGTCGGTCCTGGTGCGCTCCTCGATCACCTGCGAGGCGCCGCACGGCGTATGCAAGCTGTGCTACGGCCGCGATCTGGCGCGTGGCCACCTGGTCAACATGGGCGAGGCGGTGGGCGTGGTCGCGGCGCAGTCGATCGGCGAGCCCGGCACCCAGCTCACCATGCGCACGTTCCACATCGGCGGTGCGGCATCGCGTGCCGCGGCGGTCGACAACGTGTCGGTCAAGACCACCGGCACCTTGAAGTACAACAACCTCAAGACGGTGGAGCACGAGCAAGGCCACCGCGTGGCGGTGTCGCGTTCGGGCGAAGTCTCGGTGCTCGATGCCAGCGGTCGCGAGCGCGAGCGTTACAAGGTGCCCTACGGCGCCACCATTGCCGTCAAGGACGGCGCGCCGATCAAAGCGGGCCAGACTGTCGCCAACTGGGATCCGCATACCCACCCGATCGTCACCGAAGTGGCCGGCGTGGTGCGCTTCATCGACTTCGTCGATGGCGTCACCGTGCAGAACCAGACCGACGAACTGACCGGCCTGGAATCGGCGGTGGTCACCGACCCGAAGCGCCGCGGCACGCATGCGAAGGATCTGCGCCCGATCGTGCGTCTGGAAGACGCCAAGGGCAACGAGCTCAAGCTGCCGGGCACCGACATCGCCGCGCAGTACTTTCTGCCGGCCGGCGCCATCGTGCAGATCCAGAACGGCGCCAAGGTCGGCGTCGGCGACGTCATTTCGCGCATCCCGCAAGAGTCGTCCAAGACCCGTGACATCACCGGTGGTCTGCCGCGCGTGGCCGACCTGTTCGAGGCGCGCAAGCCGAAGGAGCCGGCGGTGCTGGCCGAGCGCTCCGGCATCGTCAGCTTCGGCAAGGACACCAAGGGCAAGCAGCGGCTGATCATCAAGGACGCCGACGGCAACGATTACGAGGAGCTGATTCCGAAATGGCGTCAGGTCATCGTGTTCGAAGGCGAGCACGTGGAGAAGGGCGAAACCGTGGTGGATGGCGAGCCGACCCCGCATGACATCCTGCGCCTGAAGGGCGTCGAGGCGTTGGCCACATATCTGGTCAAGGAGATCCAGGACGTCTACCGTCTGCAGGGCGTGAAGATCAACGACAAGCACATCGAGGCGATCATTCGCCAGATGCTGCGCAAGGTCGAGATCACCGATCCGGGCGACAGCCACTACCTGCGCGGCGAGCAGGTCGAGCGCACGCGCATCATGATCGAGAACGAGCGCGCGGTGGCCAAGGACGAGCGTCCGGCGGAGTTCGAGTCGGTGCTGCTCGGCATCACCAAGGCGTCGCTGGCGACCGAGTCGTTCATTTCGGCGGCTTCGTTCCAGGAGACCACGCGCGTGCTGACCGAGGCGGCGGTGCGCGGCACCCGCGACACGTTGCGGGGGCTCAAGGAGAATGTTATCGTCGGTCGCCTGATCCCCGCTGGTACCGGCATGGCGTACCACACGGCACGCCGCAACCAGAGCGGTTTGAGCGCCTCTGATCTCGACACGCTTTCCGGCTCCACGTCGGCAACGTCCGAAAAGGCACCGGCCAGCAGTGGGACGCACGCCGAGTAAGCGTCGCCACGACGCAACGCGGTGAACATACGAAATGAGGTGCACGGATGCGCCTCGTGTTCGGGTCACGGAAGGCGGGTGCGGACTTGTCCGAGACGAGTCGTACGTGTTATATTCCCGCTTCTTGGCAGACCGAGTGTGTTCGGCCTGCCTTTATGTTTTCAGGAAAGGCTACGCATGTCGACTATCAATCAGTTGGTGCGCAAATCCCGCAGCCCGAAGAGCTACAAGAGCGATTCGCCTGCCTTGCAGAACAGCCCGCAGCGTCGCGGCGTCTGCACGCGCGTCTACACGACCACTCCCAAAAAGCCGAACTCCGCCCTGCGCAAGGTTGCCAAGGTGCGTTTGACCAACGGGTTTGAAGTGATCAGCTACATCGGTGGCGAAGGCCACAACCTGCAGGAGCACTCGGTAGTGCTCGTGCGCGGCGGCCGCGTCAAGGATCTTCCTGGCGTGCGCTACCACACGGTGCGCGGCAGCCTCGACTGCGCCGGTGTCACCAAGCGTCGCCAGTCGCGCTCGAAGTACGGCGCCAAGCGACCGAAATCCTGACTGTTAGGACACAATTATGTCGCGTAAAGGTTCTCACCCTGCCCGTGTCATCCTGCCGGATCCCAAGCACGGCAGCCAGCTGATCGCTCGCTTTATCAATATGGTGATGAAGAGCGGCAAGAAGTCGGTCGCCGAAAGCATCGTCTACGGTGCGCTGGATCATCTGGGCGAGAAGCACGCCGAGCCGGTGGCGCTGGTCGAAAAGGCGCTCAGCAATGTTGCGCCGGCGGTTGAAGTGAAGTCGCGTCGCGTCGGTGGCGCTACCTATCAGGTGCCGGTCGAAGTGCGCCCGGGCCGGCGTACCGCGCTGGCCATGCGCTGGGTGATCGAGGCGGCGCGCAAGCGCAGTGAGGCCTCGATGCCGCGCAAGCTGGCTGCCGAGTTGCTTGAAGCCTCGGAAAGCCGCGGTGGCGCTGCCAAGAAGCGCGAAGAAACGCACCGCATGGCGGAGGCCAACAAGGCCTTCTCGCACTACCGCTGGTAATTCGCGGCGGTGTGGCGCCGACGACACTCGTCGGCGCCCGTTCAACCGGCATCGCTGCCGGATCTCCCCAATAAACGCGGCCACGAAGGCCGCCGTTGCCCTATCGGAAACGGAAGTCCGTCGGATACGACCATGGCACGCACCACTCCCATCGAGCGCTACCGCAACTTCGGCATCATGGCCCACATCGATGCCGGCAAGACCACCACGACGGAGCGCATCCTGTTCTACACCGGCGTCAATCACAAGATTGGCGAAGTCCACGATGGCGCCGCCACCATGGACTGGATGGAACAGGAGCAGGAGCGCGGCATCACCATCACGTCCGCGGCAACCACGTGCTTCTGGAACGGCATGGATCACTCCATGCAGCAGCACCGCTTCAATATCATTGACACCCCGGGGCACGTCGATTTCACCATCGAGGTGGAGCGTTCGCTGCGCGTGCTCGACGGCGCGGTGTTCGTGCTGTGCGCGGTCGGCGGCGTGCAGCCGCAGTCCGAGACCGTGTGGCGCCAGGCCAACAAGTACAAAGTGCCGCGCCTGGCGTTCGTCAACAAGATGGATCGCACCGGCGCCAACTTCGACAAGGTCGTTGGCCAGCTGAAATCCCGCCTTGGCGCCCACCCGGTGCCGATGGTGGTGCCGATCGGTGTCGAAGACGGTTTCGAAGGCGTGGTCGATCTGGTGCGGATGAAATCCGTGCTGTGGGACATGGACGCGCAGGGCACCAAATTCGAATACAAGGACATTCCGCCTGAGCTCAAGGACAAGGCCGATGAAGCGCGCAGCTTCATGGTCGAATCCGCCGCCGAGGCCAGCGAAGAGCTGATGAACAAGTACCTGGAAGAGGGTTCCCTTTCCCAGGAGGAGATCATCGCCGGTCTGCGTCAGCGCACGCTCGCCAACGAAATCATTCCGGTTTATTGCGGCACCGCCTTCAAGAACAAAGGCGTGCAGGCCATGCTGGATGCCGTGGTCGAACTGTTGCCGTCGCCGAAGGATCGCCCGCCGGTGGTGGGCATGGACGAGAGCGAGCGCGAAGACCATCGCGAGGCCAGCGACGAGGCGCCGTTCTCCGCGCTTGCGTTCAAGATCATGACCGATCCGTTCGTCGGCTCGCTGACGTTCTTCCGTGTCTACTCGGGCACGTTGAATGCGGGCGACCAGGTCTACAACCCGGTCAAGGGCAAGAAGGAACGCATTGGCCGCATCCTGCAGATGCACGCGAACGAGCGTCACGAACTGAAGGAAGTGCACGCCGGCGACATCGCCGCCGCGGTTGGCCTCAAGGACGTGACGACCGGCGACACGCTGTGCGCGCAGGATCATGTCATCACCCTGGAACGGATGACGTTCCCGGAGCCGGTGATCTCGATGGCGGTCGAGCCGAAGACCAAGTCCGATCAGGAAAAGATGGGCATCGCGCTCAGCCGTCTTGCGCAGGAGGATCCGTCTTTCCGCGTGCACACCGACGAAGAGTCCGGGCAAACCATCATCTCCGGCATGGGCGAGCTGCACCTGGACATTCTCGTCGACCGCATGCGCCGCGAGTTCAATGTCGAGGCCAATGTCGGCAAGCCGCAGGTGGCGTATCGCGAGACGATCCGTTCCAGCGACGTCAAGAGCGACTACAAGCACGCCAAACAGTCCGGCGGCAAGGGCCAGTACGGCCACGTCGTCATCATTCTGTCGCCGATTACCGACGAGGATCGCGCGGACGAGAAGCTCGCCCCGCTCATCAAGGACGACTTCCTGTTCTTGAACGAGATTACTGGCGGCGTGATTCCGAAGGAGTTCATCCCGTCGGTCGAGAAGGGCCTGCGCGAGACGATCACCAGCGGTCCGCTGGCCGGTTTCCCGGTGGTGGGCGTCAAGGTGCGGCTGGTGTTCGGTTCGTACCATGATGTCGACTCTTCGGAAATGGCGTTCAAGATCGCGGCCTCGATGGCGTTCAAGCAGGGCTTTGCCAAGGCGAACCCGGTGCTGCTGGAGCCGATCATGAAGGTCGAGGTGGTGACGCCGGAGGAATACGTCGGCGACGTCATGGGCGACATGAGCCGTCGTCGCGGTATCCTGCGCGGTCAGGAAGATACCCCGAGCGGCAAGACCGTCGACTCGTTCGTGCCGCTGGGTGAGATGTTCGGCTATGCCACGTCGATCCGCTCGCTGACGCAGGGGCGTGCGACGTTCACGATGGAGTTCGACCACTACGCGGAAGCGCCGAACAACATCGCCGAGCAGGTCATCAAGAAGGCGTAATTCCAGGGTGCGCAGCCGTTTGCGGCTGCGGCATCCCCCCATGACGGCCGCTGCCGGCCGTGCGTTTGATGAAGACAGTGCGGCCTCGCGGTCGCGTGAATCCAACGACGCGGCGGCTGCCGCACTGACAAACAAGTTCCACTTAGAGGTCTCAAGTCATGGCAAAGGGTAAATTCGAGCGGACCAAGCCGCATGTGAACGTGGGGACGATCGGCCACGTGGATCACGGCAAGACGACGTTGACGGCGGCACTGACGAAGCTCGGTGCGGAGCGGTTC
>SCRN01000023.1 GCA_004322045.1 Paraburkholderia sp.
CGCCTAGGCTGGCCGCGGCGTTGCTCACCCGGCGAGCGACGCGAGCCATGCCCGGCCCTCTTCCCAATCGCCGAGACCGCTTTCGGCGTTGATATGTCCACGCGGGCCGATCTCCATCAGCCTGCTGCCCCAGGCATGGGCGCAGCGCTCGGCGAACGCGCGTGTGCCGTACGGATCGTCGCTGCTCGCGACGACAATCGAGCGGAACGGCAGCGGCGCGAGCGGGACGTCGTCGAAGCCCTGCGCGTCGCGCGGAAACGACGGGCCGCTCGGATCGGGCAACGCCACGAGCAGCGCACCGGCGATCTTGTCGAGTTGCGCCGGCTGCGCTTCCCTCAAGGCCCAGTGCGCGACCGTGAGGCAACCTAGGCTGTGCGCCGCAAAGCAAATGGGCCCGCGCGGCTGCGCCGCGACCGCGGCCTCGAGCGTCGCACACCACGCTTCGCGCACGGGGTGATCCCAATCGGGCATCGCCACGCGTGCAAACGACGCATCGAGGGCTTCCCATCGGGTTTGCCAATGACCAGGGCCCGAATTCGCATAGCCGGGCAGAACGAGTGTCTGGGTTCGAATCATGGTGTGTCGTGCGCGCGGAGGTGTATGTATGCGCGCTTGCGCGCGCCGTCCGAGGGTTCGCGCGTAGTATAAGCGCTCGACCGTGCGCTCGAAGGAGACGCAACCGATGACGCGCCCGGTGCGGGCGAGCGGGCGCTCCCGCGGCAGGCATCGCACCCGTCCGGGCACGGGGCCTGCACCGCGCCGCAGGTCGGTGCCTGCGTCCTTTAGGTAGAATGGTCGAATCGCCGCGGGCTCGTCCCGTGTAACTTCCGCCGATTTCCGACTCTCGCATGAACAACGAACGCAACGACGCTGCGGCCGCTCCGCCGTCCAATTTCATCCGCAACATCATCGATGAGGACAACCGCACGGGCAAATGGGGCGGACGCGTCGAAACGCGCTTCCCCCCCGAGCCGAACGGCTACCTGCACATCGGCCACGCGAAAAGCATCTGCCTGAATTTCGGCGTGGCGCGCGACTACGGCGGCGTCTGCCATTTGCGTTTCGACGATACGAATCCGGAAAAGGAAAGCATCGAATATGCCGATTCGATCGTCGACGCCGTGCGTTGGCTCGGCTTCGACTGGGAGAAAGACGGCAAGTCGCATCAGTACTTCGCGAGCGACTACTACGACAAGCTCTATCGATACGCCGAATTGTTGATCGAGCGCGGCAAAGCTTACGTCGACAGCCAAACGGCGGACGACATGCGCGCCAATCGCGGCTCGCTCACCGAGCCCGGAAAGAACTCGCCCTATCGCGACCGCACGCCCGAGGAAAACCTCGACCTGTTCCGTCGCATGAAGGCCGGCGAATTCAAAGAAGGCGAGCACGTGCTGCGCGCCAAGATCGACATGGCCTCGCCGAACATGACGATGCGCGACCCGGTGCTCTACCGCGTGCGCTTCGCGCATCACTACCGCACGGGCGACACCTGGTGCGTCTACCCGATGTACGACTACGCGCACTGCATTTCGGACGCGATCGAGGGCATCACCCATTCCCTTTGCACGCTCGAATTCGAAGATCACCGCCCGTTGTACGACTGGGTGCTCGACGAACTCGCGCAAACCGGTGTCTTCATGCGCCCGCTGCCGCAGCAAATCGAGTTCTCGCGGCTGAACCTCACGTACGCGATCACGAGCAAGCGCAAGCTGTTGCAACTCGTGACCGAAGGCCATGTCGAGGGCTGGGACGATCCGCGCATGCCGACGATCGTCGGCCTGCGCCGGCGCGGCTTCACGCCGGAGGGCATCCGGCTCTTTTGCGACCGCATCGGCGTCACGAAAGTCGACTCGTGGATCGACATGAGCGTGTTCGAAGGCGCGCTGCGCGACGATCTGGACGAGAAAGCGCCGCGCACGGCGGCCGTGCTCGATCCGCTCAAGCTCATCATCGATAATTTCCCCGTCGATTTGGCCGATTCCTGTTCGGCGCCGGTCCATCCGCATCACCCGGAACGCGGCCAGCGCACGTTCCCGATCACGCGCGAGTTGTGGATCGAGCGCGACGACTTCACCGAAACACCGCCGAAGGGTTACTTCCGGCTGTTCCCGGGCAACAAGGTGCGGCTGCGCTACGGTTACGTGATCGAATGCACGGGTGCAGAAAAGGACACGAACGGCAATATCGTCGCCGTCCACTGCAACTACTTCCCCGATAGCAAATCAGGCACGGAAGGCGCCAACAGCTACAAGGTGAAAGGCAATATCCACTGGGTCAGCGCAACCCATGCCGTGCCGGTCGAAGTGCGGCTGTACGACCGCCTGTTCAAGGAAGCGCAACCCGATGCGGGCGGGCGCAATTTCCTCGAGGCGCTCAATCCCGATTCGAAGCGCGTGGTGCAGGCCTATTTGGAGCCAGGAGCGGAAACCTTGGCGCCCGAGGAACGCTGCCAGTTCGAGCGCCACGGCTACTTCGTCGCCGACCGCTACGATTCGAAGCCGGGCAAGCCCGTGTTCAATCGAATCGTCGGCCTGCGCGACAGTTGGGGCGGCAAGTAACGGAGCGAACGGCAGGCGGGCTCGCCGCCTGACCGGTGGGGGTGGTGCGCGAGCCGCTGCGCCCGGCGCGCCACGCCGTTTCTCAACGGCCGGCGATGCGGGGCGCGCCTTCGCCCACTTTTCGCCTCTACCTCTACAAAGAGCCGTGTAACTCCGTGAGCGAGAGCGCGGTCGCGAATAGCCGTGTGAGACTGCCGCTCGCATAGCGGCCGACCGCATGCGGCGCCACCCAGCGGAACGCATCCATTTCGGGGATGGGTCCGCCATGCTTGCGGCTCGGAAACATCGACGTGCACACGCAGCGGGCTAGATCGATTTCGCCGTCCTCCACGCGCGCGGCGAACAAATGCAGATCCTTATCCCGGCGATAAGCGAAGCGGCCGAGCTCTTTCAGGCGCCGCGGCGCGAGCTCGATGCCCGTTTCCTCGCGCAGCTCGCGCAAGGCGGCCTCGAGGGGCGCCTCGCCGGCGTCCGGCTGGCCTTTGGGGATATCCCAGTGCGACGTTTCCGTGGCATGGGCGAGCAAGACCCGACCGCGACCGTCGAGCAAGATGACGCCACACGAAATCGTTCGCTCGCTCATGGCCGCGGCTCGAGCCTTCCGAGGTCTGCCGAGCGAGCTTGCATGAGTTTCAGGCGCACGATTGCTCCGATATCGAGGACATCGCCAGATGATAACGGTGGCAGGGGCGGCGCGGCAAAACCGCAAAGCGGCTTCGCTTCGATTCCGGCCGGAGCGCAAGAGAAGCGGCGAAGCCAATGCTCGACGCATTCACGACGAACATCAGCCCCCCCATCGGGCCCATCACTCCGACTCCGACGAACAGGCCTGTGCAATAGCCCGCTCGATCGCCGCCGATAACGCCCGTACCGCCGCCTGCACCCCTTGCCGTTGCGCCAACGCTTCCTGAAGGCGAACGGCCGCATCGGCCACCGCCCGCAGCTGAAACCACGCGGCCGTGCCGGCAATCGCATGCGCGACCTCATGCATGCGGTCGCTGTCCCCCTTCGACGACGACGCAAGCAGCGCATTCAAATCCGCGGCGAGCGTTCGGCAAAGCGGCTGCCACAACTCGTCATGCACAAGCGCATCGGCAAAGCCGGCGTTGCACGAATCGGTGAGCCGATGCCGCACGAGCAGCGCTCGCAGTTGCTCGATCGATAGCGGTTTGACGAAGACTTCATCGGCGCCCGCGTCGAAGCAGGCTTCCCGCTTTTGTGCGGTGGCATCCGCCGTCAGCACGACGAGCACAGTGCGACGCCCGGGATCGCCTTCGACCGCGCCATCACGCTCTCGGCGGCGAATGCGCCCGACCAGCGCCAAGCCGTCGAGCAGGGGCATCGCGCAATCGGTGATCACCATCGCGTAATCGCCCTGCTCATAGGCCTCGAGCGCTTGAGCGCCGTCCTCGGCCAAATCGCAGTCGACGACACTCAAACTCGCGAGCTGTCGCCTCAGGACTTCGCGGTTGATGAGTTGGTCCTCGACCAGCAAAACACGCCGCGCCGCGCTCTCCGATGCGCGCGGCGCAGCCGCCTCGGCTTGAGGCGAAATACCGCCGTGGCCGTGGCCGTGACCGTCGGCATCGGCATCGGCATCGGCATCGGCATCGGCATCGGCATCGGCAGCCAGGGGCGTGCAGTCGATCGGCAGGTCCAATGTGACGGTGACCGTCGTGCCCTGCCCCAACGCGCTCTCGAGCGCAATGGCGCCGCCCATTCGTTCGATCAATCGCCGGCAAATGGTCAGCCCCAGGCCCGTCCCGCCGTACCCGCTCCCGACCGTGCCGCGAGCCTGAGAGAACGGCGAGAACAAGCACGCCTGATCGTCCGGCGAGATGCCGATGCCCGTATCGGCAACACGCAGACACAGCGTTTGACTGGCGGCGGTCTCGCCGAGCGCCTCGACCGTCAGCGAGACAGCGCCTCGTTCCGTGAACTTCACCGCATTGCCGAGCAGGTTGAGCAACACCTGTCCGAGCCGTTGCATATCGCCGAGATGGCGCGGAGCCACGGCGCGCGAAATATGCACGTGCAACCGCAGCCCCTTGCGCTCGATCTCCGGCGCAACGAAGCCCGCAGCGCGCTCGACGATCTCGGCGATGCAGATGGGCGCCGATTCGAGCGAGAACTCGCCATTTTCGCTTTTGGCGAAATCGAGGATGTCATTGAGGATTCGTAGCAATAGCTCGGCGGCGTTGCCGGCCATCTCGACGAGACGGCGGTCGTCATCGGCCAGAGCGTCGTGATCGAGCAACTGCAAGATGCCGATGATGCCGCTCATCGGCGTACGCAGCTCGTGACTGACCGTCGCGATGAACGCATCGCGCGCTCTCGCGGCCTCTTCGGCCTCGTGCTTGGCGTCGATCAGCGCTGCGTGAGACTCTTTCGCCTCAGTGACATCATGCAAGTACCCGTTCCATTGCACGCTGCCGTCCTCGCGCAAACGCGGTTCGGCTTCGACGTGAAACCACGCGAGCCGGCCGTCGGGCATGTCGAGCATGAACTCGGCGCGCACGCGTTCGAGCAAGCGGGCCGAACGCAGGAACATCTTCGTCAATCGTATGCGTTGGGCCGGATCGAGCGCGCGCACGAACGGGGCAAACGCATCGGTCGCGTGGGTGTCGTGCGAGCGCACGAGCGCATCGGCCCGCCGGTTGGCGAAAATCAATTCGAACCGCGGGCGCGGCGCGCGCCTGAAGCGCAATTGGAACACCACAGAAGGCAGCGCCTGCGTCAATTCGACGAGCCGGCGCTTGTGCTCCAATTCCCTGCGCTCCATGCGGCGCAGCTCCGAGACATCGACGAAAGCGCACAGCACGGCGGCCCGACCGTCGTCCTCACCGCTACAAAGCCGAACCCAGTACACAGCCTCATGAGTCGTGTCATCGTGCCCGCGATAGCGCAGCTCGCCCTGAGCGGGCCGCCCCGTTTCGAGGACAGCGCGCGCCGCTTGCGCGAATACATCCACGTCGAGCTCGCGCCCGGGCCCCGGCGGCGGCAGTATTTTCCCGACGACATGTTCGGACCGCACGCCCATGGCTTGCTCATAGGCGGGATTGACGGCGACGTATCGGCCGTCGGGATCTTTGACGCAAACGGGGATCGGCACCGTATCCATCAGCAGCGCCTTGAAGCGGGTCTCGAACACCAACTCGCGTTCGGTTCTGCGGCGATGACTCACCTCTTTGCGAAGACGCAGCATGTTGAACGACAACAGCGCGAGAAAGACCAACGTCACGGCGCCCAGCGGCGTAAGCACAAGCCACAGGGTGCGCGGGGCAACGCCGAACGTGAAGCGGCTCGAGAGCCAGCTGTTTTGGATGCGCTCGCGCTCGATTTCGGGGATCTCCGACAACACGCGATCGATGAGAGGCAGCAGAGGCGCAAACTGCGGCGCGACGCCGAAGGACAACTCTTGAACGCGATCGGCTGGCGCCGCGACGCGCAACGTGCCCGCATAGCGCTCTCGCACGATCCGATCGATGACGCCGAGATTGCCGATGTACGCGAAGGCGCGCCCTTGCGCGACCGCATTGAGCCCATCCTCGGCGGAGCCGACCGTCACCGCGTGAACGCTCGGCAACCCGGGGAACCGGAGACGCGCCGTTTGGACATCGCCGACGATCGCGACCTGCCCGCCCTCGAGATCCTGCAGGCTGCCGATGAACGGCGCGGCTTCGCGCGTGACGATAACGAGGGGATAACGCACATAGGGCGTCGACAAGCCAAATCCCGGCGCGAGCCCATCGAACTGCGAGGCGGCGATCACGATGTCGATGCGGCCTTCATTGGCAAGCCGAATCGTCTCGCCCCATGAGCGCGTCGGCACCAAACGGAAGCGAATGCCCAACGTGCTTTTCAGAAAATCGAGATAGTCGGCGGAGATGCCGTCGATGTGCCCCTGCGGATCCACGAACGCCATGGGCGCCCAATGCGGATCGACGCCCAGGCGCAGCGGCGGCAGCGATTCGAGGTAGTCGCGATCGGCTTGCGATAGCGGCAGGCGCAGATCGCGCGCAGCGCTAGAGGGTGCGCCATGCTCACGCTGCGAGCACCCAAGCAGCGCCGCCGCAGCGAGGGCGCACGCTGCAAGCCCACGCCCGATGCGCCAGACGCCGGCACGCACGGCCGCCATCGCTACGAACAATGATCGTGCGCTCGCCAATACTCGAGCAATTCCTGATTGGTCCCCAAGCCGAGTTTGTGCTGCGCGCGGACCTTATGCGCGCTCACCGTCTTGACGCTGCGATTGAGCCGTTCGGCAATTTGGGCGGCCGTCAGGCCGTCCGCGGCGAACAAGCGGATCACTTCCATCTCTGCTGTGGTCAGCGTCGCCTCCTTGCCGACGCGCTCGCCGACGAGGTTCATTCGCGCGAGCAGCTTTTCCACGCCGGGACTGACGTAGGTTCTACCCTGCCCCGCGGCGACGAGCGCACAATGCAATTCGTTCACACCGCCCGCCTTGTCGACGACGCCCTTCACGCCTCTCGCCAACAGCTTGTTCAAGATGGCCGCATTGCGCAGGGCGGTGACGACGATGATGGGCACACCTGGGCAAATCCGTTGCAGCCGGTCGACGAGGGCAATCCCGTCGCGCGTCCGTGTGCCGGGCATCGACAAGTCGGTCACGATCGCGTCGCACGGATGTTGCCGTGCTGCCGCAATCAGTTCGTCGGAATCGGCGGCTTCCGCGACGACGTGCGCGACATGGCCGGCCTCGATGGCCAGCCGGATGCCGTAGCGGACAATGCCATGATCTTCCGCCAGTATGATCTGCAGTGGTTTGTTCACGACGTTGTTTGCCTCTCTGATCTGCCGTCGATGCGGTCGGGACGCCAGCTCGGCCGGCTACCGCGCCGCGACCAGCCCCGTTGATTGGCGCGTCGGCGGTTATCGAGAAATTGTAGTCACGGCCGGCCAATATCAAACTGTAGGGACGTCGTGCAGATCAGCGAATAAGAAAATTCTCGAATAGTGAAACAAACCGGTGTGTGCAATCGATTTCCAGCGCCTATCCGCGACCGGAAATCTGATTGATGCATTGGCGAAATACCGAAACGGCGGAATGGGATTATCCGGGGGTGGCACTGTCGACGTCGCCATCGTTATCTCGTTTCGGACGGCGCCAGGCCACCCGACGCAGCAGCGAGTGCGCAAGAAACCCGAGCGCCGCAGATCCGGCGACAACCGGCATCGACAGCAGCCGGAACGGATCGTTAGCGTTGCCGCCCGAAACCGCCGGCACGCCGGCGCTGGGTTGCTCCGGCACCAGCAAAACCGTGATGCGTCGATCGTCCTCGCCCGCCAACCCCGGCGCGCCGTTCTTGACGAGCTTGGCGATGCCCGGCAACAGCGGCGACAAATCGATGCCCGCACGATGCTTGACGAGGACGGAAGCCGACGCCGGCATCAGCGGCGCGCCGGGAGACGGGCGCTCCGGCGGCACGACGCGCACCCGCGCTGCGGTGACGCCGTCGATATCCATGAGCGCCGCTTCGAGGTCTCGCTCGACCACATGTACGTGCCGCTGGCGCTCCTCGAGCGGCGTTGGGGCAATGCCACGCTTGCCCAGCGCCTCGTCGACGCTCTGCCGGCTAGGCCGCAACAAGCCGGCTTCGCGCAGCGCCTGCATCGCCTGCGGGAAGTCGGCCTCGCCCACGTAAAGCAGCACCCCGGCCTTCTCGGGCTTGCGCTCGACCTCGATTCCCCGCGCACCCAGCACGGCGGCGATCTCGCTTGCTTGACGCACATCCGCTGCGTGTTGCAATGCGACCTTGCGCCCACACCCTACTAAACATGCCACGGCCACCACCACCGACAGCCATCTCAGCTCCACGTGCATAGACAGTCTCATTGCGAGCCGTTCATGCAGGCGAGGTCAACTGCTTGAGCGCGCTCGTCGTCAGGCCGACGAGTTTCGCACTCCACATGACGCTCATGTTGTAGGAAGCCATGGCGCGCGCATGGCGGTGCATCTTCACCGCGAGCGCCGGTAGATCCGTGCCGTGCGCCCAAGCGCCAGCCAAGTCGTCGGACAGCGCCTGCGCCTTCACTCGATCCCGGGCCAGCCTGTCGAGGTGGCGCGCAAGCGCGGGAACCAAGGGGCCGGGCGAACCGACGGCGGGCGCCTCGTGTACTGCTGCACCAAGCGAAACCCGGTTGACGTCGACATCGACGGCGTGCATCGCGGCGGCGAACGTATCGAACTGACCACTCACAGGCGAAACGACATAGCGGGACACGACACCCGGCGGTTCGACACCGGTGGACTTCACCTCCCCACTCGCGGCGGTCATGGCCGCAACTGCTGGACGAGGTTGCGCAGGGCGTTGATGAGTTCCGTTTTCGCATGCCCCTGAACGGATGCCAGCGCGTATTCGGCGTCGACGCGGCGCTTTTCATGCGCGAATGCGATGCCGGCCTGCGCCGCCCACCGCGCTGCATGCCGTTGATCCGCCACGCGCGCGGCGAAGCTTTCCACTGCCTCGATCATGTTTTTCCGTACCTTGGACGGCGGGCACGATCGCACGCGCCCGCCGGCTTATTCACACACGTTAAAAGTGAATGCCTTGAGCCGCTTTGATGCTGGCGTTCTGCACTTTCGCTCCGGAATCGAGATGGCCGCTTGCGATGCTGTTGGCCGTATCGGTCATCATCTTTTGGATGCTGGCCTCGGTCTGCATTTCCATCGCCTTCAACTGCATCGCTTCCTGCCGTTGCAGGACGCGCTCCATCTGATTGAGGGCCATGCCGTTCGTCGAACCCGCCGCACCCGGCGAGGCCGCGTCCGACGTGCCGGACAGCGCCGACACGACCGACGAAGCAAGCGTTGCGAGCGAACCGACTGCCTGAATTGCGGGAACTACGGCTGCGATGGTCATGATTGGACTCCCCCTTTCTACCGAAATTGGAACGGGTGCTCTTCCACGGATCGAACGATCGCATGCCGGAATTGCGGACTTAGTAACAGCCGGCTCGCCGCGGTTCCATTGCGCCGCTAAAAGCGATTCGAACCGCATCGCCAAACGTTACATCGTCCGGTTTTTTAGTCGATCGAGTCCGAGCGCGAGTCAAATCCGAGATCATGCGCGGATCGCCACGTCATGAGCCTCGACCCGCCTATGATTTCGACACGCTCGCATGCGGTCCGATCGGCCGCTGCGGATCGGACCACTGAATTCGACGACTGGTACCGCGTTCACGGTCGTTCCATTTATCGCTTCATCGCGCGCCGGGTGCGCAGCGCGGAAGACGCCGAAGACATTCTGCAATCGACCTATTTAGGGGCTTGGGAAAACCGCATGTCGTATCGCGGCGCGGCACAGCCGAAAACATGGTTGACCGCGATCGCGCTCAACGTCGTGCGCAATCACATCAACCGCACGTCGGACTACCGGTTCGTGACCGAACGCATCGACGATCATGAGCACGCGCTCGTCGATACGCGCGCGCCCGAACGTTGCGTGTCCGTCAAGCAAACGTTCCTGCGGTTCCTCGACTTTGCGCAATCGCTGTCTCCGGAACAACAGCGCATGCTCGAACTGCTATTCATCGATAACGTCAGCTACGTCGACGTCGCAGCCATCCTCGGCATTCCGGTCGGGACCGTCCGCTCGCGATTGTCGCGCTTGCGCATGAAGTTGGACCGGCATCTCGAACAGACGGGAGGGCCGTGACATGCTTCCCTCGTCTCGGCGCAAGAGCTCCGCCGTTCGCCGGAAATGCCGGACGTTTCGCCGCCTCTGCTCGCCCGGTTCGAATATCGCATGGCGCCTCGCGCATTCGTCCGTGCTCGTCTGCAATGGGACGACGCCTATCAGCCTTCTCGACCCATGACTATTCCTCTCGCCGAAATACACCTGCTCAATGCACTGCGCCATACGGAACATCTGCGCCGCTCGCTCTCGCCCGCTGCGCCGGAGCGGTGGCAACACTATGTCGAGTCCTTGCGTGGCGTCTCGCTCGCGAACTGGAGCGCGACGACAGACCTTCAAATGAGGTTTGCCTTGCTACGTACGGTCATCAATGAGATTCGATAGCAGGATGTCGTTTCGCATGCACTTATATCGCCTCGTGCTCGCGGGCCTTTGCGCATTCGCCCCCGGCGTCGGCGCAAGCGCGAGCCCGCCTGCCGGCGCCGCCGGCAACGCCACGCTGGCCGCTCCCTATGCGCTCGACGCCTCCAATCTCACCGTGCAAGACGTGCTGCGTCGATTCGCAACTGATCACGGCCTAGCGCTACGCGTCGACCCGAGCAAGCCGCCGGGTTGGCAGTTGGGCAAGCTCGACGGCTGGGTGCGGGCCGAGACAGGCCGAACCTTCCTCGAACATCTCGCCCATGCGCACCCCTTCGCATGGTTCGTTGCGAACCGCACGCTGCATGTAAGCTCCGCCCACGATTCTGCGGTGGAGCGCATCGCGTTGGCAGGCATGCGCGCCGACAGCGCGCGCGGCGCACTCGAAGCAGTCGGAATTTACGATGCGCGCTTCGGATGGGGCGAGTTGGATGGACAAGATGCCGTGCTCGTGGGCGGCCCGCGCGCGTATCGGGCGCTTGTGCGGCGCATCGTGGCCAGCCACGCTCAGCCTCAAAGCGCCGGGGCCGCACCGGAGGCCATGATTTTTCCGCTGCGTTATGCGCAAGCCGCGGATAAGCCGCCGTCGTCCTCCTCGCCGGCAGTTCGTCCCGGCGTCGCAACGCTGCTGCGGGAATTGCTAGCCCCAAGCTCGGCAATCGCACCGCCGGCTTTCTCGTTGCCAGCCCAGCCGGATATGCCTCCGCCGTTGCCAAGCGTAGCCCCATCGCTCGCGCAATGGATCGGACTGCCCGGGGGGGCCGCTCCCTTGCTCGGGACGCCACGCGCCCGTGGCGTGATCGCCTCGCCCGCGTCCGCACCCACGCCCGTGAGCATCGTCGCGGACGAGGGCACGAACGCCGTGATGGTATGGGGCGAGCGCAGCTTGCGCACCGATCTCCAACGGCTCATCGATGCGCTCGACCGCCCCTCGCCGCTCGTCTCGATGGAGGTGCTCGTCATCGAAGCGGACGCCACGACGCTGCTCGCGCTGCGGGCGGCCGGCGAAGGCGGCGAGATGGGCCTAGCGGCGAATCGGCCCTCGAATCCTGCCTCGTTCGAGACGCAGCTCGCGCAGGCGGTCGCCGATCAGCGTGTGCGCCTGCTCAACCATCAAATCCTCGTTGCCCGGATGAATGCCCATGCCACGCTCACGATCGGCGCCGAGTCGTCCCACCGCGGCGCCACGGACGATAAAGCCGAAACGCTACCCGTCAACGGCCGCGACGGCGGTCGGGGCGATCGCCTCGATCTCACTGCCCGCACCGTCCCCGCGGCGGCAGCCGGCACAAACGCGATCGCCGTCGACGTAGACTTGCTGATGGCCCAGCCCACTGGCCTGCCGGGCCAAACTTGGGCCAATACGAGCAGCGTCAAATTCGACGCCGCCGTCACGCTCGAAAGCGGCGCACCGCCACGCCTGATTGCGAGTTACCCCGTTGCGACCGCACGTGCCGAGCAGCGCGCCATCTTCATCAGCGCCAAAGCACTTTGAAACAGGTGAGCGCAATCGGTCATGCTTGAACTGCGTATCTTCTCGGGCTTGCGTCGCGGCGCCGCGCTTGCGCTCGTCGCGGGCCTAATCGCAGCGGTTGCGGCAAGTCTCGATGGGGGAACTGCATCTCGTCTCAGCATGCGCGAACCCGCGGCTCACGCGTCGGGCGCGCTCGTCGGAAAGTCCGCGGACGATGCGATCCGCCTCACGCAAGGGACAACACCGGCACTGGCGCCGGCCTCAGGCGTCCGCGTGCTGACCGCGGCCGTTTACCCCAACGAGGCGAGGGAACGCCCGCCTTTCTCGATCCGAAGTGCAAGCGGCGGCCCGTATGGATTCATCGTGACCGACGACGGTCAGGTCTTGATGCCCGGCAGCCGATGGCGCGCGTTCACGCTCGTGCGCATCGAGCCGGGGCGCGCGGTTTTCACAGGGCCCTATGCGGCGGAGCTGACATGGTGATAGCGCAACGGTCCCATCTCCCCGATGAAAACGGTTCGTCGAAGCCATGATGCTCGATCAACACCCACTCGCCCTGATCGCACTGCTCGGCCTGCTCTCCTTGTTGCCGCTCATCGCCATCGCCACCACCTCCTATCTGAAGATGTCGGTCGTGCTCGTATTGGTGCGCAACGCGCTCGGCGTCCAGCAAGCGCCCACGACGCTGGCGCTCAATGCCATCGCGCTCGTCGCCACCTTGTTCGTCATGTCGCCGACGCTATCGGCATGCATGACAAAGGCAAAGGCGATCCCCTTCGCGCCGGCATCGGGCGCATCGCAAATCGAAGCGGCGCTCGCCGTTGTCGAGCCGCTCAAGCAATTCGTGCTGCGCAACGGCAGCGAACGCGAGCGCGAACGCTTTCTAGAACTCGCTCAAAAGAGTTGGCCCGATGCCACGCGCGAGTCGGCACGAACCGACGATTGGAGCATTGCCGTGCCCGCGTTCGTCGTCTCGGAACTGCAGGCTGCATTCGAAATCGGCCTGCTATTGTTCATCCCCTTCATCGCCGTCGACATTCTCGTGTCGAATGTGCTGCTCGCGATGGGTATGCAAATGGTGCCGCCCATGATCGTCGCTTTGCCGATCAAGCTGTTGTTGTTCGTGCTCGCCGACGGATGGGGAAAACTACTGCACGCCCTCGTTCTCTCCTATCACGGATAACGCCATGCCGGAGTCGCTAGCCTTGTTGCAGCATGCGCTGCTTTTCGCATTCAAGGTGTCGGTTGCGCTCGCGCTCGCCGCATCCTGTGCCGGGATCGCCATTTCGCTCGTCTTGTCGGCATTTCAGATACAAGACCAAGCACTGCCGTTCGCGGTCAAACTGGTCGTCGTCGGTATCGCAGTCGCGGTCACCGGGCACGGGGCGGGCGTGGAACTCGTTCGCATGGTCGAGCGAGCGTTCGAACTGGCGAGCGTCTCCCGCGCTTGATGTTTCGACGTGACCGGCGCCCTCGAATCCGCCCTCCCCTTCGTGGCCGCGATGGCGTTATGCGCCCTGCGCTGGATGCCGGCGATGGTGCTCGTGCCCGTCTTCGCCGGACATGCACTAGGCGGTATGGCACGCACCGTGATTGCGCTCGCGCTTGCCTTGCCGATTACGCCCGGCGTGGCGGCCGCGCTCGCTAGCGCGCCTATGTCCGCGGTCGACTGGATCGCGGTCGCGGGCAAGGAGACCGCACTCGGGATCGTAATCGCGTGCCTCGTCGCCGTGCCGTTCTGGGCCATCGAGGCCGCCGGCACCTATTTCGACTACCAGCGTGGCGGCAATCCGCAGGCGATCGACCCTGCTGCGTCGATCGACGCCTCCGTGCTCGGCGCGATGCTGCAACAGGCCCTCGTCGTCCTTCTGATCCATACCGGCGGCCTATCCGGCCTCTTCGACATCGTTTGGACGAGTTATGCCGTTTGGCCGGCGCTAACGCCGCTGCCGCCGCTCGGTCCCCAAGCATGGGGGCCCGTATGCGACCTTCTCGTGTCGATGATGCGATTCGCCCTCACGCTCGCCGCGCCCTATTTGCTGGCGCTCGGCGCGATCGAAGCCAGCTTCGCGCTCTTGTCTCGCGTCAACGCAAAATTTCCTGCTTACGCGGCTGCGCTGCCATTCAAAAGCGTGGCCTTGTTGCTTCTGATCGCATTGACGATACCCGGCCTGCTGAACGCAGCAGCCGATACTGCCGCCGAACACTTCGCCGACGTTCAACAGCGGATGCGCAATGCGGCGCCGGATCGTATGTCCGTCCGACCATGATGGGCGTTGGACAAGCAAGCGGCGCGCGGACAAGCTTCAACCCAGTGGATCGATGAACGACAAATCGCTGCCGCCGACAGACAAGCGTCTGCGCGATGCACGCGCCGAGGGCAACGCCGCACGCAGCGATGTGCTTGCCGGACTCGCCGTGGCCATATTGACAGCCGAGGTAGCTTTCGCATCGATCGACGCGAACCTGGCGCGCTGGCTTCGTCTTCAAGATGCTGTATTCGCGCAGTTCAGAGCACCGGATCGCACGCACGCTTGGCTCGACTTATGCGGACAGGCTATTCGCCTCGTGGCCGTCGCTATCCTGCCCGTGGTTGCGGCGGCTGTCGTCGGCTCGATCGCCGCCGCCTGGGTCACCGGCGGATTGTCGCTCGCGCCGAAAGCGGTGGGTCCCTCGATGAAGCGGCTCAATGCCGCGAAACGTTTGAAAGGGCTTTTCGGCGCAAGCAACCTCGTTTCCGTCGCACTTGCGCTGACGAGCGCGGGGCTACTCGCCACGGCCGCCTATTGGCAACTGCGCGAGCGTTTCCCGATCATCGCCTCGATGATTGCTTGGCAAGCGCTTCAATTCGATCTGCAAGCAGGCATCACCGTGTTGCATGGTTTCGTACGCACGCTCCTTGCCGCTTTGCTCGTGCCAACCGCGCTAGCCGCTATCGTCTCGAAACGGCGGCATCGCCAGGGGCTTCGCATGTCACATCGCGAACTGAAAGACGAGCTCAAGCAAGCAAACGGCAACCCCTTGATTCGGTCCCATCAACGCGCACAGTCCCACGAGGCCGCTGCTGGCGTATCAACGCGCGCTCGCAGCGGCAAACGCGCGCTCGTCACCAACCCCGAGCATATCGCGGTCATGCTCGACTACGCGGCAGATCCGTTGCAAGCGCCGATCGTCATCGGCAAAGCGCTTGACGATGTCGCACGCTCGCTCACAAATAGCGCTTTGCTCGAGCGCATCCCGGTTTTTCGATGTCGGCGGCTCGCGCGCTATCTGTTCCAACACGGCGAACTGCAAGCGGCAATCCCACCCGATTGCTATCGCGCCGTCGCCATCGTCTATCGAATCGTCGACGAGGTTGAACAACTGGAAGATCGCTCCAACGTTCCGATCGAGATCGATGATGTCGTCTTCGATCCGTAGAAGCGCGCACCGGCACAGGCTGCGGCGCCGGCCTCTACATCGGTACGTCCCCCCGGGATCCGACTCCGCATCCCATCCGCCTCCACGTCCACGTCGACATCGACATCGGCACTACGGATCGAATCAGCATCCTCAGCCGCATCGATCACGGTATCTCACTCGGCGGCCGGGGTCTGCTCGTCGAGACAAACAGTGGCCAACACCTGCACCCGTTGCATCGGCCCGACCTCGGCATAGGACAGCACGTGCGTATCGAAGAGGTCCTCGGCGAGCAATTGCCGCAACGGCCGACGCAACACCTGCGTCGTCAACAGAACGGGACCGATCCGCCTATCCACACACGCGCAGTTGAGCGCGCGGATACGTTCGACGAGCGCCAGCGTCGTGTCGTGGTCAACGATGAGCATGGCGCCGCGCGGCGTCTCCTGCAGCGCCGCCCCGAGCTTCTCTTCCAACGCTGGCGCGAGCAACAAAGCGTGCAGAACCGCACCTTGAGCGAACTCTTGGCATATCTGAGGGCCAAGCGCCGCGCGCACATGCTCGGCCAGCGCCTGCGTTTCTTTCTCCCGCGGCGCCCATATGACGAGCGTTTCGGCAATCTCGCGCACGTTGCGCAGCGACACGCGCTCGACGACGAGCAGCTTCATGACTTCAGCGAATCGCGGCAGCGTCAACGCTTGCGACAGCTCCTTCGCCGTAGCCGGCATTTCCCGCTGCAGCCAATTGAATACGAGCTGCGCCTCGTGAATACCGACGAACTGAGCGGCATGCCGGTGCAATAGCCGGCGCAACAGCCGCGCGAAGTACTCGGTCGGTCCCAACCGCAGCCCGTCCCCGGCAGCCGATTCCGGCAACCGGCAAGGTTCGAGCCATACGGCCCCGTCGATGAGCGGAAACGACTGTGACACGCCGTGCTCGCGTGCTAGCGCTTCCATTTCGTCGGTCACGGGCACGCACACTCGATCCCAATGAAGACGTCCCGTGGCGAGCACGACTTCGTGAATGGCGATTTCGTAGTCGCACTCGGCTATCGGGGCGAGCGCGTCGATCTCGATGACCGGAACCGTCACGCCGTAGCGCAAGACGAGTTCGTTGCGGACGCGGCGGGCTGCCCGCGTGAGCGCCGCTACGCGCTCGGCGTCGGCATCCGTTTCCCGATGGGCAAGCGACACGACGAGCGGACGCATCGGCACGATTTGGCGCACGTCGGCATCGTCGGGCACGACGCCGGGCACGGGCGCCGCGCCCAACGCCTCGGATCGGGCCTGCGCACGCGCGTCGCGGCGCAGCCGCAACAGGGCCGCCGCGAGCATCGCGCCGCCAAGCAGCAGAAAGACAGGCCAGGGCATGCCGGGCGCCGCCGCGAACATCGCCATCACCCCGGCAGCCACGAACCAAGCGGCCGGCGCACCACCCAATTGGTCGGCGATCTGCCGGCCCACCGTTGCGCCCGCCCCGCCACTCTCGCCGCTGCGCGTGATCAACAAGGCCGCCGCAATCGCGATCAGAAGCGCGGGAATCTGCGCGATGAGCGCATTGCCGATCGTGAGAATCGAATAACGCGTCACGGCCTGCTCGAACGAGAGCCCGTGCTGCACGACGCCAAGCGCGATCCCCGCCGTTAGATTGATCGAGACGATGACGAGCCCGGCGATGGCATCGCCTTTGACGAATCGCATCGCCCCATCCATCGCGCCATTCATCCGGCTTTCTCGCGCGAGCTCCAACCGCAATTGTTGCGCCGTCTCGGGGCGGACGAAGCCCGCTCGTAGATCGGCGTCGATCGCCATCTGCCGCCCGGGAATCGCATCGAGCGCGAACCGCGCCGCGACCTCGGCCACGCGTTCCGCGCCTTTGGTCACGACCAGAAACTGCACGATCGCGATGATCGAAAACACGATGACGCCGACCGCCAAATTGTCACCCGCGACGTAACGGCCAAACGTGTCCACGATCTCGCCTGCGTCGGCGTGCAGCAGGATCGAGCGACTGGCGCCGACCTCGATGCCGAGCCGAAAGAGCGTGGTCAGCAGCAGCACGATGGGAAAACTCGAAAAGGAAACGGCGCTCGGCAGATACAGCGCCAACGCCACCAGCAATACGGCCGCACCGATATTCACGCCGATCAACGCATCGATGACCACGACCGGCACCGGCAGCATCATCATCGCAACCACGAGCGCGACCAACAGCGCGGCAGCAATGTCGCCGCGCGAGCCCAACCATGTCAGGCACCGCGTCAATTGCGCTTTTTCGATCACATGCAAGCGCAGAATCGACAGCAAACGGAGCAACGGCGAAGCAGCGGTCATCGTGGTGCGTACAGGGTAGGAGCCGTTTCAGTAACGCCCGGCATGGCAACGGTTCCCATGCGAACGCAGCAAAAGACGATGCGGCGCAGCGCCGGCAATACGAATGGACTGACCTGACCACGCTGTCGCCGATGCCTTGCTCGAAGGTTGCAACGACGCCGTGCTCGTCCGCTGCCGCACGCAGCGCGTCGGGCAACAATCCCAGCAGCACTTGCACTTGCACTTGCACCGCGGGCGCAGCCGTTTTCCAATAGACGCCCCGTGCTTGCCAGGCAGACAATCGATCGATACGGAGCACCGTCGTTGCCAGCGAGTGCGGGATCGAGCCTGCGGGAACTCGCGTTGCTTTGGCCATCTCGTCCAACTTTTCTGCCAAGCGCGCGCGACACCGATCGCTTTCTTCGTCAGCACCGTTCGGTGGCGCCGTCGCAGCGATCTGGGTGGGATCCATCGGCAAGGTCATCGCCGGCTCGCGAATCGACGGTATACGCATGTCTTTCCTTCGTCTTAACGCGCGCATTCGCCGGTTCGGCAGCGAGTGCGACTCGGAAGGCGACGAGCGCTGCACGGGCTCGCGCGATCGCACGCGCCGCCTCGATCGCATCCCCCCGGCGCAAGCCGCGCTCCAAGCGAAAAAGCGGATCGAGCGCGCGCTCATCGCCTATGAAAAAGGCCACCGTGCCCGTTAGCCGATGCAACGCCTCCGCCGCCGGCGCCCACTGTTTTCGTTCGAACGCGGCATCGAATGCCAGTTGCTGGCAGTCGAACTCATCCAGCGCCACCGTCAGCAACAGGCGCAAGTCGCTTTCGCCGTACAACACACGCAGCTCGGCTAAGTCCAACGTCCACTGCGCCGACGCTTCGTGCGGCTCAGATCCGCAGCCTGCCTGCTTGCGCATCTGCCCCCTCCCTCCACTTCTCGAGCATTGCGGCGAGCTTGCTCCGCGTGATCGGTTTGGACAAATAGTCGTCCATCCCTGCCTCCCGGCAGGCGCGCACATCGTCCTGGGTCGCGTTCGCGCTAACGGCGACGATCGTCGTGCGGGCTCGGTCGACGCCTTCGGCTTGTCGGATCGTGCGCGCGAGCGTGTAGCCGTCCATGCCCGGCATGTGGCAGTCGAGCAGGATCAGCGCCGGACGCGTGCGCTGCCAACGGGCATAGCCTTCGATGCCATCGGCCGCCGCATCGGCGCTAACCTCTAAGGCGCGAAGCTGCCGCACCATGATGTCGCGATTGATGTCGTTGTCCTCGATCACGAGCACTCGTTCGCCGACATTCGCCGGTGCAAAAGCGACCGGGAACGCGCGCGCGCCGGCGCAATCGTCGCGATGCGATTCAAAGCCTCGCGCGCCCGCCATCGCTTGCGGCGCGCCGGCGCGCGGCGGCATAGCATGGCCCAGCGCCGCGAGCACGGCATCGGAGAGCTCGTCCATGCCGCGAACGATGCGAGGCGCGCTGCGGCGCGACGTGACAATGAGCGCCCCCATGGCATTGGCGGCAATCTCGATATCGGCGTGTTTGCCGTGGCTCGTGCATCGAACCCCCATCTTCGTCAGCACCGCACGCACCGAAACCGTCAGCGCCGGCACCGGCGTTCGAACGGCCGCGCGCGCGGGGGCGACGCACGGCCAGGCGCGCGCGCCGTCGCCCCATTCGATCGGCAATCGAACGCGCACGCGCGTGCCTTCGCCGACGCGGCTGTCGATCTCGATCGAGCCGCCCATGAGATCGACGAGACGCTTGACGATCGACAACCCGAGGCCCGTGCCGCCATAGCGCCGGATCGTCGTGGTGTCTTGTTGGGTGAACGGGGCGAACAAGCGGGCGCGGTACGTTTCGGAGATGCCCACCCCTGTATCGGTGACCGACAGCACGAGCCAGGCATGGCCCCGGGCCACTTTTCGTCGCGCCTCGAGCAGCACGTAACCTCGGTCGGTGAAGCGAATCGCGTTGCTGAGCAAGTTCGTCACGATCTGGTTGATGCGCGCCTCGTCACCGATGAGCGGTCGATCGAAGTGCGGCATCGCCGCCAGATAGACGGCCAGCCCCTTGCGCGCGGCGAGCGGCGCGTGCAGTTCGACAGCTGCCGCCGCAAGCGCGTAGAGATCGAACGGCTCGGCGGCGAGCGTCAATGCGTCCTGCTCGATCTTGACGTAGTCGAGCGTGTCGTCGACTACGTGCAGCATCAGCCGCGCAGAATGTTGCGCGATGCTCAGGTAGCGGCGCGGCTCGGGCGCCAACGCCATCGTTTCGAGCAGATCGAGTACGCCGACGACGCCGTTCATCGGCGTACGGATCTCATGGCTCATCATCGCGACGAACGCCGATTTCGCACGATCGGCCGCAAGCGCTTGCTCGCGCGCGGCGACAGCCTCGCCATGCGCCGCCAAGGCGGCCCCGCGAGCGGCGCGGGTTCGCCGGTAGGCCCAGCCGAGCGTTGCAATGATGGTGAGCGCGATGGCTGCGCCAGCGGATGTCATCGCGATCACCGCATTCTTCTCATAGCCGAGCACGATCGTGAGCGGCCTCGCGCGGCTCGCGAGCCGCGCCAGCTCGCGCGGGCTGTAGGAAGCCAAATAACGGTCGAGCATCTGCGCGAGCGCGCGGTGATGCTGCGCCGTGGCGAAGCCGATGCGTTCGACACCGGCCACGGTCGGATCGGAAAGCAACCGGCCGTGCGCATAGCGGTCGCCAAGCTCTTCGGCTGCGATCGTGTTGATCAGCGCGGCATCGGCGTTGCCGGCCAATACCGCGCGCAATGCATCGGCGGCGTTGCTTCGCGGCACGAGCGTGGCTGCATCGAGGTTTGGCGCGGCCGCCAAGCGCCGCATGCGCCACGGGGTCGTCGCGATCCGGTTCGCGCTTGCATCGTCGCGTTCGGCGCGCACGAACGACCATGGGAAGCTGTCGTAGGAGCGCGTCGACGCGTAGCCCGATACAGCCCCGGACGCCCCGAGGGGAAAAGACGAGATGAGATCGACGATGCCGTCGCGCAGCGCTTGGTCCGGCTCGAGCGCCGGTTCGAGCGGCACTGGCTCGAAGCGCACGCCCGCCGTTTGCGCGAATTGCCGCAAAAGCGTCGCGCCAAGCCCTTGCCAGCGGCCCTGATCGTCGATGAAGTCGTACGGCCGGCCGAGCCGCTGAACGCCGACACGCACGACCGGATGCGAGCGTATCCACGCGCGCTCCGCATCGTTCAGCGCAAAGGCAGCGGGTTCCGAGGCGTGGCGCATTGCAGCCGGCAGCGGCTGGAATTCGAGCTCGGCGAGCGCGGACGCGGGAATCGCGGCCAAGCCATCTGCGATCAGCGCCGTTACCTGCGCGTCGGAGCGGCGCGACGCGAGACAAAGCGAAAGCGACAGCGGCATAGCGACCGGCGAGAGCGCACCGAGCGCCGACGCATTGACCGCCCCGACGTTCAGCACATGCATCCCAACGAATGCATCGGCTTCGCGTCTCGCCACGGCGGACAGGGCTGCGTCACGATCGGCCATCGCCAGCAATGCTATGCCGGGCAGTTTGGCCTTTAGCGTCGCCGCGCCGAGGCTGCCCGCCACGATCGCGACGCGCCGACCGGCGAGGTCGTTCGGCCTCGATGGCACCGCGCGGCCCTGCGCCATCACGGCGCCGATCTGGGCACGGGCGTATGGCGGCGACAGAACGCCGACGCGCTGCGGCGCCGGATCCTCGCATGCGACGGGAGCGATATCGATCTCACCGCGCTCGAGCGCGGCCCATGCCTGCCCCACCGACGAAAACGTGCGATAGACGAGGGGCATTCGATGACGATCCCCGATCGCGCGCAAGACGCTTGCGTTCAGGCCCTGCCGAACGCCCGCATGATCGACATAATCGAGCGCGCTCATTTCGTCGCGATAGGCGGCGACGCGCAGCTCTGCCTGCTCGCTCTTTCCGGCGTTCGCCGCGCTGGCGAGACAACCGGCCGCCAACGCACATGCGAGGCGTCGAGCGAGCCCGCGCCATCGTTGAGCGCACAAAGAAGCGGTTCGCTTGATTAGTAGCGCGCGTGTAGCCATCGCCGTGTCGTGCGCATTCAATACCGAAACTTCTCTTTGAGAAAGAGGGCCAGCCCGAGGTCGTCCGCGACGCGCAACTTGCGCATGGCGCTGCGCTTGTGCGTGCTCACGGTTTTCTTGCTGCGCATGAGCCGGGCTGCCGTTTGCGTAACGGAGAGCCCATCCGCAATGTGGCGCAAGATCTCGATCTCGGATGCCGACAGCATGTCCTCGCGCGGACGAGGAACGCGCGCCTCGACCCTTCCCTGGCGCACGACGAAGAACTTGCGCGGCGCGGCCACGGCATAGCGGACGGTCTCGGCGATCAGCGGCAGCGACGTCGTCTTTTCAACGAAGGCATTGGCGCCTGCGCGATGGCAAATGCACTCGGTGTCGGCAGCGCGCGCCGCGGACAACACCACAATGGCGACCGGAGGCGCTTCGGTCCGCAGTCGCCTGACGAACGTCGCGCCATCGAACCGATCGCCGGGAAGGTAGTAATCGACGAGCGCAGCGTCGCATTCGCCCCGCTCGACGACCGCGAATAGATCGTCGATGGACGAGACGTTCGCCATGAGCTGGAAGTCTGCCTGGTCACGCAGATAGGTTGCGATGCCGAGCGCGACGATCGGGTGATCGTCTAGCACGGCAATGCGGATTCGATGCCTGGGACGAGACAACAATAGGACTTGTCGGGGGGTCATGCGTTTTCATCCTCGCTATTGCCATTGCGACGTGAAAGGGCCGCCGCTTTCATCTAATGAATCTCATGGCGCGGCGACGAAATAATGCACGAAGCGAATCGAATAATTATCTCTATATTGACACTCGACAATTGAACCCGGGTTTTGCGATTTTTCCTCCTGAAAACGCCGAGTTAATCGTGGTCGACCGCGATGTTCCGCACCGCTATGTGGCCCGTACCACGGCCGCGAGACCGCCGAGACTCATATGACGCCGGCAATTCTAGCCGAACGGTATAGGCCGAACAATATTTAGCAACGAGTATTTTGTCCAAAAATGATGGAACCGATTGAATCACCTTCTTTTGGTCTTAGAAAGCCACCCCAACTCACCGCATCGACGAAATTTGTGCTTTAGATATCAGGAAGCGAAAATAGCCAATAGGAATAGTCGCGTTTTACGGTCGCGGGCGGCGAGCATGCGGCAATGCGCGCTTGGTTTATTTTGAGATGTGCGAAAAACCCAGCGGCGCAGATGTGCATGGTCCGGCATCGGTGTTGCTCGCCCAATGGCGTCAGAAAGCACTCAGCGCTTCGCGACGATGGCGTGATGGATGACGGTGCCGCGGCGGCGCTCGGCTAACCTCCCCGACGCCCCCGGCGAAAGCCGGCCTGAGTCTGCCGCAGGCATGGGTGCGGCAGCGGCCCGGACGATGTTTGATCAAGTCCTGGGCAATATCGAAAATGGGTTGCGACTACGCGGCCGGTGCTAGGCCCCAGGGACTACCTTGGGGCCTCTCGCTTTTCTGGTGGGCGCCGGCGCCCATGCAGAGCAGACCCGTCGTTGACGGCGCTGGACTATCAGATGTCTTCTGAATCGAAGTCCAATGCTTCGTAAGTGGCCCATTCCGCGTTAATCAGCGTAGCGGTCTGCGGGGAATTGAAGAAGAGCCTTTTCTGTCTGATGTTGGGTGCGACTATCCGATATGCATTGCCCGTTCTAAACTCGTGATTCCCCCATACGATGCCAGCCAGAATGTCGACGAACTGCAACTCAAGCGAATCCTTGCTCTCCCAGGGCGTCGTATCAAGGAAGGTATCGGCGCCCACCGAAGACAGTTTCGTGCACAGGTAGTCATGCATGGCATGCTTCAACTCGATACGAACAGTGCGCGCATCGGGGATGAACGCAACCGACTGCTCTTGGGCCATGCCGTCGAGCAGCAGAAGCCCAGCCATGTAGTTGTACAGGCCATTGGGATGCCGCCGAAATCCCGCTGATACGTTTTCCTTGCGAACCGTGATGGTCACAAACTGAAAGCCGGGTCTATCCCGTTTGATCGCTGCGAGTTGTCGCGCGAAGTGATCGCGCTCGGCGGGAGACAGAGAAACTGATTTGAGCTCGTTCTTTATGGACCTTCCGCGTTGCTTGTAAATCCCGCGCACGACGCGGCTCAGTACAGCGTCTTCACCATCTGGGATCACGGCTGCGGCGAGCGTAAAGTGCCTGCTTGATCCCCTCGCCCATACGGCGCATCAAGCTGCCAGCCGAGACACCCGCTCTCGTCAAGAGAGATTGTTTTCGCCATATGAAATAGCCTCCCGAGTGGGAGGCTATGGAATGGTGCGGTACCCGGGTCTGACGTACTTACAAGTACGCTTACGATTGTCGGCGTTGATTTGTCGCAGCTTTGTCCGGGCGGGATCTATTTAAACCGCAACGCCGCTACAACGCAAACTTGGCACACGTAGCCAAAAATGTCCAACTTTTGCGGCTACGCAACAACTCCGCTCCTCGAACCGTTCCCCGTCTTGGACGGCGCTCAAGGATATTCCTCGTGCGTCTGGGGATCGGCCCCACATAGTGAGCCTCGCGCGATTGATGCCACTGGGCGGCACCGGCCTTTCCGTTAATTGGCCCCCCCACGAGGAATCGAACCTCGATTTCAGGTTTAGAAGACCCGTGTTCTATCCGTTGAACTATGGGGAGGCAAACGGTGATTGTACGACGCGCCGGCCACAGCGGGCCGGGGGCGCGAATTATACTCGATCGGGTCGAGCGCAGCCGGAAGAGCGCTTCGTCAAACCGGCTGGCCGTGCGTGACGAACCAGAAGAAACAAGCCAGCCCCGCCAGCACACAATAGATTCCGAACGACGCCAAGCGGCCCCGTCCCTCGAAATAGCGCATCAAGAAACGCACGCTCAAGTAAGCGGCAATCGCCGTCAGCACGCCGCCGAGCATCGCATCCGCGAGTTGCCCCGGTGCGTGGAACAACTTCGGCACCTCGAGCAACCCGGCCGCGAAAATAATCGGCGTGCCGAGCAAAAACGCGAATTCCGCCGCGCTTTCGGCCGTCAGACCCGCCGCGTTACCCGCGATCATCGTCAACCCGCTACGCGAGAACCCCGGAATCAACGCGCCGACCTGCGCCAGACCGACCAGGAACGCCTGCTTGAAGCTCAGCTTTTCGGGCGCCCGGTGCGCGCGCGAACGCTGCAAGCGGTCGCCAAGCCACAGCAGCAGCCCGTTCACCACCAGCGCCAGCGCCACGATGCGCAAATCATGAAAAACCCGCTCCAGCCGCTTTTCCAGCAAAAGGCCAACGAGCCCCGCCGGAATCGTGCCGATAATGAGCGCCCACATCATATGGCCCTCTTCACTGCGCCGCCCCGCAAGGGAGCCGAACCAGCCCCCGATCAGCTCGATCCAACGCTTGCGGAAATACCAGAGCAACGCGAACGCCGTCCCCAGGTGCAGCGCAACCAGAAACGGAATCAACTGCGGCGCATGCTTGTCGATGTGCATGCCGAGCAGCGCAGGCGCGAGCAACGTGTGTCCCAGGCTGCTGACGGGGAACAGCTCGGTGACGCCCTGTAGGACGCTTAGAAAAATCAAAAACCAAAGGCTCACGCGTCGATCCTTTCTTTCTTCAACTTGCGGGTTACGGGGAATATTCCGATCGCCAGTGTCCGCACCGGCAACCGATCGGGTCCGATTATGCCTAGCGCAGCCGGTACCGCCAAGCCGACAAAACATTTTTTTCAGCCCAAATATCGAGCAAAAAGGTCATAGGTCAGTCATAATCGACGGCGATAATCGTTGCGACGTAAACGTTTCCAGGCCCAGCACTACCGGACTGCACCGAAAGATGAAACACACGATCAAAGACGTGGCCGCCTACGCCGGCTTTTCCATCGCGACGGTCTCGCGCGCCATCAATGCACCGCATACGGTGAACCGGGTGACGCTCGCGAAGATCCGCGAGGCGATCGAAGCGCTGCAGTTCAGCCCGAGCCCGCTCGGCAGGCAATTGCGCGGGGAGCGCACGCGCCTGATCGGCATCGTCCTGCCGACGCTCGCCAATCCCGTCTTCGCCGAATGCCTGCAGGGGATCGACGAGCTCGCGGCGGCCCAGGGCTATCGCCTGATGCTGATGACCACCCAATACGACGCCGCGCGCGAGCGCCATGCGATCGAAACGCTGCTGGCCCAGCGCGTCGAGGGCCTGATTCTAACCGTCGCCGACGCGGACACGCACCCGCTGCTCGACGAACTCGATCGCGACGGCAAGCTCTACGTGCTGATGCACAACGATACGGTGCGGCGTCCGTCGGTGTCGGTCGACAACCGGCGCGCCGCCTACGACGGCGTGCGCATGCTGATCGAGCACGGCCACGAACGTGTGATGATGCTGGCCGGCACGCTCGCCGAGTCCGATCGCGCGCGTCTGCGCTATCGGGGCTACGCCGAAGCGATGCGCCAAGCCGGGTGCACGCCGGCCCCCGCGCTGGAAGTCGATTTCAACGCCGACGAACTCGCGCCGTCCGTGCTCACGCACTTGACCTGCGGCGCAGCGCGTCCCACCGCCCTCTTCTGCAGCAACGATCTGCTCGCGATGGTCGTCATGCGTGGCTTGCGCCGAGCCCGCTACAGCGTGCCCGAAGATATGTCCATTCTCGGCTTCGATGGCCTCGCGATGGGCGAATTGCTGTCGCCGGCGCTCGCCAGCATCGGCACCCCCAACCGGGAGATCGGCTGCGCCGCCTGGCGGCGCCTGATGGCACGCATCGAGGGCGCCGACGATGGCGAATCGCTTTCTCTTACGCTGCCTCATACGCTGCGCCAAGGCGCGACCATCGGCGAGCTCTCCGGCGCGCAGGGGCCTTCGCTGCCCATTCACCCGGTCGCGTAAGCGACGCGCGCTCGGCCTGTTTCCCGCGTCGGCCCGCCACGGGCCGACGCAGCATTCCCACGACGTCCCAATCAATCGCTTTCCCGTCCCGTAAGGAGACCTCAAGTGACACGTCGCTCATTGCAGCTTCGCGCGCGCCTAGCCCGGCTCGGTTACGTCGCCGCCGCGCTCATCGCGTTCGCGGGCCCGCTAGCCCCCGCAGCGCACGCCCAACAAACCGCCATCTGCTACAACTGCCCGCCCGAATGGGCCGATTGGGCAAGCGAGCTGAAGGCAATTCAAGCAGCCACCGGCATTCGCGTCCCCTCGGACAACAAGAATTCAGGCCAAGCGATCGCCCAGCTGATCGCGGAACAGAAGAGTCCCGTCGCCGATGTCGTCTATCTCGGCGTGTCGTCGGCGTTCCAAGCCAAGGACAAGGGCGTCGTGCAACCCTATAAGCCGGCGCATTGGGACGACATTCCCGCCGGGCTCAAGGATCCGCAAGGCTACTGGTTCGCGATTCACTCGGGCACGCTCGGCTTCTTCGTCAACAAGGACGCACTGGAAGGCAAGCCGGTGCCCAAGTCGTGGGCCGACTTGCTCAAGCCCGAGTACAAAGGGATGATCGGGTACCTCGATCCGTCGAGCGCGTTCGTCGGCTATGCGGGCGCGGTGGCCGTCAACGAGGCGCTCGGCGGTTCGTTCGACAATTTCCAGCCGGCCCTCGACTGGTTCAAGAAGCTCAAAGCCAATGCGCCGATCGTGCCCAAGCAGACCGCTTATGCGCGCGTGCTGTCCGGCGAAATTCCAATTTTGCTCGACTACGATTTCGACGCCTACCGCGCTAAGTACAAAGACAAGGCCAACGTCGAGTTCGTGATTCCGACCGAGGGGACGATTTCGGTGCCGTACGTCATGAGCCTCGTCAAGGGTGCGCCGCACGAGGCAAACGGCAAGAAGGTGCTCGACTTCGTGCTGTCGGACGAGGGCCAGAAGATCTGGGCGAATGCCTACTTACGGCCCGTGCGCGCCAGTGCGATGAGCAAAGATGCCGCCACCAAGTTCCTGCCGGCCAGCGAGTACGCGCGCGCCAAGCCCGTCGATTTCGGCAAAATGGCCGATAAACAGCAAGCGTTCGGCCAACAATATTTGCAAGTCATGCACTAACGCACTAACGCACGAGGGCAGCCCTCGGATTCTCGCGAGCGCGCGCGGCAAGACGCACGCGCCCGCCGCTTTCTCCGAGGCCGCTTTTCTTCGTTACGAGCGGTCATCACCATGCACGACATCACCTTTCCGCTGCGCTGGCGCATCGTCTTGATCGCGCCTGCGCTAGCCGTATTCATCGCCTTTTGGCTGCTGCCGATGGGCGTGCTCGTTCATGTAAGCGCCAACGGTCACGCCTTTGCGACTTATCACGCGTTGCTGACCAATGCGCGTTACATGGACAGTCTCGTCGCGACCGTCGCTCTGTCGGCCGCGGTCACGCTCGCCACGCTCGTGCTCTCGGTCATTTCGGGCCTGCTGCTCGCGCGGCGCGAGTTTCCCGGCAAACGCGCGCTCGTCGCCCTATTGACGTTCCCGCTCGCGTTTCCGGGCGTCGTCGTCGGCTTCATGGTCATCATGCTAGCCGGACGGCAAGGGCTCATCGGCGCGCTCACGCAAAAGCTCACCGGCGAGAAATGGGTGTTCGCCTACTCCATGACGGGGCTGTTTCTCGGGTATCTGTACTTCTCGATCCCGCGCGTGATCGTGACCGTCATGGCGTCGGCCTCCAAGCTCGATCGCTCGCTCGAAGAAGCTGCCCGCTCGCTCGGCGCCTCGTCCTGGCAAATCATGCGCGATGTGATCCTGCCCGGGCTCGCGCCGGGGCTTGTCGCGGCCGGCGCGATTTGCTTCGCCACCGCCATGGGCGCCTTCGGCACCGCGTTCACGCTTGCGACCGACATCGACGTGTTGCCGATGACGATCTACACCGAATTCACGTTGAATGCGAACATGATCACGGCCGCGGGACTGTCGGTGATCCTCGGCATCGTGACTTGGCTCGTGCTAGCGCTAGCGCGCAGTGCAACCGGGTCGGCCGTCGCGGCCACAGCATGAGGCGAGGCGCGCAATGAAGCTATCGGCCGAACCGGCCCGCATCGATCGCAGCCCTGTCGCAGCCCTGGCCGCGCACCTCGCGCCGCGTCACCTCTTCGCCTTGGGCCAGTGGTTCGTGACGTTCGCGCTGTGCGCCTTCCTCGTCGTGCCCGTCGTCATGTCCGTGCTGGCCGGGCTCACCGTCAATTATTTTCGCGGCGTCTCGAGTGGCCTCACGCTGCGGTGGCTCGCGCAGGTCTGGTCGCAGTATCACGGGTCGGTGCTGCTCTCGTTCGAAGTCGCCGCCGCTACGCTCGCAATCACGCTCGTCACCGGCGTGCCGGCCGCCTATGCGCTCGCGCGCAGCAAGACGCGCCTTGCCCGCGTCGTCGAAGAATTGCTCGTGCTGCCGATCGCGCTGCCGGGGCTCGCGTCGGCGCTCGCGCTGATCGTCGTCTACGGCGGCTTCACCGCATTTCGGATGAGCATCGCATTCATCGTCGTCGGCCATGTCGTATTTACGCTACCGTTCATGGTGCGCGCCGTCGCGGCAGTGGCCGCCAGCGCCGATCTGCGCACGCTCGAAGAAGGCGCGGCAAGCCTAGGGGCAACCTTCGTTCAGCGTTTCTTCACCGTCGTGCTGCCCAATTTGCAGCCCGGCATCGTCGCGGGCGCGCTCGCCGTCGTCACCTTGTCGATTGGTGAATTCAACCTGACCTGGATGCTGCACACGCCCGAAACGAAAACGCTGCCCGTTGGGCTCGCCGACACCTACGCATCGTTGCGAATCGAAGTGGGCAGCGCCTACACGATCCTGTTCTTCGCGATGACGATGCCGTTGCTCGTCGCGATGCAGCGCCTTGGCGGACAAGGCGAGATCATGCGTGGCGTGGACGCCGCGCACCGCGGCAAGAACCAGACGGAATAATTTCTCGACCCACTCGCTCCAATGAAATTCACTCCGGTTCCCATCGCACTCACCCGGTGCTCGAAAACCTTCCACGGCACGCGCGTGCTCGAGCCCATCGATCTGACGATCGGCACCGGCGAAACGCTCGTCTTGCTCGGGCCCTCAGGGTGCGGCAAAACGACGACGCTGCGCATCGTTGCAGGCCTCGAGACACCCGATGCCGGAGGCGCCGTGTTCTTCGGCGGCGACGACGTCACGCGCCTACCGATCGAGCGGCGGCAAGTGGGCATGGTGTTTCAAAGCTATGCGCTGTTTCCGAACTTGACCGTGCGCGGCAACGTCGGCTACGGGTTGAAAATCGCCAAAACAGAGCCGGCGCTCGTGCGCAAGCGCGTAGACGAGTTACTCGCGATGATGCGGCTCGAAGCGCATGCGGACAAAGCGATCCACCAACTCTCAGGCGGGCAGCGGCAGCGTGTGGCGCTCGCCCGCGCGCTCGCCCGCGAACCGCGCGTGCTGCTGCTCGACGAGCCACTGACCGCACTCGACGCGCGGCTGCGCGACACGCTGCGGCGCGACATGAACACCCTATTGCGCGGGCTTGGCATCACCACGGTTTACGTGACGCATGACCAAGCCGAAGCGATGGAGCTGGGCGATCGCATCGTCGTGATGAGCGCGGGCCGTATCGAGCAAATCGGCACGCCACGCGAGATCTACTATCGGCCGGCCAACCGCGCCGTTGCGCAATTCGTCGGCACGATAAACCGGCTCGCGGGACAATGGCAGGACAAGAGGCTAGCGACGGCCGGAGGATGGATCGACACGCCCGATGTGTTCGCGCACGACGGCCCGCCCGAACTGTTCTTCCGCCCGGAGGATGCACGGCTCGTCGCGCCGGAGCGCGCCTCGCTGCGCGGCATGGTCGAAACGGTTTCGTTTTTGGGCGAGCGCACGCGCGTGACGGTGACGGGGGCAGCCCCCGAAGCCCTCGTCATCGACGTGGCGGGACGCAGTCAATGGGCGCCGGGCTCGGCGGTCGGCATCGAGATTGCGGCAGAGGGTCTGATCGCACTGCCGTAAAGAGACGCGGCGCCGCTGCGCACAAAAATGGAGGAACCCCACATGCTGCTCGCCCAAATCAGCGATTTGCACATTAAGCGCCCCGGTGCGCTGGCTTATCGCCGCGTCGATACGTCGGCCTATCTGCAACGCTGTATCGCACGCTTGAATGCGTTGGAGCCCCAACCGGACGCCGTGGTCGTGACGGGGGATCTCGTCGATTTGGGCAGCCTCGTCGAGTACGAGGCGCTCAAAAGGCTACTGGCCCCGCTTACCATGCCGGTCTATTTGCTCGTGGGCAATCACGACGATCGCGCTGCGCTGCGGGAGGTGTTCGACGGGCATGCATACCTGCAGGGCGGAGGCGAATTCGTCCAATACGCGGTGGACGTCGGCGCACTGCGTCTCATTGCGCTCGATTCGCAAACGCCGCGACAAAGCGGCGGGCAGTTGTGCGACCAGCGCCTCGCTTGGCTCGAGGCGCAACTCGCCGCCTGCGCGGGCCAACCGGTCGTCCTTGCACTGCATCACCCGCCATTCGTGTCCGGCATCGATCATATGGATCGTCAGCGGCTCGAGCCCGAGTCCACGCGGCGCCTGGCAGAACTCGTCAGCCGCTTTCCGAACGTCGAACGCGTGATCTGCGGCCACGTGCACCGGCCTATTTTCACGCGTTTCGCGGGTACCATCGCGTCCGCCGTGCCCGCCCCCGCGCATCAGGTCGCCCTCGACCTGCGGCCCAATGCGCCTTCGGCGTTCCGGCTCGAGCCCCCCGCCTTCGCGCTGCATCAGTACGCGGCCGACACAGGTCTCGTCACGCACCACGCTTACGTCGACGAAGGTGAAGGCCCCTATCCCTTCTACGAAACGGACGGCACGCTCATCGATTGACAAGCCGCGCAGCCAATCGCAGTTAGAGCCAAACCTCCAGCGCGTATCGGACGACGCGCGCTATCGTTCGCTCGCACTGACTTTTACAAAACGCGCCCTCATGCCCTATCGACATCTGCTCTCCGAACTAGATCTCGGTTTCACCAAGCTTAGGAACCGCGTCATCATGGGTTCGATGCATACGGGCCTCGAGGACCGCTTTTGGCACTATCCGGCGCTCGCCGAGTACTACCGCGAGCGCGCAAAAGGCGGCGTGGGCCTGATCATCACGGGCGGCATTTCTCCGAACCGCGAAGGATGGCTGCTGCCATTCGGCGGTACGCTCAATAGCGTCTTCGATCTGCACAACCATCGTCGCTTGACGAAAGCCGTGCATGACGAAGGCGGCAAGATCGCATTGCAAATCCTGCATGCGGGCCGCTATGGTTATCACCCATTCGTGGTTTCGGCGTCGGCCATTCGCTCGCCGATTTCCAAGTTCACACCGAAAGCGCTGACCGAAGCGGGCATCGAGCGCACCGTGCGCGCTTACGCGAATACGGCCCGGCTCGCTCAGCGCGCCGGCTACGACGGGGTCGAGATCATGGGCAGCGAAGGCTATCTGCTCAATCAATTCCTCTGCCTGCGCACGAACCGCCGCACCGATCGCTACGGCGGCAGCATCGAGAACCGGATGCGCTTGGCGCTCGACGTGGTGCGCCGCGTGCGCGCGGCCTGCGGCGAACGGTTCATCGTCATCTACCGCCTTTCGTTGATCGATCTCGTCGAAGGCGGCAACACCTGGGACGAAACGATCCAAGTCGCCCGCGCGCTCGAGGCCGCGGGCGTGACCCTGATCAACACCGGCATCGGCTGGCACGAAGCGCGCGCGCCGACGATCGTGACTTCCGTGCCGCGCGCCGCGTTTGCACCGCTTACGGCACGGTTGCGCGCGGCCGTGACGGTTCCGGTGATCGCATCGAACCGGATCAACACGCCCGAGTTGGCCGAGACGCTCATTGCGCAAGGCAGCGCCGATCTCGTGTCGATGGCGCGGCCCTTCTTGGCCGATCCGCAGTTCGTCATCAAAGCCAGCGAAGGGCGCGCCGACGAAATCAATACATGCATCGCCTGCAATCAGGCCTGTCTCGATCACACCTTCCGCAACGAGCGCGCGAGCTGTCTCGTCAATCCGCGCGCGGCGCGCGAAACGGAACTCGTCTATCGACCCACGCGCCGCCCGCTTGCGCTCGCCGTCGTCGGCGCGGGGCCGGCCGGACTGTCGGCCGCGTGCGTGGCGGCCGCGCGCGGGCATCGCGTCACGCTGTTCGATGCGAACGCAACGATCGGCGGCCAATTCAATTTGGCCAAGCGCATCCCAGGGAAAGAGGAATTTGCCGAAACGCTGCGCTATTTCGGCGCACAGTTGCGCAAACATGGCGTCGACGTTCGGCTTTGCACGCGCGTCGACGCGGAGCAGCTCGCCACGCAACGCTACGACGAAATCATCGTTGCGACGGGCATCGTCCCGCGGCGGCCATCGATCCCCGGCATCGACGGCGCCAACGTCGTCTCTTACGTCGACGTATTGCACGGGGCGCCGGTCGGCCGCACCGTCGCAGTCATCGGCGCAGGCGGCATCGGCTTCGACATCAGCGAATTTTTGCTCCATCGCGCAGGCGATCCGCTGCCGCAACCGCGCGACGCATGGCTCGATGCTTGGCGCGTCGACTTGGCCGTGACCGCACCGGGCGGTCTTGCCCCGGCGGCTCCCGCGCCGCAGCCGGAGCGCCGGATTTGGCTGCTGCAGCGCAAGAAGGGGAAGCTCGGGGCGGGGCTGGGCAAGACCTCGGGCTGGGTCCACCGCGCGACGCTCGTGCGTCATGGTGTGAAGATGCTCGACGGCGTCACCTACCTCGAGATCGGACCGGGGGGAATCAAGATCGAACGCGACGGACTGCCCCACTGGCTCGAGGTCGATACGATCGTCGTGTGCGCGGGACAGGAATCGCTGCGCGAACTCGTGCCCGCGGCGCCCCGGTCAGGCGGGCCGCGGTTTCATGTGATCGGCGGCGCGGCCCTCGCAAGCGAACTCGACGCGGAACGCGCCATTCGAGAAGGCGCGGAACTGGCCGCCAAGCTCTAGCGCTCGGCGGACCCGCGCTCGTCGATCGGACCGCTATTGCGCTCGGCCGCCTGCAGCGCGCACCGCCTTCGCGGCCATCGTCAAGCGGCGCGCCGCCGGTCGAACCAGAACGACAGCGCGACGCTGGCAAGGATCACGCCGGTCGCGATCAACGTCGAGCCCGTCACCGGTTCGCCCAACATCATCGCGCCGAGCGCCACGGCGACGATGGGGTTCACGTACATGCAACTGCTCGCCACGATCGGACTCGTATGCCGAATCAAGAAACCGTAGGCAACGTACGCGGCCATCGTCGCGACCACCATCAGATACACGAACGCGAACAGCGAGTCGAAGCTGAGCACGGCCACGCGCTCGCCGCCTGCCACGGCGATCATCGTCGAAATCGCACCACCGAGCCCGATCTGCAGCGCGGTCGACAAGAACAGATCGGCAGGCAACGTGAGACGGCTCGCGAGATGGGCGCCGCCAGCCCAAAACAGCGCCGCACACAGGATGACGATGCTGCCGCTCGTCGACGAATTGGAGGAATCGCCGTGATTGAGGATGAAAATGCCGGCCAGACCCAGCGCAACGGCGGCCCATTCGCCTTTTGCGATCGGCCGGCCCGCCACAGCGGAGATGATCGTCGCGAACAGCGGCACGGTCGCCACCATGACCGCCGCGGTACCGGTGCCTACGCTGCGCATGCCGAACGCCAGCAAGCCGCTCGAAAAGCCCACGAGCATCGTGCCGACGATGCCCGCGTTGCGCGCTTGGATCAGCGTCGGCCAAGCGCTCGCACGTCGCACGGCGAATAGGAAGAGGCCAATGCCCGCGATCAAGTTGCGCAGGCCGGACAACAATAAGGGCGGAAACGCTTCCAGCGCGACGTGCACGGCCAGATAGGCCGACCCCCAGGCGAGGTACACGACGGCCAGCGCAAGCGCGATGCGCCCCCCGTGAGTGCGTGGCGGCCTGATCCACTTGGCGAAGGCAGGTAGCGCGAGCGGCATCAACCGGCGCCTTCAGGCAAGGCTCGCTGGCGCACAGCGACGCACGGCAGGCGCGGCGCAATGCGCAAGCGGCGCAGCGCTGCAAAGTCGATACGGGCGATGCAGGGCGGCATTCTTGTCGGCACGCTTGGGAGTGAACGGGCGCGCCGGTCGATCGGCGCGCAAACGACGTCATTATGCAACGGCACGCCGCAAACGGCGTAGCCACACGGCGCAGAGGGACTCCCGGGCGGCTGCGCTGCTGCCGTGGCCGCAGCCCCGCGCAGCCTCGCGACGAGCGAGCAGCGGCGCGGCCATGACATGGCCGGTTTCACGGCCGGTTGCCAAAGCCCGGCCGCGCGTGTATCTTCTCCGAAGCTAACGCGGGGGTCCTGCGTCGTACCGTCGCACTCGGTACGCGCGGGTGAGAAATACCCTTTGAACCTGATCTGGATAATGCCAGCGCAGGGAAGCGTGGGAGCTTCTCGGTTCCGCGCCATTTCTCTCATCCGCCCTCTCGTCTCCTGCATTAGCGCCCTAAGTCAGGAGAATCGCATGAGTGCCAATCCGAAATTCATTTCATCCGAAGCGCGCGTGGACGCCGCGGCCGTCGCTCCGCTGCCCAACTCGCAAAAGACCTATGTAACGGGCTCGCGCCCCGATATCCGCGTGCCGATGCGTGAAATCACGCAGGCCGATACGCCGACGGCCTTCGGCGGCGAAAAGAACCCGCCGATCTACGTCTACGATACCTCGGGGCCTTATACCGACCCTCTAGCGGCGATCGATATCCGTTCCGGCCTGCCCGCGTTGCGCCAGCGCTGGATCGAAGAGCGCGGCGACACCGAATCGCTGCCCGGCCTCACGAGCCAATACGGTCTCGAACGCGCAGCCGATCCGGCCACGGCCTCGCTGCGCTTTCCAGGCCTGCATCGCACGCCGCGCCGCGCCAAAGCCGGCGCGAACGTCACGCAGATGCACTACGCGCGCCGCGGCATCATCACGCCCGAGATGGAGTTCATCGCGATTCGCGAGAACCAGCGCCGCGCCGAATACCTCGAGAGCCTGCGCGCGAGCGGGCCGAACGGCGCGAAGCTCGCCGACATGATGGGCCGCCAGCACCCCGGTCAAGCCTTCGGCGCAGCTGCCTTCGGCGCGAACGCCGCACGCGAGATCACGCCGGAATTCGTGCGTGAAGAAGTGGCGCGCGGCCGCGCGATCATTCCCGCGAACATCAACCACCCGGAAAGCGAGCCGATGATCATCGGCCGCAACTTCCTCGTGAAGATCAACGCGAACATCGGCAACTCGGCCGTGACCTCGTCGATCGGCGAGGAAGTCGACAAGATGACGTGGGCCATCCGCTGGGGCGGCGATACGGTCATGGATCTGTCGACGGGCAAGCATATCCACGAGACGCGCGAGTGGATCATCCGCAACAGCCCGGTGCCGATCGGCACGGTGCCGATCTACCAAGCGCTCGAAAAGGTCAACGGCAAAGCCGAGGATCTGACCTGGGAGATTTTCCGCGACACGCTCATCGAGCAAGCCGAGCAAGGTGTCGATTACTTCACGATCCACGCGGGCGTGCTGCTGCGCTACGTGCCGCTCACGGCCAATCGCATGACCGGCATCGTCTCGCGCGGGGGCTCGATCATGGCCAAGTGGTGCCTCGCGCATCACAAGGAAAGTTTCCTCTACGAGCACTTCGAGGAAATCTGCGAAATCATGAAGGCCTACGACGTCAGCTTCTCGCTCGGCGATGGGCTGCGTCCCGGCTCGATCTACGATGCCAACGACGAAGCGCAGCTCGGCGAGTTGAAGACGCTCGGAGAACTGACGCAAACGGCGTGGAAGCACGATGTGCAGGTCATGATCGAAGGCCCCGGCCATGTGCCGATGCAGCTCATCAAAGAGAACATGGACCTGCAATTGGAATGGTGCGACGAAGCGCCGTTCTACACGCTCGGACCGCTCACGACCGACATCGCACCGGGCTACGACCATATCACCTCGGGCATCGGTGCGGCGATGATCGGCTGGTTCGGCACCGCGATGCTCTGCTATGTCACGCCGAAAGAGCACCTGGGCCTGCCGAACAAGGACGACGTCAAGGAAGGCATCATCACCTACAAGCTCGCGGCGCACGCGGCCGATCTGGCCAAGGGGCATCCGGGCGCGCAAGTGCGCGACAACGCCTTGTCGAAGGCGCGCTTCGAGTTCCGCTGGGAAGACCAGTTCAACCTCGGTCTCGATCCCGACAAGGCGCGCGAGTTCCACGACGAAACGCTGCCGAAGGATTCGGCGAAAGTTGCGCATTTTTGCTCGATGTGCGGCCCTCACTTCTGTTCGATGAAGATCACGCAGGACGTGCGTGACTTCGCCGCCGCCCAAGGCATGTCGGACGAAACGGCGCTCAAGAAGGGGATGGAAGAAAAGGCCGTCGAATTCGTCAAGAGCGGCGCGCAGATCTATCAGCGGCAGTAACGCCGCGAAGCTTCGTCCCAGCGCGTTGCCGAAAGGGGCGCAGTCTCTGGACTGCGCCCCTTTTTCGTCTGCGTTTGGTTACAGGCGCTCGGTCCGCTACACCTTCTATTTCTGCCGTTCGACACGCATTTCTGTCGATTCTTGCTGTTTCATCTCGCGCTGAAATATCGGGCGGCGAGGCGGTGATACCATGCCTTTCGTTCAGCAGAGACAAGACGAAAACAAGCCTCGAGACCCTTCATGAAACCCAGCCATCTCCTTCAACTGCTCGTGCTCGCTGCCCTGTGGGGCGCTTCGTTCCTATTCATTCGCGTAGGGGTAGTGGAGTTCGGCGTCGCGCCGCTCATGGCGCTGCGTGTGTCGATCGGCGCCGCTGTGCTCATCGTCATGCTCGCGCTGCGCGGCACGCCGCGCGCTTCGCTTGCTACGTTGCGCTCGCGCGCGCTGCCCTTGTTCGTCGTCGGCGTGCTCAACTCGGCCGCGCCGTTCTGCTTGTTCGCATTTGCCGAGCTCACGCTATCGGCGGGCTTGACTTCGGTCATCAACGCCACCACGCCGCTGTGGGGCGCGGTCATCGCCTTCGTATGGCTCAAGGACCGGCTCACCGCCTTGCGCACGCTCGGCATGCTGATCGGTTTCGGCGGCGTGGTATCGCTCGTCTGGGGCCAGATTGCGGCGCCGCATGGCCCGCTCGCACCGTCGGCGTTCGCGACGGCACTGGCCGCGCTCGCCGCCACAGGCGCCGCGCTCCTCTACGGCATCGCCGCCAATTACACGAAACGCTATTTGACCGGCGTCGATTCCCTGACAATCGCCACCGGCAGCATGATCGGCGGCAGCATCGCCCTGATCCCGTTCGCAATCGCAACTTGGCCCGCGGGTCCGGTCTCGTTGCACGCCTGGGGCGCGGTGCTCAGCCTCGGCGTGGCATGCACGGGCGTGGCCTACTTGATCTTCTTCCATCTCATCAACGTCGCGGGTCCGGCGCGCGCCATCACCGTCACGTTCGTGATTCCGGTATTCGGCATTCTGTGGGGCACGCTGTTCCTCGACGAGGCGCTCACCGCGAATATGGTGGAAGGCTGCGCGATCGTGCTCGTGGGCACCGCGCTCGCCACAGGCGTGATCAAGCGCATCCCCGGCCTGCGGCAGCGGCACGCATAGCCATCGCTTCGGTGGCATCCGCCGCGGGCGCCGCTTTGGCGCCCGTTGCGCTTCGACCGTCCCTGCGCGTCTTCGCTTCCTTCCTTTCCCGCCCGTCCGCCTTTTCCTACCTGCCCTGCCTTCCCCGCCTGCCCTGCTTTTCCCGACCGTCCCCGCCGCCATTCGCCCTCTCGCCCGTCTTCGTCGCTTTCCAGTCGGCTTTCGGTCTCCAGCGTTCGGCGCCGCACACGCAGCGCTCAGCGCACCGGCCTTTCCATGCCAACCGTCTGCGGCCGCACGCTCGAGGGCGCCGGCGCAGCCTTAGGCTGGTCGCGTTCCTTGGGTTCACGCTTTGCTACACTGCCCGTTGGTTACATGGATAACGTTCGATATGCCAGGTCCTTTCGTCCGCTCCCGCTCGGACGGCTCGCTGCGCGCACGCGGCACGACATCTTCCCGCATCTGGCGCGGCGGCCGCCGCGCGCAGCCACGGCGCGCGGACGCGCGTCGCTCGACATGTCGTCGCAACGCGACCTGACGCTTGCGGGCATCCTGCCGCATCTCGCCCGCGATGAAGCCGGCTGGCACGTCGCGTTCCAAGGCGTGACGCTGCGCAGCGCCTTCCAAGCGGTCGTATCGATCACGCACAAGCGCATCGTGGGCTATGAGGCGCTCTTGCGCGCGACCGATGACAAAGGACGCTCGATCACCCCCGATCAGTTGTTTGCGCGCGCCAAGGCCACGGGCCCTGCACTCGCGCTCGAACGGCTGACCCGGTGCGTGCATTTCGCCAACTTCGCGGAGCAGAACGCGCAATCGGGCTGGCTCTTCGTCAACGCGCTGCCCCAGTTGCTGCGTATCGGGCCGAACCATCAGGCCTTCACCGACGATCTGTGCGCTCACTTCGGCATCGCGCCGCATCGTGTGGTGTTCGAGATGATCGAGCAACCGAGCACGGACGAGCCGCAATTCGAGCGGATCGTCGATGCCCTGCGCGAGCGCGACCTGCTGATCGCCATCGACGATTTCGGCACGGGGTTTTCGAACTTCGACCGCATCTGGCGCATGCGCCCGGACATCGTCAAGCTCGATCGTTCGCTCGTCGCCCGCATTGCCGCGCCGGGCGCCGATCATCAATTCGCCACCCAACTCGTGACGATGCTGCACCGCGCCGGCACCATGGTGCTCGGCGAGGGCGTCGAATCCGAGGACGAACTGATGACGCTGATGGAGGCCGATGTCGATTTCGTCCAGGGCTTTTGGCTCGGCACGCCACAGCCGTCGGTCGCCAGCGCGGGCGAGGACGCCCCGAGCCGCATCGAATCGATGTGGCAACGCTTTCACGCGCGCGCTTGGGTCAACCCCGGCACACCCGTCGAATTTGCGAGCATCGAAGAAACCGTCCTCGCGGGCTCGCGCGCTTACGCCGCGACGGGCGATCTCGCGTTCGCCGCACAACAGGCGTTCCGCGCACCGTGGGCGCGGCGCGTCTTCGTCGTCGATCGGCATGGCGATCAGCACCGGCCGTCGATCGCTTCCCAGCCGCAACCGGAATCGCCTCGTCTTGCGCCGCTGTTTCCCGATACCGCGAGCAATTGGTCGCGGCGCGCCTACTTCAAACGCGCACTGGCTTCGCCCGGACGCGTCGCCGTCATGGGGCCGCACTATTCGCTCACCGAAGGCAAGGACTGCTACACGGCCGCCGTCACGGTCGAGACGCATGGGCAAATCGAAGTGTTTTGTATCGACTTCGTCGCGAGCCTGGAGGCGCCGGCGATCGACCGCGATCGAGAAAGCGGCTCGCGGGGAAATGGCGAGCGGCCGTAAGAGAGCGGCTCAGGCGCGCCGCCTCACCCGCTGAACCGACGGACGAGAGACCCTATTCTTCAACGCGGCCACGCCCTGCCTTCACGCTCGAGCGGCGCGTCTTGCTTTCGAGTCGACGTACGGTGGACGCGCGTGTGGGCCGCGTCGGAATCCGCGGGCGGCGCGTGACGCTGACGCTCGCGATCAGCTCTTCGAGCCGCGCCAGCGCAGCGGCGCGATTCATTTCCTGCGTCCGGTATTCCTGCGCTTTGATGACGATCACCCCTTCGCGCGTAATGCGCCGGTCCTCCAAGGCGAGCAACCGCATCTTCAAGACATCGGGTAGCGACGACGCGCGAATATCGAAGCGCAAGTGGATCGCGCTCGAGACTTTGTTGACGTTCTGGCCACCCGCGCCCTGCGCGCGCACGGCCGTCAACTCGACTTCCTCCGGTACCACGTGAAAACGCAGCGTCATCTTTGCATCTCCTGCATACGAGCCAGCAGCCCCGAGTCACGGCGCGTCGGCGCAGCGATCGCCTCGGCCAGCACCTCGCGTGCGCCGACGACGCGAACGGTCTTGCGCGCACGCGTCACAGCCGTATAAACGAGCTCGCGCGTGAGGACACGGCTCGTCGATGCCGGCAACACGAGCGCCGCATGATCGAACTCGGAGCCCTGCGACTTGTGGACCGTCAGCGCAAAGGCCGTATCGTGCGGCGGCAACGCGGCTGGCGCAACCCCGCGCACGCCACCGTCCGCCGTGCGGAAGAACACGCGCAGCGGGCCCTCCGGTGTAGGCAGCGCAATGCCGATGTCGCCGTTGAACAGTCCCAGGGCGTAATCGTTGCGTGCCACCATGACCGCGCGGCCCGCGAACCAGTTCGAGCCGATCGCGAGCGGTACGCGCGCGGCGCGGCGCACGTGCTCGGCCATCTGCGCATTCAGGGCTTGCACGCCGCGTGCGCCGACCCGCGTCGCGCACAGAATACGGAATGCGTTGAGCGCATCGAACAACGATGCGCAATCGGGCTGCGGTGCGGCCAGCGCCGCCGTCAGCGCCTCGACGTACGGGGCGAAGCCCTGCGCCAAGCGCTGCAATGTGCTCGCGCGCAGCACCTGGCCGTTGTCTTCGTCCAGTTGTGCCGGGCCCGTGGCGGGCTCGGCAAGCGCGTCCGATTGCGCGAACAAGTCGCTCTGGGGCGACGCGTTCTGGGCCACGCCAAGGGCGTCGAACGCGGCCTGCACGTCGCCGCGCCGGATGGCCATCGATAGGCGGCCGATGGCCGAGTCCAGCCCGAAACGGTAGTTGCGCTCGAGCCAAACGACGCAGTCGACGAGCGGCGCGCGCTCGGAGAATGCGGCGATCGGTGCGGCGTTGGATTCTGAATGAGCGGCGGCTATCGTCCGCTCGGACGCAGCACCCGGCATGTCACCGTGGGGCAAATTCAGCGCCGCACCTGGGTTTGGGCTCGGATGCGGGACGGCGTCCGCCGCGGCGCCATCTCTGCCAATCGCGACATCGGGTTCTTCGAGCCCCGTCCACCCCCAACCATCCTCGAGCGAGCCGAGCGGTTCCAGCAAATCCAAACCATCGTCGATCGAGAACGCGTCGACCTCGGATCGACCCGCAGCGCTCGCCGCATCTTCGTCTGACTGCCACCGCGGTAGCGACGCGCGCACGCGCGCTTCGTCCACGCCCGTCGCCTGCGCGATGCGCGCGATGCCGGCCGCGCTGAAGCTCGGGCGGGCGCTCAGTTCGGCGAAGACCGCCCCCGCTTCCACGGCAGCTAGCTGGTCCTTGTCGCCGAGCAGCACGAGGCGCGTGTGCGGAGCCAACGCGTCGAACAGTTGCGCCGCGAGCGTCAAGTCGATCATCGACGCTTCGTCGACCACGAGGACATCGTAGGGCAGCGGGTTGTCGCGACCGTAGCGTGCGCGCATCCCTTGGCTCAAGCCCAGCAGCCGGTGCAGCGTCTGCGAAACGCGCGGCAGGCGTTCGGCGATCGAAGCCGGTAGGCTAGCAGCGCGCGCAAGCAAGGCCTCTTGCATGCGTTGCGCCGCCTTGCCAGTCGGCGCGGCCAGCGCGATTGTCAACGACGGATCGGCATCGATCAGACACGCGAGCATGCCGACGACCGTCGTCGTTTTGCCGGTGCCAGGCCCGCCGCTCACAACCGTCAACCGGCTCGATAACGACAACGCAGCGCACGCTCGCTGCCAATCGACTTCGCTCGAATCCGGCGGCCCGAAAAAGCGCGTGAGCCGCGCCGCCAGCCCCGTCTCATCGGTTTCACGCGCGCTCGCCCCGGCTATGCCCGCCACGCCGGCCAGACCGTCACGCTCGCCCAGCGCCGGCGCATGCGCGCTCACCGCCCCCGCAAGCCGCCGTTCATCTTCGTAATAGCGCGCCAAATAAAGCCGGCCCGCAGCATCGAGCACCAGCGGCCGCAGTGCCGCGGCGTCTTGCGTCCCATCCGAAACGATCCCGCTCTCGCGCAACGCCGCAGCGGCTTGGGCCAGCGTTTCGCCGTAGCGTCGCGCAAGGCGTTCGAGCGACAGGCAAACATGACCCTCGCTCGTCGCACGGCTGACGGCAAATGCCGCGCGACGCGCCCAACGCGCGGCAGCGGGAGTCGCCCCTACTCGCGCGGCCAAGGCGCCCATACGGTATGCGAAACCCGCTGCGAGCGCCGCGCCGAACTCGCCGCCCTCGCGCTGCGGCGCCGGTCGCAACGATTGCGCCGTCGAACTCATGCCGCCCCCCGGTCGTTCATTGCGCTCATGACGCGAGCTCCCCGCTCATCGAGGCATCGAGCGCCTCGATCAACTCGCGCGCCGGCAAGCGCGTGCATACGCCCGCCTGTGCGGCCCCCTCGCGCCATTGCGGACGCATGCCCCGCACGAACAGATACGCGTATCCGCCCAAGTGCAGGTCGTAGTTATAGCGCGGCAGGCGCATCTTCAAGTAACGATGCAGCGCGACCGTGTAAAGCAGCGCCTGCAAATGGTAGGCATGGTGCGCCATCGCGGCTTCGAGCGCGTCGGCCCCGTAATCGGCCGGCGTCGTCCCAAGGTGATTCGACTTCCAATCGATGATCCAAAAACGTCCTTGACATTCGACCACGAGATCGATGAACCCTTTGACGTAGCCGGCCAGCGTGGACGGATCGAGCAGCACGTCCGGGTAGCCATGCCGTGCGAGCAATCCTCGCAGCTCGCGCGGCTCGAGCGCCGGGGCGGAAAAGACGAACGGCCACTCGGTCAATCGGCGGGCCGGATCGAGCGCCGCCAGCATCAGCCCGGGCGCCCATGGCGTGGCCGTGACGTCTTCGATCAAACGCGCCATCATGGCCGGCAGACGAGCCGCCGTCTCGGCGTCGGCCGAGACCGGCCGCTCGATCAGGGCACGTTCGATCGCCGCGGGCCACGTCGCAGGCGCGGAGAAGTCGGCAAGCTCGAACATCCGGTGCAGGCATTCGCCGGCAGCGGCGCCGCGCGGAAACGCAAGGATGTCGTTATCGGCCAACAGTTCGGCTTGCGTGCGCGCAGGCAGCGCGAGCGAGGGCGGCCACGCCATCTCCACCGCCTGCTCGTCCTGCGGTGCGGGGACGAGCGCGTCGTAATCCGGCCTCGGCTCGTCGTCGAGCGTCGCGCTCGTCTGCCGCGCGGCTGCCGCCAGAGAGCTAAAACTCGCCATACGCCACGTCTCTTTCAATACGCGATGCAGCACCCGCGCAACGAAATGCCGGCTCGGCCCCGTCTCGCGGGCAAGCGGCGCGCGGCGTGGCGGCGCAGGCAGCGGCGCGAGCGCGATCGGGCCGCCCGCCAAGGCCGCCCAAGCGAGATCGAGCGCGCTCTGCTCCGGCGGATCATCGAACCAGTCCTCGAACGCACGCTCATCTCCCGCGACGAGCCAGTTCAGCACGCTGCGGCGAGCTTCTTTCGTCGAACGTGACACGAGATAAGCGCCGCAGACGAGATAGCAACGGTACACCGCGCGGGTCAGCGCCACGTAGACGAGCCGCGCGCGCTCGGCGGCCTCCTCGCGCGCAGCCTCGCGTTCGGCGCGCTCGGCTTCGCTTCCCTCGCAACCGTAATGCAGCACCGCGCGCGCGCCTGCTGGCGCATCGTCGTGGTACTCGCGCGCATCGGGCAAACCGCTGGACGAACTTGCCATACGCGCACCGTCGCCGAGGAACGGACAAAACACGACGGCGTATTCGAGCCCCTTCGATTTATGGACCGTGACGATCTGCACGAGATCGCGATCCGATTCGAGCCGCAACTGCGCTTCCTCGCCGCCGCCTCGGGCACGCTCGGCGGCGAGCCAGCGCAAGGTCGGCGCAATGCCCGGATGGACGGCGGCGCGGCCCGAAGCCAGTTCTGCCAAATGATGGACATCCGTGAGCCGCCGCTCGCCGTCGCGGCCAGCGAGGAGACGCTCGCCGATGTCGAGTTCGCGCATCATCGTGCGCCACATCGTGGCAAAGCCGCGTTCGAGCCACAGCGAGCGGTAACGTGAAAACCGTTCGACCCAAGCCGTCGCCTCGTCGGCATGCGCCTGCGCCGGCGCATCGGCAAGCTGCGCGAGGCGCGCGAGCGCGTGTGCGTCGAGGCCGAACCAATCAGCCGCGAGCGCTGCGCGCAACCGCCTCAAATCGCCCGGCGCCTCGACTGCCGCCATCACGCGTTCGAGTTGCTCGGCATCGAGCGTCGCGAACACCGACGACTGCGCGAGCTCGACACTGCCGACGCCCCAAGCGGCCAGCACACGTTTCATCAAGCTGCCCTGCTTGTGCGTGCGCACGAGCACGGCGATATCGGCCGGCGCGAGCGCGGTCTCGCCCAGCGCAACGTTGCCCTCGCGCGCGCCGCGCAGCAAGCGCACGATTTCAGCCGCGCACGCTTCGGCGGCTTGCCGCTGCGCCTCTCGCTTGGTCAGCGCCGCCTCACCAGAAGGGAGCGTCCAGACGCGCAGCGCAGCGTCCGCGCGCTGCGGATCGGTGTCGTCGACGAACGGCGCGCGCGTACGGCCGGCCGCTTGCACCGGCGTATAGTCGAGTCCCTCCAGCACGAACGCGTGCGGGTTCGCCCCGAAGATGCGATTGCAGGCTTGCACGAGCGGCGCGGTCGAACGCTGGTTGACGGCCAACGTATAGCGCGCCGTCGCCGCATGCCGCGCGGCCAAATAAGTGTGCAGATCGGCAGCGCGGAAGCTGTAAATCGCTTGCTTCGGATCGCCGACGAGAAAGAGCGGCCCGACGAGGCCGTCCTTGCCGGCCCCCGCAAAAATGCGCTCGAAGATGGCGAACTGCAGCGGGTCCGTATCTTGGAACTCATCGATGAGCGCAGCCGGATAGCGCGCGCGCAACGTATCGGCAAGCCACGGATGTTCGAGCAGCGCGCCGTAGAGATTGGCGAGCAAGTCGTCGAACGAGGCCAAGCGGCGCGTGCGCTTCATCGCCGCGAGTGTCTCCGGGGCTTGTTCGAGCCATGCCGCGAGTAAGCCGAGCCAGCGCGAACGGTGGGTGGCTTCAGCCGTTTCGGACGCCTGGGCGAGGGTGTCGGCCAACAAGAAGAACGGATGCTCGGGCGCGGCGAACTTGACCTTCGTCGCTTTGCCGAGCGCCGTTGCGGTCAGCTTGAGCGCCTCCCGCGGGGGCGGCGCATGGCAGTCGCCTTCGGCGAAGTAACGGTCCCACGCAACCAGCGCCGCGCGCACCGCTTCGCTCTTATGAGTGGTTTGCTTCAGCGCGGCCTGCGCCTCGTCGAGCAACCGCGCGATCGTCCCCCGCTCCTCGCGCCAGAGTGCGCAAGCCGCGTCGAAGCGCTCTTTCGTGTCGTCCCCGTCCTGCGTGCCGAGCGCGGGCGGCGTCGCCCCCGATGTGCCCCAGCGCAATAGCGCGAGCGGCTTCTTCAGCCGTCGCGCGAGCTGCGCATCGAGCGCGAGCGGCGTCGCACCTTTGGCCACCAGCCAGGCGGCGAACGCCGGGTAAGCGGCAGCAACGGGCTCGACCCGCTCGCGCCAAAATTGCGCGGCAAGTTCGAACCGCAGCGAAGCGTCGTCTGCCTCCATCTCGAACGCGAACGGCATGGCGGCAGCAAAAGGCGCCTCCTGCAGCGCGCGCTGGCAAAACGCATGAATCGTATGGATGGCCGCCTGATCGAACGTCGACAGCGCGCGCCGAATCCGCTTGCCGGCCAACTCTCGATCGAGCCCGCCGGGGCCAAGCGTCGTCGCGAGCAACTGTGCGACGAACGGGTCCCCGCCGTCGTCGTCGATCTCAATGGCCCGTGCGAGTTCGGCAAGCCGCCCGCGGATCCGCTCGTGCAGTTCCGCGGTGGCCGCTTTCGTGAACGTCACGACGAGAATTTGGTCGGCGTTCAGATCGCGTTCGAGCAACAACCGCACATAGAGCGCGCAAATGTTCCAGGTCTTGCCCGTGCCCGCCGAGGCCTCGATTTGGTTGACGCCGGCAAGCACACAACTGAAGACGTCGAGGGGCTCGGGCGGCGGCGGATCGAACGGACGGCGATCGAGTTCGCTCATGCGTCGTCTCCCGTCAGATGGGCAAGCAGCGGCTCGAAAACGATGCGCGAGAGCGCGCCGAAGGACTCATCGAGCGTCAGGTCGACGCCGCGCCAAGCAATTTCGAGCGCGGAGTCGTCGGATTCGCCGCGCACGCGGTCGCTGATCCAGACGCCGAGCGCGGCCGAATCGCCGCCGTTCGCCTTGGCCCACCCGCTCTTAGGAAAGAAACGCAGCGGCAGGCGGCGCCCGGCCATGAACAGTGCGACGAGCGGCCCGAGATGCGCGAGCGGGGCATCGACGCGCGAAAACGCGAAGCGCTCGGCCGCGCCGTACCACACCGTACGGCAAGGCCCGTCCGGTCGCGCCGCGCAGTACGCGAGGTGGCTCAACCACGCGCTCAAGTACTCGCGTGCATTGGGGCTCGAATAACGATAGAGGACAAGCCCCGCTTCCGTGGCATTGTTCAACGCGCCATACAGTTGCACGGGCGCCGCATCGGACAGCGCCTCGCGCAACGCCGCGTCGTGCTCGCCGAAGAGCGCCACGCCGTTCGTGTCGGGCCAGCGCGCAACGACCGGCAACGCGAACTGCAAGCGCGCGCTGCCCGCCGCGAGCGCCGCGCGCACGTCGCCCGCAAGGCGCGCGAGCGCACCGAGCTCGCGCCGCTTCAACACATCGCCCGTCGCGCCCGCGGGCAACTCGGGGCTCGTCTGCGCGACTCGCCATGCGCGCGCGCGGGCGGCCTCGTCGTCGCTCTCGATCAAACGCGACAGCAACCGATCGGCCAATGCATCGCGCCCCGCGAAGTCGAGTTCGAAAGGCTCCACTTCGAGCAGCTCGCCTCGCGTCCTTTCGAGCACGACGCCCAAGCGCTCGCGCAACAATGCGCGCGCCGGATGCTGCCAAAACCGTTGGAAATCGACGAATGCGATCGGCTCCGCAGGCTCCGGCGGCAACGGCCCGGCAAAGAAGGCGGGCGCAACGTGATCGGCGTCCTCGGCCAGCCGCTGCGCGAGGCGCGCGCGCTCGCCGTCGTAAGTGAAGAGCTGGGGCGCACCCTCGAAATAAGCCGCGGCGAACGGCTGCAGCGGATGCTCGACGATGAAGGCGCGGCGCGCCATATCGAGCGCCGCCGGCGCCGCATCGGGACCGGCCTTCGCGCGCGCCAAATGATCGAGCAATTCGTCGACGAGCGCGGCCGGCGGCAGCGGCGCATTGTCTCGAATGCTGCGCCCCGTATAGCTGATGAAGAACCGGTCGCGCGCTGCCAGCAACAGATCGAGGAACAGGTTGCGTTCGTCGGCGCGACGTTGACGGTCGCCCAACTGCGGCAACGCCGCCATCAAATCGAACTCGTCGGCGCGCGCAAGACTCGGCAAGACGCCATCGTCCATGCCGATGAGACAGATGGCGCGGTAGGGCAAACCGCGCAGGCTCGTCAGCGACGAGAACGTGACCCCGCCCCAGGGCACGCCGCCGTGCGCCGCGTCGTCCAAGGCGACAGTGAGCGCCGCGCGCATGACGGCGGCCGGCGCCTGCGCCTCGCGCGCGCCGTCGCGCATCGCCTCCAAAGCCTTCTCGATTGCGTCGCGCACGCTCGCGAGCGCATCGGCGAACGGCGGCGAAGGATCGAACAAGCGCGCGAGCGCATCGGCCAAAAGCGCCGCCCAGCCGTCGCAGTTCAGGGGCTCGCGCGAACGCCGCACGAACCCATACAAATCGTCGATGAAGCAGGCGAGCCGCCCGAGCAGTTGCGCATCGGCCCCGCGCGGACCCGCGATCGGCAACCAAGCGTCGAGCGGATCGGCGTCGTCGGGCATGGCGTAGCCAAGGAAGAGACGCGTCAATGCATCGGCAAAGGTATGGCGCGAGCCTGCCCCGGCCTGCGCGGCAGGCTCGCCCTCGCCCGCTGCAGGGGCCTCGTGCGCAAGAGCACGCCGCGCTCCCGCTTGCGCGAGCCAGCCTTGCACGATGTCGAGCGATGCGGCGTCGATGCCGTAGCGCGCCGCGACCGCTTCCACGCGCAGCCATTCGACCACTTCGGGTGCGGTCACACCGCGCTCGGCGAGCGCCAGCCAATCGAGCAGCACGCGCGCCACAGGATTCGCTTGCGAGGGCGGCAGGCCCGTGATGCGATACGGGATGCGGCCGCGTGCGTCGTTTTGCGTCGTGCCGAACACGGCATCGATGAGCGGCGCGGCCGACGCCAGATCGGGACATACGACGAGCACGTCGGAGGGCCGAAGTCCCGGCAACGCATCGCGCCCGATCGACTGCGCCTCGTCGAACCAGCTAAGCAGCCGATCTTGCAGCACTTCGAGCTGGCGCGACAGACTATGGCAGACGTGGACTTCGATGCCGCCGGTCTCGTGCGCGCGCTCGGCGACGGGCGTCTCCGGCGTCAAATCGAGCATTGCGTTTTGCACGCGGGCGAGCCAATTGTCCCCCTCGTTCTCGCCAAAGCGCGTCGCCTCGCCCGCGGCCGCGCCTTCCGTCAGTTCGTGCAGCAAATGCAGATGCGCCTGGGTTTGCCGGCCCCATTGGGCGAGCAGCGGATGGCCGACCTCGTGATAGTCGAGTGCGTCGGCGGCTTCGAGTGCAAGCGCCCTGCCTTCGGTCACGATGTCGAACCAAAACTGCCGGCATGGGTTCACCACGTAGAGCCGGACGTCGATCCAGCGCGAGAGCTCGCGCAGCAACGCGATATAGAGCGGCGCAATGGTCGGCAGCGCGAAGATGCAGACCGACGCCGGCCAGCCCGCGCGCATTACCGCATCGAGATCGAGCGTGCGCGCGAGCTCGAGAAAGCGGTGAGCGGGCGGCGTCGCATCGGCCGCGCCCGCAACGCCGTCCACGGCGCCGAGCTCGGCCAGCAACTGCCGCCACAGCGCGGCCTGCCAGCGCTCGTCTTCGCGCAGCGTGGCATTGGCGTTCGCTGCGCGCCCCAGTGCGACCGCGCCGGGACCGGGGCCGGGTTCGAAGATCGAAAGCCCCTGCTGCCAGCGCGCCAGCCACTCGGGGCGGTAGGTCAGATAGTGGTCGAAGACCGTCGCGACGCGCCGTGACAATTCATAGCGCATCGGCGCATCAGCCGCATCGAGGTAGGTGCGAAGCCGCGGCGACTCGAGCCACGCGGCGGCCGTGCCGGACGCCGAGTCGAGCGTGCGAGCCTGCCCCGCGCCCGCTGGCTCGTCGCCGAACTCGCCGAACTCGCCGAACTCGCCGAACAAGCGATAGCAGCGCCAAGCGAGCCGTTCGACCGCCAGAGGGGAGTGCATCGGCACATCGATGACGCCGCCGATCTGCGTCCACAGCCACTGCGCGAGAAAGCTGAAGTTGACGTTCGCGCAAATCCCGCGGCGCGAGGCGAGTTCGAGCTCGAGATGGCGACGCACGGCGGCGCTCGGCACGACGATCTCTTCGCGCGTCCATGGGTCGGACGGCATCGAGGCGAGATCTTCCGTGAGCGCTTGAACGAGCGTTTCGTAGCGATTCGAATAGAAAAGCTGGAGCATGAACCCTTGGCGGTTGAGAGCAGCTTCGCGGCCGTAGGCCGGCGGCGAAATGCGTCAGCATAGCAAACGCATCGGCCGCCGCGTGCGGGCCGCATCACGCCGCCGCCAGGTCGCCGCCCGATTGCGCGCCCGTCGCGTGGGAAATACAAATACGTTAGACTCGACGCCAATCCCCTTCCCGACCCCGCTTGGCGCTGCCGCCTCGAGATCGATGCGCTATTCGAAAGAAATCGAAAAATTTCTCTACGGCCAGTATTTTTTCGGGGGACTGCGCATGGCCGTCGGCGTTTCGCTGCCGGCCGTCCTGTGCCTCGTCGTGTTTCACCAGGCCGATCTCGGTTTCACCATCGCGACAGGGGCACTCGGCGCCTGCGTCGTCGATATGCCCGGCCCGCTCAAGTACAAGCACAACGAGATGCTGATTTGCAGCGTGCTCGGCTTCGCGTCCGCGCTCGCGACCGGGCTTGCGACGTTCAACGTCTTCGCACTCTGGGCTACCGTCGTTACACTGACGTTCGCGCTATCGCTCACCGTCGTTTACGGTAATCGTTGGCCGCAAATCAGCTTCGCGACGCTGTTCATGATGGTGATGACGCTCGAGCAGCATTTCACGCCGCTGAATGCGCTCACGAACGCAGCGTGGATTCTGGCGGGCGGTCTTTGGTACACCTACTGGGCGACGTTCGTCTCGCAATGGCAGGCGCATCGCATCGAGAAGCAGGCGCTCGCGGAAAACGTCTTCGCCTGCGTCGATTATCTGCTCGCGCGCGCCGACTTCTACGACATCGATGCGAACCTCGACGATTGCTACCGCAACCTCGTCGACAAACAAACGACGGCCGTGGAAATGCAGGACGCCGCGCGTGCGATCGTCTTGCGCAATCTGCCGAAGCTGCGGCGCGGCAAGCTCGACGCGAGCCGCGTGACGCTGTTCAATCTGTTCATCAACACGGTCGATCTGCATGAATTGTTCGTCGGCGCGCACACCGACTACCCGCTCATGCGCGCCACGTTCGGCAACACCGACGTCATGGTTTTCTTTCGCGATCTGATCCGCAAAGCCGCGAGCGATCTCGAGGAAGTCGGCTTGGCGGTCCTGCAGAATCGGCGGCCCGCGGCGCGCGTCAATATGAAGGCCGAAATGCGCGCGATCGAATACGAGATCGAGCTGATGCGCAAACAGGGCCTGCCGGAGCGCCAACCCGAGGCGTATGCCGCGGCCTCGGCTACGTTCAGGCGCATCTGGAGCGGCGTGCGGCTCATCGACAAGATGAAGAAGCATTTGACGAGCGACACGCCCGGCGCACGCACCGAGCTGCGCATCGACCATACGTTGATGCGCTTCTTGTCGAACCGCCGCGTTCCCCTGCGTCAGATTTTTTCGAATCTGACGATGGCTTCGCCGAGCTTTCGCCATGCGCTGCGCGTGACGCTCGCGGTGGCCGTCGGCTTTTGGCTCGGGCGCCTGTTGCCGCTCACGAACGCGTATTGGATCGTGATGACGACGCTGATCATCATGAAGCCCGGCTATTCGCTCACCAAACAGCGCAACATGCAGCGTATCGTCGGCACGGCAATCGGTTGTGCGGCTAGCATAGCGCTGATCTGGTTCGTGAAGGTCCCGGCCGTGCTGCTCGTTTTCATGTTCGCGTCGATGGTGATGAGCTACAGCCTGCTGCTCTTTAACTACACCGCGAGCGTCGTGTTCACGTCCTCGTACGTCTTGCTGCTGTTTCATCTGCTCGCACCGGGCAGCATGCGCATCATCGGCGAGCGCGCGATCGACACCGTCATCGGCTGCTCGCTCGCGATCGGGGCGAGCCGTCTATTTCCGTACTGGGAGTATCGGCTGATGGGCAAGTTCGTCACGGAGATGCTGAGCGCGACGCGGCAATACCTAGAAAGCGCCTGGTGGCGAGGCAATGCGGCCGAGGCTCCCACAAGCCCTCTGCCTGGGGCCGCCGCGACGGTTTCCGCCGTTGTCGGCGGATCGTCCCGCGAAGCGGCCGCGTCGGATGAGCGCGATTTCCGCTACCGGCTCGCACGCAAGAACGTCCATATTGCCTTCGCCAATCTGGCGCAAGCGTTTCGTCGCATGATGCTCGAGCCCAAGGCGCACCAACGGTTCGTGCCGGAGTTGAACGACCTGCTCGTGCAAAGCCACGGACTGGCCGCGCACATCACGGCTGCGGCTCCGCTGTTGCGCAGCGTGGCCCAGCACGAGCCCGACGGCGCGCTCGCCTTGCAGCGCGCGCTCGCGGCCGTGCGCGAGAATCTCACGCGCGCTCAGGCGGGCGAAGCGCCGCCTGTGGATCAAGCCGAGACGGCCAAGCTCATCAAGCGCGACCTCGACGCGATGGTGGTCGAGATCGAGCGGGCCGGGACGCATCCGCCCGAGTTCGTCGGCGAACTGAAGCTACTGGCCCTGCAGTGCAAGCAGATGCTCGCAGCTTCGCAGCTGATTCGCAAAGACGCCGGTGCGATCCGCTTGCCACAGCCATAAATAAAACGCTGCGAGCACGGCGCCGGCCGGAACGTCAGCGGTGCACGGGCGTGTGCCGTGCACCAGCACCTGTGCGGCGCACCTAGCGCAGGCGCCGGCTCGCTTACTGCGAAGCCGCGGGCGCGCTCGCAGCGGTGGCGCCGCTCGTGATCTCAACGGCCGGTGTCGACGCAGCCGACGCGCTGGCGTTTTGCTCGTCGTACTCGCGTTTGCCCTTGATCGCGTTGAAAAACAACGTGCCGATCACAATCAGCACGAGCACGACGATGAGCACGGCGACGCGCGTCGTCGGATTCGATTTGTTAGGTTGGCGCGGATTGTTCATAGAAAAGGTGCGTGCGGCGGCGAAAGCGCGGGCCTAGGAAAGGGAGAGTCGAGCAGCCGGCATTCTACGCGCATCGCGCCGCGCCCACCGCGCCTGCGCCGTCGGGCGCGGCCACGATCAACGCACCGGCAGCGCGGTCGAATACTTGATCTGCTCCATCGCGAAGCTCGAGCTCACGTCGAACAGCGGCACCGCGCGGATCAATTGCTTATAGACGCGATCGTAGTCGTCGATATCGGACACGACGACGCGCAGTAGATAATCGGTCTCGCCGCTCATCCGGTACGCCTCCACCACCTCAGGAATGTCGCGCACGGCCGTCACGAACTGGCGCGCCCAATCTTCCGTATGCTGATTCGTGCGCACGGCGACGAAAACGGTCGTGCCGACGCCCAGCTTGCGTGCGTCGCACAGCGCCACCTGAGCGCGGATGACGCCTTCCTCCTTGAGCCGCTGCACGCGCTTCCAACACGGCGTTTGCGAAAGATTGACGCGGCTCGCGAGCTCGGCGATCGGCAGCGTCGCATCGGCTTGCAGGAACTCGACGAGCTTTTTATCGATAGCGTCCATTCCCATAACGACCTCGTGCTAGAAAAAAAATCTACGTTTATGCGAAACGAGGAAATTATACGGAAACTCTTCTTATCGATAAAACGATATAAATGGGCCATCGATCACGCCGGCGCACGTCAACCGCCTCGTGGCGGTTGCGGCAGAGCCATCGTCGGGCGAGCGTTGGTCGCCGCTCAGAGCGGCGCCCACCGGCTGTCACGCCATCGTCAATACGCCGTCGTTGCAATGCGCCGCACGAAGCGGCCTGCCTCGATTTCGTCGACGAAAGCGATCGCGTAATCCTCCGCGGAAATCTTGCTCTCTCCGTTGGCGTCGACGATGAGCGTGTCGGCCCCCGTGCGGAAAGAGCCGGTCTCGACGCCCGGCGCAATGATCGCGGCAGGCGCAAAGAAGGTCCAATCGAGATCGGTCGCCGTTCGATAGATCGACAGCGCCTCGCGATGCGCGAGCGCGACCGCCTTATATGCATCGGGAAACCCTTCGGTGTCGACCAACTGCTTGCCCGGAGCCACCTCGAGCGAGCCCGCGCCTCCTACGGCCACCAGCCGCTTGACCCCGGCCTGCCGTGCCGCCGAGATCAACGCGCGCGTCGCATCCACGACCTTCGATGCGTCCTCGCGCGCTGGGCCATAGGCGCTGGCGATGACATCGAAGCCCTTGACCTGCTGCGCGCTCGCTGCGGCGTCGAACAGATCCGCCGCGACCACCCGCAGTGTGGGCAAGCCTTCGATAGCCCGAGCCCGGCGCACGAGGGCCGTCACTTCGTGTCCTCGCGCCAGCGCTCGCGCCGCAATGCGCGATCCGATCATGCCGGTCGCTCCGAACAAGGCGATTTTCAAACGTCGTTGCATCATGCCGCTCCAAATGTTTATGTAATCACTTTGATTACATTTTTAGGTCTAAAAAAGAGAGGCAGCGCCTCTCGCTTGGACTTCGCTTGGACATCATTACCGGCGCCACGCGCTCGGCGCGGACACCGCCACCGGGCGACCTGCGGGCCGCCAACACTGTGTCTTACCTGCTGCCTGCCGTGTTTTCGGCCTCGAGCACCCCGGCTGTCACGTCGGCCAGCGTACGCGAGCCCAACGAGGCCTCCATGGCCCGCTGCGCGTCGTCGATGATGCCGACGAGCACCTGCTGAATGTGCCGGCCCACAAGGCATGCCGGATTCGGCGTCTCGCGATGAAGCCCGAACAAAGGCGCCTCGTCGACGGCCCGATACACATCGATCAGCGCGATCGCTTTCGGCGCGCGCGCCAGTAACGCACCACCGCCCGCGCCGAGCTGTGAGCTCGTGAGACCGGCACGCGCGAGCATCGACAGCAACTTGCGAATCAGCGCGGGATTCGTATTGACGCTGCCCGCGATGATCTCCGACGACAACGGCTCGCCCCGCTGCAGCGACAGCAACGCCAGAATGTGAACGGCGTAGGCGAAGCGGCTGCTGGTATTCATGGCTATGGGCGACCCGACAAAGTGTACCCATGTTAATTACAATTTTGTTCGAATGCAACCATCGCACTTCATCGTTGATACAACGAGAGGCGAGCCATAGGGGAGCTCGCATCCCAGATCGCCGTTCGTCCCGCTCAAGCTAGGGGTCCGTTCATGCTAGAAACGGGCTTGCGCTCGCCCCGGCACGTAGCGGTCATGGGCGAGGAGTACACTGCCTGTTCCCACAGCATCTCGCTTCGACTCACTGTGCTTCATCCACGTTTGTCCGCTCACCTCAAAAGGAGAAGGTCATGGCCGCGAAGAAAATTTTGTTTCTGACGGGCGATTTCGCCGAGGACTACGAGACGATGGTGCCGTTCCAAGCGCTACAGGCGGTCGGTCATACGGTCGATGCCGTCTGCCCGGGCAAGCATGCCGGTCAGAAAGTGAAAACGGCCATCCACGATTTCGAGGGCGATCAGACCTACACGGAAAAACCGGGCCATCAATTCGCGCTGAACGCGAGCTTCGACGATGTGGACGCGAATACTTACGACGCGCTCGCCATCGCAGGGGGACGTGCTCCCGAGTACCTGCGCTTGGACCCGAAGGTCATCGAACTGGTCCGCCATTTCGCGCAAAAGAACAAGCCGATCGCCGCCATCTGCCACGCAGCGCAATTGCTGGCGGCGGCCGACGTGATTCGCGGCAAGCGGATTTCTTGCTATCCGGCTTGTGCGCCCGAAGTCCGCTTGGCTGGCGGCGAATATGCCGACATTCCCGTCGATGCCGCCGTGACCGACGCGCCGTTCGTCACCGCCCCGGCCTGGCCCGCGCATCCCGAGTGGCTGCGCCAGTTCTTGGCGTTGCTCGGCACGCGCATCGAGCTATAGCCCCACGATCATCTAGCGGCCGCGGGCAGCTTCACCACCTGCAGGAAAAATCCGAGGCGCCGCACCGCTTCGATGAACGCATCGTATTCGACGGGCTTGGTGACATACACGTTGCAACCAAGCTCATAACAGCGTTCGATTTCGCGCGGGTCGTCGGTCGTCGTCAGCACGATCACGGGCAGCGATGCCGTGCGCCGATCGGCCTTGAGCCGACGCAGCACTTCCAAGCCGTCGATGCGCGGCATCTTCAGGTCGAGCAGGATGACGGAAGGCGGCAAGTCCTCGCGCGCATGCGCCTGCTCATCGCTGAAGAAATAGTCGAGCGCCTGCTGCCCGTCGGAAAAGCGCGTGAAGCCGTTGGTCAACCCCGCTCGCCTCAAGTTGCGCTCGATCAACGTGGCATGCCCGTCGTCGTCTTCGATCAGGATGATGCTGACCGATTGTCCGGGCGGCAGCGCGCCGCTCTGGCCCGCAGGGCCTGTCGTATTGTGCATGGTGCTTCCCCTGTTCGTTATGCGGCGACAACCTGTTTGGCCGCTTCCGGCAGCGATAGATAAAACGTGGTGCCTTCACCCTCCGTCGACTCGGCCCAGACGCGCCCGCCGTGACGCTCGACCATCCGGCGCACCAGCGCGAGGCCGATGCCCTCGCCTGCGGCAATATTGCCGTGCAGCCGCTGGAAGGCGTTGAACAGACGCGGCATCGCGCCGGCCGGGATACCTAGGCCATTGTCCTTCACGTAGAAGATACGCAGCGAATGCACGCCGGGAGGCGCCGGCAACGCGCCGATCTCGATGCGGCCCGATCGCTGGGGATCGAGATAGTTGATCGCATTGCCGATCAGATTGGCGAAGATCTGCTCGAGCGCCGTGGGATCGCCCCAAACCGGCGGGAGTTCCTCGACGACGATCTGCGCACGGCAATGGCGAATCGACGCCTGCATCGCATCGAGCACGTGACGCACGACCGCGCCGACATCCACTTCCTGGCGCCGGTACTCAACGCGGCCGACGCGGGACAGGCGCAGCAGCGAATCGATGATGTGCGCCGCGCGCAGCACCGCGCTTTGCAAAAAGCGCAAGGCCTCGCCAATGTCTTCGTCGATGACCCGTTCGATGCGCTCGCGCTCCTCGGGCGCGAGCGAGGAGGCCCGCACGCCCGCGCGCAAGTCGTCGCAAGCGTGCGTGAGCTCCTTCGAAAAACCCTGCAAGTTCACGAGCGGTGCGCGCAGATCGTGCGACACGCTGTAGATGAACATCTCGTTTTCCTGCGTCTGCTGATGCAGCGTTTCATTGGTGCGCGTGAGCTCGTCGGCGCGCCGCGCCAGATCGCTCTGAAATCGCGCTCGAAGCCGTTCGGATTCGAGCAAGCGACGGCTCGTATCGTGCAGGATCTCATCGAGCTCGGCGATTTCATCGTCCCCCGCGGACGGCGGGCCGAGCGGTGCGCTTTCGGCCAAGCGCTCGGCATTGTCGGACAGGCGGGCGAGCCGCCCGCGCAAGCCGCGCGTAAACAAAAACACCGCGAGCGCAGTCATGACGAGCGCGCCCACGACGACGGCCGCCGTCAGTTGCTGTTGCTGCGCGAGCGCCTCGGCCGCTTGCGCCGAACGAATCGCGTCGGTGCGCAGCTCCTCGTTCTGGAACGCCGCCAGTTGGGCGCGGAAGCGATCGACAACGTCGATGCTCGCCTGATTGCGAAACCGATCGAGGACGTCCTCGCGCCGGCCCGTGCGCAGCAAATCCTGCACGCGGTCGGACCACTGCCGATAGGCCTGGACCGTCTGGCGAATCTGCGCTGCGCGCTCGACTTGAACAGGGTTGTCGGCGACCAGATCGACGAGCCGGTCGATCCGGCGGTCCAAGTCGATCCAGAGGGTGACCGGCGTGATCGACGTACGCTCGTTCTTGAGCACGGCGCCGCGCATGCGCACGGACTCGATCAGCACCGGATCGAGAATGGCGCTCGTTTGACGCAGTACGTCCTTGCTGCGCAGTGACCATTGCTCGGCCTGCTCGGCGTCGTTTTGCGCTTTCACGAGCCCTGAAAGCAGCGCGACCTCGACCAACGTCGGGATAGCGATCAGCAACAGCCCTTTGGTTGTCAGTCTCATGCGCAGTCAAAGCGAGTCGGGAAGCCGGCCGGTCGAGGGCCGGTAATTGACGCATTATGTCGACGTTTTAAGAGAATGACAAAGAGCGCGTCAGTTCTTCAAGCGGTAACCGGTTTTGAATATCCAGGCCAGGATGCCCGCGAAAATCGCCAGAAATACGGCCGTCATGGCAAGACTCACGCCGACATGCACGTCGGCGATACCGTAAAAGCTCCAACGGAAACCGCTGATCAAATAGACGACAGGGTTCGCGAGCGCGATCGTGCGCCAAATAGGCGGCAAAATGCCGATCGAATAGAAACTGCCGCCAAGGAAGGTGAGCGGCGTGACGATCAGGAGCGGGACCACTTGCAGTTTCTCGAAACCGTCGGCCCAGATTCCGATCACGAATCCGAACAGGCTGAACGTGATCGAAGTGAGCACGAGAAAGAGCAACATCCAGAACGGGTGCTCGATGCGCAACGGCACGAAAAACGCCGCCGTGATCATGATGATGACCCCGAGCATGATCGATTTGGTCGCGGCCGCGCCCACGAAGCTCACGACCAGCTCGAAGTACGACACCGGCGCCGTCAGCAGTTCATAGATGGTGCCCGTAAATTTTGGGAAATAGATGCCGAAAGACGCGTTGCTGATGCTTTGCGTAAGCAGCGACAACATGACGAGCCCGGGCACGATGAAAGCGCCGTAGCTGATGCCGTCGATCTCGCGGATGCGCGAGCCGATCGCCGCGCCGAAGACAATAAAGTAAAGCGACGTGGAAATCACGGGCGAGATCACGCTTTGCATCAGCGTGCGCCAGGTGCGCGCCATCTCGAAGCGATAGATCGCGCGCATCGCGTGGTAGTTCATGAGCGGTCCTTGTCCTTGTTTTTGACCAGATCGACGAAGATGTCCTCGAGCGAACTTTGCGTCGTCTGCAAATCCTTGAAGCGCACCTGCGCATCGCCCAGATCCCGCAGCAGCGTGACGATGCCCGCGCGCTCGGATTGCGTATCGTCGTAGGTATACGTGAGCGAGCCGCCGTCGGCCGACAACTCGAGCCGGTAACCGGCCAGGGCGGGCGGCACGTGCGCGAGCGGCGCCTCCAGTTGCAACGTCAGTTGCTTTTTGCCGAGCTTGCGCAACAGTTGCGTCTTTTCCTCGACAAGAACGATTTCACCGCGATTGATGATGCCGATGCGATCGGCCATTTCTTCGGCTTCGTCGATGTAATGCGTGGTGAGGATGATCGTCACGCCGGTGTCCTTCAACCCGCGCATGAGTTGCCACATATCGCGGCGCAACTCCACGTCCACCCCGGCGGTCGGCTCGTCGAGAAACAGCACGGCCGGTTCGTGCGCGAGCGCCTTGGCGATCAACACGCGCCGCTTCATGCCGCCCGACAGCGTCATGATCGGATTGTTGCGCTTGTCCCACAGCGACAACGCGCGCAGCACTTTTTCCAGGTGCCCGGCGTCGGGCGACTTGCCGAATAGGCCCCGGGTGAACGAAACGGTGTCCCATACCGTTTCGAATGCATTGGTCGTCAATTCTTGCGGCACGAGCCCGATGATCGCGCGCGCACGGCGGTAATCCTTGACGATGTCGTGGCCGTCGACGCTGATCTGCCCTTCGCTCGGGTTGACGAGACCGCAGACGGTACCGATCAAGGTCGTTTTGCCGGCTCCGTTCGGGCCGAGCAGCGCGAAGATTTCGCCGCGCCGGATGTCGAGATTGACGCGTTTGAGGGCCTGGAAGCCCGACGCATAGGTCTTCGACAGATTTGAGATGGTGAGGATCGTTTGCATCGAGCGACGATAGCAGAAGCGCGCCGACGCTGCCGTCAACCCGCGCGAAATGCATCCCTGCGAGGAACCCGGATGCCTCCGGCACGATCCCTTCAATGCCGAGCAGCGCGCCGGCCGGCCGCGCGGAATCGGTGCGCCCTGCTGGGCGCACCAAAAAAAAAGGCGCCACGTTGCCGTGGCGCCTTAAAGAAGTTCTAGCCATTCCGAGGGCCGTGCTAGAACCTGAGAGACGGTATTTCGGAGTGCAGGATCGGTGAGAGCGGCGACCGCCGGATCGATCCGCGCATCGCTCAAGACGCGCCGTTCCGAAATCAGATTCCATTCTTTAGCTTTCCGCTGACGAAGTCAAGATAATTTTTTCCGAAAAGTTAACAGGTAGGCCGAAACCGGAAACGATTTCACGATAAGCAATAGGTAGTTTTTACCTAATTCAGCCCTCGGCCGACTAGGGTAGACTGCTGGGAAACGTCATACTTGAAATCGAATTCCAAAAAATTGTCACGAGCGCACCGTGCCGACCTCTTCCCGTTCCCCCGCCCGAACCCGCGCCGACCAGCCCAGAGATAGCTCCGGCGACGAAATCATCGCCCTCGCGCGCGGCTTGACGCTGCTGCGGCGTGTGGCGTCCGCCGACGTTCCCATCAGCAATCGCGAGCTGGCCGAACTGACCGGCATCCCGAAGCCGACCGTCTCGCGCATCACCGCTACGCTCGTGGGCGCCGGATTTCTGTTTCAGTTGCCTGACAGCGAGCGGTTCGTCCTGACCGCTTCGGTGTTGGAACTGAGCAATGGGTTCCTGCGCAATTTCGATATCCGTGCGCGCGCCCGCCCGTTCTTGACCGATCTGGCCGAACGAACGTCCCTGTCCGTCCATCTAGGTGCACGCGACCGCCTCGATATGGTCGTGATCGACGCGATCCGGCCGCGCTCGGCCATCCTCGTGTCCCGGTTGGAGGTCGGCTCGCGCATGGATCTGACCCGCACCGCGGTGGGCCGCGCCTATTTGGCCGTGCTCGCCGAGCCCGAGCGGGCAGCCCTGATGGCCGGGCTGCAAGCGGCCTCGGGCGATGACTGGCCGCACATTCACGCGCGGCTTACGGCCTCGCTCGAAGAAACGCGCGCGCTCGGTGTCGCGATCGCCACAGGCGAGTGGTACGCCGACCTCAATGCCATCGCGGCAGGGTTCATCGGCCCCTCAGGCGAACGCTACGCGATCAATTGCGGAGGCGCGGCCCATCTTTGCCCGCGCGAGTGGCTCATCGAGCACGCCGCGCCGGTGCTGACCGAATGCGTCGCGCGCATCGTCCGCGAAATCGGCGGTGCGCCCAATCAACGGCTGCGCGATTGAAGCTCGAGCCGGCGCAGCGGACGCGGCGCGTGCGCGTCGCACGCCGGCCCCTCGGGGTGTAACCCGCGTAAACAACCGAAAGATGCAAAACTAGACTGGCTGCGACCCCGGGACGTAGCATCATGCATCGTTGCGCCCTGCCCGTGGGCCGCCCGGATAGCGCAGGCTATGCCGCCCGCCGCTCGCGCCACGCCGCACATGCCCTTCTCCGATTTCGCATCGCCGCTTACCTATATCGATGGCCGAACAAGAACACCGCCCCCCCCCAAACGAAAACGGCGCACCTGCAACGCCCCCGAGCGCCTACGCCGGGGCGCGCGAGGACCGGCCCTCGCGCGTCCGACGCCCCGTCATCGCGGCCCTGATCGTGCTCGCTCTTGCGCTGGCCTTGCTGCTGTGGTGGCGGCCATGGCGCGGCGCCAGCCCGAGCGGCGCAGGGCCGGCCGCCGGCTCGCCGCACACCGCAGGAGGCCGCCGCGCCCTCGCCAATCTGCCTCAGCCCGTGCATGTCGCCGCTGCGACGAGCGGGGAGATGCCGATCGTGTTGACGGCGCTCGGCACCGTGACCCCGCTCGCCACGGTCACCGTCAAAACCCAACTATCGGGCACGTTGCAGAGCGTCGCTTTCCACGAAGGCCAACTCGTCAAAGCCGGTGACGTGCTGGCGCAGATCGATCCACGGCCCTATCAGATTTCGCTGCAAAACGCCGAAGGCGCGCTCGCCAAAGACAGCGCGCTCTTGCAAACGGCGCGCCTGGACTTGCAGCGCTATCAGGCCCTGCTAGCGCAAGATTCCATCGCGCGCCAGCAAGTCGACACGCAAGCTTCGCTCGTCAAGCAGTACGAGGGCCAGGTGCAATCGGACCGTGCGAACGTCGATACCTACAAGCTCGATCTCGTCTATGCGCGCATCACGGCGCCCGTGTCGGGGCGCGTCGGCCTGCGCCAGGTCGACCCAGGCAACTACGTGACGCCTTCGGATACGAACGGGATCGTCGTGATCACGCAACTGCAACCGATCAGCGTCGTGTTCACGACATCGGAAGACAATCTGCCGGCCATCCTCGCGCGCATGCATGCGGGCGCGAAATTGTCGACGACCGCCTACGATCGCAACAACACGATCGTGCTCGAATCGGGCTATCTCGACACGCTCGACAACCAGATCGATACGGCGACGGGCACCGTCAAGCTGCGCGCGATGTTCGCCAACGCGAACCAGATGCTGTTTCCGAACCAGTTCGTCAACGCTCGCCTCTTGATCGACACGCTGCGCAATGCTGTCATCGTGCCCAGCTCTGCCGTCTTGAACGGCGCCAACGGGCCGTTCGTCTACGTCGTCAAAGCCGATAACACCGTCACCGTGCGCCAAGTCAAGGTCGGACCGGTCGACGCCGAGCGCACGAGCATCGCCTCGGGGCTGGCGGTGGGCGAACGCGTCGTGATCGACGGCTCCGACCGTCTGCGCGAGGGAACGAAAATCACGGTCGCGCCCGAAGCGGCAAGCGTCATGCAAGGTGCATCGGGCGCGCATGCCCGCGCAGCGTCGGGTGCGTCCGCCGCCCCGGCCGCCGCCTCCGGCGTGCCCGCCCGCCATCGCCGAGCCGCTTCCGGCGCCGCCAGCGACGGCGCGCAATAACGGCGCGCGCCCACTCGAATGAATCCGTCTCGCGCCTTTATCCTGCGCCCCGTCGGCACGGCCTTGCTGATGGCGGCCATCATGCTCGTCGGCCTGGTCGCCCTGCGCTTCTTGCCGATCTCGGCGCTGCCCGAGGTCGACTACCCGACGATCCAAGTCCAAACGTTCTATCCCGGCGCCAGCCCCGAGGTCATGACCTCATCGGTCACCGCCCCCCTCGAGCGGCAGTTCGGGCAGATGCCCTCGCTCAATCAGATGGCCTCGCAAAGCTCGGCCGGCGCATCGGTGATCACGCTGCAGTTCAGCCTCGATCTGCCGCTCGATATTGCGGAGCAGGAAGTCCAAGCCGCGATCAACGCGGCGGGCAATCTGTTGCCTGCCGATCTACCCGCACCGCCGATCTATGCGAAGGTCAATCCGGCCGACGCCCCGATCCTCACGCTCGCGATCACGTCCAAAACGACGCCGCTCACCGATATCGAAGATCTCGCCGATACGCGCCTTGCGGAAAAAATTTCTCAGGTGGCAGGCGTCGGCCTCGTGAGCATCGGCGGCGGGCAGCGGCCCGCGGTGCGGATTCAAGCCAACCCGCTCGCCCTGGCTTCCTACGGACTCAATCTGGACGATCTGCGCACGACCGTCTCGAACCTGAACGTCAATACGCCCAAGGGCAACTTCGACGGCCCGACGCGCAACTTCACGATCAACGCCAACGATCAGTTGACCGATGCCCGCGCCTACAACGACGCGATCGTCGCCTATAAGAACGGGCGGCCCGTGATGCTGACCGACGTCGCCACGATCGTGGCCGGTGCGCAGAACACCAAGCTTGGCGCGTGGGTGGGCGCGCACGGCACGGTCACGCCGGCGATCCTGCTCAATATCCAGCGTCAGCCGGGCGCGAACGTCATCCAGGTCGTCGATAGCGTCAAAGCGCTGTTGCCGCAGTTGCAAGCGTCGCTGCCGGCGTCGATCGACGTCTCGGTCGTCACGGACCGCACGACGACGATCCGCGCGTCCGTGCGCGACGTGCAGTTCGAGCTCGCAATGTCGGTCGTGCTCGTCGTGCTCGTGATGTATCTATTTCTGGCCAACGTCTATGCGACCATCATCCCGAGCCTGTCCGTGCCGCTCTCGCTGATCGGCACGCTGGCCGTGATGTATCTGTGCGGCTTCTCGCTCGATAACCTCTCGCTGATGGCGCTGACGATCGCAACGGGCTTCGTCGTCGATGACGCCATCGTCATGATCGAAAACATCGCGCGCTACGTCGAGCAAGGCGACACGGCGCTCGATGCGGCCCTCAAAGGCTCGCGGCAAATCGGCTTCACGATCATTTCGCTGACGGTGTCCTTGATCGCCGTGCTGATCCCGCTGCTGTTCATGGGCGACGTGGTCGGCCGGCTGTTCCATGAATTCGCGATCACGCTCGCCGTCACGATCGTGATTTCGGCAATTGTCTCGCTCACGCTCGTGCCGATGATGTGCGCCAAGCTGCTCAGGCACACGCCCCCGCCCGAGAGCCATCGTTTCGAGGCCAAAGCGCACGCCGCCATCGATGCCGTGATCGCCCGCTACGCCGTGGCCTTGCGCTGGGTGCTCGAACGCGAGCGCGCCACGCTCGTCGTCGCGGTCCTGACCCTCGCGCTGACGGGGCTGCTCTACGTGCTGATCCCGAAGGGTTTCTTCCCCGTGCAGGATACGGGCGTCATTCAGGCCATCACGCAGGCGCCGCAGTCTATTTCTTACGGTGCGATGGCCGAGCGGCAAGAAGCGCTCGCCGCCGCGCTATTGAAGGATCCGAACGTGGAAAGCCTGACCTCGTTCATCGGCGTGGACGGCACCAACATCACGCTCAACAGCGGCCGCATGCTGATCAACCTGAAGCCGCACAGCGAGCGTGACAAGAGCGCAACCGAGATCATTCGCGATCTGACGAGCGAGACCGCGAACGTAGCCGGCATTTCGCTGTATCTGCAGCCCGTGCAAGATTTGACGATCAATTCGACCGTCAGCGCGACGCAATATCAGTTCATGCTGACCGACCCGAACCCCGACGAATTCTCGACTTGGGTTCCGAAACTGGTCGACCGGCTCAAGCAAGCGCCGCAATTGGCCGATGTCGCCACCGATCTCCAAGAAAGCGGCGCATCGGTCTTCGTGCAGATCGACCGCGCGAGCGCCGCGCGCTTCGGCATCACACCGGCCACCGTCGACAATGCGCTCTACGACGCGTTCGGCCAGCGCATCATCTCGACGATCTTCACGCAGTCGAACCAGTACCGCGTGATTCTCGAAACCGACCCGCGCATGCAGCACTACACCGACGCGTTGAAGTCGATCTATTTGCCGTCCTCCCAAGGCACGGGTCAGCAAGTGCCTTTGAGCGCAATCGCGAAATTCATCGAGCGGCCCGCGCCGCTGCTCGTCTCGCATCTTGGGCAGTTCCCATCGACGACCGTCTCGTTCAACCTCGCACCGGGCGCATCGCTCGGCGCGGCGGTCAAGGCAATCGAGCAAGCGCGGCGCGAAGTGGGCCTGCCCGCCTCGTTCCAGACCCGCTTCCAAGGCGCGGCGCTCGCGTTCCAAGCGTCGCTGTCGAACGAGTTGTTTTTGATTCTCGCCGCCGTGGTGACGATGTATATCGTGCTGGGCGTGCTCTACGAGAGCTTCATCCATCCGATCACGATCCTCTCGACGCTGCCGTCTGCCGGCGTCGGCGCATTGCTTGCGCTGATGTTGTCGGGGCACGACCTCGACATCATCGGCATCATCGGCATCGTGCTGTTGATCGGCATCGTCAAGAAGAACGCGATCATGATGATCGACTTCGCGCTCGAAGCCGAACGCGAGCAAGGCAAGAGCCCGCGCGACGCGATTTATCAAGCGTGCCTGCTGCGCTTCAGGCCGATTCTGATGACGACGCTCGCGGCGCTGCTCGGCGCGTTGCCGCTGATGCTCGGCACGGGCGTGGGCTCGGAGCTGCGCCATCCGCTCGGCATCGCGATCGCGGGCGGGCTCATCGTCAGCCAGTTGCTGACGCTGTTTACGACGCCGGTCATCTATCTGGGCTTCGACTCGCTGGCGCGTCGCGTGCGGGCGCGCTTCGGCCACGGCAGCCGCGAAGCCGGCGCCGGCGACGCAGGAGCATGACGATGGCGCAGCGCTGCCTTGCCATGGTTTCGTTGCTCGCAGGAGCGGCGCCGTGAATCTGTCGCGTCCATTCATCTCGCGCCCCGTTGCGACCACGCTGCTCGCGATCGGCGTGGCGCTGGCCGGCATCTTCGCTTTCGTCAGGCTGCCCGTCGCGCCGCTGCCGCAAGTCGACTTCCCGACGATCTCCGTGCAGGCGCAATTGCCCGGCGCGAGTCCCGAGACGGTGGCGACGAGCGTCGCCAGCCCGCTCGAGCGCCATCTCGGCCAGATTGCCGACGTCACGGAGATGACGTCGATGAGCGGCGTCGGCCAAACCCGCATTACGCTGCAGTTCGGCCTGAACCGCGACATCGACGGCGCCGCGCGCGACGTCCAAGCCGCGATCAACGCCGCGCGTGCCGATCTGCCGACGAGCCTGCGCAGCAACCCGACCTACCATAAGGTCAATCCGGCCGACGCCCCGATCCTCGTGCTCTCGCTGACCTCGAAGACGATGCGGCCGGGCCAGTTGTACGACGCGGCATCGACCGTCTTGCAACAAGCGCTCTCGCAAGTCAAAGGCATCGGCGAAGTCGATGTCAGCGGCTCGGCGAATCCGGCCGTGCGCGTCGAACTCGAACCGCAAGCGCTGTTCCACTACGGCATCGGCCTCGAGGACGTGCGGGCCGCGCTCGCGGCGGCGAACGCCAATAGCCCCAAGGGCTCGATCGACTTCGGCGAAAACCGCGTACAACTCTATACGAATGATCAGGCCAAGGCGGCATCGCAATACAAGGACCTCGTCATTGCCTACCGCAACGGCGCAGCCGTGAGGCTGTCCGACGTCGCCCAGGTCGAGGATTCCGTGGAAGATTTGCGCAACCTCGGCTTGATGAACGGGCAACGCTCGGTGCTCGTGATCCTCTACCGGCAGCCCGGCGCGAACATCGTCGCAACCATCGATCGTGTGTTGGCGATGCTGCCGCAATTGCAGGCGTCGGTGCCGGCGGCGATCGACATCACGGCCGTGGCCGATCGCTCGACGACGATCCGCGCCTCGCTCAGGGATACCGAGCGCACGCTGATCGTTGCCGTGCTGCTCGTCGTCACGGTAGTGTTCCTGTTCCTGCGAAATTGGCGCGCGACGCTCATTCCGAGCGTGGCGGTGCCGATCTCGATCGTCGGGACGTTCGCGGCGATGTATCTGCTGCACTACTCGATCGACAATCTTTCGCTGATGGCGCTGATCGTGGCGACGGGATTTGTCGTCGACGATGCGATCGTCGTGCTCGAAAACATTTCTCGCCATATCGAGGAAGGCGTGCCGCGCATGCAGGCCGCCGTCATCGGGGCACGCGAAGTGGGCTTCACCGTCACGTCGATCAGCCTCTCGCTCGTCGCCGTATTCTTGCCGATTCTGCTGATGGGCGGCATCGTCGGCCGGCTCTTTCGCGAGTTCGCCGTCACACTCTCGCTCGCGATCGCCGTCTCGCTCGCCGTTTCGCTGACGGTCACGCCGATGATGTGCTCGCGCTTGCTCGCCGATGCGGCGCACAAGCCCAAGGAGGGACCGCTCGGGCGTTGGCTCGAGCGAGCGTTCGCCAGGCTCCAGGGCGGTTACGCGCGCACGCTCGGCTGGGCGTTGTCGCACCCGCTCATCATTGTCGCGACCCTCGTCGCGACGATCGCGCTGAACGTCTATCTCTACGTCGTCATTCCGAAGGGCTTCTTTCCGCAACAGGACACGGGGCGCTTGGTCGGCGGCATTCAAGCCGATCAGGCCACGTCGTTCCAGGCGATGAAGGTCAAGTTCTCAGAAATGATGTCAATCGTCCAGCACAACCCGAACGTGCGGAACGTCATCGGGTTCACGGGCGGACGCCAGACGAATTCGGGCTTCATGTTCGTCACGCTCAAGCCCAAGACCACGCGCAAGGCATCGGCCGACCAAGTCATCGCGCAGTTGCGCGCGCCGCTGTCGCACGTCGCGGGCGCGCAGACGTTCCTGCAGGCCGTGCAGGACATCCGCATGGGCGGGCGGCCATCGAATGCGCAGTATCAGTACACGCTGCTCGGCGATTCGAGCGCCGAGGTGTACAAGTGGGCTCCGCTGCTGGCAGAAGCGCTCAAGCACCGTCCCGAGCTCGCCGACGTCAATTCCGATCAACAGCAGGGTGGGCTCGAAGCGTACGTGACGGTGAACCGCCAAAGCGCCGCGCGGCTCAAGATCACGCCGTCGCAGATCGACAACACGCTCTACGACGCATTCGGGCAACGGCAGGTTTCGACGATCTACAATCCGCTGAATCAATATCACGTGATCATGGAAGTCGCGCCGCGCTATTGGCAAGACCCGGCGATGCTCAATCAAATCTATGTGAGCACCTCGGGCGGCAGCGCAGGCGGGTCGCAATCGACCAACGCCGTCGCCGGCACCTTCACGATCCCGGCCGCCGGCACGAGCGCGGCCACGAGCGCCGCGGCGATCGCAACGGACGCCGCGCGCAACTTGGCGACCAACTCCATCGCGCAACGCGGCAAAACGAGCACATCGACGGGGGCCGCCGTCTCGACCGCGAAGGAGACGATGATTCCGTTGTCGGCCATCGCCTCGTTCGGACCGGGCAGCACGCCGATCGCGGTCAATCACCAAGGCCCGTTCGTGGCATCGACGATCTCGTTCAACTTGCCGCTCGGCCGATCGCTGTCGGATGCGACGCGCGCGATCAACGAGACGACGGCCGAGATCGGCATGCCCGCGACCATTCACGGCAACTTCTCCGGCACCGCGCAAGCGTTTCAGCAATCGAATCGCGACATGCCGCTCTTGATTCTCGCGGCCCTGGCGGCCGTCTATATCGTGCTCGGCATCCTCTACGAGAGCTACATCCACCCCGTGACGATTCTCTCGACGCTGCCTTCGGCCGGCGTCGGTGCACTGCTTGCCCTGCTGCTGTTCCGCTCGGAGTTCAGCCTCATCGCTCTCATCGCGGTCATCTTGCTGATCGGCATCGTCAAAAAGAACGCGATCATGATGGTCGACTTCGCCATCGAGGCGTCGCGGCAAGGCATGTCCTCGCTCGAGGCGATACGTCGCGCCTGCTTGCTGCGTTTTCGGCCGATCATGATGACTACTTGCGCGGCGATGCTCGGCGCGTTGCCGCTCGCCTTCGGTCGCGGAGAAGGGGCCGAGTTGCGCTCGCCGCTCGGCATTTCGATCGTCGGGGGCCTGCTCGTCAGTCAGGTTCTGACGCTATATACGACGCCCGTCGTTTATCTGTACATGGACCGCTTGCGCCTCTGGCGGGAAAGACGCCGCCGCCCGCTTAGTGGGACGCCGACCGGCACCGGGTAAAGCACGGAAACAATTGTGACGGGGGCCGTTATGGCATGCGCCGCATCGATCGCCTAGGCTTATAGGATGCTCGCCGTGCCGGGGGTGGCGGCGCATCGAACCACAAGAGAAAGGAGGGTATCGTGCGGTGGCTCAATGCTGCTTTCCTCGCACTCGCCGGCTTGGCCTGCCTGACTGCCGGCAGCGCCGCTCAGGCGCATTGGCGCGTCGGTGTCTACATGGGAGCGCCCGCTTACCCCTACTACTATCCCGCGCCGGTCGTGCCGGCGCCGTACTCGCCTTACTACTACGCGCCCTATCCTCCGCCCGTCGTCATCGCCCCCGGCGAGCCCGACGTGACCTACGTCGAACGCTCGCAAGAGAGCGATGCGCAGGCCGGCGACCAGCCGCCGCAAGGCACCTGGTGGTACTGCGACAAGACGAAGACCTACTACCCCTACGTCAAACAATGCGCGAGCGGCTGGCGCGAAGTGCCGGCCACTCCGCCCGCACCGAGGCGGTGACGATATGAATGCTTCCACGCTCCAACCGGCCAAGCGGCGCGCGATATGGCTGCCGCTTGCGGCGATCCTCGGGCTCGGCGCTTGCACCGTGATGCCGACCGGCCCCAGCGTCATGGCGCTGCCCGGCACCGGCAAAAGCTTCGATCAGTTCCGCGTCGACGATTACAACTGCCGCCAATACGCGCTCGGCCAGGTCGGCGGCGTCAGCGCGAGCCAGGGCGGGACGGCGGCCGGGGTCGGCAGCGCAGCACTCGGCACCGCGGTCGGCGCGGCGGCAGGCGCGGCGTTCGGCGGCGGCCGAGGCGCGGCCGTGGGCGCGGGCGCCGGCCTCTTGACGGGCGGGGCGATCGGCATGGGCACCGCGCAAGGTTCGGCCTACGACATCCAGCGGCGCTACGATTACGCCTATCTGCAATGCATGTACGCGGCGGGCGAACGCGTGCCGATGCCGGCCGGCACCGTGGAGAACCGGCCGCCGCGGTACTACACGCCGCCGCCACCGCCGCCGCCGGGGTATTGATCGTCCAATCGTAGCTGCCGCCCTCGCGGGGCCGGCCGATGCGAGGCGGCGCGCCCGCAAGCGCTAGTGCCGAGGATGCTGCTCGGCCCAGTCCTTGACGGCGTTCAGCGTGTTTTGAACGTGCTTGTCGGGCGATAGGCTCGTGTATTCGTAGACGATCGTGCCATCGGGCGCGATAACGTACGAGACGCGATTGGCCATCGTCCTAACGAGCGGCAAGGCGGCGTCGTACGCATCGATGATGCGGCGCTGCGGGTCGGCCGCGACCGGGAACTTGCTGCGGCACTCGCTGACGGAAAACTTCTTGAGCGTGTCGATATCGTCGTGCGAGACGCCGATCACGGTCGCGCCGTATTGCTTGTAGCGGTCGACGGCGTCGGCGAATTCGTGCGCCTCGATCGTGCATCCCTTCGTGAAAGCAGCCGGATAGAAGTAGAGCACGACTGGGCCGTGCTTCAACGCATCGGCCAGCGAATACGAATAGGCGTTGCCGCCGAGCGAAGCTTGCGTCGTGAAATCGGGCGCTTTGTCGCCGGCCTTGAGCACGGCCGACGCATCGAGCGAAACGACGGACAACATGGCGCATATGGCCGCCACGCGCAGGGCGCGATTCCCCTTCACTGTCATCGGGCTCTCCTTGGAACGCGGAACGCGGAACGTGGAACGCGGGGGATCGATCGATGGTGCAAGATCCGGCGCGTCGAGGCGTTTATTGAACCACGCCGGCACGATTGGCGCTGGGCCTGTTCGCGCCAAGCGGGTCACGCCGAAGGGACACGCCGGCCTTGGCGGCTTCGGCGGCTTTGGGCGCGCGCTTCGCAGGGGTGCGACGCGCCCGCGCATGCGCTCCTCATTTCGGCCGTGGATAATGTGGCCCACCGGATAATGGAACGCCGCGCGGCCTGGGGCCATTGCCCACGAAACGAAACGAAACGAATCGCTTTTGCTGCTCGGGCAAATCTTGACGGCAGTTGCGCAGAAATTTGCAGGATCGACCCTAAAGAATTGTCGCGCCGTGCCGATATTCACCGTGATGGAAGGTGTGGCGGCGCAACGACCAGGGGTCGCCGAGCGCAGCGGCGCGCCTGATTAGGCGCGCTCCGCCCATCGACTTCAGTCGGCAACGAGAACGAATGCAAGCAAAATCAATCGGCGCACCGCGCCGCAGCGCCTGGCGCGCGGCTTTGGACCTGTTGCGCGGCCGCACGGAGCAAGTGCAGCCGCCGGCCGTCCGCCGGCCAGCGGGCGGCGAGCACGACGCTTGGCGGCTGCAGCTCGAAGAGACGCTCGGCGCAGTCGACTTTCTCGCTCACGTCGATGACGACCAGCGCTTTCTCTATGTGTCGGAGGCAAGCCTGCGCTTCATCGGCTACCGGCGCGAATACCTGCAAACCGTGACGCTGCACGAACTCGTGCCGAGCGGCGAGACGGCGGCGCTCAATACGCTGCTCGCGCGGGCCAAGGCCAGCGGTCAGGTCGAGCGGGCCTGCCTGCACCTCATGAAGTCGCTGACTTACCCGATTGCCGTGGAGTTGCGCGTCGTCGCCAGCAGCCACCGGGGCTTCGCGGTGAGCGCGTTCGACGTCTCGCCATGGCGCGCCAACGAAGAGCGCCTCACCTACGAATTGCACAGAGATCCGCTCACGTGCCTCGCCAACGGGCTAGCCTTGAAGGCTGCCGTCAAGCGCGCTCAGGACGACGCCGATGTCGACGGCAGCGGCGCGGCGCTGCTCCTGCTGGATCTGGACGACTATCAGCGCGTCAACCGTGCGCTCGGCTACGATGCCGGCGACGATTTGCTGCGCGACACCGCTCGGCGCCTCGAAGGGCTGGTCACATCCACCGAGATCCTCGCGCGCGTGACGAGCGACGAGTTCGCGGTGCTCTTGCGCGCCGATACGCGCGAAAATGCCGCGGCCGCCGCGGAAGCCCTCGGCCGCCGTTTTATGACCGCCGTGCAGCAACCGTACGCGGTGGACGCCCAGCCAGTCCATCTTTCCGCCAGCGTCGGCGTGGCGCTCTACCCCGATCCGGCGCACGACACCGGCGCCTCGGGTTACCACGACCAATTGCTGCGCCGCGCCGATCAAGCGCTATCGCAGGCCAAGGCCTCGGGCAGCAACACCCTCGCGTTTCACGCCGCGCATGCCGACCCGGCCGACGCCGAGCGCTTAAAGCTCGAAGCGGATCTCTACGACGGCGTGCGCAACGGCGAGTTTTCCTTGCATTTTCAACCGATTACGAGCAGCCAAACGGGCGGCGTGGTGGGCGTGGAAGCATTGATTCGCTGGCACCACCCCGTGCACGGCTTCGTGCCGCCGTCGACCTTCATTCCGCTCGCGGAATCGATCGGCCTCATCAATTACCTCGGCAACTGGGTTCTCAAGATTGCCTGCATGCAGCTCGTGCAGTGGGATGCGCAGGGCATCGAGCTGCAGTACGTGGCAGTGAACGTATCGCCCCAGCAGTTCCGCGATCCGCGTTTCATTCGGAACGTGCGCGATGCGCTGGACTTGACCGGCGTCAAGGCCGAGCGGCTCGTGTTCGAAATCACCGAAGCGCTATTGATGCAGGACCCAGCCCACGCCAAGATGCTGCTCGAGCAGTTGACGGCGATCGGAATCCGCTTTGCCATCGACGATTTCGGCACGGGCTACTCGTCTCTGGCGTATCTGCAACGTTTTCCGCTAGCCAAATTGAAGATCGACCGCAGTTTCGTCGAGAACCTGCTAACCTCTCGCAACGATCAGGCGATCGTATCGGCGGTGGTCGGGCTCGCCCAAACGCTCGAGCTCGAACTCGTGGCGGAAGGTGTGGAAACGGAAGCCCAGCGCGAACTGCTGACGGCGATGGGCTGCGATCACATCCAGGGTTGGCTGGTGTGCAAAGCGCTGCCGTCAGACGAGTTGGCGAAACGGTTCGAGGATCGCGTGCTGCGCCTGCACGAGGTGGTACCGGGGTTATAGGCGCGGCCGGCACGCCGCGCAGCACTCAAAACAAACATGCGTATGGTTCGAACGGGATTCACATGGTAAAGGCGGCGCTGCTCGATAAGCTTTGGGCGCGTATGAGCGAGCGCGGCGACTTCCCGATGCTGTCGCAGTCGCTTCGCACGACGATGGCCGCCATGAAAAATGACGACCTCGACTTCACGGGTCTCGTGCAGGTCGTGTTGTCGGACTTCGCCCTGACGCAGAAGGTCCTGCGCCTGGCCAATTCGGCCATGTACATGGCCTTCGGCGGCAACATCACCACGGTGACGCGCGCGTTGATGGTGCTCGGCATGGATGCCGTCGGCCATCTCGTCGTCGGGCTCAAGCTCGTCGATCACTTCCAGCACAGCGCGCCGCACCGCATCGACGCCAAGCTCGAACTCAACCGCACGATGCTCTCGGGCTGCGTCGCCCGCAAGCTCACGGAACGCGGCGATCTGCGCGACGGCGAGGAAGCCGTCGTTTGCACGTTGATGCGGCAGGTGGGCAAGCTGCTCGTCGTCTTTTACCTCGAGGCCGAGTGGGAGCAGATTCGGCAGAAGATGCGCATCGGCGGCCTCGATGAAGCCGCTGCATGCGCGGCGGTGCTCGGCGTCACGTACGAAGAGCTCGGCGAAGAGGCCGCCACGCGCTGGCGCTTGCCCGAGACGATCCGCGCGGGCATGGGCACCTACGAAGCCGACGCCACGGACGCCCACTCGGAGCAAGGCCAGTGGCTGCGCGCCGTGACCAACTACTCCTCGGAGGTGGCTGACGCGCTGAGCGCTGCGGGCGCGTCCGAGCATGCGCGCGAAGCGCGCCTGTCCGAGCTGGCGCACCGCTACAGCCGCGCGTTGTCCACGGACGCCGAGGAACTCGCCGCGATGAGCATCGCGCTGGCGAGCGAGGAGGCCGGCGAGGGGTTCATGCGCGAAATCTACGAGCTGCGGGCGAACGCGGACGCGATCGCCCGCGCCAGCGTAGATGCCGAAACTCGTATTGAAGCCGGACTCGAAGATCTGCGCGCCCTGCCCTCGGAAAATGCGCTTGCGCCGGTGCTGGCGCTCGCGTCCGAAACCGTGCTCGCGGGGTTGAACTTCACGCGCACGATCGTGTTCGTGCGCCAGGCGTCGGCCGTCTACAAGGCGCGCTTGGGATTCGGCCGCGACGTCGAACGGGCGCTGCCTTCGTTGTCGTTCAAAGAAGCGTTCGAGCCCGACGTCTTTCATCTGGCGATCGCCAATTCGGTCGGCATCTTCATCGAGAACGCCCGCGATCCGAAGATGATCGCTAGATTGCCGTTGTGGTACCGGCAGGCATTCGACGATGTTCGTTCGTTCGTGCTGCTACCCGTCGTCGCACATCAATCGGCGGTCGCCTTGCTGTACGGCGATTGGTCGCTCGAGCAAGCGCCACGCAAGATTTCGCAGACGCAGATGAGCGCGCTCAACGAACTCGCGCGCGAACTCGGACGCTTCTTCGCCCACGCGCCGGCGAAGGAACTCGAGACGCTTTAACGCTTGCCCTTTTGGGCTACGAGCGTCCGGGTTCATTGCTTCAGGCCTACTCCTCGAAACGCTCGAGGCCCTCGTTGTCCTTGCTTTGATCGGCGGTGCTGGCCCACGCCGCCGCCGTGATCGCAAGTTGCGCCAGTTCGCCCGCAGTGAGCGGCGCAAGCGCCGCGCTCGCACGGTCGAGCGCATCCCAATCGCCGTGTTCGAGCGCCTCGATGGCGCTCAGCAAGGTGCCCAACTGCCCTTCCCGGTGCAGGATCGCCGCGCGGATATGGCTCGCAAGCGTCAGTGCGTCGAGCGTGTTTTCCAGCGTGTCGCCGAACACCGCATCGACGAGCGAGAACACGCCCGTCAAAAAGGCGCCGTCAACCACTTTGCGGTTCGCGTGCGAAAGCCGTGCCGAAGCAAGCTCCATGAAGCGCGCCCGCGTGGCGGCGAGCTGAACGAGCGGATCTTCTTCGAGGCGCACTTTGCGCCCGTCCGCGTAGAGCAGCAATTGCGTCCAGCGGGCGATCCGGTTCGTCCCGGTCGCGTTGATCGCATCGCGCAACGTTGCCACCTTGCGGCCGATGCTGGCCTCGCCCGAATTGGCAAGACGCATCAAGTGCATGACGAGCACCGGATTGAGCTTGAGTTCGGCCTCGAGTTGGGCGACGCTCGGATCGGACGAGAGCAGCCGCAACAGGCCGAGCAGCGCCTGACGCGGTGCATTGATGCGGCGGGCGCCTTGCTTGCTGCCGCGCGCGAAGAAGTAGCCTTGAAACAGATCGAACTGCAACGCTTTGGCCCGTTCGAATGCCTCATGCGTGTGGATGTTTTGCGCGATCAGCAACTTGCCGGCCGACTTGAGCGCGCCCGTCAGCCGCTGTAGCAGCTCCGGGGCAAGGCGGGCCGGGTCGATCTTGATCGCGCAGACATAAGGCAGCAGCTTCGCGAACCCTTCATCGGGCTGGCGCAGATCGTCGATGACGAAGCGGTAGCGCTTCGCATGGAGCAGCACCAAGCGCGCGATCAGTTCGGGATCGACGCGTTGCTGCGCCGAAATTTCGAGATAAAAGCGGTCGGGAGCAAGGCGCGCGATAGCGTCGGAGAACAACAACGGGCGGCTGACGTTCAGGTAGCCGTGATGGCCGGCAAGCGCGGTGCGCACATCGCTCGCGCCCAACGTCGCGAGCAATTGCGCGGCTTCGGCGTCGGCCTGACGTTGCGAATGAAGTCGATTCGCTTGCTCGGACGCGTCGGGCGCCTCGTCTTCATCGAGCGTCTCGCTTACTGCACTGGGCGCTTCGCGCAAAAGCAGTTCGAAGCCACGCAGCAGCGCTTCGCCATCGACGATGGGCGCTCTCGCGGGGTACTGCACGGGATGGGACTGACTGGGATTCGTTCGGCCATCGGCATAGGCCGGGCGCTGCGCCTCGTCGGTGGTCGTCCCCATCGCCCCTCCTTTTTTCTTCTTACGATTAGCGGCGCGACGTTGGTCCGACGTCTTTAATGCGCGCAATAAATTGCGGCGATTATAACCGTAAAGCAGCGCTCGAAAACGAGCGGCAATTGGGCTGCGCGGCGCAAATCTCGACGCGTCGCGCAGCAGGCGGCTTCGGGTGTTCGAACTACTTGAGCACCACCTTGACGTCGAAATACTTGGCGGCGAGTTTGTCGATCGTCCCGTCTTCCTTGAGCGCCTTGAGCGCGCCATTGAGTTTGTCGAGCAGCGCTTTATCGCCCTTGCGCACGCCGTAGCCGACGCCCGAGCCGAGCAGCTTTTGATCGGAGACGGTGGGACCGGCGAAATCAAAGCCGGCGCCTTGAGGACGCTTCAGAAAGCCTTTGGACGCCGCTTCCGAATCCTGGAACGCCGCATCGAGCCGGCTCGATGCGAGGTCGGCATAGACTTGGTCTTGCGTCTGATACGAGACGACGTCGACGCCGGCATTCGCCCATTTGGCCTTCGCGTACGTTTCTTGAATCGTGCCTTGAAGCACGCCGACATGCTTGCCCTTGAGCGAGGCGACGCTAGGCTGCAAACCGCTGCCCTTCTTGGCGATCAGTTGATTGGGGATCGTATAGATCGGATCGGTGAAATCGATGGCCTGCTTGCGCTGTTCGGTGATCGTCATGTCCGAGTTGATTGCATCGAACTTGCGGGCCTGCAGCGCCGGGATGAGACCGTCGAAGTCGTTCTCGACCCACACGCACTTGACGTTCAATTTTGCGCAGACGGCGTTGCCCACATCGATGTCGAAGCCTTGCAGTTGGCCGGAGGCCGTCTTCGATTCGAACGGCGCATACGACGCCTCGACGCCGAAACGAAGCACTTTCAAATCGGCTGCGCAGACGTTCGCGGCCATGCCGACCGACGTTGCCGCCGCGACGAGCGCGAGCGCCACCCGATTGCGCAAGTTCAGCAAATTCACTTTCATTGCATTGATCCCAGACAGTGTTCAGTGTTGGAAAGTTGGAAAACCCCTGGCGCGCATCGTCGCCGCGCCAAAAATGGCGTTCAAATCGCCGCCGTGCGCTTGATGCAACGCACAACGCGCGAGCCCGGCATTGTACGGCGAGCCACTGCGCTCACTCGCTCGCGTGAGCACCGGCTCATCGGCAATCGGGGGTGGGGGTATCCAATCTGTCCGGCCCGCGCGAAGACGCAATTGCGTGTCGCGCGGCGACAAGTCTCAATGCAAGTTTCGATGCTTCGCTCTATCCGCTCGCACCTTACACGGTGCGGGCAAGCTCGGCTGCCTCGCGGCATGCCGCCTCGCGTGCAGCCGTGTCCACTTCAGCGCCGAACAACGTCTTCTCGACGATGATCGATTCAATGTCCTCGATGCCGACGAAGCGCAACCACGCTTCGAAGTACGGCTGCTGAAAATCGTAGGAGTGTGCCGGCGTGATCGATTGCTTGCCATAGTCAAGGCCTCGCGCGTAGACGACGACGGCTCGCTTGCCCGCAAGCAATCCACCGAAGCCGACTTGCGGATCGAACGAAAACAACACGTCCTTTTGAGATACGACGTCGATAAAGTGCTTGAGCTTGTATGGGATCGCGAAATTCCAGAGCGGCACGGAAAAGAGCAGCGTGCTCGCCTCGTGCAGCGGTTTCGCGAGCGCATGAATTTGGTCCCACGCCGCCTGCTGCGACGGTGTCAACGGGGTACCGCTGAGCCCCGCGTACTTTGCGTCGAGCGCATCGCTATCGAACTCGGGCAGCGGCACGCGCCACACATCGAGCGTCTGCACCGACGCGCGGGGGCGCGAGAGGCGATAGGCGTCGATGAACGCGCGGGCAACTTCGAGCGAGGCCGACCGCTGCTTACGCGGAGATGCCTCGATGTGCAGCAAGTCGGCCATGCTCTCTTCTCCTGAGTCGGTTGGCGATACCCAACGGCGTGGGATAGGCGTCATCTGAACATATTCGAATTCAAAATGAAAACGAAGTATTCTTCTGTCATTCAACTCAAATCTCACTGAATTCCGTGTTCGATACCGTCTTGCTCCGTTCCTTCGTCACCGTGGCTCAGGAAGGCAGCTTTACGCGGGCCGCCACGCGTCTGCATTTGACGCAATCGGCCGTCAGCGCGCACTTGCGCCGGCTCGAAGAGCAGGCGGGAACGCCGCTCGTCATGCGCACGACGCGCTCGCTGGCGCTAACCCCTGACGGCGAGGAGCTGCTGGGCTATGCGCGCGCGATCCTTGCCTTGAACCGCGACGCGCGCGCCCGCTTGCACCGCTCGGCGGGCGAAGGTCTCGTGCGCATCGGGCTGTCCGACGATTTTGCGCAACCGCGGGTGATGGAGCGCCTGCATGCCTTTGGGCTGCGGCATCCCGGCCTTGCCGTGAATCTAGCGGTGGGGATCCCCGGTACGTTGTTGCAGGCGATGGATCGCGGCGAACTCGACTTCGTCATGGCGGGGCGGTGTCACGATGAACGTCCGGGGCGCGCGCTGTGGCGGGAGCCGCTGGTGTGGGCCGGCGCGAGGTGGCTGACGATCGACGCAGCCCTGCCCTTGCCGCTGGCCGTTTTCCCCGAGCCGTGTCCCTATCGCGATGCCGCGCTCGCCGCACTGGCGCATGCGGGCATCGATTACCGCATCGACGTGGTGTGTCCGAGCAGCGCGGGCGTGCATGCGGCCGTGCAGGCGGGGCTCGGGGTGACGCCGATGCCGAAGAGCCGAGTCGACGGCACGCTTGCGATCATGGAAGAACGATGGGGCTTGCCGCCACTGCCTGAAGTCGAATTCGCGCTGTTTGGCGCGGCAAACTCCGGCTCGCTGGTCGATGAGCTGTGTGAGGCGGCTCAGCGCGATTTGGGTTGAAGGCGAAGGGAACGGGCGCAGAACGCTCCAACTCACCGATGACCCACACGAGCACAACACATCGCCGGACGCGCCTCGGTGGGCGGAAAGACGCGCCACGAACCATCGCCGTGGCGAAACAGGAAGATCGAGCGCGGGCCGCTCGACGCTTGCATTTCGACGAACGCGAACCGCGTGCGGTTGCTGCTCATACGCCCCGTGCGCAGCACGCGCGCAGGCGCACGAAGCGAATCCCATTGAGGGCCGTCAATCGCTGTAGGCGATGAACGCCTATGCTGGAAGAGAGAACGACGTATCGAGGGAGAGGGCTATGAACGCAAGAACCATCATTGCACTCGCCGTGGCCGGCATGACCGGCCTATCGGCAGTGACAGGGCTTGCGCAGGAACGCGAACGCGGCCACGAATCGGCGCGAGGGCCGGCGGCAGCGCCGGTCCAAGGCCCCAGCGGACGAGCCGGTCCGGGCGGCCGCCAAGGCTCGCCCCAAGGGCCAGCCGGAGGGCGCATGGGAGAAGGACCGGCGCGCCGCGGCCCAGGCCCCGCTGTCGGCGTCGCCCCCGGCCAAGCGGCGCGAAGCCCTGCGGTCGGGCAACGGCCGATGCCGCAAGCACCCGCGCCGGCGCACGCTCCCGCCCCCGCCCCCGCTCCCGCACCGGCCATGCGGCAGCCGGGCGGTCCGGCCAATAGAGCCGAATTCGGGCACCATCCCATGGGCCAGTCTCCGGCGCTACGGCAACCCAACCATGGCCCGGCAGCCACGCAAGAATTCGGGCGTCGGCACGGCCCCGAGCCGCGTGCCCCGCTGGCGCAAGCGCCGCGTGCCGCCGGACGCATTCCCGCGCCGTATCACGGCGACATCCACCGTTTCGTCGATCGAGACGCGCGTGTCTGGCGCGGCGGCAATTGGCACCATTCGCACCATCGCGGACGCTACGGCTGGTGGTGGGTCGTGGGGGGGCTGTGGTACTTCTACCCGCAACCGGTCTACCCCTATCCCGATCCGTTCGCGCCCGGCGACGTGATCTACGAATACGGCAGCTCCGGCGATTACTGGTACTACTGCGAATCGGCCGGCCAGTACTACCCGTATGTGACGGAATGTCCCGAAGGATGGCAGGCGGTGATCCCCGAGCAATAGCCGCGGCTGCACAGCGGCAGCGAACGCACGGCGAAGGCCGTTATGCCGTTGCCGCCTCGAACGACGCCGGCAACATCGACGACATCGCCGGCCCACCCTCGGCCAGCCCCTCTTAGCGCGCCAATCCGGCCAACGTCTCGGCCGTGGTTTCCACGACAGTAAGGCCCGCACGCAAGCCGGGTTTCACCGTGCGATTCGGAAACACGATTCTTTCCTCGGCGTGCGTCACCGCATAGCAATAGTTTGCGTCGCGCGCGAGCACCGTCCCTCTTGCGAACGGGGTGAAGTTCGCCACGTCGTCCGCCATCAAAAGTTCGAAGGCGTCACTGTGCTTCGTGATCTGCCCGATGACGGTGAACACGCGCGGCATCGGCGCGGCGCCGGCACGAGAGCGTCCCGAGATCAGGCCGCGCACCGCGCCGTCCGCACCCACGTAACGCGACAGGTCGTTTTCACCGAACGGCTGCACTTTGCCCAATTCCAACGTACAAGCCTTCGCGCCGAAGGATTCGGCCGTGAAATGCGTGTAGGTATTGCCTTTGGCCGTGTGCAACAAGACCGCCTCGATCGTGGCATCGGCAAGCCACTCGAACATCGGCCGAGATAGCGCCGCGCCTGTATAAGGCAACAGGGCAAAACGCTCGAACACCGAGGCTCGAATGGCCGTATGCATGTCGATGTGCCAACGCTCGCCTTCGCCGCCGCCCCCGGCGCGCTCGAACAAACGTGCAGCAGCCGCTTCGAGCGCGCGTGCGCGCGGCGCTTCGCGGCTTTGCGTCAGTTGCTCGTGGCGTCCGCAGAAAAGCCGGTTCAAGTCATCGTCGAGATAACGACTGCCCGTGCGCATTGCAGGGACATTGCCAAGTACGACGCAAAGGCGACACGCGAGCGGCACATCGCCGCTCGCAATATCGGCGATCATGCGCGACACGAGTTCGAGCGGCGCAGTCTCGTCGCCATGGATGCCGGCCGAGACGAGCACGGCGGGCACCGCATGCCGCTCGGACCGCATCGGCGGCGTCAGTTCGATTACGCCGTCGTCGAGCCAGGCATAACGAATGCCCCGTGCGCACGCCCCTTGAGCCTCGGCCGGCCCGGGCCGCGCCCCGCTCAACGTGTATGCCAGAAAATCGGCCAGCATCGCGGGCACGGCCGCATCAACGTTGGAAATCATAGAGCGAACCGAGCCCGAGAATTTGCGTGAGTTCGTCCAGCGCCGTGCGCGATTCCATCAGCAGATGAGGATCGGAGAGATCGGCCGGCGCGAGGCGATCGCGATAGTGCTTGCCGATCCACGCGTCCAGCCGTGCGAACAATACATCGTCGATCCATACGCCCGCGCTCACGGCCTCGCGCTCCGCTTCGCTCAAGACGACACGCAAACGCAGGCAAGCCGGCCCGCCGCCGTTCTTCATGCTTTCGCGCAGCTCGAACACCAGCACTTCGCCGATAGGGCCGGAACCGCCGATCAGATCGTCCAGATACGCCGCCACGCGCGGGTTTTCGCGGCACTCCTGCGGCACGACCAGCACGTCGCGGCCGTCCGGGCGCGTCAATAATTGACTGTTGAATAGATACGATGTGACGGCGTCCGAAACGCTCACGCGCGCATCGGGCACTTCGATCACATTCAGTTGGGCGCCCGTGCGCAATAGTTGCGCGCGCAACTGATCGTAGACGGCGCTCTGATCGACGAACGCTCGCTCATGACAGAACAGCGTCTGCCGATTTCCCACCGCGATGACGTCGTTGTGGAATACGCCCGCGTCGACGACCTCGGGGCTCTGCTGCGCGTACACGGTCCCTTCCTCGCTCAAGCCATGGCGTTGCGCCACGGCACGGCTCGCCTCGAAGGTTTGGCGCGCCGGATAACGCACGGGCTCGGGGCCGCGGCGGTATTCGCTGCGTCCATAGACGAAGAACTCGACGCCGCGTTCGCCGTATTGCGCACAAAACCGCGTATGGTTGGCCGCGCCTTCGTCGCCGAGCGCGGGCGTGCCGGGCAACGCCTCGTGCACGACAAAGCGCGCCGGATCGGCAAAGATCGCCTGCAGCGTGCGCCGCGTCGCCTCGTGTTCGATCGCGCGATGCAGCTTGCTCGTCAGATTGGCCGGCGTGAAATGGACGCGGCCATCCTGCGTGTCGGCCGACGGGCTCACGGTCGCGGCGTTCGCTGTCCACATCGCCGAAGCCGAACTGGCGGCCGCCAGCAATTCGGGGGCATCCTTGGCCGCGCGCGAGATCACCGCCGCATCGGAACCCGAAAACCCGAGTTCGCGCAGCAGCCGCAACGAGGGCCGCTCCTGCGGCGGCAGCACGCCCTGCAAGAAGCCGAGATCGGCCAGTTGCTTCATCTTGCGCAGACCTTGCTTGGCGGCGGCGAGCGGATTGGCGATCGACTTTTCATTCGTCTGCGACGCGACGTTGCCGAACGACAGCCCCGCGTAGTTGTGCGTCGGACCTACGAGTCCATCGAAATTGGCTTCCCGTGCTTGCATCGTCGATCCCTGCTCGATCTTTAGAAGTGAAGGCCCGGCGACACGCTCGCGGGCATCGTGAGTTGCGTGCTTTCCACCGACGCCATCGGGTAGGCGCAATAGTCGGCCGCGTAATACGCGCTGGGCCGATGGTTGCCCGAGCGCCCCGTGCCGCCGAACGGCGCGGCGGACGAAGCGCCGTTCGTCGGCCGATTCCAATTGACGATGCCTGCGCGAATCGTGCGGTGAAAACGCGTCCAGAGCACTTCGTCATCGGCGAGCAACCCCGCCGACAAACCGTACACGGTATCGTTCGCGCGTGCGATCGCTTCGTCGAAATCCGTATAGCGCACGATCTGCGCGAGCGGGCCGAAGTGCTCCTCGTCGGGCAACTGCGCGACGTCGGTCACATCGAGGATCGCCGGGCTGACGTAACCCAAGCGCTCGTCGCGCTGCTCCATCGCCAACAGGGGACGAGCGCCCGCGGCGAGAAGGCGCGTTTGCGCCGCAACGAGCCGCGCGGCCGCCCGTGCGGACACCACCGCGCCCATGAACGGCTGCGGGTCGGCATCATATGCGCCGTAGGCAATCCGCGAGGCGACTTGTGCGAAGCGTGCAAGGAAGCGATCGCCGAAAGCATCGCGCGGCACGAAGATGCGCCGTGCGCAGGTGCAGCGCTGCCCCGCCGACAAGAACGCCGACTGAATCGTGTGATGAACAGCCGCATCGATATCTTCGACGCCGGCCACGACCAGCGGATTGTTGCCGCCCATTTCGAGCGCCAGGACGATTTCGGGCCGCCCCCCGAACTGCTTATGCAGCAGCGTGCCCGTATCCGAGCTGCCGGTGAAGAAGAGGCCGTCGATCTGGCGATGGTTCGCGAGCGCGACGCCCGTGTCCTTTTCGCCTTGCACGAGGTTGAGCACGCCCGCGGGCAGGCCCGCTTCGCGCCATGCTTCGACCGTCGCCCGTGCGACGCCGGGTGCAAGCTCCGACGGCTTGAACACTACCGTATTGCCTGCGATCAGCGCGGGCACGATGTGGCCGTTGGGCAAGTGCCCGGGGAAGTTGTACGGCCCGAATACGGCCACCACGCCATGCGGGCGATGGCGCAGCACGGCGGTGCCGTCGGCCATCGGCAGCCGTTTTTCGCCGGTGCGTTCGTGGTACGCCGTGATCGAGATCTCGACCTTCGCCGCCATGGCGGCCACCTCGGTGCGCGCCTCCCACAGCGGCTTGCCCGTTTCGCGTCCGATCGCGTGCGCGAGTTGCTCCTTACGCTCGGACAATACCGCGGCGAAGCGGCGCACGATCTCGACTCGCGCTTCGAAAGGCTGCGCGGACCAGGACTCGAATGCGCGGCGCGCGCTAGCCACGGCCCGCTCGACATCGTTCGCCGAAGCGCTCTTGCCTTCCCACACCACCGTATCCGTGCCGGGGTTGCGCGACGCGAAGCTCGCGCCGCCGCCCTCGCACCATTGCCCGTCGATGTAATGTTCGCCCATATTCATGCTCACTCAATCCTTGTTCGGTTTTTTCCCCGGCGCGAGCGCTAGCACGCGCACAGCGTCGCCTTCACGCACTTCGAGCGCGGCCGCGTCGTCGGCGGTGAGCACCATCGTGCCGCCCTCGACGATGCCCGGCGCGATCCCTACGCGAAAGCGCGCCATCGACGTGTTCGAAACGAGCGAGCGACCGCCCTCGCCGGGCTGCGCAGCGCCGATCGCAACCGTCGCCACCACGCTTTCGCGCATGGTGCGCAAATCGTTGATGTGGCATTCGAGCACGGGGCCGGCGTCGAAAATATCGACGTGCCCCTGATACCGCAGGCCCTCGGCTTCGAGCATCTTGCGCGCCGGGGCCGTGTCGCGATGCGTCACGCCGATGACCGCCTGCGCCTCCTGTGGCAGCAAATCGGCGTAGACCGGATAGCGCGGCATCAATTCGGCGAGAAACGACTTGCGGCCGTGCGCGCTCAGGTAATCGGCCGCATTGAAGTCGATTTGATAAAAATGCGAGCCCACGGCGCGCCAGAACGGCGAGGTGCCGTCCTCATCGAAATGCCCGCGCAATTCGGCGCACAACCGCTCCGGAAACCGATCGCGAAACTGCGCCATGAACATGAAGCGCGAGCGCGACAACAAGCCACCTACCCCATGCGCCCGATAGCGCGGCGAGAGGAACAGCGAGCACACCTCGGCATAGCCCGTGAGGTCGTGCGAGATGTTGAGCAACGACATCTTCGTCCAGACGCCCAACTCCTGGCTCGCGTGCACGACCGTGCTCACGCGGTAGTTGTAAAACGGTTGCTCGAGACCAACCTGCACTTCGATGCCGCATACGCCCGCGACATCGCCCGTGGCAGTGTCCTCCATGACGAAGAAGTAGCCGGCCTCATGGGGCGCGGCGCGGCCTTCGATCGTCTTCCTCGCTCGCTCGATGCGCGCGGCAAGCGCGTCGCGATCGGGCTTGAACGTCGTCAGGCCTGGGCCCGTTTCCTGTGCCAGCGATACGAGCGCATCGAGGTCTTCCGTCTTGACGGTGCGCACGACGATCATCGCCGGTCTCCCGATGGATAAGTCTTATGGACCGAATGGGACTCGGGGGTGTCGTCGCCGGCCTGCGCCTCGTCCGCCTGCGCGGGGCCGCAGTGCAGCGGCACGCAGTGCACCGTATCGCCATGCACGACGTCGAGCGCCGCACGCGCCTGGCCGGCGAGCGGCGCATCGGCGCCGCGCTCGTTCGGCAAGTCGGCTAGCACACAGCGGAAATCATCGTCGCGGTGGCTCGCGACGAGATAAGCGCGTCTCTGCCGCTGCGCGACGCTCGAAGCGCTTTCGGCGGCCTCGCGCACCGTGCGCGTCTCGTTCGAGCTCACGCACGCGCTGCGGTCCACCTGCGCAGTCAGCACGGGCCCTGCGTCGAAGATATCGACGAAACGATCGGGCTCGAAGCCTTCTTCGAGATGAATGTCGTACGACAGTAGCGCCTTCGCGTTGGGCTCGCCGATCACGCGCTGCGCGGCCTCGGGCAAAAGCGGCACGTAGATCGGGTAAGTCGGCATGACTTCGGCGATGAACGTGCGGCTGCGTCCGCCCGAGGCGACTTCGATCTGCGCGAAGTCACGTCCGAAGAACTTGCGCCCGACCGCCTCCCAAAACGGCGACGTGCCGGCCTCGTCGGTGACACCGAGCAGCAGCGAGAACACTTCGGGCGTGAAGCGCCGCCGGTTCGCCGCGATATACATCATGCGTGCGCGCGTGAGCAGATGCGCCGGCGCATCGCCGTGCACCGAGGGGTCGATGTAGAACCCCGCCAAACGGCTCATGCCCGTCAACTCGTGCGACATCGTCAGCGCATGGATCTTGCGGTTGACGTGCAATTCGCGCGAAGCGTGGATCAACGCATCGTTGCGAAAAACGTAGAACGGCTCGGCGTACCCGGCGGCGGCGACGATGCTGGCCGTGCCGAGCAGCTTGCCGGTAGCGCTATCCTCGAGCACGAAGAGATAAACCTCCTCGCCCGGGAAGTCCACTTGCGCGCGAAACGAATCCTCCGATAGCGCGACACGCGCTTCGAGCGCATGCCGGTCGTGCGGCAGTGAATGCAACACGGGCTGCGCCGAGCGCGCCATCTGCGCCAGCGCGTCGAGGTCGGAAAGCCTTCCGGGACGGACGAAGAGCATCATCGTTTCCTTGGCGGCCGGCCGCTTAGCGCGACTGTGCGTCGGCGGTCGTGCCGACGACTTGCTCGATCGCCTTTTCAAGCCGCGCGAAGCCTTCGTTCAACTCGGCCTCTTCGATCACGAGCGACGGCGCGAACCGCAGCACATTAGGCCCGGCGATCAGCAGCATGACGCCCTGTCCGGCCGCCGCGTTGACGAAATCCTTCGCGCGCCCTTCGTAGGCCGCCGTCAGTTCGGCGCCGATCAATAGACCCTTGCCGCGCACTTCCTTGAAGAGATTGAAGCGCCGGTTCAACTCGCCGAGCTTGGCCGTGATCGCCGCGCCGCGGCGCTTGACGCCTTCGAGCAGCGCCGGGTCGCTCACGAGTTCGACGACCTTGTCGGCGACGGCCGCGCCGAGCGGATTGCCGCCGTAGGTCGTACCATGCACGCCGACCTTGAAATGCTGTGCAATCGCGTTGGTCGTCAGCATCGCACCGATCGGGAAACCGTTGCCGAGCGCTTTGGCCGAAGTCAGGATATCCGGCGTCACGCCCGTGTCCATATACGCATAGAAGAAACCCGTGCGGCCGACGCCGGTTTGCACTTCGTCGAAAATCAGCAGCGCGCCATGGGCGTCGCAGGCCTCGCGCAATGCGCGCAGGAACGCGGGGTCGGCCGGTATCACGCCGCCCTCGCCCTGAATCGGCTCCACGATGACGGCGCACGTCTTGGCGCCGATGGCGGCGCGCGCCGCTTCGATGTCGTTGTAAGGCAAATGCACGATGCCGGCGGGCACGGGGCCGAAGCCTTCGGCGTATTTCGGCTGGCCGCCCACGCTGACCGTAAAGAGCGTGCGCCCGTGAAACGATTGCTTGAACGAGACGATTTCGATCTTCTCGGGGCCATGCCGCTCGATCGCCACTCGGCGCGCGAGCTTGAGCGCCGCCTCGTTGGCCTCGGCCCCCGAATTGGCGAAGAACGCGCGCTCGGCGAAAGTCAGCGATTCGAGGCGTTTGGCCAGACGCAGCACGGGCTCGTTCGTGTAGGCATTACTAACGTGCCACAGCGTTTCGCCCTGCTCGCGCAGCACGCGCACGAGTTCGGGATGAGCGTGCCCCAAGCCGGTCACGGCGATCCCGCCCGTGAAATCGATATAGTCGCGGCCCTGTGTGTCCCACACCCGCGAGCCCTTGCCGCGCGCCGGCACAAAAGAGGCTGGCGAAAATACCGGCACCATGACTTCGTCGAAAGTCTGGCGGTTCACAGCGAAATCGTTCATGGCGGGTCCTCGTCGAGGGAATAGGGAATAGGGAATAAACGTAAGTGTAGAAAACGATCCGAATATCGTCTTGCTTGCTGGCGACGCGATCTGTCGCGTATCGCCGGGGTGCGTCCGTGCGGCGCAGCTATCTCTCGCCTGCGGGCGGTGTCACGTTTCGTCGGGCGGCTCGATCATTGCTCCCGCACGCGGCTCGTCCGCATAAGCCGCGCCCGCGCCATGCTGCTTGGCGATCCAATTGCGCCGCTCCTCGCGCGGCGTCACGCCGAACCGCTCACGATACGCGTTCGAGAAGTGCGCGGCCGACGAAAACCCGCACGCGAGGCTCACTTGCACGATCGATTTGCTCGTGCGCTGCAACTGCAGGCGCGCCTTCGACAGCCGCAGCCCAAGGTAGTACTTCGACGGCATCGCGCCCAGATACTGTCTGAACAAGCGTTCGAGCTGACGGCGCGAGATGCCGACGAGATTGGCGATATCGTCCGTGGTCAGCGGGTCCTCGATGTTCGCCTCCATCAGTTGCAGCGCATCGTTCAACCGCGGATGCCGCTCACCCGGTGCCGTCACATAGGGAATGCGCTGACGCGCCTCGCCCGAGCGCAATGCGCCCACCCCGAGCGAATCGGCGATGCGCTCCACCAATTCCGGCCCATGCTCGCGGGCAATCATCGCCAGCATGAAGTCGACGCTCGCGAGCCCCCCGGCACAGGTGGCCCGATCGCGGTCGATCTCGAAGATCTGTTGCGTGACGATCGAGCGCTCGAACTCATCGGCGAATTGCTGATAAGTCTCCCAATTGACGCTGACGCGATAGCCCGACAATTGCCCGGCCATCGCGAGCCACCAGACGCCGTGATGAATGCCCGTCACGAGCGGCGTGCGTTGGCCCACGCGCGCGAGACTAGCCAGGAACAGCTTATAGTCGGCGAATTGCTGAAACCGCTCCGCGACGACGATGAGCCAATCGCACGAGACGCCGTCGCCGAACGCGCCATCGGCAGGCAGCGTCGCCGCGCCGGCCAGCGGCACGGGCCGTCCGTCCCAGGAATAGACCTGCCAGCGATAGAGCGCCCGGCCGTCGATGTCGTTCGCCAGCCGCAGCGCGTCGACTATCGGCGCGATCCCCGACATGGAGACGGGCGGCAGCGCAACGATCGCCACCTGCGTCGTTTTCGCCGGAGCCGCTTGCACGCGAGCCATCGGTCAGCCCCTGCAGCGGGCGGGCAGCGCGCCCGGCGCGCCCGTTGCTCGTTGGTTTCGCCCGTCCCGCATATCGCTTACTTGAGGCTACCCGAGAGGAATTGCTGCAAGCGCTCGCTCTTGGGCTGCGCGAGCACGACCGCGGGGTCGCCCTCTTCTTCGGTGCGTCCTTGATGCAGAAACATCACGTGATTCGATACATTGCGCGCGAAACCCATCTCGTGCGTGACGACGACCATCGTCCGTCCTTCCTCGGCCAGCTTCTGCATGACCTTGAGCACTTCGCCGACGAGCTCGGGATCGAGCGCGGAAGTCGGTTCGTCGAACAGCATCACGTCGGGATTCATGGCCAATGCGCGCGCGATCGCCACGCGCTGCTGCTGCCCGCCCGACAAATGCGACGGATACTGCTTCTCGAGGCGCGGCGCGAGGCCCACCTTCTCCAGGTACACGCGAGCCCGCTCTTCGGCCTCGCGCTTGGACAGCCCCAGCACGTGAATAGGCGCTTCGACGATATTCTCGAGCACGTTCATGTGCGCCCACAGATTGAAATGCTGAAACACCATCGCAAGCTTCGTGCGGATGCGTTGCAATTGCTTGTGGTCCGCCACTTCGAGGTTGCCTGCCCGATCCGCTTTGGTGCGCACCGTCTCGCCATCGACGACGATGCTGCCCGCGTTGGGCCGCTCGAGGAAGTTGATGCAGCGCAGGAACGTGCTTTTACCGGAACCGCTAGCGCCGATGATGCTGATGACGTCACCGGCTTTGGCCGTCAACGTCACGCCTTTGAGAACCTCGTTGTCGCCGTAGCGCTTATGGATGTCGAGCGCCGCGAGCTTGACGGCGGCGGATTGAGAAGTCGCTTGGAGCACCATGCTCTCCCGTATGAATCGAAGGCGTGTGAATCGATGCAGGCTGTCAGTGCCGGCTGGCGGCCAAGTATGCGAGCCAATGCCGCTCGGCCCGTCTGAACGCCGCGACGAGTGCGAACGATACCGCAAGATAAATCAGTGCAGCGACGCCGAAGGCCTGGAACGACATATAGGTGGCCGAATTGGCGTCGCGAGCGACCTTAAGCACATCGGGCACGGTCGCCGTGAACGCGATCGTCGTCGCATGCAGCATCAGGATGACTTCGTTACTGTACAACGGCAGCGCGCGGCGCAGCGCCAAGGGCAAGACGATGCGGCAATACATCGTCCAGCGGCTCATGCCGTAAGCGCGCGCGGCTTCCACCTCGCCATGCGAAATCGCGCGGATCGCACCGGCGAAGATCTCGGTGGTGTAAGCGCCGGTGTTCAAGCCGAAAGCGAGAATCGCGCAATGCAGCCCGCTGCGGAAGAAATCGTTGAGCACCGCGTGCGCACGCACGAACTCTAGGCTGTAGACGCCGCTGTAGATCAACAGCAATTGCACGTATAGCGGCGTGCCGCGAAAAACGTAGGTGTAACAGCGCACCGGCGTGGACAGCCAGCGGTTCTTCGACACGCGCGCCACCGCCAGCGGCAGCGCCAAGCAAAACCCGATGACGAGCGATGCGACGAGCAGCCACAGCGTCACCGCAAGACCGGACAAGCCGTGCCCGTCGTAGTAAAGGAACGCGCGACCGTACTGCGAGAGGATTTCGATCATCGTGCCGTCTCCGTCAAAGATCCGCGTGGCGCACGCCGATCGAGTAGCGCCGGTCGAGCCACAGCAGCACCACGTTCGAGACGGTCGTGATCGCCAGGTAGATCAGCGCGGCGACGAGGATGAAGAAAAACATGTTGAAGGTGCTCTTGCCGGCGTCTTGCGCCGCTTTCACGACATCGGCCAAACCGATGATCGAAACGAGCGCCGTCGCCTTGACCAGCACCTGCCAGTTGTTGCCGATGCCCGGCAACGCGAAGCGCATCATCTGCGGAAAGAGGATGCGGGCGAACACGCGCAAGCCGCTCATGCCGTAGGCGCTGCCCGCCTCCAGTTGGCCGCGCGGCACCGCGAGAAAGGCGCCGCGAAACGTCTCGGTGAAGTAGGCCCCATAGATGAACCCGAGCGTGAGCACGCCCGCCGCGAACGGATCGATGTCGATCTGGCTCATGGCGAGCGCATCGGTCACCTGATTGACGGCGATTTGGATGCTGTAAAAGAGCAGCAGCATCAGAACGAGATCGGGCACGGAACGAATCAGCGTCGTGTACACCGTCGCCACGCCTGCCACGAAGCGATTGCGCGAGAGCTTGGCCACCGCGCCGGCAAGCCCGAGGAGCACCGACACCGCGAGCGAAAGCACCGACAACTCGATCGTTCTGATCGTGCCGGCAAGAAGGATCGGGCCGAAGCCATATAAGAACACGCGCGTCTCCGTTGGAATCAGCTTTATTCGCGTGGGTGGCGCGCCGCATTCGGGGTCCGCGGCACATTCCGCACAGCGCCGATACTCGCAAGCGATGCGAAATCGTTCAAACCCGAAGCCGCGCTATGCTGCATCGCACCAATCGAAACACGCGGGCAGGTAGGTCCGCAGAGCGCTTGTTACGGCCGAAGAAGGCAGCTCGAGGCGCAACGCACGCTTTGCGGCGACACCGCGATTTTGCAAGTTTCGGGTCGCATTTTCGATAGTCCAAGGACTGAGCGACGTGCGCCCCGTCATCGAAAAGCAAGCCCATAAAAACAGAACCGGCCGTCACGCGAAGTGAACGGCCGGCAATCATCATGGCGCGCGACGCAAGTACGTCGGCAAACGTCCGAACACCAGCAGAGCGACGTCGTCCCAATGCGCTGCGTCATTGGCCTGCGGCCACCCGCCCGTGCAATGCACGTGGCGTTCGACCGCCCCCCGTGGCCGGCGCTGCGTTGCGTCCTCTGACCTTTGGTCCTTGCCTATCTAATTCGATATGACGTGTTCGTGGATGTAATGTAGGACGAGACCTAGTCTGAAGACAAAGCGTGTTTACGCGAATAGGGATTGGCCGACGAAGAAGCGTTCGCGGCGCGTGTGCTGCCGAACCGACGCCCGCGATCAGCGTGCGAGATGGCGATCTCGAGCTTGCTCGGCAGCGCCTTGCAGGACCGGTTCGCGCGCAAAGCGCCGGGCTCGGACAATCTCGGCGCATTGCCACGAGCCGAGCGCGATACAGCCGAAGAGCACTTCGCGCATGCGTTTGACGAGCGCCAGCGAAAACGCCACCTCACGCCCCACGCCGAACATCTGCGCGAGCAAGACCACTGTCCCTTCCTGCACGCCCAGGCCCGCGGGCACCATGAACGCCGCGTGCCGCACGGCTTGCGTCAGCGCTTCAATGGCGACGGCGCCGCCCACCGAAACGGGATGCCCGAGCAACGCCAGCGCCCAATACGTTTCGAACGCGCCGATCAGGTAACCGGCGAACTGCCAAACGAAAGCGCTCACGAGCAAGCCGGTGCGCGTCATCAGTGCGTCGATCTGCGCGTCGAGCTTCGCGCCGTCGATTCCCTGCAAGAAACGATGCTCGCTGCCGAGCGCGCGGGCCGCGAATCGCTCTATCGAGTGGAACACGCCGCCGCGGCGCAGCAAAAGCGCGGTGATCACGGGCAGCGGCAACGACAGCACGAGCGCGAGCGCGATTGTCTTCGCGTGTCCCCCGCCCGTTGCGGCAAGAATGAGCACGACGCCAAGCGCCGAAAACGCACACTGCACGGCGATCGTAACGAGCACTTCGACGATCACCGAGGCGCTCACACAACTCGCATCGCTCACGCGCCACCGCGCGAGCCGAATGCCGACGATTTCGCCGCCCACCGCGAGCACGGGCAACAGCCGGCTCACGGCTTCGCGCACGGTCGCCACCCACCAGAGGAAAGACAGCGACGCGCGGCCGCGCAGCAAGACGCGCCAGCCGTAAGCGTCGAACAACAGCGGCAGCGCATGGAACGGCACGAGCCACAGCAACGCCCAGCCGGCCGCGCCGATGACGTGAAAGACGTCGGCTGCGCCTTCACGCAGCACGAGGGCGATGAAGATGCCGATGCCCACGGGCCAACCGGCCCATTTGAGCCACTTCGTCATGACGGCGAACCTCCTTGCGCAGCGTCACGACGATGCTGCGCATCGGCCATGCCGTGCACGCCGGCGCCGCCGCCGAAGACATCGGCAAACCCACCGCAGGTAAGCCCTGCGCCCGCGATAGCGGCCGCGACACGCGGCGACAGCAACGCGTCGAGTTCATCGACGTGGCGATAGTGCCGCATCGAGGGCGTGATGGCGCCCTCGCCCGCTTCGGCCGGATGACAATAGATTTCGCCGACGCCCTCGGCCGGCATGCGCGCGAGCGCGTCCAGCAGCGCCGCTTCATCCATCCCGCCCGTATGTTCGATACCGACGACATAATCGTTGTAGGCGATGCCGGCGCGCGTGAGCCTGCGGCGCATCAGCGCGATCCACGGCTTGAGCCACCAAGGCGCATTAGCCTCGAACGGCAGCCGTACGGCTCGCAGCCCGAACTCGCGGCCGATCGACAGCACGAGCGAAAGTACGGTGGGATGCAGGTGGAAATGCTTGTGGGCGTTGACGTGATCGAGCGGCAAGCCCGTTTGCGCGAACGCCTCGAATTGAGCGCGGATCTCGCGTGCGAGCGCCTCGCGCACGCCAGGCAGGAAGAAGAAACGAAAGCCGTCGCGCACCATCGCATCGCCGAAACGACCGTCGGGACCGACGAGCGCGCGAATCTGCGCGGCCGGCAGCAGCGCCGGCCCGTCCGCCAGGACGAGATGCATCCCCACGCGCAGGCTGGGCAGGCGGTGGGCGCGCTCGACGGCATCCGCCGCCGCGGGGGCGCCCACCATGAGGCTCGCCGCTTTGAGCACGCCGTGCCGGTGCGCCCGCTCCACCGCCGCGTTGACTCGCGGGTGCAAGCCGAAATCGTCCGCGGTGACGATGAGGCCGCGGCGGCCCGGGCGCGTCACGTGATCAAGCCTCGTGCGCGCGCAAGAAACGGAAGAACTCGACGCCTTCGCGCAGGCGGCGCTTCATCATGTCCCAGCTCGTCAACATCTCGCGCACGATTTCCCAGATCTTCGAGGGCCGGAAGTAGAACTGCTTATAGAACGCCTCGAGATGATGGTAAATCTCTTCGCGCGACAGGTGCGGATAGCCGATCGCAGCGAGCTGCACGCCTTCCTTGCTGACGAGATTGATGGTCTTGTTCTCTTCCATCCATCCGTTTTCGACAGCCTGGTTGTACAACGTCGTGCCCGGGTAAGGCGCGGCGAGCGAAACCTGGATCGTGTGCGGATTGATTTCCTTCGCGTACTCGATCGTCTTCTTGATGGTTTCCTGCGTCTCGCCGGGCAGGCCGAGGATGAAGGTGCCATGGATCTTGATGCCGAGCTTCTTGCAGTCCGCGCTAAAGCGGCGCGCGAAGTCGGTGCGCACGCCCTTCTTGATGTTCACGAGAATCTGATCGTCGCCCGATTCGAAGCCCACGAGCAACAACCGCAGGCCATTCTCCTTCATGATCTTCAGCGTCTTGTACGGGACGTTCGCCTTTGCATTGCACGACCAGGTCACGCCGAGCTTGCCGAGGCCAAGTGCGATCGCTTCGGCGCGCGGCAAGTCATCGGTGAACGTATCGTCGTCGAACATGACCTCCTTCACTTCCGGCATGTTGTCGCGAATCCACTTCACCTCCTCGATCACGTTCTCGACCGAGCGCGTGCGATAGCGGTGGCCGCTGACCGTCTGCGGCCACAAGCAGAACGTGCAGCGCGACTTGCAGCCGCGCCCCGTGTAGATCGAGACGTACGGATAATTCAAATAGCCGATGAAGTAGTTTTCGATCTTCAAGTCGCGCTTGTAGATCGGTGCGACGAACGGCAGCGCATCCATGTTCTCGAGGACCGGACGCGCTTCGTTGTGTTCGATCGAGCCGTCCTTTGCGCGCCAGCTCAAACCCTTGATCTCGGAGAACGGCTTGCCTTCGGCGAGTTCCTTGCAGGTGAAGTCGAATTCCTCGCGGCAGACGAAATCGATCGCCTCGGTCGCCGTCAGCGAGTTGTGCGGATCGACCATCACCTTCGCGCCCACCATGCCGACCAGCAGCGACGGCTTGCGCTTTTTCAGATCTTGAGCGAAGAGCGCGTCGGTCGGGAACGACGGCGTGCTCGTATGGATGATGATGAGATCGTAATCGTCGCAAATCTTCAGCGTTTCTTCGACCGACAAACCATCGGCCGGCGCGTCGATCACGCGGCTGCCGGGGACGAGGGCCGCGGGCTGCGCCAGCCAGGTCGGATACCAGAACGAGCGAATTTCGCGCTTGGCCTGGTAGCGCGAACCGGCTCCGCCATCGAAGCCGTCATAAGACGGGGCCTGCAAGAACAGCGTTTTCATGGATGAAGCTCCGGCACTCTGTTGGGTGATGCAAATAACGTGAGAACGGCGGGCCGACTCGAACGGCCGCCCACTAGCAACTCAAAAGACGAATACGGTTCGCTCAAGGACCATCGGAGCCCTCTGCGATTTGCGCCACGACGGGCATGCGCGCGCCGCGCCACACCACGTGCGAGCCGAATGCCGCGACGAACCATTGCGCGGCGAGCAGCGCATCGCGCAGCGGCACGAGCGGCAGATCGCGCCAAAACTCTCCGGGCTCGCGCGCTGCACGGGCGTGCAACAGTGCGCGCGCAGCGATTCCGAGCACCGTCGATGCCGCCAGCATCGCCCCGCCGCCGTGGGCAGCCAAAAGCACCCCCGCGGCGAGCCACGGCGACGTGAACGTGATGAACAAGAACGCGAAGCCGAGCGGATTGATCGAGCGGATCGTGCGCAGCCAACGCGTCTCGCGCAGCCACAGCGTGCGAAAGTCGGGCTCGATGACGTCGGTATCGACGACGATTTCGGACAAGACCGTCGTCATGCCGAGCTGGCGCGTATGCTCTGCCAGCCAATAATCGTCGGCCAGGCAATCCTTGAGCGCATCGAAGCCGCCGATGTCGGCCAACACCGAAGCGCGCAGCGCGAGCGTCGCGCCGAAGCCGAAACTGCGCGAGCCGCCCGCATGGGCGATGCGCACCGACGGCGCGAACCATTCGTTGATGAACTGGGCGCCCACGCGGGTCCAGAACCCGCCGACGCTTTTCGCATGGTAGAGGCACGTGACGATGCCCACCTGCGGGTCGGCCAGCGGCGCGGTGACCGCTTCCAGATAGTCGGGCGCAACGGCGATATCGCTATCGGCCAGCACGATCAGCGGATGCTTCGCGCGCGTGGCCAAATTGATGAGGTTGCTCACCTTCAGGTTGTGCCCGTGCACGCGCGAATCGACGACGAGGACGATGTCGCGCTCGGGGAACGCCGCCTGCAGCCGGCGCACGACGGCAATCGCGGGATCGGCCGCAGAGGACACGCCGAACAGCAGTTGATAGCACGGATGCGACTGCTCGCAGAACGTCGAAAGGTTTTCGTAAAGTCGCGGCTCGGCGCCGCATAAGGGCTTGAGCACGCTCACGGGCTCTGCCGCGGGACCGGATTTGCCGCCGCGCGAGCGTGTGAGCAGCCCTCGCGCCGACGGCAGCGCGAGCGCCGCGACGACCGCATACGCCGTGGCCACGCAGCACAGCGCCACGAGCAGCCAGTCCCAGGCCACGACGGGCGCAACCGTCATCGGACGCCACCGCCATGGGCCGCGCCCGCGCGCGCGCGGCGCACAGTGGACCCCTTGGATGAGACGCTTGCTGACACGTTCGCTACTCCTTCGTTTTTCTGGGCACACCGCGCGAAACGCCGTGCATGGCCCGTACGCCGCCCGCCATAAGCGCGCTATGGAAACGGGCAATTGTAGCAGTGCGTGCGGGAAAACGCTTAAGGCACGGCGAGCGAAGGGCCGTTTCGTCTACCGGGAACAACGCCGCGCGCCATGCCGCGCATCGGTACGCCGGCGCCGGCAGCGCATTCGTGGCCATCCGGGGGGCGCCTTGACCGTCGCGCGAAGCCCAACGCATGCTCGGCATGCGCGTGCGCCCGATGACGCGACGCAGCAAGTCCTGTATCTTCCTAATCGTCGGGCCGCTCGCAGGAGCGGCGCGCCGGAGCGCAGCCAAGCGCCGGCACCGGCCGCCCGAGCTTCCGGCGAAGCGCGGGCTTCACGCGAGCGAAGTCATCATGAAAAACGTCTTGAGCATTCAACCGCACGTCGTGTTCGGTCATGCGGGCAATAGTGCCGCCGTCTTTCCGATGCAGCGGCTGGGCGTGAACGTCTGGCCGCTCGACACGATGCAGTTCTCCAATCACATGCAATACGGCCATTGGGCCGGCAGCGCGATCGATGCGCCGCAGATGACCGAACTCGTCGAGGGCATCGGTGCGATCGGCATGCTCAGGCGCTGCGACGCCATCATTTCGGGCTATCTCGGCGATAAGACGCACGCCCAGGCCGTGATGGACATCGTACGCACCGTGAAGGCGACGAACCCCGAAGCGTGGCACTTTTGGACGCCCGTCATCGGGGCGGGCGCCGGCGCGAACGTCGACGAATATCTGCTCGAAACGATGCCGGCGCTCGCCGATGCGCTCTCGCCGACGCACGACACCTTGCAAAAGCTCGTCGGGCGCAGCATCGAGACCATCGACGACGCCGTGTCGGCCTGCCGCGAGTTGATCCGCCGCGGCCCGCAGGTCGTGCTCGTCAAGCAATTGATCGACCGCAATAGTCCCGCCAACCGCGTGAACTTGCTGCTCGTCACCGAACGCGAAGCCTGGATGACGCAGCACCCGCGCTATCCGTTCGCCCGTCAACCCGTAGGCGTAGGCGAACTCACGAGCGCCACATTCGTCGCGCGGCGCTTGAGCGGCGATTCGCTGCTGACCGCGTTCGAGCATGCCGTCTCGGCGGTGCATGCCGTGCTTCGGGCGACTTACGACGCGGGCCGCTACGAACTGGAGCTGGTCGCGACCCAGGACGAGATCGCCAAGCCGCGCGATTGGCTCGGCGCCTGGATGATCGACAAGAAGTTGGAGCGGCGCAAGCGCTCGTAGCCGCGGCCCCGGCTCGGCGGCCCCCTCTCTGCCCCGGGCCGCCCCTCGCTCGTCAATCGAGCTTGAATTGCGCGACGGCCGTCGCGAGATTGACCGCTTGCGTCTGCAGCGCCGAGGCCGCCGCTGCCGATTGCTCGACGAGTGCGGCATTTTGCTGAACCATCTCGTCGAGCTGCGACACCGCGCGATTCACTTCCTGAATGCCGCGCGTCTGCTCGTCGGCCGCGTGAGTGATCTCGGACATGATCGTCGTGACGCTCGATACGTTCGAGACGATCTCCGTCATCGTGTCGCCCGCGCGTTTGACTTGGCTCGATCCCGACGAGACGCTGTCGATCGTCGATTCGATCAGCGACTTGATCTCCTTGGCCGCCTGCGCGCTGCGCTGCGCCAGGCTGCGCACTTCGCCGGCCACGACGGCGAAGCCGCGGCCCTGCTCGCCCGCGCGCGCCGCTTCGACGGCCGCGTTCGGCGCAAGAATGTTGGTCTGGAACGCGATGCCGTCGATCACGCCGATGATGTCGCCAATCTTGCCCGAGGCCGATTCGATCGTGCCCATCGTCGTCACCACTTCGGAGACGACTTTGCCGCCGCGCGAGGCCACCGTCGAGGCCGACGCGGCCATGTCGTTCGCTTGGCGCGCCGAGCTGGCCGATTGCGTGACGGTCGACGTGATTTCCTCCATCGACGCCGCCGTCTGTTGCAGGCTCGCTGCAGCCGATTCGGTGCGGCCGGACAAGTCCAAATTGCCTGCGGCGATTTCGTCCGCCGCGGTGCGCACCGAGCCGCTCGTGTCGCGAATCTGGCGCATCACGTCGCGCAGCTTGTCGACGAACGTATTGAACGAGCGCGCAATCTGCGCTACTTCGTCGCGGCCGTCCGCCGGCAAACGGCGCGTGAGGTCGCCGCTGCCCGAGCCGATGTCGTCCATCGCATCGCGCACGAGCGAGAGGCGCTTGAACGCTTTCGACGTCACGGCCGAGACGATCGCCGCGGCGAGCGCGACGATGAGCACGAGCGCGATCGCCGAGGTCGTCAAGAACGAGCGCACGCCGGCCTTCGCTTCGCTCTCGTCGAGCGCCACGACGACGGTCCAATCCGTGCCCGGCACATGAACGCCGCGCAATAGCACCGAACGGCCGTCGGCCGACGCTTGCACCGGCTTGTCGGCGCCGTCGAGCGCCGCGATTGCACCCGCGCTCATGCTCGGCATCAACGTCGACACCGGCTTGAGTGTCAACTTCGCATCGGGGTGCGCGACGATATCGCCCGCACCGTCGACGAGCAACCCGAAGCTCGCGGGCGTGGGGTGAATCGCCTTGACGTTCGCGATCACGCTGTCCATCGCGACGTCGCCCGACACGACCGCTTTAAGCGCGCCGTCGCGCACGATCGGCACGGCGAAGGCCACGACGAGCTTGCCCGATCCGGCGTCGACGTACGGCGGCGTCACGACCGGCTTACCCGCCGCGGCCGCTTGCTTGTACCAAGGCCGCGCGGTCGGATCGTACGTGGCGGGAATGCCCGTCGCATCGCCGAATTTGGCGCTCTTATCGGCGTAGCCCGCATACACGTTGGTGAAGCCGCCCGCGGCCATCGCTTGCTTGAATTCGGGAGCGGGGTCGGCCGCGCCGAGCGTGATGTCCTGCAGGGCGTTGATGGCAGCGGTCTTGGACGACACCCATTCGGCAATGCCCGCATCGTGCCCGTTGGCAAGCGCAACGAGATTGTTGTTGATGGTGTCGTTTTCGTGGGAGTTGACGACGAAGAAGTTCAGGGTCGCGTTCACGATCAGGGAACCAACGACGATGGCAAGACAAGCGGCGAGCACACGGCCGCGAATTGACGCAAACATTGAAACGATTTCCTTCAGACGATTGGGCTGCGAGGACTCGTAGCCCTCAAACAAGTAAACGGCATACCGCATTGCAAACTTGACCCTGAGGCCCTAAGGGAATGTGCGGAGTGCTATTTACATCGAACTGCACAGTGCACCGCACAAATGCGATTAATAGGATAACTTCCTTAACCGCGCGTGGGCGTATTTATCCCGATTGCTCCGATTTAGCGTGCTGTGCCGAAATGCGCATAGGAAGCGTCGCGAAAGGTCAAGACGCAACCATATTGGCTTTCTATAGTCCTTTCGAGCGAATCGCTGCGGCGCTTCTCAAGCCGAGTGGCTCGATCGATATCACGCCTTGCAGGAGGTAGACCCCACACGCTGGACCACACGAACTAGAGCCGTGCATCGGCCGCCGCTTTGGTAGCGCGCCCTCGACAATAAAGTGCGAGAAGTCCGTATGCACGCCATAGCACTACATTCATGCTTGCCGATAAAGGAAACAACATGCGTTTTGCGAAGAACCTCACCCCTGTCGCAGTTGCAGTTGGAGCACTCCTCGGGTTCGTCCCGCTCGCCTCTCACGCGGACACCGTCGTGAAAATCGGCTTTGCCGCGCCGCTCACGGGGCCTAACGCCAGTTACGGCAAGGATTTGGAAAACGGCGTGAGAATGGCGCTCGACGATGCGAAAGCGCAAGGCGTCAAGATCAACGGCCAGCCCGTGTCGTTCGATCTCGTCGCCGAAGACGACCAGGCGGACCCGCGCGTCGGCGTGCAGGTTGCGCAAAAGCTCGTGGACGAAGGCGTGTCGGTGGTGGTCGGCCACTTCAACTCGGGCACGACGATCCCGGCATCGGAACTCTACGAAAAAGCCGGCATCCCCGACATCGATCCGGCTGCCACCAATCCGATCATTAGCGGCCGCGGCTTCAAGAACATCTTCATGGTGATCTCGAGCGACGCGCAAAACGCCGGTACGGCAGGCACGTATGCGGTCAAGACGACGAAGGCCAAGCGCATCGCCGTCATCGACGATCGCACGGCATTCGGACAAGGCGAAGCCGATGAATTCGTGAAGGCGGTGAAGGCAGCCGGCGGCGACATCATCGATCGCGAGTACACGACGAACCAGGCAACCGACTTCAAGACGCAACTCACCACCATCAAGGGCAAGAACCCCGACCTCATCTTCGTGGGCGCGCTCAATCCGCAGGCCGCCGGCATCATGAAGCAGATGAATCAACTCGGCATCAAGGCGCAGTACGTCGGCGGCGGCGGCGTGAAGGACATCGACTTCATCAAGCTCGCCGGCGATATTTCCGAAGGCGCAATGGCGTGGGAATACGGTCGTCCGCTCGACAGCACGCCGGTGGGTTCGAAGTTTGCGGAGCGCTTCAAGCAGAAGTACGGCGTCGAGGTGCTCTCGTACGCACCGTTCGGCTATGACGCGGCCTGGGCGGCAATCAAGGCGATGCAGGCGGCCAATTCGACCAAGCCCGACGACTATCGTCCGAAGCTGCAAAGCATCAGCTTCGACGGCATCACCGGCCACATCGAGTTCAATGCGAACGGCTCGCTCAAGCACGGCTCCTCGACCGTCTATCAAGTGAAGAGCGGTCAATGGGTCACGGTCAAGACGGTGAGCGGCCTCTGATCACCGGCACTAGGCCCGCAGGCTTTGCGCGGGCCGAGGGCGCGGCGCCATTGCGGCGTCGCGCCTTTTATGCATTCTGCTTTTCAGGTAATTGTTTTGGAGTCCTAATGATTTCGAAGATCGTAGTCGTGGGCGGCGGCGTGATCGGCAGCGCCGTGGCGTATTTTCTGCGCAGCATGGATGCGAGCGTCGAGGTGACCGTGCTCGAGCGCGATCCGAGCTATGCGCGCGCCTCGTCGGCGCTGTCGGCGGCCTCCATCCGCCAGCAGTTCTCGACGCCCCTTTCCGTGCAAATGTCGCTCTACGGTATCGAGTTCCTGCGCTCGATAGGAGAGCGCCTTGCCGTGGGCGGCGAGGCGCCGTCGATCGACTTGCACGAAGGCGGCTACCTTTTTCTCGCGACGGCCGCCGGCGAAACGATTCTGCGCGAAAATCACGCGCTGCAAACGTCGCTCGGCGCGCAGATCCGTTACTTGCCGAAGGACGAACTGCAAGCGGCATTTCCGTGGCTGAACACCGAAGACCTCGTGGCGGGCACTTACGGCGTATCGGGAGAGGGATGGTTCGACGGCTACGGCCTCGTGCAAGCGCTGCGCAAGAAAGCGCAGTCGCTCGGTGCGCGCTATCTTCCGGTCGAAGCCACCGGGCTGCGCCGCGCGGGACGGCGCGTGACGCACGTGCTGACGTCCGCGGGCGAAGAGCTCGACTGCGACCTGATGGTCAACGCGGCCGGTCCCTGGGCGCGGCGCATCGCGCAGATGCTCGAAGTCGAACTGCCCGTCTACGCGCGCAGGCGCAGCATCTTCAATGTCAGCTCCCCCGCCAAGCTCGAACGTTGCCCCTTGTTGATCGATCCGAGCGGCGTCTACTTTCGGCCCGAGGGCGCGACCTATATCTGCGGCACGTCGCCCAGCGCCGAGCACGATCCCAACGACCTGCCGCTCGATGATGTCGACCATGCGCTGTTCGACGACGTGATCTGGCCGACGCTCGCCCACCGCGTGCCGCAATTCGAAGCGCTACGCGTGCAGCACGCTTGGTCCGGCTACTACGAATACAACGTATTCGATCACAACGCGATCATCGGCTACCACCCCGACATCGAGAACTGCGTGTTCGCAAACGGCTTCAGCGGCCACGGATTGCAGCAAGGCCCAGCCACCGGGCGCGGCGTCGCCGAACTGATCTTGCAAGGGCGCTTCGTCTCGCTCGATCTGTCGCCGCTCGGTTTCGCTCGCGTGCTCGAGAATCGCCCCGTGATCGAGCGCAACGTCGTTTAGCAGCGGTTTGCCGCTCGGCCCCGGGCGGGCGGCGAGACGCTTCGCGCTATCGCGCGCGCGAAACCGGGCTAGCCTCGACCCGCCTCGTCATGCAGCCACCGACGCAGGATGTCGATGGCCGCCCGCTTCGGGTCATCGGCTCGCCAAACCAAGTAATGCGCGTAGATGTCGGTGACATGCCGCTTCCACAGGCGTAGCAAACGCCCTTGCGCCAAGTCCTGCGCGACCAATGATGCGCGCGCCAGCGCGACGCCCTGCCCGGTCGCCGCCGCTTCCAGCAACGCGAGGGCATCGTCGAACACGGGGCCGCCGCGCGGCTCGGTCATATCGAGCCCGACCGCCTGAAACCAAGGCTCCCATGGCTGCGATCGGTGCCTGAGCAACGTGCATGCAGCCAGATCGGCGAAACGGCGCGGGCGCACACCATCGCGATAACTGGGGCTCATGACGGGAAAGATCTCTTCGCCCAAGAAGCGCTCCGCCTGCACGCCCGGCCACGCGCCAGGGCCATAGCGAAGCGCCGCATCGATACCGTCGCGCCCGTTCAAACGCGCGAGCGCGACCTCTTTGCGAAGCGTGACGGCGATCTGCGGATGCTTGCGCCGCAAACGGTCGAGCCGTGGCGCAAGCCAGCGGTCCGCAAACGACGGCAACACACTCACGGTCAAGCACACCGTCTCGCGAGCGATGCGGCGCGCGCGATCGTCGCCGCGCGCGGGGGCATCGAATGCGCGCTCGAGCACGTTCAACCCTTGCCTGATCTGCAATGCCAGCGCATGTGCGCGCGGCGTCGGCCACGCGCCGCCATGTTCCCGCACGAACAGGCGTACGCCCAAGCGCTCTTCCAGCACCCGTACGTGCTGACTGACCGCGCCTTGCGTCAAGGCGAGCTCGTCCGCGGCGCGCGTGAAGCTCTCGAGGCGCACCGCTGCTTCGAATGCACGTAACGTTTGCAGAGGAGGGAGACGTGAGCGATTTTGCATGTCGGCATTAGTATCACTAATGCCTAGCCCAGGCAAATATTCGTTTGTGCCACCGCGTACTCGGCCAATACACTCCTTCGCCATGGACAAGCGCGGTGCGCGGCACGTCCATGTGCCTCGTGGCCGCATCGCTCCTCGGTATCGACTCATCAACCCCGACGCCCGCCTCATCATGACCTATCGACTCTATTACTCGCCCGGTGCGTGCTCGCTGGCCGTTCACGTGGTGCTCGAAGAAATCGACACCCCCTTTGTACTGCACGAGGTTTCCGTTGCGCGCGGCGAAACTCAGCAATCGGCCTATCTAGCGAAGAATCCGAAGGGCCGCGTGCCCGTACTCGAGATCCCTTCGGAAGGGACGCCTCTCACGGAGCTACCGGCGATCCTCGTCTACCTCGCTCGCCGGCATCCTGAAGCCGGCCTGCTGCCCGCGAGCCCGATCGCAGAAGCACGCGTACTCGAATGGCTCGCCTGGCTTGCGGACTGGGTGCATGGCGTCGGCTACGGCGAGCTGTGGCGTCCGCAGCGGTTTTGCGCGCAAGACCCGACCCCGCACGAGGCGCTTCGCGCCAATGGCCGCCGCATCGTCCATGAAGCCTATGGCACCATCGAGCAAAAGCTCGGCGACGGCCGCCAATGGGCCGTGACGAGCGGCTTTTCGATCGCCGATCCTTTCTTGCTCGTGCTTTATCGATGGGGCAATCGAATCGGCATGCACATGCGCGAGCACTACCCGGCGTGGAGCGCGCACACGCAGCGCATGCTCGAGCGTCCGGCCGTCAAGCGAACCCTCGAACGTGAAGCGATCTCGATCGGCTAACGCGCATCGCATGCGATTCGACGCGCTGCTTTTGTCTCCGCACGATCACTCGTCAGCCATCTGAAAGCCATCGGCACGCGCGCGTCTTGCGCGTGTCACATTCCCTTCCCGCATACGTCATCGTCGGCCGTTATCTTCTTCGTCGCACACGTCTTTATAGATGCAACGAGGCTTCAAAAGGCCCGATCGCCACACCGCTACGCTTCCAGTCCCCGCAGTCGGCTTCAAGTAAACGGAGATGCAAATGAAGCGATACGATAATGTCAGAGGTGGTCCCGCAGTACTGCGTTCATGCTTGACGCTCGGCGCGCTTTCGCTCGCCGCCGCAGGCGCCTTATTGCCGGCGCTGGCCGCCAGCGAGCCGCAACCTTCCAGCGATCCATCGATGGCTACCGCGACGCCGATCAAACACGTGATCGTCATCGTCGGCGAGAACCGCACGTTCGACCAAGTCTTCGGCGCTTATCGGCCGCGCGCCGGCCAGCGCATCTCGAACTTGTTATCCAAGGGCATCATCACCGCGGACGGCCGCCCCGGTCCGAACTTCGCGCTGGCCGCGCAGAACACGGCGCAAGCGGTCGACCCGACGCGCTTCGAAATGAACCCGGGCGGCAAAGCGGCTTACAGCGTCTTGCCCGCGCCCAACACGGGCTCGGCGCCGACCGCAGCGAGCGACACGAACCCGCCGCCGTTTGCGACGCTCGCCGCCGCACAAGCGTTCGAAGGCGCCGTGCTCGAACCTCAAGACCTCGCCCAATTGACGACGGGCGCAACGGGCCTGCCCAAGGGCGTGCCCGACACGCGCTTCGGCGCGAACACCTTCACGCTGCCGAACGGGCCTTTCCAAATTTCGCGCGTGGGGCCGGACTACGATCAGTACGTTGCGAGCCCCGTGCATCGCTTCTATCAAGCCTGGCAGCAGGCGGACTGCAGCGTGAAATCCGCCACTACGACCAACCCTAGCGGGTGCGCGATGGATCTCGTCGCCTGGGTCGAAACGTCGGTCGGCGCGGGCACGAACGGCAAGCCGCAACCGGCCAACTTCAACGATCAAACGACGCGCGAAGGTTCGACGGCGCTCGGCTACTACAACGTGCAAACGGGCGACATGCCCTACTTCAACGAGCTCGCGCGCAAGTACACGATCAGCGACAACTATCATCAGCCGGTAATGGGCGGCACGGGCGCGAACAGCGTCATGATCGGCACGGCCGATGCGGTCTATTACACCGACGGCCACGGCAACCCGGCAACGCCGCCTTCGAATCAAATCGAAGATCCGCGTCCGCAAGCGGGCACCAACAATTGGTACAAGCAAGACGGGTACTCGGGCGGCTCATACAGCAATTGCTCGGATACGTCGCAACCGGGCGTGGGCGCCGTTCGCAGCTATCTGGACTCGCTCCCCTATCATCCCAAAGCCAATTGCGCGCCGGGCGCGTACTACCTGCTGAACAACTACAACCCCGGCTACAACGGCGACGGCACCGTCAATACGAGCAGTTTCACGATTCCGCCCTCGCCGGTGCGCACGATCGCCGATGCGATGCTCGAGCGCGGCGTCTCTTGGAAGTACTACGGCGAAGGCTGGAATGCATTCGTCGCCAATTCGCCGACGAGCACGTATTGCAACATCTGCAATCCGTTCCTCTATGAGACGGCAATCATGACGAAACCGGCGATCGTCAAGGCGCACCTGCAAGACACCACCGACCTCTATGCCGATATCTCGCGCGGCTACCTGCCAGCCGTCTCCTTCGTCAAGCCGGGCGGGTTGCTGGACGGCCATCCGGCCTCGTCGAAGTACGGCTTGTTCGAAGCCTTCTCGCGCAAGCTCATCGATGCGGTCCGCAGCAATCCTAAGCTGTGGGCCTCGACGGCGATCTTCATCACGAACGACGAAGGCGGCGGCTACTACGATTCGGGGTATATCCAGCCGGTCGATTTCTTCGGCGATGGTCCGCGCATTCCGCTCATCATCGTCTCGCCCTACTCGCGCGGCGGCCACGTCTCGCATCAATACGGCGATCACGTCTCCATCCTGAAGTTCATCGAACGCAACTGGTCGCTCGCGCCGATCACGACGCGCAGCCGAGACAATCTGCCCAATCCGGTGCAGTTGCCCGGCAATCCGTACGTGCCAGTGAACGCACCAGCCGTCGGCGATTTGTTCACGGCGTTCCATTTCGACGGTCGCGATCATGACGACGGGGATAGCGACGACGGTCACCATGGGGGCGAGCATCGCAGCGAGCAAGGCGGCGCCGGGTGGTGGCCGTTCTAGCGCACGCCTGAGAAAGCGGCCCTTGGTTCGGACCGCTGGCGTGTCCTAACGAGCACGAGCGCGGGGCGTGCAAGACGATAGCGCACCGCGCTCACCGCGCAAGCTTGCGCGTTCCCTCAAGGCGCGCCAAGCGCCGCCCGAGTCTCACGCGCCTTGACGATGATTTGCGCCGATGCATCGCGCTCGACCCTCACGAGCGTCGATCGCATCGCCTCGAATTCGTTAGGACTGCAAACTTGCTTACCGAAGTCTGCCTGCAGCCGGCGCGTCACTTGAACGATGCGAGAAGCGGGATCGAACACATAGCGCGATCGATATCGGATCGGGGGTGCGTCGATGGTCAAATCCGATGGCGCGTACACGAGCGTCACGTCGCGCGGCAACGTAGTCGTGCTCTGTTCGGCGAATGTCCCGCCGATGCAAACGTACGACTGCGTGCGCACGGGAAGGGTCAGCCAACTTCGAACATGCGAGGCGATGCCGCCCGCAAAGCTCGATAGCGCCGGCATCGCTGTCATGCCGTCGGTCCACAGCACGTGCTCGAGCGTGCCGGTCAGCGCCACCCAAAACGGGCCGCTCGTCGCGCTCGTGTCGCCCGTCTCGATCGAGCTCGTGCCGCGCAACCCCGTTTCGCGCAGCCGCTCCTGCGCGATCTGCGCCACCCGCGCGCGAGTGGCCCGACGAAAGACGTTGCGTTCGAGCTCGGCCGGGAACCCCTCGTCTTCGACACGATAGCTGTAGTGGGCATTACCCTCTTCGCCGATCTCGAGCGCGAGGCGGACTTCGCGTGCGCTCGCCTGCGTCGCCGGCGTGCGAGTGAGGGTCCCTTGGTCGACGAGCAGCGCCGGCCGGTCCATCACGCTCGAGGGCAAAAAGCCGAACGCGATGCCGCCGCCTGCCGTGGTATCGGCAAAGCGCCCCAGGGTGGGCAGCCACACGATCACGTGATTGATCGCGCCTGCGCCGTAGCCGGGGACGGACGGAAGCGTGTACACGGGCCCGAGATGGATCAACGCAGGTTCGCTGGGAATGCCGACGGCGGCCAGCAGCGCACCGTAGAGCGCCACGTGGTCTTTGCAGTCGCCATAGCGGTTGCGAAGGATGTCCGCGACGCGATGCGGCTTCGCAGCCGTCTCGCCGAGAAAGAGCGCGACGTAGCGAATGTTCGTCCGCGTCCAGTCGTAAAGGCGCGCCGCCTTCGTCCAATCGTCGGGGGCATTGCGCGTCAGCGAGCGGGCGAGCTCGACGACTTCGGGATCGCCCGCGCTCGGATCGACAGCGTCTTCGCGATAACGCTCGGCGAACGCTGCGAAGCTAGGCACCGTCGTCACCATCAAGCGGTCGCCCTCGGTCTCATAGCCGACTGCGCCCTGCTCGATCGGCGCGAAAGGCCCGTGCCGGTACGCGAATTCGTAGCGCGTGCGCCCATTTTCGGTGACGGGCGTGCTTGCAACATATCCGCGCGCATCCGCGCAGAGCGGCAAATCGGCCGGCAAATCGAAGATGAGCCGTTGCTCGAGCACGGGCTCGCGCGCAGGCGTCGCGAAATACTGAAACACATCCGGCCAGCTCGCTTTGCGCGCCTTGCGAACCGTCAAATGCTCACGCCAGCCCGGTTCGATGCCGGGGAAGATGACCGCGCGCAATACGCCGTCTTCGAACGTCGGTGCGCCCGCGGCACGCGGCTCTTGGACGTCTCTGATCGCCTCGGCCCCGACCCGATGCACACCGCCTTGGGGGTCGATCGACTCGGCCGATAACGCGAGGATCCGCTCGATGTCTTTGTTGAACCATACGTAACGTTGCGCAGCGGCATCGACACCCGCGGCCGTGTCGATGCGCAGCGTCGTGTCGTCGTCCTCGACGACAGAGCCATCGTGCTCCACCGTGAACAAATGCGTATCAGACTCGATCGTGACGGGGGCGCGCTCGGGCAACATCGACGCCGAGGCATCGGCCCGCGCCAACTCGGCGGCGAACGCCCCGGCGCCTGTGCCCGGCCCAACGCATAAGCCGAAGCCCAGGCAGCAGACCATGCAGATTCTCAGGCACGCGCGAATGCACGCGGTCATGCATGGCTGCCTATGATCGGCACGTATTTGGTATGGTCGATGTAATTCGTTACGGCTACGACTCATGGCTTACCCTTGCCAATGCCTGCGGTAGCCCCGCGGCGCCATGCCGAATTCCGCGCGAAACGCGCGGTTGAAGTTCGACAAATCGGCGAATCCGCAATCGAGTGCGACCTCGACGATCTTGTCGGGCGCATCGGCCAATCGCTGGGCGGCCGCGCGCAAGCGAGCGCGCAGCACGTATTGATGCGGGGTCACGCCGGTCGCGCGTTCGAAGGTGCGCAGGAAATGATAGGGGCTCAAGCGCGCCTGTTGCGCCAATCGATCGAGGCTCATCTCGGCCTCGGGCGCCTCGTCTATCCAGCGCAGCGTCTCGACCACACGGGCGAGCGCGCCCGGCGGCAGCGGCTTGTCGCTGCGTGCGCTCGCGCCGTCGACGATCCGCACGACCCGTGCCGCCAGTCTCAGCGCCAACTCGTCCCAGGCCATGTTTGCAGCCGTCGTCACGCCAGTGCTCGCCGCCGCCACGTATGGCGCCAATGCCCGCGACGGCTCGATGCGCGCCGCTGAGAACGGCGCACGCCGCCAGCGTGCAACGCCTGCATCGACAAACAAGCGCTCAAAGTACTCGCGCTGATAACGGAACGCAATGCAGCGATCGCCCGCGCGATGCCGGTGCCCGCATTCGAAACATTCTCCCGCATTGCCGAGCATGGCCGCGCCCGGCGTCATGAGCGCCGCCGCAGTCTCCGAGCGATATTCGAACGCGCCCGCCACGACGAGCGCGATACAAAACGCGCTGTGACGTTCTTCGAACAGACGATCCCCGGGACCGCAGGTGCAGAGCACGTCGGCGACATTCCAGCCCGGGCCTCGCGCGATCGTGCGCGGCTCAGTCTCGCCCTGTGCCGCCTCGCGAGCGCGTCGCGCCAGCGCACGTTCCAGATCGACCGCAATTTTTGCCAAGATTCGCCTCGCTTCGTTGCCTACGATCATTACATGGCGCGCCTATTCGGCCGATCGGCGGTGCATACGCCGTCGCCATCCAACGAGAACCCTAGGACACCACGATGACCGAAACGCACAACGATATGCCCCAAGCCTTCCTTTCCGCTCTTGCCACGCCGTCGCGCGCGGCCGAGATCGAGCAAGCCGACGACGTCTACGGCTGGCTGGTCGGCAGTTGGTCCTTGCACGTGCTCCACTACCGAGGATTCGACCTGCGCGACGAGCGCTTGCGCGGCGAAGTCCACGCCGGCTGGGCGCTCGAAGGGCGTGCAATTCAGGATGTATGGATTATGCCCGGCCGCGAAGACCGGCGCGCGAAGCGAATGGCGCGCGATCCGCAGAACGATATGTACGGCACGACGCTGCGGGCGTGGGATCCGACGCTGCGCGCGTGGCGCATCACCTGGAACAATCCGGCGCGCGGCCATCGGGAAACGCAGATCGGCCGGCGCATCGGCGACGAGATCGTTCAGATCGGCTCACGCCCCGACGGCCAGGCGACCCGCTGGCGCTTCACCGACATGACGCCGGACCACTTCCATTGGATCGGCGAAGCGCTAGACATAGACGGCAAGACATGGCGGCTCGAGGGCGAATTCATCGCGACGCGCGCCGGTACCGCCGGTGCGTGAGAGGAGGCCGGCTGCGACGGGCGTTAGAACAACGAGCGCTGCCGTTGTTGCGCCATCGACACGACGTCGAGCTCGTCCAACCGCTTGCGCGCCTTGGCCAAGTCATGCACCAGTTGCCGCTGCAGCCACGTTTCGGCGCCGCCGCCGAACGCCTTGTCCAGGCGCAGCGCCATTTCGGGCGAAATGCCGGCTTTGCCGCTAAGCAGATTGGTCAGCGCTTGACGGCTTACGCCCAGCACCGAAGCGCCTTCGGTCACGCTCAAGTTGAAGCGCTCGAGGCAGAGCTGGCGCACGATCGCGCCGGGATGGTTGGGGTCGATATCGGCCATGGGGCCACACCATAGCCGGGGAAGCAGTCGGCCGTCAACCGACAAGCGCCGGTTGTCGCGTCAAATTTGCGCAAGCGCAACATCGAGCACCGTGTCGAGCAACGCTTCGACGCGCCCCGCCAGCGCCTCGTCGTAAGCGTAAGGCCGCGTTTCTTGCATGTAGGTGCGCTGCGACAGCTCGAGTTGCACGGCGTGGATGCTCTCGTCGGGGCGTCCGTACTGCCGCGTGATATAGCCGCCCTTGAAGCGCCCGTTCGCCACGGCCGTGTAGGCGCCGTCGCGCGTCACGCTCTCGGCCAAGGCTTCGGCCATTCCGCCCGCAGCGCTCGCCCCGTCGGCCGTGCCGAAATTGAAGTCGGGCAACCGGCCCTCGAAAAACCTCGGTACCTGCGAGCGAATCGAATGCGCTTCCCATAGCAGAACCGCGCCATGTCTCGCTTTGAGCTCGGCGAGCGTTCGTGCAAGCACGTCATGATAGGGCTGCCAATAACGCGCGACGCGCCGCGCAACCTCGGCCTCGGTCGGCGCTCCGCCCGGATGGTAAAGCGGCGCTTTGTCGAACGTGTCGATGGGAACCAAGCCCGTCGTGTCTCGTCCCGGATACAAATTCGCGTCATCGGGCGGGCGGTTCAGGTCGATCACATATCGGGCATGCGACGGCACGAGCAGCGCAGCCCCGCGGCGCGCCGCAAACGCATACAAGCGGTCGAGGTGCCAATCGCAATCGTCCACATGGCGGGCGACCTCGGTCATCGTCGCCAGAATCCCGGCGGGAATGTGCGTGCCGACATGCGGCATCGAAATCAGCAGCGGCAACGTGCCGGGCCGCAGGTCGAAAATGGCGGGATCGGTAGAGGCGTTCATGGTCCGTCAATCGAAACTCGAAAGGTCTCTCAGCTTAGCGCGCGCCGGGCGCGGCGTCATGCGTGCTCGCGTTCATCAGCAAGCTCGGGATCACGGCGTGAACACACGCAAGCAGCGCCCAAGCCTTCCCGCGCTCATGCCAGCAACGGGGCGAGCGCCTCGCGATACGCCGCGTACGCTCGCGCTTCGTCTTCGTGCCGGCCGTCGCGCACGACGCAGCGCCCGCCCGTATGGACTTCAAGGATAGGCGAAGCTCCGTGCTCGCAAAACACGACGCCTGCAAGCCAGCTTTCCGGGCGGCGCCCATCGAGCGACGGATGTGCGGCATCGAGCACGAGCCAGTCGGCGCGGCGCCCCGGCTCGAGCGCGCCGACGGCGCGTCCGCTCGCCTGCGCGCCGCCCGCCAGCGCGGCGTCGAAGAGCCGCTCCGCCACTTGCGGCCGGGCCTCGGAAGCCAGCACGTTGCGTTGACGTTTCATCAGACGCTGCCCGTATTCGAGCAGCCGCAGCTCCGCGCGCCAATCGACGGCGATATGGCTGTCCGATCCCACGCCGATGCGTCCGCCCGCCTCCAGGTAGGCTTGCGCGGGAAAGACGCCGTCGCCCAAATTCGCCTCCGTGGTGAGGCATAAGCCCGCCACTGCGCCGCTCGCCGCAAGCGCTGCCGTTTCCGCCGGGTCGATATGGGTCGCATGGACGAGGCACCAGCGCGCATCGACATCGAAGCGATCGAGCAGCCATGTCACGGGCCTCGCCCCCGTCGCGGCAATGCATTCGTCGACTTCGCCCATCTGCTCGGCAATGTGAAGATGAATGGGCGCACCCGGCAAATGCTCATCGAGCCCCTCCAACAACGTGCGCAACGAAGCCTCGGACACGGCGCGCAGCGAATGCGGCGCGACGCCGTAAGCGAGCGCGCCATGCTCGGGACGCGCGCGGCGCAGCGCAGCCAAGAGGTCGAGCAACGACTCGGGCGTATTGAGGAAGCGGCGTTGATCGGGCCTTGGCTCGCGCATGGGCAAGCCGCTGTATTGGTAGAGCACGGGCAGCATCGTCATGCCGATGCCCGTCTGCGAGGCGGCGTCGACGACACGCTGTGCGAGTTCGGCCCGGTTCTCATAGCCGCCGCCATCGCTCATGTGATGGACGTAATGAAATTCGCAAACCGACGTATAGCCCGCTTTGAGCATTTCGACGTAGACCCAGCGTGCGATGGCTTCGAGCCGCTCCGGTGTGATTCGCGCCGCGAACCGATACATGAGGTCGCGCCAGCTCCAAAAGTTGTCGCTCGCCTGCGCGCGGTACTCGGCAAGCCCCGCCATCGCGCGCTGGAACGCGTGCGAATGCAGGTTCGGCATGCCTGGCAAGACCGGCCCACGCGCACGGGTGGCATGCGCGGGGGCCGCAGCTTCGGCTGTCACGGCCGTGAGCGTGCCCGCGTCGTCCCACTCGAGCAGCACATCGCGCCGCCACCCTTCCGGCAGGTAAGCATGCGCGGCGAACAACGCATGACGATCGGTCGTCACATCAAGCTCCTTCGGGGAAAGCCGGTCGCTCGGCGGCGTGCGCCCATTGCGCCGTGGGGGCGCGATAGACGGTGGCGCCGGCGCGCACCACGCGTTGGGCGAGCGGCCGGCCGATCCAGTAGGCGAGTTCGGCCAAGCTGCCGGTCTGCCAGGCCACGAAGTCGGCCGACCGCCCGGGCGCGAGTCGACCATGGCGCTCGCTTTGCCCGAGCGCGCGCGCTGCGTGTCGTGTGACGCCTTGCAACACCTCGGGCAACGTCAAGCGAAACAGCGTGCAGCCCAGATTGAGCATCGCGAGCAACGAGGTTGCGGGCGAGGTGCCCGGGTTGCTGTCGGTCGCGAGCGCGATCGGCACGCCGTAGCGGCGCAGCAAATCGATCGGGGGCAACTGTGTCTCGCGGATGAAGTAGTAGGCGCCCGGCAGCAGCACGGCGACGGTGCCCGCCGCTTTCATCGCCTGAACGCCGGCTTCGTCGAGAAACTCGAGATGATCGGCCGACAGCGCGCGGTGACGCGCCGCGAGCGCCGCGCCACCCGCGAGGCTCAATTGCTCGGCATGCATCTTCACCGGCAAGCCGCGGCGCGCCGCCGTCTCGAACACGCGCTCGCTCTGGGCCAGCGTGAAACCGATGCGCTCGCAAAAAACGTCGACGGCATCGACGAGGCCCTCGTCGGCCAGTGCAGGCAACATCCGCTCGCATACTTCGTCGATGTAGGCGTCCGCGCGCCCGGCATATTCCGGGGGCAACGCATGGGCCCCGAGAAACGTCGTGTAGACCGAAACCGGATAACGACGCTCGAGCGAGCGCGCGACGCGCAGCATCTTGCGCTCGGCACTCAGTTCGAGCCCGTAGCCGGACTTGATTTCGATGGCGCCGACGCCTTCCGCCAATAACGGCTCCAAGCGCGCGGCGGCCGAGGCGAACAACGCATCCTCATCGGCTGCACGCGTGGCGCGCACCGTCGAAACGATGCCGCCTCCGCGCTGTGCGATCTCTTCGTAGCTCGCACCCGCGAGCCTGAGCGCGAATTCGTCGGCGCGGTTGCCGCCGTACACGAGATGCGTGTGACAATCGACGAGACTCGGCGTGACCCAAGCGCCGCCGAGGTCCTCGCGAGGCCAACCGGCAAACTCGCGCGGCAAATCCCGAGCGGCCCCCAGCCATACGACGCTGCCGTCGCGCACGGCAAGCGCAGCATGGACGATCGTTTCGTCCGGGTCGCCGCTCGCACACAGATTCAAGTTGTGCCAAACGAGATCGCTCATGACTTTCTCATAGACATCGGCCGGCAATGCGACGTCCTTCAAACGTAGCGCACGCACACAATGATTGCGACACCGCCGCCGGTCACCTCGCACGAGACACCGTGCGCCGCATCCAGCACGATCGTATCCATCGACGATAGCTCGAATTTCGCCGCAGCAGCCGACAGCACACCGGGCGCCGGAGCAGGCGCGCCGCGTTCGAGCCGAACGCCGAGCGCACCACTTGCGCAAAACACGAGCGCCGCATCCGCATCGAGCACGCGCCGATTCGCATGCGATCCATCCCAGAGTTCGAGCGACGCATGCGCGCAATCGCGCCGAACCATCAAGTTGAAATCGCGCGTCGCGCCATCCACGAGTTGCGCATCGACCGCCGCCGCACCGTCGAAGCGCGCAAGCGCTAGCGGTTCGGTGAGAGCGAACGTCGCGCCATGCGCTTGGCTAAGATGCATACCCGCACCCGCGAGCAAAACGAGGGTGCGCTCGACGCCGGGAAACTGCGAGAACGGACCGGAGCGCTCCACCTCGGCAACGCTGACTCGCCAAACGAACGTGTCGAGGCTCGCGCCGACCGGGTAAGCCGCGATTTCACGCGTGAGGCCGCCGCCATTCTTCCAACGCGTGGCCGTCAACGCCGCGCCGCGCACGACCCGCGGCCAAGGTTGCGGCGCCCCGCCGCAGGCCGCATCCTCCGCCGGATGAACGTGGGCCGGCATGAGCATCAACGCCCGAGCATGGGCAGCTTCAGCCCGACCTCGCGCGCAGTCGCGCACGCCAGATCGTAGCCGGCGTCGGCATGCCGCATGATGCCGGTGGCGGGATCGTTGAAGAGCACGCGCTCGATGCGCCGCGCGGCCGCATCGGTGCCGTCGCAGACGATGACCACCCCCGCATGCTGACTGAAACCCATCCCCACGCCGCCGCCATGATGGATCGACACCCAGGTCGCGCCGCCTGCCGTATTGAGCAACGCATTGAGTAGCGGCCAATCGCTCACTGCATCCGAGCCGTCCTTCATCGCTTCCGTTTCACGGTTCGGGCTAGCAACGGAACCCGTATCGAGGTGATCGCGGCCGATCACGATCGGCGCTTTCAATTCGCCGCGCTCGACCATCTCGTTGAAAGCGAGCCCCAAGCGGTAACGATCCTTGACGCCCACCCAGCAAATGCGCGCGGGCAACCCTTGGAACGCGATGCGCTCGCGCGCCATGTCGAGCCAGTTGTGCAGATGAGGATCGTCGGGAATCAACTCCTTGACCTTCGCATCGGTCTTGTAGATGTCCTCAGGATCTCCCGAGAGCGCCACCCAGCGGAACGGCCCCTTGCCTTCGCAAAAGAGCGGCCGGATATAGGCCGGCACGAACCCCGGGAAATCGAAGGCATTGGCCACACCCATGTCCTGCGCCATCTGCCGAATGTTGTTCCCGTAATCGAGCGTCGCGGCCCCGCGCTCCTGCAGCGTCAGCATCGCGCGCACTTGTCTTGCCATCGATTGCTTTGCCGGCGCGACGATACTTTGCGGATCGGTCTTTTGCCGTTCGCGCCATTGCTCGATGCTCCATCCCTGCGGCAGATAGCCGTTGATGGGATCGTGCGCGCTCGTCTGATCGGTCACGCAATCGGGCGTGACGCCGCGCGCCACGCAGGCTTCGAACACGTCGACCGCATTGCCGACGAGGCCGACGGAGACAGGCTTGCCGCTCGCCTTGGCCGCGTCGATCATCGCGAGCGCCTCGTCGAGCGTCTTGGCCTTCTTGTCGACGTAGCGCGTCTTCAAGCGAAAATCGATCCGCGTTTCATCGCACTCGACGGCGATCATCGAGAACCCCGCCATCGTCGCCGCGAGCGGCTGTGCGCCGCCCATGCCGCCGAGGCCGCCGGTCAGGATCCAGCGCCCCGACGGGTCGCCGTTGAAATGTTGGTTGGCGACGGCGTAGAACGTCTCGTACGTACCTTGCACGATTCCCTGGCTACCGATGTAGATCCAACTGCCGGCCGTCATTTGGCCGTACATCATGAGGCCCTTGCGATCGAGCTCGTGAAAGTGCTCCCAGGTCGCCCAATGCGGGACAAGGTTCGAATTGGCGAGCAGGACACGGGGCGCGTCCGGATGCGTGCGGAAGACGCCAACGGGCTTGCCCGATTGGATCAACAGCGTTTCGTCGTCTTCGAGATCCTTCAGCGCGGCGAGGATGCGATCGAAACAATCCCAATTGCGCGCTGCCCGGCCGATGCCGCCGTAGACGACGAGCGCATGCGGATGCTCGGCCACTTCGGCATCGAGGTTGTTTTGGATCATTCGGTACGCGGCTTCGGTCAGCCAGCTCTTGCACGTCTTCTCGGCTCCGCGCGGCGCGCGGATCGTGCGCGTCGGGTCGAGGCGCGGATCGAAGGGTTTCGGATCGTTCATGAATGTCCTCTCTTTCTGCATGCGTTCGGTTCAGGTACTGCGGGGCGCAAACGGATGACTGACGGCTTGCGCTCAGAAATGGCCCGTGAAGCGATAACGGCTGCCGGGGTGCCAAAGGTCGGCCACCGAGGCGACTTGCTCGCGCGACCACGTGCGCCGATGCAGCACCAAGCACGGCTCGCCCTCGTCCATCGTCAATTGGCTCGTGGTGAAGGCGTCCGGTAGCGCCGCCTCGATGCGGTACTCGACGCGCTGCAGCGGTGCGACGCGCATCAAGTATTGGTTCGGCGTGATGCGTGAAAAATCCTGCAGCGCATATTCGGGCGCGACGGCCGGATTGACCCAGCGCGCTTCGAGTTGGACAGGTTCGTCGTTCTCGAAATGCAGCACGCGCGAATGAAACACGGGGCTGCCGGGTTTGATCTGCATTTCGTCGGCAAGCGCTTCGCCGGCCACCGTCGCACCCAGTTCGAGCACCTGCGCGCGATAGCGATGGCCGCGCGCGGCGATCTCGTCGGAAATACTGCGAATCGCCACCAGCGTCGATTCGTACTTCGGCCGCGCGACGAAGGTCCCCGCGCCTTGCACGCGCGTGAGCACCTGCTCCGCCGTCAACTCGCGCAGCGCGCGGTTCACCGTCATACGCGCCACTTTGAATTCGCGCGCGAGCTCGTTCTCGGAGGGCACCAGATCGCCCTCGGCCCACTCGCCCGAGTGAATCCGCTCGAGGATGAAATCTTTGATGCCCTGATAGGCGGGCGCGTTCGCGTTCATCGGTTTGACAGAGTCCATCGCTCAGCTCAGGCTGCAACGCTCGCTTCCGACGGAAACGAGAACGGACTCGCTTGCGCGATCGTGCCTTCTTCCACCAGTCGTGTAATGGCCGCGATATCGGGTGCGAAATAGCGATCCAAGTCGTAGTGGGGCACATGTTTGCGCACCGTTAGCATGACGCGCTCGAGCGCCGGGCTCGTGCGATGCGGCGCGCGCAGATCGACGCCTTGTGCGGCCGCGAGCAGCTCGATCGCCAAGATGTGCGCCGTGTTGCTCGCGATGTCGGCGAGCTTGCGCGCCGCGAACGTGGCCATCGAGACGTGATCCTCCTGATTCGCGGAAGTGGGCAGCGAATCGACCGACGCCGGGTGCGCGAGCGTCTTGTTCTCCGACGCCAACGCCGCGGCCGTCACGTGCGCGATCATGAAGCCGGAATTGACGCCGCCGTCTTTGACGAGGAACGGGGGCAGCCCCGACAAGGTGGCGTCGATGAGCAGCGCGATGCGGCGCTCGGCGAGCGCGCCGATCTCGGCCGCCGCGAGCGCGAGGTTGTCGGCGGCGAATGCGACGGGTTCGGCGTGGAAGTTGCCGCCCGATAGGACTTCACCCGTATCGGGGAAGACGAGCGGATTGTCGGAGACAGCATTCGCTTCGACGAGCAGCACGTCGGCAGCGTGGCGCATCTGGTCGAGGCATGCGCCCATCACTTGCGGCTGGCACCGCAAGCTGTACGGATCTTGCACCTTGCCGCAATCGCGGTGAGACAGATTGATGCTCGAACCGTCGAGCAGCGCGCGATAGGCCGCGGCCGCATCGATCTGGCCGCGATGGCCGCGCAACGCATGAATGCGCGCGTCGAACGGTTTGACCGAGCCGGCGGCCGCATCCACCGACAATGCGCCGGCTACCAGCGCAGTGCGAAACAAGTCCTCGATAGCGAACAAGTTGTACAAGGCGAGCGCCGTCGAGGCTTGCGTGCCGTTGAGCAGCGCAAGCCCCTCTTTCGCTTGCAATGCGAGCGGTGCGAGACCGGCCAGCTTCAGGCCTTCGGCCGCGCTCATGCGCTCGCCGCGTGCGGTGACTTCACCGATGCCGAGCAGCGTCGCCGACATATGGGCGAGCGGCGCCAGATCGCCCGATGCGCCGACCGACCCTTTGATCGGAATGACCGGCAGGACGTCGGCGTTGACTAGCGTCACGAGCGCATCCATGACTTCGCCCCTGATGCCCGAATGCCCGCGACCGAGGCTGGAGAGCTTGAGCGCAATCAAGAGCCGCACAACGGGCGCGGCCATCGGCTCACCGACGCCCACCGCATGCGAGAGCACGAGATTGCGTTGCAATAGTTCGAGCTGGTCGTGCGCGATGTGCGTGCTCGCCAACCGGCCGAATCCGGTGTTGATGCCGTAAGCGGGCTCGCCCTTCGCCGCGATATCCGCGACTGCTTTCGCGCCGGCATCGATCACGGGGCGGCTGGCCGGATCGAGCGTCAGCGTGACGCGCTCGCGCGCAATGCGGCGCAATTGAGGAAGCGTCAAATGGCCAGGCGTAAGAATCATCATGGGAAACATCCTGTGTTTGTCTCGTGTGTTTTGCGGCGAGTCGCGGTGATCGACTCCAGCTTGACAAGGAGTCTAGTGCGGCCAGCTTGTATAGACAACTCGTTTTTATTGCGAAATCATTAGGGATTTCCACTAGATAGCGCTCGCTTTCCTCCGTCGCTCGATCGCCACTTTCCTACGAGGGCAATGTGGCTGGAGTCCATACCAAGCGTGGAAACGAGGTGAAAGTTGGAATGACGAAGTGCACGAGAAGTGAGCCGGCGCAATCGATTACCGGCTGCATCGATGTTGTCTAGACAAATCGATCCGAACAAGCCAACGGCGCGCTACGTTAGGCGCAGCGGCTACCGCACCGGCTGCGCCCGCGCACTGGGGCGCAGCTAGCGCTCGTTCGCCAAGCGCCTACCAAAGCTATCAGTTACGGATCCGCATAAGAATGGCTTAAATCGGGCACGACCGAATGCATTTTGGCGGGCGTGCACCCGCGCCCGCCGGCCGCCCGCCGAACTGGTCCGATTGGGCCGCGCGCCCGGCTTGCGCTTCGTGTTCTTCCCGCAACTCTTGCATGGGGTACTCGCATGGCAACGCCTCTCGTTCGACTAGCACCGCTCGATCTGATCCGCGGCTTCGTCGCCGTCGGCCGCCGCATGAGCGTCACGCTCGCGGCCGAGGATCTATGTTTGACCCAATCCGCCGTCAGCCGGCAAATTCATTCGCTCGAAGATGCACTCGGCGTGCCGCTGTTCCATCGCGGCTATCGTTCGATCTCCTTCACTCAGGCCGGCGAGCGCTTGTTCCGCACGGCCGATAGCGTCGTGCGCCAGCTGCAGGACGCCTTCGAGGCAATCACGCGGCCGGCCGAGCGGCAACCGGTGACCGTCACCGCAAGCATCGGCGCGACCGCCCTGTGGCTGCTGCCGCGGCTGTCCGAGCTCCAGCGCCGCTATCCGGACCTGGACGTGCGCGTGGCGGCCAACGACAAACTGCTCGATCTGCGCACGGAGGGGATCGACCTCGCCCTTCGTTACGCGAGCGTAGCCAACCCGCCGCCGGGGGCGACGCGCCTGTTCGACGACACGATCATCGCTGTCGCGCACCCGTCGCTGGCGCTCGACCGGCTCGATGCCGATGCGCTCGGGCGTCATGCGCTGCTCGAGTTCGACGCCTTGCGCCGGCCGCTCACTCGGTGGTCCGATCACTTGGCTGCGCTCGGTTTGAGCGAGGCCAGGCCCCGCAGCATCCTGCACTTCGATCAGTGCGACCAAGTCATACAAGCGGCGCTCGCCGGCCAAGGCATCGCGCTTGGAACGGTCGATCTGGTGCAACCGCTGATCGACGAAGGCAGGCTGGTGGCTCTGACCGCAGGCAAGAACCGCGCTGGAGCATATGCCTATTGGATCGTGCAAGCGGATACGCTCGCCCGTCCGGAAGTGCGCGATGTCGCGCAGTGGCTGGCCGAGCAGGCGCGCTTGCCGGCGCCGCCGGCAGAGCGTCCCGTGGTCGCCGGCCACCCCGCGCGCGCCGCGCTCGCTCCTTGCCCACCGCCGGCCGCACCCATTGTGCCGCCGTACCTGAGCGCCGGCGCCGCAGCGCGCGCGACCGAGGCGACATCGGCCGCCGAACGCGCGGCACTTTCATAGACATGTGCATGGCAAAGCCCGCATCCCACTATTTGTGGTAGTTGTGGTGGAATCGGGCGGCGGGTGAAATCGACGGCGTCCGCATCCGGCGCCGAATACAACGCGCCGGGTGAACACTTTCGAGGTGACACCCGATGCGCATGCCATTGCTGCAGATCGAATCGCTCGCCGCCGGCTACGGCAAGAGCGACGTACTAGACGATGTCTCCTTCGCCCTGTTCTCAGGCAGCCTCGCCTACGTGCTCGGGCCGGGAGGCGCCGGCAAGACCACGCTGCTGATGACGATAGCGGGTCTCGTCCGGCCCAAGCGCGGCGCAATCCGTCTCGACGGCGAAGACATCCGGCGCAAACGCCCGAACGAGCTGCTTGCGCGCGGCATCGCGTATGTGCCGCACAATCGTTTGCTCTTCAGCTCGCTCTCGGTGCGCGACAATCTTCTCGCAGGTGTATGGCGCGAGACCGACCGGCCGCGTATCGAGGCCGACGCGGCGCGCCTCACAGAGCGTTTTCCGTTTTTGCAGACATGCGCCTGTCAAAGCGCGAGCCGCCTCACCAACGGCGAGCGGCAGTTGCTGGCGATCGCGCGTGCGCTGATGTCGCGGCCGCGCCTGTTGCTGCTCGACGATCCGTTCGACGCGCTGGCCCCGCTCGAGGCCGAACGCGTAGCGGGTCTCGGGGCGGAACTTGCCGGAGATGGGACGGCTGTGGTAATCGCGCAACGCAATGCAACGCCCATCGCGTGGCCTGGCGAACAAGCCTATCGGCTCGACGGCGGACGTCTATCCCGATCGGACTCCTCCAGTGCGCCCGCCTGGCCGGCGTTGCCCGCTTCGTTATAAAGCGCCATACCGCCGCTGGGACATTCGCGCCGCATCGCACTGAGTAGACCCATGGCGAGCGCGAGAAGAATCGCATTAGCACGGCATGGCTCCCTATAAATGGGGCGCGCATTGAACCCTTTTCGGCTCAATTACATATCGATTGCTAAATTCGCAAATAAATGGCGTTAAATTTCAGCCGCGCGCAACGGTTACTGAAGCAACCCGAGCATCGCTGCCCGCACGACGGCGGCCGTCTTGTTCGTTGTCTTCAGCTTCGTCACGGCGTTCTTCACGTGGAAATTGACGGTATCGACCGAGATGACGAGAATCTTCGAGATCTCGCCGGACGTCTTGCCATCGGCGGCCCACTTCAGCACTTCGACCTCACGATCGGTCAGCCCGCGTTCGGGATCGTCCATCAACGTCGGCATCAGTGCGCGCTTGAGCGATAAGTGCGCGGTGCTCACGAGCCAGCGCATCTTGACTTCGTTCTCGGCGAGCTCTTCGCTCGTGAGCGGATCGCGCGAACGTGCGAGGGTGAGCATGCCGCCTACGCCGCAACTGTCGAATGCCGATTGCGCCCAGCCATAACGCAACCCATACGACTGCGCCTCTCGCCACAGCTGAGGCACGCCGCTAAAAAGCGCATCGTTCCAGACGATCGGCGCTTGCGAGCGCCGCGCATGCTGCACGGTCGGATCGATTTCGTCGTAGCGCGCTTCCTGATAGCGCCGTTTCCACGCATCAGGGTAGTTGCTCAGCAATCGCGTCCTCGGCTTGGACAGCGGCCATGGCGCCCGCAAGCCATAGGCGCAGAACTCGAAGCCCAAGCCCCGCGCGGCCACCGCGATCTTGCTGAAAATCTCAGCATCGACGCTCGTGTGACTCAACTCATGCAACAGTTCCTCGGCCCAGCTTTTCATTTATGCCTCCTTGTCGTCGCGCAAGCCATGCGAGCGACCTGCGCGATACCGTAACGGCCGCATACCGCGGCCGGAGTATCGACATCCCGGCATGCACCTCCCCCCGGTACGGCGCGACCCGACCGTGGCTCTCGACGAGATGCGCGCCAAAGGCTCTTCTTCGATTCGATGCAGAGACTTCAATGCGACGACCGCGATTTCGGCCGTCCCCGACAGCGAAGCGCGTGGATTTAATTCGCAGTTGCCCGCCTCGCGCCTCGCTATTGCCAAATCCATCTATGCTTAGTCATCGACGTTTGAGCGTCGATTTAAACGACGTGATCATCGCACATTTTTCGCAATTGGAAATTCGAGGCAAGGCTCGTTTAACGAGCAACCGAAATTCCGAAGAAATTAATACCGACCCGATAATCCACCCGGTCAATCTCAGCGTCATATTTACGCGAGACGATGCAACCATCACACGCGAATGCACTGCGCTTGGCTTGTCTAACGGGACGCCATCATGAGCCGGCGCGAGCAAATCTCAGGCTCGCCGTCCCGTAGGCGCTCTGGTTGCTTCCCCACCCCGGGAGGACGCAGGCATAGGGCCGCGGCATGGATACAGGCCGTTCGGTGCGCTTGTACACACATTCCGCTATGCACAGGCGTTCGGCGCACGATTACACTAGTACGAGCGTTGTCAGCGCGCCATCGTGCCGCAGCGCGACCGCCTCGCCGGCCGGGACCGACGGGTGTCGCGACAGCGGCGAACGATCAAGCGCCCCGAGGCGACGCGGCCCAGGGAGCCTCATCATGAATCGCCCACTCGCCCGCCTTCCCTTGCGCTACATCGCCACGATGTCGCCGGGCGCGCGATGGAAGTGGCTCACGCTGGTCGGCGTCGCCGCACTCGTCGGCATACTGGCCTACTTCGTTTCGCTGGAAATGCAGACTTCTCGACTGCAAGCGCGTTATTTCGCGAACGTTGGTCGACAGGTATCGTTTTCAGTTGCAGCAGGCCCGAGCGACAGCGTTTTATTCCCCGCGCCAGGCGGCCCTTACGATTGGCGCTTGGGCTATGCACGGCTACCCGATTTCGAAGCGCGACTGCGAGCCCGTGGTTTTGCCGTCACGCGCCAAGCGCGCGATTCGTCGATGATGAGGTCGCTCGCCGATCGGGGCCTGTTTATTCCATACGAGGAAAAGGACCAAGCCGGACTGCGTTTGTTCGACGAAGCGGGCGTGCCGCTATTTAGCGCGCGTTACCCGGCGCTCGCGTATGCCGATTACGATTCGATTCCTCCCATCATCGTGGGCGCGCTGACGTTCATCGAAGATCGCTACCTGCTCGATGCGAGCGTGCCCGACCGCAACCCGGCCATCGACTGGGGCCGTTTCGGCCGAGCCCTGTGGGATCAAGCGCTGCGCTTGGTCAATCACCATCAACACACGCCCGGCGGCAGCACACTCGCCACGCAAACCGAGAAATTCCGCCACTCCCCCGGCGGTCGCACCGCCACCCCTCCGGAAAAGCTCCGTCAAATCGCATCGGCATCGGTGCGCGCTTATCTCGGTGGGGAAAACACGATGGCTGCACGCAAGTCCATCGTCGTTCACTACCTGAACACGGTGCCGCTCGCAGCGCAACCGGGCATCGGCGAAGTGGAGGGGCTTGGAGACGGGCTGACCGCTTGGTACGGGCGCGATTTCGCGCAAGTCAATCGTCTGCTCGCGCAAGCGAGCACCGAAACGGGCAATGGCCCGATGGCGCCGGGCGTTCTCGCCGACGAAGCCCTCGCATTCAAACAGGTGCTTTCGCTTCTGATCGCGCAGCGCGCGCCGTCATACTACCTCGTGCGCAATCGGCCTGCGCTCGAAGCGCTGACCGACAGCTACATCCGCGTACTCGCCGCCAACGGCGTGATCTCGGCGCCTTTGCGCGATGCCGCCCTCGCCGCTTCGCTCGAAACGCACAGAGCCTCGCCGCCGAAGCCGGAGATGTCGTTCGTCGCGCGCAAGGCCGTCACGCTCGTGCGCTCGCAGTTGCAACAAACGCTTGGCGTCGCGAGCTTCTACGATCTCGATCGGCTCGACCTCACCGTGCATTCGACGCTGAACGATGCAGTCCAGCGCGCCGTGAGCGAGCGCCTCGCGCAAGCGGCCACCATCGAAGGCGCCAAGGCGGCCGGCCTGTACGGCTTCGAAATGCTGCGCCCCGGGGACGACCCTTCAAAAATCTCCTTCAGCTTCATCTTGTTCGAACACAAGAGCGGCGCCGATGTCGTGCGCGTGCAAACGGACAGCGTGAATCAGCCGTTCGACATCAACGGCGGCGCGCGTTTGAACCTCGGCTCGACCGCGAAGCTGCGCACGCTGATCACCTATCTGCAGATCGTCTCGGCGCTGCACGACCGTTATGCATCCCTGAGCCGCGCACAACTGCAGCGCACGAGCGTCGATCCGCTCGACGGTCTCTCCCGCTGGGCGCTCGACTACCTCGCCGACGCGAAAGACCGCTCGCTTTCCGCCATGCTCGATGCGGCCGTCGAGCGCAAGTATTCGGCAAACCCCGGGGAAACCTTCTACACCGGCGGAGGCGCGCAGGCGTTCACGAACTTCGACAAAGCCGAGAACGGACGCATTCTCACCGTGCGCGAGGCATTCCAGCATTCGGTCAATCTCGTGTTCGTGCGACTCATGCGCGACATCGTCCATTACGAGATGGTCGAATCGGCCGGGCCTTCCGCGCATTGGTTCGACGATCCCGCGCTCCGTCATCGCTACCTCGTGCAGTTCGCCGATCAGGAAAGCCTCGTCTACCTGCACCGGTTCTACGTGAAGTACCACGGCAAAACGCCCGACGATGCGCTCGACACGCTGATCGCAGACATGCGCAAGAGCCCGCCGAAGCTCGCTACGGCGCTGCGCAGCATCGCGCCCGATGCGCCGTTCCCCTGGTTCGCCGCCCGCATGCGCGCCGCGCTCAAGCGCACGCCGAGCGCCTCGCTCTCCGACGACGATCTCGCCAAGCTCTACACGAAGTACGGCATCGACAAGTTCAACTTGAACGATCGCGGCTACATTTCGGGCGTTCACCCCATCGCTTTGTGGATGCTCGCTTATCTGCGCCAGCATCCCGACGCGACCGAAGCGCAGTTGCGCGAGGCGAGCCGCGACGCGCGGCTCACGTCGTACGCGTGGCTATTCAAGACCCGGCACCACCTGACGCAGGATCGCCGCATTCGCCACATGGTCGAGTTGCAGGCGTATGCCGCCATCGGCAAGTCCTGGCGGGCGCTGGGCTATCCGTTCGAGACGGTCACGCCGTCCTATGCGGCTGCGATCGGCGCTTCGGGCGATCGCCCCAACGCGCTCGCGCAGTTGATGGGCATCATTGCCGCCGACGGCAAGATGCGCCGGGCGCAAAGCATCGACACGCTCGCGTTCGCCGCGGGCACGCCATTCGAGACGCATTTCGCTCACGCGCCCAGCGCGGGCAAAGAAGTCATGTCGCCCGAGATCGTGGCCGTCGCACGCCGGCTCTTGCACCAGGTCGTGCAAGGCGGCACGGGCGGGCGCCTCGCTAAGGGGTTGCCGCTTGGCGATGGGCGCACGCTCGAGGTCTACGGCAAGACCGGCACCGGCGACCAACGCTTCGAAGTCTATGCACGCGGCGCGCGCCTCATCGAATCGCGCAAGGTGAACCGCACGGCCACGTTCGTGTTCGCCGTCGGCGACCGTTTTTACGGCACGCTAACGGCTTACGCGCATGAGCCCTATGCTGCGCGCTACGACTACACCAGTGCGATGGCGGTGCAGTTGCTCAAATCGCTCGGCCCCTCGCTCGCTCCGGTTCTTGTCGCAGACGAAGCGCAAGTGAAAGCAGCCAGTGCGAAGGCCGACGCGTTGGCGCCGGCCGCTCCCGAATCCATGCCCTCCTTCTGACGCGCCACGTGCGCCGCGATATTGCGCTCCGTCCCCAAGGCGCGGGGTGGAACGGGCACGTGCGTTGCGGCTTGGAGAATGTCCAGCGCGCCAAGCATGAAGCGCTAGCTCACGGCCGTTGCGACAGGAAGCGATCGGCCGAAGCCGAGGGGCGGATCCTCACTGGGTCCGCCCCGATTTTTTTGCCTGCGCGAGGATGAAGTCGATAAAGGTAGCCGCCGCGCGCGTTTGATGGCGATCCGGCATGTAGAGCAGGTACATGCGCGTGCCGAAGATGCTGAGCCGCCACTCGTCGAGCGTCGTCACGACGTCGCCGCAGCGGATGTCTTCCTGCACGACATAATCGGGCACGATGCCGACGCCCAGACCCGCACGCACCGCCTGCCTCAAAAACAGAAAGTTTTCGGAAATCAGCGTGGGCTCGAGCAGGACTTCGTGCCGCTCCTCGCCCAGGTAGGCCGCCACGCGCAATTGGCGCCCGACCACCGTCGCCGTGATGAGCGGTGTCGTGCCGAGCTCGGCCAGTTGCGTCGGCAAACCATGCTCGCTCGCGTAAGCCTTGGATGCGCAGGCGACATAACGCACTGCGCCCATGTCGCGCGCCACGAGGTTTTGCGGCGGCTCCGACATCACACGCACTGCAATATCGACTTCATCGCGAAGCAAGTCTTCCACGCGGTTCTCGAACACGACGTCCAGCACGATGCCGGGATGCAGCCGCTTGAACTCGAGCAGCCAATCGGCCATCACCAGTTGCCCATAGCCGCTTGGCACGGACAGCCGCACTCGGCCCTGCAGCGTGCGACCGAGCGTCTCCACCGTCTCCCGCGCGGCTTCGAGCGCGCGCCGGATCGCGCGGCCATGCTCGACGAGGCGCAGGCCCACTTCGGTCGGCTCGACGCGGCGCGTCGTGCGGCGCACGAGCTGCAGCCCGAGCGTGCGCTCGAACTGATTCAGGTGGTAGCTGACGTTGGCGCGGGTCATCTTCAGCCTGCGCGCCGCCTCGCTCAGATTACCGGCTTCGAGAATTTCGACGAGCAGAGAAAGGGAATTGAGGTCCACGCAGCTTCCGCCAGCTTGTAAATCAGGGAGAATCGTTGCATCGTCAAATTTTATTTGACAGTCTGTCAACTCAAGCTTGAATTGTCAATTTCGGCTATCCCCTCGACAATCGGGCTACCGCCACCATCGAGTCCCGCCCCGCCCATGACCGCCTCGAATTCGCCCCCCGTCGTCTCCCGCTCCCTGCACGGCAATGTGCTTGTGGTCAGCATCGATCATCCCCCCGTGAACGCGCTCGGCGTCGATGTTCGGCGCGGCCTGCTCGAGGCAATCGACGCCGCGCAGGCCGATGCGGCCGTGGCCGCGGTGTTGATCGTCGGCGCGGGCCGCAATTTCATCGCCGGCGCCGATATTCGCGAGTTCGGCAAGCCCGCGCAGCAGCCGTTGCTGCCCACCGTTTGCAACCGCATCGAGGCATGCACGAAGCCCGTCGTCGCCGCGATCCACGGCGCCGCACTCGGCGGCGGTTTGGAAATCGCGCTCGCCGCCCATTACCGCCTCGTCGTGCGCGGCGCAAAACTCGGTTTACCCGAAGTGCAGCTCGGCCTGCTGCCGGGCGCTGGCGGCACGCAGCGCACGCCCCGCTTGATCGGCGCTGGGCTCGCCCTCGATTTGATGCTCTCGGGCCGTCACGTTTCGGCTGAAGAAGCCGTGTCGCTGGGCTTGGCCGATCGGCTCGGCGCCACTGACGATGTCCTCGGCGAAGGGCTCGCTTATGCTCGCGAGCTACTGGCCGCGCATGCGGCCGTGCGCCCGACGCGCGCCGCGGCCGCGCTAGCGAACGAGGGCGCTGAGGCTAGCCGCAACGCCATCGAGGCCGCGCGCAAAAACACGGCTGCGCGCCAACGGGGCCTATTTTCACCGCTGAAGATCGTCGAGGCCGTCGAAGCCGCCCTGACCTTGCCGTTCGACGAAGGCCTCGCGCTCGAGCGCAAGCTATTCGTCGAATGTCTCGAAAGCCCGCAGCGCGCCGGGCTCGTGCATGCCTTCTTCGCCGAACGCGAAGTGGCGAAAGCGCCGGAAAGCAAGGCGGCCAGGCCGCGGCCCGTTGCGACGATCGGCGTCGTCGGCGGCGGCACGATGGGCGCGGGCATCGCCGTCGCCGTGCTCGATGCGGGCTTGCCCGTCACGATGATCGAGCGCGACGACGAAGCGCTCGCGCGCGGCCGCGCACATGTCGAACGCGTCTATGAAGGCCTCGTCGCGAAGGGCCGCATGAACAGCGACGCCAAGGCCGCCGCGCTGGCCCGCTTCACGGGCAGCACGTCGTATGACGCACTCGCTAACGTCGATCTCGTAATCGAAGCCGTGTTCGAGGACATGGCGGTCAAGAAGGCCGTGTTCGTCGAACTCGATCGCGTATGCAAGCCCGGCGCCGTCCTCGCGACGAATACGTCCTATCTCGACATCGACGACATTGCCGCTGCCACTTCACGCCCGGCCGACGTGATCGGCCTGCACTTCTTCTCGCCGGCCAACGTCATGAAGCTGCTCGAGATCGTCGTGCCGGCGCGCGTCGGCCCCGATGTCGTCGCCACCGCATTCGAACTGGCCAAGCAACTGCGCAAAGTGCCCGTGCGCGCTGGGGTGTGCGACGGCTTCATCGGCAACCGCCTGCTCGCCGTCTATCGCACCGCCGCCGATTATCTGATGGAAGACGGTGCGTCGCCCTATCAAATCGACCACGCCATGCGCGAGTTCGGCTATCCGATGGGACCGTATCAAGTGGTCGATCTCGCGGGCGGCGATATCGGCTGGGCGGCGCGCAAACGGCGCGCACCGACACGCGATCCGCGCATGCGCTACGTGCAAATTGCCGACCGCCTCTGCGAGCGCGGCTGGTTCGGCCAAAAGACGGGCCGCGGCTTCTACCGCTACGAGCCGGGCGCGCGCACCGGCACACCCGACCCCGAGGTAGAAGCGATCGTCGAAGCCGAGCGCCTGCGCGTCGGCGTCTCGCCGCGTAGTTTCACCGACGAGGAAATCGTGCGTCGCCTCATGTGCGCCGTCATCAACGAAGCGGCGAACGTCGTGCGCGAAGGCATCGCGCTGCGCCCGCTCGATGTCGACGTCGCGCTCATCTACGGCTACGGCTTTCCGCGTTATCGCGGCGGTCCGATGAAGTACGCCGATATGCTCGGGTTGCCGAACGTGCTCGCGGAGCTCGAACGTTTGTCGCAGGAGGACGCGTTTTTCTGGCAACCGTCGCCGCTCATCGTCGAACTCGTCGCACGCGGCGCCGATTTTTCGAGCTTGAACGGAACGGCGTCTTAGTGCCTGCTACGCTAACGGTCACTCCTGCGAACGTACCTTGTCCTGCGCAGCGCAAGGAGTGACGCGGCGCAATCGCCGTGCAATCGCGACGGCGCAGGCGCCATCAAACGACCACCCGCGAGGGCGAACCGATGGACTTGAATTTCACGGCAGAAGAAGAGGCGTTTCGTGCCGAAGTTCGGCGTTTTCTCGACGAACGGCTGCCGGCGCGCATGGCCCATAAAGTCAAGCACGGACTGCGGCTCACGCGCGAGGACATGGCGCAATGGCACGCCATTCTGAACGAGCGTGGCTGGCTCGCGAGCCACTGGCCGCGCGAGCACGGGGGCACCGGTTGGAGCGCGGTCGAGCGCTTCATCTTCGATAACGAATGCGCGCTGGCGGGCGCGCCGCGCATCGTGCCGTTCGGCGTGAACATGCTCGGCCCCGTGCTGATCAAGTACGGCAACGAAGCGCAAAAACGCCATTTCCTGCCGCGCATTCTCGACGGCAGCCACTGGTGGTGCCAGGGCTATTCCGAACCGGGCGCCGGCTCGGATCTCGCATCGCTGTCCACGCGCGCACAACGCAAGGTGGACGCGCGCGGCGAACACTATCTGGTCAACGGCCAGAAGACGTGGACCACGCTCGGCCACTACGCGAACATGATGTTCTGCCTCGTGCGCACGGCCACCGACGTGCGCAAGCAGGAAGGTATCAGCTTCTTGCTGATCGACATGAGCACGCCCGGCATCGAGGTGCGCCCCATCGTCACGCTCGATGGCGAGCACGAGGTCAATGAGGTATTTTTCACCGATGTGCGCGTGCCCGTGGAGAACCTTGTCGGCGAGGAGAACCGCGGTTGGACCTACGCGAAGTACCTACTCACTTACGAACGCACCAATATTGCTGGTATCGGATTTTCGACGGCGGCGCTCGAGCGGCTCGAACGAGCCGCGGCAACGGTCATGCATCGAGGGCACCCGCTGGCCGAAGACCCGCTCTTTGCAGCGCGGATGGCGCGCGTGGCGATCGATCTCGATAACATGCGGACCACCAACCTGCGCATGATCGCTGCCGCCGCGGGCGGCGGCGCGCCGGGCGCGCAAAGTTCCATGCTGAAAGTGCGCGGCACGCAGATCCGCCAGGAAATCGCCGGGTTGATGCGACGCGCACTGGGCCCCTATGCCCAGCCGTTCATCGACGAGGCGTTCGACGAGGGATACGAGGGCGGGCCGCTCGGCCCGTTCGACGCGCCCGACGCCGCAAAGAGCGACTTCAACAACTACAAGCTTTCGATCTTCGGCGGCTCGAACGAGATTCAAAAGAACATCATCGCGAAAGCGATCCTTGACCTCTGAAAGGGCTCGACGATGAACTTCGAAGTGACCGACGAACAGCGGATGCTTGCCGATACGCTCGCGCGATTCGTCGCCGAGCAATACGGATTCGCCACACGCGAGCGCAACGCGCGCTCGCCCGAAGGATTCGACCGCGCGATGTGGCGACGCTTCGGCGAGCTCGGCGCGATCGGCGCGCTATTTGCGCCCGAGCACGGCGGCTTCGGCGGTAGCGGTGACGATATCGCCGTCGTCTTCGAGCAGTTGGGCCGCGGCTTGGTGGTCGAACCGTTTCTCGGTGCGCTCGTGGCGGGCCGCGTGCTCGCGCTGGCTGGCAACGAAATGCGGCGAACTGAGCTATTACGGCTGATCGACGGCGAAACGGTCGTTGCGCTGGCCCACGGCGAACCCGATTCGCGATACGAGGCGGCGCGCGTCGCGGCCACCGCCGTGCGCGCCGGCGACGGCTGGCGCTTGAACGGAGCGAAGGCCGTGGTGCCGTTCGGCGCAGCGGCCGACGGGTTCGTCGTTTCGGCTCGCACGAGCGGCGATGTGGATGCCGAGCACGGCATCTCGCTGTACTGGGTGCCGCGCGGTACACCGGGTGTCGCGCTGCGCGACTACGCGTTGATCGACGGCGGCCGCAGCGCGGAAGTGATTTTCGACGACGTGAAGCTAGCGGACGATGCGCTGATCGGTGCAGTGGACGATGGCTTCGCCACGCTCGAAACGGCGCTCGGCGCAGGTCTGCTTGCGCTGTCCGCCGAAGCGCTGGGTGCAATGCAAACCGCGTTCTCTGCCACGCTCGAGTACTTGCGCACGCGTCGTCAGTTCGGCGTGCCGATCGGCAGTTTTCAGGCACTGCAACATCGCATGGCCGATCTCGCGATCGATATCGAGCAAGTGCGCTCCGCCGTCATCAACGCATCTGCCGCGCTCGATGGCCCGCGCGTTGCGCGCGAGCGGGCACTGTCGGCGGCCAAGTACACGGCGTGCGAAGTCGGCGCGCGGCTATCGCGCGAAGCCGTGCAACTGCATGGAGGCATCGGCATGACCTGGGAGTTGCCGCTTTCGCACTACGCGAAGCGGCTCGTCATGATCGATCACCAGTACGGCGACGAAGATCATCATCTGGCCAGATACATTTCGCTCGGGCGCACGCCGACGCAAGCGGCGCAATCGGCCGTTGCACCATCGACGCAAGCGTGAGCGAGGACGCCGCGAGATGAACGAATCGAACGAATCGAACAAATCGAACTTTGAGCGGGGCGCCGCTCTGCCGCTATCGGGCGTCCGCGTACTCGACCTCTCGCGCGTGTTCGCCGGGCCGTCGTGCGCGATGGCGCTGGCCGACCTCGGCGCTGAAGTCATCAAGATCGAGCATCCGAAGCGCGGCGACGACACGCGCGACTGGGGCTCGCGCGTCGGTGCGACCGAGACCTGCTACTTCAACAGCGTGAACCGCAACAAGCGCTCGGTGACGCTCGATCTGCAGACCGACGAAGGGGCGCGGCTCGCACGCGAGCTTGCGCTCAAAAGCGACATCGTCGTCGAGAATTTCAAGCTCGGCGGTGCGCGCAAGTTCGGCCTCGATTACGAGGCCTTGAGCCAAGAGCATCCATCGCTCGTGTACTGCTCGATTTCGGGCTATGGGCGTAGCGGGCCGGAGGCCGCGCGGCCCGGATACGACCTCGTCGTGCAGGCCGAATCGGGCTTGATGGCGATGAACGGCGAGCCGACGCAGCCGCCGTTGAAGTTCGGCGTCGCCGTCGTCGATTTGGTCACGGGCATGTACGCGGCTCAAGCGATCCTCGCGGCATTGTTCGATCGAGCGCGCACCGGACGCGGACGCCGCATCGAGATGGCGCTGTTCGATTGCGGCGTGGCGATCACGTCTTACTATGGCCTCGAAGCGTTGCTCGCCGGCGAGGATCCCCCGCGCTACGGCAACGCGCATCCGTCCATCGTCCCGTATGGCGTCTTCGATGCGAAAGATGGACCCATCGTCGTCACCGTCGGCACGAACGCGCAATTCGAGCGGTTTTGCCGCGACGTCATCGAACGGCCCGACTTGGCCGAAGACGATCGCTTCCAGACGAACCTTGGGCGCGGCACGCATCGCGAACCGTTGATCGCTCAGATCAAAGCGGAACTGGGCAAACGCGAACGCGCCACCTTGCTCGCGCGGCTGACGGCCGCAGGCATTCCTTGCGGGGAAGTGATGGGGTTACTGGAAGCGTTGACGTCCCCGCGGGCCGCCGCAGCCGCGCTGGTCACCGAGCAGGCGCATCCGGTGGCGGGCACCGAGCATGTTCTCGCGCCGCCCTATCGGCTCGACGGCGAGCGGCCGCCGGTCCGGCATGCGCCGCCGGTGCTCGGTGAAGGCACGGACGAGGTGCTGCGCTCGGTGCTGGGTTTGGACGCTGAGACCGTCACGCAGCTTCGATGCAACGGTGTGATTTAGGCGGAGGGTCGATACGTTGAATCGAGCCGGGTGGGGTCCTGTCAGCCCAGGCCGAGCCGAGCCGAGCCGAGCCGAGCCGAGCCGAGCCGAGCCGAGCCGAGCCGAGCCGAGCCGAGCCGAGCCGCTCTTAGCGTATCGCGTTAGCTTGCGTCCGCGCGCCTTGCCTTATCCGTGCTTCGCTTGATAGTCGCGCAACGCGTCGGCTGTGGCTGCATCGGCGGGAAAGAAGGCCTCGATGGCCAGTTCCGACAAAGTCACATCGACCGGCGAACCGAACACCGTGGTCGTGCTGAAAAACGACAATACCCCGATGTCCGTGCGCAGACTGAACGGCACGACGACATCGGCCAACGGCGGTGGTTCGCCACTGTGTTCGGCCTTCGCGCCTGCGGGAGCCGGATAGGCTGCGAGTTCCTCGACCATTGCTGTGAGCGTCGGATCCCCGCTCGCTTGGGCCTGCCGCTCGATACGTTGCAGCGCGTGCGTGCGCCAACCGGTCCAATCGACGATATGCGGCGCAAGGCCATCGGGATGGAGCGACAAGCGCATGACGTTGACGGGCGCTTCGAGCAATCGCGGATCGGCGCGCGCGACGAGCGGCGCCAATGCGGCGTTGGCGGCCACCATCGTCCAATGCCGATCGATGGCGAGCGCGGGGTACGGCTCGTGGCCGCGCAGCACGAGTTGCACGGCCTCTCGCGCGGCATCGAGTTGCGGATCGCTCAAGGGCCGGTCGGCATAGAGCGGCGCATAGCCGGCGGCGACGAACAACGCGTTTCGCGCACGCAGCGGCACCTCGAGTTGTTCGGCCAGATGCATGAGCATCTCGCGGCTTGGCTGTGCGCGGCCGGACTCCACGAAACTGAGATGGCGCGTCGAAATCTGCGCCTCGGTGGCGAGCACGAGTTGGCTCATGCGGCGCCGTTGGCGCCACTCGCGCAGTAGATCGCCGACGGGGCGGCTCCCCCGTTGCGAGGCGGCGCGCGAGGGCGCGCGCGATGGGCTGAGGATCGAGTTCATAACGGCGATCATAGCGAAACGCCGCGGTGTTTCCATTACCTTGCACGTAATCGACGCGCCTCGCGCTTTGTCCGAAGCTTCGGTCCAGGCGCTAACTGCATCGACCTGGACAAGGCGAATTGCACTAGCGACCGAGCGATACGGCCACCCTGCGCCGTTACCCTTTACTTTGAGTATTGGAGAGAGCCATGACTGCCCACCTCGACCTCATCGACCGCTATTTTGCTGCTTGGAACGAGACCGATGCTGCCCGCCGCCGCGAGTTGATCGCACAGACGTGGGCCGAAGATGCGTCCTACGTCGACCCGCTGCTGGCCGGCCAAGGACACGACGGCATCGATGCCATGATCGGCACCGTGCATGAACGCTTTGCGCAGCACGTATTCAGGCTCAGCGGGGCCGCCGACGGCTTCGGCAATTACGTGCGGTTCTCGTGGGACCTAGTGGCGCCAGGCGGCGAAGCGATCGTGAAAGGCTCCGACTTCGGGGTCGTCGATGCCGCGGGCCGGTTCAAGAACGTCACGGGATTTTTGGACGCCGTGCCGCAGGCGGCTTAGGGCCGCGAGCGGGGACATCGATCTGCAGATTGAACGTAGTCGTCGTGCCCCCGACAGTTCCGCCCAACCATGAGGGCAGAGCGCCCGGCGGAACATACTTCGACACGCCCCATCCCAACGTCCACCCATTCTTGCCGATACCAAGGGTTCAGTACGTCGTCGACCTTGCCCTCAACTTTGGAACCAATTGGACAGCCAATCGCCGTCCCAGCAGCAGCCCCGGCCATCGCCACCTTTGGGCTCTCTCCGTTTAACGCGGAACTGGTGAGCGCCCCGCCTACGTTAGTAAAGAGGACCGGGGTAAATCGCATCCTTGTAGTCAAAACTTTTTCGTTGATCCACTTTTTCTCCTGTGGGTGCAACTGCCGATTGAACCGGTCTGCATTTCACAACGCATGCACAACTATTAGCCTTCATTTTTTCCCCTACTGCTGCCCGTCACCATGTAGCTGCGCCGGGCTCTCCGATAGCTGTCGTCGAATGGCCGAATGCCTAGCATGTGCGAATTGCTCGACAGACCTCCCAAAGCCATCAAGGCGAACCCGACTAGAAACGCCGACGCTCTGATTGCGCTTGGCGGCAGTTCGAGCGCCAACCCACCAGTAGCGATTCCCACTCCTCCCAAAAACATCGTAATCCTCAACCATCTGGCGAAATTTCCATTCGCGATCAATTTCATTCGTTGCTCCCTTTAGGATTAGCGACCGTGCCCCATCGTTCATTGATCCAGCTACGAATCCGTTCTGAGAACGGCATGGCTTTCGTGGACTCGATTGCTTTGTTGATGATCGGCGCAGCCAGAGGCAACCTATCGGCTGCTACTTTGGCGCCCAAAGTCAGCGCTCCTCCGTAGGTGTATTCGCCCATATCGGGTCTCGCCACCTACGCGACGGCATCGGCGGTCACACCCACTGCTGTCGCGCCGTACGACACCGCAGCTAGACCGGGAGCGTACGGTGACGGAACACTTGCGGCCGCGGCAGTGATCGAGCCGAATCGTCCCGCATTTTTTTAAACCATCGACATCGTATCCGCCGTCGTTGTTCTCACGAACTCAACATCGGTCTTGTTCAGTTGCGTGAAAGGCCCCGTGAGAGTGAATCCCCAGTCAGTGCGTTTAGGTCGATCGTAGCCGAACACGCTCGGCACCTGATCCTTCCCCGCCGAGTTGTAGTTCGCCAGGATGACTTTCTCCAGTTCCGGGTCCGGTTGTGCCATCACCTGCGTCAAGATCGGTTTGCCGTCAGCCGTCACCCCGCCAGAAATCCACTTTGCCCCTGCATCCGAGGGCATTTCGCCGACTAGGGTCGCGGGTGCGCCGGAAAGATGCTTGCCGTCGATTTTGACGCCCATGATGCGGTGCTGATCTTCAACCTGTTCCGGCGTATATTTTCCGTTGCTTTTCTCGGCAATCTGTCTCGCCAACGTTCTTTCGTCGCGATGCGAATTCTTATCGATGTTCAACTGCCGATTGAACCGATCCATTGTTCTAAAAAATAACTATCTGAACCACGGACCAAATCTCTCTGGCTCGTCACTCAGTAGGCCGGCTCCTCTGAGGTCCTTGGGTATCCGAGGAACAAGCCAAAACATCAAGACGATGAAGCTTGGTAGACACACAAACAGCATCGCCGAATTTTCATCCATACCAAACACCCAACGAACCCCTCCGGTAAGCAAAAATGACCAAAACACGGCTCCCGTCATTGAGGCAATGCAAACGGCAAACCAAATCTGAAGCGTGGAGTAAAGCCTAGCCCAATTCATTCTGGCCTCCCGAGTTCACGGATGTCCTCGACAACAGCTAGGCCCTTCGATCCCACGCCAAACAGAAGAGTCGATTGGTGAGTACCGGTCGGCATAGCCCCTTTAGTTATCGGATACAGCTTTACATTGTTAATGTTTTGAACGCTCACGCCAAACATGGAGGTCGGTCGATTTAGGCCATCAGCCTTTCCAACGTTAAGCGGAACTGGCATCTTCAGTCCGGCCAAAGCAGTTCCGAAGCTTATACCGTCGTACGCAAGATCGCCCCACGTCGGCGAGATCTGATTGAAACCCCACCGCAATGGATTAACCCCGCGGGACGAAACCCCGTAGTAACGGTCGTGGAGCGATGTTGAACCTTCGATTGCGTCGCTAGTACCAAAAACGAACATCGAGGCACCCACGCCACATCCAGCAGCGCTCGCACAAAGGACGCCTCCTACCTTCGCTGCCGCGAGTCCGGCTCCAACTTTCACCAAATCCTTAGCAACACCTACCGGATCACTTTGAATTGCGTCACCAACCTTCTGAACCGGGGTGTAACCGAACAGCCCCGTCTGCTTCTGATCCTTGACCCAATCAAATTCCGCCTGCAATTGCGACGCCTCGAGTTGACTCACGTAGTTTGCGGTGTACTCGGCACTGCCCGGCTTGTACTGTGCCCAGCATTTCACCTCATAGCATGCCGCTCTCGTTAGCCGCTGCTCCAACTCCTTGTCATCACCAGCGCCTTTTTTGATGGCCTTCTTTTCCTCGTCACCCAACTGCCGATTGAACCGATCCGCAGCCGTCGAAGTCACCGCCCCGGTCGCTCCCCCTGCCAACGCACCTGCTCCGCCAGCGATGAGATTGGACGCGATGTTCCCCACCAGTTGATCGAAATCGTCGTTGCCCGTCGGCCCGGCCTCCGCGATCGAACGCGCGATTTCGTTCAACTGCGGTGCCAGCTTTGCTGATAGCCCCGCTCCCGCCGCGCCACCCATCGCACCACTCCCGCCCCCAGTCAATCCCCCCGCGAGCGCGCCGCCCGCCATATGCAACGCCACTCGGGAATTGCCGCCTTCACTCCAAGCTGCTGCCTCTTGCAGATACTGCATGCGAAGCGCCGGATCAGTTTCCCTTGCGGCTGCCGCCTGCGCGCTCGACTGCTTAGCGTTCGCGTACGCCCCGATTTGCTTGGCAAGCGTCTCCGACGCCGCCTGCGCCGCATCGATCAAGTCCGATTGGTTGCCCAATACGCTCGAGATGTCAGGCACCTTGGCGACCGCGCCATTCGAATTCATCGCGTTCCGGTTGAGCATCGCGATGTCTTGCCGCTGATTCGTTCCATCGACAATCGTGATATCGCCAGCGCTGATCCCGCTGCTCGTGCTCGCCTGACTACTCGCACCCTCGCTCACGTACATCGGCGAGGCACCCCCTGCATTCCGACCCGCCGTCGCGCCGTGCGTCGCGTAGTTGTTGCCCCCGTTGCCACTGCTACCGCCAGCGGTTACGCCGACGGTGTTCGCTTTATGGTGCGAGCTGTTGAGAATGTTCGAGAACGACAGCGTTCCCGTAGTCAGCCGGTTCTTGTCCGCGACAGCAGAACTCGCGATGTACGCTCCCTTCAAGTCGGTATTGCCCTTGACAGCGATATCGAACCCGCCATCTCCAGCTTGAATACCCGACTGCTCATTCACGCTCGCGTAATCACCGCTTGCGCGGCCGCTCTGCATGCTAAAGCTCGCACTTCCCCCGCCCTGGCTGACGCTGAAGCCTCCCCCCATGCTCCTCTGCTCGGCCACACTATGAAGCGTGTCTTGTACCGAGGCGATGTTTAGATCTCCGCCGATGTCTGCGATCATGCGTTTGGCGCTCACATTCGCGCCGATGATGTTGGTATCGCCGCCACTGGCGATCGTCGCCACGTTGCCTGCAACGATATGCGTATTGTTTCGCATCACCGCGTCCGAGTTGGCCTTACCGACCGCGCGCGACATGGCGGCTGACATCCCCCAGCCGTTGGTGCCGAACGAGACACCCACACTCGCACTCGACGATTCGTTCGTGCTACGTGTGCTTTCGGTATCGCTACTGTGGAAGAGGTTCACTTTGTTCGCCGCCACGAGAAGCACGTCGTTCGCGGCAACGTCCGATCCTTCGATCGTGACGTTGCCCTGGCCGGCCCCCTTCTCACCTGTAGCCACGAACACAGCCTTGCCACCAGCCCTCACATTGCTCCCGGTTTGCTGGGTGTTATCTAGCGCAAACGTCGACTTGCTACGCGACGCGCCGAAGCTCAGTTCGAGCTTTGCTTCTGGTTTCGCGCCGCCGCTGATTGCGCTCGCGGCACTCCCTGCCGCGCCGGCCAAACCGGCAACCCCGCCAGCCGCTGCGATCGCATGCAATGCCGCCGCTCGCCCGTCCTGGCTCGTACCCGCCCCGCGCGCTTGCTGATTCAGATTTTGGAGCGCATCGATCACAGGCGACTTCACGCCGAGGGCGAAGCCGGAACTCTTCATCTCGTGGCTTTCCTCGTAGCGCCGATTCGTCTGCGACCCTTCGACTCTCACCTCCTTGGCGACGCCGGTTATATCCCGCGCCGCAATGATGTCCGAACCGGTCACACTGAGCGTGTTATGCGCTCGCAGCGTAACGCTGCCGTCAATGCTGCCGATCAAGCTCCCTCGCACGCCCTTCACAGTGTCAAAGCTCGTATCGGTCGTCTGACTCACGCCATACGAAATTCCGGCGCCTGCGCTGCCCAGCCCCGATTTCTTCACATCCCTGAAGTGACGCTCGCTAAACGCGGTATCGGCTGTCGAGATCTTCAAAGCATTGCCTGCTTCCAGCCAGACATCTTCCGTGCCCGCAATTGTCACAGCGCTCGCCGTCAAATCGTTTCCCGCCCGCACCTCGACTGTATTGCCCGACAGCGTGGAGCCTATCGCTTCGGCGTAGCCGCTCGCGTCGATAGTGTGCGTCGATTTCGACGATAAGACGCCGCGCTCGTTGACGTAATGCTCGTCGTAGGCGCTAGCGGTTTGGTGGCCCGCGTTGAAGGTTACGTCGCGCCCGGCGATGACGCGCAAATCGCTTTCGGCACTAAGGGTCGCCGCGGTCGCATTCAGGTCTCGACCGGCTACGATTCCGAGTTCGCCGCCCGCTGTGATTTCGGCCCCTATGTCGATCGACGCGTCCCGATCAGTTCTCCTCTTTTCACCCCAGCGCACATGGTCGTCTCTATGCTGTCGAATGGCCGCTATGTTTACATCGCGTCGAGCTACCAACCAACCGTCGCCCGTCGATGCGATGTGCGCCGCGCTCATTTCTAGGTCACGCCCCGCTTCTACCGCGAGCGTCCCGGCATCGACGCGGGCCACTCTGTCGATCGCCGTTGCCGATCCATTCATCGTCGCAGCCGATTGCGTCGTACTCGTGAGCTTGACGTCGCGGCCGGCCGACAGCCTCACGACCTCTCCTTGGATCGTGCCGCCCAGATTGGTGAGGTCTTGTTTCGCATCGGCTCGGACCGCTGCACCGGAAATCGCCCCCGAATTGGCGATCGAGCCTGCGGTGAGAATCGTGACGCCTCGACTTGCTATCGTGCCTGAGTTCTCGAGCACCCCCGTATTGTTCAAAACAACGTTCTCCCCGGCTATGATGGATCCCATGCCATTCACGTCGGCCGCATTGGTACGCAAATACAGTTGCGGCACCAGGACGGCTTCTCGCGACCCATCGGGCAACGCCACGGTCCGATTCACCAGCCATACGATGTCCTCGGTGAGCGCCGCCATCTGTGCATCGCTCAATGCAGTACCGACGTTCAGTTCGAACCGCCGTGCGGCCTTCACACCATTGGCCATCAGCGCTTGATATGCGGTCTGATTGTCGGTGTAGTTGCCGATGAATCGCCGCCCCGTCGCCTGCATGACTTGCCGCTGAATCAATTGCTGCTCATAGAAGCCATCGGCCATGCGCTTCTGCGCCAACCGCGGATCAGCACCGAGGGCGGTAATCATCGTTTCGCTCGACAGCCAATGCTTCCGGTTCGTGAAGCGCGGGTCCGATTCGACCAAGTAGCGACTACCCGGATCGGACACGACCCGATACAGCGCATTGCTCGGCAATACGATGTTCGGTTCCACAGCACGGATTTCGATAGCGAGGGGCTTGGCGTGCGGGCGCGGAGCGGTTTGCCCTCGGTCGTTCATCGGTATGCCGTTCGATCCCGCAACGCCAAGGCGTTGACCGACGTCGATCAACTCAGCCGTGCCTGGCGATAGCGCCACTACCGCACTGCCGGCGCGGATGCCGGATGCGCCACCGGTCACGGCAACATCGGCCGCAACACGCTTGATCGGCTCCCGATTCGCCTGCGTCGCCATTGCGATAGGTAGATCGAATTCCCGTGGCGGCAGCGGTGCGATGTAGTCCCGTTCAGCGTGTTTGCGCTCATCGCCTCGAAACGCGCCTCCCGATTCCACCCAAGTGGTAATCGCTTTCCCGGTTCCCGCGAAAGTCTCAACGCCCTTTGGCTGACTGTTGTCTTGAATTGCGTCGTTCAGATATGCACGGCCACCGGCCAATATCTGGCTCTTGTCGTTGACACCCGAGTGCGCGGAAATCGTTATTCTGCCGCCGGCAGTAATGACACCGGGCTGCGTCGCCGTGACGACATCCTTCGTGGATTTCACATCGACATCGTATGTGGTCCACGTCTGGACCATTCGGTTCGATACGTCGCGGTTGTAGGCATTGAGCGCACGCGCGAGGGCCGTATATGAGTCGGATAGCCGGCCGTACCAGTCTTTGAACGGCCGACAGTGATCGGCTGCCGAAGTCACGCAAGATTCCTCTCTCGGCCCCCCAGTCGAATTTGCATCGGGCACGGCTGCCATCGGCACGTTTAGTGAATGCCAGTCGGCCCCCAACTGCCGACGCAGAGGCCACATCTGTATCGAGTACTGCCCCGGCTTGATATATCCCGGGCTCGGCGGTGGGGGTGGAGGCGTGACCCCAAATTTGGTCCAGACCTCCTCCGGCACCGTCCGAAACACCCCGGCCAGGTCTTCATCGCGCAGGACGTTGATGCCGGTGTCCGACATCTGACGTACCGTGGCATAACGGACGTCGTCGATCTTTCCCGCCGTGCCGTTCTGTGTGTACCTCGCATATTCGGCGAAGGGATATTTTGCAGAAGGAAGGAGTAGACGTTTTTGATCGTCATCTAGGGCCCAGCGGTAGTCTGTGCCAGGTGCGATCGCCTGCGAATTTTGTTGGTAGAAGTACACATCGGAAGGATGGACGCGCTCTGTGGAGCCAGGAACGGTGTGCCAAATTTGCTTGCCCGAATCCGTTGTGACCTTCTCTGTCCGGAAGTTGGCGTTGAGATTTTCGAATCGGTCGGCAGCAATTTTTAGGCGTCCCCCCGCGTCCACCGACGAGCCGTCATTCGTAAACCTCACCGACCGTGCGTCGGACGCACGATCGTATTCGTCTATTCCACCCCCCGTCCGAATATCGTTCGACGCATAGACGAGGCTGCCGCCGCGATTTTCGATGACCTTAGCACCAAGGTCGAGATCGCCACGCGACGCAATCGCCGCTCCGAAACCTTCTGCATTCGCCTCGTTGCGCAACAGCGACGCGCCAACGCTAACCGAATCGCCGTAGATTCGCCCCTTATTCGACACAGTACCGGCTGCTTTGACACGCGTCGCGCCGCCGTCGATCAACCCCTTATTAGAAAGCGACTGCACGGCATCGACACGCGTGTCGACGTTACCCGTAATTTCCCCGCTTGCCGCGTTATCGATGCGCTGACCGGAAACCTTAGCGACTTTGTTTGCGGTCATCTTCGCGGTGTTGGTCACATTACCTTGCGCGGTCGCATCGAGATCGCCTCCCGCAACGATAGCCCCCGAATTCGTCAAATCGCCGCGCACCGCGACGGTGACGTCGCCGCGCGATTCAATCCGGCCGTCGTTGTTCAATGTCTCTGCGGAGAGCGTGAGCGAATCACCACCATTGATCGCACCACGCGTGTTCGTCACCGTATGCTCTGCCTGAACGGACACCCGCCCAGATGAACCGATCACGCCGTCGACATTTGCCACCGTCCGTCCAATCAAACCCGTCGTCAGATCTGAACGAATGGATCCACCCGTGTTGTCGACGTTGACTCCCGCGTTCAACGATACGGCAGCGCCCTCCATGCCTGCCTGCAAGGGCGGCAAGTCGAATACGGGCGCGAGCGTCGCATCTTTCGTTTGGGCGTTGACGACGACGTTGCTCTTAACGTCCAAATTCTGTCCCGCATGAACGGCTCCGCGCGTGTTGTCGATACTCGAGCCTTCCAGCACTACGTCGGCGTCGGCACCGATCTGTCCGGCGATATTTGAAATCTGTCCAACGCTTTTAACATCGAGCGCGCCCGTGGAAAGGATTGCGCCTTTATCGTTCGACACCGCTTGCGCCGTCAACCGCGACATCTCCGACGAGGAAATGAGGCCATCTGCGTTGTTCAACAGCCCCGTCTCGAGTGTCACCTTTTGGCTAATCAGTCGACCTCCTATCGCTTCTCCTTGCGCAATGCGGTTGTCGAACGTGCCGCCGTTTGTCCTGAGTCTCGCAAGTTCGCCTGCTTGAATCAATCCAGAGCGATTGTCGATCTCGCCGGAACTGCTTTCAATTCGGCCGTTCGCTCCAATCACGCCCCGCACATTGTCGATTTGGCCGGTGCGGCTATCGATCCCCACGTTCGATCCGAATATGACGCCATCGGCGTTGATGATGCCTGCTGCTTTCAACTTGACTTCACCGTCCGCAATACCGTCCGTATTGTCGATACCCGTCGCTGAGACAATTCGTTCAGATGTATTGCTTGCAAGCGAGCGCGCCGTCAGATCCCGCCTTTCCCCAGCGACGATCACACCATGCCGGTTCGAAAGGTCGCCCGCCAAATCGATCGACAAGCGGCCGAGAAGGTCCGTTGCCGCCGCCTCGTCGCTGGTTGAGCCAGTCGCGGTCGACGCATCACGAGCCCGGAGGGTACCCTCCTCGGCTCCGATAAAGCCACCGTCGTTCGAGAGTCCGGCGGCGTGAATTGCCATGTAACTGCCGGCGGCTAGTGTGCCGCCACCGTTGTCTATGTCGTGAGCCGTCAGTGTCACGGCGTCGCCGCCCACGACGCCGCCTCGATTGGAAGCCGACCGGACGGCAACGCGTACTTCGTCCGCGGCGACGAATTGCCCAACATCATTGACGAACGCACCGTTAGACCTAAGTGTCGCGTTGAGTGCGCTGGCCGTCGCGCCGCGCCCCGTCAGCATTTGTTCGCCTGCCAGGTTCAGCGCGCTCGCCGCAAACAGCTTCCCACCCTCGAATGAGACGGTCAAGCCGGTCACATTGATGTTGTCGCCAGCCGCAATGGTGCCGTCACTCGAGACCTTTTCCCCAGCCAGCGTCACGCTGCCCGCGGCGGCGAGTCGATTGCTCCCGTCTATGCCAGCCAAAACGTAACCGCTGTTGCGCAGATCCGTTGCACCCAGATCGGCATTGAATGATGCGGAGATCACACCGTCGTTGCGCAGCGTTCCGGCGGCCATCAGACGGGCGGCTCCGCCACTCACACTCGCGCCTCGATTCGTCACATTTCGCGCGACGATGCTTACATCGGCGGCCGCCTGTATGCGCCCCGCCGGCTCGATGGTGACATCCCCAGCCGACGACAATTCGATGTCGCCCGTCAAAGAGTCGATGGCGCCGGTATGACGCACACCGACACCCGCTTCCGTACCGATGAGACGCACGCTGTTTGCATACATGCCGCCGAGCGTTTGTACGTCGATCGCAACGCCGGGTTTTTCATCTTCGCCCGCAACAGCTTCGGCGGCCCCAGTGGCGTAATCGACTTGATTGGCCCCTGTGGTTGCGTGGATCGATCCGGCCCATACTTGAGCATTGATCCGCATCGCGCGTGCGATCAGATCGATAGCGCTACCACGCGCGTCGAGTCCGCCACCATCGATTCCGACCCAGCCCTTCCTGACTTCAAAAGAGGCGAGCGATCCATCGGCGTTAAAATTCGGGCGCCCAGTCGTCAGCGATATGCGCGGGACATTGATGAAGCCACAGCCTGCACACGTAATCCCGGCCGGATTGGCGATGATCAGGTTCGCGCGATTACCGGCGATTTCCGTCATCCCAAGTAACCTGGTCGGATTTCCCGACGTAACCTGATTAATGATTAGGCGCGCAGGCGAATTGCCTACCAGCGGATTGCCCTGCACCCAACCCGCTATCTGCGTCTGCACGCTTCTTGGCGTGTTGACGACCACAGCCCCTTTGGTACCGACGTTGTACTGCGTGAAGTTATTCAGCGATACGCCTGCCTGATTGGGCGCAACGATGTTGATGAGCGGTAGGCCTGAAGCAGACACGCCCACCACTGGATGATTCGATGTACTGCGATCCGGACTGATCGGCAGCGTTGCTTGCGCGTGCACTTCCGACGCTTTCGTCACGAGGGCGCACAGCGCCGCGAATGCGCTGGCACGCACCGCCAACCACAGCGACGCGGAGCAATGCTCAGGCGAGCACCGATGCGAGCGTCGTATCCGCGAACGCTTTTCGCTGCGGCACGCCGAGGCACATTCGCCGACGGGAATCAACATGCAGCGTGCGGCGCTAAACACTAGTCGAAAAATCCCGGAATTCATGACTTGTCTCGTGCCTCGATTTCCAACAAAAGGAGCGCTAGTCGAGCGACCAGCGTTCGCTCGACACCAGAAATGCTTTACGCGCAGTTGAGGATCGCAAGGCCGTTTATCAGCCCCGCTGTGGGCGAGTGAACGCCGTAGGAAACGACGAGATAGGGTTTCGATGCGTCCGGTCCGAGGAACGTCGTGTGCAGCGACGATCGAGACATTCTGGACGTGTACATCGCGCCCAGCGGTGCCACTGGCATGGCAGTCTGATCGACGTCGCTACCGATTGAATACCGCAACGTCAGAGATACTTTGCTTTCCAAAACACCGAGAGAATTGCTCTCGTTTGCCACCTTCGCCGTCGCGCTTTTCAACACTCCCGGTACCGTATTGCCGTCGCTAGATGTGGGTCGAGTCGCGGCGATCACTGCGCAGCTCAGGCCAGTCGAGGGGACCTTGACGTCGACCGGCGCACCGATCGCCCAAACCCGCCCTTGGTTCTCGTTGTAGGAACGCCCGGACGAATCGCTACCGTCCGTCCAACGGCCAATAGCGAATTGGCCATTCCCCGCGATATCGGTCACCGTGCCTTTCGATAAGCTGAGCGACTCCGTGCCCCACGGTAGCGTCGTGTAGGCTCCGGGCGCGTGCGACTTCAACTGCGACGCAAGATGCCCGCGACTCGATAGGCGGATCGTGCCTTGCGGCAGCGATCCATCGGCACTCCAAGTAACGGGCGGCGTAACGATCGTTACCGCCGGAATATCGGCTGAGATGGCCATCGACTGTCCGTCGACCTTGATCGACGGGCCTGCGCTACTGCTGTCCGCGACCGCGTTCGCGTTCGCAGTACTCGCGAGGCCTTTATCATCGCCGCCGGCGCAAGCACTCAATGCGAGTGCGGCATACATCGTGGCGGTCATGGCAATTGCCTTGCGGCATTTGTGTAGTTCGATCTTTTTCATGCTTTTGGTCCCTTTGTTCAATTACCTACTCATCGAAAATGGTGCTGTCCCACTGCACCGTTGACGCGCGCCGCTTGCTCAAAACAGCGAGCTGATCTGGAACAAGAAAGTCGGTCCACTACTGATTCCAACTGGCCTCGACAATGGCCACCCCACTGATAGGTCGTAGCTCACAGCGGCCCCGAATGGGTTCGTCGGAGCGACTTGTCCACGCGCCCCAAGTACCGCGCCCACTAAGGTCTGGCCCGTCAAAAAATCAGCCGCGCGGCCCCTGACTCGGCCCGCATCGAGGCCTCCATAGACGGACTGGATTCCAATGGGAGTCGGCAGATACCAGTCCAATTCGTTTGAAATCGCCCAGCCGCTTTCGGCTGCTAGGGACACCTGCTGGTTGAATCCGCGAACCGAAGAGCGCGTACCGATCGCGAAGTAGTCAGACGGACTCAACGGCGTCCGGGCAAGCTGTGTGTTCCAATCGAACCGATACGAAAATGATTGGTTACCGACCTTGAGGGGAACTTGCACACCGATATCGACCAGAGCAACGTCGGTTTTTCCGTCGAAATTCGGTTCCTCGAGAACCATGCCCCGCTTGCTCGACCACTCCGGCAGTGAGGCACGCCACGCTAAGCCTGCAGTGAGCACCCCGTTCCCGATGTACTGCCGATGAGACAACCCTAGCTCATAGCCCCAAAGATCGCGTGTCTGCGCAGGCAGCTCGACGCCGTCATAGGTGTTGCGGTTCATCCGGCGATTTAGATTGCCGTGCAGTTCTATTCGAGCGCCGGCATTTCGGAAGACCACCCCCGAAAGCCCAAACTGCATTTGCGATTGCACCCCGCTGTATTGAAGCGGCCCGTCAAATCCCGGGACTGTTTGCTTATATTTGGAACGATTGGCGCTTAGCGACACCATGGCATAGCCGATCGGCACGCCGTAGTTCACTGCGACCGATTGATTTCCCTCGCCGGATGAGCCGAAATTCGCGTTCGTCGCGCCGGCGATTTGCAACTGGTCGTACAGATGCAACGGCGAATCGTAGGTGTACGATCCCGACAGCCCAGTCTTGCCGGTCGCATTTAAGCCAGCGTTATCGACTCCCAACACGACGTGCCACCGCTTGCCTGTTCCGGGATGCAGCGCGAGTTCGGAATCGCCTTGGCTTGTGCCAGGCTCGATATCGAAGCTTGCATCCGATTGAGACCGGAGGCGACGCAAGTTTTCCAGTGCTTGGTCGATGTCCCTCTGGTTCAGTAATGCTCCCGTCGGGGTTGGCAAAACCGTGCGCAGCCAACCTATCGTTGGCTCGTCGGCACGGACCTTTCGGAGGCGACCAGGGACCACCGCAAGCATCAGCCTTCTCGATTGCAGCGATTGACTCGGCACCAGCACACGGGCGGTTACGTAGCCACGCTGGATCAACGCATTGTTGGCGACTTCCTGAATCTGCTTCAGCGCACGCTTGCCGACACACTGCCCGACGACTGGCTGCACCATGGGTGCTAGCCAGCCAAACGTGTCGTCGTCGAGCACCACCTCGTTAATCTCAAAACATGGGGTGTCGATAGGCAGGTTTGTCACGCCAGTAGCGGGCGATTTCTCGCCGCTCGGTGAAAGCACGCTCGGGCGTGCATTCAGCTCTTTCGTCGCTTCCAGCTGCTCTTGCTGTAGCCGCTGGATTTGCGCGCCGGGCGCGATATCGGACAGCGGGGTACCTTGCGCCAGCGCGGAAACGCTTACCAGCATCGAGGCCCCCACCATCGCAGCCGCTCGATTCCTCATTGATGTCCGCCGCGCGATCAAAAACGCGAATCTACATTCGGCCGATACGATCCAGAGGGACTGCCGCAAAAAACCAGACTAAAGGAGGGAGAAGAGAGGGTGAAGGCGGTGTTTCTCGGCAAGACGGTGAGCGGGAACGCTCAAGACCTCGCCATTCAAAGCGCCCGCCGCGCGCTCCGACGCGCGAGCGCCGTCGTCGAGCAAACCGTCGGGACTGATGCAAATTCAGCCGGCGCAACGCCGTTGCAGCGTCATCCTTAGCGCCAGCGTTGCCGCCTCAATCGCCGACCGAGATCATCAGCGTTTCCTTGATCTCTTCCATCACCACATAGCTCTTCGATTGGACCGCGCCGGGCAATTGCAAGAGGATGTCGCCGAGCAGCTTACGGTAGTCGGTCATCGCGCCGATGCGCGCTTTGATGAGGTAATCGAAATCGCCCGAGACGAGGTGGCATTCGAGCACCTCGGGGATCTTTTGAACTTCGCGCCGGAACTGGTCGAACATATTGCCGCTCTTGTTGCTGAGCGTGATCTCGACGAAGACCAACAGCGCCGCGCCAAGCTGAGCCGGGTCCACACGCGCGTAATAACCCAGGATCACACCGTCGCGCTCCATCCGCTTGACGCGCTCGATACACGGCGTAACGGTCAGCCCCACGCGCTCGGCCAAGTCCTTCATAGCGATGCGGCCGTCTTCCTGCAACAGCTTGAGAATCTTGTGATCGAGCTTGTCCAGCTTACGAATCGGCTGACGTTGCGTGCGCATGGTGTTTTAACCAAAAATCAAAAAAATACACGAACAAAAACTGCTTTTGTCACAATAGTATAGCGGCATAAACTGGACTAGTCGGTGTTTGGGAGCAACTATGCGAGTCGTCGTTTTGGGTAGTGGCGTCGTCGGCGTGACCACCGCGTATTATTTGGCGCGCGCCGGTCACGAGGTCACGGTGGTGGACCGCGAAGCCGGTCCCGCGCTCGATACGAGCTTTGCCAACGCGGGCCAGATCTCGCCCGGCTACGCGGCTCCCTGGGCCGCTCCCGGCGTTCCAGTCAAAGCAGTGAAGTGGATGTTCCAAAAGCACGCGCCTCTCGCAATCCGTCTGGACGGCACGCAGTTCCAATTGCGCTGGATGTGGCAGATGTTGCAAAACTGCACCGCCGAGCGCTATGCCGTCAATAAAGGCCGGATGGTGCGCCTCGCCGAATACAGTCGCGACTGTTTGCAGGCGTTGCGCGCCGATACCGGCATCCAATACGAAGGCCGCACGGGCGGTACGCTGCAGGTTTTTCGCACGCAGCAGCAGCTCGACGGCGCACAAAAAGACATTGCCGTGCTGAAGGACGCCAACGTGGCGTACGAGCTCTTGAACCCCACCGAGCTCGCACGCGCCGAGCCGGCGCTCGCCGCCGTCTCGCACAAGCTGACGGGCGGCCTGCGGCTGCCCGGTGACGAAACGGGCGACTGCCAATTGTTCACGACGCGCCTGGCTGCGCTCGCCGAATCGCTGGGCGTGACGTTCCGATTCAACACATCGATCGATGCGCTCGAAACGGCAGGCGGCCGCATTGCCGGGGTGCGTTGCGGCGGGCAAACGCTGCGCGCCGACGCCTATGTCGTCGCCCTCGGCTCGTACTCCACTCAGCTGTTGTCGGGCATCGTGAAGATCCCCGTCTATCCGCTCAAGGGATACTCCATCACGGCGCCGATCGTCGATGTTGCAAAAGCGCCCGTTTCCACGGTGCTCGACGAAACCTACAAGATCGCCATTACGCGCTTTGACGATCGCATTCGCGTGGGCGGCATGGCGGAAATCGTGGGCTTTAGCAAGACACTGCGTCAGGCGCGGCGCGAGACGCTGGAAATGTGCGTCAACGATTTGTTCCCGGGCGGCGGCGACACCACGCAAGCGTCGTTCTGGACGGGCCTGCGTCCCATGACGCCGGACGGCACGCCGGTCGTCGGCCGCACGCCCGTGTCGAACCTGTTCTTGAACACGGGGCACGGCACCCTCGGCTGGACCATGTCGTGCGGCTCCGGCCAGTTGCTGGCCGATCTGATCTCGGGCCGGCGCCCCGCGATCCAGGCCGACGATCTGTCCGTTCATCGCTACCTCGGCGATCGCGGCGCGGCGCCCCAACCTGCTTACGCGTAACGGCTCGCGCATACCTCAGCAGCCGGCAGCAGCACGAACGGCGCCCCAACCGGGCGCCGTTTGCTTTTGTCGACGCCCGCAATTAAAAAAGGGGCGCGGCTGGACCGCACCCCTTCCTTTCCTACACTACGCCCGCTTTCGCGGCGCCTGCGCGTTCAGCCCAAGGCGCTCACGAGCTCAGGCACCAGCGTGAACAAATCGCCGACGAGGCCGTAATCGGCCACGCTGAAGATCGGCGCTTCGGGATCCTTGTTGATCGCCACGATCACCTTCGAATCCTTCATGCCCGCCAAGTGCTGAATCGCGCCGGAGATGCCCACCGCCACGTACAACTGCGGTGCGACGATCTTGCCCGTCTGCCCCACTTGGTAGTCGTTCGGCACATAGCCCGCATCCACTGCCGCGCGCGATGCGCCCAGCGCCGCGCCGAGCTTATCGGCCAGCGGTTCGAGCACCTTCGTATAGTTCTCGCCGCTGCCCAATCCGCGCCCGCCCGAAACGATGATGTTTGCGCTCGTCAATTCCGGACGGTCCAGCTTCGTCACTTCGCGATTCACGAACCGCGAAATGCCGCGGTCGCCCGCCGCTTCGATCTTCTCGACCGACGCGCTGCCGCCTTCGGCCGCCACTGCGTCGAAGCCCGTCGCACGCACCGTGATCACCTTGATCGCGTCGCTCGATTGCACCGTGGCAATTGCGTTGCCTGCATAGATCGGGCGCTCGAACGTGTCGGCCGACACGACCGCCGTAATTTCGCTAATCTGCGCCACGTCGAGCTTGGCCGCCACACGCGGGGCCACATTCTTGCCGTAGGCGGTAGCCGGCGCCACGATGTGCGAGTAATCCTTCGCGATGTTGTGCACGGTCGCTTCGACGTTTTCCGCAAGACCTGCGGCCAATTGCGGCGCATCGGCCAGTAGCACCTTCGACACACCGGCGATTTTCGCTGCCGCGTCGGCCGCGCCTTGCGCGTTATGTCCCGCCACCAGCACGTGAATGTCGCCGCCAACGAATGTGGCAACTTCGCGCGCAGCGGCGATGGTGTTCAGCGTCGCGCCCTTGATCGACGCGTTGTCGTGTTCGGCAATAACCAGAATCGTCATTTTCTTTCGTCCCCCCTCACAGCACCTTGGCTTCGGTCTTCAACTTCTCGACCAGCGTCTTCACGTCCGGCACCATCACGCCTGCGCTACGCTTGGGCGGCTCGGCCACTTTCAAGGTCTTCAGACGAGGAGCGACGTCCACGCCGAGGTCTTCAGGCTTGATCGTTTCCAAAGGCTTCTTCTTCGCCTTCATGATGTTCGGCAACGTGACATAGCGCGGCTCGTTCAAGCGAAGGTCCGTCGTCACCACGGCCGGCAACGTGAGCGTCAGCGTTTCCGAGCCGCCATCGACCTCGCGGGCAACCGTTGCCTTGCCGTCGGCAATCGTCACCTTCGAGGCGAATGTGGCCTGCGGCAGGTTGGCCAGCGCAGCGAGCATCTGGCCCGTTTGATTCGAGTCGTCGTCGATCGCCTGCTTGCCGAGAATCACGAGCTGCGGTTGCTCTTTATCGACCAGCGCCTTGAGCAGCTTGGCCACCGCCAAGGGCTGCAAGTCTTCGCTCGATTCGATCAAGATGGCGCGATCGGCGCCGATCGCCAGCGCCGTACGCAGCGTCTCTTGCGCTTGCGCCACACCGGCCGACACCGCCACCACCTCGGTGGCCACGCCCGCTTCCTTCAGGCGCACCGCTTCTTCCACGGCAATTTCGTCGAAGGGGTTCATCGACATCTTCACGTTTGCAATGTCGACGCCCGTGCCGTCCGACTTCACCCGGACCTTGACGTTGTAGTCGACCACGCGCTTGACTGGCACCAAAATTTTCATGCACTCGCTCCAAAGTTACGAATACGTCAACCCAGCGGCCATTATAGCGACAGCCGGTCCCGCGGCCGCGCCGACCGAAGCTCGGCAAACCCCCAATGGGCAAAAACGGTCGCGCCGGAGTGACGAGCGGCCGCTGGTTGCGGACCACCCCGCGGCCTGCGCACGCGGCCAGTTCAGATACAAGCGGCCACACCGTAGCGCCGCGCGCGACACCGCAATGCTTCCCGTTAACGAACGATCGTTTTATTTTATGGGCAAGCAGCCCGAGCGCCAAGCCCGGCTTTCGATCAACGCCTCTAACGCCCGGCCGCTCACCGATGGCTCAACCGGCGCACGAGCCAGTCGCCGAACGACTGCACCAACTGCACGAAGACGATCAGGATCACGACGACCGTCGCCATCACTTCGGGCAGGAACCGTTGATAGCCGTAGCGGATCCCGAGATCGCCCAGGCCGCCGCCTCCGATCGCGCCCGCCATCGCCGAATAGCCGACGAGCGAGACGAACGTGATCGTGAGCCCCGCGACGATGCCTGGCAACGCTTCGGGAAGCAGGACTTTGAACACGATCTGACGCGTCGTCGCGCCGAGCGCTTCGGCGGTTTCGATGAGGCCGCGGTCAACCTCGCGCAAAGCTGTCTCGACCAACCGCGCGATAAACGGCGCGGCGGCGATCGTCAGCGGCACGACCGCGGCAGCCGTGCCGATCGACGTGCCGACGATCGCGCGCGTGAACGGAATCACGGCCACGAGCAGGATGATGAACGGCGTCGATCGGACCGCATTGACGGTCAATCCCATGGCACGGTTCGCTGCGACGCTTTGCAGCACCCCGCCGCGATCGGTCAGGAACAGCAGCACGCCGAGCGGCAAACCGGCGAGCGCCCCGAGAAGGCCGGAGATGCCGACCATGACGAGCGTCTCCCAGAACGACTGAACGAACATCGACGACATTTCACTGAACATGTGAGAGCGCCTCCACGACAACGCCTTGCTCGCGCAAGAACGCGAGAGCGGCGTCGAGCTGCTGCGGCTCGCCGTCTGCGAGCACGGCGAGCGAGCCGAACGCGCGCCCTTGAATCTCATCCACCTGGCCGTGCAGGATGTTGAAGTCGAGCGAGTAGCGACGAATCGTCTCCGACAGAATTGGCCGATCGACGCCGCCGCCGGCGAACGCGAGCCGCAACAGCTGGCCTTCGCCCGCCTCGATTTGCGCGGCGACGCGCGCCTTCACGGCGCTCGGCAGTTCGTGCGCGATGACATCGCCCAGCAACGCGCGCGTGACATCGTGACGCGGCTTGAGGAACACATCGACGACATTGCCCTCTTCCACGATACGGCCGGCGTCGAGCACGGCGACACGGTCGCATACATCCTTGATCACCTCCATCTGGTGCGTGATGAGCACGATCGTGAGGCCCAATTCGCGATTGATGCGCTTGAGCAGCTCGAGGATCGAACGCGTCGTTTCGGGGTCGAGCGCGGAAGTCGCCTCGTCGGACAGCAAAACCTTCGGCCGGCTCGCCAGCGCTCGGGCGATGCCGACGCGCTGCTTCTGTCCGCCGCTGATGCGCGCCGGGTACCGGTCCTTGAGCGCGGTGAGACCCACGAGATCGAGCAGCGGCAACACCGTTCGTTCGATTTCGGGGCGCTTCATGCCCGCAAGCTCGAGCGGCAGGGCGACGTTATCGAACACCGTGCGCGAACTGAGCAGGTTGAAGTGTTGAAACACCATCCCGATTTCGCGGCGCGCCTCGCGCAACGCCGCCGGCGCGAGTGCGGTCAACATCTTGCCGTCGACCACGACTTCACCCGCACTCGGGCGAGTCAGCAGATTGATGGTGCGCACGAGCGTGCTCTTGCCCGCGCCGCTACGGCCGATGATGCCGAAGATCTGGCCCGCCGCAATGCTCAAATTGATGTCGTGCAGGGCCTCGACCCAGCCGCTCGGACCGGCGAAACGCTGCGAGAGATGACGAAGTTCGATCATGAATGACGAAACGGCGGCGACCGACCGCCGGCGCCTGCGCGCTGGGGCCAATCAGCCGCCGTCGCTGTTGCGAGAAAAGGTGACGACGTGCGATTTTATCGCACCGCACAAATAGGCTTTAATAATTAATTGCCACGTCTTAATGAGTTTTTGAAATTAGAGGAGGCCGCCGTGTAAGTGTTCTCGCGCGTTTGCGGGCGCGCGGCTATGATCGCGCCCATCCGACGAGGAGGCGCCCACGATGTCGACGACAACCGCACTGCCCCATGGCACCGCCCCCATTTCCCCGGGTGGCGGCGTTCCAAGTCCAGCCGAGCCCCTCGCTATCGGGACGGTTCAAACCGTCGACGGCGTCGACCTTGCGCTGTACCGCTGGCCGTGCGCCCTCCCGGTTCGCGCCACAGTGGCACTGCTGCATGGCTTGGCGGAGCACGCGGGCCGTTATGCCGCACTGGCCGAGCGGTTCGGTGCATTGGGCATCGAACTCGTCGCCGTCGATTTGCGGGGCCACGGGCGCTCGCCTGGCGAACGAGCCTGGGTCACGACCTTCGACGGCTATCTGTACGATGCCCGCGCATTGCTAGACGCCGCGGCGCGCCCCGATGTCCCGCTGTTCCTGATGGGCCACAGCATGGGCGGCACAATCGCCGCATTGTTCGCGATCGAGCGGATGGAAGCATTCGAGCACGCGGGCAGGCCGGTGGCGGGGCTGATCCTGTCGAGCCCCGCGCTTGCGCCGGGCAAGGACGTGCCCCGCTGGATGCTGGCCGCGAGCCGGATCGTGAGCCGCCTATGGCCGCGCTACAAGGCGATGAAGATCGAGCCTGCGCTGCTTTCGCGGGACACGGGCGTCGTCCAGGCGAACCGCCTCGACCCGCTCGTGCATCACGCCGCCATCCCAGCGCGCACGGGCGCGCAACTCCTCGAAGCCATGGCGCGCATCGAGCAAGGCCGAGCGTCGCTGCACTTGCCGGTGCTCGTCTATCACGGCACGGCCGACAAACTGACCGAGCCCAATGGCAGTCGCACGTTCATCGAGCATGTGGGCTCTGCCGACCGAACGCTCTCGCTCTATGAAGGCGCATATCACGAAACCATGAACGACCTCGATCGAGACAGCGTGATCGACGCGCTGACGCAGTGGATACTCGCACATGCCTGAGCGCGGCCCCGTTCACGGCAGGTTCTGTCGAAGCACCAGCGTGGTCTATCGGGCCCGTCAGGCGCGCCAGTTGGGCGTGCGCTTTTCGATGAACGCCTGCATGCCCTCCTGCGCGACCGGGTCGTTCGCATTGCAGGCGATCGTCTGACCGGCCATCTGATAGGCCGCTTCGATCCCCGTCTCCAGTTGCCGATAAAACAGCGACTTGCCCATGCTCACGGCGGCGGCCGGTTTGTCGCAGATGCGTTTGGCCAGCGCGGCGACATCGGTGTCGAGCGCATCGAGCGGCGTCATATGGTTGATCAGCCCGAGTTCGCGCGCCTTGGCGGCATCGATGAAGTCGCCGGTCATGAGCATCTCGAACGCCGCTTTGCGTGGAATATTGCGCGAGAGCGGCACGGCCGGCGTCGAGCAGAACAAGCCGTAGTGGATGCCCGAGGTCGCGAAACGCGCCGTGTCGGCCGCCACCGCGAGATCGCACATGGCCACGAGCTGGCAGCCCGCCGCCGTCGCGATGCCTTGCACGCGCGCGATCACGGGCTGCGGCATCCGCTGAATCGTCATCATGAGCGCGGAACAACGCCCGAACAGCCGCTGATAGAACTCGAGCGAAGGCGTCGCTCGCAACTCCTTCAAGTCGTGCCCGGCGCAATACGCGCGCCCTTCGGCCGCGAGCACGACGACACGCGCGTCCGATTGCGCGATCGCCGAAAGCGCTGCCTGCAACTGCTCGATCAGATCTTCCGACAGTGCATTGAAGGCGTCGGGGCGATTCAGCGTCACCCGCACGACGCCCGCGAGTCCGTACGCGTCGCGCTCGATCAAGAGCGCTTCCGAAGTGGAACGCGAAGAAGAGGAAGATGGGTGATTCATGATGCGCTCGCTCCTGGCAACAAATACAAATGCGATCGGTCGTGGGTTCGTGCTTCAGCAGACTTCAGCGTGCTGCTGCGTGCTGCTTCGCACTGCTGCGCCCCCCGGGCGCTCGGGCTTGCTTCAGATTCCAGCCAGCGCGCGCAAATGCGCAACGACGCTGCGTCCGAGCGCCGACAAGTTATAGCCCCCTTCGAGGCAGCTGACGATACGGCCGCGCGCGTAGCGCTCGGCGATGCGGCGAATTTGATCCGTGATCCACGTGTAGTCGTCCTCCACGAGTCCCATGTTGCCGAGATCGTCTTCTCGATGCGCGTCGAAACCCGCCGAGACGAAGATCATCTCGGGCTTGAACGCTTCGAGCCGCGGCAGCCACGCGAGGTCGATCGCCTCGCGCACCGCAGCGCCCGGCGTGCGCGCCGGCAACGGCACATTGGCCATGTTCGGCGCTTGGTTGTCGGCGCCGCTGAACGGATAGAACGGGTGCTGAAAGAAGCTGCACATCAGCACGCGCTCGTCGCCGGCAAACGCGGCCTCGGTGCCGTTGCCGTGGTGCACGTCGAAGTCGACGATGGCCACGCGCGCCAAGCCACGCACTTCAAGCGCGTGACGCGCGGCGATCGCCACGTTGTTGAAGAAGCAAAAACCCATCGCGCGAGCGGGTTCCGCATGATGCCCCGGGGGACGCACGGCGCAGAACGCGTTGTCGTACCGCCCGTCGATCACAGCGTCGGTCGCGGCGACGGCCGCGCCGGCCGCTCGCAGCGCGGCCTGCCACGTGTGGGGGTTCATGGCGGTATCGGGGTCGATCCACGCGTGGCCCTCGCGTGGCGCACTGCGTTCGATGAATTCGATATGTGCGCGTGTGTGCACGCGTGCGAGATCGGCCACTTGCGCGAGCGGCGCACTCTCGCGCTCGATGAATTCGGCAATGCGGCTCGCGATCAACTGATCCTCGATCGCGACGAGACGCTCGGGACATTCCGGATGCCCGCGCCCCATCTCGTGCAGCAGGCAGTCGGGGTGTGAGTAGACAGCGGTGGCCATGATCGTTCGTTTGCCGCACTCGCGGCATGTCTCCTTGGTTGCTTCGTCGGCCATACGTCGCAGGTGCGGCCGCGGACCGAACTACGTTACCACAGGCGGCGGCGCCCGTTCCCGGGCACCGCGTGTCGAAGGTGCGGCAACCGGCGTCGACGCGCCATCACCGCCCCGTGTGCTCGCCTGCGGTTCCGCCCGCGCCGACCGTTCGCTATACTGCGCCGAACGCCAAGACGAGTTCGCAGCCGCGCCTTCGATGCGCACACGAACCCGAGCGGTCCGACGCCCTCTTTCCCTCTCTTTTATGACCGGTCAACTCGCATCGCCCGCCGCTCCACGCCGGCGCCTCGCCGTTCTTCTCGCGCTGATGCTCGGCGCCGCCATTTCGTCGCAGAACGGCTACGCCCAGAATATCGCCCACGCCAAGCACCCAATCCATGTTGCGCAAGGCGCGCAAGGCCAACAACCGCAATCGGCCTCGCCCGGCGCGACCTTCGAAGAAGAGATCATTCCGCAGCGTTACGCAGACAACGCGGACGTCAACGCATTCATCGACGACTTGGTGGCGCGCTACGACTTCGACGCCTCCGCGCTGCACGCATTATTCGCCGGGGTGAGCTATTCGGCTACCGCCGTCAAGCTCGTCACACCGGCGCCGACGCCGTTTGTCAAGAATTGGCATGTCTATCAGGCGCGCTTCCTCGACCCGGTGCGCATCAACGCGGGCGTCAAATTCTGGCGTGAGAACCGCGCGACGCTGCAACGCGCCTACGAGCAATTCGGCGTGCCGCCCGAAATCGTCGTCGGGATCATCGGTGTGGAGACGATATACGGCCGCTATATGGGCAACTTCCGCGTGCTCGATGCGCTCACGACGCTCGCGTTCGACTATCCGAATACGCCGAACCGCGCCGAGCGTGAGATGACGTTTCGCAAGAACCTCGTGGATTATCTCGTCTGGACGCGCGACGCCCAGATCGATCCGACGACGGTGCTCGGTTCATACACGGGCGCCATCGGAATTCCTCAATTCTTGCCGAGCAGCATCGTCAAGTACGCGGTCGATTACGAAGGCAACAAGCGGATCGATCTGCGCACGAGCAAAGCCGACGCAATCGGCAGCGTGGCCAACTACTTGAAAGAGAATGGCTGGGAGAGCGGACGACCGGTCGTTTGGCAAATCGCGCACGACGCGGGCAGCATCGGCATTGCGCAGGCCGCCGCCGATGGGCAGCCACAGCCGCATTGGCCACTCGCTCAACTGCTGCGGGCGGGCATGCTGCTCGATCAGCCGAGGCTCGATCTGACTTCGGAAGCCAGCACGCCTATCACCGTCATCGATTTGCCGACGCCCGGCCAACCGACCGAGTACATGCTCGGACTGCAGAATTTCTACGCGCTCACCCGGTATAACCGCAGTTTCTTCTACGCGCTCGCCGTGTACGAGCTCGGTCAGCGCGTCAAGGCGCGTATCGAGCAAGAAGATGGGACCAGTCCAAGCTCCGCGTCGACCGCGGCATCGACCGCGGCATCGGCATCGGCGCCGGCTTCAGGCGTGGATCCGGCTTCGGCGTCAGTACGTTAGGCTCGCACTCGTCGGCGTCACCGTGACGCCGTAGTTGCAGACGGGAGCCCCGGCTTGCAGTAGCCCGCTCGCTGCCCACCGTACATTGCGAACGCGCTTCCTTTCGACGTTGAGCAACGAGACCTGAGAGAAGTCGACGAAGCCGTTGCTCGAATATTGGTCGCATGCACCCACCCCGTAGACTTCGACGACGCCGGCAAACGCCCAATCGAACGTTTGCCCGTAGCTGCTCGTTTTCTTTAGGGTGGAGGTGCGGCCGTTCGTCTTATCGATCGTCGCGATATCCCACGTCGAGCACACTTGCCCCGCCGGGCAATCGCCCGCGATCTTGCCGACGATCAAATCTCCCGTGGCGACCGGCTCCGGCACGCTGTGGTCGACGTTGCCGCCTTGGCAGCAATTCCAACTTGCAATGGTCCACGCGTGGTCGTTAAAGCCATTCCAACCGAGCACCGGCTGCAAAATACTGACGATATTCTCGTAATCCTCGAGCCCGGGAAAGTAGTACAGCACCTGGCCGACATCCGCCGCCGGCGCAGACGGCACAAGCCAGTGCGCGCTAATGCCTCCGAACGGCGCTTTGTCGTGATACCAACTTGCTTCGAGCCAACCGTCGGCTCGTGGCGGTCGGTTTGCGCCGCTCACGGGCGGCGTTACCCCCGGCGCCGACGACATCCCGGGTTCGATGCGGCTACCTCTTTTGGTATAGCGCGCATAGCCGCAGGCGCGAGCGGGCGAACGAGTGCCGTCGGCATGCTGCACCCGCCCGTCGGCGAGCACGATGTCGGAGCGGCCGACCGTGCGCACACAGGAAGGATGAAAGTAGCCGAACGGCGTAATGACATAGCCGTAAGGCACGTCGGACGGCGCATGATGCGCAAGCGTAGGCACGCGCTCCGTGGCGGCCGATATCTCGTTGGCCCAGCCCGCAGTCGGCACCGCGCAATACAGGACCGCGCCTAAGAAGAGAAAAGCGAGCGTGCCGATTCGTGCAATCGGCGTCTTGGTGTTGCGATGTCCCATATCGGCTCCTGTCGGGCGGTCGAGATCGTTGGGCCCTCGTGGGGCGCAACGCGGTGGCGCTTGTCGACTGGCAATATAGGACGCACCTTCACCGAGACGTAGCTATCCAGATGATTAGGATGCGCATTCGATAGAAAACGGGATGGCAGGGGCATGCGCCCGTCAAGCCGGAAACACGCCCGTCGATAGATACCGATCGCCGCGATCGCACACGATGAACACGATCGTTGCATTTTCGACTTGCCGCGCCACGCGCAGTGCAACCTCGCACGCGCCACCCGACGAAATTCCGCAGAAGATGCCCTCGACGGCGGCCAGGCGCCGCGCCATGGTCTCGGCCGCCGCTTGAGAGACATTCTCGGTGCGATCGATCCGAGTGCGATCGAAGATTTTCGGCATGTACGCCTCGGGCCACTTGCGGATGCCCGGAATGCGTGAACCTTCCTCGGGCTGCGCTCCGATGATCTCGATCGCCGCGTTCTGCTCTTTCAAATAGCGCGAGACGCCCATGATCGTGCCGGTCGTACCCATCGACGAGACGAAGTGAGTGACGCGGCCCTCGGTATCGCGCCAAATTTCAGGCCCCGTCGCTTCGTAATGCGCGGCGGGATTGTCGGGGTTCGCGAACTGATCGAGGATGATGCCGCGCCCGTCGCGCTGCATTTGCTCGGCGAGATCGCGCGCATATTCCATCCCGCCTTTCACCGGCGTCAGCACGATTTCAGCGCCGTAAGCCGCCATGCTTTGGCGCCGCTCGACCGATAGATCCTCGGGCATCAGCAAGACCATCTTGTAGCCGCGGATCGCTGCCGCCATGGCGAGCGCGATACCGGTGTTGCCGCTCGTCGCTTCGATCAGCGTGTCGCCCGGCTTGATGCGGCCGCGCGCCTCCGCTTTCTTGATCATCGACAGCGCCGGTCGATCTTTCACGGAGCCTGCGGGATTGTTCCCTTCGAGCTTCGCGAGCACGACGTTGTTGCGGCTGCGGATCTCGTCGTCGGACACGCGGACGAGTTGGACCAGCGGCGTATTGCCGATCGTGTCTTCGATAGTTTTGTAAGGCATAGGCGTGACGCGCAGCGCGCGCTCATCTCTGACAATGGGAATGAACCGATTGTAAAGCACGCAGCCGGCGGCCGCCGCATAGGGTCTTTTGGGCGCACGCCCGGCAACCGGCCTATCAGCAAAAAACCCGCGTACGAGCGCGGGAAACCGTCAAAACACCATGACGGCTGAAGGAGCCGGTAATGCACCTGCCGCGCTCGCTGACGAACGCTCAGCGCTTGATTGAAACCGGATCGGCCTTGATGCGATCGCGCCGCGCGCCGCCGGTGATGTCGTTGGGTTGGGTCCCACGACCGGCGGAGGTGAACGAGCCCGTGGTCCGTTCCCACTACGTTTGCGAGCCAACCGTGAGCCCTTCGGCGCGCAAGCGCTCGACGGTTTGGCCGCCCATGCCTTTGACGCGCCGGCTCAGATCGCCCGCGTCCATGAACGGGCCGCCCGTGGCACGCTCTTCGACGATCGCTCGCGCCTTGGCCGGACCGATGCCCTTGATCGCGCGCAACCCCGCCTCGTCGGCGGCATTGACGTCGACAGCGTGGGCGAAAAAGGAAACGAATGCGGCGACAAGCGGCGCCGCGAGAAAAAGAATGCGCTTGAACATAGGGCCTCCGAGCAAAAAATCCGGCCGGCGAGCGCCGACCGAGAAGGCCTCAGTTTAAGTAGTGCGCGCCGCCGATTACAGTTGGCCGGATAGCCAACGCACGTAGCGGTCGACGCCTTCTTGCACCGTGAGGAAAGGCGCGTCGTACCCGGCCGCGCGCAAGCGTCCGAGGTCGGCCTGCGTGAAGCATTGGTACTTGCCGCGCAGCGCATCGGGGAACGGCACGTATTCGACGAGCCCGCGCTGGACCATCTCGGCCAACGAAAGCGCCGGATGGCCCTCGAGTGCGCGCAGTGTGTTCACGACAGAGGAAGCGATATCGTTGAACGGTTGAGCACGGCCGGTGCCGAGGTTGAAAATGCCCGATTTTTCGGGATGGTCGAAGAAAAACAAGTTGACCTTCGCGACGTCCTCGACGGAGACGAAATCGCGCGTCTGCTCGCCCGCGGCGTAACCGTTGTATTCGCCGAACAGCTTGACCTTGCCCTCGGCGCGAAACTGGTTGAAGTTGTGAAACGCGACGGACGCCATGCGCCCCTTATGCGCTTCGCGCGCACCATACACGTTGAAGTAGCGAAAGCCCACGATTTGGCTGTGTGCAGCCGGCATGACGCGGCGCACGATCTGATCGAAAAGAAACTTCGAATAGCCATAGACATTGAGCGGCGCTTCGACCGCACGCTCTTCGACGAAGCGGCTCGATCCGCCGTAAATCGCCGCCGACGACGCATAGAGAAACTGCGCACCCTGCGCCAAGCACGCGTCGAGCACGGCGCGGCTGTAGCGGAAGTTGTTCTCCATCATGTAGCGGCCGTCGGTCTCCATCGTGTCCGAGCAGGCGCCCTCGTGAAATACCGCTCGCACTTTGCCGAAGTCGCCACGCGCGAAGCGCTCGACGAATTCGGTCTTGTCGAGGTAATCGTCGATTTCGCAATCGACGAGGTTCTTGAACTTGTCGGCGCGCGAGAGGTTGTCGACGGCGATGATGCGAGTCTCGCCGCGCTCGTTCAATGCCTTGACGAGATTGGCGCCGATGAACCCGGCGGCTCCGGTGACGATGAGAGTCATGATCGTGGTAGCGGTTATTCGATAACGGTGATGGGTGTGAGGCCGCTTGCGGCGGCGTGGGCTAGCCGGCAGCTAGCGCGCGTCGGCTCCGAACAGCTCGTCGTAATCGACGGTGGCCGTGCCGAGCTTACCGACGACGATGCCCGCCGCCCGGTTCGCCAGCGTGACGGCCGCCACGAGCGGAAGCTTCGCCGCGAGCATGACGGCCAACGTGGCGATGACGGTATCGCCGGCCCCCGAAACGTCATACACTTCGCGCGCGACCGCGGGCGCAGTCAACACGGCGCCATCGGCCGTAAACAGCGTCATGCCTTCTTCCGAACGCGTCAGCAACAACGATTCGATATCGAGCGATGCTCGCAACGCGTCGACGCGCGAGCGCAAATCGTCTTCCGATTTCCAATGCCCCACCACCTCGCGCAATTCGGCGCGATTCGGCGTGATGAGTGTAGCGCCGCGATAGCGTTCCCAGTCGTCGCCCTTCGGATCGACGAGCACCGGCTTGCCGGCTGCACGAGCCTTGGCGATCATCTGCGTGACGTGAGTCAAGCCGCCCTTGGCATAGTCGGACAGCAAGATCACGTCATGCGAGGCAAGCAGTGAGTCAAAGCGCGCGAGCCCCGCCAACAGCGCTTCGTGCGCCGGCGTCTTCTCGAAATCGACGCGCAACAGCTGCTGCTGGCGCGACAGGACGCGCAGCTTGATCGTCGTCGGCAACTCGGGATCGCGCTCCAAATGCGCCGCTACACCCGTCGCCTTGAGCAGCTCGACGATGCGCTCGCCCGGCTCGTCGCGGCCGACGACACATAGCAGTCCGGCGCGCGCGCCGAGCGCCGCCACGTTGCGGGCGACATTCGCCGCGCCGCCCAAGCGGTCTTCCTGCCGCTGGACATGCACGACCGGCACCGGCGCTTCGGGCGAAATGCGATTGACGTCGCCGAACCAGTAGCGATCGAGCATGACGTCGCCGACGATCAGCACCCGCGCCTCGCCGAGCCTTTCGCGCGGCACGTGCGCGACGCCGGCTTCGCGAGAAGCCGCCTCTTTCAATGGCTCAGGCGCGTGCATCGCTTGCGGTATTGACTTGGACATAGGGGCGCCCGATTGCGTAGTAGTCGATGCCGAGCTCGGCCATCGTCAACGGTTCGTAGAGATTGCGGCCGTCGAAAATCACGGGCGCTTTCAGCACGGATTTCAAGTGCGTGAAATCGGGGCTCTTGAACTCCTTCCACTCGGTCACGATGACCAGTGCATCGGCGCCTGAGAGCGTTTCGTCTTGCGATTTCGCGAACGTCAAGCGCGCGAGCGAATCGGGCGCATCGGCCAAATCGAGCGGGAAGACGCGACGCGCCTCCTCGATCGCGACAGGATCGTAGGCCTGCACCTTTGCGCCGCGCGCGAGCAACGCCGCAATCAAGCGGCGGCTCGGCGCTTCGCGCATATCGTCCGTATTGGGCTTGAACGCTAGCCCCCAGACGGCGAACGTGCGGCCGGTCAGGTCTTCCCCGAGGCGCTTGACGATCTTCTCGACGAGCACCTGCTTTTGGTCGTGATTGACCTCTTCCACCGCTTCGAGAATGCGCAGCCGGTGTCCGTTCTCGCTCGCCGTGCGCACGAGCGCCTGCACATCCTTCGGAAAGCAGGACCCGCCGTAACCGGCGCCCGCGTAGAGAAAGTGGTAGCCGATACGCGGATCGGAACCGATGCCGTGGCGCACGGCCTCGATGTCCGCACCGACGCGATCGGCCAGATTCGACATTTCGTTCATGAACGAAATGCGCGTCGCGAGCATGGCGTTGGCGGCGTACTTCGTGAACTCGGCCGAGCGCACGTCCATATACAGCGTGCGCTCGTGATTGCGGTTAAACGGCGCGTACAGCCGCTTCATCTTGTCGCGCGCGATGAGTCCCGCATCGTCGTCGTCGATGCCGATGACGATGCGGTCGGGCCGCATGAAATCGTCGACGGCGGCCCCTTCTTTCAGAAATTCGGGGTTCGATACGACCGAGAAGCGATGGGCCGCGCTCGCGCCCAAGCCGCGCGCATCGAGTTCAGCCGCAATCACGGCCCGCACTCGCTCGGCCGTGCCCACGGGCACCGTCGATTTGTCGACGACCACCTTGAACCCGTTCGAATAACGGCCGATATTGCGCGCCGCTTCGAGCACGTATTGCAAATCGGCCGAACCGTCCTCGTCGGGCGGCGTGCCGACTGCGATGAATTGGACGTCGCCGTGCTCGACGCTCGCCTTCACATCCGTCGAAAACGTGATGCGACCGTGGGCGCGCGTACGCGCGATGATTTCTTGCAAGCCCGGCTCGTGGATCGGCACGCCGCCGTTGTTCAGGATTTCGATCTTGCGCGGATCGACGTCGAGGCAGAAAACGTCGTTGCCGATTTCAGCCAAGCAAGCGCCCGTGACGAGACCGACGTAGCCCGTGCCGATGATGGTGATTTTCATACGTGTTCCGGTAGTGGATGCTTCAAGCTTGCGCTGCAATGGGCTCTATGCGACGCGGCGCATAGGTTTCCCAGCCGCTGCAGCCGGGGCACTGCCAATAGAATAGACGCGCCCGGAAACCGCAATTTTGGCATGTATAACGTGGCAGATTTTTGGTGCGCTGCTTGATCAGCGTGCGCATCAATTCGAGTTCTGAGCGACGCGGTTCCTCGGCCGATTCGATTTGCGCATCGAGCAAGCGCGTCATGCCCGATAGATTCGGCGCCGTCTGCATCTGCGTGCGCGCCAGCGCATGCGCCACTTCGGTCCCGCACAGTTGGGCGACGTGCGGATAGGCGACATCGAGCAGATCGCTGGAACCGTAGTGCTTCACATAGCCTTCGAGCAACGCTGCGCCTTCCTGCGGGCGGGAAAGCGCCGCATACGCCTTCATCAGCTTTTCGGCCACGAGCGGCAAGTACGACGGATTTTGCGATTCGACGCGGCGCCAGGCGTCGATCGCCTCATCGTAATCGCCGCGCGCCTGTGCGACATCGCCGCGCAGAATCGTCGCCCGCACATTGCTTGGATTTGCCTCGCGGGCTAGATCGAGCTGGCTCGATGCCTGCGCGGCATCCTTGCGCTGCAAGGCTTCCTGAGCGAGCTCGCAATGAAATTGCGCGATCTCCTTGGCAAGCGAATCCGCGCCCATCGTCTCGAGCCGCCGCGCGGCGTCGATTGCCTTGGTCCAATCTTTCTCGATCTCGTAGATCGTCAGCAGTGCGCGTTGCGCATCGCGCGCGTATTCCCCGGCGTCGAGCCGGCTCAACGCCTCCTCGGCTCGATCGAGCAGTCCGGCCTTCAGGAAATCTTGCCCCAACTCGAACAGGGCGTGATCGCGCTCGGCAACCGGCAAATCCGCGCGGCTCAACAGGTTCTGATGAATGCGGATGGCGCGGTCGGTTTCGCCGCGACGACGAAACAGGTTGCCAAGCGCAAAATGCAGTTCGATCGTCTCCGGATCGAGCTTCACGACTTCGATGAACGCGTCGATCGCCTGGTCCGGCTGTTCGTTCAGAAGAAAGTTTAGGCCGCGGAAGTAAGAGCGCGGCAAGTTGGCGCTTTCGGACAACAGCGTCTTCAGGTCGTAGCGCGAAGCCATCCATCCGAGCGCGAAAGCGACGGGGACCACCAGCAGCCACCAGAAATCGAGATCCATGCGAAGGTCGAGGAAGCGGGGATGAGAGCGCGCGTGACTGCCGTGCGCTTAGATAACAGGGGGCATCGGCGGCTCGACGGTAGCGGGCGGCGTGTTTTCGCTCGCGGCGCGCAACGCTCGCCGCAAGCGGCCGTTTTCGAGCCGAAGCCGCACGACGGCGGGAAGCGCCGAGACGAGGCCGGCCAGCAGGCCCACGAGGAAAAACGCGAGGCCGATCAAGATGAGCGGCGCCTGCCACGCATATCCGGCAAACGAGATCGACGTACTCTGCGTATTGCCCATCGCAAGAACGAGCAGGACGACGAACACGAGCACACGGATCAACCAGACGATAAGTTTCATAAGCGTTCTCTTGGCGGCGACTGCGATGGTCGTGCCGGCGTCGGTACCTCTGCCGGCGGCGCTGCGCCTGGCGCCAAGGCGCCCGACGCCTGGACAAAAGTGCCCGTATTGTAATGGAAACGATGCGGGTCAGGCCGCGCCGCGCAAGGGCAGCGCCCCCGACCGCCGAACCCACGCAGCCAGCCCGGCGTGCATGGGGGGCTGAAAATAAAAAAGCGCCCGAAGGCGCTCTTTGTACCGTTTTGCCGGTTCTCACTGTCGGCCGTGACGTCGACGACGCCATCAGCGATCTCGATCTTCGCGGAGCGAACGCCGCCGTGGGGGCGACGCCGTGCTCAAAGATCGTCGTCAGCTGTATCGGGCTTCAGTGGCTCGCCAGCCCGGCCGTCCACCCGCTCGCGCAGTTCCTTGCCGGGCTTGAAGTGCGGCACATGCTTTTCGGGCACGTGCACCTTCTCGCCCGATTTCGGGTTACGCCCGACGCGGGACGGGCGACGGTTCAGACCGAAGCTGCCGAAGCCGCGAATTTCAATGCGATGCCCTTTGGCCAAGGCCTCCGACATCGCATCGAGCATCGTCTTGACCGCGAAATCCGCATCCTTGAGAACAAGCTGCGGAAATCGCGCTGCCAACTGGGCGACCAATTCCGATTTGGTCATACTGCGGCAGACCTCTCAAAGGCTTACTGATTCTGGCCGTCGAGCTTGGCCTTGAGCAGCGCGCCAAGATTGGTCGTGCCCGTTGCCGCCGAACTCGTATCGGCCGCCAGGCCGCGAATCGCTTCTTGCTGCTCGGCCGAATCCTTGGCCTTGATCGACAGGTTGATGCCGCGCGACTTGCGATCGATGTTGATGATCATCGCGTTGACCTTGTCGCCTTCCTTCAGCACGTTGCGAGCATCTTCCACGCGGTCTTGAGCGATTTCCGATGCACGCAGGTAGCCTTCGACGTCCGCCGTCAGCGCAACGACCGCGCCCTTGGCATCCACCGACTTCACCGTGCCGTCGACGATCGAACCCTTGTCGTTCATGGCAACGAAGTTGCTGAACGGATCGCCTTCGAGCTGCTTGATGCCGAGCGAAATGCGTTCCTTCTCGACGTCGATGCCGAGCACGACCGCTTCCACTTCGTCGCCCTTCTTGTACTTGCGCACGGCTTCTTCGCCGGCTTCGCTCCACGACAGATCCGACAGGTGGACGAGACCGTCGATGCCGCCAGGCAGACCAATGAACACGCCGAAGTCGGTGATCGACTTGATGGCGCCGCTGATCTTGTCGCCCTTCTTGAAGTTGCGGCTGAAGTCATCCCACGGATTCGGCTTGCACTGCTTCATGCCGAGGCTGATACGACGACGGTCTTCGTCGATCTCGAGCACCATGACTTCGACTTCGTCGCCGAGCTGAACGACCTTCGACGGAGCGACGTTCTTGTTCGTCCAGTCCATTTCCGAAACGTGAACGAGGCCTTCGATGCCCGATTCCACTTCGACGAACGCGCCGTAATCGGTGATGTTCGTGACCTTGCCGAACAGACGGGTGCCCGACGGGTAGCGGCGCGAAATGCCTTCCCACGGATCGTCGCCGAGTTGCTTGATGCCCAGCGAAACGCGGTTCTTCTCTTGATCGAACTTGAGGATCTTGGCCGTGACTTCTTGGCCGACCGACAGCACTTCGCTCGGATGACGCACACGACGCCATGCGATGTCGGTGATGTGCAGCAGGCCGTCGATGCCGCCCAGATCCACGAACGCGCCGTAATCGGTGATGTTCTTGACCACGCCGTTGACGATCGCGCCTTCCTTGAGCGTCTCGAGCAGCTTCGCGCGCTCTTCGCCCTGCGTCGCCTCGATGACTGCGCGGCGCGACAGCACGACGTTGTTACGCTTGCGGTCGAGCTTGATGACGCGGAATTCGAGCGTCTTGCCTTCGTACGGCGTCGTATCCTTGACGGGACGCGTATCGACGAGCGAACCGGGCAGGAATGCGCGGATGCCGTTGACCATGACGGTCATGCCGCACTTGACCTTGCCCGTGATCGTGCCGGTCACGAGCTCGTTGTTGTCGAGCGCTTTTTCCAGCGACAGCCACGAAGCGAGACGCTTGGCCTTGTCGCGCGACAAAATCGTGTCGCCATAACCGTTTTCGAGCGCGTCGATCGCGACCGAAACGAAGTCGCCCGCCTGCACTTCTACCTCGCCCGCGTCGTTCAAGAACTCTTCGAGCGGGATGTAGGCTTCGGACTTGAGACCTGCATTGACGACCACGAAGTTGTGGTCGACACGCACGACTTCGGCGGAAATCACTTCGCCGGCGCGCATGTCTTGCTTGGTCAACGACTCCTCGAAGAGGGCCGCAAAAGATTCGGTGTTCGGGTTGGAAGTTTGCAGGTCGGACATAAAAATCGTAAATGCATGGCTTCGCGAGTGTCAGTGCCGGCGACTAAGGCCGGACACGCTGCGACGTCGATGCGAACGCCATACGGGGTTAAGGGTTAACACCACGCTTGAGCCCAACGGGCGCCCAAGCACCTACTGCTCTCGATACCACTGCACCACGGCTTCGACCGCTTGATCGATCGACAGCGCTGAAGTATCGAGCAGCTTCGCGTCTGCCGCGGGCTTGAGGGGCGCGACGGCGCGCTGACTGTCACGCTCGTCCCGCTCTCGCAAATCCCGGAGCAAGTTATCTATATTAGCAGAAAAGCCTTTTTGTATCAATTGCTTATGCCGCCTGGCCGCGCGCGCCTCCACACTGGCCGTCAGGAACACCTTGAGCATGGCGTCGGGGAAGATGACGGTGCCCATGTCGCGGCCGTCCGCCACGAGCCCCGGTTCCTTGCGGAACGCCCGCTGGCGCGCCACGAGCGCGGCCCGCACGTTTTGATGGACCGCGATCGCCGAGGCCCGGTTGCCGATTTCCTCGGCGCGAATCTCGCTCGACACATCGACGCCATCGAGCTGCGCGCAGCCTTCCCGAAACGTGATGTGCAAGTCGTTGACGAGAGTGGCGAGCGCGTCGGCGTCATCCGGCGCTACCCCGTAACGCACGCTTGCAAGGGCGGCGAGCCGGTAAAGCGCGCCGCTATCCAACAAGTGAAAGCCGAGCCGCGCGGCGACGAGCGCCGCGACCGTGCCTTTGCCTGAAGCGGTCGGGCCGTCGATTGCGATGACGGGAGTTTGGTGAAAGGGGCGAGTCGGTTTCATCTAATAAACGGAGGTCACGCGCCAACGAGCGTCTCGAAGCGGGCGAAATAATCGGGAAACGTCTTGCCGACGCACTTCGGATCGTTGATCCGTACCGGAACGCCGCCGAGCGATACGAGCGAGAAGCACATCGCCATGCGGTGATCGTCATAGGTGTCGATTGCCGCGTTGGGCGTGAGCTTGGCAGGGGGCGTCACGACGAGGAAATCTTCGCCCTCCTCCACCTGCGCGCCGACTTTGCGCAACTCGTTGGCCATCGCCGCGATCCGATCCGTCTCTTTCACGCGCCAACTGCCGATGTTGCGCAGCGTCGTCGTGCCGCGCGCGAACAGCGCACAGACGGCGATCGTCATCGCCGCATCGGGAATCAAATTGAAATCCATGTCGACCGCTTCGAGCTGGCCGTGATCGTGGCCTACGCCGCGCACCTCGATCCAGTCCTGCGCCATCGTCACGTTGGCGCCCATCGCCGTCAGTGCATCCGCGAACGCGACGTCGCCCTGGATGCTGTCGCGGCCTACGCCGACGACGCGCACAGGCCCGCCTCCGATCGCGCCGGCCGCGAGGAAATACGACGCCGACGAAGCATCGCCCTCGACCATGATCGCGCCCGGCGACTGGTAGCGCACGCCGGCCGGCACCGTGAAGCGCTGCCACCCCTCGCGCGCGACGGTCACGCCGAAGCGCTCCATCAGCTTGATCGTGATGTCGATGTAAGGCTTCGAGATCAACTCGCCCTCGACTTCCACCACGATCTCGCCGGTCTTTGCGCGCACGAGCGGCAGCGTCATCAGAAGCGCCGTCAGAAACTGGCTCGACACGTCGCCGCGCACGCGGATCGGCGCTTCGATCGCGATCGCGCCCGCGCGAATGCGCAGCGGCGGGTAGCCCTCGTTTTCTTCGTAATCGATACGCGCGCCGATCTGGCGCAGGCCGTCGACGAGATCGCCGATGGGGCGCTCGTGCATGCGCGGCACGCCATGCACGCGATAGTCGCCGCCGTTGACCGCGAGCGCGGCCGTCAGCGGGCGGATCGCCGTGCCGGCGTTGCCGAGAAAGAGGTCCGCCGTCTTCGCCGTGAATGCGCCGCGCGTGCCCTGAACGACACAGCGCTCGCCCTCGCGCGTCAATTTGACGCCGAGCTTCTCGAGCGCAGCCAGCATGACGCGCGTGTCGTCGGAATCGAGCAAGTTCGAAACAGTCGTTTCGCCCTCCGCCAGCGCCGCGAGCAGCAACACGCGGTTCGAAATGCTCTTGGAACCGGGCAGGCGCACCGTGCCTTGCGCGCGCGAGTAGGGTCCGAGATCGAGGTGATCCATAACATGTCCTTTCATTTCGGAGCGAGACCGGCAAGCGCAGCCGCTTGCCCCCCGCGTTCTTGCCATTGCGTGCGCGCTTGCCGCGAACGCGCGAACACAGCCTCGAGCGCCGCGCCGTCTTCGGCGACGATCGCCGCGCGCAAGCGGGCGAGCACGGTCATGTAGCCGTCGAGTTCGTCGACGAGGGCATGGCGGTTGGCCACGCAGACATCGCGCCACATTTCGGGACTGGAGGCCGCGATCCGCGTGAAATCGCGAAAACCGCCGGCGGCGAACGAAAACTTCAGCGCCGCATCGGGCGCGTTCAAGATGCACTCGACGAGCGCGAACGAAAGCAGGTGCGGCAAGTGGCTAACGGCTGCGAACACTCGATCGTGCTGCTCGTGCGTCATCGTGCTGACGATCGCGCCGGTGGCGCGCCATAGCGCCTCGATGCGCGCGACGTCTTGCGCACGGTTTTCCGGAAGCGGGCACAGCACGACGTTGCGGCCGACGTAGAGATCGGGCAGCGCCGCCTCGATGCCGCTCGATTCGCGGCCGGCGATCGGGTGCCCGGGCACGAACTGGGCGGCACGCTCGGCGAGCGCTGCGCGCGCAGCGGCGACGACGTCGGACTTCGTGCTACCGGCGTCGGTGACGATGGTGTCGTCGCCCAAAAACTGCGCGATGCGCGCAAGTAGCGGCAGCGTCTGCGCGACCGGCGCGGCCAGCAGCACGAGATCCGCCCCAGCCAACGCGGCGCGCAGTTCGGCGTCGTCATCGAGCGCCGCGACTTCATCGACGACGCCAAGCGCTCTCGCGCGCTCGGCCGATGCGCGCGAACGGCCCACGCCGACGATGCGGCCAACACTGGCCACACCGGCGCGCTCGCGCAGCGCACGCGCCAGCGAGCCGCCGATGAGGCCCACGCCGAAAATCACGAGTTTGTCGAAGGAAAACGAAGTCACGAATCGCTCGCAGGCTGAAGGTCGAAGTCCGCCGCGCCTCAAGGCTGCGCGAGCGCCGTTTGCAGGGCTGCCAGGAATGCCTCGTTTTCGTGCGGCAGGCCAATCGTCACACGCAACCACTGCGGCAGCCCGTAATTGCCGACCGGCCGCACGATCACGCCCTGCTTGAGCAGCGCTAGGTTCACGCTCGCGCCGGCATCGTCGTCGGTGCCTACGCGCACGAGCACGAAATTGCCGAACGACGGCACGTACTCGATGCCCAGCGCATCGAACGCCTCTGTCAAGCGGCGATAGCCGGTCGCATTCATCGCCGCGCTCTTCTCGAGGAACGCCGTGTCGTTCAACGCCGCAACCGCCGCCGCTTGCGCGACCGTATTGACGTTGAAGGGCTGCCGCAACCGGTTCAGCAGATCGGTCAATTCCGGCGGCGCGATGGCGAAACCCACGCGCAGGCCCGCAAGCCCAAACGCCTTCGAGAACGTGCGCGACACCATCAGATTCGGATAGCGACGGACCCACGCGAGACTATCGTAGCGATGCGCATCGTCGAGGTATTCCGTGTAAGCCTCGTCGAGCACCACCACGACGCGCTTGGGGACTCGCTCCAAAAACGCTTCGAGCGCCGCAGCGCCGATGAAGGTCCCGGTCGGATTGTTGGGATTGGCGATGAACACGAGGCGCGTATCGTCTTCGATCGCCGCGAGCATCGCGTCGAGATCGTGCGCGTACTTCACCGCGGGAACAACGATGGCGCGCGCGCCCAGGCCTTGCGTGGCCAGGGCGTAAACCGCAAACGAGTACTGCGAATAAACGACCGACTGCCCCTTCTCGACGAACGCATGAGCCGCCATTTCGAGGATGTCGTTGCTGCCGTTGCCGAGCGTGATCCATTCGCCCGGGACACCGTAGCGCGCCGCCAGGGCAGCCTTCAGTTCGAACGCGTTGGAATCCGGGTACCGGCCGAGTTCCGCGGCGGCCAGCACCATCGCGGCCTGCGCCGATTCGGGCATGCCGAGCGGGTTTTCGTTCGAGGCGAGCTTGACGATGCGCGCCTCGTCGAGGCCGAACTCGCGCGCGACCTCCGAAATCGGCTTGCCGGCGACGTACGGCGCGATGCCGCGCACGTAGGACGGGCCGTATTGCATTGTCATGTCTTTCTCCAAAGCGGACGAAGCCGGTTCGTTGCGCAGGACGCAGCGCCGCGCTAGCGCTAGCGCGAGCGCGGATACGAGCCGAGGATCTTGAGAAACGCCGCTTTCTTTTCGAGCTCGGCGAGCGCCGCGGCAACGGACGCGTCCTCTCGATGGCCTTCGACGTCGATGTAAAAGTAATACTCCCAGGTGCCCACGCGCGCCGGACGCGACTCGAAGCGCGTCATCGATACGCCGTGACGCGCGAGCGGCTCGAGCAGTTTGAACACGGCGCCAGGCTCGTTCTTCACCGACACGATGAGCGAGGTCTGGTCGTGTCCGCTGCTGCCTGCCGGCGCGCGGCCGATCATGACGAAGCGGGTGCGGTTGTGCGGATCGTCCTGGATCATCGGATAGGCGACCTGCAGCCCGTAAAACGACGCCGCGCGGTCGCTCGCGATCGCCGCGACCGCCGGATCCTGCGCCGCAAGGCGCGCCGCTTCGGCATTGCTCGTGACGGCTTGCCGCTCGACGTGCGGCATGTGGGTCGCGAGCCAGCGCTGACACTGCGCCAGCGCTTGCGCGTGAGCGCAGACCCGAACGATCCCGGTCGCCGTGCCGCTTTGCGTCAGCAGGTTATGGCGAATCGGCAACGCAAGCTCGCCGCCGATCAGCAACTGCGATTGCAAAAGCAAGTCGAGCGTGCGCGAAATAGCGCCCTCGCTCGAATTCTCGACCGGCACGACGCCGAACTCCGCGCCGCCGGCTTCGACCGAGCGAAACACCTCGTCGATCGATAGGCATGGCAAGCCTTCGATCGAATGACCGAAGTACTCGTACATCGCCTCTTCGCTATAGGTGCCGGCCGGCCCGAGATAGGCCGCGGTCACGGGGCGCTCGAGCGAGCGGCTCGCCGCCATGATCTCGCGCCAGATCGCGCTGATGTGATCGCCTGCCAGCGGTCCCGCGCTCATGCTCTGCAAGCGCGAGATGACCTGCTGCTCGCGCTCGGGCCGAAACACGGGCGCGTTGTACTGCTTCTTGACCTCGCCCACTTCGAGCGCGATCGCAGCGCGCTGGTTCAGTAGCGCGATGAGCCGCTCGTCGATCGCATCGATTCGATCGCGCAGCGGCTTCAGCTTTGAATTGAGTTCGTCATCCATGCGTAAAACGGCCGTATCGAAAACGGGCGGCGTCATGCCGCCCCGCCCGCGCGAGTTAAGCGCAAGTCCGTTCGAATTCCAACATGTACTCGACAAGCGCCTTGACGCCTTCGAGCGACACCGCGTTGTAGATCGACGCCCGCATGCCGCCGACGGACTTGTGGCCCTTGAGCTGCATTAACCCGCGCGCTTTCGCGCCGGCTAGGAAATCTTCGTTGCGCGATTCGTCGGCGAGGAAGAACGGTACGTTCATCCTCGAACGCGAATCGCGCTCCACTTTGTTGATATAGAAGCTGCTTGCATCGATCGTGTCGTAAAGCAGCTTCGACTTCTCGAGGTTGCGCGCCTCGATTTCCTTCAACCCGCCTTGCCGCTTGAGCCACTTGAAGACGAGGCCCGCGATGTAGATCGCGTAGGTGGGCGGCGTGTTGAACATGGAATTGTTCTCGGCGACGATGCGCCACTCGAATGCCGACGGGCAGATCGGCAGCGCGCGATCGAGCAGGTCCTCGCGCACCACGACGATCGTCAAGCCCGCCATGCCGATGTTCTTTTGCGCGCCGCCAAACATCACACCGTACTTGGCCACGTCGAGCGGGCGAGAGAGCACGTGTGAGGAAACATCGGCAACGAGTGGAATATCGCCGAGGTCGGGGATATCGAAGGTCTCGACGCCGTGAATCGTCTCGTTGGTGCACAGGTGAACGTAGGCCGGATCGCTCGAGAGCTGCCATTCGCTCCGTTTGGGCGCGCGCGTGAAACCATCCTCAGTCTCGCCGCTCGCGGCCAGATGCGGTTTGCAGTACTTGCCGGCCTCTTTGAACGACTTTTGCGACCACGAACCCGTAACGACGAAGTCGGCGACATCGCGCTTGCCGAGCATGTTCATGGGCACGATCGCATTCTCGCCGATACCGCCGCCTTGCAGAAAGAGGATGCGATGGCTGGCCGGCGCCTGCAGCAGCTCGCGTAGATCGGTGAGCGCTTCTTCGTGGATCGACATGAACTCGCGCCCGCGATGGCTCATTTCCATCACGCTCATGCCGCTGCCATGCCAATCGAGCATTTCGTCGGCCGCTTGGCGCAGCACTTCCTCGGGCAACGCTGCCGGCCCCGCCGAGAAATTGAAGACCCGCATCGTGAGACTCCCCGAAGAATGAAATGAACTGAAGCGTGGCGCACCAACGGTGACGCCTCACAGCGGACGCAACCCGCAAATAGTAATGGCCGTTCGCGCATTTCGCGCAAACGGCCATTATCGCACCGCCGATCGAAAACCGCTCGCGTAGGCCCGAGCGCGAGCCTACGCCGACAAGCCCGAGGGGCTTTGCGGCTTACTTGCCGGGCTTGACCGCGGCGACTTCCTTATCGGCTTGCGTGCGCGTTGCCTGGATCGATTGCGGCATGTACTTCTGCATCAATCCACCCACGACGTCGCGGCCGACTTGATCTTGCACCTGGATGAACTTACGACCCGTCGGGCTCTTGTAGAACGTCGTCAGATCTTTGATTTCCTGCGTCGAGTAGTACTTCGCATAGGCGTCGTACTGGGCTTGCATCGCGTCTTGGCGGAACGCGTCCGTCGCAAACACTTGACCCGCGGAATCGACGAGCTTTTGCACAGCCGTCTTTTGCAACGCCGGCACGGCCGCTTGCTTTTGCTTATCCGTCAGCGTTTTGTTTTCCGAAAGCGCTTCGGACAGGATTTCCGGAACGTACTGGCGCGCTTGCATCTGCGCGCTGTTGCCGATGGCGCCGACGAGCTTTTGCGCGTCGATCGCTTCGAGCAATTCCTTGATCGCAGCCTGCTTGGCCGGGTCGACCGGAGCAGTTGCAGCAGCGGAAGCCGCCGGCGCTTGAGACTGGAGCGCTTGCGCCATTGCGAAAGTCGGCACGAAAGCAGCCAGCAGCATCCATTGCTTGAATCGTCGTTGCATCTTCACTCCCTCTAAAAAATGAGTCGTTAGCGCGCAGCCAGCCGTTGGTTCGGTTCGTTACGCCGCCGTCGCACGCGGCGGCAGACCCGACCTATAGCACGATCGCTCGCGCGCTTCTTTGTCTTTCGTCAAAAACCGCAGGCCATGCCGCGCGGTTCTCGAAGCACACGGCCGACCGCGGTCGGCCGTGTCGATACTTACTGCTGCACGCCGTCTTCGCCTTCGTCGCCGGCTTCCTCTTCGGGCGCCGCGCCTTCGACGTCGACTTCGGCTTCTGCAATCTGCTGCAGGCCGGAGAGCTTCGTCCCCTCATCGAGGCTGATGAGTGTAACACCCTGCGTTGCCCGGCCCATCTCGCGGATCTCCGAAACACGTGTGCGAATTAACACACCCGTCGTGGTGATCAGCATGATCTGGCCTTCGGCGTCGACGAGCGTGGCCGCCACGACCTTGCCGTTGCGCTCGGACGTCTGGATCGCGATCATGCCCTTCGTGCCGCGCCCGTGCCGCGTGTACTCGGTGATGGGCGTGCGCTTGCCGTAGCCATTCTCCGTGGCCGTCAGTACGGACTGCGTCTCACTGCCCGCCACGAGCATCGCGATCACCTGCTGCCCCTCTTCGAGCTGCATGCCGCGCACGCCACGCGCCTCGCGGCCCATCGGGCGCACGTCGTTCTCGTCGAAGCGCACGGCTTTGCCCGCATCGGAGAACAACATCACGTCGTGCTGACCGTCGGTGATTGCGGCGCCGATCAGAAAATCGCCATCGTCGAGACCGACCGCAATGATACCTTTACGCAATGGTCTGCTGAAAGCCTCGAGCGGCGTCTTCTTGACCGTGCCGAGCGATGTCGCCATGAACACGAACTTGTCTGCCGAGAACTCCTTGACCGGCAGCACGACGTTGATCTTCTCGCCGTCCTGCAGCGGGAACATGTTGACGATGGGGCGGCCGCGCGAGTTGCGCGAGCCTTGCGGCACCTCGTAGACCTTGACCCAATAGACGCGGCCGCGATTCGAGAAGCACAGAATATGATCGTGCGTGTTCGCGATGAACAGCGTGTCGATCCAGTCGTCTTCCTTCATCTGCGTGGCCTGCTTGCCTCGGCCGCCGCGCTTTTGCGCACGATACTCGGAAAGCGGCTGCGACTTGACGTAGCCCGCATGCGACATCGTGACGACCATGTCTTGCGGCGTAATCAGATCTTCCGTGTTCAGCTCGGTCGCGTTCAGCTCGATCTTCGAACGCCGCGCGTCGCCGAACTCGGTCTTCACGGCCGTGAGCTCGTCGCCGATGATGGCCGTGACGCGCTCGGGCCGCCCGAGGATGTCGAGCAGATCGGCGATTTGCGCCATGACTTCGCGGTACTCGCCGATGATCTTGTCTTGTTCGAGGCCCGTGAGGCGTTGCAAGCGCATCTGCAGAATTTCTTGCGCCTGCGTATCGGACAGCTTGTAAAGGCCATCGCCCTGCATACCGAACGCGGGATTCAATCCTTCGGGGCGGTAGGCTTCGCGCCCGCCTGCCGCCGAATTCTCGGTTTCGGCCCGCACCAGCATCTCGCGCACGAGCGAGGAGTCCCAGGCGCGCGCCATCAATTCTTGCTTCGCGATCGGCGGCGTGGGCGCAGCCTTGATGATCGCGATGAATTCGTCGATGTTCGCGAGGGCAACGGCCAAGCCTTCGAGGACATGGCCGCGTTCGCGCGCTTTGCGCAGCTCGTACACGGTGCGCCGCGTCAGCACCTCGCGCCGGTGCGACAGGAACGCGTCGAGCATCTCCTTCAGGTTCAGGAGCTTGGGCTGGCCGTCGACGAGCGCGACCATGTTCATGCCGAACGTGTCCTGCAGCTGCGTCGCTTTATAGAGGTTGTTCAGCACGACCTCGGGCACTTCGCCGCGCTTGAGTTCGATGACGACGCGCATGCCGCTCTTATCGGACTCGTCGCGGATGTCGGAAATGCCCTCGAGCTTCTTTTCGTTGACGAGCTCGGCAATGCGCTCGAGCAGCGAGCGCTTATTTACTTGATACGGCAACTCGTCGACGATGATCGCCATGCGCTGGCCGCGATCGATTTCCTCGAAGTGCGTTGCCGCGCGCATGACGACGCGGCCGCGCCCCGTGCGGTAGCCGTCGCGCACGCCTGCCACGCCGTAGATGATGCCGGCCGTGGGGAAATCCGGGGCCGGGATGATCTCGATGAGTTCGTCGATGCTCGCCTGCGGGTTCTTCAGCAGATGGTGGCAGGCGTCGACGACTTCGTTCAGGTTGTGCGGCGGGATGTTCGTCGCCATCCCCACCGCGATGCCCGACGAGCCATTGATCAGCAGATTCGGGATGCGGGCCGGCAAAATGAGCGGCTCGCTCTCGCTGCCGTCGTAGTTCGGCCCGAAGTCGACGGTTTCCTTGTCGATGTCGGCCAGTAGCTCGTGGCCGATCTTGGCCATGCGGATTTCGGTGTACCGCATGGCAGCGGCATTGTCGCCGTCGATCGACCCGAAATTGCCCTGGCCGTCGACCAGCATGTAGCGCAGCGAGAAGTCTTGCGCCATCCGAACGATGGTGTCGTAGACCGCGGTGTCGCCGTGCGGGTGATATTTACCGATGACGTCGCCGACGATACGCGCCGACTTCTTATAGGCGCGGTTCCAGTCGTTGTTCAGTTCGTGCATCGCATAGAGCACGCGGCGATGCACCGGCTTCAAGCCGTCCCGCACGTCGGGGAGAGCCCGTCCTACGATTACGCTCATCGCGTAATCGAGGTATGAACGGCGCATTTCCTCTTCGAGGGAGATCGGCAGAGTCTCTTTGGCGAATTGATCCATTATCCGTATCGATTTCGGGCGCGAGCGGAGCGAAAACCCAACCGGACCGCCACCCCCGCCGACCCGGCAGGAGGCGCCGGGCATCACGCGATTCTAACATGGCCGCCCTTGCCGCCCGACACCCGGCGCGTACTCCCCCACGCACCCGAACGCCGGGCACGTGCTCCGAGCGAATTTTGCGGCACGCGAAGGCAATTGTTGCGGAAGTTCTGGCACGCATCGTGCGACCTGCCATTCCCCGCGGAAGCCCGCCTGGCTTCCCTGTTGCGGCAGCACCACAATCGAAACGGGTGATTTGGGACGGCGGGATTTTTTTTTCGTAAGAAGGGAACGATATGGCAAAATGCCAACGCACTTGGTTAGACGCTGCTCGAAGTGTCCACAGGGTCGCCGTTTTTTGTGCCGCACCAATGTTATACTTCAAGCAATGTATGACTTGTCTACGTCATCCAGGCTCGCAGTAAACCTGCGGTAATCTCAATTTCGAGAGGAGAAATATGAATAAATTTTCAAAGCTCGCGTTCATTGCAGCTACCGCAGTTGTGGCTGCATCCGCATCGGCACAGTCGGTGCCGGCGTCGCGACAAGCTACGAACGACAACTGGGTGAATGGTACCGGCGAATACGTGTGGATGAACGGCACGAACGAGCTTTGCTGGCGCGATGCGTTCTGGACGCCGGCCACGGCCAACGCGAAGTGCGACGGCGCACTCGTCGCCCAAGCCCCGACGCCGCCCGCTCCGGTCGCCCCGGTTGCTCCGGCTATTTCGAGCCAGAAGGTCACGTACCAAGCCGACACGCTGTTCGACTTCGACAAGGCTGTGCTGAAGCCGGCCGGCAAGCAAGCGCTTGACGGGCTCGCATCGAAGATCGAAGGCATGGATCTCGAAGTTGCCGTTGCAACGGGCTACACCGACAAGATCGGCTCGGACAAGTACAACGATCGTCTGTCGCTGCGCCGCGCGCAAGCTGTCAAGGCTTACCTCGTCAGCAAGGGCGTGCCCGCCAACAAGATCTACACGGAAGGCAAGGGCAAGCGCAACCCGGTCAAGACGGATTGCAACCAGAAGAACCGCAAGGCGCTCATCACTTGCCTGGCTCCGAACCGTCGCGTGGAAGTCGAAATCGTCGGCACGCAAAAAGCAGCACAGTAAGCTGCCGTTTTCGGCGTCACGAAAAACCCCGCTTCGGCGGGGTTTTTTTCTGCCTGCGGCATAGAGCGCACGGGCAGCCGCCACGCGGATCGACATCGCCCACCGGCACGTTGCAGAGCATGGCAACCCGGTCTCGCCCGCGATAGTTTGGCGCGCCTCGAGCGCCCCGGCGGTTTTGCCGCAGCGCGCAACCCTCGATATACTCAGCCTAATTCTGGCCCACTCCACGTTTGCAAGCTTATGACGAATGCCGATCCCCACGAGCTACGGAAATTTAGCGACCTTGCGCACCGCTGGTGGGATCCCAACGCCGAATTCAAACCGCTGCACGAACTGAACCCCGTCCGCCTTGCGTGGATCGATGGGCATGCTCATTTGCCAGGAAAACGCGTGCTCGACGTCGGTTGCGGCGGCGGCATCCTATCCGAATCGATGGCCGGCCTCGGTGCGCAAGTGAAGGGCATCGATCTATCCCATCAGGCGCTCGGCGTAGCCGATCTGCACAGCTTGGAAAGCGGTATCACCGTCGAATACGAGGAAATCGCGGCCGAGGCGCTCGCCGCGCGCGAACCTGCGAGCTACGACGTCGTGACTTGCATGGAGATGCTCGAACACGTGCCCGATCCCGCGGCGATCGTTCGCGCCTGTGCAACGCTCGTCAAACCCGGTGGCTGGGTGTTCTTCTCCACGCTCAATCGTAACGTGAAGGCGTATCTGTTCGCGGTGATCGGCGCGGAATACATCGCGCAGATGCTGCCGAAAGGGACACACGATTACGCGCGCTTCATCCGCCCGTCGGAACTCGCCGGCTTCGCGCGAGCGGCCGGCTTGCGCGAAGCCGAGGTCAAAGGGATCACCTATCGCCCGCTCGGCAAGCGCTTCGCCTTGTCCGACGATACGAGCGTCAACTACTTGTTTGCCTGCCGCCGCGACGATTGACCGAAACCGAGCGGTGGCCGTCATGCGCACCGCTCACCCTCACATCGCTCGCCCCTGCCCGCCCCCTTCGTCCGTTTTCGATCCATGAGCCAACCGTCGTCCCCACCCGCGCGTCAACACGATGCGCCGCAGATCGCCCACTGTCGCGCCGCGCTGTTCGACCTCGACGGAACGCTTGCCGATACCGCGCCCGATCTCGTGGCCGCCGTCAATAAGATGCGCCGCGACCGAGGGCTCGAGTTCGTCCCCGTCGAGCAGTTGCGATCGTTCGCATCGGCCGGTGCGCGCGGCCTGATCGGCGGCGCCTTCGGGATCGGCCCCGACGATCGCGAGTTCGCCCCGATGCGCGAGGAATTCCTCGCGAATTACGAGACCGATCTATGCGCCGAGACGACTCTGTTCCCGGGTATAGCGGAGTTGCTCGACGCGTTGGATGCGCGCGGCGTTCGCTGGGGCATCGTCACGAACAAGGTGGCCCGCCTTACCATGCCGCTCGTCGCACAGCTCGGGCTTGCGGCACGCGCAGGCTGCGTCGTTAGCGGCGACACCACGCCGCATTCCAAACCCCATCCGGCGCCGCTGCTCCATGCAGCCGAAACGCTCGCGTTGCCGCCCGCGCAAATCGTGTATGTCGGCGACGATTTACGCGACGTGCAGGCCGGATTCGCCGCCGGCATGGCGACGGTGGCGGCGGCATACGGCTACTGCGGCGCCGATCTGCCGCCGGCCATGTGGCATGCCCAGCACATCGTCGATACGCCGCAGCAGCTTCACCTGTTGCTTACCGCGCTCGGATGATGCGAGGGGGAGGGTATTGCCCACCGAGCGCGCCTGCGCCGGCCGCAACCGCGCCCGACGCAACCGAAAGGCCCCTCGGTTCGTCATCGCGCTCTTGATTTTTCGGCAAGCCGCACCATCTTGCTTTCTGTGGGATAATCCCACCTTAGATACCGGGGCCGACCTGGTTTCGACGTGGATAACGAAGCAGTTCAGGGCATACCGAGGACCCGTCACCTCGTAAATCAATGGGACTTAAGTAACCGCAAACGATAACTCGTTCGCCGTAGCGGCTTAACCCCGCTCGCCTCGCACTAGCTCGCTGACGGGCTAGGGTCGCAAGACTAGCGAGGTCATTTACGTCAGATAATCCTTGGTGGTGTCACGACGCCGGGGCCGAAAACCAAGTGACTCGCCGTAACGAAGCGTGTTCGTCCGCGTCGGTGCGGTTAAATCAAACGACTGAACTAAGTATGTAGAACTGGCTGTGGACTATTTGCGGACGCGGGTTCGATTCCCGCCGGCTCCACCAGCATTTGCAAGGCCAACCTTTCGGTTGGCCTTTTTCATTGGCAGCTTTGCTGTCGTCGAGGCGCCAACCGGTGCGCCGGTGCGGCCCTCCACGAGATCGAGCATAGCGAATCGGCGCCGCATCGCCAATGCAGCTCCCGCGGGCGTCGTAGGTGTCCTCGCCACGGCGCGTGCCTTTCCGCACTCGGCGCGCGCCGTTACACTGGCACACTTGATCTATTGCCAAGCAGGCCGCTCGTCGATGAAAGAATCCCCGCTCGCCACCACCGCCCTCGCACTCGCCGCGCTACTTTCCGCCTGCGGATCCGCACCGCAAAACTCGGTGGACGTGCGCGATGGCAGTGCGCCGATGGCGTTCTCGTCGTCGCGCACTCCCCGCGCCATCGCCAACTGCCTGACGAGCCGCTTGTCGGACGTGCATCGGCGAGCCGGAGCCGGCTACACCGAACTGGGCGTCGGCCGCTCCGCCAACGGCTACGCCTGGCTCATCACGCTGGCGCCGTCGGCCGCGGGCTCGAACGTGCGCGTCGAGCAAGCTCGCGCTGACGATTCCGTCTCCGAGCCCGAGTTGCGCTTCGCGATCGCGCGCTGCACAACGTAGCCGCCGCAGATGCGCTAGGCGCGCCCAATCCCCGTGCTCGCCCCCCAGACGTACAGGTCATGCACAGGCTGCACGACTGCGCACGCAAGCCGATCGCCCGTCGACGACGCGTTTGACCGGCCACGCTCTCGTCTACTTCGTGTCTTCCGGGCACTGCAAGTTGCAGCCGTTGGGATCGCCGTTGTCGCCGCGCTTGCGCAGTTCCGAGCTGCGCGATTGGTATTTCTTGGACGGCGCCGACGCGGCAAATTCCAATTGCGGGTGCTCTTGCAGCCGGAATTGATCTTGCAGGATCCCGCCCGGCACGCCGGGCGAATTCTGCGCGAAGGCGAGCGGTGTAACGGTGGCCAGCGTGCCGGCAGCCGCGAAGGCGGCGCAGAAGTTGACGAGTAATTTCATAGCGATTTACCGCGCCGTGCGGCGCGTTCCGAGCCAGTCCGTACGAGAAACCAGCAAGGGTAACGCAGAATCGCCGGCGCTTGCAGCGAGCGAGGTTACCGCCGTAATCGCCGCCTGCTTCGCAGCGACCCGCCCCACCCGCCGGATCGCTATTGCTTGACGGGCGAAACGTCCCCATGCGGCGAGCCGCGCAGGCCCGCGGCGACATCGACCAGCTCACCGCAATGCGTGGGATCGTAGCCTTCGAGCGACGCAACCTTCGCACGAAAATCGTCGCTGCGCAGCACCCCGAGCGCCGATGCCAACGGCTGCGTCGACAGCCGGCTGCGCTCGCAGGCGAAGTAGTAATCCTCGTCGACGATCGGCAGAAAATCGAGCCCGAAATGGTGCGCAGCGGGCGCCACCCCGAAACCCGCGTCGACCATCCCGCTCGCAACGAACGCGGCGATTGCCGTATGCGTGAGCTCGGTCGATGCATAGCCGTTGATGCGGTCGGGATCGATCCCCACGCTGTTCAAAGCCAAATCGAGCAGCAGCCGCGTACCCGATCCCGCTTGACGATTGACGAACCGAATATCGGCGCGCGCCAGATCGTCGAGACCGCGCACGCCCTTCGGGTTGCCTTTTGCGAGAAAGAGACCTTGCTTGCGACCAGTCAGATAGACGAGCACGTGCCGCCGCGGGTCGAGCCAGCGTCGGTAGATATCGGCGCAGAACTCGCGAAACGCCCCGCGCGGCAAGTGAAAACCGGCGAAATCGCATTCGCCGCGCGCCAGCGCCGCAACGGCTTCGGCGCTCTCCCGATACTTGATCTCCACGGCATTCGCATCGAGCCCGTTCATCTGCGTGACCAGCGCCGCCACCGCGTACCCGTGCGAAGCGTGGATGCGCATCGTGCCGCTCGCGCCCAGTTGCCGGTTCAATTCGGCGGCGACTTCGCCTGCCAATTGCTGGAGCGGCCCGTCGAGCCGCTCCGCGCAGGTGCGTTGCGCCTGCACGACCGCGCGGCCCAGCGACGACAATGCCGAGCCCTTGCCGCGCTCCTTCGAAATCAGTTCGCCGCCAAGCCGCGCTTCGATGGCGCGCAACAGCCCCCACGCGTGCCGGTACGAGAGCTGCCGCTCGCCCGCCGCTTGCGCGATGCTGCCCGTCTCGCCGATCGACGCCAAAAGGGGCACGATGTCCGTCAAGCTCATTTCGCGGCCCGCACTGTCGCGTACGATCAATTCCGCGACGCATTTGATGTCGATCATTTATGCAGTCCAATTTCCTATTGCACAACATGCAGCCCGCGCCTATTGTGGCGACACAACGGCCAGAGCCGAGAATATATGCACACCATATGTCTAGCAAGTGCATATAGCCATCGTGCCATACAGGAGCCGGAGCCTAAGAGGAGCCCCACCTTGGAACAGGTCAGCGCCGCGGCGCCGGACGAGCTCGTCCGCCGACACGCTTCGCCGGGCGCATCGCTGCTTGCGGTGCTGCACGCCATACAGGACGAAACGGGCTTCGTCCCGCCCGAGGTCGTCGCGCCGCTCGCGCGCGCCTTCAATCTTTCCCGCGCCGAAGTCCACGGCGTGCTCACCTATTACCACCACTTCCGCACGCACCCGCCCGCGCAGGTCACTGTCGCGCTGTGCCGGGCCGAGGCATGCCGCAGCATGGGCGTCGAAGCGCTAGCGCACCACATCGAAACTCGCACCGGATGCCGCTTCGACGCCTCCCGCGATGCCGGTGGCCCAGACGTGCACGGCACGCAGCCCGTCGAACTCGAATCGGTCTACTGCCTCGGCCAGTGCGCGTTGTCGCCGTCGATGACGATCAACGGCGCGCTGCATGTGAAGGTCACGCCGAACAAGTTCGACGCCCTGTTCGATGAAGCATGCACGCATGCGGCGGCCCCGCTCGCAAGCGCCAAGGAGAACGCATGAGCACGCGTGTTTTCGTTCCTCGTGACTCGTCGGCGCTGGCGCTCGGCGCCGATGCGATTGCCGATGCAATCGTGCAGGAAGCCGCGCGACGCGGCACTTCAGTGGAGCTCGTGCGCAACGGTTCGCGCGGTCTGCTCTGGCTCGAGCCGCTCGTCGAAGTACAGACGCCAGAAGGACGAGTCGGCTACGGCAACGTGGAAGTGCCAGAAGTCGCATCGCTGTTCGATGCCGGGTTTCTGACGGGCGGCGCGCACGCGCGCTCGGTCGGTCTCGTCGATGAAATCGACTATCTGAAGCGCCAACAACGTCTCACGTTCGCACGGTTGGGCCTGACCGACCCGCTCTCGGTCGACGACTATACGGCCCATGGCGGCCTGGAAGGCCTGAAGGCAGCGCTGCGGATGAGCGCGGAAGACGCCTGCCAAACGGTGTTGGATTCGGGCCTGCGCGGCCGCGGCGGCGCGGCGTTTCCCGCAGGCATCAAATGGCGCACCGTGCACGAAGCGAAGGCCGCGCAAAAATACATCGTCTGCAATGCGGACGAAGGCGATTCGGGCACGTTCTCCGATCGTCTGTCCATGGAAGGCGACCCGTTTGCGTTGATCGAAGGCATGATCATCGCCGGCGTGGCGACGGGCGCAACGCGCGGCTACATCTACGTGCGCAGCGAATACCCGCATGCCATCGAGATGTTGAACGCCGCGCTCGAGAAAGCACGCGCAGCAGGCTGGCTCGGCGAGCGCGTGCTCGGCTCGAACCACGCTTTCGAACTCGAAGTCGCCAAAGGCGCGGGTTCGTATGTGTGCGGCGAGGAAACGGCGTTGCTCGAATCGCTCGAGGGCAAGCGCGGTATCGTGCGCGCAAAGCCGCCGGTCCCGGCGCTCGCGGGCCTGTTCGGTCAACCCACCGTCGTGAACAACGTCATCACGCTCGCGACGGTGCCGATCATCTTCGCGCGCGGCGCTGCGTTCTATCGCGACTTCGGCATGGGCCGCTCGCGCGGCACCCTGCCTTTCCAGTTGGCCGGCAACATCAAGCGCGGCGGCCTCGTCGAACTGGCCTTCGGCGTCACGCTGCGCGAGCTCGTCGATGAGTTCGGCGGCGGCACGGCAAGCGGCCGCCCGGTGCGCGCCGTGCAGGTGGGCGGGCCGCTCGGCACGTATCTGCCCGAAAGCCAGTGGGATATTCCGCTCGACTACGAAGCCTACGCGGCCGTCGGCGCGGTCGTCGGACACGGCGGCCTCGTCGTTCACGACGACAGCTCGAACCTCGCGGAGCTCGCACAGTACGCGATGCACTTTTGCGCCGTCGAATCATGCGGCAAATGCACGCCTTGCCGCATCGGTTCGACCCGCGGCGTCGAGGTCATCGCGCGCATCCGCAACGGCGACACGTCGGAAAAACAAGTTCAATTGCTGCGCGATCTGTGCGACACGATGGTGTCCGGTTCGCTCTGCGCGATGGGCGGCATGACCCCCTACCCGGTCTTGTCCGCGCTTGATCATTTCCCCGAAGACTTCGGTCTTCGCCCCGTTCAGCCGAAAGCGGCTGCGGCTTGACGATGGAGCCTCTCATGTCCGATGCGCCCGCCCGCACCCCTGCCGTCCCGTCAAGCTCGGGCGGTTGCGGTTCCGCACACTGCGCATGCCGATCGAACGCCGCCGCACCGGCGAGCGACATCGATTACGGCACGCCGCGCCGGCACGCCGACACCGATGTCACGCTGGAGATCGACGGCGTCGCGATCACCGTGCCGGCAGGCACGTCGGTCATGCGCGCGGCGGTCGAAGCCGGCGTCAACGTGCCCAAGCTGTGCGCGACCGATTCACTCGAGCCGTTCGGATCGTGCCGCCTTTGCCTCGTGGAAATCGAAGGCAAGCGCGGCTATCCGGCCTCGTGCACGACGCCCGTCGAAGCAGGCATGCGCGTGCGCACGCAAAGCGACCGGCTGCAATCGCTGCGCCGCAACGTGATGGAGCTCTACATCTCCGATCACCCGCTCGACTGTCTGACCTGCCCCGCCAACGGCGACTGTGAACTGCAAGACATGGCCGGTGTCGTCGGGCTGCGCGAGGTGCGCTATGGCTTCGACGGTGCGAACCATCTGCACGATGCCAAAGACGAGTCCAATCCCTACTTCACTTACGACCCGTCCAAGTGCATTGTCTGCAACCGCTGCGTGCGCGCGTGCGAGGAGACGCAAGGCACGTTCGCGCTGACCATCTCCGCACGCGGATTCGAATCGCGTGTGGCGGCAAGCGAGAGCCAGCCGTTCATGGAATCGGAATGCGTCTCGTGCGGCGCCTGCGTCGCCGCTTGCCCGACCGCCACGCTCGTCGAAAAGACAATCGAGTTCGCAGGACAACCCGAGCACTCGATCATCACCACCTGCGCCTATTGCGGCGTGGGCTGCTCGTTCAAAGCCGAAATGAAAGGCTCGCAAGTCGTACGCATGACGCCTTACAAGAACGGGCAGGCCAACGAAGGCCATGCTTGCGTCAAAGGACGCTTCGCGTGGGGCTATGCGACGCACAAAGATCGCATCACGACGCCGATGATTCGCGCGAAGATCACGGACCCGTGGCGAGAAGTGTCGTGGGAAGAGGCCATCGCCTACGCCGCCTCGGAGTTCCGCCGCATCCAAGCGAAGCACGGGCGCGATTCCATCGGCGGCATCACCTCGTCACGCTGCACGAACGAAGAAACGTACCTCGTTCAGAAGCTCGTGCGCGCGGCCTTCGGCAACAACAACGTCGATACCTGCGCGCGCGTTTGCCATTCGCCAACGGGCTACGGGTTGAAGACGACGATCGGCGAATCGGCCGGCACGCAGACGTTCGCCTCGGTCGAGAAGGCCGACGTGATCATGGTCATCGGTGCGAACCCGACCGACGGGCACCCGGTCTTCGGCTCGCGCTTGAAACGGCGGTTGCGCGAAGGCGCCAAGCTGATCGTGGCCGACCCGCGCCGCATCGATCTCGTCGACGGCCCTCACGTGAAGGCGGCCTGTCATCTGCAACTGCGCCCCGGCACCAACGTCGCACTCGTGAACGCGCTCGCCCATACGATCGTGACCGAGGGGCTCTTGGCCGATGCATTCATCGCCGAACGCTGCGAACCGCTCGCCTTCGAGCAATGGCGCGCATTCATTGCCCAACCCGAGAATTCGCCCGAGGCCACGGCCGACGTCACCGGCGTGCCGGCCGAGCTCGTGCGCGAAGCAGCCCGCCTCTATGCAACGGGCGGCAATGCCGCGATCTACTACGGCCTTGGCGTCACCGAGCACGCACAAGGCTCGACGATGGTCATGGGCATCGCCAACCTGGCCATGGCCACCGGCAACATTGGGCGCGAAGGCGTCGGCGTCAACCCGTTGCGCGGCCAAAACAACGTGCAGGGCTCGTGCGACATGGGCTCGTTCCCGCACGAGTTGCCCGGCTATCGTCATATCGGCGGCGATGAAGTCCGACACGAATTCGAAGCGGCGTGGGGCGTGCAATTGCAACCCGAGCCCGGCTTGCGCATTCCGAACATGTTCGACGCGGCGCTCGATGGCAGCTTCCGCGGCCTATATTGCCAAGGGGAGGACATCGTCCAGTCCGACCCGGACACGCAACACGTGGCCGCCGCGCTCACGGCGATGGAATGCATCGTCGTGCAGGACATCTTCCTGAACGAGACGGCCAAATATGCGCACGTGTTCCTGCCGGGCTCCTCGTTCCTCGAAAAGGACGGCACGTTCACGAACGCCGAGCGACGAGTCTCGCGCGTGCGACGCGTGATGCCGCCCCTTGCGCGCTACGCCGACTGGGAAGTCACGCTGATGCTCTCGCATGCGCTCGGCTATGAGATGGATTACGCGCATCCCTCGGAGATCATGGACGAAATCGCGCGACTGACGCCGACCTTCCATGGTGTGTCCTACGCGCTCATCGATCGGCTCGGCAGCGTGCAATGGCCCTGCAACGAGCAAGCGCCGGAAGGCACGCCGACGATGCACGTCGATGAATTCGTGCGCGGCAAGGGCAAGTTCGTCATTACGCAATTCGTCGCCTCGCGCGAGAAAGTCACGCGACGCTACCCGCTATTGCTGACGACGGGACGCATCCTCTCGCAATACAACGTCGGTGCGCAGACGCGTCGCACCGAGAACTCGCGTTGGCACGAAGAGGATCGTCTCGAGATCCATCCGCACGACGCACAGGATCGCGGCATCAAGACGGGCGATTGGGTTGGCATCGAATCGCGTGCCGGTCAAACGGTGCAACGCGCGCTCGTCAGCGAGCGGATGCAGCCGGGTGTGGTCTACACGACGTTCCATTTCCCCGAATCGGGCGCGAACGTTATCACGACGGACAGTTCGGACTGGGCGACCAATTGCCCCGAGTACAAGGTCACCGCGGTGCAGGTGCAGCCCGTGAAGCAGCCGTCCGAATGGCAGCAGCAATACGAACGGTTCAACGAAACGCAGCTCGAGTTGTTGCGCGAGCGTGAACGCGCACTGGCTGGCGCGACAACCGGGAAGTGAGCATGCGCACGATGATCTGCAACGCGGCACTGACGAAGGAAGGCGAGCAGCGATGAAGCTCGAGCATTTGATCGAAATGGCAAATCAAATCGGCGAGTTCTTTGCGTCGATGCCCGATCGCGAGGAGGCGCTGACCGGCATCGCCGATCACATCCGCCGCTTCTGGGAACCGCGCATGCGGCGCACGATCCTCGCTTCGCTCGACGATCCGGCAGCAAGCGCAGCGATGTCGCCGATCGTGCGCGAAGCACTGTCGCGCGCCCGCGAGGCGCTTACGCCGCACGCCGTCGCTTAACGGGCGGGCGTCGCCGCGCTCAGTGCGCGGCGCCCGCGCCGCCGAACCACATTTCGCAATGCCGCATGAGCGCGCTCGCATCGGAGGCGGGCCGTCCGCGCGCGCATAGGTAGCCGTCGGGACGCAAGAGGTAGAACGCCGGACGCGTACGCCCGTATGCATGCATGAGCGACGGTGCTTCGCCATCGCTCGCATCGGTCACGCGCCAAATACGCACCGCGCCCGGCAGCGCGGCTTCGACCACCGAGCACAAGCGGTCGAGGTCCGGGTCTGCGGCGACCGGCGGCTCGACAAGCGTCCCGGTCGCGTCCAGCGCGGCCTGCGCGCCGCCAGGCAAGGCCACCAGCACGAACAGCGAGAAGAACGCGGGATCGTGCAAGTCGTACAAGCGCGCGGTGCCGGGCGCTCGGCCGAGCGGACCATCGATCACATGCACGAGCGCGTCGGGCGCCCTCTCCCCGGCTCGCGGGCCGCCGTCCAAGACGCGCTCGAGCGTGAGCGGGCTGCGCCGGTATTGAATCGCAAGCTCGCTGACCATGAGCCGCGCGGCGTCGCGCAGCGGCCCGAACGCTGCCAGCACCGGCATGACGCGCTCGCGCAGCAGTTTCATCGGTCCGCGTTCCGCCTCGGCCAGTTGCGTAATGAATGCCGTTTGGCGTAGAACATCGCGTTCGATGGGATGACGCTCGAGCTGGTAGGTGTCCAGTAGCGCTTCGCTCGCTTGGCCCGCCATACGCCGTGCCAGCTTCCAGCCCAGATTCAGCGCTTCCTGAATGCCCGTGTTCATCCCCTGCGCACCGGCAGGACTATGCACGTGCGCGGCATCGCCCGCCAGGAAGACGCGCTGCGTGCGCAACCGCTCCACCATGCGGCTATTCAAATGGAAGTACGACGACCACCCCAATGCCGACAGTCGCAGCGGACGGCCGATCCGCCGCGCGGCGATCGCGCCGCACAGATCGAGAGCCGGCTGGTGATCGCCGCCATCGCCGCTTGATGCCCGCTCGGACCGGTGTGGCAAATCTCGCAGTCGACGTTCGGCAGGCACGTTCTCGCTCGCATACGCAGCCATGCGCTCCTTGGTGGACGACGCCGCTGCCGGCGATGCCTCTTCACGGTGGCCGGCGCCGTTCGCCTCGTCTGCGTTATCTACGTCACCTACGTCATCTACGTTATCGGCGATGAATCGATGACGCCCGCCCCCCATCGGAATGACGGCAGCCAACCCCTCACTCGATGCGAAAAGATGAAACTCGTCTTCTGACAAGTCGGAATCGACTTGCAGATCGGCAAGGAGGAACGTCTGCTCGAACGTTTTACCGGAGAAGCCCAGTCCAAGAAGATGACGCGTGGCGCTGTGCGCGCCGTCCGCGCCGATCACATAGGCTGCGCGGCACGTCTCTTGCCTGCCGTCGGCGTGCAGCAACTGCGCCTCGACTTGCGATGCATCCTGTTTCAGGCCGACGAGGGCAACGCCACGCTCGATCTGTATTCCAAGGGTGGCCAGATGCTCGGTCAACAACCGCTCCGTGACGGATTGATCGAGGCAGAGCAGATAGGGATAACGCGTGTGCAGCGGGTCGAAATCGAGCCGTGCGAGCCGATGTCCGTTCGAGTACAGGTTGGCTGCGCGCAGTCTGTGACCCAACGCGAGAAATGGCTCGACCACGCGGTGTTGTTCGAACAACTCGAGCGTGCGGGCTTGTATGCCGATCGCGCGCGAATAGCCGGCCGGCTGCAGCTCACGGTCGATGAGGCGCACATTCGTATGGGCGCGCGCCAAGCTCATCGCGGCGGCGAGTCCGGTGGGCCCTGCCCCGACGATCAATACGGGCAGCGCGTCGTTGGTCACGGCGGCCATGCTTGTCCTCCGGCGAACCACGAGATCTTGCCAAGTGTACGCCGCCTCGTCCGGATCGGCGCTCGAACGGGCTCGTAGACGTCAGCCGTCGCCGGTCATGGGTGGATGGCACACGGCGCCGGCGCGCGGGCGCCGTGTCACCTAGTCACCTAGTCACCGAACCGCAGGGCACCTAGCACCTAGCACCCAGCACCGCTCACCCAGCCCTACCACCGGGCACGGCAGCCGCCTATCCGAGTATGGGACAATGCTGCGTTTGCGCAATTGACTGCCGTCATGGATTCCTTTTTCGCGCGCGCCTATGCGGCGCATCGTGACGGACGACTCGCCGATGCCGAGCGCGACTATCGTGCGGCGATCGAGGCCGACCCCGTCCACACCGACGCCCTCCATCTGCTGGGGGTGCTCCGCCACCAGCAAGGGCGGCACGAAGAAGCAGCTGAGCTCGTCGGCCGGGCGGTAGCGCTGCGCCCCGGCGATGCGGCCCTGCAACTGAATCTCGGCAATGCGCTGAAGGCGCTCGGGCGCCTCGACGGCGCGATCGAGCGCTTTCGCAATGCGCTTTCGCTCGCGCCCGAATTTCCGCTCGCCCACTACAACCTCGGCAACGCCTATGCACAGGCAGGGCGCCACGCAGACGCCGTCGACGCGTTCGATCGTTCCTTGCGGCTGCAACCGAACGACGCATCGACCTACAACAACCTCGGTAACGCACTGCATGCGTTAGGTCGCACCGAAGAGGCGATCGCGGCATTCTCGCGGGCGCTCGCGCTGCGCCCAGGCCATGCGGGGGCGCACAACAACCTCGGCATGGCGCAGGCGGCGCTCGGGCGCGCGCATGAGGCGATCACGCACTTTCACGCTGCTTTGGCAGCCGAGCCGCGTTATGTCGCCGCGCACTTCAACCTGGGCAATACGCTCGATGCGGTGGGCCGTCATGAAGAAGCAGCCGCGGCATTCGAGGCCGCGCTCGCATTGCAGGCCGCGTTCCCACCCGCGTTGCTGGGGCTCGGCAATGCACTAGCGGCGCTTGGCCGCCACGAAGAAGCGATCGCTCGTTACGAACGGGCCGTCGGCCTCGATCCGCAGTTGGCTCTGGCGTGGCTCGGGCTGGGCAATGCGCACCACGCGCTGGGCGCGCACGAGGCGGCGCTGCGCGCGTTCGATCAGGCGTTGCGGCTGCGTCCGGACCTCGCTTCGGCGCAATTGAACCGAGCGCTTACGCTATTGACGCTGAGCGATTTCGCACGGGGCTTGCCCGCCTACGAATCGCGGCTCGCGATTGCGGCGGCGGCGAACGAGCACGCGGCGGCCCAGGGCGCTTCCCTACCGCGCTGGCGCGGCGAACCGATCCCCTCGAAAACGCTGTGGATCGAAGCCGAGCAAGGTTTCGGCGATACGCTTCAATTTCTGCGCTTCGTGCCGTTCGCGCGAGCGCGCGCCGGCCGCGTCGCGCTGACAGTGCAGCGCGAGCTCGCCCCGCTCGTGGCGCCCCTCGCGAACGCGTGGGGCGTTACATTGGGCATCGCGGGCGAGAGCGCGCCGCAAGCGCACTTGCATTGTCCTTTGTTGAGCCTGCCGCTCGCACTAGGCACGCGGCTCGAAACGTTGCCGGCCGCCCGCCGCTACTTGGAGGTGCCGGCCGCCTACCGCCGTCATTGGCGAGGTTCGCTCGGCGGCCATGCGAAGGTGAAGATCGGCTTGGCCTGGTCGGGCCGCATCCAAGCGCAGGAAAACCGCGCCATGTCCGTTGCCACGCTGGCACCGCTATTCGAATTGGCCGGCATCGACTGGCTCGTGCTGCAGCCTAACCTGAGCGACGACGATCGGCGCTCGCTCGACCTGCACGCCCGTACGGCCTCGCTTCACCGCCTCGACGCCCGTATCCGCGATTTCGCCGATACTGCCGCTATCGTCGACAAGCTCGACGCCGTCGTCTCCATCGACACGTCGATCGCCCACCTCGCCGGCGCGCTGGGCAAGCCGCTATGGCTCATGCTGCCTTTCGCGGCGGACTGGCGCTGGTTCACGAACACCGATCGCAGCCCCTGGTACCCGAGTGCGCGGCTCGTGCGACAACGCGCACCGGGCCAATGGGCGAGCGTCGTGGAAGAAGTTGCGCGCGCCGTTTCTAGTGAATTTCCGGACAAAGACCGATAACGAACGGCTCCGTGCGAAAAGTGTGACCAGCGCTCATTGCGCGCCGCCGCGTTCGCGGATTTGCGGCCACGCGAGCTTCATGTAATAGAGCATCGACCAGATGGTCAGCACGGCGGCGAGGTAGATGAGCCAAATGCCCCACACGCGCGTATCGATAGCGAACGACGACCCGACCGGGACGCTGCCGTAATAGAGCAACATGGGAATCGCGATCATCTGGCACGCCGTCTTGAACTTGCCCAGTTGATTGACGGCGACGCTCTTGGAAGCGCCGATATGGGCCATCCACTCGCGCAACGCGGAAATGGCGATCTCCCGGCCGACGATCACGAGCGCGATCGCCGATTCGATGCGCGACAGTTGCACGAGCACGAGCAGCGCCGCGGTGACCATCAGCTTATCGGCGACCGGGTCGAGAAATGCGCCGAACGCCGAAGTCTGGTTCCACTTGCGCGCGAGATACCCGTCGAACCAATCGGTCAGCGCGGCCAGCACGAAGATCGCCGCCGCCGCGATGTTGCGATCGACAGCGCTCATCATCGAATCTGGGACGTAAAAAACGCCGACGACGAGCGGAATCAGCACGATCCGCAGCCATGTCAGAAAGATCGGAAAGTTGAACGGCATGGACGAGTGCGGGCGTTGGAGTAAGAACCGGTCTAAGGAGACGCCATTGTGCCGCGTCGCCGAACCCGCCACAAGCCAAGCGCCGCCGACTAGAACCCGTTCATGCCGATTCCAGGCGTACGCCGGCCCCACGAACGTCTCCTTTAACCCGCGGATCGTCCCCTCTGCGGCGGGCCGGCCGGCGGCTCAATGCAGTTGCCGGTAGATCTGCTCGGCTAGCGAGCGCGAAATGCCTTCGACGCTCGCCAGATCCTCCACGCTCGCCGCGACGACGCCGCGCAGCCCACCGAAGCGCACGAGCAGGCGCTGCCGCCGTTTCGCGCCGATGCCCTCGAGTTCTTCGAGCCGCGAGGTTTGGCGTGCCTTTGCGCGCTTCGCACGCATCCCTGTGATCGCGAAGCGATGCGCTTCGTCGCGGATCTGCGCGACGAGCATCAGTGCGGCGCTTTCCTTGCCCAGCTCGAGCGCGGGGCGGCCATCGGCAAAGACGAGCGTTTCCAGGCCGACCTTGCGCCCCTCGCCTTTGGCGACGCCGACGAGCATCGAGTGATCGAGGCCCAGTTCGGTGAAAACCTGCCGGGCGACCTCGACCTGCCCTTTCCCACCGTCGATCAGCACGATGTTGGGCAATGCGCCCGCGGCCGCCGCCGGTTCGGCCGAATCGGCCGCCGTATCCGAATCGGCGACGGCGTCCGGCTGCGGCTCGCTCTCCCGCGCGTCGGCATTGCTCGCGGCGAGTTCGATCAGCTTTTCATAGCGCCGCGTCAGCACTTGGCGCATGGCGGCATAATCGTCACCCGGCGTAATGCCGGTGATGTTGTAGCGGCGATACTCGCCGGGCTGCATCTTGTGGTCGCGGTAGACGACGCACGACGCTTGGGTTGCTTCGCCCATCGTATGGCTGATGTCGAAGCATTCGATGCGTAAATGCGCGAGGTCGTCGCACTCCATGTTCAGCACATCGGCCAGTGCGCGCGTGCGCGCTTGCTGAGACCCGCGTTCGGATAACAGCCGCGTCAGCGCGAGCCGCGCATTTTGCTCGGCCATCGCCAGCCAGACGCGTCGCTGTCCTTGCGGCTGACGCACGAAGCCGACTTTATGGCCGGCCTGCTCGGCAAGCAGATCGACGAGCTCGCGATTGGCGGGCGCGTGACTCACGACGAGCACAGGTGGAATTCGGTTGCCGAGATAGTGCTGGGCGATGAAAGCTTCGAGCACCTCCGTCTCGACGCCGGAATGGAGACGGTTCGCCGCCTCGTCCACCGTCAAGGCGCGCGCCGGCTGCGCCCCGCTCGCACGTTCCCCCTGCGCCCCGTCGTTACCGTCGGTCTCGCCTTCCCACGCCTCGTCCAAAGACGCTTCGTCGACTGCGAGCGCGCTTTCGAGATGGGCCGGGAAGTACGCTTTGTCGCCCAGATGCCGCCCGCCGCGCACCATGGCAAGATTCACGCAGACGCGCCCTCCTTGCGCCACGACAGCAAGAATGTCGACATCGCTGTCGCCCCCCACTTCGATCGCTTGCTGGTGCAGCACCGTGGAAAGCGAACTCATTTGATTGCGCACGGCGGCAGCCTGCTCGAACTTCAGTTCGGCCGCGAACGCATGCATCTTGGTTTCGAGTTCCGACATCACCTCGCTCTGCCGCCCGAGCAAAAAGCGCGAAGCATTCGCCACATCGCGCGCGTAATCCTCCTCGCTGATCGCGCCCACGCAAGGCGCGGTGCATCGGCCGATCTGATGGAGCAGGCAGGGCCGCGTCCGATTGCTGAATACCGAGTCTTCGCAGGTGCGCAACTGAAACACGCGCTGCAATATCTGAATGCTTTCGCGTACGGCCCAAGCGCTCGGAAACGGCCCGAAGTACTGGTTCTTTTTGTCGACCGCGCCACGGTAGTAAGCCATGCGCGGAAAGCGATGCCCCGTCAGCTTCAGATACGGGTACGACTTGTCGTCGCGAAACAGGATGTTGTAGCGCGGCGCCAGCGCTTTGATGAGATTGTTCTCGAGCAGCAGCGCCTCGGCTTCCGAGCGCGTCACCGTGGTCTCGATTCGCGCAATGCGCGTGATCATCATCGCGATGCGCGGCGACAGTTGCGTCTTCGTGAAGTAGCTCGACACGCGCTTTTTCAGATCGCGCGCCTTGCCGACATAGAGCACGCTGTCCTGCGCGTCGTAATAACGGTACACGCCCGGCAGGTGCGGCAATTGAGCTAGGAGCTTCTTCGGTTCGAAAGGCGGCTTTGGAGCGTCGGAATCGGTCATGCGTATAGGGGGCGAAACACCGCACGGCAAGTGGCGGCGTGCTTTAGAATCGCCAGTTTAGACCATTTGCGCACCGGTTCGCGCCGTCCGGCGCATCCCGCTTCGCGCGGCTTCACGGTCTGCCCGCCCACCCTCGCTCGCTCACCACCCCATGTGCCCCGCTCGCCCCGACACGATTGCCTGCGACCTGTTTTGCGCCGTCATCGACAATTTCGGCGACGTCGGCGTATGTTGGCGCTTGGCGCGGCAGCTGGCAGCCGAGTATGGCTGGCAGATGCGCTTGTTCGTCGACGATCTGCATACCTTCGCGCGGCTTTGCCCCACGCTCGACGTCGGGCTCGCGCGGCAGCGCGTCGAGGGCATCGTCGTCGAACATTGGCATGAGCCCGCGCACGCGGGTGACCCGATCGCCGTGCCCGATATCGTGATCGAAGCCTTCGCCTGCGAGTTGCCGCCCGCCTACGTGGCGGCCATGGCCCGCCGCGCCCGGGCGCCGGTTTGGCTCAATCTCGAATATTTGAGCGCCGAAGACTGGGTGGCCGACTATCACCTGAAGCCATCGCCGCACCCGCGCTCTGCGCTCGACAAAACGTTCTTTTTCCCGGGCCTCGGCCCCGGCACGGGCGGCGTCGTGAAGGAACGCACGCTCGATGCCGAGCGCATCGCCTTCGAAACCTCCGAAGCCGCGCAAAGCGCCTGGTGGCGAGAAGCCACAGGAGCGCCGCGCCCCGAGCCGGTTGCGACCGTCATTTCGTTGTTTTCCTACGAAAACCCCGCCATCGACGGCTTATTGGAGCAGTGGCGCGATGGGGCCGAGCCGATCGTGCTGCTTGCGCCCGAAGGCCGCATCTCCGGCGCGCTCGCACGTTTTTTCGGCGTTTCACAGTTCGGCGCAGGGGCTCACGCCGAGCGCGGCAACCTGCGCGCGCACGCGTTAGCCTTCCGGCCGCAGCCCGAGTTCGACCGGCTGCTTTGGGCGAGCGACGTCAACTTCGTGCGCGGCGAAGACTCCTTCGTCCGCGCTCAATGGGCGCACCGGCCCTTCGTCTGGCATATCTATCCGCAAGCCGACGCGGCGCATTTGCCCAAACTGGACGCAGCACTGTCGCACTATACGGCGACGCTGCCGGCGCCCGCGCGTGCGGCCGTTGGCCGCTTTTGGCATGCCTGGAACGGCGCCGGCACGCCCGAATGGAACGACTTCTGGCGCCATCGGCAAGTGCTTCGAGCGCGTGCCGATGAATGGGCGAAGGAACTCGCGTCCGTCGGGGATCTAGCCGCGAACCTAGCCGAATTCGCCCAATCTCAGTTAAAATAAGCGGTTATCCGACGGCGTAGCGCATTGAGTGAAGCATTGGGGAAACCTGTGCGATGCGGGACTGATTAAACGATCGATGTCGATGCCGTTGAGCAACAGATCAACCACCTTATTCGCATAGGATCGTTTTTTTATGAAGATTGCACAGGAACTGCGCACGGGCAACGTCGTGATGATCGGCAACGACGCCATGGTCGTGCTAAAGACCGAGTACAACAAATCGGGCCGTAACGCCGCCGTCGTCAAGATGAAGCTGAAGAACCTGCTGACTGGCGCAGGCATGGAATCGGTATACAAGGCGGACGACAAGTTCGACGTCGTCGTGCTCGATCGCAAGGAAGTCACGTATTCGTACTTCGCCGATCCCATGTACGTGTTCATGGACGCCGATTACAACCAGTTCGAAGTGGAAGCCGAGTTGATGGGCAATGCGCTCAACTATCTCCAAGACGGCATGCCCTGCGAAGTGGTGTTCTACAACGAGAAGGCCATTTCGGTCGAGTTGCCCACCACGCTCGTGCGCGAAATCACGTACACGGAACCGGCAGTGAAGGGCGATACGTCGTCGGGCAAGGTGCTCAAGACGGCGAAGCTCAACACGGGCTTCGAACTGCAAGTTCCGCTGTTCTGCAATATTGGCGACAAGATCGAAATCGATACCCGCACCGACGAATACCGTAGCCGCGCATAACCGACTGACCGCGTGCGGCCCTCTTTGGGCGCATACGGGACGTAATGCCGACTGAAAGCGCCCCACGGGCGCTTTTTTTTTCGTATGAGTAGTGTATGGTTAAGCAATCTTTACCGGTCGTTTTTGCACTGTAGCGCCACCGCCACTGCCGCTCTTGCCGAGTGACATCCCCAAGTACTTGTTCTATAAAGGAGAACGATCTGGCACGGGATATGCTCTACTTACGCCGCCTGTTCGCCGTCGAAAGGCGTTTCCCTTGCATGGCGTTTTTTGTATACGGCGCCGACGCTCTCTCGACTTATTGATTGATTACGCCAGCCATGCCACATGCCCTGATTGTCGAAGACGATCCCAATAGCTTGTCCGGTCTCAACGCTATCGTCGCCGCTGACGGCTTTTCCGTCGACACCGCCGCCACGCTTGCCGAGGCACGCGCAGCGCTGACGCGCTTCATCCCCGATGTCGTGCTGATCGACCTGAATTTGCCCGACGGCAGCGGGCTCGAGCTGCTGCATAATTTGCCGGCTCAACCGGACGGCGTCGTCCCCGTCATCGTCATGACGGGCAACGCGACGGTCGAAAGCGCCATCGAAGGATTGCGCCACGGGATTTGGGATTATCTGCTCAAGCCCGTCAATATTCCGCGTTTGCGCAGCTTGCTTGCGCGCATCCCCCGCCCGTACGAGTTGACCGAGGAAGTGCAAGCGCTGCGCACGACGTTGCGCCGGTTGGGCCGCTTCGGGCCAATGATCGGCCGCAGCAATGCGATTCAACATGTCTACGATTCCATCGAGCGCCTTGCGCCCACCGAGTCCGCCGTGCTGATCTGTGGCGAAGCCGGCACGGGCAAGGAAGTCGCGGCACGCACGCTGCATGAAATGAGCCGCCGCCGCAAAGGTCCGTTCGTGGTGTTCGACTGCCGTGCGTTCGCCCGAGATCCCGCTAGCGAGCGGGGGCTCGACAGCATGCTGTTCGAGCCAGGAAAGCGCGATCCCCGCGATCGAGCGACGCGAGCCGGGCCTGTTCGAGCAAGCGGCGGGCGGCACGCTCTTCTTGGATGAAATCGCGGAGCTACCGTTGCCGCAGCAAGAAGCGCTACTGCGCGCGCTCGATTCGCAAACGTACATGCGCGTGGGCGGCAGCAATCAAGTCAGCGTCGATTGCCGCATCGTCGCAGCCTCACGCAAGCCCGCCCGCGACGCAGTCGCGCAGGGTCTCTTGCGCGAGGACTTATGGTTGCGCCTTGACGCGGCGTCGCTCGCGCTGCCGCCACTGCGCGAGCGCGACGACGATGCCGTGCTGATTGCAGAGGCGCTCGTCGACGAACTCAACCGTGAAATCAACGCGAGCGGGCTCGCCACGGTGAACAAACGCATCGGGCCGAACCTCGTGCGCGAGTGCCTAACCTACGATTGGCCCGGCAACGTGCGCGAGTTGCACGAGCGCGTGCGACGCGCTTATAACGCATCGGGCGAAATCGTCGATTCACTGCGCGCCGACGAGACCAACGGATCGACGGGGCGGCGTTTGAACGGAGGCAGTGTGCAAGTTACCGTCGGCACGCCGCTGTCCGACGTAGAAGACTTGTTGATTCGTGCGACGCTCGACGCCGTGGGCGGCACGCGTCACCGCGCCGCCACGCTGCTCGGCATTAGTCCGAAGACGCTCTACAACAAGCTGCAGCGGATGAAGATGGCGTGACTCCGGGCAAGGGCGAGGGCGCGACGCGGGCAGCCGCCACGCCCGCGCCTCTTCGAACGTCTTGCGAACTCGGGGCCACGCCCAGCGCATCACGGCGTACATGGCGCTTGTCGGCAGGCCCTACCCCCTGCTACCTACCCCCAAGCTAGCCCAAAGTCGCGCGCAGCAGGGCCAGGGCGTCTCGATACGCAGGCCGGTCGGCCAATTTGCGCCAGCTCGGCGCAGCGCCGCGCGGGCGCAATTGCTTGATCCTGCGCACGCTTTCTTTCGACGGCGTATATCGCAATTCGTCGAGCACCACTTCTGCGGCGTCGGGCTGATTGCAGATGAGCACCATATCGCAACCGGCCTGCAGCGCGGCCTGCGCCGCTTGCGTCAACGTGCCGCCCGCCCGCGCCGCCTCCATCGACAGGTCGTCGCTGAAAATCGCGCCGGTGAAACCCAATTTGCCGCGCAAGATGTCTTGGAGCCAGATGCGTGAGAACCCCGCCGGCTTGGCATCGACTTTCGAGTAAATCACATGCGCCGGAATGACGGATGCGAGTGCCATGCCGAGCCAGTCATAGGGCATGACGTCCTCGCGCAGAATGACGTCTAGGTCGCGCTCGTCCACCGGCAGCGCGACGTGCGAATCCGCCGCAGCGAACCCATGACCCGGAAAGTGCTTGCCGCAGTTGCTCATGCCGGCCAGCGCCAAGCCATGGTTCAAGCTCTTGGTGAGCAGCGTGACCACACGCGGGTCGCGGTGGAAGGCGCGATCGCCTATCACGGCCGAGCGCCCGTAATCGAGATCGAGCACGGGCGTGAAACTCAGGTCCACCCCGCACGCACGCAATTGCGCGGCAAGCACGTAGCCCGTCGCCGTGGCGACCTTGGTCGCCAACAGCACGTCGCGGTCCCATAGCTCGCCAAGGCGCCGCATCGCCGGCAGCACGGTGAAACCATCGGTGCGAAAGCGCTGCACGCGCCCGCCCTCGTGATCCACGGCGATCAGCAGATCGTCGCGCACATCGCGAATGGCATCGGTCAGCGCGATCAGTTGCCCGCGGCTCTCGTAGTGGCGCGCGAACAAAATAACGCCGCCCGTCATCGGGTGCGATAGGCGACGTAGGTCGTCGTCAGTGAGCACAGGCCCCTTGACGTCGAGCATCACCGGTCCGGGAGAATTTTTCATCGAAGAATGGGAGAAGAAAAGACGAGGTATCGAGGGGCCGAATGCGCGGCGCCCACCGCTCTGGGTGAGGCCTGCTCGGTTAGGTTGCGGGCGTCGCCGCCTCGGCTTCGGCGACAACGAACGCCACGGCGTAATCGCGCTCGTCGGTGATGCTCACGCGGGCCGTGATACCGCGCGCCGCGAGCCATTCGGCTAGTTCACCGGAGGCCTTCACCACGGGCTTTCCGCTCGCCTCGTTCAGCGTTTGCAGCGCACGCCAGGTCATCGGCCAATGCATCCCTAGCCCGATCGCCTTGGAGAACGCTTCCTTGGCCGAAAAACGCGTCGCCAGAAAAGCGAGACCGCGCGCCTGCGAGCGCGCGTTACGCGCATGGTAGACGCGCAGCTCGTCCGGGCCGAGCACCTTCTCGGCGAAGCGCCCGTTCGTGCGCGACATCACCGCCGCGACGCGACTGACCTGAACGATGTCAGTGCCGATACCGTAGATCGCCATGCGTTTGCCGTCGGTGGTCAGTGCATCGCGCCAAGACGCGCGGCCACCATGATGGCCTTCATCTCGCGCACCGCGTTTTCCCATCCCGCAAAGATCGCTTGCGCGACGATCGCATGGCCGATGTTCAATTCGACGATGCCCTCGATGGCTGCGATCTGCTGCACGTTCGTGTAGTGCAGCCCGTGGCCGGCGTTGACCTTCAGGCCGAGCGACACGCCCAATTGCACGCCGCGCACGACGCGCTCGTACTCGCGCTGCTGCTCGGCTTCGTCGTGCGCATCGGCGTAGCGCCCCGTGTGCAGTTCGATGACGGGCGCGCCCGCTTCGTGCGCCGCACGAATCTGCGCCTCGTCGGCATCGATAAAGAGCGATACGCGCGAACCAGCATCGGCCAGTTGCCGGCAAGCGGCGCGGACGGCTTCGAAGTGGGCCGTCACGTCCAGCCCGCCTTCGGTCGTCAGTTCCGCGCGCTTTTCCGGCACGAGGCAAATATCGTGGGGCTGCACCTCGCAGGCGATATCGAGCATTTCCGGAGTGACCGCACACTCGAGGTTCATCCGCGTGGACAGTTGCGTGCGCAGCGAGCGCACGTCGGCGTCGACGATATGACGGCGGTCTTCGCGCAAATGCAGCGTGATCGCGTCGGCGCCAGCCGCCTCGGCGGCGAGCGCAGCACGGATCGGATCGGGGTAGCGCGTGCCGCGCACGTTGCGCAAGGTGGCGACGTGGTCGATATTGACGCCGAGGTCGATGACGGTCGGCGACGTCAAAAAGAAGCTCATAGGTTCTGCAGATCGAGAAGAATTTGGCGAGTGGCGAGCGGCACCCCGCCAAGATAAGTGTTGAGCAGGAAGCGCATCAGCGTTTTGCTTTGCGCGACGGTCTGGGCACGATGGTAATCGTCCCGCTCCATGTCGAGCAACGTCTGCCCCGATATGACCGGCCAGTGCGCAGGCAACTCGCTCGCGGCCTCGCGCACACCGCGCTCGGGATCGAACACATAGCGGCCCTCGGGCGTCACCGGTTTGCGCGCCACGGTGCGATCGAGCGCCATGGCGTAGCCCGTCTCGCGCAGCAGCACCCGCTCGAACGAACGCAGGACCTGCACGGGCGGCTCATCGTGCGCGAGCCGCGTGAGCGTGACGACGTAGTGATGAAATAGCTGCGGATGGGCGTCTTCGCGCGCGCAAAACTTCACGAGCAATTCATTGACGTAAAAGCCGCAAAGCAGCGCATCGCCCGTCAACGGCAGCATGCCGCCGACCCACTCGGCGCCGGTCAACGTGCGCATCTCCGATTTGCCCGACCACGACATCGACAACGGCTGAAACGTCTGCAACACTCCGCGCAACGCCGAGTGCGGGCGCTTCGCACCTTTCGCGACGAGCGCCAGGCGGCCGTGATCGCGGGAGAAGACGTCGATGACGAGGCTCGTTTCGCGATAAGCGTAACTGTGAAGAACGAAGGCCGGCTGCTCCGCAATGCGATGCGACGGCTCGCGGGCGGCGCGGCGCTCCGGCGCCGGCATGCCCTCCTCGCCCACGTTCCCTTCCGCTCGACGCGTGCGTCGAAGCGCCTTCTCACCAGGCGCCGTCGAAGTCGATCGTGCCGGGACGGCGCGGCGCTTGGCCGCACCGTGCCGATCGGCGTCTTCGTCGGTTTCGTCGTCGGCGCGGTGAAGCGTCACCGCCTCGTCGCGGATCCCGTCATTCGTACCCATAGGCACGCAGCCCGGCTTCGTTGTCGGCCCAGCCGCTCTTCACTTTGATGAAGGTTTCGAGATAAACCGGACCGTCGAAGAGCTTCTCCATATCGAGGCGCGCTTCGGTGCTGATCTGTTTGAGCTTGGCGCCCTTGTGGCCGATGATCATCGCCTTGTGGGCGTCCCGCTCGACGAGGATCGTTGCGAAGACGCGGCGCAGGCGCCCTTCCGTTTCGAACTTGTCGATGAGCACCGTGCTCGTGTACGGCAATTCATCGCCGGTCCAGCGAAACACCTTCTCGCGCAGGATCTCGGCGGCGAGGAACCGCTCGCTGCGGTCGGTCAGATCGTCTTCGCCATAAATGGGCGCGCCCTCGGGCAGATACGGCTTCACGGTCTCGAGCAAATGTTTGACGTCTTCGACACGCTTGGCCGAAAGCGGCACGATCTCCTTGAACTCGCGCAACGTGCCCATGCGCTGCAAGAACGGATAGAGGGTCTTTTTGTCGCTGACCCGATCGAGCTTGTTGACGATGAGCAGCAGCGGCGCCGAGGGCGGAACCAAATCGAGCACCTTCTGATCGTCGGGGCCGAAGCGCCCGGCTTCGATCACGAACAGCACGGCGTCGACGGCCGTCAGCGTCGAAGTGACGGCGCGATTCAACGAGCGGTTGAGTGCGCCGCTATGCTGGGTTTGGAAGCCCGGCGTATCGACGAAGATGAACTGGGCATCCTCGAACGTGTGGATCCCCGTAATGCGATGACGCGTCGTCTGCGCCTTACGCGAGGTGATGCTGATCTTCTGACCGACGAGCGCATTCATCAACGTCGATTTGCCGACGTTGGGGCGGCCGACGATGGCGACCATGCCGCAGCGAAAGCCGGAGGAAGTGGGGGTATCGATCATGCGGGACTGGCGGTTCGGGAAGAGGTGGCGCGGCGCACGCGCGGCGCCGGGGACGCTAAAGAGCTCATGGTTGATCGGGCTCCGGCGCGCGCGCACGTGCGGCGCCGGCTATGTCGGAGACCAGCTCCGCTTCGCCGCCTGAAACGGCGCCGCCGCTCATCGACGCGCTCATCGCCGTTTTCACGCCGGCGCCCGGCTCGGTTTTGCCCTGCATGTCCGCCTTGGGTGCGGGTGCATCGGGCCTGGCGTCGGGCTTTGGATCCGGTTTGCCATCGGACTTTGCTTCGGTCCGGCTCACCGGCTCGTCGGCCTTTGCAGCGACCGCATCGGGCTTGGCCGAATGCGCTTCGGGCTTACCAAGCGCTTCCGCCTTCGCGGGCGCTTCTTGCGCACGCGGCACACCCTTGTGCTCGACATGCGCCGCGCGAATCATGGCCAGTGGCACGTTCGCGGCGCCACGTTCGATGGCTTCGGCCGCCGTAGCGACCTTCGCGGCTTCGCCGCGGGCCGTTTTGTCCGCTTTGTCCTTCTCTGCCTTGCGCTCCGGCGCCCTCAGATCGAGCGCTGCTTGAATGCCCTTCACACCCGGCACGACCTCGGGCTCGCCCGTCTTGGCCGCCCGTGCGCCGCGCGAGCGCTTCGGCTTCGTTTCGAGCGCCGGTTGCAGCAACATGACTTCGTCCAACGCCTTTTTGGCCGCAGCCTGCTCGGCAGCGCGCCGGCTCGCGCCCGAACCCGACACTTTCACGTCGAGCTTGGGGACCGTGCATTCGACCTCGAACTGCTGATTGTGGGCCGCGCCGTGCGTCGCCACCACCGTGTAGGTCGGCAACGCGATCTTGTGCCCTTGCAGATATTCCTGCAGCAGTGTCTTCGCATCCTTGCCGAGCGTGCGCGGATCGATGTGATCGAGGATCGGGACGTACAAACGCTTGATGACCGTCTGCGCAACATCGAAGCCACCATCGACGAAGATCGCCCCGAGGATCGCCTCGAACGCATCGGCCAGAATAGACGGCCGCCGGAAGCCCCCGCTGCGCAGCTCTCCTTCGCCGAGCCTGAGGGAATCGGAAATATTGAGGGCCTGAGCAATCTCGTACAGTGACTGCTGTTTCACGAGGTTGGCGCGAACGCGGGACAGATCGCCTTCGTCCAATTTGCCGAATCGCTGATACAAAAGCGCAGCCACCGCGCAATTTAGAACGGAATCGCCCAGAAATTCGAGCCGTTCATTGTGCGAGGCACTATGACTGCGGTGAGTTAACGCCTGGCGCAACAATTCCGCATTGCGAAATTCGTAGCGCAACCGGCTTTCCAGCGGAGATAGCGGCATGTGCAGAGTATAACGCGCGCGCCTTACCCGACGGTTTGCGGGGGTAAGGCGCGAAAAACATAGCGAGCTGGGGGTGGGTCAGCGTCGATGATGGCGAAGGCGGCGCGCAAGCGGAACGCCGCCTGCACTCAGTTGAACGAACCGATGCGTTTCAGACTGCTGAAGTTCATCCAAATGAAAAACGCGCGGCCCACGATGTTGCGATCGGGCACGAAGCCCCAGTAGCGGCTGTCGGCGCTATTGTCGCGGTTATCGCCCATCATGAAGTAGTGCCCTGGCGGCACCTTGCAGACGACGCCCGCGCTGTTGTACGAGCAGTTGTCGCGATACGGATAGTCTTCGGCGCCGATCACGAAAGGCGGCACGGCTGGGTTGTTCAAAATGCCATGCTTGCGCCCATCGAGCGACTCCTCGAATTGCTTGGCGTAGCCGATGCGCTCTTCGTCGAAGTAATCGGGCAGCGGCGTTTCGGCAACGCTTTTGCCGTTGATCGTCAGACGCTTGTTCTCGTAAGCCACGACGTCGCCCGGCAGGCCGACCACGCGCTTGATGTAATCGACCGATTCGTCCTTCGGATAGCGGAACACGACGACGTCTCCGCGTTGCAGCCCTCGGCCCTGCGTGATCTTCGTATCGGTGATCGGCAAGCGCAGGCCGTACTCGAACTTGTTGACGAGGATGAAATCGCCGACGAGCAGGGTGGGCACCATCGAGCCCGACGGGATCTTGAACGGCTCGACCACGAACGAGCGCACGAGGAATACGACGAGGATGACGGGGAAGAAGCTCGCGGTGTATTCGAGCCACCAGGGCTGGCGCAGCTTCTCGTCTCGCAACCGCGCGCGCGTTTGCGGCGCGTTTTCGTCGGCGAAGCGCTCGCCGATGCGGGCCTGTTGCCGGTCGAACTCCTCGACGGCGGCCTCGGCCGCTCGCCGTCGTTGCGGCAGAAACACCAATTTATCGGCAACCCACGCGATGCCCGTCAACACGACGAGCACAAAAAGAATCAGCGCAAAGTTCATGTAAGAGAGGTCCTGTTATTTGTCTTCGACGCGCAAGATCGCGAGGAAAGCTTCTTGCGGAATCTCGACGGACCCGACCTGCTTCATTCGCTTCTTGCCTTCTTTTTGCTTTTCCAACAGCTTCTTTTTACGCGTGATGTCGCCCCCGTAACACTTCGCGAGCACGTTCTTGCGCAGCGCCTTGATGTTTTCGCGGGCGATGATGTGCGCGCCGATGGCAGCTTGAATCGCGACATCGTACATTTGGCGCGGGATGATCTCGCGCATCTTGGCAGCGACTTCCCTGCCGCGGTATTGCGACTGCGACCGGTGGACGATGACGGACAAAGCATCGACTTTGTCGCCGTTGATCAGCATATCGACCTTGACGACGTCCGACGGACGATATTCCTTGAACTCGTAATCCATCGACGCATAGCCGCGAGACACCGACTTGAGCCGGTCGAAGAAGTCGAGGACGATCTCGGCCATCGGGATCTCGTAGGTAAGCTGCACCTGACGGCCGTGATACTGCATGTTGATTTGGTTGCCGCGCTTTTGCGTGCACAACGTGATGACCGACCCGACATAGTCCTGCGGCATGTACAGGTTCACGGTGACGATCGGCTCGCGAATCTCCTCGATCTTCGACGGATCGGGCATCTTCGCCGGGTTCTCGACCATGATCGTCGTGCCGTCGCGCTGCACGACCTCATACACGACGGTAGGTGCCGTGGTGATGAGGTCCATGTCGAACTCGCGCTCGAGCCGCTCCTGCACGATCTCCATATGCAGGAGACCGAGGAAGCCGCAGCGAAAGCCGAAACCCAACGCTTGCGACACCTCGGGCTCGTATTGCAGCGATGCGTCGTTCAGCTTGAGCTTTTCGAGCGACTCGCGCAGCGCGTCGTATTGATTGGCCTCGACGGGATAAAGGCCGGCGAACACCTGCGGCTTGACTTCCTTGAAGCCGGGCAGCGGCTCTTGCGCCGGGCGCGCTGCGAGCGTGACCGTATCGCCCACTTTCGCCGCCGTCAGTTCCTTGATGCCGGCGATGATGAAGCCCACCTGCCCCGCCGCGAGCTGCTCCAGGTCTTTCGACTTCGGCGTGAACACGCCGATATGCTCGACCGGGTACTGCGCGCCCGTGGCCATGAGCTTGATCTTGTCTTTCGGGCGCAGCGTGCCGTTCACGATGCGCACGAGCATCACAACGCCGACGTAGTTGTCGAACCACGAATCGATGATGAGCGCCTGCAGCGGCGCCGCGGGATCGCCCTTGGGCGGCGGCACCTTCACGATCAGCGCTTCGAGCACGTCCTCGACGCCCTGGCCCGTCTTCGCGCTGCAGCGCACGGCGTCGGCCGCGTCGATGCCGATGACGTCCTCGATCTCGGAGATGGCGTTCTCGGGGTTGGCCGCGGGCAGATCGATCTTGTTGAGCACGGGCACGACTTCGACGCCCAACTCGATCGCCGTGTAGCAATTGGCGACCGTCTGCGCCTCGACGCCCTGGCTCGCGTCGACGACGAGCAGCGCCCCCTCGCAAGCCGAGAGCGAGCGGCTGACTTCATAGGAGAAGTCGACGTGACCCGGCGTGTCGATGAGGTTCAGGTTGTAGATCTGGCCGTCGCGAGCCCGATAGTGGAGCGCGGCCGTTTGCGCCTTGATGGTGATGCCGCGCTCGCGCTCGAGATCCATCGAGTCGAGCACTTGCGATTCCATTTCGCGGTCGGACAAGCCGCCGCACAGTTGGATGATGCGATCGGCGAGCGTCGACTTGCCATGGTCGATGTGGGCAATAATCGAGAAGTTGCGTATGTGATCCATTCAGGGCCGATCAAGCGAAAAAGGCGCGCTCGTACGACTGCGGAGCACGCCTTGTAAGTACGTGAAAAACCGGGCTATTTTAGCCGAAGTGGGGCTTGGCCGGGACATTTTGCGGTGCAGGCGGCCGATGCGCTCGCACGCAGCCGGCGCACTCACGCTGCGCGGGTGGCCAACGCCGCACGCACGCGTTCGGCGTCGAGGCGGTAACGGCTCAACTCGACGCCCTCATATACGAGCACCGGCACGAGCTCGTCGTAACACTCGACCAGCGCCGGGTCGGCGTCGACGTCGACCACCTCGACGCGCGCTCCGAAAGCGCGCACGAGCGGCTCGAGCTCAGTCAACATCTCTTCGCAAAGATGGCACCAGGCCCGCGAGTAGAGCGTCAGCAATGGCGCTGCTGCTGCGGCCGCATTTTTCATTTGGCTTGCGGGCGCGGCTTGATGGGCACGTACTGCGTATTCTCGCCGCGACGCACGAGCACCGGCACCATCTTTTGCGGGTCCACGTGTGCCGCGACTTGGTCGAACTGCTTCGCGCTCGTCACATCGGTATCGCCGACGCGCAAAATGATGTCGCCCTTTTGCAGCCCCACGCGCGCAGCCGGGCCGTCGACAGCGTCCACCTGCACGCCGCCCGTGTGCAGCTTCATCGATTTGACTTGGTCAGCCGAGAGATCGGACACCGTCACGCCGAGCGGATTCGACGGGCGGGCCTTCGGCGCCGGCGCCTGCTGCTCGTCGGCCTTCGCTAATTTCTCGGGCTGCGTTTGCACCACCGTGATCGGCAATTCGCGCGATTGCCCCTTGCGCCAAATCGTGACCGTCGCTCGAGTGCCGGGCTTGGTGTCGCCGACCATGCGCGGCAGATCCGTATCGGTTTCGACCGGTACACCGTTGAATTTGAGGATGATGTCGCCGGGCTGAATCCCCGCCTTGTCGGCCGGCCCCCCGGGCTCGACACTGCTCACGAGCGCCCCTTGGGCGTGGGGCAAACCGAGCGAATCGGACACGTCCTTCGTCACCTGCCCGATCGAGACGGCGATGCGGCTGCGCACCACCTTACCCGTGGACTTGAGCTGATCGGCCACGCGCATCGCTTCGTCGATCGGAATGGCGAACGCGATGCCCATGAAGCCGCCCGTGCGGCTGTAGATCTGCGAGTTGATGCCGATTACTTCGCCCTGCATGTTGATGAGCGGCCCGCCCGAATTGCCCGGATTGACCGCCGCGTCGGTCTGGATGAACGGCAAATAATCGCCCGTCTCGCGCCCTTTCGCGCTGACGATGCCTTCCGTCACCGTGTTGTCGAGCCCGAACGGCGAGCCGATCGCGAGCACCCATTCGCCCACGCGCAATTTGTTCGAGTCCCCGATCGTGACGGCGGGCAGGTTCGCCGCGCTGATCTTCACGATGGCGATATCGGTGCGATCGTCGGCTCCGATCAACTTCGCCTTGAACTCGCGCTTGTCGGTGAGCGTGACGTAGATGTTGTCGGCGTCGTCCACGACGTGCGCGTTCGTCATCACGTAGCCGTCGGAGGAGATGATGAAGCCGGAACCCACGCCGCTGTTCTGCTCGCCGCCATCTCCGTTGTCGGACGGGTCGGGGCTGCCGCCTCGATCGCCACGGTCGCCTCTACCGCCGCCACGCGGCGCATTCGGCGCCTGCGGCAAGGGAATGCCGAAAAAACGCCGGAAAAACTCGGACATATCCCCGTCGCCGATTCCCGGCGGCGCGTTGCGTTGGCCGCTCGCAGTGGAAACGCGAGCAGTCGTGCGGATGTTGACGACGGCCGGCCCGACCTTATCGACGAGGTCGGCGAAGTCGGGCAAGGCGGCCCCGACCGGAATGGCCGACGCCGTATGGGGCGCGAACGACAGACACGCCATGGCCGCGGCGGCCGCGAAGAATTTGCGCACCGAGAGATTCGTCATAGGAAGGGCAGCAGAGGAAGCGTTACTTGGTAGCTTTGTATTCTATGGCAGACGCGAAGCGCTGCAGCGTTGCTTGGGGCACTTCCCCGAGCACGGTCACCCAGTAATCGCGATATTTCGTAACTAGCACATGCGTGGCCCCGGTGCTGCCCACGCCTTCCTTGCGCGAGCTTTTTTCGGCGGGCTCGACAAAAACGGAGATCGTCGACAGTCCGTCGGAAAACACGGCCTGATCCACGGGGATAGGAGGCGCACCGGCTTCGCGAGCGGCCATCGGCCGACGCAGCTCACGGATTTCGTGAAACCCAGGGACATCGGGCTTGATGCGCCAGCCTTGCGCCTGCATGTCGATCGGGGAGACGGGCGGGCGCACGAGCGTCCAGCCGTTGGTGTTGCGCATGCCCGCGGCAATGCTCGACTTTTGCGCAGGCACGCCCAACCGCACCTGTGTAAAAGCCGTCTGCTCCAACACCTGCCCGGAGGCGTCGAGTGTCTGCACGCGCAGCAGCAACCCGGTCTTCGCATCCGCCCAAAGCTTATAGGCGAAGCGGTAAGCGTCTTTCGGGTCGAGTTCGATGACCTGCGCGTCGAGGCCGGCGACGCGATCGCCGCTGAGCAGCTTCGGATCGTACACCGACAACACTTGCTCGCCCTTCTCGCTCATCAGTGCCGGAAATGCATCCCGGTTCAGCCGCTTTTCGACGACGCACAAATGCCGCTCGGGCACGAACGTATACAGATCGTCGTCATGACGCAGCAGCTTGCGCGGCTGGCCGTCCAGGCTTTCGAGCGACTCGAATTCGCCCTCGCCGCGCACTGCGTAATGCGCGATGCGGGACGATTGGACGAAATTGCCGCGCTGATAGACGAAAACGCCCTCATAGTTCTCGCGTTGAGCTGCCCCGTGAATCCGATCGAGCCAGGCCGCGGCCTGCTGGCGGACCGAGGGATCGGCCTGTGCGACTGCGGCGCGCGGGGACACCGAGATCAGCGCAGCCGCGCAAATCAGCCACGCCGCCCATTGCCCCCGGGCGGCGGCGCGCATCGAGCGCAAGGTTTGCATCGACTTATTGGCCTTCCGAAGTCTGGACAGCGGCGCGAATCAAGGGCATCGAGCCCGGCATCATCGGTTGCTGAGCGAATTGCTGATGGGCTTCGAGGTATTGGTCGAGGCTTGCATCGCGGATGATATTGGCCCCTTGCGCCCCGGTGTTCTGTGCCAATGCAACGGTATGCACCACATCGGCTCGCCCGTTCGTGGATGCCGTTTGAACGGTGCCTTGCGAGGTGCCGCCGTGCTGCAACTGCGGCAGCACGATCCAACTGAGCGTGGCAGCCGCGGCCGCGACCGCGAGTGCCGGCGCGACGCGCCGTCGCAGCAGGGAGAGCGGCGTGCCGCTGCCCGCCCGAGCGCGAGCCGGAGCGAGGATGTGCGGCTCGGCTTCGAGCCGCGCAGCGAAACCGGCCAAAAACGCGCGGCTCGTTGCCGGATGAACCGCCAAATCATCGGAACGCAACGCGTCGCCGATCAAGTGGTATGCCGACCATGTCGTGCGATCGGCATGGTCGAACTCGGCCAGCATTTCGTCGAGCGCGCCCGAGGCGTCGAGCCTCTCGCCATCGACCAATGCGGACAAACGCTCGCTGCGCGAGCTTGCTTGCGACTCCATCGAGATCGACCCCATGACGCTCCCCATCTTACAAACACCCCGTAGTGATACCACTTGACCCGTTCTCATCGCACCTCCGAGCCTTGCGCCGATGGCGGCAGGCGCTACCAGCGCTTGCCTTCCGGCGTATCGAGCAACGGACGCAATTTTGCCGCAATCGCCTCGCGCGCGCGAAAAATTCGCGACCGAACCGTTCCGATGGGGCACCCCATCATCTCCGCGATTTCCTCGTAGCTCAAGCCTTCGATCTCGCGCAGCGTAATGGCTACCCTAAGTTCCTCGGGCAACAGCGCCATCGCGGCATTGACCGTCTGCGCGATCTGCTTGCTCATCAACATCGACTCGGGCGTGTTGATATCCCTTAGTTGATCGGCATCCGAGAAAGTTTCCGCCTCTTCGGCGTTTGCTTCGGTCGAAGTGGGCGCGCGCCGGCTTTGCGTCGCGAGATAGTTCTTCGCCGTGTTGACGGCGATTCGGTACAACCATGTGTAGAACGCCGATTCGCCGCGAAACTGAGGCAGCGCGCGGTAAGCCTTGATGAACGCATCTTGCGCGACGTCCTCGACCTCGGCCGGGTCGCGCACGAGTCGCGAGATCAGCCGAATGATCTTGCGGTGGTATTTCGAGACCAGGAGTTCGAACGCGGCTTTATCGCCCTGCTGCACGCGCTCGACCAGAACCTGATCGATTTCTTTTTCGCTCACCTGTTGGGGTCCGTTCACTTGGGAGGGGTGCGTCGCGGACCGCTATTGTAGCGTCCCCATCACACCGTCATGCGCCATGTGTAACCGCGGTTACGGCCGTTACAGATCGGTAGGCGCATGCCGAGCGCCGTCGACCCCTCAATGCGCTGTATGGCGAGCGCGTACGGCCAATTCTCGAAACACGGCCGCGGGCACGGCGTCGGCGGCCACGACCAAGCTGTCTTGCCGCCCATCGACGCCCGCAACGGCCAACACCAGCAACCGCCCCGCCCATTGCGCCGCACCGGCGATACGCCCCCGCAGCAGCGCACGGCCGGAGTCGTCGAATGCTGCGACGCCCTCGGGCGTCAACTCGATCCACGCCGGCTGCCTGCGTTCGTAACGCATGAACGAGACGCCGAGCGCCGCACAGGCCGCGAACGAGAGCCAAACGGCAGCGGCCGCCCCCATATGCGCGGCCGCGGCGAAGTGAACGGCAGCCGCGCAAACGAGCGTGAAGGCCAATACGGCCAACCGCACGGCGAGCGAGCGCCGCAGCGCGATGCGCCACGGCGTGCCTGCTTCCCGATCGTCGCCCGCCGCCTGCGTCAACGAGCCGCCCTGCTTCAGACGCGCTTGAAGACGAGCGTGCCGTTTGTGCCGCCGAACCCGAACGAGTTCTTCAACGCGACGTCGATCTTCATGTCCCGCGCCGTGTTCGCGCAGTAATCGAGATCGCACTCGGGGTCTTGATTGAAGAGGTTGATCGTCGGGGGCGACACTTGATGATGGACGGCGAGCACCGTAAACACCGATTCGAGCCCGCCCGAGCCGCCAAGCAAGTGGCCCGTCATCGACTTCGTCGAATTGACGACGACCTTCTTCGCATGCTCGCCAAGCGCGCGCTTGATGCCGGTCGTCTCGGCGAGATCGCCGAGCGGCGTGGACGTGCCGTGCGCGTTGACGTAAGCGACCTCGTCGCCGTTCATGCGCGCATTGCGCAGCGCCGCGGCCATGCAGCGGCGTGCGCCGTCCCCGTCTTCGAGCGGCGCGGTCATGTGGTACGCATCGGCGCTCATGCCGTAACCGGCAACCTCGGCGTAGATCTTCGCGCCGCGCGCCTTCGCATGCTCGTATTCCTCGAGCACCATGACGCCCGCCCCCTCGCCCAGCACGAAGCCGTCGCGATCCTTATCCCAGGGGCGGCTGGCGGTTGCGGGATCGTCGTTGCGCTGCGACAGCGCGCGCGCCGCGGCGAAGCCGCCGACGCCGAGCGGCGAAACGGTCGCCTCGGCGCCGCCGGCCAGCATGAAGTCCGCATCGCCGTACTCGATGAGGCGCGCCGCCTCGCCGATACAGTGCAGCCCCGTCGTGCAAGCCGTGACGATGGCCAGGTTCGGCCCCTTCAGGCCGAACCTCATCGACAGATGGCCCGAGATCATGTTGATGATCGACGCCGGCACGAAGAACGGCGAAATGCGCCGCGGACCGCGGTTGAGCAGTTCCGTTTGCGTCACTTCGATCAACGGCAGACCACCGATACCCGAGCCCACCACGACGCCGGAGCGCTCCGCGTTGGCTTCGGTGATTTCGATGCCGCTGTCTTGCATCGCTTGGATGCCGGCCGCCATGCCGTAATGGATGAACGTATCCATGTGGCGGGCTTCTTTGGCCGGCATGTAGTCTTCGACGTTAAAGCCTTTTACTTCACCGGCGAAGCGCGTCGAGAAGTTCGTCGCATCGAACTTCGTGATGGTCGCGATGCCGGATTTGCCGGCGAGCAAATTGGCCCACCCGTCGGCAACATTATTGCCAACAGGCGACACCAGCCCTAAGCCTGTAACAACAACACGGCGACGGCTCACGGTAACCCCTTTTTCCATAAATGACAAAAGCAAAAGCCACAGCGGCCACAGGAAACCGCCCCTGTGAGCCCTGTGGCTAAGAATTCGGCACCAGCATCGGCATCCGACGTGAAAACGCGTCAAACGCGGCCAGCGCAAACACGCTAGGCGCGCGAGGCGTTATGCCTTGACGTTGGCGCGAGCGTAGTCGATCGCTTGCTGCACCGTCGTGATCTTTTCCGCTTCCTCGTCCGGAATTTCCATGCCGAACTCGTCTTCCAGCGCCATCACGAGTTCGACCGTGTCGAGCGAGTCCGCACCGAGGTCGTTCACGAACGAAGCTTCGTTCTTGATTTCAGCTTCGGCGACGCCCAGTTGTTCTGCGACGATCTTCTTGACGCGCTGTTCGATGTTGTCCATTACCCCTCCGAGGGAAAAAGTTCAAAATTGCAAGTGCGCGCATTTTATCAGGTTTGCCTGGTCAAAAAGCGCGCTCAACCAAGGTTCAGGCTTCGCGCAGGAAGCGTTCGGCTACCGCCGGCGCGGATGGTAAACGAAATTCGTCAAGACATGTACATCCCGCCGTTCACATGCAACGTCGTGCCGGTGATGTAACCGGCCTGCGGCGAAGCGAGAAAGGCGACGGCATGGCCGATGTCCTCGGGGCTGCCCAGGCGGCCGAGCGGGATTTGCGCCTTGAGCGCGGCCTGCTGCTCTGCAGGCAGCACCTTCGTCATATCGGTATCGATAAAGCCCGGCGCCACGCAGTTGACCGTGATGTTGCGGCTGCCGATTTCCCGGGCGAGCGCACGCGTCATGCCCGCCACGCCGGCCTTGGCGGCCGCGTAATTGGCCTGCCCGGCATTGCCGGCGGAGCCGACGACCGACGTGATGTTGATGATGCGCCCGCCGCGCGCCTTCATCATCGGACGCAGCACGGCGCGCGAGAGGCGAAACACGGCCTTCAGGTTCGTATCGATGACGGTGTCCCACTCGTCGTCCTTCATGCGCATCGCGAGCTGATCGCGCGTGACGCCGGCATTGTTGACGAGCACGTTCAAAGCGCCGAATTCTTTGACGAGCGTCTCGATGAGCGCATCGACCGCTTGAGCGTCGTTGACCTGCAGGACGACCCCGCGCCCGGCCAAGCCTTCGGCCGCCAGCGCTTCGGTGATGCCGGCCGCGCCGGCATCGCTCGTGGCCGTGCCGATGACCGTCGCGCCCTGCCGCGCGAGCACGAGCGCAATCGCTCGGCCGATGCCGCGCGAGGCGCCCGTCACGAGCGCAACTTGTTTATCGAGAGGTTTTTCCATGATGGTTCGGATGTTCCGCAACTACGCGGTGTGTTCGTGCAAATTGCGGTGGTTCTTCATCTCGCCTGACGACAGGCTCGCAAGCTCGCGCATCAAACGCCGACCAGCTTCAGCGTTTCTTCAAGCGAAGCCGGATCGGTAATCGCCGCCCCGACGAGATTGCCGTCGATGCGCTTGGTCAAACCGGCCAACACTTTACCGGGGCCGCACTCGATCAAATGCGTGACGCCTTGCGCGGCCATCGCCTGGACGCACTCGACCCAGCGCACGGGCCCGGCGGCCTGGCGCACGAGCGCATCCTTGATGGCGGCCGGCTCCGACACGATGGCGACGTCGACATTGTTGACAACGGGAATCTGCGGCACTTTGACGTCGACGCTCGCCAGATACTCGCGCAGGCGGTCGGAAGCCGGCTGAAGCAGCGAGGAATGAAACGGCGCCGAAACGGGCAGCGGCAGCGCGCGCTTGGCGCCCTTCGCTTTGGCCAGCTCGCAGGCTTTTTCGACGGCAGCCTTGTGCCCCGCTATCACGACTTGGGCCGGCGCATTGAAGTTGACCGCTTCCACCACCCCGGCGCTTTCGCGCGCCGCTTCCGCACATACCGCGCGAACCGCATCGTCGTCCAAGCCGAGGATGGCCGCCATGGCGCCAACGCCGACCGGCACGGCAGTTTGCATCGCCTGCGCACGAAAGCGCACGAGCGGCACGGCGTCGCGAAAGGACAGCGCGCCGGCGGCAACGAGCGCCGTGTATTCGCCGAGGCTATGACCCGCGACGAGGGCCGGCGCGGCCCCGCCGGCCGCGCGCCAGGCGCGGTACATCGCATAGGCAGCCGTGAGCATGACCGGCTGAGTGTTCGTGGTGAGATTGAGCTCTTCGGCAGGACCTTCGGCAATCAGCTTGCCGATGTCCTGACCCAGCGCGTCCGAGGCTTCCTGCAGTGTTTCGCGCACGACCGCGCGATCGGAAAACGCATTGAGCATCCCGACCGACTGCGATCCTTGGCCAGGAAAAACGAACGCAAATTTCATATCGTCCCCAAAATGTGAGCTGGTTGGCGCAAGTGGCGCGCACGGCCGCTCCGGCCGACGGCCGGACGCGGCGCTCGCACGCTGCCGATCAGTAGCGGATGACCGAGGCGCCCCAGGTGAAGCCGCCGCCGACGCCTTCGATGAGCACGTTCTGGCCGCGCTTGATGCGGCCGTCGCGCACGGCGACGTCGAGTGCGAGCGGGATCGAGGCCGCCGACGTATTGCCGTGTTCGCCGACGGTGACGATCATGCGTTCTTGCGGCACGCCGAGCTTGCGGCAGGTGTGCGACATGATACGGATATTGGCTTGGTGCGGAATTAGCCAATCGACCTGGTCGGCCGACAGATTGGCTTTGTGGAGCGCCTCGACAGCAACCTTCTCCAGCACGTTGACGGCCAACTTGAATACCGCTTGCCCATCCATATGAAGGAACGCGCTACCCGCGACGACCCCTCGATTGACGTGGCCCGGCGTACAAAGAATGCTGGCGTAGCTGCCGTCCGCGTGGAGCGCGCTCGCGAGCACGCCCGGCTCATCGGACGCTTGCAAGATCACCGCGCCCGCGCCGTCGCCGAACAACACGCAGGTGGTGCGATCGTTGAAATCGAGAATGCGCGAGAAGGTCTCGGCGCCGACGATGAGCGCCGTGCGATGCTGCCCGCTGCGGATCAGGGCGTCGACGGTCGCGACAGCGTAGGCGAAGCCCGCGCATACGGCCTGGATGTCGAACGCGGCGCCGCCATTCTTGATTTGCAGTTTGTCCTGCAACAAGCAAGCGGTGCTCGGAAACACGAAATCGGGCGTGGAGGTCGCGACGACGATCAAATCGATGGCTTGCGGATCGATGTCGGCCGCTTCGATGGCGCGCTGCGCCGCGGCGAGCGCAAGCTCGCTCGTCGTCATATCGGGGCCGGCGAAATGCCGCGCGTGAATGCCCGTGCGCGCGACGATCCATTCGTCGCTGGTCTCGATGCCGCGCTCGGCAAGGCGATCGGCGAGCGCTTGATTCGTAACGCGGTCGGGCGGCAGATAGCTGCCGGTGCCGAGCACGCGCGAGTAGATAGTCGATTGAGCCATTTATGCTTTCGGAGATACCGCGGCGTAGGGCTCGGCCGGACGGCCGGCGAGATTCGCGTGACCGGCGCCGCCCGCATCCCGCGCTACTTGCGCGAGCGGGGCAGCATTATCTTGCATCGCTCGCGCCAGGCGTTCGAGGACGCCATTTTTGACGGCATCATACCCGCGTTTGATGGCCCACTCAAACGCATAGGCATCGGCCGAACCGTGGCTCTTGATCACGAGCCCCCGCAAACCGAGCAACGCCGCGCCGTTGTACTGGCGGTGATCGACGCGCTTCTTGAAGCGCAACAACACGGGCATCGCCAGCAACGCCATCAGCTTGGTCAGCACAGAGCGACCGAACTCTTCGCGGATGATCTCGGAGAGCATCTGCGCCAAACCTTCCGACGTTTTGAGCGCAACGTTGCCGACGAAGCCGTCGCACACGATGACGTCGACGGTGCCCTTGTAGATATCGTTGCCCTCGACGTTACCGCGAAAATTGAGCGTGCTCGCGCGCAACAGCTCGCCTGCGCGCTTGATGGTCTCGTTGCCTTTGATGACTTCTTCGCCGATGTTCAACAGACCGATCGTAGGACGATCCTTGCCCTCGAGCGCGGAGACGAGCGCATGCCCCATCTCGGCGAACTGCAGCAAATGCTGCGGCTCGCAATCGACGTTCGCGCCGAGATCGAGCATCATCGTGTAGCCGCGCGAATTGGGCAGAGGCGAGGCGATCGCCGGCCGCTCGATACCGGTGAGCGTCTTGAGCACGTAACGCGATACGGCCATCAGCGCGCCGGTATTGCCCGCCGAAATGCAGGCCTGCGCCGCCTCGTCCTTCACGAGGTTCAGCGCAACGCGCATCGACGAATCCTTCTTTTTGCGCAATGCGACTTCGACCGGATCGTCCATGGCGACCACCTCGGACGCCGGCACGACCGTCAGCGCGCGCTCATCGAGCGCCTTGCATTTCTTCAGTTGAGCACGAATCGGAGCTTCGAGGCCGACCAGCATCAGCTCGGCGTCGGCATGCAAACGAACGAAGCTGACGGCAGCGGGAACGGTCACGGCCGGGCCGTGGTCGCCTCCCATGCAATCTATCGTGAGCTTTATGGTCATGGACTGCGACGAATGTTCAGGCGCTGTGCACAGAGCCGGAGCCAGCGCTGACCCGCTGGTTCCAGTCCGAGCGCACAGCATGGGACCGGAGTAAGCGCGCCGCGGCGCGCCGAATCAGGGGCCGAGGCGCCTGGCCGGCTGCGACCGGGGCACCCGCTCGCGCTTGCGATGCCGCGAAGCATGGGACCCGCGCAAGCCGAAGCGCGAGCGCTCGTCCAGCGCGAAGCGCGGACCCGAAACGAGGCCCCGATGCACGAATTCCGGACGACGCAAAAAAGCGGCAGTTGAATGCCGCCTTTTCTGTTCGAGCCGGAAGGATGCCCAGCAAGCTGCTTGTCGCGCACAGATCCACCGGATACGGCGGCGCCGCGCGCCGATGCACTTAGTCGTTCTTCGTCTTGATGATTTTCTTGCCGCGATAATAGCCGTTCGGGCTGATATGGTGGCGCATATGCACTTCGCCCGTGCTCGGCTCGACCGCGAGCGGCGTCGTGGCCAGGAAATCGTGCGAGCGGTGCATGCCACGCTTGGACGGCGACTTCTTGTTTTGCTGGACTGCCATGGTAACTCCTAAAAATTTTCCGGATTCTAACACAGCCCGATCGGCGTAACGCCAGTGGCCAAACGGCCCGCGCGCCGCATCGTGCTACTCATGCAACGATCAAAGTTTCTCGCCGCCGTCGCCGCCGCGCTTGAGCGCTTCCAGCGCAGCGAACGGATTGGGCTTGCCGGCGTCGTCACCCGGCTGCGCACCGCCCGGCGACTGCGGCTCGTCCTCGCCTTCGGCCAAGTCGACGGCATACTCGCCGGCCGCGCCCGAGACGAGACTCTCGTGCACGTCAGGACAGACGTCGTGCTTCGGCACGAGCGGCAACGACAGCAGCAGCTCTTCCTCGATCAGTTCGACGAGATCGAATTGGCGCGAACCGACGATCACATCGAGCTCCTCCTCGTCGAGGGGGAATTCCTCGGCTTGCGCTTCGGTCGCCACGATTCGGTACGCCGCCTCGATGTCGAACGGCTGCTCGTAAGGCGCGAGGCAGCGCTGACATTCGAGCCAGGCCGCCCCGTGCAACGCCAGCCTCAAATAAGGCTGCGCCGCCTCGGTGCCGTCGTCTTGCAACTCGGGCTGCGTCGAGCCTTCCGCCTGCCACGTAAATAACGTGTCGCGATCTGGCGCGCCCGCCGGGACTTCGTTTAACATGCGCGGCAGTTGCGAGAGACGTACCGCACCGGCAGCCTGGCGGCTGCTGCGCGCAAATTCGAACACGTCGAACGCATGCGGATCGATCAGCCCGCTAGCCTTGCCGGAATGTTGGGACATATTGACTCCTCGCTTCCGCTCAAGCAGCCGTGTGCAGAGCGGCTGTTTAGTCAGCAGAGCCAGCAGCGTTTGCTTTGGCCCACCGCTTTTGGCCCACCGCTCTTGGCCCTGTCCGTCTGCCGGCCCGTTTGTCGATCCGGCCACGAAAAGCCCGACACTATATTCGATTTACCGTTACCAGTCAATCACTTAAACGATCCGATGCGAACCTCCGGGCACGACTCGCTGGTTCGCCCCGGCCCTAATTCCCGCGTACGACCATGCTCGATTCCCACACCCGGCCATGCCGGCTGATTCTCGCCTCCAGTTCGCCCTATCGCCGTTCGCTTCTCGAGCGGCTGCGCATCCCGTTCGACGTTAGCGTGCCGGACGTGGACGAAACGCCGCACCCGGGCGAAGCGCCTGCCGACACGGCGCTTCGGCTCGCGCAAGCAAAGGCGCGCGCCGTCGCCGCACGCGAGGCGGCCGAGCCCGTGCTCGTCATCGGTTCCGATCAGGTGGCCACGTTCGACGGCCTTCAAATCGGCAAGCCCGGTACGCACGAAAAAGCGCTGCAGCAACTGCGGGCCATGCGCAACCGTATCGTCGAATTCCATAGCGCCTTGTGTCTGTTCGATAGCGCGCGAGGCCTCGCGCAAACGGAAGACATCGTTACGCGCGTGCGCTTTCGCGATCTGCCCGATGCGGAGCTCGACGCCTACTTGCGCGCCGAAACGCCTTATGACGTGGCGGGCAGCGCCAAATCCGAGGGCTTGGGCATCGCGCTGCTGGACGCGATCGAATCGGACGATCCGACCGCGCTCGTCGGGCTGCCGCTGATTGCACTCACGCGCATGCTCCGAGCGGCCGGCTATCCGCTGCTAGGAGGCGCACGATGAGCGGTGTGCTCTATTTGATTCCGAACGCGCTTGGCGAAGGCGACGCCGCGGCGCTCGCGACCGTGCTACCCGCTAGCGTCATGGCGCGCGCCGCCTCGCTCGGTTATTTCGTCGGCGAGAACGCGAAGAGCACGCGCGCGTTCCTCAAACGCGTCGGCGTCGCTCGGCCGATTCAAGAGATCGACATTCGCGAACTGAACGTCAACACGCCGCCCGCCGAAATCAAGGCGCTGCTCGCGCCGATCTTGGCGGGCGCTGACGGCGCTCTCTTGTCCGAGGCCGGCTGCCCGGCGGTGGCGGATCCGGGCGCGCTGCTCGTGCGCCGCGCGCACGAGCACGGGGTCAAGGTCGTGCCGCTCGTGGGGCCGAGTTCGATTCTGCTGGCCCTCATGGCCTCGGGCCTCGACGGTCAAAGGTTCGCATTTCACGGCTATCTGCCCGTCGATCCGGCCGAACGGACGAAGACTGTGCGCGAGCTGGAACAACGCTCGCGCAAAGGACGGGAAACCCAGATCTTCATCGAGACGCCGTACCGCAACCGCACTTTGCTCGATGCGCTTGTCGCGACCTGCGCGCCCTCGACGCTGCTCACGGTGGCCGTCGATCTGACGTTGGAGTCGGAGCGAATCGCCACCCGCACAGCCAGTGATTGGAAGAAACACGCAGGCACATTCGACATGCACAAACGCCCGGCAATCTTTCTGATACTGGCGAACTGACGCCAAGAGACGGAGCGGCCGGCGCCAATCGCTTTCGGTGGCGTGAAGCCGGAGCGCACCGGGGCATGGCCGCAACGATGCGCGTCCGGTCGCATTAATGCACGGTCACCCCGCCGAGGGCGAGCGCATGGACGGCGCCCGCGCCGACCGCCGCACCGAACTTGCGCGCGATGCGATCGGAAATGCTCTCCTTCTCCGTATAGTCGACGATATCCGGCGCCTTGATCACGTCGCGCGCGACGTGGCCGGTATCGCCGAAGCCGTCCGCAAGCCCGAGCTGAATGCTCTTCTCACCCGTCCAGAACAGGCCCGAAAAGAGGTCCGGCGTCTCATGCAGCCGCTTGCCGCGGCCCTGCCGGACCGCGTCAATGAATTGCTGGTGGATTTCGTCAAGCATCGCCTGCGCATGCGCGTCCATGGCCGGCGTCTCCGGTGAGAATGGATCGAAGAAGCCCTTGTTCGCGCCGGAGGTGCGCAACCGCCGTTGGATGCCGAGCTTTTCCATGAGGCCCGTAAAGCCGAAACCGTCCATCAGCACGCCGATCGACCCGACGATGCTCGCTCGGTCGACATAGATCTTATCGGCCGCCGCGGCGACGTAATAGCCGCCCGACGCGCACATATCGCCCACCACGACGTACAACGGCTTGGCCGGGTATTTCGCGCGCAGCCGGCGAATTTCGGTGTTGATGATGCCGGCCTGCACGGGTGAGCCGCCCGGGCTGTTGATGTAAAGGATCACACCCACGGAATCGGAATCGGCAAATGCCCGCCGTAGCGAGCGATCGATGTCTTTGGCGTTCGCATTCGTATTGGCCGCGATTTCGCCTTCGAGTGAAACGAGGGCGGTATGCCGCCCCGTGGCCGCAACCTTCTCGTGCGACACGCTGAATAGGCTAGCAATGATCAACAGCACGACGGCGAGAAACGCAAACCGAAAGAAGATCTTCCAGCGACGGGCGGTCCTTTGCTCGGTGATGGCGGCAAGCGCGATGCGCTCCAACGCCGCGCGTTCCCAATGCGGCTCGCGCGGCGCGGCGTTGGCGCCGGGCTGCGGCTGCGGCTCGGAAGGGTGCTGCGGTTCGGGCGTGTGCTGATCGGCCATGGGCTCTCGGTCTTCGTTGTTATCTGAAAAATGTGGGCAAACTCACTCGGCGCTCGGGGCCACCGGGTGTAAATCGTCTTCGGGCAGCCAAAACACCGCGCGCCCCTCGGGCGTGTCGCGCTCTTGCACTTGCACAGGCCGCAAGCGCGCACCGCGGCAGGGGCCGCCGACGCAACGACCGCTCTCGGGAGCATAAATCGCGCCATGGGTCGCGCACATCAAGTATAAGCCGGACGAATCGAAGAACTGCCCCTCGACCCAGTCCAGCTCCATCGGCACATGCGCACAACGGTTCAGATAGCCATGCACCTGTCCGTCGTAGCGGACGAAGAACACGACGGCGTCACCGTCCAGATAGCGCGCCGCGCGGCGCACACCGGGGCCGCCGTCGACGAGTTCGTCGGCAGCACATACGCGCACGGCCTGCCGCTTTGCGCCGCTCATGCGTGTTCCCGCAGCCAATCGCCCAACGCGGCGACATCGTCGGCGACGAAACGCGGCTCGAGCTTGGCCAACGCGTCGGCCGGGTGTGCGCCATACGTGACGGCGATTCCGGCCACCCCGGCATTGGTCGCCATTTGCAGGTCGTGGGTGGTGTCGCCGATCATGACCGTGCGCGCCAAGTCTTGTCCCAACTCGCGCGTGAGTTCCTGAAGCATCGCGGGATGGGGCTTCGAGAACGTTTCGTCTGCGCACCGCGTGCCGTCGAACACGCTCGTGAGCTGCGCCTCGGCCAGCGCCCGGTTCAGCCCGACGCGGCTCTTGCCCGTCGCCACGGCCAACAGGTAGCCGAGCGAACTCAACTCGCCCAGCAACTCGCGCACGCCGGCGAACAGCTCCGTATGCGCATCCTTGATTAGATAGTGATACCGATAGCGCTCGGCCAAGCGCGGATACTCGGTCGGATCGAGCGAGGGCGCGGCAATCTGCAGCGCATCGCGCAGACCGAGACCGATCACGAAGCGCGCGGCTTCATCGGCCGGGACGGGCAGACCCAGGTCGCGGCAAGCGGCTTGGATGCTGCGGGCAATGTGCGCAGTCGAATCCATCAGCGTGCCGTCCCAATCGAATACGATGAGGTCAAATTGCTGTCGGGGCATCAGGTTGCGCCTCGTTGCGCAAGTCGGTGAGTTGATCGAGGAAGCGCCGGCATTCGTCCGGCAACGGCGCGCTGAGTTCCAGCGCTTCGCCCGTGATCGGATGCGTGAGCCGCAAGCGATGCGCGTGCAAGAACATGCGTTTGAACGAGGGCCGCGCGCCCGAGCGCGCGAGCGCCTTGTTCAGCGCGAAATCGCCGTATTTGGCATCGCCCACGATGGGCAAGCCCAGGTGCGCCAAATGGACGCGGATCTGGTGCGTGCGTCCCGTTTTGAGCTCGGCCTCGATCAGCGCATAGCCGGGCCAGCGCTCCAGAAGGTTGAACACCGTATGCGACGGCAGGCCATCGGTTTGCACGCGCACGCGCCGCTCCCCTTCCGGCGTCAGGTACTTGTAAAGCGGCTCCTTGACGGCGCGCCGCCGCCCCCAGTCGCTCGGCCATTGCCCGTGTACGCAGGCGTAATAGCGCTTGTCCATCCGGCTTTCGCGGATTTGCTCGTGCAGGCCGACGAGCGCCGCGCGCTTCTTGGCGAGCAGCAAGACGCCCGAGGTCTCGCGGTCGAGCCGATGCACGAGCTCGAGGAACTTGCCGAGCGGCCGCGCCTCGCGCATTTGCTCGATCACGCCGAACGCGATGCCGCTGCCCCCGTGAACGGCGACGCCAGCGGGCTTGTTGATCGCGAGTATATGCTCGTCTTCGAAGATGACTTCGAATTGCGCGGGCGGCGCGGACATCGCCATGCGGGCCTCGGGCGCATCGGATTGCGCGACGCGCACGGGCGGCACACGCACGATGTCGCCCGTCGCCAGCCGATATTTCGCATCGACGCGGCGCTTGTTGACGCGCACCTCTCCGCTGCGCAGGATTCGATAGATGTGGCTTTTCGGCACGCCTTTGCAGACGCGCAGCAAGAAATTGTCGATGCGCTGGCCGGCGACCCCGTCGTCCACCTGTATCATCGAGACCTGGTCGGGTGCGACCGATTTCTGGGATATTTTGCCTAACTCATTCATTCTGAATATAATTTGCCCCAGCCGTCCGTGCGCGCCGCGCTTTTTTTCGCGGCCCATCGCCCGGATTGCCCAGGGTGAAGCAAGAACCTGTTATTTTACTTGCTTGGCGTACCCAAGGGCTGGTTGCTCGCCCTAATTTAAGTAGCAACGAGTTGCACGCACGGCATTCATTGCGGCAGGGACGTCGCCCACAGGCGCGTTCGGTCCGGTTCATGCCGACGGTAACGGAATTTTGGTAAAAAAGAATTCATCAGGTGAGCCTCGGTGGTATCGCGCGATGTCGAGCGAAACCGGGCTCCCGATTGCGAAACCTACGGCGAGCGCCTCATGCGTTCCGCGTAAAGCGGAACTGTCGGCGACGTCAAACATTGGCGAGACACGCCGCGCGGCGGTCGAGCATGCATCGGGCTTCGCGCCGCCACACGCGGCGCGGCTTCCGCGGTCCTGCACCGGCATCGAACGATGCGCCGGGCGCGGCGCGGCCACCCGAGCGCTCGGTGCGCGCCCAGTGCAACGCCGTTATTTGAAGCCGTGTTCGCATGCGCCCATGCGGCTCGCGGCCCCGTTCGGCCATCCCGAGCCCTTCCAGGCAATTCTCCCCGCCATCGTTCCCGCTCCAGCGTGCTGTTAAAAACACAATAAGGACGCGGCGCGCTTCATCGCGTCGCTCGTGCGGCCGTACATGCCGGACGAGCGCGCAGCGACGCCGCTCTGGAGCCGTTCAATGAAACGAATGCTGTTCAACGCGACGCAGCAGGAAGAACTGCGCGTCGCCATCGTCGATGGGCAAAAACTCATCGACATCGACATCGAAACCGCCGGACGCGAACAACGCAAAGGCAACATCTACAAGGGGATCGTGACGCGCATCGAGCCGTCGCTCGAAGCCTGTTTCGTCAACTACGGCGAAGACCGCCACGGCTTTCTGCCCTTCAAGGAAGTCGCCCGCCAGTATTTCAAGGACGGCGTCGACATGCGCTCCGCGCGCATTCAGGACGCCCTGCGCGAAGGCCAGGAACTCATCGTTCAGGTCGAAAAGGAAGAGCGCGGCAACAAGGGCGCGGCGCTCACGACGTTCATCTCGCTCGCGGGCCGCTATCTCGTTCTGATGCCGAACAACCCGCGTGGTGGCGGCGTCTCGCGGCGCATCGAGGGCGACGATCGCCAAGAGCTGCGCGAAACGATGGCGCAACTGCAGTTGCCCGACGGCATGAGCATCATCGCGCGCACCGCCGGCATCGGCCGCAGCGCCGAAGAGCTGCAGTGGGATTTGAACTACCTCATGCAGTTGTGGCGGGCGATCGAAGCGGCCTCGCAAAGCGGCCAGCCCGGTCAACCGATGCTGATTTATCTCGAATCGAGCCTCGTGATTCGCGCGATTCGCGACTACTTCCAGCCCGATATCGGCGAAATCCTGATCGATACCACCGAGATCCATGACCAGGCCCGAGCCTTCATGGATATCGTGATGCCCGACAACGTCGGCAAGGTGAAGCGCTACCACGACGACGTGCCGCTGTTCTCGCGCTTTCAGATCGAGCACCAAATCGAGACCGCGTATTCGCGCACGGTGCCCCTGCCGTCGGGCGGCGCGATCGTCATCGACCACACCGAAGCGCTCGTCGCCATCGACGTGAACTCGGCGCGGGCCACCAAAGGCGCCGACATCGAGGAAACGGCCACGCGCACCAATCTCGAAGCAGCCGACGAAGTGGCGCGCCAGTTGCGGCTGCGCGACCTCGGCGGGTTGATCGTGATCGATTTCATCGACATGGAATCGGCCAAGAGCCAGCGCGAAGTGGAGCAGCGCCTGAAGGACGCGCTCAAGCACGACCGCGCGCGGGTGCAAATGGGTAAGATTTCCCGCTTCGGCTTGATGGAGTTGTCGCGCCAGCGTCTGCGCCCTGCTCTGTCCGAAGGCAGCCATGTCACGTGTCCGCGTTGCAACGGCACGGGCCATATTCGCGATACCGAATCGTCCGCGCTGCAAGTGCTGCGGATCATTCAAGAAGAAGCGATGAAGGAAAACACCGCGGCGATCCACTGCCAGGTGCCGGTCGAAGTGACCGCCTTCCTGCTCAACGAAAAACGCCAGGAAATCAACAAGATCGAGTCGCGCTTCAAGGTAGGCGTCGTGCTCATTCCGAATAAGCATCTCGATACGCCGCATTACAAGCTCGAGCGTCTGCGCCACGACGATTCGCGCCTGGACGAGCCGCGCGCTTCGTGGAAGATGGCCGAGGAAGCCGCGCGCGAACTCGAATCGGAAACCGCGTACAGCAAGCGCACCGAAGACGTGAAGCCGAAGCAGGAAGCGGCCGTCAAGGGCATCACGCCCGAGCGGCCCGCACCGAGCGCACCCGTGCGGCCGCAGGCGGAGGCCACACCGGCCGCCGCCGCAACGCCGCGCAGCGGTGGATTCTTCGGCTGGCTCAAGAGCCTGTTCGGTGGAGAGAGCGCGGCGCCCGCGCCGGCGCCGGAGCCAGTCCAGCCCGCGCGCACGACGCGTGCCGAGCGCGGCGAACGCAACAATGAGCGCGGGGGCGAGCGCAACCGCAACCGCCGTGGCGCTGGCGCCGGCCGCGAAGGCGCGGGTCGCGCCGAAGCGGCTGTCGGCGGACGTGCCAGCGGCCAACCGCAAGCACAACGCCCGGCGCGCGAGCAGCGCGAGGGCCGCGAAACGCGGGAAGGCCGTGAGGGCCGTGAAGGTCGCGGCGAACGCCAAGAGCGCGCGGAAGCTGTGGAAGCTTCCACGCGCGGCGAACGGCGCGAGCGTACCGAGCGTACCGAGCGTACCGAGCGGCCGGACCGTGCCGAGCGCGCGGAACGCGGTGAGCGCCAAGAGCGGGGCGAACGCCCCGAGCGCGGCGAACGGCGCAAACCGCAACCCGAGGTAGCGGCCGAGGCCACGGCCCGCGTCGAGACGCAGGCGGCGGAAGATGCGATTGCCGCCGGCGTGCCGGCCCCCGAGCAGGAAGCGGTCGCTCGTGAAGGTGAAGAGCGTCGCCGCCGTCGTCGCGGCCGTCGCGGTGGTCGTCGCGAGCGCGAAGAGGATGGTGTGAACGCAACGCTTGCCGCGGACGTAGCCGAGGCCGAAGGCGCCGCTGCTGCGGTGCAGCCGCAAGCCGCTCCGACGGTCTCGCAGCCGTTCGAGCAAGACGCCGAAGCCGCTCGAGCGCCGCTTGCGCAAGAGCGAGCCGAAGAGGTCGTCGCGACACCGGTGCCGATGCACACGCCAGCCGCCGTGCCGTTGCAAGAAGCACCGGTGCATGAAGCAACCGTGAGCGAAGCCCCGCCGAACGAAGCACCCGCGCCCGAGGCGCCGGTGACCGCGTCCGCGGAACTCGCACCGTCCCCGAGCGAAACCGAAGCGATAGCCGCGCCGATCGAGCAACCGGCAGCCGTGCCGGCCGCTCCGGCAGCACCCGCTCCCGTGGCGACGGAGCCTGAGTCGAGCCTTGTGCATGCGATTCAAGCGGCTCCCGAGCCTGCCGAGCCCGCGGCGGCCGTAGAACGCGCGCCGCAAGTCGCCGCCGTGCCGACCGCGAGCGCAATGCCGGCTCCCATCGAAGCGGCCAGCGCTGCAACGGGAGTCACGCAGCGGCCCGCTGCTCTAGAGGCGGCAGCCGCTCCGGCGCACGTGCATGCGAACGGTCTGTCGATCGGGCAACTGCAGCCGATGCTCGAATCGGCGGGTCTCGTCTGGGTCAACACCGACGCGGAGAAACTGCGAGCCGCACATGAAGCCGCCGCGCAAGCGCCGGCCCCCGTGCGCACGCCCCGTCAGCGCAAGCCTTTGCCGCCCGTCGATTCCACGCCGATGCAGCAAATCGAAACGCACAAAGACGCTTGATCGACCACGACACGTGCAACGGGAGCCTCGGCGCCCGTTGCCGGTGAACAGCCCGCCCTCCGTGGCGGGCTTTTTCATGCGCTTTTACGCGCGGTTTTTGACGTGCGTCAGCGTTTCAACCGTTATCCGCACCATCGCCCGGGCGATGCCGTCACGATGCGCGGTGTTCCGTTAGAATGGGTTTTCGCCTGTTTCTTGCTTCATCATGTCCCGACGCATCATTCCCGTCGCCGATCTCAGCGGGGCGCCCGATATCACGGGAGCGCCGGTCGCTGCACGCGGCACCCTCACCGATACGCTGGCCCGGCCGCTGCGCGATTTGCGCATTTCGGTGACGGACCGGTGCAACTTCCGCTGCGTCTACTGCATGCCGCGCACCGTGTTCGGCAAGGACTACCCCTTTTTGCCGCACAGCGCGCTGCTCACGTTCGAGGAGATCGAACGGCTCGCACGGGTGTTCGTCGCGCATGGCGTCGACAAGATTCGTCTGACGGGCGGCGAGCCGCTGCTGCGCAAGGACATCGAGCGGCTCATCGAACGGCTCGCCGCGTTGACCACGGCCGATGGCCGCCCCCTCGACCTCACCCTGACCACGAACGGGTCGCTGCTCGCCCGCAAGGCTCGCAGCTTGAAAGATGCGGGCTTGACCCGCGTCACGGTGAGCCTCGATGCGCTCGATGAGGCCCTCTTCAAACGCATGAACGACGCCGATTTCTCCGCCGGCGCCGTGCTCGACGGCATCGAGGCGGCCCAAGCGGCCGGACTTGCGCCGATCAAGGTCAATATGGTCGTCAAGCGCGGGACCAACGACCGCGAGATCCTGCCGATGGCGCGCCACTTCAAAGGGTCAGGCGTCGTCTTGCGATTCATCGAATATATGGACGTCGGCGCCTCGAACGGCTGGAACATGGCCGAGGTGCTGCCTTCCGCCGAAGTCGTTGCGCGCATCGCCGAACACCATCCGCTCGTCCCGCTGGAAGCGCACAGCGCGTCCGAAACGGCGCAGCGCTGGGGCTATACCGACGGCGACGGCGAAATCGGCGTGATTTCCAGCGTGACGCGCGCGTTTTGCGGCACATGCACACGTGCGCGCCTGTCGACGGAGGGAAAGGTTTACCTATGCCTATTCGCGACGACCGGGTATGACCTGCGTGCGCTAGTGCGCGGCGGTGCCAGCGACGCCGACATCGCCACCGCGATTGCACGCATGTGGCAAGCGCGCGGGGACCGCTACTCGCAGTTGCGCGGCAGCGCCGACGCCGCGCGCAACGGCAACGCACGCGTCGAAATGTCTTACATCGGCGGTTAGCCGCGCGCGCCCCGCGATGAATTCCGACCTACGTTCGCGCCTCACCGGCCTCGTGCTCGCCGGCGGTCAGGGCACGCGCATGGGCGGGATCGACAAAGGGCTGCAACTGCTCGGCGGCGAACCGTTGGTGCTTCATGCCGCCACGTGCATTGCTGGGCAAGTCGGCCCGCTGCTGTTCAGCGCGAATCGAAACATCGATCGATACCGTCTGCTCGCCGAGCGCTTCGGCGCCCGCGTCATCCAGGATGCATCGCGCGACTTTCCCGGCCCACTGGCAGGCATGCTGGCCGGGCTGCGCGAAACGAAGACCGAGCTATTGCTTTGTGTTCCATGTGATACGCCCCGCTTGCCGCACGATCTGGCGGCGCGGCTCGTCGCGGCCCTCGACGACGCCCAGGCCGACGTCGCCGTCGCAGCCACCATCGACGCGCAAGGCAAAGCGAGCGTGCATCCCGTGGTCGCGGTCATACGCGCAGCCCTCGCCGACGATTTAGCCGCCTTTCTCGATGCGGGTGAGCGCAAGGTCCGCGCGTGGTACGCGCGCCACAAGCACGTCGAAGTCGCCTTTGAAGACGAGCACGCGTTTTACAATGCCAACTTCTTGCACGAGCTCGCCGATCTCGCACGGACATACGGCGCCTAGGCGCGAACCATAAACCCGTCCGGATCCGAAGCGTCCGCATTGCCTGCGTGCGTTGCTATGCTCGCAAGGCTTACCGACGCGCTGGGCCGCGCCCCATCTCCGATGACCACCTCCAACGAACTTTCCGCCTCGAACCCGCTTCCCGTCGAGACCGCCCGCGCCCTCATCCGTCGTGCAATTGCACCGGTGGCCACGATCGAACGTGTCGCACTGCGCACGGCGCTCGGCCGCGTGCTGGCCGAAGACGTCGAGTCCCCGATCGACGTGCCCGCCCATGACAATGCCGCGATGGATGGCTATGCATTCGACGGGGCAACGCTGCCGGTCGCCTCGACCACGCAGGTCAAACCTGTGCCGCTCACGCTTTCCGTAGCCGGAGAAGCGCGCGCGGGCCATCCGTTCGACCAAGTCTGCCCGTCAGGCGAATGCGTCAGAATCATGACGGGTGCGCCGATGCCCGCCGGCTGCGATACGGTCGTGCCGCAAGAGTTCGTCGCGCGCAGCGGCGCGAGTATTACGTTCGACGTCGATCGCATCGAGCGCGGCGCGAACTGCCGCCGCGCCGGCGAAGACTTGACCCGGGGACAAGCGGCGCTCGCAGCGGGGCGGGTCCTGCGCGCGGCCGATCTCGGCCTACTGGCCTCTCTCGGTGTCGCCGAGGTCGGCGTGCGCCGACGCCTGCGCGTCGCATTCTTCTCCACAGGCGACGAGTTGCGCTCGGTCGGAGAGCCGCTCGAGAGCGGCTGCGTCTACGACAGCAACCGCTACACGCTTCACGCCATGCTGACGCGCATGGGCGTCGAAGCGATCGATCTCGGAGTCGTACGCGACGAACCCGACGCGCTCGAAACCGCGCTGCGCGCAGCCGCGGACAGCGCCGATGTGGTGCTGACGTCGGGGGGCGTATCCGTCGGGGACGCCGATTTCACGGCGCGCATGACCCAAACGTTCGGTGACGTCGCATTCTGGCAACTAGCAATGCGCCCAGGGCGTCCGCTTGCCTTCGGCCGCGTCTGGCCCGGCGAGCGCCGCGGCAACGCGCACAGCGCGCTGTTTTTCGGACTGCCCGGCAACCCCGTTGCCGTGATGGTCACGTTCTACCAACTCGTGCGCGAAGCGCTAAGTGCCTTGTCCGGAGCGGACACGGCGCCGCCGCTACAATTTGCAGCCGAAAGCAGCGCGCCGATCCGCAAGCGCCCCGGCCGGACTGAATTCCTGCGCGGCATTGCAACGCGTGATGCCGCCGGAAAGTGGCGCGCGAGACCCACGCGCTCACAAGGATCGGGCGTACTGAGTTCGATGAGCGAAGCGAATTGCTTCATCGTCCTCGCTCATGAGCAAGGCGACATCGCCGTAGGCGCCCCCGTCGAAATCATGCCCTTCGATGGGCTCATTTGACTTGCGTTCGTCGTACGGCATCGATTTTCCGGACCGCACAACGTCTCTCAACGAGGCTTCCCAATGAAAAAACAAATCTTGTCGATCGCGCCGGGGCAAACCGCGAAGGCGCTCATCCTCGTCTATTTGACCTTCAGTATGCCGATCGTATTGCTCGGGATACTCGTGGCGTTCATCCGCCATGGTTCGGTTGAGCTCAGCACGATTTTCAGCGCGCTACTCTTGAACGCCATTCTCGGCTTCGTCCTGCTCTGGATCGCTTGTCACGCCTATAACTGGGTGGCCGGGCGTTTCGGCGGCATCGAAATCGTTCTGTCGGACGCGCCGGAGGAAGCTTGATGGCCGATCTCATTCGCGATGCCGCACCGCACGACGTCGGTGCCATGATCAGCCTGATGCGCGAGCTGGCCGAATACGAGAAGCTCACCCATTTGTTCGTCGCCACGGAAGACTCGCTGCGCGAAGCGTTGTTTTCCCCGCGGCCCGCAGCCGAAGCGCTCGTGGCCGAGCGCGAAGGCCGTGTCGTCGGGTACGCGCTCTACTTTCACAATTTCTCGACGTTCCTCAGCCGCCGCGGCCTCTATCTCGAAGATTTGTACGTGCAGCCCAGCCTGCGCGGCAGCGGGCTCGGCACAGCGATGCTGCGCCGGCTCGCGGCGATCGCCGTCGAACGGCAATGCGGGCGCTTCGAATGGTCGGTCCTCGATTGGAATCAAAGCGCCATCGATTTCTATACGAAGATGGGCGCGACCGTCATGCCCGATTGGCGCATCGTGCGCGTGACCGACGACGCGTTGACGGCGCTCGCCGGCACCGCGTGAGGTGCGCGGCCGCGACGTTGTCCCGGCCCTGACCCGGCCTTGTCCCGGCTTGGCCGATAGGCAGGCCGCCGCACTTGCATCGATAAACGACGAGACGACTCAGACGTCGGGCTCTTGCAAGCCCGCATAAGCATCGCCGAGCATCCCTTCCGTTTGGTCGCCGGGCAGCGCCTCGACCTCGCGCAACTTGGTGCTCATGACGCGCGTGCGGCGCTCGGCCGCTTCGATCGAGCGCGTGACCGTTTCGAGCTGCGATTTCGTCTTCGCCAAGACGTCGCCGAACTTGCCGAACTCGGTCTTGACCGCGCCCAGGACCTGCCATACCTCACTAGAGCGCTTCTCGATCGCCAGCGTGCGAAAGCCCATCTGCAGGCTGTTCAACAGCGCCGTCAGCGTCGTGGGGCCGGCGATCGTCACGCGATAGTCGCGTTGCAGCTGATCGGTTAGCCCCGGACGGCGCAGGATTTCCGCGTACAAGCCCTCAGTCGGCAAGAACAGCAATGCGAAATCCGTGGTGTGCGGCGGCGCCACGTATTTTTCCGCGATGGTGCGCGCCTCGCCGCGCACGCGTGTTTCCAGCGCGCGCGAGGCTTCTTCGACAGCAACCGGATCGGCCCGCTCCTGTGCATCGATGAGGCGCTCGTAATCCTCGCGCGGAAACTTCGCATCGATCGGCAACCACACGGGGGTGGCCACGCCCTGCCCGCCGCCGCCTTCGAAGCGGCCCGGCAGCTTGATCGCGAATTCCACGCGCTCGCCGCTCTTGGGCACGGTCGCGACGTTCTTCGCGTATTGATCGGGCGTCAGCATCTGCTCGAGCAGCGCTTCGAGTTGAACTTCGCCCCAAGTGCCGCGCGTTTTGACGTTCGTCAGGACCTTCTTTAGATCGCCGACGCCGGCCGCCAGCGTCTGCATCTCGCCCAGCCCGCGATGCACTTGCTCGAGCCGATCCGAGACGAGCTTGAAGGATTCTCCAAGCCGCTGTTCCAGCGTGGCATGCAGCTTTTCGTCCACGGTTCGCCGCATTTCATCGAGCTTCGTCGCGTTGTTCGCTTCGATATCCTTGAGCCGCGCCTCGATCGTCGCGCGCACTTCGCCGAAACGGCGATCGTTCGCCTCCACGAGCTGGGCGAGTTGCTGCGCGAGGGTATCGCCAAAGCGCTTGAGCGCGGCGGCCTGCTCGTCGCGCGATTCGTGCGCGTGCCGCTGCAAACTCTCCCGCATGGCATCGAGTTGCGTCGCGTTCGTCTCAGTCAACTGCGCAAGACGCATGGCGAAGCCGTCGATCTGCTGGTTTTGCACGGTGGCTACGCTTGTCAATTGCGCGGCAAGCGTTTGCTGGAACTGCGCGAAGCCACCACCCAGTTCGGCGCGCGATAGACGCGACGTTTCTGCGATCTCGCCGCGCAACTCGCGCTCGAGCCGCTCGTACGCGCGAGCCTGCGACTGCGCGGCCGTCTCGATGCGCTCGCCCAATTCGCCGAACGCGGCGCGATCGTTCGCGCGGGTCGCGCTCTTAACGGCCAGCGCGAGTGCGACGGCCAGCACAACGACCGTCAGCGCGAGCGCCGCAATGAGAATTGTCGTCATGAACGCGTGCGTGCCAGTACTTCAGGGTTGATCAGATTGCTTGGCCGGCCGGCATTCGGTCCCTCGCCGAGCGCAGCAATGAGGTTGTCGGCCGCGAGGTTGGCCATCGCCCGCCTCGTGGATTCGGTCGCACTCGCGATGTGCGGCGTGAGCACGACGCTCGGCGCCGACAAAAGCCGCGGATGCACCTTCGGTTCGCCCTCGAAGACGTCGAGTCCTGCTGCCGCGATGCGCCGCTCGTGCAGCGCATCGGCCAGCGCCGCATCGTCGACTATGCCACCGCGCGCGATATTCGTCAGCGTGGCCGTTCGCTTCATCAGCGCGAGCTCCGCCGCGCCGATCGTATGATGGCTCTGAGCGCTGTACGGCACCACGAGCACAACGTGATCCGCCTGCCGCAACAAGTCTTCCTTGGACAGATACTGCGCGCCCAGTTCGGCCTCGATCTGCGGCGCAACGCGCGAGCGATTGTGATAGACGACGCGCATTGCAAACCCGCGCGCGCGGCGCGCCAGCGCCTGGCCAATGCGTCCCATGCCGATGATGCCGAGCGTCGAGCCGCAGACGTCCGCGCCGAGAAAACCGTCGTAACGCCAGGCGCCCCACTTGCCCGCGCGCAGCCAGTGCTCGCTCTCGGTCACGCGCCGGGCCGCCGCCATCATCAGCGCCCAGCCGAAATCGGCCGTCGCTTCGTTGAGCACGTCGGGTGTATTCGTCGCGAGCACGCCCGCGGCGTTGAACGCGTCCATATCGAAATTGTTGTAGCCAACGGCCATATTCGCGACGGCGCGCAACCGCGGGGCGGCGGCGAAAACCGATGTGCCGATCGGATCGCCGGCCGTGAGCGCGCCGTCCTTGTCGGCGAGCCTGCGCGCGAGTTCGTCGGGTGGCAGCGCCGGCCCGTCATTCCAATCGACGTCGAAGTACTGCTCGAGGCGCTCGACGACATCAGGAAAAATCGGACGCGCGACGAGGATTTTCTGCATGAAATGTCTCCCGCAATCAAAAGAACAGCCATGTGGTGAGCGCAAACACCGGGATCAACACGGCGCCGGCCCACCCCAGATAGCCGAAAAAACTGGGCATGCGCACGCCGCGCGACTCGGCGATGGCTTTCACCATGAAGTTCGGCGCATTGCCGATATAGCTGTTGGCCCCCATGAAAACGGCGCCGGCCGATATGGCCGCGAGGGTGCTCGCACCAGTGCTCATCAGCGCATGGGCATCGCCGCCCATGAGGTTGAAAAATACGAGGTACGTCGGTGCATTGTCGAGAAACGACGACAGCATACCCGTTGCCCAAAAATACATGGCGTCGATGGGCTGGCCGTGTGCATCGGTGACCACATGCAGCACGGCGGCGAACGGGCCCCGCTCGCCCGCACGCAGCATCATGACGACCGGGGCAATCGTGACGAAGATGGCCGCGAACAGCTTCGCGACCTCCTCGATCGGCGCCCAATTGAATGCGTTGCCCGTGCGTGCGGTGCGCGGCGTGACGGCCAGAGAGACGAGCGCCAAGACGACGAGCGCAGCATCGCGGATGAGGTTCTGCAATTCCAGATGCGCGCCGAGCACGTCGAAAGCGACGCCGGGCTTCCAAAGCCCGCTCATGAGAACGAGTGCGATCACGAGCGCGAGCAGCGCGAAGTTGCGCTTTCCTTCGATGGCGATGCCGATCGAATCGGGCGACGGATCGAGCGCCGCCGCGCGCTCTTCGTCGCCGCGCCGGTAGAAGTGGGTATCGAGCGCATAAAAGAGAACCAGTAACAGCGTGCAGACGAACAGCATCGGCAACGCGAGATGGCGCGTCGTCCAAAAGAAGCTCACGCCGTTCAGAAACCCGAGGAACAGCGGCGGATCGCCAAGCGGCGAGAGCGAACCGCCCACATTCGCCACCAAAAAGATGAAGAACACGAATACGTGGACGATATGCTTGCGATTGTCGTTCGCGCGCAAGAGCGGCCGGATCAGCAACATCGCCGCGCCCGTCGTGCCCATGATGCTCGCGAGCGCCGTGCCGAGGGCAAGCAGCGCCGTATTGACGCGCGGCGAGCCATGCAGGTTGCCGCGCACGCAAATGCCGCCCGCTATCGTGTACAGCGCCGTCAGCAATACGATGAAGGGAATGTATTCGGCGACGACTGCATGCGACAAGGCGTGAGCGGCCGCGCCGAGCCCGAATGCGTAAGCGAACGGCGCGAGGAAGGCGAGCGCCCATGCGCAGGCCACCTTGCCGAAATGCCGATGCCAGAAGCCCGGCGCGATCAACGGAAACAGTGCGATCGACAGCAAGATACCGGCGAACGGGATGGTCCAATGCGGCCCGAGCGCGGCGCCATCCGGCATGACTGCGGTAGCGGCCGATGCGCTGGCGGGCCAGATCCCTATCGTGAAGATGAAGGCGATGGATGCAAAAGCGCTCGCCGCCCGTCGAGCGCGGGCGGCACGTCGTTCAATCATTAACTTCCTCTTTTTTTGCTAGCGGAGACGATCTGCACTGGCTCGGCATTGCCCACACGAGCCCGGCTCACGCGCCGCGCACGACGATCACATGGACACGGTACGGGCCGTGGGCGCCGAGCACGATGGTTTGCTCGATGTCGCCGGTGCGAGACGGTCCCGACACGAAGTTGACGGCGCGCGGCAGCTCGCCGCGCTCGGCGCGCATCAGCGCGAACGCCTCCTCGTGGCCCGCCACGATGCGCGAGGCGGGGACGACGGCGATGTGAGTCTCGGGCAGCAACGCCATCGACGCTTCGGTTTCAGGTCCCGAGAGCAGCACGAGCGAGCCCGTCTCGGCGGTGGCGCAAAAGCACCCTGTGATACCGACGAGATCGCCGCTCTCCGGCTTGCGGAACGCGACGGCGAGCCCCGCCTGCGCCCACGGCAACGCGCCGAGCGCCGCCCAAGCGACGGCGCTCGGCGCCAAGCCCAATTGCGCGAGATAGTGCGCGGCCGCCGCCGGAACTTGATCGAGCGATTCGACCTGCTCGACCGTGCTCGCCATGAGCCGCGCTTCGTCGATGAAGCGCGCCGTGATGCCTTCGAGATCCGTAGGCATGGCAGGGCGCGGCCCCGGCGGATGACGCTCGAGGTAGTCGGCGACCGCCTCATGCTCGCCGGACTGCGGCTCGGCCGCCCGCCCGGACGCCGCGCGAATGCGCGCCAAGATATTGCGCCGCGCCGCCGATGTATCCATTGCGCCCCCCATCAAGAATGCGAGTGAATCGCCGATTATACGGACGTTCTTTTTTGGGATACATCGGCCGTTCGGCCGAAGAAACCGCTCAATCGGCACCGTTCTCCACAGGGGTTTCGATGCCGAAGACTTGCCGCAGATAAGCGAGATAAGCCTTGTCGTTGCACATGTTCTTGCCCGGCGAATCGGACAGCTTGGCGACGGGCTGCCCGTTGCAGCGGACCATCTTGATGACGATTTGCAGCGGGTTATAGCCGAGGTCGTTGGTGAGGTTGGTGCCGACGCCGAAAGCCAGCTTGCAACGGCCCCGAAAGCGCTCGTAGAGTTGCATCACTTTGGGGATATCGAGCGCATCGGAGAACACGAGCACCTTCGTGCGCGGGTCGCAGCGGTTTTCTTCGTAATGGCGCAACAGCTGCTCGCCCCACTCGAAAGGATCGCCCGAGTCGTGGCGCGCGCCGTCGAACAGCTTGCAGAAATACATATCGAAGTCGTTAAGAAACGCCTTCATGCCGTAGACATCGGATAGCGCGATGCCCAAATCGCCACGGTATTCCTTGGCCCAGACCTCGAAGCCGTACGTCTGCGAATCGCGCAAACGAGGACCGAGCGCCTGGCACGCCTGCAGGTATTCGTGCGCCATCGTGCCGAGCGGCGTCAAGCCGTGCTTTTGCGCATAGAAGACGTTGCTCGTGCCCGCGAATTGCTCGCCGAGGCCCGACATCAGCGTGAGGATCACCTCCTCGTGCCAGCGTTTCGAGAAGCGCCGGCGGGTGCCGTAATCGGCAATCTTGCAATCGGCGAACTCGGGCCGCGCGCCGAGCAGATGAATCTTCTCCTCGAGCCGCTCTCGCCCCATCGCATAGTCGGGCTCGCGCTGCGTGTTGCGGAAATACACTTCGTTGACGATGGCGAGCACCGGGATCTCGAAGAGGATGGTATGCAGCCAGGGCCCGACGATCGAAATCTCGATTTCGCCGTTGCCCTTTGCAGAGGCCTCGATCGCGATGTACTTCTCGCTCAAATGAAACAGCGCGAGAAAATCGACGAAATCGCTCTTGATGAAGCGCATGCGCCGCAGATAGTCGAGTTCGTCCTCCGTGAAGCGCAGTTCGCACAACTGGCGCACTTCGTCGCGAATCTCCTCGACGTACGGCGCGAGGTTCACGTTCGGCGTGCGGCAGCGAAAGCGGTATTCGACGTGGGCGGCGGGAAACCGATGCAACACGACCTGCATCATCGTGAATTTATAGAGATCGGTGTCGAGCAGCGAGGTGATGATCATGATGTCGATCGAGGCGCGCGAGCGGGCGACAGGCTCGCGCCGCCTTCAAGGATGACGGATCGCCGCATGTTACCGCAACGGCTGCGCCAGGAGGCGCGTACGGGCGCGGCGGCGGGCGGCTTTCCATAAACTAATCACCAATCGATCTAAACGAGGCTAAGCCCCTCGGCGCCTCGGGGCCAGGGCGTTCAGTTACAATACATGCTTTGCCAATTAGGCGTTTTCCGCCCGATATCCCCTGCAGGAGTTTGAATGACTCACGTTGTGACCGAAAGCTGCATCAAATGCCGCTATACCGACTGCGTCGACGTCTGCCCGGTGGACTGCTTTCGCGAAGGTCCCAACTTCCTCGCGATCGACCCCGATGAATGCATCGACTGCGCCGTGTGCGTGGCCGAATGCCCGGTGAACGCCATCTACGCCGAGGAAGACGTGCCCGGCGATCAACAGCAGTTCACGCCGCTCAATGCCGAATTGGCAAAAAGCTGGCCGAGCATCACCAAGACGAAGTCGCCGCTGCCCGAAGCCGACGAATTCAAAGACATCCAAGACAAGCTCAAATACCTCGAGCGGTAAGCTCGCGGCCCTGTCCACGGCCGCTGGGCCGAGCGCGATCGGCGGGCCGCGAGCGTCCCGGGCCGTCGCGAACATGCCTCGGGGTATTGACAGGCTCGGAGCCGGTCCATAGAATCTCGCTTCTCTGCTGTTGTTGTTCCCCGATAGCTCAGTCGGTAGAGCGCCGGACTGTTAATCCGTAGGTCCCTGGTTCGAGCCCAGGTCGGGGAGCCAAAGAATGAATGGAAAAGCCCGTTCGTCATAACGGGCTTTTTTACGCAGTAACGATTTTCACCGTAGCACGTTGTTCCCCGATAGCTCAGTCGGTAGAGCGCCGGACTGTTAATCCGTAGGTCCCTGGTTCGAGCCCAGGTCGGGGAGCCAAGAGCTTCATGCAAAAAGGCCCGTCGATTCGTCGACGGGCCTTTTTGCTTTTGGATTTTTGCCTTCCATCGCTTCGAGTCACTCGCTTGCGCGCGAGATTCGGGGACACGTCGGGTCGCCGCTTCCGGCTCCGCCGCCCGCCCGGGACCTTGTGATACCGTGTCGCTTTACGCCCCCTCCTCCCCTTTCGCGTGGCCAATCGCCGCAGGACCATCACTTCGCCATGAGCCGCTTCGCCCCTTCGCCGTTGCCGTTCGTTGCGCTGGTCAGCGCTGCGCTGGCCTGCGCTGCAACACCTGCCCGCGCGCAGGAGATCGGCAGCGTCAACACGAATTTCCACGTCACGGGTTCCGACCGCGTGGTCGTCGAGGCCTATGACGATCCGGCGGTGGCCGGCGTGACCTGCTACGTCTCGCGCGCTCGCACGGGCGGAATCAAGGGCACGCTCGGCCTCGCCGAAGACCCGACCGAAGCGTCGATCGCCTGCCGCCAAGTCGGCCCGATCAAGTTCGCCGAGCCGCTTAAACGACAGGCCGATGTCTTCACCGAGCGCATGTCCCTGATCTTCAAAACGCTGCATGTCGTGCGCATCGTCGATCAAAAGCGCAATGCGCTCGTCTATCTGACCTACAGCGATCGCGTCGTCTCAGGCAGCGCCAAAAACAGCGTCAGCGCGGTCGCGTTGCCGGAAGGCACTGCGATCCCGCTGCGCTGACGCGCCGGCGCACCGCTTCGCAAGCATGTCGATGCCGCCCCTCGATCCGCCCCGCTTCCGCGATTGCGCGCGTTATTGGCGCTCGCCGTTGCTGCCCGGCGCCGACATGCTCACGGCCGAGTACCGGGAACACGAGTTCTCGCCCCATTGGCACGAAGCCTATGCGGTGCCCGTGATCGAAGCGGGCGCAGAGATGTACGCTTACCAAGGCGCCCGGCACGTGGCCGAAGCGGGGACCGTCCCAGTGATCAATCCGGGCGAGGTCCACACGGGCTCGCGTGCAATGGAAGTGGGCTGGCGCTACCGCGTCTTCTATGCCCCCGTCGATTTCATGCAGCAGTTGGCAGGCGAAATTGCCTCGGCGCCGCAGCCGATGCCATGGTTTCCGGTGGATGTCATCCGCGATCCGGATCTCGCCGTTCGCGTCGCCCGCGCTCACCGGCTGCTCGAAGGGCACGTCAATGGCGCCCCGGGAGACGGCTCGGATGAAACCACCCCGGACGGCGACCCGCTCGCAGCCGAGATGGCGCTCATCGACGCATTCTCGACGCTGATCGTGCGGCACGCGCTCAGCCATCCGGACGCGGGCCGCCCCAAAGCCGATCCGCCGCGCGTCGCATTGATGAAAGCGCGCCTCGCGGCCGATTTGATCGAACCGCTGAGTCTGACCGAGCTGGCTGCGCAGGTCGGGCTGTCGGCGTTCCACGCCGCGCGCCTATTCACGCAGGCGACGCGCATGCCGCCCCACGCGTGGCGCAACCAATTGCGGCTGCAGCGTGCGCTGGCCCGCCTGCGCGACGGCACGCCGGTCGCCGATGTCGCCGCGGCCTGCGGCTTCACCGATCAAAGCCATTTCACGCGCCACTTCCGGCGCATGTTCGGCGTACCGCCGGGCCGCTGGCAGACCGGCGAGCGCGGCGGGCGCTGACCGGTGCACGGCGCTTGCTGCAGCGAGGACGCACGCGGCGCGGGGGTGTGCACGATAGGCAAAGCAAGAACGTACAAGCGCCGCGCATCGCACGGCCGCTATCCTGCGCCTAGCAGGAGGATTTCCCTTTGAAACCGCGCACCCCTTTCAATGAATTCATCGCCGGCGCCCGCGACACGATCCCCATGATGGTCGGCGCCGCGCCCTTCGGCGTGATCTTCGGCACGCTCGTGACGGCCGGACCGCTGCACCCATGGCATGGGCAATTGATGTCGCTCGCTGTCTTCGCGGGCTCGTCGCAGTTCATCGCGCTCGGCCTCATCGCCTCGCATGCCGGCTTTGCGGTGATCTGGGCGACGACGCTGATCGTCAACGTGCGCCATGTCCTCTACAGCGCGACGCTCGCACCCTACGTCGCCCGCCTGCCCCTGCGCTGGCGGCTTGCGCTCGCCGCGCTGCTGACCGACGAGGTGTTCGCGGTGGCCTATGCCCACTACCGCCACGCGCCGCCGGGGAAAATCGGTCCCCATTATTTCCTGGGATCCGGCGTCGCGATGTACGTGAACTGGCAGATCTGGACGTTGGCCGGCCTGCTGTTCGGCGCAGCCTTCCCGCGACTGCAGTCGCTCGGTCTCGATTTCGCGATGGTGGCAACTTTCATCGCGATCGTGGTGCCGCAACTCGTTTCGCTCCGCTACGTCGCATCGGCTGCTACTGCGGGCATCGTCGCGCTGGCATGCGCCGGCTTGCCGTACAAGCTCGGCTTGCTGGCGGCGGTGGCGGCCGGCGTCGCCGTCGGCGTGGTGCTGTCGCGGCCTTGGACAACGCGCGGCGGCCAGTCGCAAGCAGCCGGCGAAAGCGAACGGGGCAGGCACGGCGCGCGAGCGCAGCAAACGAGAAGCGCTGCGCCGGCCGACAGCATCAAGCGAGACGCGACGGCACGTGCTGCCGATCGCAGTGCGGAGGTCGCACGATGAACTATGTTCTGCTGATCTTCGGTATGGCCGTCGTTACATTCCTGATCCGCTCGACGGTCTTCATGCTCGGCGAGCGCGTGGCCTTTGCGCCGCTCGTGCGCACGGCGCTCGGCTTCGTGCCCGTGACCGTGCTCACGGCCATCATCGTGCCGATGGCGGTCACGCCCCACGGCGGTGCACTCGAACTCACTTGGCGCAACCCTCAGCTCATCGGAGCGCTGGCCGCCTGCGCGGTGTCCGCGCTGACACGCCGGCCGCTTCTGACCATCGCCGTCGGCTTGGCGGTCTTCTTCTTGTGGCAGGGCTTGATCGTTCGCTAATTGCCCAATCGTCTAACGACGTCGTCCCGATACCCTCAAGTTCCGCGTCCATTCGCCGTTATTCAGTCGAAGCGCGTTTTTTGGCCGCACGGCGCGGGGACGCGCCGGCGCCCGTCGTCGGTAGCGGCCCAAATCACGCATGCGAAAACCGTAAAGCCGATTTCGCGCCCGGCCGCTCACTTGCATGTCGAACCCGGCCAGGCCGGCGGCGGCTCGTGCAAGCCGCTGCAGCATGCGGCCGGCCGGACGAGCGATCAGGACAAGCCATGGGTCAAATCACCCTTTCTCTTCGAGACGAGACGATCTCTTCGCTGCACAAGGACTTCGAGGCCTTCGTGCGCGTGTCGCTCAAGCTCGACCCACAGTTCGCGACGCCCTCGTTCGAAGACTTCCTGCGCGCCAAGCTCCTCGACAACATGGTGCCGTTGACCGAGCACGCCGTGCAGCGGATGTTGCAGGGAGGCCAGTACGCATGGGCCAAGCGCACGCTCGAAAAGGAATTTCCGGACGTCGTCGCCATCCTCATGCGCCAAGCCGAGGAATTCGGCTTCAGCTTCGCCGTGCGCTCTGAATGGACGCCGGAAGAACTCGCCAAAGCGGCGCGAGACTGGGCGTCGGCCATCGTCAAGGAAGCCGGTGGCGAGCCCGAATTGGTCGATCCGCTCGCCGCACAGATCAAGTCGACAGCGCGCGACATTCAATCGCTCGAAGAGAAAATGCAGACGCCGGCTTGGCGGCTGGCCGAATCGCTGCGTCAGCGCGTGTACGAGGCGAAGATTGCCTGCGAGACGAGCATCGGCAGCACGGCGCGCGAAAAGCTCGGCGAGCTGCGCGGCCTGCTCAAGCTGGGCCTTGCGCATGGTTCGTTCCAGAAGCAGGAAGCGCAGCAGATCATGGAGTACATGCGTTTGCTCAAGCCCGAGATTTTCGTCGAAGAGCCGTACGATATCTTCACGCGCATGGCAGCCTGGATGCGCAACTTCTTCATGCCGCCCGCCCGGCCCGCTCAGCCTCGCGTCGAGCCTCGCCGACCGCGCTAGAGCCACTACCGCTACTACCGCTACTACCGCCACTATCGCCCCCAGCCCCGCTCGGGCCGGAATTCAGTCCCACATCCCCTTCAGTTGCGCGGCGATGTCGACGCGCGCCTTCGCCGCGGCCGCGAGCCCCGTCGCCGTCGGCGGCGCGGCGGGCGTAACCCGCGGCCATGCATGCGCATCGAACAGCGGGAGCAGCGATGCGGGAATGAATCGCGTGCGCGAAGCCCAGACGTGCCGATCACCCTGCGCGCTCTGATTGTGGACGTAAAAACGCTGCGGCACGACGATATGCAGATCTTCCTTCGCTCTGGTCATCGCCACGTAAAGCAGGCGGCGCTCTTCGTCGATTTCCTCTTGGCTGCCCGTTCCTAGGTCGGACGGAATGCAGCCGTCGACCCCGTTCAGCACGAACACGTTGCGCCATTCCTGGCCCTTGGCCGAATGGATCGTCGAGAGGATCAGGTAGTCCTCATCCAGGAGCGGCACGCCCGCCTCGCCGCTCGTCGCATCGGGCGGATCGAGCGTCAACTCGGTCAAGAAACGCTCGCGCGAAGGAAAGGTCGCCGCCAGGCTTTCCATCTGCAGGATATCGGCGTGGCGCATGGCGGCGTCTTCGTGATTGCGCTCGAGATGCGGCTCGTACCAACGCCGCACTTGCTCGAATTCGGCCGGCCAGGGCGTGCGCAATGCGCCAATTTCGCCCATCAGCAGCGCGAAGTCCGGCCATTCGGCATGCGCACGCGCCGGCGGATCGTAGGCGAGCAACGGGGCGGGCAGCTCGCCCGACGTGGCCACGGCATCCAGCACACGCGCGGCCGTCGCCGGCCCCACGCCAGGCATGAGTTGCAGCACGCGAAAGCCCGCCACACGGTCGCGCGGGTTTTGCGCCCAGCGCAACACCGCGAGCACATCCTTCACATGCACCGAATCGAGAAAACGCAGCCCGCCGAACTTCACGAACGGAATGTTGCGCCGAGCGAGCTCGATCTCCAACGCCGCGCTATGATGCGCGGCCCGAAACAAAACCGCCTGCGCCTTGAGCTTCATCCCCGCTTCGCGGGCCTCGAGCACCGCTTCCACAACGTAGCGCGCCTGCTCGATCTCCCCCGCCACCGATACGAGCCGCGGCCGCTGCGCCCCGGCTTTGTCGGTCCATAAGTCCTTGGTAAAGCGCTCGGCAGCTAAACCGATCACGGCGTTCGATGCCGCCAAGATCGGCGCCGTGGAGCGGTAATTGCGCTCCAGCGTCACGCGCATGGCGTTCGGCTCGAATTGGGACGGGAAATCGAGAATGTTGCGCACGGTTGCGCCGCGAAACGAGTAAATCGATTGAGCGTCGTCGCCGACGACGGTAAGCCCTCGCCCCTCGGGCTTCATCGCGAAAAGGATCGCGGCCTGCAAGCGGTTCGTGTCTTGGTATTCGTCGACTAGCACATGATCGAAGCGCTGGCCGAGGTCCGAGGCGATCGTCGGCTCCGACGCCATGCGCGACCAATACAGCAGCAAATCGTCGTAATCGAGAATGTTCTGCGCCTGTTTCGCGGCGACGTAAGCGGCAAACAGCGCGCGCAGATCGCGCTCCCATTCGCGGCACCATGGAAACGTCTGCTCCAGCACCTGAGCGAGCGTGGCGCCCGTATTGACGACACGTGAATAAATGGCAAGACACGTGCCCTTCACGGGGAAGCGCCGTTCCTTCGCCGACAGCCCGAGCTCGTGCCGTACGACGTTGAGCAAATCCGCGCAGTCTTCCCGGTCATTGATCGTGAAAACGGGAGAGAGCCCGATCGCTTCGGCGTATTCGCGCAGCAGTCGCGCCCCGACGCTGTGAAACGTCCCGCTCCATGTCAGGGCCTGCGCCAAGTCGGCGCGCGTGCCGAGCGCCTGCGCAGCAATGCGCGTCGCCCGCCGCGTCATGTCTTGCGCCGCACGGCGCGAGAACGTGAGCAGCAATAGCCGCCTCGGATCGGCGCCTTTGACGAGCAGATGCGCGACCCGGTGCGCGAGCGTATTGGTTTTGCCCGAGCCCGCGCCGGCGATCACGAGCAGCGGGCCGCCGGGGCTCGCATGCTCGCCCACGCCGTACTCGACCGCCGCGCGCTGGGCGTCGTTGAGCTTGTCGAGATAAGGCGCTTGCGCCTGGGACGAACCGGAGAGGACGGCGGTAGACATCGAGGACACGGCGCGATCATGCATCTTCAAAACCACTGGGGAATGTGGCCAGCGCCGCACTATCTCGAAAGCGATGGCGGCGACCATGCGTACTGTATAGGCATACATATGCGCCGTGCAAGTCCTTCGAATTCTGCGCAAAGGGCGGCATCGACGAAATACGCGGCTTTCTCCTCGCTCCCGGCAGCCCGGTGCCTTATGATGCCTGCCCTAGTCGCTCATTTGCCGCACGCCGGCTATTACCATGGCCAATCTCAATTTCACGCTCACGGGCGATCACGTCGAACTGCACAATCTGCTCAAGCTCATGGGCCTGGCGGACAGCGGCGGCACGGCGAAGCTGCTCGTCGCCTCGGGCGCGGTCACCGTCGATGGCCGCGTCGAGTTGCGAAAGACCTGCAAAATCCGCGCGGGCCAAGTCGTCATGCTCGGAGACACACGCATCGCGGTTCACGAGCCCGGCTGAACCTGGGCCGGTTCCGCCCAGCGCGCCGAGCGCCGCCGCCGGCGTACGAGAGATCTACGAATTTAGGTCATCGACAGCCACGCTCGGAAGCAATAAGCTCTTTCGTTCCGACGAAAACAACATGGGCCGCGCGCGTTGCGCGCCGATACGCCCGCTGCGCCTCGATTGCCTTGCCATGTCCGAATCCGCCGTTTCCGGGGCCGCCGCCAAGTCGCCCCCGCCGCCGCTGTCGCGCCACGCCGCTGATACCGCTCGCCTGGCCGCGCCACTTGCCATCGCACAACTGTCGCAGATGGCGATGGGCGTCACCGATACGATCCTGCTAGGCTCGTTGAGCGCCGACGCGCTCGCCGCCGGCGGTCTCGGCGCGGGCATGTTCTTCGTCATCGTCACGCTGCTGCAAGGCGTGCTCAGTTCCGTAAGCGTGACCGTCGCCAATGCGCGCGGAGCCCAAGCCGAGCATCGCGTGCCGCATATTTATTGGACGGGGCTCGCCCTATCGGTGCTGCTCGCCGTGCCGGCATTCGTGCTCCTGTCGTACACCGAGCCCATCTTGCTCGCCTTCGGCGAGCCGCCTCGTCTGGCGCACGACGTCGCGGCCTACACGGGCGTGCTGCGCTTCGCCTCGCTCGGCAGCTTGATCGGCATCGGCATGATGCGCGCGTTTTTGCCCGCTATTGGCGCGGCCAAGCGCTTGTTGTGGGTCTCGCTCGTCGGCGTCGTGTTCAACGGCGTGCTCAACTACGGGCTCATCCACGGCGTCCATGGCCTGCCTAGGCTCGGCATGCTCGGCTCGGCTACGGCCACGACGATCACGGTCTGGCTCAGCGCCATCACGCTCGTCGCGCTGCTGCACGGGCGGCCGCATTTCCGGCATTTCGTGGCAGCCAAACGGCCGACGATGCCGCTCATGGGCGAACTGTTCGCGATCGGCTGGCCCGTCGCGATCACCTATGGCGTCGAATCGATGCTGTTTCTTTGCACGGGCCTGTTCATTGGTTTGATCGGAGAAAAACCGCTCGCCGCGCATCAAGTGGCGATGAGCGTGAGCTCGGTCACCTTCATGGTGCCGCTCGCGATCGGCCAGGCCGCCAACGTGCGCGTCGGCTATTGGATGGGCGCCGGCGATCGGGTCGCCGCGCGCCATGCGGGTTTCGTCGCGCTCGCGCTCGGCGTCGTCTATATGTCGATGACGGGGCTGCTGTTCATCCTCGCGCCGCACGCGATCATCGGCCTCTACTTGCGCTTGGACGATCCCGCCAACGCGCAAACGATCTCGATCGCGGCCTCGTTGCTCGGCGTCGCCGCCGTTTTCCAAATCGTCGATGGCATGCAGACCATCGGCTCGGGTTGCCTGCGTGGCCTCAAAGACACGCGCATCCCGATGCTGGCGGCGGCCTTCGGCTATTGGGGTGTCGGCTTTCCCACGGGCTATGTGCTCGCTTTCCATGCCGGGCTCGGCCCGCGCGGGCTATGGTGGGGACTGGCGGCGGGCTTGGCCAGCGTCGCCGTGTTGATGACGCTGCGCTTCGAGCGGCGAACGAGGGTCCGTTCACGCTGATAACGGGATTGCGCCACTCCTAGATAAGCAAAGCATCCTTTATTGGTTGGATGGGACTCGCAACCGGCCTACGATAACCATCGACTCTTCTGACAGGGTGCTCGGCTCGCCCCCGCGGCGGGCCTCTTTTTTGCCTCTCGCGCATCTGACGCACGCCAGCGCTTGACCATGTGCGTGCGCAGCGGGTAATTCACGCCGGCTTCCAATAAAATGCCTGTGTTGGTGCCGGTACATGCGTCCGCTGGCCGCGGTCCGCCCCCCCAGAGAGGATGAGTCCGACGTGTTCTATGAGCCATGGATGAGGCTTCGGGCCGCATCGCGTCATTGCCTGCGCCGCTTGTTCATCAGCTTGCCTCCTGCGAGCCTGCGATCGTCCACGCGCATAGCCGCCTTCGCCCCGGCACGCTGGGTGGCGCTCGTGCTAGCTGTGTGCCTCGCCGCCTGCATCACCCTGCCGCCCGCCACGTCCCTCGAGCGCCCGGCCTCGCATGCGCTCGAACATCCTGAAGCCACGCCGCTCGGCCAGGCGCTCGCCCCGCTCGTTGCCGCGCATGGCGGCCAATCGGGCTTTCGTCTGCTCACCGACGGCACCGACGCGCTGCAAATGAGGATTGCCCTGGCGCGCGCGGCAACCAAGACGCTCGATCTGCAGTACTACATCGCCGCCGAAGACACCACGGGCCGGTTGCTGCTCGCGGCCGCGCTGTACGCCGCCGATCGCGGCGTGCGAGTGCGCATGCTCGTCGACGATCTGAATTTCAACGACGTCAAACGGCTGATGGCGGCGCTCTCGACGCACCCGAAGATCGAAGTGCGCGTCTTCAATCCGTTCGGCAGCGCGCGCTCGAGCGTGTTCGCGCGCACGGAGACGTTCGTTACCCGGCTCGATCGCTTCACTCACCGCATGCATAACAAGGCGATGATCGCCGATGGCGAAGTGGCGATCGTCGGTGGACGCAATCTCGGCGACGAATACTTCAGCGCAAGCCCCACACTGCAGTTCCGCGATTTGGACGTGGTCGCCGCAGGCCCGATCGTCGAGGCCGTGTCCCAGAGCTTCGATGCGTTCTGGAATAGCGCCGGCGCATATCCGCTCAGCGCCGTCGATAAGCACCACTTCGCCGAGACCGACCTGCATGCGGCCCGAGAAGCGCTCCGGGCGCATTGGCGCAGCCAAGCCGAGGCCGTCGGCGCAAAACCGCTGCGCGATGCGCCGCTCACGGAGCAAATCGGGCACGGGCAAATGAACCTCGTATGGGCGCCCGCGACCTTCAGCGTCGATTCGCCGAGCAAAGTCACCGCCCCCGACGACGGCTACCGAAGCCCGCCCATGCACCGGCTGGCCGAGTTGCTGCGTGAAGCGCAACACGAAGTGCTGCTGCTTTCGCCTTACTTCGTGCCCCACGAGGCAGGCGTCAAACTGCTCGCGGACCTCACGCATCGAGGCGTGCGCGTGGCCGTCGTGACGAATTCGATGGCGTCGACCGATGCGGTCGCCGTTCAAGCCGGCTACAGTCCTTATCGCATCCCGCTGCTGAAGAACGGTGTGGAACTCTACGAATATCAACCGCTGCAGCGGCAGAATTCACGCTTCCTCACCGGCTCGCAGTCTCGCGCTAGTTTGCACGCAAAGGCCTACGTCATCGATCGCCGCACGCTCGTGATCGGCTCGCTGAACTTGGATCCGCGCTCCGCGCATCTGAACAGCGAACTCGCGCTGTTCATCGACAGTCCGGTCCTTGCGAATGCCGTCGCCAAGTTGATCGTTCAGTCGATGTCGCCAAGTGTCAGCTACCGCGTGCGGCTTGCTACGCCAAGCGAAGAGGCGCAGCTGCGCGCGCTCGGCGCGCCCGTCTCGGGCCTCATCTGGACCGGCGAAGCGCCCGGCGCGGCCGGTCCCTATTTGCGTACCTGGTCGCTCGATCCCGACGCCGGTTTCGTACGGAATTTGCTCACCGGTCTATTCTTGTTCTTGCCCATCGATTCGCAACTGTAGCCGCTAAGCCGAACGCGCTGCGTGTGGCCGCGGCGCGAAAAGGCGAGCCAACTCTTCAACCACGTTATTCCCGCACCGGAGTCCAAGCACCATGACCGAAGACCATCGCATCGAGCGCGACACGTTCGGCGAAATTGCCGTGCCGGCCGCGCGCTTGTGGGGCGCTCAAACGCAACGCTCATTGCAGAACTTCAAGATTTCGACGGAAAAACAATCGCCCGAACTCGTCACCGCGCTGGCGCTCGTGAAGCGGGCCGCGGCCGAAGTCAATCTCGAACTCGGCGTGCTGCCCGCCGACAAAGCGCGCGCGATCATGCAGGCGGCCGACGAGATCATCGACGGTCTACACGCCGGCGAATTTCCGCTTGCCGTCTGGCAGACGGGATCGGGCACGCAAACGAACATGAACCTGAACGAGGTGATCGCCAACCGCGCGAGCGAGCTGCTCGGCGGCGAGCGTGGCGAGGCGCGCAAAGTTCATCCGAACGACGACGTCAATCGCGGCCAGTCGTCGAACGATGTGTTTCCGACGGCGATGCACGTGGCCGCGGCGAGCGGCATCGTCAAGCATCTGCTGCCGGCGCTCGCTACCTTGCGCGCGACACTCGAAGCGAAATCTCGCGCATTTGCCGACATCGTCAAGATCGGCCGCACGCATCTGCAAGATGCGACGCCGCTCACGCTCGGACAAGAATTCTCCGGTTACGCGGCGCAGCTGTCGCACGGCATCGCGCATATCGAATCGGCGCTGCCGCATCTGTACGAACTGGCACAAGGCGGCACCGCGGTCGGCACCGGTCTGAACGCGCATCCGCAGTTCGCAGCGCGCGTCGCGGCCGCGATCGGCCGCTTGACGGGCCTGCCGTTCGTCACCGCGCCCAACAAATTCGAGGTGATGGCGGCGGCAGACGCGCTCGTTTTTGCGCACGGCGCGCTCAAGACGCTCGCGGCCGGCCTGATGAAAATCGCCAACGACATCCGCTGGCTGGCAAGCGGTCCGCGCTGTGGCTTGGGCGAAATCTCGATCCCGGAAAACGAGCCGGGCAGCTCGATCATGCCGGGCAAGGTCAACCCGACGCAGTCCGAAGCGGTGACGATGTTGTGCTGCCAAGTATTCGGCAACGACGTCGCGATCAACTTCGGCGGCGCGAGCGGCAACTTCGAACTGAACGTGTTTCGGCCGATGATCGCGCACAACGTGCTGCAGTCGATTCGACTGCTAGCAGACGGCGCGCAAAGCTTCAACGACCATTGCGCCGTGGGCATCGAACCGAATCGCACGCGCATCGATACGTTGCTGAACGAATCGCTGATGCTGGTCACCGCGCTCAATCCGCATATCGGCTACGACAAAGCCGCACAGATTGCGAAGAAGGCGCATAAGGAAGGCACGACGTTGAAAGCGGCCGCGCTCGCGCTGGGGTATGTGACCGAGGCGCAGTTCGAGGAATGGGTGCGTCCCGAAGAGATGACGGGACGACGGCAATAAGCGGTTAAGGAATGACGTTTCAAATCTTCCCCTGCGCCATCTCTTCCGGCTTGAGCTCGACGATCGCATCGAGCGCGGCTTTCACATCCATCGCGTACTTGGCCACGCGTTTTTGCTCGTCGGTTTGCGGCACGAACCCCGGCACCGGGATCGGCGTGTTGTTCTCATCGACGGCGACGAACACGACAAGGCAATCTGTCGTCAAGCGAAGCTGCCCGCTTTTGGGGTCGCCCGCATGCACGGTCACGTGAATGTGCATGCTCGTGCGGCCCGTTGCGACGACGCGCGCGCGCAATTCAACGAGATTGCCCACGAGAATCGGCCGGCGAAAGCGGATATTGCCGACGCTCACCGTGACGCAATAGCGCCCCGACCAGACCGCTGCACAGGCGTAAGCCGTCTCGTCGATCCACTTCATCAGCGCACCGCCATGCACCTTGCCGCCGAAGTTGACGGAAGTGGGCTCGGCGAGAAAGCGGAAGGTCGTTTCCGAACGATCCAAGGGGGTCGAGGGCGTACTCATCGTGGCTCCGGTGGCGCGTTCGCGCGGCAAGAAAAGGGAAGAAAACGAACAAAAGGAGCCGATTATACGGGCGCAATATTCGCCGCGCGCGAGATGGATCACCCGGCGCTCAACGACGCGAAGCGCTCCCGATAGTTGAACGGCGGAACCCCGAACCGTCTAAGGAATGCCCGTCGTAGGTTCTGTTCGGTGCCGAAGCCGCAATCGAGCGCGATCCGTTTCATCGGCCGCCGCGATTGCGCGAGCGATCGTGCGGCCGCCTCGAGCCGCAACGCTTCGACGGTTTTCGCCGGCGTGCGGCCGACGGCTTCGACATAGCGCCGCGCGAACGTGCGCGGCGACATGCGCGCACGCTCCGCGAGCCGCTCCACCGACAAATCCGCATGCAGGTTCGCCGCCATCCACGCATGCAGCGCGTCGAATTCACCGCCTGCGCTGTGTTGCGCATCGAGCGTGGCGCTGAACTGCGATTGCCCGCCGGGACGCTTCATGAACACCACCAGACGGCGCGCGGCTTGCATCGCGACCGCGTGGCCCAAGTCCTCTTCGATCAGCGCAAGCGCCAAGTCGATGCCTGCCGTCACGCCTGCCGACGTCCATACGGCGCGGCCACCGCGCTCATCGCGCACGAAGATCGGATCGGCATCGACTTGGACCGAGGGAAAGCAACGCGCAAACTCGTCGACGCTGCGCCAATGCGTCGTTGCTCGCCGGCCTTCGAGCAAACCCGCCGCGCCCAGATAGAACGCACCGACGCAGACCGAACACACGCGGCGGATGCGCGGCGCCGAGCGCTCGAGCCACGCCACGAGCTTCTCGTCGAGCACCATTTGATCGGCCACGAACGTGCCGGCGACGATAACCGTATCGATCGTCTCGTCGTCCAGCGCATCGAGCCGCTCCACGACGACCGGGAGACCAACGTGCGTGGCCAGCGTGCCGCCTTCGACCGAGGCGACGCGCGTTCGATAGGCCACGGGTTCGTCGCTCGTGCTGCCGCGGGCGCTGCGCATTTCGAGTTCCGCGCGCCAGAACGCCTCGAGCGGGCCGCAGGCGTCGAGCAGTACTAGGTACGGCGCCACGGCGAACACGATTTGACGAACGCCCGGCGTGGCGAGCGTGGGGGCAATCAACGAAGACGAATGCGCCATGGCGAATCTCTCAAGTCCAATTACAGCGCCCTGGCCGCGGCGGGGGCGGGCGTGCGCGCACGCGTCCACGCATAGCCGAGCGTCGCGCACGCGGCAATCGCGAGCGCGGGGAAAATCGAAGCGTTGACGACATGCCAACCAAAACGCGCGAGCAACTGCCCTGCGCTGAGCGAAGCGAGCGCGGTGCAGGCAAAGGTCGTGAATTCGCTCGTGGCCTGCGTTTTTGCGCGCTCGTTCGAACGGTACGACTGCGCCAGCAGCGTCGTGCCGCCCACGAACATGAAGTTCCAGCCGACGCCAAGGCAGGCGAGCGCCGCATAGAAGTGCGGCAGATCGGTAGCGGCTAGCGCAATAGCCCCGCAGGCCGCGGACAAAACGATGCCCGCGCCAATGACGCGCAGCACCCCGAATCGCGCGATCAAGCGGGCCGCGAAGAACGACGGCGCGTACATGCCGACGAGATGCCATTGGATGATGCGCGCACCATCGCCGATCGTATGGCCGCATGCGACTGCCGCGATCGGCGTGGCCGTCATCACGAACATCATCACCATGTAGCCGATCGCGTTGTTGGCGATCGCGGCAAGGAAGATCGGTTGCATGACGATTCGAGCAAGCGGGCGCGCTTGCGCATCGTCGGCGTGCGCCTGTGCAGCGCTCGCGCACGGCGGCGCGACATTGCGGTAGGCGAGCAGGACGAGCGCGAGCGAACCGAGTCCGAGCAACGTCACGAGCGCGTAAGAGCCCGCAAACGTGATCGGCGCGAGCCAGTCTCGGCTCCACGCCGCGAGTGCCGGGCCGAGCACCGCGGCGATCACGCCCCCAGTCAGCACGGTGGAGATGGCTCGCCCCTTCGACGGCGCATCGACCGCGTCGGCGGCAGCGAGTCGATAGTACTGAGCGAACGCTTGGAACACCCCGACCGTGGCCGTGCCGCAGCAAAACAACCAAAAGCTGTGAGTGAAGATTGCATGGACCGAGATGGCGCCACCTGCCGCGCCGACGGCCGCGCCCAGCGCAAAACCCGCCCGCCGGCCGATGCGCGCCATGAGAAAGGACGCGAAGATCGTCGTGAGCGCTGCCGCCACGGTGATCAGCGAGAACGGCAATGTGGCGAGCGCCTTGTCGTCGGCGAGCGTGTACCCGACGAGGCCGGTCAGCGTGAGGTCGATGGAGACGGAAGACGTATAAAGCGCTTGGCAGAGCGCGAGGACGCGCGCATTGCGGCGGCCGGCGCGATCGATACCCGGTTCGGCGAATGGCGTGGCATGCATCGGTGACCTTGACGAGATGAGGAATGGAATCGCTATCCTCACCCGAGCGGAAATGGCAGAAAGGACAATGATGCATCAAATTCTGCCATCGCTCCTCTCGCCCCATCGCTGCGGCCCCTCGGCTACCCCCAACCGGCGCCCGCCGCTCACTTGCGGAACGTGATGCCCTGATCGATCGTGCCGTACATCGTGATGCTGCCGCCCTCGGTGTGCGGCGTCGGCGGCCCATGCTGGGCGCACCCGACACCCAGCCATGCGGCCAGAACGGCCGCCATCCACGCTTTCATCGAAGCCCTCTCTATCAAACCGCGCATCGCGTCATTTTAGCGTGCGGCGTCGAGGCCACCGTGGCCGGCACAATTCGACGTTTTGCCAAACGCTGAAACATCGAATGCAACGAACGATTACAGTACGACCATCCGCAGTTCGACGCTATGAGGACATGTTATGGCTACCTCCCCTTCCGCTGCCGAGCGCGACGTCGCGCATTTCCCCGGCCTATCGCGCATCGGCGCCCTGTTGGCCGACCCCGGACGCGCGGCCATGCTTTGGTCGCTGATGGACGGCAGCGCCCGGCCCGCCGGCGAACTGACGATGATTGCCGGCCTCTCTCCCTCGGCCGCGAGCGGGCACCTCGCCAAACTGACGGAGGGCGGCCTTTTGACGCTCGAAGTGCGCGGGCGCCATCGCTACTATCGGATCGCGACCGCCGAGATCGCCGTCGCGATCGAAGGGCTCGCGCATTTGGCCCAAGCCAGTGCGTCCGCGCGGCCCAAACCCGTGGCCGCGCGCACGGTGCCGCTCGAAATACGTTACGCGCGCACTTGCTACGACCATATGGCCGGCGAACTGGCTGTCCGCGTGTTCGACCATCTGCTGGAAAGAGGTTGGCTCGTGGAAGAAGGCGGGGACGTCTCGGCCACCGAATCCGGCGCGGCCGTGCTGGCCCAGTGGGGCATCGACGTCGGCGCGCAGCGCGCGCGCAAACGCCGCTTCGCCTGCACCTGCCTCGATTGGAGCGAGCGGCGCTCGCACCTTGCCGGCGCACTCGGCGCAGCGCTGCTCGATCACTGGCGCGCACAGCGTTGGGTAGAGAGAACCGAGCGGCCGCGCGCGCTGCGCATCACGCCCGTCGGCCGGGAGCAGTTCGAGGCGTTGCTCGCCACTTAGCCGCAAGCGATCGTCATTTTTGGTTACAGCGCGGAACGCAACGCTACAAAACAGAGCGCATTGATACACGCCGTCGGGCTACAGTGCTGTCACGTACCGTGTACGATCCGGCACCAAAACGAGACGCTCTATGACCACCGCAACCTCCTCCCCGCTCGTAACCTTCCGGCGCACGCTCGCCTACGCCTTGATCTCCATCGCCCCGCTGGCGTTCGCCGCGCGAGCCGCATTCGCACAGTCCGCCCCCTACCCTGGCGCCGCACCCGCTGCGCAGTCGGCCGATCCACCCGGCCGTGTCGCTCGTCTGAACTACGCGGCCGGCACGGTGACGACCGAGCCGGCGGGTGCCAGCGACTGGTCTTATGCATCGATCAACCGTCCGCTGACCACGGGCGATCAATTGTGGAACGACGCGAACGCGCGCTCGGAGTTGCACATCGGCTCGACGGCCGTGCGGCTCGGAGCGTCGACGAGCCTGGACGTAATGAACCTCGACGATACGAACGCGCAGTTGAAGGTCGCACAAGGCTCGCTCTCGACGCGCGTGCGCTCGATGCCGAGCGGCTCGTCCTACGAAATCGATACGCCCAATGTCGCGCTCGGCGTGATGCGCCCTGGCGATTACCGAGTCGACGTGGCGCCCGACGGCAGCACGACGACCGTGACCGTGCGCAGCGGCGCGCTGACCGCCTATGGCGACAACGGACAAGTGCCCGTGGAAGCGGGGCAGCAGATCACGTTTGCAGGGACGAACCTGCAAGAGGCATCGGTTGCGCAAGCACCGGCGCCCGATCCGTTCGACGTGTGGGCAGCCAATCGCGACGCCGCCGAGGACCGCTCGGTGTCGGCCCGATATGTCTCGCGCGATATCCCCGGGTACCAAGACCTCGATGCCAATGGGACCTGGAGCGACGACCCGCAGTACGGGGCCGTCTGGGTCCCGAACGAAGAACCCGCGGGGTGGGCGCCCTACCACGATGGCCACTGGGCATGGATCGCGCCGTGGGGATGGACCTGGGTCGACGATGCGCCTTGGGGCTTCGCACCCTACCACTATGGAAGGTGGGCCTATCTGCGTTCGTCGTGGTGCTGGGTCCCGGGGCCGCTCGTCGTGAGCGCGCCGCCCGTCTATGCGCCTGCGCTGGTCGCGTTCGTCGGCGGCGGGGGCGGCGGGCTTGGCTGGAGCGTGAGCCTCTCGATCGGGGGCGCTGCGACACCTGGGCTGGCGTGGTTCCCACTCGGTCCCGGCGAAGTGTGGCACCCCGGCTGGGGCGGCTGGAGCCCGCGCTATTACGAGCGCGTGAATCAGACGGTCATCGTGAATCAAAACGTCAATATCACGAACATCCATAACACCTATATCAACTACCGCGCGCCGGGCGCGGTCACGGCCGTACCGGCGACGGCATTCGTGCATGGCAAGAGCGTCGCGCACTTTGCGCAGCGCGTCGATCCCGCGCAGTGGGGCCGCAACGTGCGGATCAACCCGGGTGCGGCAGGCGTTGCGCCGGTGCGTGAAAGTACGAGGTCGGGCTTGCGGCCTGCAACCTACCATCCGCCGCAGACGCTAGCCGCGCGTCCCGTCGTCGCGACCCACGCGCCGGCCACGCCGGCAGTCTATCGAGACCGTTTGGCCGAGCACCTCGCGCAAACAGGCGGTCGCGTGCCGGGCGCAGGTGCGCCGCTCGCACGGCCGGCCGCGCCGGCGCAATTCATGGGGCAGCCCATGCATGGCGCTGCGGGCGCGCCCCCGGCGATGCCGCGCAACGTTCACGTCGTCGATTCGCATTCACCGGTCATCGCTCCGATGCACGGGCCGGCGGCAGGCGCGCAACACCTTGCCGAGCCGGGCCGAAACGTCGGTGTGCAGCGG
>SCRN01000024.1 GCA_004322045.1 Paraburkholderia sp.
GCCTTTCTCCTTCCAATCGGGAATCAGCTCGCTAATGGCGCGCGGGTCCATCACGGCGCCCGACAGGATATGCGCGCCCACCTCCGAACCCTTCTCGAGCACGCACACGCCCAGCTCGACACCCTTGTCCTGGGCAAGCTGCTTGAGACGAATAGCGGCGGACAGACCCGCAGGACCGCCGCCGACGATCACGACGTCGTATTCCATCGACTCGCGGGGGCCATATTGCTCGATCAGACTTTCGGGGGTCATTGAGGCTCCTTAGCCATTAGAATGCTTTTTTTCGGGTTCGTATTGTCAGCGAACGATAGGCACGCTGCAACCGCATGCACTGAGATTAGCACGATCGTTCTATTTACGTGATAGAGTGGCGGCTCTGCTCGTGTCGGCCGTTTTGTTGCTGCATGTCCGGCGTTCGATCGCGTTTTACGCACATTAATCGACTAAAGGAACGAGTATGGGCCGTTCGATCAACCTTGAGGGAAAGGTCGCGCCGATTACCGGCGCGTCAAGCGGACTCGGCAAGCGCTTCGCGCTGGTGCTGTCGCAGGCGGGGGCGAAGGTGGTGCTGGCGAGCCGGCGCGTGGAACGCTTGAAGGAGTTGCGCGCCGAGATCGAGGCGTCGGGCGGCGCGGCGCACGTGGTGTCGCTGGACGTCACCGACTACCAGAGCATCAAGTCCGCCGTGGCGCATGCCGAGACCGAGGCCGGCACGATCGACATCCTGGTGAACAATTCGGGTGTGTCGACGACGCAAAAACTCGCCGAAGTGACGCCGGCCGACTACGAATACGTGTTCGATACGAACACGCGCGGCGCGTTTTTCGTGGCGCAGGAGGTGGCCAAGCGCATGATGATGCGCTCGGGCGGCACGGCGCAGAAGCCGGCCTACCGGATCATCAATATCGCATCGGTGGCGGGGCTGCGCGTATTGCCGCAGATCGGCCTGTATTCGATGAGCAAGGCCGCTGTTGTTCATATGACGCGTGCCATGGCGCTCGAGTGGGGCCGGCACGGGATCAACGTGAACGCCATTGCGCCGGGCTACATCGACACGGAGATCAATCACGCGCATTGGTCCACCGAGGCAGGGCAGAAGCTGCTGTCCATGCTGCCGCGCCGCCGTGTCGGGCAGCCGGAGGATCTGGACGGCTTGTTGCTGTTGCTGGCGGCCGATGAATCGCAATACATCAACGGCGCCGTGATAGCGGCCGACGACGGTTTCGCGCTCGCCTGACGGTGCGGGTGCGGATTCAAAAGTTTCGAAATAGGTGGAAGCGAAAGTGGCGGACGTGATGGATGTGGCAGCAGCGGCGAGCAACGGTTACGAACCCGTATTTGAAATGTCGATCCCGATTCGATGGGGCGACATGGACGCGTTCGGGCACGTCAACAATACGGTGTACTTTCGCTACATGGAGCAGGTGCGGATCAGCTGGTTCGAGGCGGTGGGCCTTATCGGCGGGGTCGAACAAGGGCAGGGGCCCGTGATCGTCAACGCCTCGATGGAATTTCTGCGGCAGCTGCATTATCCCGGCGACGTGATCGGGACGATGTCGGTGGGCAAGCCGGGCCGCAGCAGCTTCGATACAGGGTTCGAATTGCATCGCGCCGACGATCCCGGCGCGCTCTATGCGCGCGGCGCCGCCCGCTGCGTCTGGATCGATTATGCGGCCGGTCGTTCGGTGCCGTTGCCCGAAGGTTTGCGCACACTGCTCGAGCATCCCCGTCTTCAACGCGCACGCTAAGGCGCACATCGGCGGCGCGAGCGCACGACGGCATTGCGCTTACGCGGCCCGCGGCGGACTCATTGGCCGAGCAGCCGCTGCATGAGTTCGGTCGCGTTGCCGCTGCCGTACTTGCGCATGAGCCGCGCGCGGTAAATGTCGACCGTGCGCGAGCTGATGTCCAGCACGCGCCCTATCTGCTTGCTCGTTTTGCCCGTGGCCAGTTGCGCTGCCACTTCGCGTTCGCGCGGCGTTAGCTCCACAGCCACGCGGCGCGTCGCGCTCAAATCCTCGAAGGTCCAGACGCCGGCGGCGAGTGGCGCATGGCGCTCGAGCGCCCGGCCCGTGACGTGGCACCAGAAGAGTTCGCCGTCGGCACGTTTCATGATCCGATCGTCGGCGTAGCTGCCTTGCGCCGTCATGATCGGACCGATGCGCTCGCCGATGCGCTCGAACTCGTCGGACGACGGATACAGGACTTCGAACGAGCGGCCGATGAGCGCGGAGCGATCGCAACGAAAGATGGCGGCAACCGCATCGTTGCAATCCTCGATGGCGCGATCGCGCGACAGAACGAGGCCGATCGGCGCGAGATGGAAAGCGGTCTGGTAATCGATTTTGGGCATGATTCGCGGCAGGCCGGCGCAGTTTCGCACGGGGGCTTTCGCTTATGTATTTTTGCGTATTGTGCCGCAAGCGCCGCCCATCGTACCCTTTGGCCCATTAAACGAAGTGCGGCAAGCGCGTCTTTCATCCGGACGGACGCGCGCTCGACGACTAGAATAAGCATCGACTCAGCGTTGGGGCTAGCCGCCATCCGATCACGGATTTCCATCATGGAAGGGACACTCAGATGAATAAAGTCTATCCAAGCGCGGCCGCCGCGCTCGAAGGCATCGTCAAGGACGGCCAGACGTTCGCCGTCGGCGGCTTCGGACTGTGCGGCATTCCCGAGGCGTTGATCGCCGCGTTGCGCGACACGGCCGTGAAGGGCATCACCTGCATCAGCAACAACGCGGGCGTCGACGGCTTTGGCCTGGGCGTGCTGCTCGAAACGCGCCAAATCAAGAAGATGATCTCGTCGTATGTCGGCGAGAACAAGGAGTTCGAGCGCCAGTTCCTGTCGGGCGAGCTCGAGCTCGAATTCACGCCGCAAGGCACGCTGGCCGAAAAGCTGCGGGCGGGCGGCGCGGGCATCCCCGCCTTCTTCACCGCCACGGGGTTCGGCACCGTCATCGCCGAAGGCAAGGAGACGCGGCAGTTCGGCGATAACCATTACGTGCTCGAACGCTCGCTGACGGCGGACATCGCGCTCGTGAAAGCGTGGAAGGCCGACAAGTCCGGCAATCTCATCTATCGCCGCACCGCACGCAACTTCAACCCGATGTGCGCGATGGCCGGGCGCATCACGGTGGTCGAAGTCGAAGAAATCGTCGAGGTGGGCGAACTCGATCCGGATGCGATTCACACACCCGGCATCTTCGTGCAGCGCATCGTACTCAATGCGCATCCGGAAAAACGCATCGAACAACGCGTCGTGCGCGCGAAAGGAGACTGACATGGCTTGGACTCGTGAAGAGATGGCTGCGCGCGCGGCCAAAGAGCTGCAAGACGGCTTCTACGTGAACTTGGGTATCGGCTTGCCCACGCTCGTCGCCAATTACGTGCCGCCCGGCATCGATGTGTGGCTGCAGTCGGAAAACGGCTTGCTCGGCATCGGCCCGTCGCCCACTGAGGACGAGCTCGACGCCGATCTCATCAACGCTGGCAAGCAGACGATCACGACGCTGCCGGGTTCGTCGATTTTCTCGTCGGCCGATTCGTTCGCCATGATCCGCGGCGGCCATATCAACTTGGCGATCCTCGGGGCCATGCAGGTCAGCAAGAATGGCGATCTCGCCAATTGGATGATTCCCGGCAAGATGATCAAAGGCATGGGCGGGGCGATGGACCTCGTTGCCGGCGTCAAGCGCGTAGTCGTGTTGATGGAGCACGTGGCCAAGGGCGATCAGCACAAGATTCTCGACAGCTGCAGTCTGCCGTTGACGGGCGTGGGCGTCGTCGACCGAATCATCACCGATCTGGGCGTCATCGACGTAACCGATGCGGGCCTGGCGCTCGTCGAACTCGCGCCGGGCGTGAGCGTCGATGAAATCAAGGCCAAGACCGGGGCGCCGCTCGATACGAGCGCATTGCAGTGAGGGCGCACGCCAAGCGCGGCGCCTGACCGACCGGGCGGCCGCCGCGCCGCCCTAAGGACGACGATAGATGAGCACGAGATGAGCACGATGCGCAATGGCGCCGTTCCCGAGCAGCGCTACATCCAGTGCGCGAGCCCCGTGGGCCTGCACCGGATCGCCTATACGGAGTGGGGCGATCGCGACAATCCGCGGGTGCTCGTCTGCGTGCATGGGCTCACGCGCACCGGGCGCGACTTCGACCGCGTTGCCGCCGCGCTGAGCGATGTCTACCGCGTCGTCTGTCCCGATGTCGTCGGCCGCGGCCTCTCCGATTGGCTGGCCGACCCTAGCCGCTATGTCGTGCCGCAATACGTCGCGGATATGGTCACGCTGATCGCGCGGCTCGATGTCGAGCGCGTCGATTGGTTCGGCACCTCGATGGGCGGGCTGATCGGCATGACGCTGGCCGGTTTGCCTGGCTCGCCCGTGGGCAAACTGCTCGTCAACGACATTGGCCCGCACATCGAACCCGAAGCGCTGGCGCGGATCGGCGCTTATGTCGGCCAAAACCCTCGCTTCGCGAGCCGGGAAGAAGGCATCGCGCATGCGGCCGCCTTGGCGGCGAGCTTCGGCCCGCTGACGGCCGGCGAATGGAACGAGATCAATGCGCCGCTTTTTCGCCGGCGTGACGACGGGGCGTGGGAGTTTCGCTACGACCCGGCGATCGCCGTGCCGTTCCAGGCGGCGACACCCGAAGTGGCGGCTGCGGGCGAGGCGGCGCTGTGGCGCCTGTTCGAACAGATCCCGGGGCCGGTGTTGGTCGTGCGCGGGGGCGAGTCCGATCTGCTCTCGCGCGAGACGGTAGCGCGCATGAAAGAACGCGCGCCCTCGGTTACCTCGGTGGAGATTGCCGGTGTGGGCCATGCGCCGGCGTTCTTGGATGCCGAGCAGATCGCCGTGGCGAGGCAGTTCTTCGTCGGCGAGTCATAATAGCGTTTTGCGCGGTCGCGAAAGCGGCGCTGCGCAGGCTCGCCCTCCCTTTAGAACAGGAACCTCGACATGGCAGTCATTCGTCATCACGTCGGCAAGCGCCTCTCCGAAATCGCCGTCCACAACGGCACGGTGTATCTCGCCGGGCAGATCGCCGACGACACGAATCAGGACATTACGGGTCAGACGCGCGAGGTGCTCGGCCACATCGATCGGCTGCTGGCGGAGGCCAATAGCGATAAATCGCATCTGCTGTCGGTGCAGATCTACCTGTCTGACATGACGTATTTCGGCGGCATGAATGCCGTGTGGGACGATTGGGTCGCGCCGGACGCAACGCCGCCGCGAGCGACGGTGGAGGCCAAGCTGGCCAATCCGGAATGCCTCATCGAAATCGTCGTCGTCGCGGCGCAACGAAGCTGAGCGGCCGGTATCGGTCCAACTAGCAGGAGCAGTGCGCAGTGGCTGTCCAGCAAGAGAGCGGAACGACGAGCGCCGGCGCGCCGTCATCGCCGTCCTATGAAGACGCGCTCGCCTTCGTGCGCGAGCACGCGGGCGAGGTGCTGCTGTCGTCGGGAGAACGGCTGGCCGATCATGCGGCCGGCACGGCGGCGATCGTCGCCAAGCTCAACGTCGATCCGTCCGCGGTGCTGGCGGCGGCGTTGTTCGGGCTCACGCCCCACCTGGCAGACCCCGAGCGGGTCATCGCGGAGCGTTTCGGCGAAGAAGTGGCGCAACTCGTGGGCGACGTGCGCAAGCTGCTGCGGCTTGGCACAGTCAGCTTGCGCGCCGCGCAAAGCGCCTCGCTCGACGCGGGCCGCGACGCTCAAGCCGCGCGGCGCGCGCAAATCGAAGCACTGCGCAAAATGCTGCTCGCCTTCGCGCAGGACATTCGCGTCGTCTTGATTCGGCTTGCCTCGCGTTTGCAAACGCTGCGCTTTTACGCGGCCGCCAAAAGTTCGCCCGGGCTCGACGTCGCGCGCGAGACGCTCGAAATCTATGCACCGCTCGCGAATCGGCTGGGGATCTGGCAACTGAAGTGGGAACTCGAGGATCTGGCGTTCCGGTTCGAAGATCCGGATACCTATAAGCGTATCGCCAAGCTGCTCGACGAAAAGCGCGTCGAGCGCGAGAGTTATGTTGCGCAGGCCATCGCGCGGCTGCAGGCCGAGCTTGCCGCCGCGCATATCGCGGCCGAGGTCAGCGGGCGGCCAAAGCACATCTACAGCATCTGGCGCAAGATGCGCGGCAAGGCGCTCGACTTCGCCGAGCTTTACGACGTGCGTGCGTTCCGCGTCATCGTGCCGGACATCAAGGATTGCTACACGGTGCTCGGCATCGTGCACAACCTTTGGCAGCCGGTGCCCAAGGAGTTCGACGATTACATCTCGCGACCGAAGCCCAACGGATACAAGTCGTTGCATACGGTCGTCATCGGCGATGATGGCCGCGCCTTCGAAGTGCAAATCCGTACGCATGAGATGCATCGCTTCGCCGAGTATGGCGTCGCCGCGCATTGGCGCTATAAGGAGGCGGGCGCGCGCGGCTACGGCGGGCAGTTTAGCGCGAGCGACAAATACGACGAGAAAATCGCTTGGCTGCGGCAACTGCTTGCGTGGAAAGAGGACGTCGCCGAAGGCGAGCCGTCCGCGGCCAACGCGTGGGAGCAATTACGCCAAGCGACGCTCGACGACGACCACATCTACGTGCTGACGCCGCAAGCGCGCGTGATCGCGCTGCCGCAAGGCGCGACGCCGCTCGATTTCGCTTATCACTTGCACAGCGAGCTCGGCCATCGTTGCCGCGGCGCGCGCGTGGACGGTGCGATGGCGCCGCTGAACACGACGCTGCAAAACGGGCAGACGGTCGAGATCGTGGCGGTGAAGGAGGGCGGGCCTTCGCGCGATTGGCTCAATCCCCAACTCGGCTATTTGCACAGCAACCGCGCCAAGCAGAAAGTGCGCGCATGGTTCAACGCGGTCGACCTGCAGGAGACCATCGCCAACGGCCGCGCGCTCGTCGAAAAAACGTTGCAGCGCGAAGGCAAGACGTCGGTCAGTTTGGACCAACTCGCGGCCAAGCTCGGCTTCAAGTCGCCGGAGGACTTGTTCAACGTCGTGGGCAAGGAAGAGTTCAGCTTGCGCAGCATCGAGCAGGCGCTCTCCGACACGGCGCCGCCCGAACCGCAGCCGGACATGCCCGAGCAGTTCGAAAAGCGCGGCAGCGGCGCGAGCGTGGCGCGCGGTGCGTCGACGGGCGTGCTCGTGGTTGGCGTCGATGCGCTGCTCACGCAACTCGCGCGGTGCTGCAGGCCTGCGCCGCCCGACGAAATCAGCGGCTTCGTCACGCGCGGCAAGGGCATGTCGATTCACCGAAGCGATTGCGCGACGTTTCAGCGGATGGCGGCGCGCGCACCCGAGCGCGTGTTGCAAACGGCGTGGTCGGCCGACGTGCTTGGCGGGCGCAGCTCGTCGGTCTATCCCGTCGATATCGCGATCGAGGCGCAGGACCGTCAAGGCTTGTTGCGCGACATTTCGGAAGTCTTCGCGCGCGAGAAGATGAATGTCGTCGGCGTGAAGACGATGAGTCGGCGCAATGCAGCGTTCATGCAGTTCACCGTCGAGGTGTCCAGTTCGTCGCAAGTGCAGCGCGCCTGCACGTTGCTCGGCGAAGTGGGCGGGGTCGTGCGCGCCGCGCGCAAGGCGTAGCTTTTTGCATGTGGAAGCATAAAAGTGCTTGCCAAGGTCAGATAGGCTCCATATAATCTCGTCTTCTTCAGGCTCGTAGCTCAGCTGGTTAGAGCACCACCTTGACATGGTGGGGGTCGTTGGTTCGAGTCCAATCGAGCCTACCAACGAAAATCGAATACCCGGTATGCGCCGGATATTCAAGGCAGTTAAATGCGCTTAGCGCACAAGGCGAATACGGTTATGACACCGCGAACGTTGACCGAAACCTTTTCGGAACGACGCTAGTCGAGGACCTCTTTCGCCCTGTTAGTCTGCTAGTAGTGAAAGTGAATGCGGCCCCTCGAAAGCGGGGCCGCATTTTTTTTATCCGCCTTTCGCTGAGCAAGCGCCTGTAGTTTGGGTTGTTGCCGCCAACCGATTGTTTTTGGTGCCGTACTCGGCATCTCGGAGAGAACGCAATGGTTTCGATACGCCTACCCGACGGTTCGTCTCGACAGTACGATCACCCGGTGACGGTGGCCGAGGTTGCGGCCTCGATCGGTCCCGGGCTTGCGAAAGCCGCGCTGGGCGGCAAGCTCGATGGCGAGCTCGTCGATACGTCCGCGCTGATCGAGCATGATGCATCGCTTGCGATCGTCACGGAAAAGGATGCGGACGGTCTCGACATCATTCGTCACTCGGCCGCTCACTTGTTGGCCTATGCGGTAAAGGATCTTTACCCCGAGGCTCAAGTGACGATCGGGCCGGTCATCGATAACGGCTTCTATTACGATTTCGCCTATCAGCGGCCGTTTACGCCCGAGGATCTCGAGAAGATCGAAAAGCGGATGCAAGAGCTCGCGAAGAAGGATGAGCCGGTTTCGCGCCGTGTCGTCTCGCGCGACGAAGCTGTGGCGTACTTCAAGAGCATTGGCGAGAAGTACAAGGCCGAGATCATCGAATCGATTCCCGCGAGCGACGAGATCAAGCTCTATTCGCATGGCGGGTTCACGGATCTGTGCCGCGGCCCGCACGTGCCGTCCACGGGCAAGCTCAAGGTCTTCAAGCTGATGAAGGTGGCGGGCGCGTATTGGCGCGGGGATTCGAAGAACGAGCAGCTGCAGCGAATTTACGGCACGGCTTGGGCGAAGAAGGAAGAGCAGGACGCGTATCTGCACATGCTCGAGGAAGCCGAGAAGCGTGATCACCGCAAGCTCGGTCGCCAACTCGATTTGTTCCATCTGCAAGACGAATCGCCAGGCATGGTGTTCTGGCATCCGAAGGGCTGGTCGTTGTGGCAGCAGGTCGAACAGTACATGCGCCGCCGCGTGAACGAGGACGGCTATCTCGAGATCAAGACGCCGATGATCATGGACCGCTCGCTGTGGGAGGCCTCGGGTCATTGGCAGAACTATCGCGAGAACATGTTCACGACGGAATCGGAAAAGCGCGACTATGCGATCAAGCCGATGAACTGCCCCGGGCACGTCCAAGTGTTCAAGCACGGCCTGCGTTCGTACCGCGACCTGCCGCTGCGCTACGCCGAATTCGGCTCGTGCCATCGCAACGAAGCCTCGGGCGCGCTGCACGGGCTCATGCGCGTGCGCGGTTTCGTGCAGGACGATGCGCACATCTTCTGCACGGAAGAGCAGTTCATCGAGGAATCGATCAAGTTCAACACGCTCGCGATGAGCGTCTACCGCGATTTCGGTTTCGAGAACATCGACATCAAGCTCTCGCTGCGTCCCGACCAGCGCGCCGGAACCGATGAAGTGTGGGATCGCGCGGAAGAAGGGTTGCGTCAGGCGCTCACGGCCTGCGGCTTGAAGTGGGAAGAGCTCGCGGGCGAGGGCGCGTTCTACGGCCCGAAGATCGAGTACCACATCAAGGATGCGCTCGGCCGTTCTTGGCAGTGCGGTACGCTGCAACTCGACATGGTGCTGCCCGAGCGGCTCGGCGCCGAGTTCGTGTCCGAGGACAATAGCCGCCGCCGGCCTGTCATGCTGCACCGGGCGATCGTCGGATCGATGGAACGCTTTTTGGGTATTTTGATCGAGCACCATGCTGGTGCAATGCCGTCGTGGCTCGCTCCCACGCAGGCCGTCGTCATGAATATCGCCGAAAGCCAGGCCGAGTACGCGCGGTCGCTAGCCCAATCGTTGCAAAAACAAGGGCTTAGAATTGAGCTTGATTTGCGCAACGAGAAAATTAGCTATAAAATACGCGAGCATACGCTCGAAAAAGTGCCGCACTTGCTCGTGGTGGGCGACAAAGAGCGTGAAGCACAAACGGTAGCCGTGCGTGCCCGTGGCGGTGTCGATCTGGGTGTGATGCCTGTCGATGCCTTCGTTGAACGCCTGCGTCAGGACATTGCAGCGTTCAAGTAGCCACTGCGGCAGCGCGGCTCGTTTTTTTAATTTTTAGAGGAAACACAACATCGCTACTGATAAGTCGCATCGCATCAACGGTGAAATTTCTGCACCCGAGGTGCGTCTAGTCGGAGTCGACAACGAACCGCTCGGCATCGTGAAACTGGCTGATGCTTTCCGCATGTCGGAACAGCAGGACGTGGATCTGGTGGAAATCGCGCCGCAAGCGGTTCCGCCGGTCTGCCGTTTGATGGATTACGGCAAGTTCAAGTACCAGGAAGCGAAGAAGCAGCACGAGGCGAAACTCAAGCAGAAGGTCATCCAGGTCAAGGAAGTGAAGTTCCGCCCGGGTACCGATGACGGCGATTACAACGTCAAGCTGCGTAACCTCACGCGCTTCCTCGATGAGGGCGATAAGACGAAGATCACGTTGCGTTTTCGTGGGCGCGAAATGGCGCACCAGGAAATCGGCATGCGGATGCTCGAGCGCTTGCGCACTGATCTCGAAGAAGTCGGTCAGGTCGAGCAGATGCCGAAAATGGAAGGCCGCCAGATGATCATGATCTTGGCGCCGAAAAAGAAGAAGTAACGTGCGGCTGCGCCGTGCGGCCGCGGTTTGCGGCTGGCGGGCGTGTGCGGCGAAGCAGTCAGAGATGTAGCAGCGGATTTCGACGATCGTGCCCGGCGGCGCCGGGCACGTTTCTCGAAAATGCGGCAGCCGGCAACGGCTGGCCGTACACAAGTGGACTGGGTTTCAAAGGGCGGATCTGGGGCTTTTCGGCCGGCCGCACACCCATCGCCATCAAATAACGGAGTTGTTCGTCATGCCTAAGATGAAGACCAAGAAGAGCGCTGCAAAGCGCTTCGTGGTGCGTCCGGGCGGTACCGTCAAGCGCGGTCAAGCCTTCAAGCGCCACATCCTCACGAAGAAAACCACGAAGAACAAGCGTCACCTGCGTGGTTCGACGGCCGTTCACGAGTCCAATTTGGATTCCGTGCGCGCCATGATGCCCTTCGCCTAACCCTTAACCTTTACTCATAGGAGCGAAACATGCCTCGAGTCAAACGTGGGGTTACGGCACGTGCCCGCCACAAGAAGATCATCAACCTGGCCAAGGGTTACCGCGGCCGTCGCAACAACGTTTACCGCATCGCGAAGCAAGCGGTCATGCGCGCAGGCCAATACGCCTACCGCGACCGTCGCAACAAGAAGCGCGTATTCCGTGCGCTGTGGATCACGCGTATCAACGCGGCAGTCCGTCAGCACGACATGACGTACAGCGTGTTCATCAACGGCCTGAAGAAGGCGTCGATCGAACTCGACCGCAAGGTGCTGGCCGATATGGCTGTGTTCGACAAGGCCGCTTTTGCCGCGATCGTGAAGCAGGTGAAAGCCGCCGTTGCAGCCTAATTGACCGATTAGTACTGCGTGGTTCGTCGGGAACTCCGGTGCATGCCGGGTTCCCGATAGGAAAACGGGGCTCTTCACCGAGCCCCTTTTTTTTGCTGGCTCGTAATCTTCACCGACGTTGAAAAGATGGGATCAATGGATCTGGACCGGATTGTCGCCGACGCGCAAGAAGCTTTCTCCCGGGCGCCTGACGGCGCGACGCTCGAAAACGAGAAGGCCCGTTTTCTCGGCAAGGCGGGCATGTTGACCGAACTGCTCAAGGGGCTCGGCAAGCTCGAGCCCGAAGCGCGCAAGACCGAGGGCGCACGCATCAACGTCGCGAAGCAGCAGGTCGAAGCTGCGCTTGCCGCGCGGCGCGAAGCTTTGGCTCAGGCGCTGCTCGAGCAGCGCCTCACGGCCGAGGCCATCGACGTCACATTGCCCGGGCGTGGCCGCGGCGCCGGCAGCTTGCACCCTGTGATGCAAACCTGGGAGCGGGTCGAACGCATTTTCGGCTCGATCGGTTTCGACGTGGCGGATGGCCCCGAGATCGAAACCGATTGGTACAACTTCACCGCGCTCAACAGCCCCGAAAATCATCCCGCGCGTTCGATGCAAGACACGTTCTACGTCGACGGTCAGGACGCGGGCGGCCGCCCGTTGCTGCTGCGCACGCATACGAGCCCGATGCAGGTTCGCTACGCGCGCAGCAATAAGCCGCCGATCAAAGTCATCGTGCCGGGTCGCACGTATCGCGTCGATAGCGACGCGACGCACTCGCCGATGTTCAATCAGGTCGAAGGCTTGTGGATCGACGAGAACATCAGCTTTGCCGATCTGAAGGGCGTCTACGCCGATTTCCTGAAGAAATTCTTCGAGCGCGACGATATCCTCGTGCGCTTTAGGCCCTCGTATTTCCCGTTCACCGAGCCCTCGGCCGAAATCGACATGAAGTTCGAGGAAGGCAAGAACGCGGGCAAATGGCTCGAAATTTCGGGCTCGGGGCAAGTGCATCCGAACGTGATTCGCAACATGGGCCTGGACCCCGAGCGCTACATCGGTTTTGCGTTCGGCAGCGGCCTCGAACGCCTGACGATGTTGCGCTATGGCGTGCAGGATTTACGGCTGTTCTTCGAGAACGATCTGCGCTTCTTGCGGCAATTCGCGTAACGCGCGTCGAGATCTGGCGAGCAGCCGAAAGCCGCGAGCGGTGCCTGACCCAGCGAACGCTCATCGCGCGCTGCCCGACAGGCATGGACCCACTCCTACGAATGTAGACACACATGCAATTCCCTGAATCCTGGCTCCGAACGTTTGTCGATCCGCAACTGACGACGGAGGAACTGTCGCACGCCTTGACGATGGCTGGCCTCGAAGTCGAGTCGCTGCGGTCCGCCGCGCCGCCGACCTCGAAGATCGTCGTCGGTCGCGTGCTCGAAGTGGTCAAGCATCCCGACGCGGACAAGCTCAACGTTTGTCAGGTCGATGCGGGAACGGGCTCGGTGCTCAACATCGTGTGCGGCGCGCCGAACGTCGCGCCCGGCATCAAGGTGCCCGTCGCGCTCGTCGGCGCCCAATTGCCGCCGGCCGACGAGGGCGGTGCGCCGTTCGTCATCAAGCTCTCGAAGCTGCGCGGCGTGCAAAGCGAAGGCATGCTGTGTTCGGCGCGAGAACTCAAGCTTTCCGAAGACCACAGCGGTCTCATGATCTTGGCGGAAGACACGCCGATCGGTCAGGACATCCGCGAGGCGCTACGCCTGGACGATCAGATTTTCGAGATCAAGCTGACGCCGAACAAGGCCGATTGCCTTTCCGTCTTCGGCGTTGCACGCGAGACGGCCGCGATCACCGGCGCGCGGCTCACGCCGCTTGCCATCGAGCCCGTCGACGTCAAGCTCCACGAACGCTTGCCCGTGAAAATCGCGGCGCCCGATCTATGCGGGCGCTTTTCGGGCCGCGTGATCCGCGGCGTGAACGCACGCGCCAAGACGCCGCAGTGGATGGTCGAGCGGCTCGAGCGCTCGGGACAACGGAGCATTTCGGCGCTGGTCGATATCTCCAATTACGTCATGCTCGAACTCGGCCGCCCGTCCCACGTGTTCGATCTCGACAAGATCCACGGCGGCATCGAAGTGCGCTGGGGGCGTCGCGGCGAGCGCTTGATGCTGCTCAACGGCAACACGGTGGAGCTCGATGAAACGGTTGGCGTCATTGCCGACGATCGCCAAGTCGAAAGCCTGGCCGGCATCATGGGCGGCGATAGCACCGCGGTCACGCTCGATACGACGAACGTCTATCTCGAAGCGGCTTTCTGGTGGCCCGACAGCATTCGCGGCCGCGCGCGCAAATACAACTTCTCGACCGATGCCGCGCATCGTTTCGAACGCGGCGTCGACTATGACACGACGGCGTTGCATATCGAGCGCATCACGCGCCTCATTCTCGACGTCTGCGGCGGCGAGGCTGGCCCGGTCGACGATCAGGTGGTCAATCTCCCGCAGCGGCCGCCCGTGACCATGCGCGTCGCTCGCGCCCAACGTGTCATCGGCATTCCGATCGAGGCCGATGAAATGGCGCGCATTTTCACGCGCCTTGGCCTCGAATATGAATTCGACGGCGAGATCTTCGCTGTCACGCCGCCCTCGTATCGCTTCGATATCGAGATCGAGGAAGATCTCATCGAAGAAGTCGCGCGAATTCACGGCTTCGAGAAGATTCCGGCGCGTCCTCCGGTGGCGGCGAACGAGATGCGCGCGACGAACGAGACGAGCCGCTCGATTCACGCGCTGCGTCACGCGCTCGCGGCGCGTGATTACGCGGAGACGATCAACTTCAGCTTCGTCGACGCAAGCTGGGAACGCGACTTCGCCGGCAACGACGCGCCTGTGCGTGTGGTCAATCCGATCGCGAGCCAGATGTCGGTGATGCGCACGACGCTGTTCGGCAGCTTGATCGACGTGCTTCGCCACAACCTGAATCGCCGCGCCGAGCGCGTGCGCGTCTTCGAAGCAGGGCGGGTGTTCTTGCGCGACGCATCCGTGGCGGCAAGCGAGATGGCGGTCGAGGGGTATGCGCAACCCAAGCGCATCGGTGCGCTCGCCTATGGTCCTGTCTCCGAGGAGCAATGGGGCTTGGCCACGCGCATGGTTGATTTCTTCGACGTGAAAGGCGACGTCGAGGCTTTGTTCGCACCGCGCGTCGCGCGCTTCGTTGCAGCGGCGCATCCGGCGCTGCATCCGGGCCGCAGCGCCCGCATCGAAGTGGATGGACAATGCGCTGGCTGGATCGGCGAATTGCATCCGCGCTGGATGCAGCAATACGATTTGCCGCATGCGCCGATTCTCTTCGAAATCGATGCGCAGGCGCTGATGGAGCGGGCATTGCCTACGCTCGCGGAAGTCTCGAAGTATCCGCCTGTGCGGCGCGACATCGCGGTGGTTGTCAACCAAAATGTGGAAGTTCAAGCCTTGCTCGACGAGATGCACAAGGCGTTGAGCGAAGACGCCTGCAAGTTTGTTCAAAGGGTTGCGCTCTTCGATGAATTTCGTGCAAAATCAAGCACTTCCGGTGGAATGGCGGCGCATGAGAAAAGCCTTGCCTTCCGTGTGACCCTGCAAGATACTGGCGGCACGCTGCAGGACGAGACGGTCGATTTGGCCGTCAAAACCCTAGTGGATCGCTTGGCTCGAGTCTACGGTGCGCGGTTGCGCTGATAACGCGAGGATGCTCGCAAGGGCGTCCGCGCGCGGCTAGTCGCCGTTTTTAGACATGAACGAAATGAACTCGAGTGATTTCGAAGCCCTACTTGCGGCGCAGCGTGGCGCCATGATTCGCGAAATACCGACATCGCCTGTCGGCTCGTCCGCTTCCACGGAAACGCCGACCCTGACCAAAGCCGAATTGGCCGAGCTGTTGTTCGACAATGTGGGGTTGAACAAGCGCGAGGCCAAGGATATGGTCGAGGCGTTTTTCGAGGTGATTCGCGACGCGCTCGAAGGCGGCGATAGTGTGAAGTTGTCGGGCTTCGGTAATTTTCAATTGCGCGACAAGCCGCAGCGGCCGGGGCGCAATCCGAAAACGGGCGAAGCGATTCCGATTGCGGCGCGACGCGTCGTGACGTTTCATGCAAGTCAAAAGCTGAAAGCGCTGGTCGAGAGCGGCGCCGAGGCTGCTTTGCCGCGCTAGGTTTCAACGCGTTGCGGCGCGCCTTTCACCACGACGGTTAACCGACGATGACAACGACGGTCGAGAAAGTCGTCTTGCCTCCGATTCCGGCGAAGCGGTACTTCACGATCGGTGAGGTCAGCGAGCTGTGTGGCGTAAAGCCGCATGTGCTGAGGTACTGGGAACAGGAGTTTACGCAACTGCGTCCGGTTAAGCGGCGCGGTAATCGTCGCTATTATCAGCATCACGAAGTGCTATTGATACGGCGCATTCGTGAATTGCTGTACGAGCAAGGCTTTACGATCAACGGTGCGCGCAACAAGCTCGATGCGCGCGGGGCGGTGATCGATCAGGATGGCGAGGCACCGCAGGCGCCTCAGATCCAGGAGGGCGCCGACATCGCGGCGTCTCATCCGGATGGCGGCGGGAACGTCGATGTCGCGCAACTGCGCAAGGAGCTCATCGGCATTGTCGACCTCCTGCGCGGATAGTTTTGCGCAAGTAGTTCTAAACGGTGAGAGTGTCTGTTATACTCTCATGCTTTCGGGGCGTAGCGCAGCCTGGTAGCGTACCTGCATGGGGTGCAGGTGGTCGGAGGTTCAAATCCTCTCGCCCCGACCAGACTTGAAACCCGCGTCAGCTAAGGCTGTCGCGGGTTTTTTATTGTTCGCGCGAACCCTACTGCCTGATGAACGGCGCTTGCGTTTGCTGGCCTTGTTGAAACGCGGATATGACCGCCTGCGCCATCCCGAGATGGGACGATTGCGTGGCGTAATACGCGCCGACGACGGTTCCTACTACCGCCAGAACGACAGTCGATGTGGCCAGCCACATATGCGCCTTCAGCGTCGACGCGCTCTGCGCAGCAGCGGCTGCCTGTTGATAGAGCAATTCCAATCGCTTGTCGCGCTCATCGAGTCGTTTGTCACGCTCGTTGAACCGTTCATCGAGCCGCTTGTCGCGCTCATCGAGCCGCTTATCGCGCTCAGCGAACATCGTGAGCAACCGTTGCTCCCTTTCCTCGGCGCGCACTTCAAACGCATCCAACCGCGCTATCGCCGCAGCGATGCGCGCGTCCATTCGGGCCTCGACCGCCTCGATGCGTGCTTCGAATTCATCTCTCGTTACGCTAGTCATTGAACATCCCTGTCCTGCAAATGGTGATGGCCCCAGGGCCGATGGCGCGGCGCGGTCGTTTTCGCGGCGGCTTCGAGTGACATGAGCCGGCGGCCGAACGACCACCCATACGACGCACTGAGTCCGATGCATAAGTAACGTTTGCCGTGTTTCGGTTCCAGATCGGCCACGGTGTCCGATCCGGCCCCGCTCGGCCGCCCGTCCAGCCGGGCATTGGTTGCCCCCACAACGTTCTGACTCAATCCATTCGCGCGCGAGCGAGTCGCTACCCTATAAACGCGCCCGCCCGGTTTTTGTCAGATGAATCCTACGGGCCGGTCTGCGAAGCCCACGCCAATCTCCGACTGCGCCGATTTCGCCGCGAAGCCGCATTTGGAATACTTCACATCAACAAGTAGCGCCACTGACCACGCAACGGCAACGTTGCAGCAACGAGGCAGGTCGAACGAGACCCCCGATAGCTCGAAGAAACAGGGTAGCCACTTGAAGCCTAACGCCAGTTAGTTAGGACTACTAATGGATGCTCAAGCGTGCAAGAGGCCAGGCGGCTAAGCGCCCCAAAGCCTCGTGCCCCGGCCAACTTCTTTTCGAGCTTCAGTCATGAAACGACGTCAATTCCTCGGGTGCCTCACCGCTGCGGCAAGCAGCTATGTCCTCGTCGCCTGCGGCGGCGGAGGTACCGACGCGCTCGGCAATATCGCCGGCGGCAATGCCGGTGCGGTCGCAAACGCAGCAATGGGCGCAACGGCGTCGCCCAACGGCACGACGGTTCCCTCGGCTGCGTCGATCACCGACAATTCGGGCAACGTCTGGACGCTTTCCAAAGGCTACGTCTATAAGAACGGCGTCAAGGATTCGCATGCGTACAACATGACGATGCTGCTCTGGTACAACGGCTCGATCTACGGCGAGAACACGAGCAAGGCGTTCTACCAATTCATCGGACCCGCGTGGAAGCAGTGCCTCGATCCGCGCCTTGGCGGCACCTCCGTCGATGGCACGGCGATCCCCCCCGCGGCCTACATCATCGACAAAGCGAACAATTATTGGACGATGTCCGGCGGTAGCGTGTTCAACAACGGCGTCCAAGACCGCGCCGCACCGAGCGCCGCGTTGTTGCTCTGGTATGGCGCTATGTTCTTTCTGAAGACGAGCGGCGGACAGTTCTATGTGCGCTCCTTCACGGGGGCATGGCTCGCTTGCGCCGATCCGCGTGTTGCGAAAGCGGCGAATGCTGGCGCGTTCTATGGCATCAACGGCCATTACGACTATCCGTTCACGCCGACTCAGACGGTCGCGGCCCTGCAGGCGCTCGGCTGCACGACCTACCGCTTGGGTTGCGTCAACAAGGCGACGCAATTGAACCCGGTGGTGGCAATGGCCAAGGCGTTCAAGACCGCGAAGTTCGAACTGCTCACGCTGATCAACTACGGCCTGCGCGATGCCACCGGCACGCTCTACACGAGCGAGACGGCGGCGTATAACGCGGTTTACGCAAACGCGGCGGCGATCGCATCCGCATTGGCCCCCTACGGTGTGACGACGTACGAGTGCGGCAACGAACTGACCCGTGATCCGGCGATCATCTTGAACTCGACGACGGCCGGGACGAACCCGACCGATTTCAATAACACCAATTGGCCGATCATGCGCGGCGTTATTCGCGGCATGATCGACGGCGTGAAGTCGGTGCAGCCGACCGCCCGTTGCGGCGTCAACTTCTGCGTGGCCGATGTGGCGGCGGCCGACATGCTGTGGGACGGCAAGCAACCGGATGGCTCCACGGGGCACCCTGCGGTGCGCTGGGATGTCACCACGTGGCACAACTATTCGCCCTATGGCGACATCTTCAACGTGGGCTCCGACGGTGCGGGCCCTGGTTTCAACCTGCCGGTCTACTGCAAGGCCCGATATGGCGTGCCGTTCATGATCACCGAGTGGAATGCCGCGCCGGAATTCACGGAAACGAACCGCGCCGCCTACGTCCAGAACCAATTGACGGAGTTCTATGGCGCGCGTGAATCGGACCAGATCGAATCGGTGATGTTTTACGAATTGACGAGCGGAGACTATACCTACGGGATTGTGCTCGACGATTTGACGCCGATTCAGCCGACATACGGTGCGTTCCAGACGTTCGTCAAACAACACGCGGATATCTGAGTCGTACCCGCAGTGCCGATCTACCAGAAATGGGAGGGCCTGAAACGAAGACGCGTAAGCGTCGACGTTTCAGGTTTTTTCCTTTGCCGCCGGCGACGTAGGCGGTGTCGCGTTCGGCGCGACCCCTGCTGTCAGCGGCGGGGGGAATTTCGGACCGGGCGGCCTATGGGCGATGCCCGCCGGCGCGACGCATGCGGTGCTCGCATGGCGACTCGATGGGCAGCTCAATGAGCAGCGACCGCCTCAGCCCGGCATGCCGCTAGCCGTATCGGCCGCCAGGCGCATCGTCAAGTATTCGATGAATAGCCGAGCGCGCAGCGGTTGATACTGTCGCGGCGGGTACAAGACGAACAGCTCATGAGGCGACGCGTGCCACGTCGGCAGCACGCGTTGCAATTTACCCTGCGCGAGCAGATCGGCGACGAGCCAATCGGGCGCCAAACCGATGCCGGCGCCGGCTAGCAGGCTCTCGCGGATCGCGAGCGAGTTGTTGATGCGATAACGGGCCTGCGTGACGACGGTCGCTTGCCTGCCATTGCGATGTTCGAGCGTGAGCGCGTCGCCTTGCGTGAGCCATGCGAAGCGCAGGTAGGTATGCTTCGCGAGATCCTCGGGCCGCCGGATGCGTGAGTGCGCTTGTATGTACGCGGGCGCCGCAACCACCGTGCGAGCGTAGCGGGCAATGCGGCGCGCCACCGCATCCGGCGGTAACTCCCCGCCAATCCGCAACGCGACGTCGACCCCTTCCGCCGCAAGATCGATGAAGCGGTCGTTCAGCGTCACGTCCACTTCGATGCGCGGATAGCGCGCCATGAATTCGAGGACGAGCGCGTTCAAGTGCAGAACCCCGAAGCTGACGGGAGCCGCGATACGCAGCCGGCCTTCGGGCCGTTCGATCAAACCGCGCACGTCCGCTTTCGCTTCGTCATAGGCTTCGACCAAGTGCCTTGCGCGGACGTAGAAGCGCTCGCCCTGTTCCGTGCGCACGAGTGCCGTCGTGGTGCGCGTGAGCAAGCGCGCACCCATCTGCGCCTCCAATCCCGCAATGATTTTGCTGATCGTCGGCTGTGTCGTTTCGAATTCACGCGCGACGGCGGACAAGCTGCCTAATTCGACGGCGCGAATGAACGTGCGCATCGCTCGGATCGTATCCATCGACATTCGATTTCAGAATGGGTGTTATTCGATTTTGCCTGATTCATAACGGAAAGGGAATGGCGATATCGTGGCGGATCGGCTCATCCAGCCACCCCAATGACCTCATGGAGCATCATCATGGACCCGCGATCCGCGTGCAAAATGCGTTTATCCCGTCTTCTGGGCAATACGGCCCACGCGCTGGCGACCGGCGCCGTTCTGGCCGGTGGCGCGCTAGCCGAACCGGCGGATGCAGCTTGGGTCGATACGTGGACGGCAAGCGTGCAACCGACTTGGACCGCCAACGCACTTCCACTTGCAACGGGCATTCCCGACGCGCTGACGGATAGCACCGTGCGTCAAATCGTGCGTCTTTCAGCGGGTGGCGATCGCGTGCGCGTCGTGCTGTCGAACGAATACGGCGCGGCCCCGATGAAAATCGGTGGCGTCGAGTTGGCCCGTCTGGTCGGCGAGACGGTGCGCTTGGACCTGTCCACACGCCGGACGATAACGTTCGCCGGCCAGCCGACAGCCACGATTCCAGCAGGCGCACGCTTGATGTCGGATCCGGTTGACTTGATGGTCCCTCCGCTTGCGCGTCTTGCAGTGAGCCTGTACTTGCCCGAGCGGACCCCATTGACCACCTTTCACTGGGATGGCCGCCAGCGCGCCGAGATCGGGTCCGGCAACCGTTTGGCGAGTGCGGATTTGCGCGGGGCGATGCAGCTCGACGCGCGCCTCGTTCTAAGCGACGTGATGGTAGATGCACCCGGCGGCGCGCGGGCGGTGGTCGCGCTCGGCGATTCGATCACGGATGGGCGCGGTGCCACGCTCGATGCCGACCGCCGCTGGACGGATTACTTAGCGCGGCAAGTCGCAGGCAAGCCTATCGCTGTGCTCAACGCCGGCATCTCGGGCGCTCGCGTACTGAGCGACGGGATGGGCGTCAACGCACTCGCACGCTTCGACCGCGATGTATCGGCGCGGCCGAATGTGCGGACGGTGGTGCTGTTGCTGGGCACCAACGACATCGGTTGGCCCGGGTCGAGTTTTACCCCGCACGATGCACCTATGACGGCGCAAGCGCTCATCGATGCGTATCGCCAATTGATCGAGCGCTCGCACGTTCGCGGGATACGGGTGGTCGGCGGCACGATTGCGCCGTTCGAAGGTGCGTTGGAAGGCTCTCCCATTCGCGGCTATTACAGCCCCGACAAGGAGCGGGTTCGTCAGCAGGTCAACGCGTGGATTCGTGCCGGCGGGGCATTCGATGCCGTTGCGGACTTCGATGCCATATTGCGCGACCCGCGGCACCCTTCGCGCTTGCTGCCGCGGTTCGATTGCGGGGATCACCTGCATCCGAACGATGCGGGCGATGCGGCGATGGCCGCCGTGTTGACGCCACGGATGCTGTTCGGGCGGTCCGATATGTCGCCCGAATGACGGCAACGGGGCGCGCGTTTACGCTTTTTTTACGGCCGGAGCGCCACTCTTATCGTGGCGTTTACTCGATCTCGCCTACGCTCTCATCTGTCCTGATCCGCTAGGTGAGAGCACAAAAAATGGATTTCATTTATCTCGTCGGCATTGCCACCTTCTTGGGGCTGTGCACGGCGCTTATCGCAGGTTGCGAGCGGCTGCGCAACCGCGGGCCGGGAGGTCGGTCGTGACCACGGCTTGGATGATATGGCTCGCCGGCGTCTCGACGCTGGTTTTATTGGGGTACCTCATCTATGCGCTACTGCGTGCGGAGGACCTCGAATGAGCGCGAACACTGTACTACAACCGGCGCTTTTCATCGTCGTATTGATTGCGCTCGCGATCCTGGCCGGTCGATACATGGCCGCTGTATTCGACGGCTCGTCCGTCCTCGTGCGCAGAATCGGCAAGCCGGTCGAGCGGCTACTGTACAAGGTGGCCGGCGTCGATGAAAACGCCGAAATGTCGTGGCAGCACTATGCATTGGCAGTGCTGGCTTTCAATGCGCTCGGCGCGCTCGTTCTATACGGCTTTCTGCGCTTGCAACAATGGCTGCCCGCCAACCCGCAAGCGTTCGGCCCGATGACGCCCGACGCCGCGTTCAATACGGCTGTGAGCTTCGTCACGAATACGAATTGGCAAGACTATACGCCCGAGGCTACCGTCAGCTATTTGACGCAGATGGCTGGCTTGACCGTGCAGAACTTCATGTCGGCAGCAACGGGCATCGCTGTTGTCGTGGCGCTGATTCGAGGCTTCGTACGGCATACCGCGCAAACGATCGGCAATTTTTGGGTCGACCTCACGCGCATCACGCTTTATATCCTCGTCCCGATCTCGACGATCGTGGCGCTGGTCCTCATCAGTCAAGGCGTCATTCAGAACTTCAAGTCATACCAGGACGTGCCGACGCTGCAAGTCACCACGTATCTAACGCCGCAGAACGATGCGCAAGGCAATCCCGTCAAAGACGCCAAGGGCAATCCGGTCACGCAGGAGGTGAAGGTCGATAAGCAGACGATTGCGATGGGTCCGGTCGCCTCGCAAGAAGCGATCAAGATGCTCGGCACGAACGGCGGCGGCTTCTTCAACGCGAACTCGGCACATCCCTATGAGAATCCGACGCCGCTGTCGAACTTCGTGCAGATACTGGCGATCCTGGTCATTCCGGCGGGCTTGTGCGTCGTATTCGGCACGATGGTGGGCGACCGGCGGCAGGGTTACGCCGTCCTTGCCGCCATGACGATTGCGTTCGCCGTGGCATGTTGGGGGGAAATCTCCGCAGAGCAAGCGGGCAATCCGCTCTTCGCCTCGCTTCACGTCGATCAAAGCGCGTCCGCTTTGCAACCGGGCGGAAACATGGAAGGCAAGGAGTTGCGTTTCGGCATCGGCGGGACGGGCATCTTCACGGTCGCGACGACGGCCGCTTCGTGCGGCGCCGTCGACGCCATGCACGATTCGCTCACCCCGATGGGCGGCTTCGTCCCCTTGATGTTGATCGAACTCGGCGAAGTGATTTTTGGGGGTGTCGGCTCGGGCTTGTACGGCATGCTGGTGTTCGCGTTGCTGGCCGTGTTCGTCGCGGGCTTGATGATCGGCCGCACGCCGGAGTACGTGGGCAAGAAGATCGAAGCGTACGAGATGAAGATGGTGTCGATTGCCATCCTGCTGACGCCTTTTCTCGTGCTCGCCGGAGCGTCGATCGGCGTGCTTTCGCCGCTTGGAACCGCCGGCATTTCCAATCCGGGGCCGCACGGCTTCTCCGAGATTCTCTATGCGTTCAGCTCCGCCGCGAACAACAACGGCAGTGCATTCGCCGGGCTCTCCGTGAACACGCCGTTCTACAACGTGCTGCTTGCCGTGGCGATGTGGTTCGGGCGCTTCGCGACGATCGTGCCGGTGCTCGCCATCGCCGGCTCGCTTGCGAACAAAAAGCGCATCGCCGCAACCTCGGGGACGCTGCCAACGCACGGGCCGCTATTCGTGGTGCTGCTGCTCGGCACGCTTGTCCTCGTCGGCGCGCTCACCTATGTGCCGGCCTTGGCGCTTGGTCCCATCGTCGAGCATCTCACGATGATCTCGGGTCGTTGATTTCGAGGAAAGCATGACTACTGTCACTCAACCGCCTGTCCATCGACCGGAAAACGTCGGGCAAACGCGCACCGCCGTGCGCTCGATGTTCGACTCGGCACTCTTGACGCCGGCGATCGTCGATTCATTCAAAAAGCTCGGGCCGCGCACGCAGCTACGCAACCCGGTCATGTTCTGCGTCTACGTGGGCTGCATCCTGACTACGGTCCTTTGGCTCGCTGCGCTTGCCGGCCAAGCCGAGGCGCCGTCGGGTTTCATCTTGGCCGTCGCGCTCGGGCTCTGGTTCACGGTGTTGTTTGCGAACTTCGCCGAGGCGATTGCCGAAGGGCGCTCCAAAGCGCAGGCGGCATCGCTTCGAAGCGCCAAGCATCGAGTGATGGCGAAGAAGCTCAACGAGCCTCATCCGAAATCGCCGATCCTCGTCGTGACGTCCACGGATCTACGCAAGGGCGATGTGGTCTTGATCGAGGCGGGCGACACGATTCCCGCCGACGGCGAAGTGATCGACGGCGTCGCATCGGTGGACGAATCGGCGATCACGGGCGAATCGGCGCCCGTGATCCGCGAGTCGGGCGGCGATTTCTCGTCGGTGACGGGCGGCACGCGCGTGCTGTCGGACTGGATTGTCGTGCGCGTGAGCGTGAACCCGGGCGAGGCGTTCCTCGATCGCATGATCGCGATGGTCGAAGGGGCCAAGCGGCAGAAAACGCCGAACGAGATCGCGCTGACGATTCTGCTCGTGGCGTTGACCTTGGTGCTGCTCTTCGCGACGGCCACGCTGCTGCCGTTCTCCATTTTCTCGGTAGCGGCCGCGAAGGCCGGCCACGTCGTGACGATCACGGCGCTCGTCGCCTTGCTCGTTTGCCTGATTCCTACGACGATCGGCGGTTTGCTCTCGGCCATCGGCGTGGCGGGCATGAGCCGAATGATGCAGGCAAACGTGATCGCCACCTCGGGCCGCGCGGTCGAAGCGGCCGGAGATATCGATGTGTTGCTGCTCGACAAAACGGGCACGATTACGCTGGGCAACCGGCAAGCGGCGGCTTTCCTTCCGGCGCCGAACGTGACGGAGGCGGCGCTGGCGGACGCGGCGCAGCTGTCGTCGCTCGCAGACGAAACACCCGAGGGCCGCAGCATCGTCGTGCTGGCCAAGCAACGCTTCAATATTCGCGAGCGCGACATGGGCGCGTTGCGCGCTACGTTCCTCGGTTTCTCGGCGCAAACGCGGATGAGCGGCGTCGACGTGCCGAATCGCCAGATTCGCAAGGGAGCCGCTGATGCCGTGAAGAAGTATGTCGAAGAAAACGGCGGCCGCTATCCCCAAGAAGTACAGCACGCCGTCGACGACGTGGCGCGCCGCGGCAGCACGCCGCTCGTCGTCGCCGAAAAAGCGGGCGATGACGGCCTTGCACGCGTGCTGGGCGTGATCGAGCTCAAGGACATCGTCAAGGGGGGCATCAAAGAGCGTTTTGCGCAGTTGCGCAGGATGGGCATCAAGACGGTGATGATCACGGGCGATAACCGCTTGACGGCGGCCGCGATCGCCGCGGAAGCGGGCGTCGACGATTTTCTCGCGGAAGCGACGCCGGAGGCGAAGCTCAAGATGATCCGCGCGCACCAAGCCGAGGGACGTCTCGTCGCCATGACGGGCGACGGCACCAACGATGCGCCCGCACTTGCACAAGCTGATGTTGCGGTGGCTATGAACACCGGCACGCAGGCCGCCAAAGAAGCCGGCAACATGGTCGACCTCGATTCGAACCCGACCAAGCTCATCGAGATCGTCGAGATCGGCAAGCAAATGTTGATGACGCGCGGCGCGTTGACGACATTTTCCATCGCCAACGATGTGGCCAAGTACTTCGCGATCATCCCCGCGGCGTTTGCGACGACTTACCCGCAACTGCGCGTGCTCGACGTCATGCATTTGACTTCTCCGGCATCGGCGATTTTGTCGGCGGTGATCTTCAACGCGCTGATCATCGTCTTCTTGATACCGCTCGCGTTGAAAGGCGTGTCATACCGCCCGCTCGGCGCAGCGTCGCTGTTGCGTCGCAATCTGCTGATCTATGGGCTGGGCGGCATCCTGTTGCCGTTTCCATTCATCAAGCTCATCGACATGCTGATCGCGGTGGCGGGCTGGGCATGACGTCTCGCGTGTGGGTGAGGATGCACGACGCTCGGTGAGCGCACCGATCGAATTTGCGCTGCCATGCCGCTGCGGCCAGCGTTGCGCCTGGAAACATGACTTGTTGGTACCGAACCATGATGAAAAATCTGCTGAGACCCACCTTGGTGTTGTTTGCTGCGTTGACCGTGGTCACGGGCGTGGCTTATCCGGTTGTCGTGACGGCGCTCGGCCAAGCCGTCTTTCCGCATCGGGCCAACGGCAGTCTGATCGTACGTGATGGGGAGCCGGTCGGCTCCGAGCTGATCGGACAGCAGTTCGATGCGCCGGGGTACTTCTGGGGCCGTTTGTCGGCCACGACGCCGAATCCGTACAATGCGCAGAACTCAGGCGGCTCGAATCTCGGGCCGACCAATCCGGCCCTTGCTGACGAGGTGAAAGGGCGATTGAATGCACTGCATGACGCCGATCCGACGAACACGGCGCCCGTGCCCGTCGATCTCGTCACCTCGTCCGGCAGCGGCCTGGACCCGGAGATCTCGCCGGCAGCGGCGGCATATCAGGCGGGGCGTGTGGCGAAGGCGAGATCTCTCGCGCGTGAGCAGGTCGATGCGCTGATCGTGCGCAATACGTCGGGGCGCCAATGGAGTATGTTGGGTGAGGCGCGCGTGAACGTGCTGAAGTTGAACCTCGCGCTCGACCAATTGAAACCGCTGCGCTGAAACGACGATGAGCCCGTGCAACCGCTTCGGTCACGGTAAAGAGAAGTCATGGAAAGACCCGATCCCGACGCATTGCTCGATAAGATTGCCCGCGATGAGAAGAAACGCCGGCGCGGCCGGCTGAAGGTATTCTTCGGCGCGTCGGCCGGCGTGGGCAAGACGTTCGCCATGTTGCAGGCGGCGCGGCGCAGGCGCGAGGAGGGCGTCGATGTCGTCGTCGGTATCGTCGAGACGCATGGCCGCCAGGAAACGCAGGCCCTGCTCGCAGGGCTGGAAACGATCGCGCCGGCCACGATCGCGTATCGCGAGCGAAAGCTGGACGAATTCGACGTCGACGCGGCGCTTGCGCGCAAGCCCGAATTGATCCTCGTCGACGAATTGGCGCATTCGAACGTCCAGGGCTCGCGTCATCTGAAACGCTGGCAAGACGTGCACGAACTGCTCGATGCGGGCATCGACGTCTACACCACCGTCAACGTTCAGCATCTCGAAACGTTGAACGATGTCGTCGGGCAAATCACGGGCATTCGCGTGCGCGAGACCATACCCGATCGCGTCTTCGACCTGGCCGACGAAGTCACGTTGGTCGATTTGCCGGCCGAAGAGTTGCTCGATCGCCTGCGCGAGGGCAAGGTCTATCTGCCGCACCAGGCCGAACATGCGGTGCGCAACTTCTTCCGCAAAGGCAATCTCATTGCGCTGCGCGAGTTGGCTTTGCGCCGAACAGCCGATCGCGTCGACGCACAGATGCGCGAGTATCGCGCCGATCAATCGATAGAGCGTATCTGGCAGGCGCGCGAGCGGATCATCGTGTGTGTCGGCGCCGGCCCCGAGTCCACCGCCCTCGTGCGTGCGGGCGCGCGTCTTGCCACGAGCCTCAAAGCCGATTGGCTTGCCGTCTATGTCGAGACGCCCAAGCTGCAGCGTCTGCCAGACACGCTGCGCAAGCGCACACTCGATGCATTGAAGCTCGCGACCGAACTGGGCGCTGAAACCGTGACGTTGCAGGGCCAAGAAGCGACGCCCACGCTGATCGCATACGCGCGCATGCGCAACGTGTCGAAGCTCGTCGTGGGGGCCGCCTCGACATCGGGGTGGCGTGGATGGCTGCGGCGGTCGACCGGCGAACGCTTGGTTCGCGCGGCGCGCGACATGGACGTCACGCTTGTCAATTCCGGCGCGGTGCGCGAGGGCGCCGAGCGGGACGAGGCCGTGCCGCGCTTGCCCTGGACCGGCGCGAGCGGCAAGCATTCCTCTGTTGCTTCGTACGCCTACGCATTCGGTATTTGCGCGGCGATCACGTTTGTCGCGAGCTTTTTCGTCGACCGGATCTCGCTCACGAATCTTGTCATGTTGTATTTGCTCGGCACGGTCTTCGCCGCCGCGAAGCTCGGGCGCGGGCCGGGCCTGATGTTTTCGTTCCTGGGCGTAGGCGCGTTCGATTTCTTCTTCGTGCCGCCGCGCATGTCGTTTACGGTGTCCGATACGCAATACCTGCTGACGTTCGCGGTCATGCTCGTGACGTCGCTTACGATCAGCAACCTGACGGCGAGCCTGCGCCGGCAAGCGCAGATCGCGACGTTGCGCGAGCGCCGAACCGGCGCGATGTTCGAGATGGCACGCGAGCTCGGCGCTGCGTTGACCACGGCGCAGATCATCGAGGTCGGCACGCGTCACGTCGCCGAGATGCTGCAAGCACGTGTGGCGATTTTATTGCCCGATAGCGCGGAAAAAGTGAAGCAGAAGGTCGAGCACCCCGACGAGGCGTTGACGCTCGATGCGTCGGCCGTCGATCTCGATATCGCGCAGTGGGTGTATGACCAGCAAAAGAACGCGGGGCATGGCACCGATACGCTGCCCGCTGCCGCCGCGCTGTATCTGCCGCTGAAGGCGCCGATGCGCACGCGCGGCGTGATCGCAATCTTGTCGCCGCACATGGAGGAGCTCGAGATCCCGGAACAGCGGCGCATGATCGATACGTTCGCGGCACAGATCGCGCTCGCGCTCGAACGCGTGCATTACGTCGAAATCGCACAGGATGCGCTCGTCAATATGGAGTCGGAGCGTCTGCGCAATTCTTTGTTGTCCGCGATTTCGCACGACTTGCGCACCCCGCTGACATCGATCGTTGGTTTCGCATCGATGCTCGCGGAGAGGCCCAGCGGCGAAACGGGCAACAGCGCGCCGGCGCGGGAGCTTGCCGAAGCAATCCACGACGAGGCGTTGCGCATGACCGGCGTGGTCACGAACTTGCTCGACATGGCGCGGCTGCAAGCGGGCAGCATGCGACTGAACCGCCAATGGTCGTCGATCGAGGAGGTGGTCGGCTCGGCATTGTCCGCGTGCCGCCGCACACTGGCCGGACGCCCTATCGAAACCCGCGTGCCGCACGATTTGCCGCTCGTGCGGCTCGACGCCGTGCTCGTCGAACGGCTCTTCGTAAACTTGCTCGAGAATGCATCGAAGTACACCCCGGCGGGCTCGCCCATTGCGATCGTCGCACAGACGATCACGACGGCGGCGGGGCGCTTCGTGAAGATCCAAGTGCAGGACAGCGGGCCGGGGTTGCCTGCCGGTAGCGAGTCGCGCTTATTCGAGAAGTTCACGCGCGGCGAAAAGGAATCGGCCAAGCCCGGCATCGGTCTGGGCTTGGCGATTTGCCGCGCGATCGTCGAGGCGCACCAAGGGGAGATCGGCGCGGTCAATCGTTTCGAGGCCAATGGCGCGGTGGCGGGCGCGACGTTCTGGTGTACATTCCCGGCCAACGAGACGCCTACGATCGAACCCGAACCGCTCGAAGACATAGAGCCACGGGAGGCGGCAGAGGATCTGCCGTCGGCTGCGGCTGGGTCCGCCGCCGGGCCGCAGGCGCCGCCGCCCGCGTCCGCGAACGGAGCTTAAGCGATGTCCGAATCCACGATTACCGTCGTTCTCATCGAAGACGACAAACCGATTCGCCGCTTCGTGCAGGCATCGCTCGAGACCGAGCACATGCGCGTGCTCGAGGCCGAGTCGGGGCGTCGAGGCCTTTCCCTGGCGGCCAGTGCGAGGCCCGATTTGGTCATCGTCGATCTCGGCCTGCCCGACATGGACGGCGCGGACGTCATTGGTCAATTACGCGATTGGTCGTCGGTGCCGATCATCGTCTTGTCGGCGCGCACGCGCGAACAAGAAAAAGTGGCTGCGCTCGATGCGGGCGCCGACGACTATTTGACCAAGCCCTTCGGCGTGCCCGAACTGATGGCGCGCATTCGCGCGCAATTGCGCCGGCACAATCGTGCCGGCTCGAACGAATCGTCGAAGCTGCAGTTCGGGGCAGTGGAGGTAGATTTCGAAATGCGGATCGTGCGGCGCGAGGGGCAGCCCGTGCATTTGACGCCGATCGAATATCGCTTGCTCGTTGCGCTCGCGCGGCATGCGGGCCGCGTGCTGACGCACCGTCAATTGCTGCATGAAGTGTGGGGGCCGTCTCGTGTCGAAAGCGCGCACTATTTGCGCATTTACATGGGGCACTTGCGGCAGAAGCTCGAGCGCGACCCCGCGCAGCCCGAGCACATCATGACGGAGACCGGTGTCGGCTACCGGCTCGTGGGTGCGTTATGACTCGCCCTCGTAACCGTCTGCCTCTCGGCGCTCGCGACGCTCTTCGTTCGCGCGCCTCGCGCGCAACCGCTGGCGCGACAGTACGGCAATCACTTCGCTCGCGCTCGCGCCCGCGGGCACTTCGTTGCGGATGACGTTGGGCACCATCGGCAGGCCCAAGCGTTGCCGGCGCAGCGCCGTGGCGATCGCTGTGCGGCATTCCTGCCCATGGCATTCCCATTCGTCGCGAATTTTTCCGCAATAACGGCACTTGTCCATGCCGGCCATTTTACCGGCAATCGCCAATCCGCTAAGGCGAGCTCGCGAGCGCCGCAGCCGCCAGCGACGCGACCGCTTCGTCGAACGCTAAGCGGCAAGGTTGCGCGAGCGCGACTTCGTCGCAGTTGTCTCCTTCGCCGCCGCGGTCGATGACGATGAAATCGCTCGCCGCATCGAGCGCGATCAACGGGTGATGCCAAACCCCGCGTGCGTAGTTCACGCCGGTGCGTCCTTGCACGCTGAAAGCGCGCATGCGCTCTTCGTCGAATCGTCCGGAGGGGGCGACGACAACCAAGTAACGCAGGTTCTCGCCCAGCGGAATGAAGGCTTGGCTGCCGAGCGGGTGGCGCTCCATCATCGTGACCTCGAACGGCAGCGCACGCGGCTGCCCGCGAAAGACGTTGACGAGGGGCCGCCCTCGGGCCTCGCCGACATCGATATTGGCCAGATCGTGAAAACGCTCGGTCGTGCCGCCGTTGATGGGAAAGTGGCGCGCGCCGTCCAGCGCAATGACGTCGCCGAACGGCGCAAAAGCCGCGCGCGTGAGCGGTTCGACGAGAAGATCGCGGCTCATCGGTTCGCGCCTCATGCGGGCTCGCCCCACAGCCGAAGGCGCGAGACGCCCCCGTCGGGAAAGATATTGAAGCGGACGTGCGTGGCGGCGCCTAATGCGGCGAGCTCTCGCTCGTAGAAGTGTTGTGCGTCCATTCGCAAGGGTTGCTCGGCAAGCAGGACAGGCCAGAACATCGATTGCGTAATCAGCGACTCGTCGGTGCCGCCCGTCACATGGGCCGCCTGTAACGAGCAGCGATCGGGATAGTTGCCTTTGAAGAAGGCCGTATCGACTTCGATCTTGCGGATCGCGCCCGGTTGCGCCAGGGCGATGATGGCCCAATCGTTGCCCGGCTCGCGGCGTCGCCGGGTTTCCCATCCATCGCCCATGTTGGCGCCGCGGCCGGGCATCAGCATGTTCGATGCGAGACCGAAATGTTGATTGTTTGCAGCGACGACATAGGCGCCGTTGATCGCAGCCGCGAAGTCCACGAGTTCAGCGCCGGAAGAGGCCGCCTCGCTGGCATCGAGGACAGGCCTGCCATACACGCGTAGGCGTGCTACGCCCCCATCGGGAAACAGGGTGATGCGAATGTGCGTGAAAGCGCCTGTGTAGCACACGGCGAGGTAATGATGCTGATTGCCCTGCAGCGCGGTGGGCGGTACGAGCGTGTGCCATCGAGCATTGTCGGGTGGCGTGTCGCTCGCGCTGGCGCAAGCTTCGATCGATGCCGCGGGCGGGTAGTTGCCGGTGAAGTGACTCGTATCGATGTCGACGCCTTCGATCGTGCCGCGGCGGGCCAGTTTGACGACGCACCAGTCTTGGCCCGTCGTGCGCTTGCGGCGCGTTTCCCAGCCGTCCATCCATTTGCCGTGGTCGTCGTACTTGCCGGGAATGAACACGGCCGGCTGTGGGTCGAGCATGCGCTCTTTCGGCGCGAAGAATTCGTCGCTTGCCGCGAGCGCTTTGGCGCCTAAGCGTGGGTCCGCTAGGTTCAAAGCGCGGCGCGTGAAGTCGGGGGCATGAGGGTCGAGCGTCGGAATGGCCATGATGAATTGATTGGGAGTGCTAAGCGTCCTGGCGAGAAGAGGCGGGGCGGCCTCGCTCGTCGAAAAGGCGGTGGGGTCCGATGCGGCCGCCGAGCTAGCCGGCCGCAGGCAAGCAAGTCTATCGGTCAGATCGCGGCAGCGCCCGCGACGGGGCCGTCCGCGTGCGGCGCCGCCGTCTCCGGTACGAAATCGAAGCCGGGCTGTCGATCCAACACGCGGTGTGCACGCACGTGGTCGATGTCTCGTTCCCAAGCGGCCACCACGACCGTCGCCACGCAATTGCCGATCAGATTCGTCACGGCGCGAGCAATCCCGACGAACCAATCGACCGGCAGAATCAACACGAGGCCGAGCACCGGAATGGCGGGGATGGCAGACAGCGTAGCCGCCAGAATGACGATGGCCGAGCCGGGGATCCCGTGCGCGCCCTTCGACGTCACGAGCGAAACCAAGATGACGACGATCAAGTCATGCATCGACAGCGGCGTATTCGTGGCTTGCGCGATAAACAGAACGGCAAGGGTCAGGTAGATCGAGAAGCCGTCCAAATTGAACGAGTAACCGGTCGGGATGACGAGGCCCACGGTCGAATCTTTGACGCCCATCCACTCGAGCTTGCGCATGACTTGCGGCAGGACCGCGTCGGAGGAGGCCGTGCCGAACACGATGACGAGCTCTTCCCGCAGATAACGCAAGAGCTTGAACAAGCTGAAACCGGAGAGGCGCATGACGGTGCCGAGCACGATGGCGACGAACAGCGCGCAACTCGCATAGAAGATCAACACGAGCAGGCCGAGCTGCTTGAGCGAGGCGACGCCGTACGTACCCGTCGTGAACGCGATGGCGCCGAGCACGCCGAGCGGCGCGAGCTTGATGATGAAGCCCATCACGCGAAAGAACACTTGCGCGAATTCGTCGATCAGCGTGTTCACGCGCTTGGCCTTATCGCCCAGCAGCGAGAGCGCCGAGCCGAACAGCACGGCGAACACCAGCACTTGCAGGATGTCGCCTTTGGCGAACGCGTCGAAGATCGTGTCGGGAATGATCTTCAACAGAAAGGCGCCGACATCTTTGAGGCTCTTCGCGTGTTCCGAATAGGTCGCCAATGCTTGCGCGTCTAGCGTATGCACGTCCACGTTCATGCCTGCGCCGGGCTTGACGACCATGGCCAACACCGCGCCGATCATCAGTGCGATGGACGTCATGAACTCGAAGTAGACGATGGCTTTACCGCCGACGCGGCCGACTTTCTTCAAATTTCCGGCGCCGGCAATGCCGCTCACGACCACGCAGAAGACAATGGGCGCGACCACCATCTTGATCAGTTTGAGGAAGCCGTCGCCGAACGGCCGCAGCGACTGCGCAAAGTGCGGAAACAGCGCACCGAGGACGATGCCGACGATGAGCGCGACCATCACGCGGCCGAATAGCGAATTGATGAATCTGAGCACGGCTTCCTCCAATGACGGTGGCGGGTATTCATCTGGTCTAACTGGTAAGACCAGACTAGTTATGACGAAGATTAGGAAGCCGATATAGTCGCGTCAAGCACCGTTACGCTCGTGGTTTACCCCGTGCTGGCCGGAAAGGCACGCGCCGCGGGCCGGAGCCGTGTCGGGCCGGCGTTACAATGCTGGTCCGACCAGGCGATTTTTCTGCACGATGAGAAGCAGCACACAGACGGTGACGGAAGCGGCGACGGCGACCATTCGCGAGCGGATCGAGCGCGGCGAGTATCCCGTGGGCAGCGTATTGCCGGCGCAACGGCAGTTGTCGGAGGAACTCGACATCAGCCGGGCGGCGTTGCGTGAGGCGTTATCGACACTCGAAGCGATCGGCATGCTGACGATACGCGCGGGCAAAGGCGTGTACGTGCAAAGCGTGCAGGCGCTCGGCGGGCAAGCCTGGCGCTATGCGGAGCAGTCGTCGTTGCCCGATACGTATCAGGTGCGCTACGCGTTGGAGGGTTTTGCCGCGCGGATGGCGGCGCTCGCGATGACCGACGAGGTGATCGAATCGCTGGAATCGAACATGGCGCAGTTGCACGACGCGCTGGCCGAAGGCGATCTCGATGCGGCAGCTGAACTCGATTTCGCGTTCCATATGTCCATCGTCTCGATGGCGGGCAACGGCGCCATCGAGGCTATTTTGCGCAGCAGCGGCGAAATCATGCAGGAAAGCCAGCGCCTGCCGTTCTACCGGCGCGAACTGCTGCAGTCGACTTATCGGGAACATCGCGCGATTGTCGACGCGCTCAAGGCCCGCGACGCCGAGGCGGCCGGGCGCAGCATCGAGGCGCATATCACCGCGGCGGCGCAACGCGCGGGGGTGCATTTTCCGACGCCGCCGCGCTGACGCGCTCGCTCGGCGCCACGGCTGCGGCGTCTTCCCATGCAAGCGCGAAGGCTTGTTTGATCTGGCTTCTCATCCATTGAATGGCGCTCTCGCCATCGCTGTCGCGCCGCCAAAGAAGCTCGACGGGGTAGGAGCCGAGATCGAGCGGGGCGGCGCATACGGTCAAGCGCGACATGCGGGCTAGGGCCGCGGCCGCATGTGACGGTAGCGTGACGACCGCGCGCGTGTCGATGAGGAAGGCCGGTATGGCCGAAAAGTGCGTCAGCGCGGCATAAATATGGCGCGCGCGCTTCATCCCGTGCAAAGCCGTATCGACGATACCGCTTCGCCCGGAAAACGACACGAGCAGATGCGGCAAGGCCAGATAGTCGTCGAGCGAGAGCGGCAGCGGGCAGTGGACCGCTCGTTCATCGACGACGCAGGCATAGCCGCTATGGCCGATCGGCTCGTGCGCGATCCACGCGCTTTTGACCGTGCCCGATACGACCGCCAGTTCGATCTCGCGCTCGTTCATCATCTGTCCGACCGTGTGGCGATTCGTTTGGCGAAACGTCACGGACACGCCGTCTCCCGCTTGGCGCACGAGCCGAGTCAGATGAGGGCCCAGCGCGAGCTCGAAATCGTCCGACATGCCGATGGAAAAGCGTCGAGACGCGCTCGACGGATCGAATCCTTGCTGCTGCGTCAGCACCTGCCATAAATCGGCGACACCGGCCTCGAGGCGCTCGGCCATCGCCACGGCGCGCGGAGTGGGCGCCATGCCGTCGCGCACGCGCACGAACAGCGCATCGCCGCACGCTTCGCGCAGCCGCGCAAGCGCCGCGCTCGTGGCCGCTTGGCTCAATGCGAGCCGCGCTGCCGCTTTGGTCACGCTGCGCTCCTGCCAGATCGCCACGAAAACCACGGCCAGATTCAAATCGAGCCGTTTGATATCGAGGACATTGATTTTCATCGTTAAAGCCATTCGTTTGATCGATACGAACAAGCATAGCAAACGGTGCTCGTCGCTCGGTTTCCGGCCGGAGGGCTATGAGGATGCAAACGATGAAGGCGGCCGCTTTCGAAAGACGTCGGGCGCTGCCGGCAGGTTCGAGCGCCGCCGTGCTGGCGCTCGGCGGCGATGTCAGGCCCGAGCGGCTTGCGAGCCTCGCCGCGTTGCGCGCAAGGGAGAGAGGCCCCGGGGCTAGATCAGCTCGAGTTTCGACGTGAGGTAGGTCAGCTCCGTGCGGTTGGTCACGCCAAAACGCTTGCGCAGCTTGCGCAAGTGGTAGTCGACGTTGTGCGCGCTCGTCTCGAGGCGGCGCCCAATCTCCTTGTCCGAAGCGCCTTCGGCGATGCCCAGTAGCAATTCCCGCTCGAATTCGGTCAAGCCGCCGGAGGTGCGGTCGCTCGCGGCTGCAATCAATTGCTGCGATGCGATCGTGTGAACGGACATGCCGATGGAGAGCGCTTGCTCCAAGATGGTCGAGGTGATCCAGTCGCGGCTGCGGTGCTGTCCAGTGAAGCTCATGAACGCGTGGAGCCGCGTGCCGGGAATCGACATGGCGAACATGAGGCCGCTGCGCATGCCGTCTTCCCTCATCGTCCGGATAAAACTGTCCAAGCCTTCCTGAGCACCGTCGTCGTGCAGCGCGCCGGATGGTTGCGTCCGCAACTGTTGTAAATCCCACACGAGCGGCAGGCTTCCGCGACGGGCCGCCTGCGTGCGCGGGTCCACCTCGTGGTAGCGCTCGCGCACGTACTCGCCGCGGTAAGTGCCGGGCGTGAAGGCTTCGTGCAAGAACAGGCGTTCGATGCGGTCGCGCACGACTTCGAGCCCGAAGTAAGCGAAGGTGGAAAAGCCGATCAGATGGAGCAGCCCGCTCACCATGCGCCCGCGCTCACAGGCGTTCTGCGCTCCCGCCAGAGCCGCGGCGACGCCGAGCCGCGGAGCATGGCGGGCAGGCGCACCGAGTTGGCGCGGGTCGTTGCACCAGACCACCTCGATCGGCCGGGCGCGCGCGCCCGGTGCCGGTTCGGAACCGCAAGTGTGCGAGAGTGGCGCAAGCGCCGACTCGTCCTTGCGCAATGCAGGGTAATGCATCGATGAGCCTCCGATCGAGAGTCATGCCGCGGCGCGACACATCGTTGATCGAACCGCATGAGCGCGCGTAACATCGCGTAATAATAAACGTAAAAAAACGATACCGGCGGGCGAGGCTCTCTTTCGATGACAATTGATGACGAATATCCGGCGCTGGTGTGGTTCTCACAAGCCGATGCGCTGGCGTATCTGCGCGAAATCGATCCGGGGATCGACCTGCCGGCGCACGAGGCGCAATTGCGCGAATGCCGCGAGCGCTTGCGGCAGGCGGGTTTTTCGACCCTCTCCTATATGGCGTTGGAAACGGTCGGACGGCGCGTACTGCGCGCCTATACGATGCGCGAGTTGGGAGACATGTCATTTACCACGGCTTATTTGAAGAATCGGCTCTATGAAACCGATCCCCGACTTAATTCACTGCGTGAAAGCGGTCTGCCCGTCACCTGGCATCTCGATCAATTAGAGGCGCGCCCCAACTCCGGCGAACCGCGGGTACGCAGCCTTTTTTCGACGTTGCGTGCACACGGTATGCACAGCGGCCTGATTCTAGGGCTCCCGGCGCCGCGCGCCGATCTGCGCGTTGCGCTCAGTTTGACGTCGGAAGCAATCGACACGCGGTGGATCGACGATCGCGCGATGGGCTGTGTACTGGCGGCCAGCTTGACCGTGAGCCGCCTCATGCAGCCGTATATCGACGACCGGGCGCGGCGCGCGCGCATCGTCACATTGACGCGAGAGCAGGCGGATGTATTGGAACGGCTCGTGAAGGGATCGTCCGATCACGAAATCGCCATGCAAATGTCATCTTCTGTGCATCGCATCACCCATCACGTGAAGACGTTGCAAAAGGCCTTCAATGTCGAGAACCGCGCTCAGCTTGCCTATCTCGCGGCGCGCTGGGGATGGAGACAGTCCTAACATAGTCGCTTTTAGGAAGCGTCGAACATCGAGTTCGACCCTGCGCTTCGGGCCAGCGCTACAGGCTGGCGTCGCTGCGCGCGTTGGACGCGCCAAGCACGCATCCCGCGATGTAAGCGAGTTGCACGCGATTGGTTGCGCGGTAGAGCTTTTTGAGTTGGCGCACGTAGTAGTCGACGTTGTGATGCGATGTGCCGATGCGTTCGGCAATGTCCTTGTCGTTCAGGCCGCGTGTGACGAGTTCCAGGATCGAGCGCTGGATGTCGCTCAATTCGACTGAGTACGTCGGGCGATGAAGTTGCGGCGCACGCAGCGCCAAAAACTCGTGCAAGCCCACCGCCAGCGCGTACGCATGGCCGATCGCCATGTCGGGCAGCCTCGCCTTCGTGACCCCAGCGCTAGAGAAGATGACGACGCACCTGTCGAGCGCATCGGGGGTGCTAAGGCCGAACGATACCCCTGACAGGATGCCGGCTTCACGTGCGGCCGCCGCGAATCGCGCCGTGCGTGCAACGGCGGCCGAGTGGTGCGGGACGGTCGCAATGGCCGCGCCGGCGGCCTGAGCGCCCCCGCCCAAAACCGGTGCGGCAGTGGCGATCGTCGACAAGTCCCACAGCATCGGCCATTCGTGCCGGGATGAATAGGCAAGCCGAGCATCGATTTCATAGAAGCGCTCGCACAAGTAGCGTTGCGCCCAGCCCGTCGGGGAAAATGCGTTGAAGTAGGCGAGCCGGTTGATCGTGTCGCCGATGCGCGAGACGCGCATATAGCACAGCGCATCGAACCCGGCCGCGCGCAGTGCCGCACGCAGCAATGCCTGGCGTGCTTGCGCGCTGTCCGCTTTCGCTAGCTCATGGCCGATGCCGGCAAGCCGCTGACCACCTGGCGCGTCGCAGTCGGGGGTTGCATCGGCTGCGCCGTCGAGATCGGCATCGCCGAAAACCTGGAAGTTCGAAAAATCGGTATTCGTATCGCTCATGCCATACCGCTTCATGTTTCTTGCTCCGGGAAAAGCATGCCCCCGCATGCCGAACGTGAAAGAGAACAGTATTCCAGCGGCGGCCGCGTTCGCGCCAGTGGCGAAGTAGTAGTCGCCCTATGGATTTGCGTGGGCCAACCGGGCATCACTACGAAAGTTCGCGTTTGTGCTCGGTCTTTCGCGGGAATCGACCGTGCTCGGTAAGAGATGCCTTGTGCGAGCGCGGGGGTAGGTAAGACCCACCTACTGGGTTTTTGAAAGCCATCCGGAAGGCAGGCGAAGCGCAGCACGCGCGACGGAGGCACTGTGCCATGTTTGCGCTGAAATCGGGGCCCGGCAAAGACGTCAGAGTATCACCGGCGCCTCGAATGGCGTGTAGTGATGCGAAGCCAATTGGATGTGGGCGCAACGATTGATCACGGGGGCAGCGCGACGCACTACCCCTGGGGACTCACCGACGCCATCTTGCGCGCAACGGTGGGCGTGGCATCGAGCGAGGCGTTCTTCGGCCGCTCGGCAATAACTTCGCGCGCGCCGCGCCGCGCGATAGCCGGCACGCTATGCTTTGCGCTCATGCGAACTTGCACTTGCACTTGCACTTGCACTTGCACACTTGCACGAGCTTGGACGCACGCGACGCCGCTTGGCGCGTTGCAGCGAGCGACGTGGGCGCCGGGCCGCAGCCGGCCCTATCGCGCGATGACCAGGAGAGTTTCACGTGTACGGACCCATCGACCGCGAACAGGAGCAGCATCAACGCGATGTCGTCGCTCAGTCCGTCACACCGGCGCATTCGAGCGCAGGGTTACTCGCCGCGCGATTGCCATTGCGGGCCGACGGCCCGGGGCTATGGGGCGAGGTCACCTTGCCCTACGAAAGCGTCGAGCTGTTGTGCGACATTTGCCGCGCGCACGGCACAGAGCCGTACTTTCGAGCGCATCGCCCTTCTTTGACGGCCGCCGAAAAGGACAGCATCGTCGCACCGGCCCGCGTGCAAAAGACGGTGACGATCGAGCTGGGCGGCAGGTTCGTTCTATGCACCGCGATCGGCGACGCCATACTCTCGCGCGCGCTGCTCAGAGAGCTAGCCGAGCGTCTGGGTCTGGCGAGAGCGGCCGCCAAGAAGCTGCACGTCAACCCGCCCAAGCTCGATCCAATGGCTTGCTTGGAAATGGCTCCCGGGATGGTGTCGCCTTTCTTGCGCCCGGGCCGCGAAACGGCGATTCGCGCGGTCGTGCTGACCGACGGCTCGGTCGCCGATGGACCTCCCGAGCGCGGCCTGGTCGCGGTATCGCTGTCATTGCGATGGAGCTTGTTGTTGGACGCCGCGCGCTTTCCTGTCATTTTGCGCGACTATGCTCGGCGGGCCTATCCGAAGATTGAATGGATCGATCTGCGCGGCCATGGCAAAGCGAGCCCCTGCGGTGACTGATATCCGCTCGCCGGGCAGTCGACGCGCACGCTTCAGACGACGAGCAGCCGGCCCGCGAGGTACGCGAGCTGCACGCGATTGAGCACGCCGTACTTCTTGCGAATCTGCCGCATGTGATAGTCGACATTGCTGCGCGACATATTCAATTGCTGCGCGATTTCGCGGTCGCTCAGACCGGTCGCGGTGAAGTTGAGGATGCGCCGCTGCAGGTCCGATAGCGTGGGTGTTTGCGCCATCGAAGCCATTTGCTCGGCCAAGAATGCATGCACGCCGAGGCCTAGCGCATAGGCTTGGCCCACTACGCGATCGTCGATCCACTCGCTCGTCCGGTTGACCGAGCTGAAGATCATTACGCTGTGCTCGAGACTGGTTGGATCGACGAGCCCGAACGCGATGCCGCTGCGCGTGCCGCAGGCATCCGCATCGTCGAGAAAACGGCGCATCCGGTCACCGGACTCGCCTACTGCAATGGCGTCGTCGGCTGCGAGCGTGTCGTGGTCCCAGACGAGGGGGCCGTTGTGGCGACATGCGAAGGCCATGCGCGGATCGAGGTCGAAATAGCGCTGATCGACATAGCGCTGCGCCCAGCCCGGAGGAGAGCACAGATCGAAGTAACGGGCCCGGTTGACCATTTCGCCGAGCCGCACGAGCCGGCAGTAGCAGAACCATTCGAAGCCTATCGTGCGCAGCGCGATCCGTAGCAATTGCTGGCGCTCGTGCGCCGAATGGGCATTAGCGAGGTCGGTCGCGATTTCGGAAACCCGGTCGCGGCCGTTCGGTTCGCCGCGACGCACTGCGGTCTTGCCGACGACGAGTTGGCAGTCGGCGACCTCGATGAAGTCGATCGCGTGTCGGGCGCCAAATTGGCCGTTTCCTTTAGGCGAGCGCTTGCGCGTTTCGGGGTTTGTCATCAAGTCCTCCATCCTATATGCGGCACGGCGCGTGGTCCCGCGACGTTTCATGGCTCTCGACTATAGTCGCGTGCATATCGGCCGGGGAACTGCGTCATTCAGTAGTGTTTCGTGCTCGCGTTCCGATCGATTCACTGCTTACTACGAATCTCATGGTTCAGGGCGAGGCGCTGCACTCTTACACTCTGCGGCGCAGCACTGCCGCGATTGCTCTCCCGTTTTGGGCGCTATTTCACTCCACTCGATTCCGGTATGGCCAGAACATCCCTAAACGTCCAGCCGC
>SCRN01000001.1 GCA_004322045.1 Paraburkholderia sp.
CCGAGTGGCGCTGAACGTACAGGTAGAACTCTGCCGCATCCTTCATCGCCATCGTGTGGCGGTCACCCGAGTCGAAAGCGAGGATGGACATCTTTCGCCGGTCTGCGCCCCCTGGCGTCGGCACCGGAGGGGTACCATGACTGGAAATGAAGACGAAGACGTCGTCGTTCGGACCGATGCTATCGTCGAGCGCCTGCAGGGCACCTTCAATGTGGGCTTTCGTGGCCTGCTCGTCGAGCAGTGTGGTGACCTTGTACCCTGCCCGACGAAGATAGTCCTGAACCACGACGGCATCGTCACGGCCCTGGATGTCCTTCATGTTGTACGGGTCGCCGAAGTGATTCAGGCCCACGACCAAAGCGCGCTTGACCGGAATCGCAGAGCGTGGCGCGCTTGAGTGCAGGTTCGCCTCAAGCGCCTTGCCGGCAGCAATCTCCCAGCGCTTATGCAGGATGTTCTGCGGATAGAACGGGGAAGTAGATTTCAGGCCGACAATAGACTGCACGATGATAAAAGCTGTGTCGACTTCGTCGTCGTTGCGGTAGGTGCCGTCCAACTGGACCCGGCCGGTGCTGTCGCGCTTTACCGAAGCATGGTCGAGACCATGCTCCCTGAATTTGACATTGATGCGATCGACCAGGCTTTGCGGAACGTCGTACGCCTGATAGGCGTTCTGATAGCCGGGTAGGCTGCTTGCGGCACAGGCAGACAGCAACAGAGCACCGACAACCAGCGATATGCGCTTGCAGAAGGAAATCATGACTCGAATACAGAAAGACCACTGCGACCAGTCTTCATCGATTCTCGAAGACCGCGGGAGCAATCAAAGACATCAAGGCCGCATCTGTCGCGACACGGCCTGAACCTTGGACGGCTTATTCCGAAATGGTGAACTGCTGCGCGCTCGTCGAAGCGGGCTTGTTATCCGCCGCAACGCTAAATTCGACGCGGTAGATGCTGCCCGGCTTTGCATCGTGAGGAATCGGGATGTGCACCGTGTCCTGCTGCTGCCCCGGCTCGAATGTGTGCTGCTCCGACGCATTACCTGGGAACGGAACAAGCGTTTCCTTGCCGTCTGTACCGACGACGTAGAGCTTGCGTCCAACGGTTACGGGCACTTCGGCGCCGTCCGGTGTCATCACAATGAACGTGCTGTTGACGACCGCCTGACTGTCGGCCTTGACAGGCCCCTCAACGGTCACCGTCCCCGCGCGGGTCACCACGCCCTGGGAGGGCTTATAGTGAATCTGCTTTTTTACGTTCTCGTAGGAGTCGGTTCGCTGAATCTGCGACTCAGGAATCCAAGATGGATTTTTCTTGTAGCACGTGTCGATGGCAGTGTAGTAGGCCGTCGCGAAGCCGGCAGCGCCGCCGACCGCAGCGCCGATAATCGCGCCTTTGACAGCATCGTCCTTATTGTGTGACACCAGCATGGCCGCGAGGCCTGTAAGAGCACCGATACCGGCGCCCTTTGCCGTCGTCAAAATTTGTTCCTTCTTCACACAGGAGTTCAGTTGGTCATTTGCCGATTCCTGTGCCCATGCACCCGTTGACAGGAACAGCAGCCCCGTTGCAACAGCAGCGATGGCCGTTGCGCCATCCCGCGATTTTCTGGTCATGATTTTCTTTTGTTTCAGTTAGTTATTCTCGGCATCTACCCCTGCGGACGCCGTACCACCGAACTCTGCGCTAGTTTCTCTCGTTGGCCTGCGCATTCAGGTTGAATATCGGCTGCAAGCTCGCAAACTTTAGCACTTGGAACAAATAATGTTGAGGGGCGGCTAAACTATTTTTATATTTTTAGTGCCTGCGTAGTGGCTTGACAGTCCGAGGAAGTCGTGAGCGATCGCAATATGAGCTCTCTACAATACGCTGAACAGGCCCGTCGCCATGGCTCTCGGGCAATCCTCGCGCTTTTAATGCAAGTCAGAAGTAGAGCGTATGCTGCGGCTATTAGTCGCTGTTTCGGCATTACGCCACCAAGGCCCATATCCTGATCGAGGAACTCGTTCGCCATCGCTATGAATTACCGCCGCTCGCGACGCTCTCGCTCCGGACCCATGCAGGCCGTACGGCCTGGGCAAGACAAACAGCAAGATATTGTGAATCCGGCTATCTGTGAGGAGCAGGAGATCGGCGCTATAGAAGCTCAGAACGTCATGCCGGACAATTCCAACCTCAACAGCGACCGAAATTGGTTGCAGCAGGATGTTGCGAACATTTAGAGCGCAGGGGGAAGTTGAATGCCGCGGATACGGAAATCGTTGCGCAAGACCTTGAAATATGACAAGCCGATCTTGCGCCTGCCGGCGGGATCAATAGCAATAGTTAAGGACGCGCAGTTCATACACGTTCGGTGTTGATCGACGCTTCAACGCGTCAATCAGAAGTGTCCCCGTCGCCCTGCTCGGCCAGCATGCGCAATGCGGTCTTTTCCGCATTCAACACGTGCTGGCGGGCCTGTTCCTGCGCCGCATCCGCGTCGCGCGCCTTCAGCGCCTTGTGGAGCTTGTCGATTTCGCGCAGGCTGCTCGGCAGCCGGTCGGGATGCATCAGCGAGGTCGCGCGCAGCAGATTCACGCGCGAGTAAAGGCTGTTGAGGATTTCCTTCACGAGACGGTTGCCGCAGTTGTCTAGCAGCACGTCGTAGAGCGCCGCCTTGGCCTTGAGCACACCATCCTGGTCCTGCGCCGTTGCCCGGGCGCGTAGCATCTTCGCGGCCTCGCCGAATTGCGCGATGGCCTCGTCGCTGGCAAGCCGTGCGAATTCGTGCGCCGCAAAGCCCTCCAGCAAGGCCCGCAGCGCATAGAGTTCGACCGCCTCATCGCGCGACATCACGGCGACCACGGGTCCCTTGTGCGGCACGTTCCGCACGAGCTTTTCGGCCTCCAGCTTGCGCAACGCCTCGCGCACGGAGGTCCGGCTCACGCCCAGCGTTTCGCACAGTTCGCGCTCGATCAGACGCGCGCCCGGCGCGAAGCGGCCGCTCATGATCGCCTGCCGCAGCACGTTTTCGACCTGGTGACGCAGTGTCTCAGGCCGGATCAACCCCATATCAGTCGACATTATTGTCTTCCCATCCGACAAAAATCCAACCCATATGATACTTCACGAGCGCCCGCTTCAAGCGTCCGGCGCGCATAAATCCGGGTCGGCGAACGCACACCAGGCTCGCGTCATCGCGGCAGGGAGCCGAGGCCTGTGCGCGATACGATTTGCAGGCTTTCGTTGAACCGGAGCACGAGCGGTTCGGCATGCGCGACTTCGAGCGACGCGATCTTCATATCGTCGATTCCGTCCAGATGCTTGAACAGGGCGCGCAACGCGTTGCCGTGCGCGACCATCAGCACCGATTCGCCGTTGCGCAACGCGGGCGTCACGGTGCTTTCCCAGAACGGCAACAAGCGGTCCAGCGTATCGCGCAAGCTCTCGGTGCGCGGCAACGCGTCGGGGTGCGGCAGCGCCGTCCCGTCGAATTGCATGAAGATGGCCTGCTGACGTGCCGCGTCGAGCGGCGGCGGCGCCTCCGCGAAGCTCCGCCGCCATGCGCGCACCTGTCCCGCGCCATACAAATCTGCGGCAACGTCCTTGTCCATGCCCGTCAGCGCGCCGTAGTGACGGTCGTTCAACCGCCACGAACGCACGACGGGTCGCCTGGGCGCGCCGCACCGGCCGATGATCAGATCGAGCGAGCGCCCCGCGCGGCTCAGCACCGACGTCGCGGCAAGATCGAACCGTAACGACCGCGCGCGCATCTGCTCGCCGATGCATGTCGCCTGCGCGATGCCCCGCTCCGAGAGCGGCACGTCCATCCAGCCCGTGAAGCGGTTCGTGCGATTCCATTCCGACTGGGCATGGCGCAGGACCACGAGCGTCGCGCAATCCGCCATGTGGACCTCGTCTAGTTGTTGCCCGAAATCGCGGACGTGCGGGTTCGGGCTGTCGTCTTCGAGCGGCATGTCAGGATGGCGCCGTCGCACACCGTTTCGCCAGCGCTGCCTCGAGCAGCGGCGCGCCGAGTTCCGCGCCATGAATGCCGGTGGTGCTGACGATCTCGAGCAGCTCCATCAGTTCTTGCGGTGTCGCGCCGTAACGCAGCGCGTTGCGCATGTGCAGCTTGAGCCCCGGCAAGTACAGATGCGTCGACGACGCGTCGAACGCACAATACATGAACTCCTTGATCTTTGGTGGCAACACGCCGGTGCGCCATGGCACCGACGAAAATGCGACATACGCCTCGAAGAAGTCGGGGTCGAACTCGAGCAGGCCTTCCCATGTCGGATGCCAATAGCCGCGATTCTTTTCGAACGCTTCTTTCAGCGCGCGGCGCCGTTCGTCGAGCGGCGCAGGTCCCGCGCGCAGCCCCTCTTCTTCGAGCACTTCAAGCAGCACGGGCACGCCGACGTTGCTCGTATGGATGCCGATCGTGCTGATCAGTTCCAGCACTTCCATCAGTTCTTCGCGTGTCGCGCCGAATGCGAGCGCGCGCTCCAGTTGATGTGCGACACCGGGCCCGTATAGCTGCGTTGCGCACGCGTCGGCGGCAAGCGCGATGAGAGCGCGCACTTTGTCGTCGAGATGATTTCTTCGCTGCGGCACCGCGGACAATTGAACATAGGCATCTACAAAGCCCGGGTCGAGACGAAGCATGCTGTCCCATGCGGCGCTCCAGCCGCCGTGCACGCGCACGAAATCGTCCTTGATCTGCTGCGGCTTGCGTGGCTCGCGCGCCGGCTGGTCTCCCTGATTCATTCAGTCGCTCCTCGTGGTGGCGATGGTCAAATGTCTGCGCGCTAGGAACGCGGGCCGCGCCGCGTTCCGCAATTTGCATCAGCGTGCGTCGAGCCCCTTCGGGTAATCGGCCTCCAAAACTTCCTCCTGCCACATCGACTTGCCGATCGACGTGGCGATATGGACCATGTAGCTGCCGTCGCTCGCGCCGTGCCAGTGGCGCTCATGGGGTCCGATGAACACGATGTCGCCCTGGCGGATTTCCTGCGGCGCCTCGCCGTCCTTGCAGATCCAGCCCTTGCCCGCCGTCACCTGCAGCACCTGGCCCTGCTCATGCGTGTGCCAGTAGGTGCGGCCGCGCGGCGCGAAGAACACCGTGTTGATCGTGACCCCGTCGGTAGACGGCATCACGGGGTCGGCCCACACCGTGCCCGAGAAAGTTTCGCCGCGCTGCTCCGACATCTTGCCTTCTGCCCTGCCGTGAAAAACCTTCATGACTACTTCTCCTTTTCTCGTCAAACTTTCCGCTTTCCATCGAACAGCCGCACGCCGCCGGAGACATCGCCGATCGCATCGACGACGCGATTGCTGATCACGTCGCCATAGCCGAGCGCCGTGCCGAGGCCAAAGCTCGCGAGTGGCCCGGACGCGTTCAGCGACACCAGGCCCAGCTCGCGCACGCGATCGACGTAGAGCACAACATCCTTCGTCATCAGCTTGCCCGTCAGGCCGCCTTCCAGATAATCGCCGTCGACGATCTTCGGAAAGCGGTTGAGCGTCGCGAAGTTCACGCCGCTGCTGCTGTTGAGCACATCGAGCAGCAGATGCAGATCGAGCCCCGCCTTCTTGCCTGCCACCATCACTTCCGCGCTCGCCGCAAGGCTGACCGCGTTGAGGAAGTTGTTCAGTAGCTTGGTCGTGTGGCCCGCGCCGCTTTCGCCCATGTGCGCGACCTTCGTGGCGATCGGCGCGAACGCCCATTCGAGCGCTTCGACGGCGCTCTGTTCGCCGCCGACCATCAATGTGAGCGTGCCCTTCTCCGCTGCGGCGGCGCCGCCCGAGATACCCGCGTCGACATACTGGACGCCGCCTTGCGCGAAGCGCTGGGCGAGCCGTATCGTCGAGCTCGCGGCAGCCGTGCTCAGGTCGACGACGATTTGTCCGGCGCGGCAATTCGCCAGCACGCCGCCCTCGCCTTCGACGACGGCCTCGACCACCTTGCTGTCCGGCAGGGACAGCATCACGACGTCGGCAAACTTCATCACGTCCGCTATTGCGGACGCGGCCTGCGCACCCGCTGCCTCCATGCGCTCAGGCACGGTGTCGTAGCCAAGCACTGCGATGCCGGCATCGACGAGCCGCCGCGTCATGCGTCCGCCCATGTTGCCGAGACCGATGAATCCGATCCGTTCCTTGTTCATTTGTGCTATTCCCTTTCAATCAGGTCATTCGTCAAAAGTCGACGTCCTTCGTTTCCGGTCCCATCATCGCGCCGATCGCGCCGATCAGTCCGCCGATGCATAGCAGCACCACCGAAGTCAGCCGCAACGGCATGAACGTGCTCAACCAGTCCATGTAGAACGCGTAGAACGACGGGATGATCACCGATAGGCTGAAGCCCACGCCGAAGCCCGTTGCACGCACATCGGTGACGAAGCGTTCGTTGATGTACGTGACGATCACGCCCCACGGTGATGTGACGAGCACGGCGAGCACGCAGACCAGCGCGATGATCGCCGTCAGCGACAGCCCGTCGACGTTCGCGAGCACATACAGCAGCGCCGCACCGACTGTCGCGATCAGCGGGCCGACGATGGCGAAAAGGCGCCGCCGGCCGATTACCTGCGCGAGCATGCCCGAGCCGATATAGCTGAAGAACAGAACGAAGTAGGTAATCATTAGCGTTGACGTCATCTGGAAGCCGGTCAGATGCAGCGTCTTCACGAGCAGCCCGGTCGGCAGGAAAATCGTGATGATGTTCTGCGTGAGCCAGAAGCCCGTCATCATGACCAGCACCTGAAGCAGATTGCGTCCGCTCTTGCCGCGCAGCAGGTCGGTCAACGGCAGCTTTTCGACCTGAACGGCCTTCTCTGCCGTTTCGCTCTTCCAGATCTCCGATTCGGCGACCTTGTGCACGTAGTACATCGCCAGCGCACCCGCGAGCACGGCGCCCAGCACGAACGGAATGCGCCAGCCCCATTGCGCATACGGCGAGTGCATCCCGCTGAGCGGAAACAACCAGAACATCAGCATCGCGATCAGATTGATCGACACATACGCGGCGGGAAAGCCCGCGATGATGAAGCCGCCCACGAAGCCGCGCTGCGCCTTCTTCGAATATTCGATGGCAAGCGGCATCGCCCCCGTATAGCCACCGCCGAGAAAGATGCCGTCGACGAAGCGCAATAGCACGAGCGCCCAGTACGATGCAATGCCGACACTTTCATAGCCCGGCAGTAGCGCGATCAGCAGCGTGACGACGCCGAAGCCCGATACCGACCAGATCGAGGCCTTGCGGCGGCCGATGCGGTCCGCGACCATCCCGAACAGCAGCGCGCCGATCGGCCGCCCCAGCAGCGTCGTGATGAACACCAGCGACGCGAGAATCGTCTCCATGCCGCCCGATAGATGCGGCGGCTGGAAGAACGCCAGCACCGGCGACAGCACGACGACGGGCAGGTAAATGTCGAACATGTCGATGTACTCGGAGAAGAACGCGCCTTTGATCGCGTTGCGCCTCTTCGTTTCGATCGTCTGCTCGCGGTCGGACTGTATGACGTCAGTCGCGGTGAGTGTCTTCATCGTTGTCTCCTTTGTAGACCGGAGCCGGTGCTTTCGCGCCTGCTCCGGTCGCATGCAATTTCGTTGCATTGATTGCGCGCATCGTGCGGTGCGCGGTCTGCTTATGATGTTGCGCCGTGTCGCCGTTCTGCTTGCGCACGCGGGCGAGACGTGCGTTGCTACGTCAAACCGTCGAAGTCTCGGCTTCGTACGTTTTGATCGCGTCCGTGGCAACGCGGAACGCCGCCAGGGCGAGCGGCACGCCGCAGTAGATGGCCGCCTGCATCAGCACAGCGCGGATCTCGTCCTTCGTCACGCCGTTGCGCAGCGCGCCCTTCACGTGCACGGACAGTTCGTGATGCTGGCTCATCGCTGTGAGCATCCCGAGGTTCAGCAGGCTGCGCGTCTTGAACGGCAGCGTCTTGTCGCCCCAGATGTCGCCCCAGCAGCATTCCGTGACGTACTTCTGCATCGGCCGGTTGAAGTCGTCGGCGTTAGCCCACGACTTCTCGACGTGCGCTGCGCCAAGCACTTCCTTGCGGTTTTCAAAGCCTTTGTCGAAACGTTCATTGCTGTCCATCTTCAAGGTCCTCCCAGTTGCTCAACCCGTTCAGTTCAGTTCGGTTCAGGTGATTCGTGTACTCAGATTGCCGGACGAGATGATTGTCCGACAGCAAAAATACAGAAAATTTTTTTGCACATATCCGGCTTACATCCGGCCGCGCGCCGCTCAATCCGCGCCGTAACCGACCAATGCCTTCGTTTCCAGGTATTCGCGCAGGCCCGCCTCTCCCCACTCACGGCCGTTGCCCGAGCGCTTGTAGCCGCCGAACGGTGCATTGAAATCGACGGGCGGATAGTTCAGATGCACGCCTCCCGCACGCAACGCACGGGCCACCTTGCGGGCGCGCACGATGTCACCCGACTGCACGTAAGCGGCAAGACCGTAGTCGGTGCCGTTGGCAATTGCGATGGCTTCCTCTTCGCGCTCGTATGGCATCATCGACAGCACCGGCCCGAAGATTTCCTCGCGCGCAATTGTCATGTCGGGCGTGACGTCGGCGAAGATGGTCGGCTTCGCGTAGTAGCCTTTCTCGATGCCGGCAGGCAACCCCGTGCCGCCCGTGACAAGTCGCGCGCCTTCGTCGATGCCCTTCTGGATCAACGCCTGCACGCGCTCGAACTGATTGCGGTTGACGAGCGGCCCGAGCTGCGTGGACGGTTCGTCGGTCGGCCCGACGCGGTAAGACTGCGCCGCGCGCTTCGCGATCTGCGCGGCGTCGTTCATCAGTTGACGCGGCACCAGCATGCGCGTCGGGATCGAGCATGACTGGCCCGAGTTCGTGAAGCATGCCGCGACGCCGCGCTTCACGGCTTCTTCGAGGTCGACGTCATCGAGCAGGATGTTCGCGGACTTGCCGCCCAACTCCTGCGCAACGCGCTTGACCGTCGGCGCGGCCGATTGCGAGACGAGCACGCCCGCGCGCGTCGAACCCGTGAACGACACCATATCGATATCCGGGTGCGCCGCAATCGGTTCTCCGACGCCCGGACCATCGCCGTTCACGAGATTGAACACGCCCGCGGGCAATTTCGCTTCGTCCAGCACTTCGGTGAACAGCAATGCGCTCAGCGGCGAATATTCGCTGGGCTTGAGCACCATCGTGCAACCGGCCGCGAGCGCGGGCGCAATCTTCACGACGATCTGATTGACGGGCCAGTTCCAGGGCGTGATCAGTCCGCACACGCCGATCGCTTCGAGCACGATACGCGTGTTGCCGCGCTGCTCTTCGAATTCGAAGCGCTCGAGCACGTCGATCAGCGCGTTCAGATGCGCCGGGCCGCGCGCCGCCTGACCGTTGCGGGCAAACGTAATCGGCGCGCCCATCTCGCGGCGCATCGCCTCCGCGAATTCGTCGTAGCGGCGCTCATAGATCCCCAGCACGCGCCGCAGCATCGCGACGCGCTCGGCCACGCTCGTCGCGGACCACGCGGGAAACGCGCGGCGCGCAGCGGCGACGGCGCGGTCGACGTCTTGTGCATTGCCGAGTGCGATGCGCTCGAACGGCGCTTCGGTGGACGGATCGACGATGTCGAACCGCTGGTGGGAGGCGGGCTCGACCCAGTGTCCGTCGATATAAAACTGTGCTGCATGTGACATGGCAGAATCCAAAACAGAAAGATCAGTGCGCATCGCCATCGAGCAGGCGGTACATTTCGGTGTGGTCGGTAGCGGGCGTCGAACGTTGTGCGGCTTCGTCCCACATTGCCGTGCAGGTCATGCCGAGCGTCATGGGATAGCCGACCGACTGCCCGAGCGAGCGTGCGATCTTCAGGTCCTTGTTCATCAATTGCAGCGCGAATCCAGAGGCGAACGTGCCGCTCAGCATGAACTGCTTCACCTTGTTTTCAGAGGTGTTGCTGCGGCCCGACGATGCGTTCAGCACGTCCGTCATCACCCCGGGCTCGATGCCGAAGCGTTGCGCGACGTGCAGTGCCTCGACCGTCGCTGCCAGTCCCGCCGCCGACACGTAGTTGTTCAGCGCCTTCGCCGCATGCCCCGCGCCCGCACTGCCAATGTGCAGAATGCTCTTGCCCATCGCTTCGAGCACGGGCTTGCACCGCGCGAGTTCCTCTGTGCTGCCGCCGACGAGAATCGCGAGCGTGCCCTCCTTCGCTTTCTTCACGCCGCCCGACACAGGCGCATCAAGATACGCGAGGCCGTGCTCTTCGAGCACCGAGCCAAGCTTGCGCGAGCGTTCCGGTTCCGACGAGCTCATGTCGATCACGACGGCGCCCTTCGCGAGCAGGCTCGCCCAACCATCTGCGCCGCCGCCGAGCAGCACGCTTTCGACGATGGCAGAATTCGGCAGCATCGTGATCAATGCGTCGAGCGACGCGGCGTTGTCCTTGCTCAGCCGTTGCGCGCCCGTTTGCGTAGCGAGCGTGTCGGCGCGTGCCGCATCGGCGTCGTCGATGAACAGGTCGAAGCCGCCGTTGACGAGACATTGCACCATCGGCGCGCCCATCATGCCGAGCCCGATGAAACCGATCCGCTTGGGTTGCGTCATGACATCCCCCTCCTAGCGCAGCGCGGAAAACGCAGTCGGTGTCAGGAAGTGATTCTCGATGCGCTCGACGATCGGCCTCTCTGCTTCCGTCGCGGTACGCTTCGTGATCCATTCGGCGTCGGCCTGAAACGCGTTCCACTTCTGCTCGCGCTCAGCGAGGCTTTCCCATTTCAGCAAATACGTGAGCGCGTGGTTGCTGGGGCCGATCAGCGTGGTCCAGAAGCCGATCTGCTCGATGCCGTATTTTTCGAAAAAGCCCAGCGTGGTGGACGTGAAACGGTCGAGCAACGCCGGCAGGCGTGTCGGCGCGCAGTGATAGATGCGCATTTCAACGATCATGTCATTCTCCGTGGTTCTATTTCTGGCTCGCAGTGTCAGGAAAAAAGGCGGCTCAGTCCGCGAGCCCTTCGATGGACGACCACCGCTCGACGTACTTGACGAGCTCCGTCATGTCACGCGCCGTGCCGTCCTGCATGGCGGCGTAGTTCCACACCTGGCGCGCGACGCTGCCAACCCACATCGGCACGCCGAGCGCCTGGCATTCGTCGACGGCAAGGCCGATGTCCTTGCAGACGCTGCCGACGGGAAAGCCGAAATCGAACGTACGCGGCAGCACGTGCTTCGGAAACTTGTCGAGCGTCGCGCCGTTCTTGCCGCTGCCCGCATTGATCACCGACATCATGACCTCCGGGTCCAGACCACCGCGCATACCCGCGACGAACGCCTCGGACGTGATCGCGAACGCCGTCGATGACAGCATGTTGTTCAGGAGCTTCAGCAATTGCCCTTGCCCGGCCTTGTCGCCCACGACGAAGACCTTGCCTAGCACGTCGAACAGGCCGCGCACCTCGTCGAGCGAGATGGGGTTGCCCGCCGCCATGATCGCGAGCGTGCCCTTCGATGCGCCCGCCGCGCCGCCGCTCACAGGCGCATCGACGGTTTCGATTCCTTTTGCCAGCAGCCCTTCGGCGACTTCCTTTTCGATGCGCGAGCCGACTGTGGACAGATCGACCAGAATCTTGATCGCGCTGCCTACGACCAGGCCGTTGTCGCCGAGCGCGACCTGCTTGAAGATCGAGGGCGTGGGCAAGCTCGTGAACACGGTGTGCGCGCTGTCGGCCACTTCCCGCACCGATGCAGCCGCCTGCGCGCCAATCGCCTCCAGTTCCGCGACGGCCGCTTGATCGCGGTCGTACACGATGAGGCTATGGCCTGCTTCGATCAGTCGACGCGCCATCGGCCGGCCCATCGTGCCGACGCCGACGAAACCGAGTAAGTGACCGCTCTGTTGACTTGATGCCTGACTACTCGACATGACAATCCTCGTAAATTAAATGGGCTCTGCGTTAATCCGAGCCCCGGGCGCGCGTGAGACGCACCACAGCGGCCGCATCGGGCTCGGTATCGAACTTCCATAGGGTGTCGACAAGCGGGTGCGCATCGATACCCGAGCGACCGTAGGTCGCGAGCCGGTGCAGCTTGTCCGCCAGTTCGACGTTGGCGAGCGGCGCGGCGAGACTGCCGCGCGCAGCCTGCACGCGATGCGACAGGCGTTCGCCCGAGCGCAGCACGATCGTCACTTGCGCCGATTCCACCGGCCACGCGGCGTCATCGACGAACCGTAGCCGGCTCGCTATCGCGCGCAGCGACGGATCGGCCACGGCGGCATCGGTGAACTCTTCGAGTCCTGCCTTGCCGCGCGACAGCGCCACGGCCACGGCATGCTGCGCGCTGACCTGCGATTCGCGGCCCGTGCGCACGCCTGGCCGGTCGGTGCGCTCGCGCAGCAGCGGATGCCCTGTCAGCTCGATCGCTTCGATATCGTCCATGGACCAGCGCGCGTCGCGACTCAGATCGAGGCACGCATCGATAACCGGATTGAGCACCACCCCGCACGGATACGGCTTGTAGGTGTTCTTCAGCAGCGCCCACTCGCGCCCAAGGTCTTGCGTGAGTTCGTGCCAGTGCGGCGTCGACGCCGTCACGCGCAGGAAGCCACGTTCACCTTCGAGCGGAGCAACAGGGCCCGAGAAACCGTCTTCGGCGAGCAGCGCCGACAACAGCCCATTGCGCGCCGCGTTGCCGACGCTGATGCTTTTAGACATCGTGCCGAGCGTTTCGACCAGTCCGCCTGTCTGAGCGGACGCATTGCCGAGCGCCCACACAATGGCCTGCTCACCGAGCCCGCGTGCTTTCGCTGCAGCCGCAGCCGCGCCAAACACCCCGCACGTCGACGTGATGTGCCAGCCGCGCTGATAGTGCTCGGGCGACACCGCATTGCCGATGCGGCACTCGACTTCCACGCCGATCACGAACGCGAGGAGCAGCGCCTCGCCGCTCATCGGCTGCGACTCGGCGAGCGCAAACAGTGCGGCAGCGACGGGCGCCGTCGGATGGAGGATGGTCGGGATATGCGTGTCGTCGAAGTCGTAGACGTTCGCGCTCATCGCGTTGAGCGCGGCCGCGTTCAGCATGTCCGTGCGTTCGCTGCGGCCGACGAGGGTCGCGTCGTTGCCGGCGCAAAAGCGGCCGTAGACGGACACGGCCTTGTCGAGCGTCGGATCGTGTGAACCCGCCAGCGCGACGGCGAAGTAATTGACGAGCGAACGCTTCGCTTCGCGGCTCACGGCAACGGGCACGTCGCGCCACTGCGTATCGGCCACGAAGCGCGCGAGCGCGCGGGTCAGTTCACCGTTTTGCAGAGCGCGTACATCGATGGGATCAGCCTGCAAGCCAGCCTCCATCGATCGGCATCATCGCGCCCGTGATCTGGCTGGCCGATGGCCCGCACAGAAACACGACCATATCGCCGACATGCGCAGCGTCGACGAGTTCGCCCGTCGGCTGCTTGCCTTTGAGGAATTCGCGCACGGCATCGCCACGATCCAGACCGCGCTCGTCCATCAGTGCATGGATGCGCCCGTCGATGTTCGGCGTGAGCACCGAGCCCGGGCAGATCGCATTGCACGTGATGCCTTGACTCAAAGTTTCGATCGCCACCGAGCGCGTGAGTCCGAGAAGCGCCGTCTTGGTCGTCACATAGTCGGCGCGATTGGCGACGGCGCGCGCGCCGTATACCGACGTCATGTTGAAAATACGTCCCCAGCCGCGCTCGCGCATACCGGGCAACACCAACTGGATCGCGCGGAACGCGGCCGTGAGGTTCACGGCGAGCGCACTGTTCCAGCGATCGAGGGGAAACGCCTCGATGGCCGCAAAATGCCGTACCACGGCATTGTTGATCAGGATGTCGAGCGAATGCACACTCTCTGTGGCCGTGGCGATCAGCGTATCGACACCCGCCGGCGTCGCGAGATCGGCTTGCACATAGGTGACGTTCACATCGAATACGTGCTCCAGCTCGTCCATCGTGGACATCATCTGCCCCGGCGTTTCGAGCCCGTGCAGTACGATGTCGCATCCCACGCCCGCCAGCGCCCGCGCCATGGCGAGACCCAGGCCGTTCGACGAACCCGTGACGAGCGCGCTCTTGCCTTTCAAGATCATCTGCCGCCTCGCTTAGCGCATTTCTGCGTCGAGCCGCACGATCCAGCCGTGCGTCTCGCGGTCATGCGACGGATAGCGCGTCAGCACCGCCGGATCGTGGCCGGGAATCACATGATTCGGCGAGCTCGCCAGCCGATGCGCGGCTTCGTAGCCTTCGAGCATGTCGCCGACGTTGTAGACGACGGGAAATGGCCGATGCGTTTGCATGTTCGCGTAGAAGTGCGAAGCGTCCGATGCCAGCACGACCCAGCCTCGCTGCGTATGGACGCGCACGATCTGCAGGCCGTTCGTATGTCCGCCGACCCAATGCACGCTCAATCCGGGCGTGATCTCCGACGCGCCGTCATGGAACTGCACACGCCCTTCGAACAGACGGCCGACCATCGACTTCACATCCTCCGGTTCGAACGGATGACTCAGCGCGTGATGACACATGCAGCGGCCCGTGCAATACGCCATCTCGCGATCCTGAAGGTGATAGCGGGCGCGCGGGAACAGCGAGTGATTGCCCGCGTGATCGTAGTGCATGTGCGTGATGATCACGTCTTCGACGTCACCGGCGCGAATGCCGATCTGCTTGAGCCCGCGCTCGACCGTGTTCGTGATCGTGCGGCCACGCTTGTCGGCCATCGCCTGGTCGAAACCTGTGTCGACGATGAACGAGCGAGTCTGGCCCACCACGGCCCATACGAAGTAATCAAGCGGCATCGGCACATCGTGAGCGTCGCCGCCAATAAAGTTCTCGCCTGAGCGGCGCTCGAAATGGGCGTACTTGACGGCGTAGATCCTGTAGTTCTCAGCGGGCGATGACATGTCTGAAGTGTCCTTTTACGTGCTAATCCGTGTGGAAATCCTTGCGTAGCCCTTCACTGCGCCGCGGCCCGTGCGCTTCCTTCCAGCGCTTGCGTGCTCGTGCGCGTCAGCAGCCGGTGCGAGAACAGATCGCCGAGCAGCCCGGAGAGCCAAGCACCCGTCATCATGCCGATGAAGGTGACGGAGACGAAGGTCGCGTTCAGACCGAGCGTGGATTTGCCGCTGTGGATCATCGCCGCAAGCACCGTGCCGGCGATGTAGATGTCGAACGAATCGAAATACATCCCGGCCGCGATCAGCCCCAGCAGGCGCCAATGAAAGCCGGACAAGGGAAGTTTGTCCAGGCGCGCTCCGATGTTGGCTTCCATCTGCATGGTGCTGTCTCCGTGATATTGGCTTTCCTTGGCGGACTTGCGGCCGTCTTCTCCAGACGGCAGGCCATCTGCTCGTTGACGGATTATATGCTTGTCATACAATCCGTCAAGCGGACTATTTTTGGAGACATTCCCGAATTGGCACTCCGCCTGGATCGCGGAATGACGGCAAATTGGCGCCTATACGAGCGCCACGGCTGTTCGTTCACGCATTCCGACTGGATCGACGGACTGGAAATCATTTTCATGACCAAGCATCTCGGTCATTCGCGAACGGATCATCGACGTATCGATGAGCGGGACTTGCTGCTACCGAGGCATCAAAAAAGCTCGTGATGCGCGATCAACTCACGAATCAGGTCAACCAACCTCTTGATCCCCGGCCCAAACTCGCTTGCCTGGTAGCAGATGGAGACGCTGTGCGCCGGGACCTCCGGCGCAACCACAAGCTGTCGTACTCGATGCGCGTCGACTTCCGACTGGATGATGCGCACCGGGACCAAGGCCACACCCAGTCCTTTGACCACCGCCTGCACCGTCACCGGCAAGCTATTGCAAGTGCTCACGCGCTCGGGCGTCACGCGCGCATCAGCGAACCACTTGAGAACGGTCTCATGCAGTCGCGCCGTCGGCGGGCTGATGAGCAGATGCAGAGAACCGAGGTCGGAGGGCGACAGTACCTCGCGTGTTACTGGGAAGTCCGCATGCGCGAACCATCCGAAGCGGTTTCTGCCGATCACCTCCTGTTTAACATGCCCGGGCACATGCGCTTCGGACACAATGGCCACGTCTAACTGCTCGCCGGCAAGCATCTGGCCCACCGCCCCGGTATCACCGACGAAGATGGATGTCCGCAGCGCCGGATAATGACGCTCGATGCGCTCGATCAGATCGGTCGCTGAAACCAGCGCAAAGCTTTCATTCATTCCGAGCCGCAGCAAGCCTCTCAGCGGATCGCGCGTGCGAAAACGTTCGACAAGTTCGCTCGCGCAGCCCAGCGTTCTATCCGCCAATTCAATCAGGGCGTGCCCCTCCGCGGTCAGTCGGATCCGCGGTCCCTGACGCACGAACAACTGCACGTTCAGCGCCGATTCGAGCTCCTTCACGCGTGCCGAAATACTGGGCTGCGCAAGGTGCAGATCCTCCGCGGCAGCGTGAAAACTGCCGAGGCGCACGACCCGCTCGAACGCGCGCAACTGATCCAGCGTTACATTCATTTCAAGGTACTCCGCGCTCGACGTCGATAGAAAATTTGGATCGCCAGGCCACAAAACAATCAGTTTTTCCTTGTGAAGGATAGCGCTTAACATCGCCTTAACGAAAGCAGGAAAACCCGGCACTGCAGTTGACAAAGGCTCCAGGCCTGCGTGCGTGCCGCGGAGCTTCAGACAAATATATGGAGACGACGGCATGGCCAACATCAACGCATCGGACCCTGCATGCGCGGTCCGCAACCGCGCGCCGCGAGGCGGCGACCGTGGCGAGATGGGGTCCGGAGGTGCGCGATGCAGCCGGTGAACGCACCCGCGCACGCGGCGCTTACCGGCTCCGCGCGCTCTGATCTGCCTACGTGGATCCGCTCGACGGACCGCATTGTCATCACAGTGCTGAATTTGATGATGATCGCTCAGGTCCTCCTGATCTTCGTCGCGACGCTTTCGCGGTCGTTGTTTCATTCGTCGGCGCTCATGGGCATCGACGAGCTGTCACCCCTTTTTCTCGTGACCGCCGCTTTTCTCGGCGGCGCCGTTGCCTACAGCCGCGGCCAGTTCCTGTCTATCCGCCTCGTCGTCGACCGTCTGCCGAAGCGCTGGCAGCACACCTGCGACGGCGCATCGGAATGGATCGTGATCATCGTCTCCCTGCTGATCGGCGGCTTTTCGATTCCGCTCATGATCTCGAACGCGGACGAATCGACCGTGCTGCTCGGCATTCCGTACGCGTGGAGCACGCTGCCGATCACCTTCGGCTCGGCACTCTTCGTGATCCACGCTGCGCTTGCGAGCTTCAAGCGGCCAACCTTTGCGAAGCTGGCGTCGTTCGCGCTGGTGTGGCTGCCGATACTCCTGTTCATGTTGTGCAAAACATGGCTCGGCCTGCATGCGTCGGTGCTGTACGTGCTGCTGACCGCGCTCTTCGTCGGTCTGATCGTGGTCGGGGTGCCGGTGGGTTTCGTGCTCGCGGTGATCGGCATTGTGTGCGTGCAGGCGATCGGCTCGGCCGACATGATGTCTGCTGTCGCCAACGCACAGCGCGGCTCGGGCGGCTTCATTTATCTCGCGCTGCCGTTCTTCATCTTGGCTGGATTCATCATGGATCGGGCGGATGTAGGACTGCGCATCGTCGAATTTGTCGGTAGCCTGATCGGCCACAAGAAGGGCGGCCTCTTCCAGGTGATGATCATCGGCGTGTACATCTCATCGTGCATATCGGGCTCGAAAGCCGCCGACATGGCGATGGTCGGCCTACCGATGAACCGCAAGCTGCAACAGCACGGCTATGCCGCCGAAGAACGCGCGGCGCTGCTTGCCTCGTCGGCGGCGATGTCGGAGTCTGTGCCGCCTTCTATCGCGTTGATTCTGATGGGCTCGGCCACGTCGATCTCGACCGGCGCGCTGTTCGTCGCCGGTCTGATACCGGCCGCGACGCTCGCGATCTGCCTGATGATTCTGGTGCGCGTGCGCGCGACGTTCGCCGGCTGGGTGCCGACCCCGCGCGCGAGCCGCGCCGAAGTACGCGCCTCGGCGAGGCGCGCCGCGCTACCGCTGCTGATGCCCGTGATCCTAATCGGCGGCATCGCGGGCGGGCTCGGCACGCCGACCGAGGTGTCGACGTTCGCCGTGCTGTACGCGCTCGCGCTCGGCCTTCTGAACCGCAAGATCGGCGCGCGCAGCTTCTGGCAAACACTTACCCAGGCGACGCTGCTCAACGGCATGATCTTTTTCACCGTGAGCGCGGCCACCATCTTTTCGTGGGCGCTCACCCTCGAAGGCGTGACCACCGCGATCGCCAATATGGTCGCGAGCTTCGGCGCGGCGACCTTTCTGCCGGCCGTGGTCATCATCACGGTATTGCTCGGCTCGCTGCTCGAAAGCTTCGTCACCATCATCATCATCGCACCGCTGTTGCTGCCGGTGGCTGTTCAGTTGGGCATCAATCCGCTCCATTACGGCATCGTGATGGCAGAGGCGTTCGGCATCGGCGTGATCCTGCCGCCAATCGGCATCGCGCTATATGTCGCATGCGCGATCTGCGGTGCGCAGGTGGAACGCGCCATCCGGCCGATGCTCTGGTACCTGCTGGTGCTCTTCGTCGGACTCGTGATCGTCGTGTATATCCCGGGTCTCACCGAATATCTGCCGCACGCGCTCGGCTTCAAGACGTAACCCCGTCATGAACCCACCACGCATTCCCACGAAACGGGATATGCGTCACTTGCATAACAACGCACCGCCAAACGGAGCGGCCCGACCAACCAGGATGAGACACACTCTATGAAACCGATCGACATCGTCACATGTGACACAGCGGATAGTTCGGAGGCGGCCGGCGCCGCGCTGGACGAACACGGTCGCGCCCGCCGCGCGGTGATGCGTGCGGCGGCCGGCACGGCGCTCGGCGCCGCCCTCGGGCCGCTCGCGAGTCTGCACTCGCACGCGCAGGGCGCGCCGAAGCGCCTGCGCGTTGCGCATACGGCGCCGACCGAGCACGGATGGCACATATGGTCCGTCGCGTTCAAGGAATCGCTCGAAAAGCGCAGCAACGGCGCGATGCTCGTGCAGATATATCCGAATGCGCAGATGGGCACCGAGCGCGACATTGGCCAGGCGGTGCGTAATGGCGCCCTCGAAGTCGGCGTGATTGGCGTCGGGCTCACGAACTGGGTGCCGGAAGTGTCGATCACCGATGCGCCCTATCTGTGGAAAAGCCGCGATCAGGCGTACCGCGCATTCGCCGGCGCATTTGGCGACGACTTGCGAGCCGGGTGCCGGGAAAAGGGTTTCGGGCTTATCGGCTGGACCGATCTGGGCTTTCGCTGCATCACGAACTCCAAGCGGCAGATCCACTCGGTGAGCGACATGCAGGGCTTGAAGATGCGCGTGCCGATCTCGAAGGCCTACATCGCGATGGTGCAGGCGATGGGCGCAACCACTGCCGCAGTCGATCTAAGCGAACTCTATCTGGCGTTGCGCCAAGGCGTTGCCGACGGTCAGGAGACGCCGCCCACGGTGGTCGAGTCGAACAAGTACTACGAAGTGCAGAAGTATGTCGCGAAGACCGATCATGTGCTGACCACTGGCTATTCCGTGACCAGCACAAAGTATTTCGATGGACTTTCCGCCACCGAAAAGCAGACCTTCATGGCTGCAGCGAGCGATGCCGATAACGTGCTGCGCACCCACACGCAGAAGGGAGAAGTCGACGCATACCAGTTCCTCGGCAAGCATGGCATGCAGGTGAACCTGAACGTCGACGTCGAATCGTTTCGCAAGGTCTGTCTGCCGCTCATCGACAAGATGCCCGATCAGTTCCCGCCGCACCTCGTGAAGCTCGCGCGCGCGACGCCGGTCTGAGTTCTCATTCTCCTAACAACGGATTTCCGAACAATGAACCATGTAAAGCACGCGGCGGCAACCGGGCAGCCGATCCGCGGCATCCACCTAACCTTTGCGGCGCCCGCCGTCATCGAAGTGGTGAGCGCTGCCGACCTGCAGTTCATCTACATCGACGGCGAGCACGGCGCGTTTGACTGGCGTGATGTGGAGACGGCATGCATCGCTGCCGAACGTCACGGTATGACGCCAATCGCGCGGGTACCTGACATTTCCATCGCAACCATCACGCGATTTCTCGATCGCGGCGTGCGCGGCATCGTCGCACCGCACATCGAGACGATAGAGCAAGCGCAGCGCGTGATCAGCGCAACCTATTTCGCGCCGCTCGGCGCACGCTCTTTTGGCGCGGGGCGGCCCGAATACGGCCAGCGCATCTCAGACCGCACCGCGTATATGCAGCAGTGCAACGAAAGCGCGTCGGTGTGCCTGATGATCGAAAGCGCGAAGGGCATCGAGAATGCGGGCGAGCTCGCGGCGCTCGAGGGCGTCGATTATCTTAGCTTCGGGCTGCTCGATCTCGCGCAGGATCTCGGCTATCCAGGGCAGTCGGATCACGCTCAGGTGAAGGCGGCCGTCGCCGATGCGGACCGGCGCATCGCGGCGGTCGGCAAGCGCACGCGTGAGAGCTTCATGAAATACGCATGGATCAACGAGGTGCTGATGGCCGGCACGCGTCAGTTGCTCGGCCATGCAGCACCGGCGTCATAGGAAGGGAGTAGAGATGATGGAGAAAGAAGTCTCAATTCCGACGAAGTACGGGGCGCAGCCCGCATTCGCCGTCTGTCCGTCCGAGCCTGGCATGTATGCGCCGGTGATCCTCTTCATGGATGCGCCGGGCATGCGCGAGGAGCTGCGCAACATGGCGCGGCGCATTGCTCGCGCGGGCTACTACTGTCTGCTGCCGGATCTGTACTACCGGCTCGGCACGCTGCGCTTCGACGTACCGCGCCGAAACGAGGCCATGTCTGTACTCATACGCGGCGCAATGGCAAGCCTCTCGAACGCCGATGTGCTCGACGACACGTGCGGCATGCTCGCTTTTCTCGATGCGCAGGAGCAGGCGGCGCCCGGTCCTGTCGGCGCAATAGGCCACTGCATGAGCGGGCCGTTCGTCGTCACTGCCGCCGCACATCTGCCCCGCGTGGCGGCGGTCGCGGCGCTTTATGGGGTGAACATGGTCACCGACAAGCCAGATTCGCCGCATCTTGCCGCGGACAAAATTCAGGGCGAGGTTTACGCCGCCTTCGCGGAAATCGATCCGGCCGTACCCTCTAATGTCGTGCCCACGTTTCGCAACGCGATGGAAAGAGCCAATGTCGCCGCGCGCGTCGACGTGGTGCCGGGCACGCATCACGGTTTTTGCTTTGCCGCGCGCAACGACTACCACCCGCGCGCCGCCGAAGCCGTTTGGGAGGACATCATGGCGATGTTCATGCGTCGGCTTCATGACCAATGAGTGCATCGTTCTATCAGGAATCATCCAATGAACGCCGTAGATAGCAATAACACACGCTGCCGCGTCGCGATTCTCGACGACTGGCAGGATGCCGCGCGCACGTGCGCGGACTGGACCCAACTTGAAGCGCGCGCGTCGCTGGATTTTTTTGGCGCACCGTTCGCAAGCGAAGACGAAGCGGCCGAGCGGCTCGCACCGTTCAACGTGATTCTTGCGATGCGCGAGCGCACCGCGTTTCCTGCATCGCTGATCGAACGGCTACCGAACCTGCGCATGTTCAATCTGTCCGGTATGCGCGCGGCGCTGGTCGACATGGCGTACATGCAGTCGCGCGGCATCACTGTGTGCCTGACCGAAGGCGGGCCAGGCGTCGAATCGACCGCCGACCTCGCGCTCGCGCTGATGCTGTCGGCCGTGCGCGATTTGCAGGCGGCTTCCACGGCTGTGCGCGAGGGCAGTTTCCAGGGCGGCACGCGGCCCGGGGTGGCGCTCGCGGGGAAGACCCTCGGACTCGTCGGCCTCGGAAAGATCGGTGCGCGCGTGGCGGGCTATGGCCGTGCGCTCGGCATGCGTGTGGTCGCGTGGAGCCCGAACCTGACGGCCGAACGAGCTACCGATGCGGGCGTCGAATACGCCACTAAGGAGGCCCTTTTCTCTACTGCCGATGTTGTCAGCGTGCACCTTGTGCTCTCGGAGCGCACCGCATGCATCGTCGGTCGCAACGACATTGCGCGGATGAAGCGCGGCGCGACGCTCGTCAACACGTCGCGCGCGCGGCTTGTCGACGAAGCTGCCCTGATCGATGCGGTGCGCGAGGGCCGCATCGTCGCGGCGCTCGACGTATTCGATCAGGAACCGCTGCCGCGCACGCATCCGCTCGTCGCCGAGCGTCACGCAGTGCTCACTCCGCACCTAGGCTACAGCACGCGCGACGTGTACGAAGTGTTCTATCGGCAGCAGGTGGAAAACACGCTCGCCTTTCTCGACGGCAAGCCGATCCGCACGCTCGCGTGACGCATGGAGCTACAACGATGACCCCAGAAACCATCGCGTATGCGGCGCGGCAGCTCGTCGATGCACGCGTCGCGCGCTTGCCGCTCGCGGAACTCGATGCGCATGCGGCGCCGCGAAACGCCGTCGATGTCCACGCGATTCAGGACGCCACTGTCGCGCTGCTCAGCGAACGCGTTGCCGGCTGGAAAGCGACGGCTTCGCCCGCTGGCGAATTCGTGCGCGGCGCGATTCTGGGGTCACGCGTGTTCACGAGCCCCGCGTCAATCGAAGGCGCGCTCGTGCCAATGCGCGCGGTGGAACTGGAGATCGCGTTCCGCTTCGAACGTGCGCTGCCACCGCGCGCGTGGGACTACACCTACGACGAGGTCGCCGATGCGGTGAGTGCGTTCGTCGCGTTCGAGGTCGTCGATTCGCGCTTCACTAGCTATGCGGATGCACCGTGGCTACATCGCGCGGCCGACTGCGTATCGAATGGCGCGTTCGTCGTTGGGGATGCACGCGCGGACTGGCGCGAGTTCGATCTGGCGACGCTCGAAGCGCGCTTATTCGTCGGCGACGACATGCTGGTCGAGCGCATCGGCGGCCACGCGAGCGGCGACCCGCTTCTGCCGGCGATCGCACTCGCCAATGCCTTTCGGCGCGATGCGGGCGTGCCGGCCGGGCGCTTCGTAACGACCGGCACGTACACCGGCCTTCACCGCGTCGACAGCGGCGAACGCGTCACCGGATCGTTCACCGGCTTCGGAGCGGTGTCGTTGACGTTCTTGTGAGCGCGCATGCCCGTGCGCTCGTCGATCTCTTACCCAATGCAGGGATTTTCATGACCGTTGCCAACTCTTTTCCGCTGCTACCCGAAGTTGCCGAATTTCTCTCGGGCGCCCCTATCGCTTCTGTGATCGGCGGGCGCGACGCACTCGCGCGCGACGGCACCACTTTTGATACGCTCGATCCAGGCAGCGCACGCCACCTTGCACAGGTGAGCGCACTCGGCGCCGCGGATATCGACGACGCAGTGAGCGCCGCGGCAGCGGCGTTCCCCAAGTGGTCCATGCTTGCTGCGAGCGAGCGCGCTGTTCATCTGCATCGGCTTGCGGATGCGCTGCAAACGCACAAACCGATCCTCGCGCAGATAGAGGCGCTCGATGCCGGCAAACTGGTGCCGGCCGCCGAGCAGGACGTGCAGGTGTGCATCGACACGCTGCGCTATTTCACCGACATGGCGCTGCACGTCGCGCGCCGTACGACGCTCGCGATCTCGGGGTACGACGCATGGACCACGCGTGAGCCGTGGGGGCCATGCGGTTTCATCTTTCCTTGGAACTTCCCGATCCTGCTGATTGGCTGGGGCGTGCCGCCCGCGCTCGCAGCGGGCAACACCGTCGTTATCAAACCCGCCGAGGACACGCCACTGTCGGCTATTTATCTGGCCCGGCTCGCGCGCGAAATCGGCTTCCCTGACGGGGTCATCAACGTGGTCACCGGCCACGGCCAGACGGCAGGCGCCGCGCTCGCCGCGCATCCACGCCTGAAGCGCTTTTCGTTCACCGGCTCGCCGGAGGTCGGCCGGCTAGTCGGCGCTGCGTGCGGCGCCAACCTCACCCCGTGCAAGCTCGAACTCGGCGGCAAGGGCGCGGCGGTGGTGTTCGACGACGTGGACATCGACGCAACCGCTGAGAAGCTCGCCATCGCGATTACCACGCACACAGGCCAAGTCTGCTGCGATGCGACGCGCTGGCTCGTGCATGAGCGCATCCACGACCGCTTCGCCGACGCTTGCGTAAAGCGCCTCGCCGAAGTGCGCGTCGGGTACCAGATGGATGCAGCGTCGCAGATGGGACCAGTCGTCAACGCGCGGCAACGCGCACGCGTACTCGGTTACCTCGCGCGCGGCGAGGCAGAAGGCGCGCATGCGCTTCTCGCAGGCGGAGCAGTCGACGTGCCAGGCTTCGACGGTTTTTACGTAAAGCCAGCGCTCCTGGCGGGCGATCCTGCGAATGTCGCGTCCCGCGAGGAAATCTTTGGACCGGTGGCGTTCCTCACACCGTTTCGCGATGAAGCGCATGCGGTCGAACTTGCAAACGCCACGGACTACGGCCTTGCCAACAGTGTCTGGAGCGTGGACCTGCAACGCGCGTCGCGGGTTGCGGAAGCGATGGTAGCCGGCAATAGCTGGATCAACGCGCATAACGTGTTTCCGCACGGGGTGCCCTACGGCGGCATCAATAGGAGCGGCATGGGCGGCGGCGTGAACAGTCCCGAAACGCTGTTCGACTACTGGCGCAGCCAGTCAATGGTGCGACCGCGCGCGAGTTGAATTCGAAGCGTAGGCACTGGCTCAATAGAAAGGCAAGCACTGCGGCGAAAAACTGCCCCCGGGGAGACTCGATGCGTCTGGATTTGCAATCGCTGAAACTGTTCGTCGCGGTCTGCCAGCACGGCAGCATTGCCCGCGCGGCAGAGGCAGAAAACATCGCGCCCTCGGCGCTCAGCAAGCGCATGTCGCATCTCGAGGACGCACTCAAAACCGCCCTCTTCGTGCGCAGCAACAAAGGGCTCGAGTTGACGGCCGCCGCCGTGGCCTTGTTGCAGCACGCGCGCGTGGTCCTGCGCGACATCTGCCAGATGGAGACCGAGTTGCTCGATCATGCCGAAGGCGTGCGTGGTCAGATCAGATTGAACGCCAGCCTCTCGACCATCGTCCAGTACATTGCCAACGACATCCGCGACTTCCTTGAACTGCACCCGGGCCTGCGCATCGACCTGCAGGAGAGCCTGAGCCCCGCCGTGGTGCGGGCCGTGGCTGAAAACGCTGCGGATATCGGCGTCTTCGGCGGCACGACCGTGACCACGGGCTTGCAGGTCTTCCCCTACCGCAGCGACCGGCTGGTCGTCATCATGCCGCGCGATCATCCGCTGAGCCGCGCCGACCGGGTCGCATTCCGCGACATGGCCAGGTATCCGCTGGTGGGCCCGCAATCGGGCAGCTATCTGAACTCGCTGGTACTACGCGCGGCAGCCGACCTCGACCACCCGCTCAAGCTGTCGATCCGCGTCAACGGCTTCGAACCGGTGCGCAGCATGGTAGAAGCGCGCCTCGGCATCGGGTTGGTGCCCGAGCATCACGCCGAGCGTTACGTCAGCTCGGGACCGTTAGTGGCCGTGCGACTGGACGAACCGTGGGCCGAGCGGCATTGGAAGATCTGCGTACGTGCAGCCGAGACGCTTCCCGCGCCGGTCCAGCTTTTTCTGAAACACCTGCTTGCGAGCCAGAACACACAGCCGGCGCCCGACCGTCACGAATAGGCGAGCTTCAGGCCGGCCTGCGGCCAAGGCAGCGAGCCGAGGCGCCCCGTGCCCGATAGCGTCACGTAAGCCGTCTTCATGTCGGCGCCGCCGAAGCAGATATTGGTCACCATGCCATCCGGCACCATTGCCTGCCGCAGCACCTCGCCGGTCGGCGCAACGACGGTGATGCAACCGGTGACCAGCGTGGCCACGCAGATATTGCCTTGCGCATCCACGGCCAAGCTGTCGAAGCGTTGATAGCCCGGCAAGCCGCATACAAGACGCCCGCCGTGCGGCGACGGATAAGGGTGCTTGCGCGCCCGGCCCGGTGCGTCGAGGTCGAACGCCCACAGGCGCGCGGTCTCGGTTTCGGCCACATAGACCACGCTGTCGTCCGGCGACAGGCCGACGCCGTTCGCCGTGGTGAGCGGATAGGCCACTTCCACGATCATCGATCCGTCTGCCCGGCCGTAGTACAGGCCCGCATGATCGCGGTCGCGCAGCCGGTTCTTACCGAAGTCGGTGAAATAAAAGCCACCGTCATGATCGAACACGATGTCGTTGGGGCCGCTCAGCGCAAAGTCCCCACAATGGTCGTACAGTGTTGCGAGTGTGCCGGTCTTCGGGTCGAAGCGCTCGATCCGGCCGCTGGTATAGGCGGGGTGTATGCCCGGTCTCGTGCGGTTCAGCCCGGCGACCGTCCGGAACAGAAAGCCGCCATTGTTGCAGACATAGAATGCCCCGTCCGGCCCTAACGCCAAACCGTTGGGACCCCCGCTCACCCGCGCGAGCACATCCACCGTGCCGTCGGCTGCCACGCGGCTGATCGTCTCACGCTCGATTTCCACCAGCACGATCGAGCCATCGGGCATCGCCACCGGCCCTTCCGGAAATCTCAGGCCTTCGGCCAGGATGCGAATGCCGCTCTCCATCGCTGGTCTCCTTTCTGCACTCAGTGCTTGTCGGCATTCTCGACGAAGCGATTGTCGTAAGTGGCCTTGAGGTCGATCGATGCGTTGGCGATCTCGGGATCGAACGCCGCCAGCACATCGCGCACCGTGTGCGCGGCGGCGTCCGTCATCAGGCCGTCACGCGAGATGCAGCGCTGCATGTTCGCGTAGGCTTGCGCAAAGACATCCTTGTCGGCCAGCGCGTATTGCGGCGGCACGGCCGCGGCGACCTGCTCGGGCGTGGCGTGCGCCATCCAGCGTTCGGCCGCGAGAATTGCGTTCGTCACCGCTTGCACGGTATTGGGGTAGCGGGTGGCGAAGTCCCTCGTCGTATAGATAGAGGCTTCCGGGTAGTCGCCGCCGAGTGTGGCGCGGGTACCGGCCGGATCGCGCATGACGGCCAGCGGGAACAGATCGCCACTGTCCTGTAGCACGGTTGCAACCGGGTCGTTGCTCATCAACGCATCGATCTGCCCGCTGCGCGCGGCGGCAATCGCCCCGGCGGACGAGCCCACGCCAATGATCGAGACGTCGCCTGGCTTCAGGCCGGACTTGCTCAACAAATAGTTCACGCCCATGTGAAAGCTAGAACCGGGCGAGCTTACGCCGATGCGCATGCCCTTGAGGTCCGCATACGTTTTGACCTTGCCGTGGCTCGCGCGCGTCGTGCCAAACACCCAGCCGGGGCACGATGCCAGGGTCACGAACGATACGAGGTGCTGCCCCTTCGCCGCCATCGTGATGGTGTTGGAATAAGCACCCGCCACGATGTCGGCGCTGCCGCCCAGCATCGCCTGCAACGCTTTCGCTCCACCGCTGAACACACCGATCTCGACATTGAGTCCGGCCTGTTTGAAATATCCGCGGCTTTGCGCAATCACAAATGGCAGATATGGAAAACCGACGCCCGCCGCCGCCAGGTCGATACTGCTTTTCTCGGGCACCGGCCCGGCAACGGCGGCCAACGGCTGCGCAAGCGCGAAGGCCGCGCACGTGGCCAGTAGCGGAAAGATCAGACGCCTGAGCGTTCTCACGATGATATGTCTCCTGTTCTTGTTTGCGACTGCGGCCAACGGCCCACGGCCAACGGCATTTGAGGACGTCAGCCCTGCACGACGTGTTGACGCTGCTGACCGAGGCCTTCGATGCCGAGCTTGACCACATCTCCGGGCTTCAGATAGATGGGCGGCTTCTGTCCCAGTCCGACGCCCGGCGGCGTGCCCGTGGAAATAATGTCACCCGGTTGCAGCGACATGAACCGCGACAGATAGGCCACCAGATAGCGCACGCCATACACCATCGTGGCGGTGCTCCCGTTCTGATAACGATGCCCGTTTACCTCGAGCCAGAGCTGCAACGCCTGAGGGTCGCGCAACTCGTCCGCGCTCACCAGCCAAGGCCCGACCGGACCAAACGTATCGGCCGATTTGCCCTTGGTCCACTGTCCCTGGCGTTCGGCCTGGAACGCACGCTCGGATACGTCGTTGATCACGCAATAACCAGCAACGTGGTCCATTGCATCGCGCTCGCTCACATATTTTGCGGTCTTGCCGATGACGACGCCCAACTCGACCTCCCAATCCGTCTTGAGCGCATCGCGCGGAATCTCGATCGCGTCGTTGGGGCCGACAATGGCGCTCGTCGCCTTCATGAAAATGACGGGTTCCGGCGGCACGGTCGCGCCGGTCTCGGCGGCATGGTCCGAGTAATTGAGGCCAATGCAGATGAATTTGCGTGTGCCGCCGACGCATGGACCGAGGCGGACATTGCCTTCCACCCGCGGCAACGAAGCAAAATCGAGCGCCCTCAGACGAGCGAGGCTATCGGGCAGCAGAGCGTCGCCGGCAATGTCGGGCACATGGCCCGAGAGGTCCCGCAGATTTCCATCGGCATCGAGCACGCCGGGCTTTTCCTTGCCGGGTGCGCCGTAGCGTAACAGCTTCATGGGTATGCTCGCTTTTTCAGTAGGTGGCGCGTCCGCCGGACAGGTCGAACACCGCGCCGGTAGTAAACGAATTCTCTTCGCTTGCGAGCCAGGCGATCATTGCGGCCGCTTCGCCGAGTTCGAGAAAACGGCCGCGTGGAATCTTGCCGAGCATGTAGCGGATATGTTCAGGCGACTGCTCCATCGCGCCGGGCGTGCGCGCCACGGCCGGCGTGACGCAGTTGACCGCAATGTCGTAACTCGCCAGTTCCTTACCGAGCGACTTGGTCATAGCGATGACGGCAGCCTTGGCCGAACTGTAGGCCGCGGCATTCGGATTGCCCTCCTTGCCCGCCACCGACGCAAGATTGACGATGCGGCCGTAGTTCTGGCCGATCATGATCGGCGCGACCGCACGGCAGCAATGAAAGGTCCCGTTCACGTCGATATCGATCACCTGCTTCCAGGCGTCCAGCGGATAGTCGATCAGGGCAGCATTGGGGCCGACGACGGCCGCGTTATTGATCAGAATATCGATGCTTCCGGCCGATCTCAGCGTTCCCGCCACGGCGGTTTGCACGCTCGCGTAGTCGGCGATATCGGCCTGCTCGAAGTGAACGTCGTGCTCGCCGAGGCTGGCACGGGCCTGCTCCATGACGGAAGGGTTGATGTCCCAGATCACGAGCCGCGCGCCGGAGGCGAGCAGCCGGCGGCCGACCTCGAGGCCGATACCTTGGGCGCCGCCGGTCACCACGGCAACGCGGTCTTTCAGATTGATCGCATTAGTCTGCAAGATGATTTCCTCAAAAACTGTTCGATTGGGGAACGCGCCTAGGCGCCCGCCGAGACCGTCTGCCCCGCAACGGGGCGCCAGCGCAGAAGATGGTCTTCGATCATCGACACCGCGGTATCGAGAGCGAGGGCGAACACGGTTAGCACCAGAATGCCGGCGATGACCGAGTCGATGTCGAACACGCCTTCGGCCAGCAGGATCAGATAGCCCACCCCCTTTTCCGAGCCCAGATACTCTCCCACCACGCTGCCCACGAAGGCGATACCGATCGCGTTATGCAGGCTGGAAAATACCCAACTGGTTGCGGAAGGCAGGTAGACGTGCCGCATCAGATGGCGCGCGTTCGCACCCAGCATGCGGCTGTTCGACAACACCGCTGGGCTCACCTCGCGCACGCCCTGGAAGACGTTGAAGAACACGACGAAGAAAACCAGCGTCACGCCGAGCGCCACCTTGGACCAGATGCCGAGGCCGAACCAGAGCGCGAAGATCGGCGCAAAGATCAGTCGCGGCATCGAATTCATGGCCTTGATGAACGGATCGAACACGACTGCAAGGAATGGGTTGAGCGCGAGCCACAGGCCGCATGCGAGTCCGGACGCCGTGCCGATCGCGAACGCCAGCATCGTTTCGAGCAGCGTGGTGTACAGATGGCGAAACACCGAACCCGTCACGAACCATTCGACGATGCGGCGAGCGACTCCTAATGGGTCGCCGAAGAAGAAAGGCGACAGCCATTTCTGACTGGTGCCGAGCCACCATAGAAACAGAACGCCGAACAGAATCGCGAGCCGGGTCAGCAACACCGTGAACCGGTTGGTCGGTTTAAATTCGATTGTGCGCATAGCTTTTCAGAACCTCTCCCTTGAGCACGTCCCAGATCTGGGTGTGCAGTTGCAGGAAACGCTGCGTCATACGGATTTCCGACATCTCGCGCGGGCGTTCGAGGTCGATGTCGAACTCGGCGATAGGCCGCGTGGCGGGCCCCGCCGACAGGACGATCACGCGGTCCGAGAGTGAAATGGCCTCTTCGAGATCGTGCGTCACGAACATCACGGATTTACGGTCGAACGACCACAACCGAAGCAGCTCGTTCTCCATCAGGTGCCGCGTCTGGATGTCCAGCGCGCTGAACGGCTCGTCCATCAGGATGATGCGCGGATTGAGCGCCAGCGCCTGCGCGAGACCCGCACGCTTGCGCATGCCGCCCGACATCTGGTGCGGATACTTCTTGCCATGGCCGTGCAAACCCACTCGCTCCAGCCAGTCGCGCGCGACGGCCAAGGCCTCTTCTCGTGCCGTGCCGTGGAAGATCAAGCCCATCGCGATGTTCTCCTCGGCCGTCTTCCATGGCATCAGTGCGTCGACCTGGAATAGATAGGCGGCCTGCCGGTTCAGCCCATTGGCGAGCTTCTCGCCGAACACACTAAGCGTCCCCGACGACGGGCGGGTCAGTCCCGCGGCCACGTTAAGCAGCGTGGACTTGCCGCAGCCGGTGGGTCCGACGATAGAGACGAACTCTCCGTCGCGAATCGTCAGGTTGTTGCCCGAGAGGGCGGTGTAGGGCTGTGCGTTCTTGCCGTTGCCGGCGAAGGTGCACGTCACGTTGTCGAAGCAAAGCGCTTCGCGCGCTCTGGCCTCGCCAATCGCGAGCGGAACAATGCAGGCTGCGGTGCTCATGGCTGGATCTCCGCGGCCTTCCTGACGAACCGGTTGTCGTAGGTCGAGGAGAGGTCGATGTGGGCCGAAGCCACTGTCGGGTCGAAGGCTGCCAGCACGTCACGCACGGTTTGGGCGCCCTTGGGGGTGATCTCTCCGTTCTGCGCGATACAGCGGCGGCTGTTCGTGAAAGCCTCGGCGTAGAGCGCCTTGTTGGCCGACAGATACTCGGGCGGCACATTGTCCGCGACTTGTTCCGGAGTCGCTTTCGCAATCCACTTCTCCGCACGCACAATCGCATTGGCCACGGCCTGCACGGTCTTGGGGTTCGCGTTGACGAAATCCTGCGTCGCGAACAGGCTTGATTCAGGATAATCCGAGCCGAACACCTTGACGTTGCCATCGGCCGTGCGCATGTCCTCCAACGGCTTGAGGCTGCCTTCTTTGGTGAGGACAGTGGCGCTGGGGTCGTTGACGATCAGCGCATCGATCTGGCCGGCCCGCACAGCCGCGACCGCCCCGGCCGCCTGCCCCACGCCGATGATCGACACGTCCGAAGGCTGCAGCCCTGCCTTGTGAAGAATGTAGTTGACCGCCATGTGCGTGCTCGAACCCGGCGCGCTCACGCCGATCCGCATGCCTTTGAGATCTTTGGCCGACTTCACCTCGCCCTCGCGCTGTTTCGACACTCCGAAAATCCAGCCCGGACAAATGACCTGCGCCGCCACCACGACCAGATGCTGGCCCTTCGCTGCCATCGTGATCGTGTTCGAATAGGCGCCCGCGACCATGTCGGAGCTGCCGCCCAGCAGGGCCTCCAGCGTCTTGGAGCCGCCGGAGAAGGCAGCGATGGTGACGTCGAGTCCTTCGTCCTTGAAGTAGCCACGCTGTTTGGCGATGAGCATGGGCAGATAAGTGATGCCGACCGAGGCTGCTGCGATGTGCAACTGGGGCTTTTCGGGCACATCCTTGGCCACGGCCGCGACCGAACCGCAGGCAAGCCCGAACGCTGCGCACAGCGAAATGACGAGTTTCAGCTTCATGATTGTCTCCTCCCTTTCTGGGATTTTTGGGTGCCACGAACTGCGGGACGGAACCAGGGTCCTCGTGCCCGTCATTGCTGCGATACCGCGTGTAGTCCGCGTAAAGCGATACGCGATACGCGCTACGCCGGCTGCTTGCGCAGCATCTCGACCACCGCATCGCCCATGTCACGCGTGCCGACGCTGCGCGTGCCTTCCTGGTGGATGTCGGCGGTACGGTAGCCCGCGGCCAGCACCGCACGCACGGCTCGCTCGACGCGGCTCGCCGCGTCTTCCATTTCGAAGCTTTCGCGCAGCATCATCGCAAGTGACAGGATGGCGGCGAGTGGATTGGCCATGTCCTTGCCGGCGATGCCCGGAGCCGAACCGTGCACCGGCTCGTACAAACCCTTGCGGCCGGAGCCGAGCGAGGCCGAAGGAAGCATGCCGATCGACCCGGTCAGCATGGCCGCCGCATCCGAGAGAATGTCCCCGAACAGGTTGCCGGTGACGATCACGTCGAACTGCTTCGGCCGGCGCATCAGCATCATCGCGGCAGCGTCCACGAACAGATGGCTCAGTTCGACGTCCGGATAATCGCGCCCGACGCGCGTGACCACCTCGCGCCACACCTGGCTCGACTCCAGCACGTTGGCCTTGTCCACAGAACACAGTTTGCGGTGACGGCGGCGCGCGGCGCGGAACGCAGCGTGCGCGACGCGCTCGACCTCGGACTCGGCATAACGCATTGTGTTGAAGCCCACCCGCTCGCCCGCCTGGTTGGTCTCGAACCCGCGCGGCTCGCCAAAATAGGCGTCGCCGTTCAACTCACGCACGATGACCAGGTCCAGCCCGTCCACCACTTCCGGGCGTAGGGTCGACGCGCCGATCAGTTCCGGGAACATATAGGCCGGACGGAAGTTGGCATACAGCGTCAGCGCTTGGCGCAACTGCAGCAGCCCGGTTCCCGGCCGGCGATCGCGCGGGATCCCGGCTTCGTCGGCTACGCCGACCGCGCCGAACAGGATCGCGTCGGCCTTGCGCGCGAGCTCGAGCGTCGGCTCGGGCAGCGGCACGCCGTGCGCCTCGATGCCGGCCTCGCCGATGGCCGCCTCCTGCGTCTCGGCCTGGGGCGCCACGACCCGCAGTACCTTGAGAGCCTGGGCCAGTACTTCCGGACCGATACCATCGCCTGGCATGACTGCAATCTTCATCTGAACATCTCCTTTCGTTCTCGGGAAAAGCGCTTTAACAGGTCGCTGCGCGGCTGCGCTCGAATGCGTCGATGCGATCTTGTAGCGACAGGGTGTAGTCGATTTCGTCCATGCCGCGCAGCAGACACGCCTTGGCGAAGGGCTCCGTGTCGAAAGCATGGACGGAGCCGTCGGGCAAAGTCACGATCTGTGCGGGCAGGTCGACGGCGATGCGACCGCCAGGGGTGGCCGACAAGGTGTCCAGCAGAGGCAGCACCACGGCCTCCGGCAACACGATGGGCAGCAGCCCGTTCTTGAGACAGTTGATGAAGAAGATGTCACCGAAGCTCGGCGCAATCGCAGCGCGAATGCCGTAGTCGTAAAGCGCCCATACCGCATGCTCCCGCGAGGATCCACATCCGAAGTTGTGGTTCGCCACGACGATGCGCGAGTCGCGGTAAGCCGCCCGGTTGAGCACGAAGCCGGGCTGTTCCGCGCCATCCGGGCCAAAGCGCAACGACCGGAACAGAAACTTGCCGAAATCGTCGGACCGCGGTTTTTGCAGAAAGCGAGCCGGCAGGATCTGGTCGGTATCGCAATTGATCGCGACGATCGGGGCGGCCACCGCGTCGAGGTAGGTCAGGCTTTCCATGTTCACGCTCCCAGCAGACGGCGCACGTCGGTCAGACGCCCCGTCACGGCGGCGGCCGCTGCCATGGCCGGGCTCATCAGATGCGTGCGCACGCCGGGGCCCTGGCGGCCCATGAAATTGCGATTCGACGTGGACGCGCAGCGCTGCCCTGGCGCGGCCGTGTCGCCGTTGGTCGCGAGGCACATAGAACAGCCAGGAAAGCGCCATTCGAACCCGGCTTGTATGAACACACGATCGAGCCCTTCCGCTTCGGCCTGCGCGCGGACCTCGTGCGAGCCTGGGACGACCCACGCCTCGACGCCCGGCGCGATGCGTCGGCCGCGCGCAACTTCTGCCGCGCTGCGCATGTCTTCGATGCGGCCGTTGGTGCACGAACCGATGAATACTCTGTCGATTGCCACGCCCTCGAGCGGTTCGTCCGCACGCAATCCCATGTAGTCGAGCGCGCGCGACATCGCGGCGCGAACATCGGGGTCGACCTGCCGCGCGGGATCGGGCACGCGGCCGTCGATGCCGCAGGCATACCCGGGCGTGGTCCCCCACGTCACCATGGGCACGATCGTGGCCACGTCTATATGCACTTCACGGTCGAACGTCGCGCCGGCGTCGGTCGACAACCTGCGCCATGACACCATTGCCCGGTCCCACTCGTCGCCCACGGGCGCGTAAGGCCGCCCCGCCAGATACGCGAAGGTGGATTCGTCGGGAGCGACCATGCCGGCGCGACCGCCTGCCTCGATGGTCATATTGCACAGCGTCAGCCGGCCTTCCATCGACATGCCCTTGATTGCGGAGCCGGCGTATTCGATCACGTGGCCGGCCGCGCCGGCGACGCCGATCCGTGCAATCACCGCGAGAATCAGATCCTTTGCGCTGACGCCCGCGCCCGGGATGCCGTCGAGCGTGACGCGCATGTTTCTCGATTTGCGCTGCCACAGACATTGTGTCGCGAGCACGTGGGCTACTTCGGTTGCGCCGATACCGAATGCGAGCGCACCCATAGCGCCGTGTGTCGACGTGTGGCTATCCGGGCAGACGATGGTCATGCCTGGCAGGCTTAGGCCCTGCTCCGGTCCGACCACATGGACGATGCCGCGCCGCCGGTCTTCCATGCCGAAGAGCGTGATGCGGGACTCCGCCGCGTCTCTTTGCAGCGCCTCGATCATCGCGCGCCGCTCGGGATCGCGCACCGCCGCGAGGTCGTTTGCCGCGCTGGATACGTAATGATCAGCCGTGCCGAAAATGCGCTCGGGCGAACGCGGCTTGAGCCCTCGCTCGCGCAACAGATCGAACGACTGCGCGGTGACGTCGTGAATGAAATGCCGGTCGATGAACAACAGATCCTGTCCGTCGTCGCGCGACATGACCCGGTGACTGTCCCAGATCTTGTCATAGAGAGTACGCGGGCCGGCCGCTCCCTGGTCGAGTTGCATCGCTTCGTCTCGCTCCATCAATGTGCCGGCTGCGGCAACCGCAGCCATGCGGTTTGCAGTCGATCGGTGTGCAACGATGATGCACGAGGCGAGCGGGCTTGTTCGTGGTCTTTTGGAAAGGCACCATCGCCGATCGCGATGACGAACTCGCTTCGCGATCGAGGCAGCCCGGTAAGCGATAGCGTTGCGCGCAAGCCGTCATCTACTCCCCGGGCTGCGCGACGCACTCAGCCCTGCGAGAACTGCTCGCCGACGAACGCGATATGGGCATGCATGGCCCGGAACGCCGCATCGGGACGGTGTGCGCGGATAGCGCGAAAGATCGCAGTGTGCTGCTCGAGCCGCGTCAATGCGAGATCGTTCGCATCGAGCGGAATGTGCGACGCTTCGTACGTGTTGTTGGTGATGTGTTCGCGCAGCAGCGTGATAACGCTGCTGTAGAAATGACTGAGCATCAGGTTGTGCGATGCGGTCGCCAGCACTGCATGAAACTCGGCATCCGCTTGTGCCTCCGCCTCGACATCGTGGCTATGCACCGCGTGATGCATGCGCTCGAGAATCGAGCCCATCTCGTTCAGTTCATCCGGCGTTGCGCGTTGCGCGGCGAAGCGCGCGGCGGCGCACTCGAACACCAGACGAAACTCCAGCGTGTCCTCACGCGCCGGCGGACTTTCCGCGATCAGTTGCAGCCATGGCGCGCCCAGCCGTGCCGGTTGCTGATCGCTGACGAACAGCCCGCTGCCGCGCCGGGTTTCCAGCAAACCGCGCGCGGCCAGACGCTGGATCGCCTCCCGCACGGTCGCGCGCGAGGTGCCGAACTCGGCCGCGAGTTCGCGCTCCGAGGGCAGGCGAGTTTCGCCTCGCCAGTTGGCCTGGAAGATGCGGGTTTCCAGTTCCTTGACGACGCGCGCGAGCGCGTTTCGCGCAGTGCCCGACAGTGCCATGACATCTCTCCAAATCGCTCGGTGGTCAGACCAATTTCCCGATTGTCCGCGACTATTTCATCATCGCGACTGCCGATATGCACGTGACGACATCTGTGCCGACCGGCGCCCCATAAAAGCTATTCGTTCGAACATGGAGGACGATCATGACCCCGCTTTCACGCGCGCTCAAACTGCACGCCACCGACGACGTAGCAATCGCGCGCAATGCAATCACCCAGGGCACGACGCTCGATGAATTCGGCGGACTCGTCGCGCGCGGCGACATTCCCGCCGCGCACAAGATCGCGTTGCGCCCGATCGCGCAAGGCGAAGCACTGCGCCGCTATGGGCAGATCATCGGCTTCGCCACGCAGGCCATCGCACCGGGAGAGCACGTCCATACGCACAACGTGTCGATCGGCACCTTCGATCGCGACTACGCGTTCAGCAGCGACGTGAAGCCGGTCGGCGGGGCCTTGCAGCCGTTGACGTTCCAGGGCTTTCTGCGCGCCGACGGCCGCGTTGCCACGCGCAACTACATTGGCGTGGTCAGCACGGTCAACTGCTCCGCCACCGTCAGCAAACGCGTCGCGCAACATTTCGCCGCGCCCGGCGCGCTCGATGCCTATCCGAACGTCGACGGCATCGTGCCGATCACACACAGCTTCGGGTGCTGCATCGATCACAACGGCGAAGGCATCCAGCAGTTGCGCCGCACGATTGGCGGCTACGTGAAGCATGCGAATTTCGCGGGCGTGCTGGTGATCGGACTGGGTTGCGAAGCGAACCAGATGGGCGCGCTGTTCGTCGCGGAGAATGTGCCCAGCGGTCCGATGATCGTGCCGCTCGTCATGCAGGAACTCGGCGGCACGCAGAAGACCATCGACGCCGCGATCGCCGCGATCAACGCGATGCTGCCGCAGGCTAACCGCGTCAAACGTGAACCGCTGCCGCTCTCGCACCTGAACGTGGCGTTGCAATGCGGCGGCTCCGACGGCTATTCGGGCATTACCGCCAACCCGGCGCTCGGCGCGGCCGTCGACCTGCTGGTGCAGCATGGCGGCACCGCCATCCTCAGCGAAACGCCTGAAATTTACGGCGCTGAGCATCTGTTGACGCGGCGGGCGATTTCGCGCGAAGTCGGCGAGAAGATCGTCGAGCGAATTCACTGGTGGGAAGACTACGCAGAGCGTGAGAAAGGCAGCATCGACAACAATCCGACACCAGGTAATAAAGCGGGCGGCCTCACGACGATTCTCGAAAAATCGCTCGGCGCGGTGGCAAAGAGCGGCTCCACGCCGTTGATGGGTGTGTATCGCTATGCCGAACCAGTCGATACACATGGCCTCGTTTTCATGGATGCGCCCGGCTACGATCCGATGGGCGCAACCGGTCAGATCGCGGGCGGCGCGAATCTGGTGGTGTTCACCACTGGACGCGGTTCGTGTTTCGGCGCGAAACCCGCCCCGTCGATCAAGCTCGCCACCAATACCGGCATGTTCAATCGCATGCGCGACGACATGGACATCAATTGCGGCGACATCATGGAAGGCAGCGTGACCGTGCAGCAGAAAGGCGAGGAAATTTTCCACGCGATCCTGCGGGTGGCCTCCGGTGAAAAGAGCCGCAGCGAAGCCCTGGGTGTCGGCGACGACGAGTTCGTGCCATGGATGATCGGCGCGCAGATGTAAGCAGCGCTGCCGGCGGCAACCGCGCAGCAAGCGCGCCGTGTGATCCGGCGCGCCTGTCTGCGCGCAGGCAGCGCGGCGTGGTCTCATTCGACGCGCGCGGCTGCCGTCATCGGATCAGCAACTCGAACGGCGCCGAGTCTTCCCACACGAAGCTGCCGTCCGCCTGACGGATCAATTCCGGAAAATGGCCTGGCACGATCCGGTCCGCGCGATCGAGTATCCGTTGGATCGTGCGCGTACCGACGTCGATCTGATCGAAAGCCATATCGCAACGCTTGAGAATCGCTTCCTTCGCGTACTTGATCGCGTCGCCCGCGATGATCACCCGGCCGCGGTCCGCAGTGTCCAGTTCGAGCCCATAGCAACCCGGCGTGTGGCCCGGCGCCGGGAAAAAGTGAACACCGTGATCGAGCTCTCCTTCGCCGCTAATGAATTCGATTTCCGACTTCGACAACTGCTCGCGGATGCCCCACGGCAGCAGCAGATCGTTCGGATGCGGATGCGCCACATAGTCCCATTCGCGCTGGCTGACCACGAAGTGCGCATGCGCGAACAGGTCGACGTTGTGCGCATGATCGAAATGCAGGTGCGAGAGGAAAACGGTGCCGATATCGGCCGGCGCGATGCCGCGTTCACGCAGCGCCTTCAGCAAGCCGAGCCGGGAAATGTAGCCACCGGTGTCGAACAGGATCAGGCCTCGCTGCGCGCGAATCAGCGTGACGTTGGCAATGCCGAGAAAGTCGTGCTTCATGCGCAGGTTATTGCCCTGCACCAGAATTTCGTAGGTCGGTTTCATCCGGCTGCGCGTTCGTGTTGCAGCGCGGCCGCGATACCGGGCGAACTCGCGCGATGGGCGCGCCGGAAGGCTTCTAGCGGCGGCATGATGTGGTCGACCGCGAGCGCGACGAAACCGGCGCGGTCGCCGCTTCTCAACTGTTCGATCATGGTTGCGTGATGCTCGCGCGAATGCGACAGCAACTGCGGATCCCCCACTCCGTACCAGCGGATACCCGTGGTCTCGACCCAGAGCTTTTCGATCGTTTCCGCCAGATACTGGTTCGGGCAGGTCGCCCAGATTCGCCGATGGAACGCATCGTTCAGCACATTGACCTCCAACAGGTTACCCGCGTCGAGTTCGCGGCAATACTCGGCGTGAATTTCCTCGATCTCGGCAAGCGCGCTGGGCCGCGCGGGCATCGGCACGCGGCTCGCTGCCTCGCGCTGAAGAATCACCCTGACCTCGTAGATCTGCTCGACCTGCTCCAGCGAAAAGTCGCGCACGATGACGCCGCGATTAGGCCGGCGCGTGACGAGACCCATCCGTTCGAGATGGACGAGCGCCGCCCGCGACACATGCCGCGACACATTGAACTGAGCGCTGATCTCTTCTTCGACCAGCCGCTGATGCGGTCGCAAACGTCCGACGATGATGTCCGACTTGATGCCTTCGACCAGTTGCGCCGCCTGTGTGTCGGTTTTCGTGACCAAACCCTCTCCCTCGGTAGTTGTCCTGACGATGTTCGCCGGCCGTCGCAACCCGCTCTGCGGCCCGCCGCCACGCCCAGCTTTATGCCGTCCATTCTACCCGCCAACAGCGTTGCCAATATTGGCGTTTACCTTGATGCAAATATCTTTGACAAAATTGTCGCCAAAATAGAGACTCGGTCCCCACGAGTTCAGCGCGTCCTGAAAACCGCCGGACGGAACCCTCAAAAAAGGATGGGAGACATGGATCGAAGGGCCGACACCAACGGCATCCGAACCCGTTACAGGCTGGCCGGCAAGGTCGGGGCGCCCGTGGTCATGCTCAGTCACGGGCTCGCGGCGGACCTGACGATGTGGGAGCCGCAACTGGACCTGCTCTCACGTTCCTTCGACGTGCTGACCTACGATATTCGCGGCCATGGCGGCTCGAGCGGTACGCCCGGCGACTACTCGCTCGCGCTGCTCGCGCACGACGCGCTTGCTCTGCTGGATCACCTGGGAATCGACCGGGCTCACTATGTCGGGCTTTCGCTGGGCGGCATGATCGGTCAGCAACTGGGCGCATGGCATGGCGAGCGCCTTGTCAGCCTGACGTTGTGCGCAACCACCAGCGACGCGCCGAAAGCGTCATGGGACGCCCGCATGCGCGAAGCCCGCGAGGCCGGCGTGGCGTCGCTCGCGGACGCTACCGTCGAGCGCTGGGTCACCCCCGCATTCAGGCGCGATCAGCCCGAACTGATGGCGAAGATGCGCGCGATGGTGCTCGGCACATCGCTCGAAGGCTATGCGGGCAGCGCCGCCGCGATCCGCGACATGGAACTTGCGGCCGTGCTCGATCGCATTGCTGTTCCGACGCTCGTGATTGCCGGTGAAGAAGACGCGTCCACGCCGTTGCAGGTGCTCGAACAGATCGCGCGCGCCATTCCCGGAGCACGGCTGCTCAGGGTCGCTCAGGCGGCGCACATGCCGACCATGGAGCGGCCGGAGGTGTGCAATCCGGCGCTCGAACGCTTTCTGCTCGCGTGTTCGCGCCAGCAGTAACTCATAGCAGTAACCCATTCCTCTCAGGAGTTCCTCATGGCAGGACGTCTTTCCGGCAAACGCATCATCATCACCGGCGCAACGGCCAACATCGGCAAGGAAGCCGCGCGCAGTTTCATCGCGGAAGGCGCGCGCATCGTGATCGGCGATCTCGCTGAAGAAGCGGGCCGCGCCGTGGTCGCCGAACTCGGCGACGCTGCGCATTTCGTTCGGGCCGATGTCACCAGCGAAGCGAGCGTCGCGAACCTGATCGCGCGCGGTGTCGAGTGGCTCGGCGGACTGGACGTGCTGGCGCAGAACGCCGGCCTGCAACGTTCCGGGCCGATTGAAAGCTTCCAAGAGGCCAACTGGGACGCGCTGTTCGCGGTCAACGCGCGCGCGCATTTCTTCGGCGCCAAGCATGCGATCCCGCATTTGCGGCAATCGGGCAAGGGCTCGATCATCAACATGTCGTCGCTGGCGGGCAAGCGCGGCGGTCCGGGGCTGGTTGCCTATTCGGCGTCCAAAGGCGCGGTCGTGGCGTTCACCGCCGCGCTTGCGCTCGAACTCGCGGCCGACAACATCCGCGTGAACGCGATCTGTCCCGGCTGGGTCGACACCGCGTTCAACCAGCCAGCGATCGACTTCATGGGCGGCGCCGACGCGCAGCAGCAGAAGATCGCCGCGCTGGTGCCGCTCGGCCGTCAGGCGCGCTCCGACGAGATCGCGCCGCTGTTCGTCTACCTGGCCGCCGACGAATCGGCCTACGTGACCGCGCAATCGTTCAGCATCGACGGTGGTGTCTACAATGGCTGACGCTGCCGTCCAGTCCGGCGCCGTACCGAAGATGCTCGACCTGCAAGGCATCGGCAAGGCGTATGGCGCGACCATCGCGGTGCGCCGCGTGTCGCTCGATATCGAAGCGGGAGAAATCCACGCGCTGCTGGGCGAAAACGGCGCCGGCAAATCCACCATCGTAAAAGTGCTGTCGGGCATCGTGGCGCCCGACAGCGGCACGCTCACGCTCGACGGCCGCGCCTACGCGCCGGCCGATCCGATGGCCGCGCGCGCGGCCGGTGTGTCGACCGCGTTTCAGGAATTGAGCCTGCTGCCCAATCTGAGCGTGGCGGAAAACCTGATGCTGCCGCGTCAGGTGAAGGGCAGAATCGGTCTCGTATCCGTCAAGGCAAGCGAGGAACGCGCCGCCGCGATGCTTGCCGAATACGGACTGAGCCACATTCATCCGGCTGTGCATGTGCGTTCGCTTTCGCTTGCCGAGAAGCAGCGCGTCGAGATCATGCGCGCGGTGGCTCGGCATCCGAAGCTGCTGGTGCTGGACGAGCCGACCGCGGCGCTCTCCGATCCCACCTGGCTATTCGATATTCTCGAACGCATTACCGCAACGGGTACCGGCGTGCTCTATATCTCGCACCGGCTATCCGAAGTGCGCCGGTTATGCCGGCGCGGCACCGTGCTGCGCAACGGCGAAAGCATCGAAACGGTTGCGCTTGCCGGTATAGACGACGCGGGCATCTTCAAGATGATGGTGGGCTCGGCCGCTCGGGATGCGCACGCGGTGCGCAGTGCACCGGCCCAGCGCCGCGCCGAGGCGTTCGGCGTGACCGATTTGTCGGGCGGCTCGGTCGCGACGATGACGCTGAGCGTCGGCCAGGGCGAGATCGTCGGTGTCGCCGGTCTCGAAGGCCAGGGCCAGCGTGACCTGTTCCGCATGCTAGCCGGACTCACGCCGGCACGCGGAGGCGAGATCCGCATCGACGGCAAGGCCGTGCGCCTGTCCAATCCGGCTGACGCGGCAAATGCCGGCATCGGCTTCGTGCCCGAGGAGCGCAAGACCGAAGGCGTCTTCCTCGGACTGCGCACCGACAGCAACATGACACTGCCGGTGCTCGACCGGCTCGGCCGCTTCGGCGTGGTCAACCGCGCGCATGAAACAGCCGCCGTGGATCGGGAAGCCGCGCGTGTCGACCTGTCCACTCGCTATCTGAAACTGAAGATCGGCGCATTGTCCGGCGGCAATCAGCAGAAGGCGCTGATCGGCCGCGTGCTGATGTCCGGCGCGCGCCACCTCGTGCTGTTCGATCCGACGCGCGGCGTCGATGTCGGCACGAAAGCCGTGATCTATGACCTGATTCGCGAGTTCGTCGCTCAGGGCGGCGCAGCGCTCGTCTATTCCACTGAACTGGCCGAACTCATCCACCTCGTCGACCGCTGCGTGGTCGTCTATGGCGGACGCGTCGCAGGCGAAGCATCGGGCGACGAACTGTCCGAGCCACGCCTCGTCGCGCTCGCCGCCGGACAGGGAGCCGCTGCATGATGAACCACTCCGCTTTCTCTTCTTCGCCCTCCTCGGCATCGACCGCGTTGCGCCCCGACTCGTGGTACCGGCGCATGCTCGGCGACGGCACCACCATCATCGTCGTGATCCTCGCGGTGCTGACGGCGATCTTCGCCGCCACACAAGCCGATGCGTTGAGCGGTTCGGTGCTCACCGACATCCTCAATAACAGCCTGCCGCTCGCGCTCGCCGCGGCCGGCGGCACGCTGGTCGTGCTTACGCGCGGCTTCGACCTGTCGGTCGCGGGCGTCGTCTCGCTCACCAATGTGCTGGTTGCGGTGCATGGCGGCGACGGCCCGTGGGGCGCCGTTCAGGGCGCAGCGATCGCGATCGCGGCCGGGGCTGCCGTCGGCGCGATCAACGGCTACCTGGTCGCGTACTGGAAGCTGCAATCCATCGCGCTCACGCTCGCCACCATGATCGTCTGCTCGGGCGTCACGCTGCTGATTCTCGACGCACCGGGCGGCAACGTCTCGGACTTCATGATCTACGCGATGACAGACCGCATCCACGGCATCGTGCCAGTCTCGCTCGCGATCGCCGTTGCCGCCTACGCGATCTGGCGTGCACTGCGACGCACCGACTGGGGCGTCGGCCTGTACGCCACCGGCGCCGACGAAACCGCCGCCGTGCTGGCCGGCGTACCGGTCCGCCGGGTCAAGCTGATCGCCTACATGCTCGCGGGCGTCTGCTACGGCCTCGCCGGTTTCATGCTGACCGCGCTCACCTCGACCGGCACGCCCAACGCGGGCGAACCGTACCTGCTGCTGGTGTTCGCCGCCATCGCGCTCGGCGGCACCTCGTTCTCGGGTGGCCGCGGCGGCGTGGCCGGCTCGCTGCTCGGCGCGTTGACGCTGACGCTGCTGCAAAAGGTGCTGTTCTCGACCGGCGTGTCGTCGTTCTATACCGGCATTTTTCAGGGCGTCGTGATGATCGCCGCCGTCGTCGTCGCGGTGTTCTTCGCGCGCGTCAGTACCCGTGGGGAGGTTCACGCATGACTCAGGTCCCATTGACCGGCGGCCGGCCCGCCGATACGCGCGGCAGCGATGCCGCACGAGGCTGGTTCAGCCGGCTCGACCGCGACGTGCGCACCGCCATCGGGCTGTTTGCGATTTCGTTCGCGCTGATCGCCGCTTCGCGCGTGCTCGGGCCGAACTTCGGCAGCCTCGCGCAGATGAAGGCGATCCTCGTCATCTCCAGCTTCCTGATGGTGGTCGCGTTCGGCCAGCAGATGGTGATTCTGCTGGGCGGTCTCGATCTGAGCGTCGCCTCCATGATGACGCTCGGCGGCGTGCTCGCGTTCAAGTGGGTTGGCGGCGCGGATTCAGCCGTCGCCTGGGGTGTGCCGGCGATTCTGCTGATCACCGCGGCGCTCGGCGCGTGCAGCGGCGTCGGCGTGAGCCTCATCAGGATTCCGCCATTCATCATGACACTCGCGATGGGCGTGATCCTGTACGGCGTGACGCTCGGCTTTACCCAGGGCACGCCGACCGGCCAGCCGTCGGCCGCGTTGTCGGCGCTGTTCGCGAGCACGCCGCTCGGCACGCCGATCCTGTATCTGATGGTGCTCGGCACAGCCGCCGGCTGCTTCCTGCAGATGCGCACGAGCTTCGGCCGCAAGCTCTACGCGCTGGGCACCAACCCGACCGCCGCGTATGTCGCCGCGCTGCCGGTGCACCGGCTCACCATCGCGACCTATGCGATCAGTGGCGCTAGCGCGGGCCTCGCGGGGATTCTGATGCTCGGCTATGTGCGCGGCGTGACGCTCACGCTCGGCCAGAGCTATCTGCTGCCATCGGTGGCGGCCGTGGTGATTGGCGGCACATCGATTGTCGGCGGTCGCGGCATCTATCTGGGGGCCGCCGCCGGCGCGGTCTTGCTGACCACGCTCTCGACCATCGTGTCGTCGCTCGGTATCGCCGAAGGCTGGCGCACGATCATTTACGGCGTCGTGATCTTTGTCGCGCTGGTGCTGTTGCGCGACGACCTCACGCTGCTCATCAAACGCAGTGTTTCAAGTAGTAGAAGAGAACCCTGAAAAATGGGACATTCCGACGCATCAGGAGGATACGTGAATTATCGAAAGACCCTAAAAACCTGCGCTCTCGCGCTTGGCGCCGCCGCCGTGCTGGCCGGTTCAGTCACGGCTTCCAACGCGCAGACGCCGCCGAAGAAGTACAAGGTGTATCTGAGCATGAGCTATAGCGGCAACGGCTATCAGACCGAAACCTCGAATCTGATCAAGGCGCTCGCCGCCACGCCGCCGTACGACAAGCTGGTCGATCTGAAAACGGTCATCTCCGGCACGGATGTGCAGGCGCAGGCAGCGGCATATCAGAGCATGGTGTCGGCGGGCGCCGACGCGATCATCACGTTTCCGATCTCGTCGACCGGCCTGAACCGCGCGATTCACGAAGCGTGCGAAAAACACGTGCTGGTCTACACGTACAGCGCGACGGTGACCGAGCCGTGCGCACGCACCGTCAGCTACATCACTGCCGGTTTCGCGCCGAATACCGCGCAGTGGCTGGTGAACAAACTGAACGGCAAGGGCAAAGTGTTCATCGATCGCGGCGTGGCCGGCAACTCGGTCGACAAGATGAATTACGACGGCGCCATGAGCGTGTTCAGGAAGTATCCGGGCATCAAGATCGTCGCGGAATACTACGGCATGTGGAACAGCCAGACGACCCAGCAGGAAACCGCCAAGGCGCTCGCCGCGCACCCCGACGTCGACGCGATTTTCGGCGAAAACGGCGAAGACGGCATTGTCGCGGCGATGCTCGCGAGCGGTCAGAAGAAACTCGTGCCGGTGACTGGCGAAAACACCAACGGCTTCCGTCTTGCGCTGGCAAACGCGGACCTGAAGAAGCGCGGCCTCGACGGCATTTCGTCGGGCGATCCGATCAATGTGTCGGGTTACGCGTTCAAGCTGATGATGGAAGAGTTGACCGGCAAGCGCAAGGTCACGGTGCATAACATCGAGTACCCGCTGCCGTGGGTGCCGGCGGACAAGGTCAAGGTGTGCACGGGCGATACGTTCGTTGGAGGCTGCAACGCGTTCCCGTCGACCAAGGTGCCTGATTCGTTCAACACGGAAGTGTTCGACCCGGTGCTGACACCCGAGTTGTCGCTAAATTCGGCGCTGCACGGTACGCCGACGCCGGGCGCGACGATCCAGCCGCTGCCGGCCAGCGTCATCAAGGAAGCGCCGAATGTCCCGGGCGTGAACTGCCAGCATTGCGAAGCGCCGGCAGATCTGTTCAAGCTGACCAAAGTGGTGGCTTCGGTCAAGCCCTAAACGCTTTTTCATGATCAACGCGATTTCCGCGCGATTCGCGCGGCGTCCCGCGGGACTGGAACCCGCGGGCGTAACGATCGCTTCGCGGTGGAGGCTTCAATCGTGACCATTCCTGTGTGCGATCCGGCACGCCCTCTTTCGCGTGCGCCGAAACAGCCGTTGCCACCCGGCACGGTGGACTGTCATTTTCATGTCTTCGGCACCGAACACACATGGCCGTATGCGCCGGGGCGCAGTTATACGCCGCCCGATGCCACGCTGGCCGACTACGAGCAACTTGCCCACACGTTCGGCATTGCGCGCTCGGTGATCATCCAGCCGAGTCCGTACGGCATGGACAACCGGCGCAGCCTGCAAGCGATGGCTGAGAGCCGCCTGCCGATGCGCGCGGTGCTGGTGATCGAACCGTCCGTCACCGATGCGGAACTGGCTGAGTATCACCGGCTTGGCGCGCGCGGCGTGCGGGTAAATCTGGTGTTCGGCGCCGGGCTCGCGATCGGCACGGCAGACACGCTCGCCCAACGTATCCATGAATTGGGCTGGCATCTGCAGTTTCTCGCCGACGTGTCGACCATCGACGACCTACCCGGACTCGTGCAGCGGTTGCGCGTTCCCGCCGTGTTCGATCACCTGGGCCATGTGCCGGCGCACAAGGGCACTCGCGACGCAGGTTTTCAGAACCTGCTCGCACTGGTGCGCGAAGAGCGCGCGTGGGTGAAACTATCCGGCACGTATCGCAGCACGGCCCTGCAAACCACCCCCTACCACGATATGCGCCCCTTCGTCGACGCGCTGATCGAAGCCAATCCGCGCCAGCTGGTCTGGGGCACGGACTGGCCGCATCCGTCGATTCCGGTGCCGATGCCCGACGATCCCGACCTCACTGATCAGTTTTGCGACTGGGTAGGCGACGCGACGCTGCGGCAGGCGATCCTGGTGGATAACCCGGAGCGGCTCTATGGATTCGAGCCGTACGTGGGGGCCCTTCAGAACTCGGAAAATAAAGCATGCTAAGGCGTCGGGAGCTTGCGTCTGGCGGGCCTCAGGGGCTGTCGCCCATCAACCCTATCGCCCCCCGTTTCATTAAAGCCGCGCTTCGTTCAAATTGTCCAACCTCGGAACGAGCGGCCCGACCATCTTCTTCAGCGTCAAGTCTCCAAGCGTCGGCTCATAGCCCGCGCGCCGGGCATCGCGCATTTCCGCTCCGATGTCGTCAAACACGTCCAAGTTCTTGATGCCGCCGCGCTTGTCATCGTCCAGCGCTGCGTAGTAGGCTCCCGCACTGCCTTCCCTGCGGACCGCGTCGAGCAGGAATTGGTTGGCTTCTTTTTCCGACAATCCGGGAGGCACGGGCGGATAGTCGAATGGCGCGTCATCATCGCCGACATATTGGATCGAAACGTATACCGCTCGTCTGTAGGCCTCGTCATCGCTCACGATACCGTCGTCGATCATGTGTCTCAACTGCGTTTCGAATGCCAAACGGCTTGCAGCTTTATCGAAGTAGCCCCAGTTGTCGGTTACATCGGTGGCGTCGCCGTCCGTCGAAACGTAAATCACGACGCGCTTATTACTCTTTTCGTTCTTCAGGTCGCTCTCGATTTTCTTCAGAGTCGCGGCGAGCGGCGTGCCACCACCGATCGTTTCGAAGAGGCGCCTGGTTGCGGGATCATCAGGGGATGCTTCGTTGACCTGTCCACCCTTGAGGTCGTAGAGCCGTGTCGGCTGCTTGGAGAAGGCATTCAGCATCGTCAGCAACTGCATGCCACTCGCGCGTTGCTCCTTGAACCGAGGCTCCGGTGCCAGCGGTGCGCCGTCGAGCCCCGTCTTCGTAACGATGGTTTCCATCGAGCCACTCGTATCTACTACGACGATCGGCTGCTTGTCCGCGATCAAACCGGCCTCCTCTGGTTTGACGAAGCTCGGATCGAGGTCGTTGCTTTTGTAGAAATCGACCCGCTCCTCGGGCGTCTTCAGAAAGCTCACTCGAGCCCGGGGCGTCTGACCCGCGGGGTTCTGAGCGATATCGCCGGGTTGAGGCGAAATGCCGTGGCCCTGGGAGCCGCCCGCGGAAAAAGCGGCTGTCCGATTGTCGCCGCTCGGCGCGCCGTCGCCCCTTGCACGCAGTCCCCGTATGAACCCGCTCATTCCTCCACGCCGCGGTTCCGGCGCTTGCGGAGCGCCACCGCCCTGATCTGATGGCGTGGCGTCGTGGGCATTGTTCCAACCCGATCCTGCGGGGCCCATCGATCCAACATTGTGTGACATCAGTATCTCCTCTTCGCGCATCAATCGATGAAACCGCAACCGAATGGCTCAAGGGCGTGCGGCAAAGCACGAAATGATGCGACATCGTCCTCGAAGGGTTGCGGACTGGCGCGAAGCCATCTGTGGCTCAGCGAAGGGCTGTCGATGCGCACGTCGCCATGAGCTGCTGTTCTCCACGTTTCTTCGCTAATCATCGACGCGCTTCGCGCGGCGTTTTATGCGTGCTGGCAGACGGCCCTACTATCGCCGCAATATGCGAAAAGGAGTGCCTCGTGCGCGTTGGCGACAATCAATCTCCCCATCCGATCGACTCTGCTCAGTCAAGGGACGGCGGACAACCTCCCCAAGAATCCATCACCGAGCCGCGCACCGCGGCGCAAGGCGTTCCTCTGCCGGCACGCACGCCGGGCGCCGGAAAGAAAGCTGCCTTTGACAGCGCGGTCGATAAAACCGGAGATACGGCTGCTGCAGAAGCCTCGCTGAATCGCCCGGAAGGGGCTGCCGCATCGCAGGCCATCGTATGGCCGGCGCTTCAGCCGGAGCCGAAACGGCCCGCAGTGCTCGGCTTTTATCCGCATCGCGATGACGAAACCAACGCTAGCGGCGGTGTGCGTCAGCTGATTCGCCGCGGCGTGCAGTTCGACGAATTGCACGCAACGAGCGGAGAAGGCGGCAAGGAAGTCGTCACGGATCGCAGCACCGGTACGATCTTGCAGCAAGACCCTGCCGATCCCGCGGCGCTTGCCGACCGGCGAGGTCGAGAATCGCAGCGTTTCCTGCGTATGCTGGGCGCAGGACGCAGCTCGACCATTACCTCGATACGGGGCAACCCCGACTTGGATCCATTCGCCCCGGGCGCACGTCAGGACACGGCACACCTGCTCGATCCCGAAGATGGCGTGTGGCGGACCTTCGAAACGAAACAGCAACTCATCAACCTGTTGGCCGAGCGCCGGCCGGTCGCCGTGTTGACGATGACGCAAGACGGCGCCGTCCACCAAGCTCATCGCGCGATGCATGAGCTCGTGCAAGAAACCGTCACCGAGTTCGCCGAGCATTACGGCATCGACGCGCCGGGCGTGTTCGGCGTACGGGAAACCGGATGGGCGCCCGACGACCGCTTCGACCCGATCGATCCCGAGCGTAGCGTCCGCGTCGACCTGTCTCGCAGCGAGCAACGCGCGAAGGCGCGGGCATTGGTCCAGTCGTTCGAGTCACAACCGCCCGGGCACCCCTATCGCGCGGAGAACGCCAAGGTCAACCCGCTTCATCGCTTCGACGTCTATCTCGACAGCGCGGGGACGCTAGCGACCGAAGGCACCGAGAGCGAGCGCGAAGAGAACGTACACGGCTGGGACCATCTCCGCCCCGAGGAGTACTTCATCGCCAGCGACGAGACCGGGCAGGCGCAGATTCAGGCATTTCAAGCGCTGTTCGAACGCAACGTGTCGGTTAGGAAAGCGATCCGGCAAGCACTAGCGAGTCGCCTGCCGTTGCCCGGCCCGCGCAGACGAACGGTCGATCTCGGCCCATCGTCGGGCGATGCGCAAGAAGATTGACGGCGCGCGTGCAGGGCCAATTCTGCGGGATTGAAAGTGCGCAACAGCAGGGGCCGCGCTCGTGCGATTATCGCCACGGCGATGTCTTTCCGAGGGGCGCGGCGCCGAAGTCGCTTTCGCGCCGCCCCCTTCGCGCACTCGTTAGCCGCCCATGACGGTTCCTTCGCGTCGGCCATCGGCGCCGCCGATCAATTTGCCGTTGCGCTGACGCACGATGGCATGCACCCCGCTGTTCTTGTCGGTGATGTTGACCTGATAGCCCTTACGTTCCAGCTCGGGTGCGAGCTCGACTATTGATGTACCCTCTTCCAACTCGATCAACCCGCCAGCAAGGCCGCGGAAATTCGGTTTGCTGATCGCCTCGGCCGGGTCGAGCCCCTTCATGATTCCGACCATGGTCTTCAAGTTGTATGCGGGAATTGATGGGCCCCCAGGAGAACCGAGCCCCGCAAAGAACTCTCCCTCGTCACCGTCTTTGCTTCTCCTTAGAACGATAGTGGGCGCCATTGACGACGGCGGTCTTGCGCCAGGCTGTATGTGACCGGCCACCAGCCTCTCTCCGTCATACGGTTGGAGCTTGAAGTCGGTCATGTGATTGTTGAGTGTATAGCCGTACTCTCCCGACATCAGTCTCGACCCGTTCATATCTTCGATCGAGGACGTGCAAGATGCCACGTTACCGTCCGCGTCGACGATCGTGATGTGCGTGGTGGACGGAAACTCGGGTGCCGCCTCGCCGGAATGTTGTCCCGGGGTCGAATGTCCCGGACGCGCGTTCCTCATCACCGTATCGAGCCGGACGAGCCCCGCTCGCTCACGCAAGTACTGAGGATCGGTCAAGAAGGCCGGCTGCGCGCGGAATGCGGGATCGCTCAGGTAGAAGGTCTTGTCGGCGAGCGACAACGCTTGCGCCTGCCCGACGGCATGCACGAAGTCGGCTGACCACTCCTGTCGCTTCGACCAGTTCGGCAATAACGTTCCCAAACCGATGTTATCCAGCACGCCGAGCACCTCGATTAGAGACGTGCCTCCCCCTGGCGGCGGCATGCTCTGCAATTCATACGTGTCTCCATCTTCGCCGCGGAACGTATAACGAACAGGATTGCGCACCTTCGCCTTGTAGATGTGAAGGTCGCGCTCTGTGACGTCGCTGGGGTGCGGACTGGACGCACGAGCAGTCGCGACGAAATCGCTGCCTATTGGCCCCTCGTAAAATGCGCGCTGTGCGCCTTGCTCGCCGATCATTCGCAACGCCTTCGCGAGCGCGGGATTCTTGAGTCGAGAACCGGCGCGCAGCGGTTTGCCCCCCTCGCCCGAAAAGTATCGCTTCATGACGCTAGAATCCGGCTCATTCCTCAGGACCGGATCATGCGCGATCGTGGCGGCAAGCCGCGGCGATACTTCAAAGCCGCTTTCCGCGAGGTCGATTGTTTGCTGCATCAGCGTGCCCCAAGCAAGCTTGCCGTAGCGCTTATGCGCACGCTCGAACGCGGCGAGGGCTCCCGGAACGCCGACGGCTCTACCGCCTCGAACTGCGTCATCGAATGGAACGGGCTCACCATTGGGCCCGAGAAAGCGATCTGGCCGCGCCGCCATCGGAGCCGTCTCGCGGCCGTCGATGACCGTCGTCTTGCCGGATTTTCTGTCGAAATAAGTAATCGCCGCGCCCCCGCCGATCAGCGATGACGACTGCGGCTCTGTCAGCGAAAGCACGGCCTGCACGGCAATCAATGCGTCAATTGCGCTGCCCCCATTCGCAAGCACGCGATATCCCGCTAAGGTCGCGTGAGGATTCGCCGAGGCCACCATAAACTTGCTGCCTTCCACCGCGACGTTGTGTTTGACTTCGAACGTCAACGCCCCTTGAGCCGCCCCGTTTCAATGTCGCTACCGGCCGCGCTCGCGCTAGTGTCGATCCCGTCTGCGCCGGGTTTCGATAACGGTGGTGACGCAGGACTGCGATACGATGGGCGCGGCAGCCCTTCGTTGCTTATCATCGATTTTCTCCATTGAGGAATTACATCAGTTCGACCGGAAACTACGCCCGGCACGCCAACACCTTGCGCGAGCGGTTGCATGCAAGCAATCGGGCCGGCTCACATGCGAGATGTCCTCCCGCGTTCCTTCATCACGCCGTTTCGGCTTCCGCATCCGCTGTCGACGTTGCCGATGTTGCGGCCGTAGAATCTGCTTGAACGCGACGCGCGCGAATCCCAGATGCTTCGGCGATCCGCGTGGACTCCTGCTTGACGATTTCATCGACGTTGTCGGCGCCCGCTTCGATCACATGCACGCCCATATCGCCCAAGATTTGCCGGCCTTTCGCTATGCGTTCTGCTCGCGTGGTCAATGATTTGTCCGCAGCGCCGAAGAACTCCATATAGCCGTCCGCGAGGCGCCTGCCATCCGGCATGAGCGAATTGATCAAGACCATCGGTTTGTCCTTGGTCAGCGGGTGACCCGCGGCTTTCAGCGCGATCGCAAAACCGATTTCCTGCGCGGTGCCGATACCGCCCGCCAGGAAGACGCCCATGTCGGCGCCGAACAACAATGCCATGCGCGAGACAATATCGCGCGTGACATACGGAACGTCGAGATCCTTCGGCAATTCGTTCTTCGCGGTTTCCTTGCCGATGACCATGTCGGTGCTGACGCCGGCGATTCGCCCGTCAATGCCGAGGTCGCGGTTCGCCGCCTTGAAATGTTTCGTCACCGCACCCATCAAGCCCTTCGCACCGCCACCGGTACGTGCGTCGAACCCGCTTTGCGCGATCCATTCGGCCACAGCCTTGGCTTCGCCGACTAGTCCCGGCTGCTCCGCCTTGCCCGAGGCCAACACCACCACGCTCGGCGGTGCACTCTCGCGCTCGCGTGCAAGCGCGCCATCGAGATCGAACTTGCCTTCCGCTTGCGCCGCCCCATCGGACAAACGGACGCGCTCATAGCCGTTCCAGTGCCGTTGCAGCAAGCGCATCGCATCTTGCTGGTTGCGATAGGGCTTAGCCATCGTCACGAGTTCCTGACTGAGACCGTATGTGTGCTGCACGTCCACCAGATCGCCCAAGATCTTCAGTTGGGGATCGTTGGCATTGACCAGCACCTGCATGCCCGCGTAGTCCGGATGCAGGCTCTTGAAGACCAGCGCCGAAAAGTAGTCATAGAAGAGCTTCGCTTGGCCCACCTTCGACGAGGGCGCCGAATCGAAGACAATCGCATCGGATCGGTCAACGCGTTCGAGAATGTCGTACGGGTCGAAGCTCGAGCCGACGAACATGTCCCGATACGGCGTGAGCAGCGCACGCTCGGCGGCGCTCTTCTTTTGAGCGGAGCCGCCCTTGTTCGGCGTTGTGCGAAGCCCCTGCGCGACATAGTCGTCAACTTGTTGCTGCAGCGCCTGGCCGCGTGCAACATCTGCTTCGCCAACAAAGTCGATCCGATAATCGTCGACACGCTCTTTGCCGCGCGCGTTATGAAAGACGAGGCCGGCGGCCTCCATGGCTCGCCCTGCCTTCACCCATGGCAGCAACGCTTCGAAGTCGGGAACACCGGGCTCGCCATCCATGAACTGCTGGATCGAATATCCGCCCGGATTGTTCTCCATCGGCACGAACCAGCACTCCGTCGTATCGGCGCGCTTGCCTTGCTCCGGACGCCGGATCTCGTAGGTCGAGGCGCCCGTAAAATTGCGCACCTGGGCCTTGCCCGTGGCGAGGTCCATACCCACCAAACTGGCCGCGACGACGCTGGTCGACTTGCGCGAGAGCTTTTCGCCGGTCACTTGTTCGTACGCATCGAACGCGTCCGCGAAATGCTTCATCAACTGCTCCACGCCGCCGGCCGTGTTGATCCACCACGTCGACTCGACGCCCGGCACTGCCTGCAGCTTCGTATCCTGGCCGCCAACTTTTTCGGCGATGAGAGCTAGTGCCGCCTGTTTGGTCTTCTCGTCGAAATACGGCTCGATTTTGTCCCACTCGGGGACTTCGAAGCCGCGGTCGTCACTCATAAAGAAGAGCTTGTCGCCCCGCGTAACATCGACGCCCTGTGACTTCAGCCGCCGCAGAAAAGCGTCCCGGCTCAAATCGCGATGTTGGCCTCGCAGCACCTGCTGGATCGTTTCGACAAAGGACTGCGCCTTACCGGAGTTCACCGGGTTCTCGCTTTGCGCCGCTTGCAGGTGCGCTCTCCTTGACATCCGTGCAAAGGCCCACGGGTAACGCGCGAATTTCGTGTGGAGCGCAAGGTCATCGGCGACGGTGCCCCGCGCGTTGGCCATATACGTTCCATGCCGCTCCTCAGGCGCGCCAATGTTCGGCCTTGTCCTCCTTGATCGTGCCGATATATAGCTGCGGGATGACGAGTTGCTCGGTCTCTATGGCGAACGGATCCGGACGCCTGACCGATTGGAGCGCAGACGCGATTGCCGACGGAGGCGAGGCATGCTGCGCTGCCTTGATATCGCTGTCGAAGACGTCATACAGAGATTTCGGCGTTAGCACCACCGCATTGGGGTCGCTATGGTTGCCGGTGCGTATCCATTGTTGAAGTTGCTTCTTATAGAAAGCGCTCGCTGTCGTGTCCTGCGGGGCTGGGCCGAATAGCCCTTCCCACAGCGGCTCGTAAAACTCCAGCACCGGCTCGCTGACGACCAGTGGGGTGTTCTTGACCTTACCGGAGCGCAGATGGTGTAGCGCTTCGATGATCTGATGTGGCGCATGCAAATCGCCTTCGGCCAATACGATCGCGTCCGCGGCTTTGAGTTGCTTCAGTCGTCGACGTTCGTCAGGCTTGCGGCCTCGGTAGCCGGGAACGACGATATCTAGCGAAAGGAATAAGTTCTTCGCATTTTGAGCCGCCTTAATCGTGTCACCGGAGAGTTCGTTCCAGCGCGTGTAAATATGGTTGGTATCACAGCTGTCGCGGTTGACGTATTCCGCGCCATTTTGAACCAGATGATTGCCGTCCTTCATCCGGTCGAGCAGATCCGTCACCCATGTTTCGTTCGAATCGAGTTGCGGCTTGCTGTTGCTCGACTCGTCGATCAGCGTGTGGAACACATCGCGTGCGCGTGCGCGTGCGATGCGTGCTTTCGTTACGCGCGTTTGAACGTCGTCGTTCAGAGGGGCGCGATTGCCGATACGGGCGTTGTGCAATGACCGTAGCGGTCTTGTCAGGGCCGGCAAGACGTTCGCCGAGTGAGATGGCCCGTTCTCCGGGGTGGATGTCGTTGGGTCAGAGGCCCCTCGTCCATTCGGTCGACCAATGTTCGTGAGATGTAATGCCCTGCGGATGTTAAATGTCGTTTATTTACCTGGTCGATGGATAAAACCGCAACCCAACTGGCTCAAGGTAATGCGGTGAGGCGAGCAATGATGCGACATCGTCCTCGCGGGCTCACGGGGCGAGGCGAAGTGAGCGGTGTCTCCGCGAAGAAACGTTCGACCACGCGAAGGGATGTCCAGCGAAACGAAGCGAAGCGAAACAGTATCGGGCTGGGGGCGTGCTACCGGGCCGTTGGACGGGCTGGGTTCGTTTAGGCGCGGCGTGCAACAGCCGCCGGCTGCGTCAGCCGAGAACCGTCGCGAGCGCCCCATTTGTTCCCGCGACGCAAGACTCTTTGTCCACCGTGTGTGTTCGATTGCGCGGCGGATACGCCTACAGTGCTTCTCCATCGGATCCATCGATTCGCACGGCCACTCGGCCGGATCAATCAACTGAGAGAGAAACCATGAGCACTTCAAAAGTCGTGATCGTCACGGGCGCATCGCAAGGCATCGGCGCCGAAACCGTGAAGGCGTTCCGTGCGCAAGGGCATCGCGTCGTCGCCAACGCTCGTTCCATCGCACCGGCGATCGAACCGGATTACATCGCTGTCGCTGGGGATATCGGCGAAGCGGCCACGGCACGTCGCGTGGTCGATGCCGCCATCGAACATTTCGGACGCGTCGATACGCTCGTCAACAACGCGGGGATCTTCATCGCCAAACCGTTCACGCAGTACACGGCCGAGGACTATGCAGCCATCTTGAACGTCAACCTGAACGGCTTTTTCCACATCACCCAGCGCGCCATCGAAGCGATGTGCAAGCACGGCAGCGGTCATATCGTGAGTGTCACCACGACGCTCGCCGAGCAAGCGAACAGCAATGTGCCGTCAGTGCTCGCATCGTTGACGAAGGGAGGGCTCAACGCGGCGACGCGTTCGCTCGCAATCGAATATGCCCGCTCGGGTATCCGCGCCAACGCAGTAGCGCCGGGCGTGATCAAATCGCCGATGCACCCGGTCGAATCGCACGCGACGCTCGCGGGACTGCATCCGGTCGGCCGCATGGGCGAGATGAGCGACATCGTCAACGCGATCCTCTATCTCGACGCGGCTCCGTTCGTGACCGGCGAAATTCTGCATGTGGATGGCGGTCAGAGCGCAGGGCATTGAGCAATCGAGCGCCGCCCCGCTCCACTCCACTCCGCCGCTCTCTTGTAACGCGGTGTCGGCGCGCGAGCAACGCGCCGACATTCGCCCGATACGATGCCTAAGGAACCCGCCATGTCCGTCCAACAAAAACTCGCTGCTCTGGGGCTGCAATTGCCGAGCCCTCCTGAGCCGCTGGGCAGCTACACCGCTGTCAGCGAAGCTGGAAACCTGCTCTTCATTTCAGGCCAGGTGCCGTTGGCCGAAGGGAAAATCGCTTTCGCCGGACGTGTCGGCGAGAACTTGACGCTCGAACAGGGCCGCAAGGCCGCGGAACTCGCTGCACTCAATGTGCTGGCGCAGATTTCCCGCCATCTCGGCGGCTTCGAGCGTCTGCATCACATCGTTCGCGTCGAGGGGCACGTCAGTTGCGCCGATGGCTTTTACGAGCAGCCTGCCGTCGTCGATGGTGCTTCAGACCTTTTCGCTGCCGTGCTTGGCGAGAAGGCCGGACATGCGCGCTCGGCCTTCTCGCATAGTCAACTGCCTGCGAATGCCGCTGTCGTCCTGGTGGTCATCGCTCAGATCGTTCCGGATTAACGCACGGATTAATGCACTGCGGGCTCGACCAACGCCTCCACGAGAAAATCGACGAAGGCCCGCACGCGCGAAGTCAGATAGCGCGCGTGCGGATAAAGCAGAATAAACGGCCGCGTGCGTCGGCCCCCGTCGCGCAACACCTCCACCAGCCTGCCTCCGCGAAGATCTTCTTCTACGACGAAGCGATAGGTCTGAAACAACCCGGCGCCGGCACGCGCGAGCGTTACGCCGGCGAGCGCATCGCCCGACGTCGCGTAACTTCCCCTCGTCAGCACGTCGCCATCTTCGCGCGCACCCTCGAAGCTCCAGGCGATATGGCGCCCACTGCTCGGCAATTCGAACTGTATGCATTCGTGCGCTTGCAGATCCGCGATCGTTTTCGGCACGCCTGCGCGCTTCAGATAGGCGGGCGAGCCCACCACGACCATTTCCGCGTCTTCGAGCTTGCGCGCCACGAGGCTCGAATCGGCGGGCGCACGGCCCCGTATCGCCAGATCGAAACCTTCGTCCGCAAAGTCGATGTTGCGATTGCTCAGATGCGTCTCGACCTGCACTTGAGGATACCGCTCGCGAAACGCCGGCAGCAGCGGCAACACGCGATAGTGCCCATAGGGCGTGGGCATGCTGATGCGCAATACGCCTGCCGGCGTGGTCTGCTCCCCCGTCACCTCGCGTTCGGCGTCCGCAAGTTGCGATAGGGCCAGCCGGCATTGCTCGAAGTAACGCCGCCCAGCGTCGGTCAGGCGAATCTGGCGCGTGGTGCGCACGAACAGTCGCACACCGAGGCGCTCCTCGAGCCGCGCGACCGACCGGCTGACGGCAGCCGGCGTGACGCTCGCGGCATTGGCCGCCAGCGTGAAGCTGCCCAATTCCGCCGCGAGGCAGAAAAGCTCGATGCTGCCCAGCAACAAATCGTCGAATTTACGTTGCATGCTTCCACGCAATTAGAGAAAGAAGAACGCGTTCATCCCCACACCGATCGCAACCGCTCGATACTCTCTCTCGTTTCACGTTCGAGCTGTGCCACCAGTTCGCCCGCGGGAAGCGCACGCGCAAGCGGCGCCGCCTGCCCCGCCCATTGCGCCCCGTAGCCGAACTCGCCCTTGGCCTTCGCGGCTGCATTCAGCGCTTTGCCCGCGTCGTAGGTGATCGGATAGGACGGCGTGCGCGGCGCCTTCGGGTCTTCGCCCAACGCGGTGAAGCGGTTGACGATGCTCCGTGCGAGGCGGCCGGAAATGGCCGACGTGAGGGTCGTCGAGCGCGCGGCGTCGCTGAGCAGAGCGCGGCGGTAACCGTCATCGATCGAGGTTTCCGGGCAAGCGACGAACGCTGTGCCCAATTGCGCCGCCTGCGCACCGAGTGCTAGCGCGGCCGCGATGCCTGCGCCGTCCATGATGCCGCCTGCCGCAATCACGGGCACGTCCAGTCGGCTCGCCAGAAGGCGCGTAAGCGCGAATGTGCCGAGGCGCTCGTCGCGAGCGGTGGTGTCGAACAGGCCGCGATGGCCACCTGCTTCGATACCTTGCGCGACAATCGCGTCGACCCCCGCCTCCACGGCCGCATCGGCTTCTTCGAGATTGGTTGCGCTCGCAAGCAAACGGATGCCGGCATGCTTGAGTTCCGCGATGACCGCATCGGGCGGCAAGCCGAAGTGGAAGCTCACCACGGCCGGTTTCTCCGCCAACAGCATCGCCTGCATCGCTTTATCCACGATGAAGCTCGTATAGATTTCCGACAGAGATTGCGGTGGCGTCGCACCGTATTGGCGAAAGATGGGCTCGAGCCAATCGAGCCACGCGCGTTCTACCTGGGCATCGGGCGTGGCCGGACGATGGCAAAACACGTTGATGTTGAACGGCTTCGCCGTCAGCTCGCGCGTCTGATGGATCGCGCGGCGCGCGTTCTCCGCCGCCATCGCGGCAACGCCTAGCGAGCCGAGACCACCCGCGTTCGATACCGCGGCCGCGAGCGCCGGCGTCGTCACGCCGGCCATGGGGGCCTGAATGATCGGCTTTTGGATGCCGAGCGTGCGTAGCAACGCGCGATTGTCCGCTTGAGTGTTCACAGTCGTTCCCCCTTATCCGTTGGAAAGTTCAGCATGCTTGCGCCGTCAGGCGCGCTCGCGGCGGTGCGCCCAGTGCGCCAGCCCGCCGCAAGCGATCAGCAGAGCGCCGGTGACGAAGAACACCGAGTGCAGGCCGAGATGAACGCCGATTACGCCGCCGATCACAGGGCCCACCACCTGCCCGCTGAATTGCGCCGATTGTAGATAACCGAGCATCCGCCCTCTCCTGCTTTCATCTACCGATTGCCGCGCCAGCTTGCCGATGGACGGCAACAGGCCCGCGAGCGTCATGCCCATCAGCACGCGCAGTGCGGCGAGTTGCCACCAATGCGTGACGAAGGCTTGCGGCACCATCGCCAGTCCCGTCAGCACGAGACAAGCAATGATCACGCGCCAGCTCCCGAAGCGGTCGGCCAGCGCGCCGAGGCGTGCGGCGGTCAACATGCTCCCGAGCGCCGAGCATGCCATAACGACGCCCGCCACGCGAGCAAGATGCGCGGCGCCCACGCCGAGCCCACCGATATACAGCGTGATGATCGGCTCGATCGACATGTTGGCGAGCAGCACCATCATTGCCGTGACGAGCAGCGCCGCCATCACGACATAATTGGCGCGACGCACAGGTGCGCCCGCTTGACCGTGCGCCTGCGCTTTTGCGTCGCGCTCCGGGTCAAAATCTTCCTTGACGAGCACAATGGTCAAGAGCGCCGCCACGGCGATCATCGCGCCTCCGGCGAAGAACGTCCCGCGAATGCCGATCCAGTCCGGCAGTACACCGCCCACTAACGGGCCGATGAGGTTGCCTGCGAGCGCGCCAGTCGACAGTATGCCGAGCGCCCATCCGGCGCGCTCGTGCGGAGCCTGGGTGCCCACCATCACCGTTGAAGCCGATGCATAGCCGCCTACGAGGCCGGCGATCAATCGCAACGCGACGAGTTCGTAAACATTGTGGGCGATGCCGATCAAGGACATCACCACGGCCATCCCAATCGCCGCGCGCACGAGCATGGGCTTGCGGCCGAAGCGGTCTGCCAGGCGCCCCCAAACCGGCGCGGTCAGCGCCGTGCCGAAGAATGTCGCCCCGAATGCGACGCCCGACCATTGGATGACAGCAGATTGCGAATCGACGCCGAGTTGCCTCACGTAGAGCGGCAAGAACGGCAGCAGCATGCTCAGGCTCACGAGCGTCGTGAAAGAGCCGAACACACAGACGATTAGATTGCGGCGCCAATAGCGGACGTTACGTGCGGCATAGCCGAGCGGCTGTGGCTGCGGCTGGTGTGGATGCGGCTCGATGAGCGCAACGACAGGGGCAGAGGTTGTGGAATTCATTTCGCGCTCCGTGAGGAAAACCGGCCGGCGGCTAACGCGAGCGATCGCGCGGCTGTCCGCGGCCCAAGCGAAGGCGGTGTGCTGCGTGGCGACTCCCTTGGGTCCGATGCTATTAAGCATCCGATGAAGATGGGACTCACTCTAGCCGATGTCGCGGTGCTGGAGAATCGCCGCGGCGCGTAAGTCATGCTTCCGCGAATCGATCGAACGGCGACCGGTCAATCGGCGGCTGTGATTCGCCGCGCTTCATTGAAGTAGTCGCGCAGGCGAGGCGCGGCGAAATCGACGAAGCTGCGCACCTTCGGCACAGCAAGGCGTCCATGCGGCGTCAAGAGATTGACGGGAATCGGCGCATGCTCGCTGTCGCGCAGCACGATTTTCAGGGTGCCCGCCTCTACTTGCTCGGCCACGTGGTAGGAAAACAAGCGTGTGACGCCATGCCCGGCAACGGCCGAAGCGAGCGCCGCACGAATCGTATTGACGATCGAGCGCGGCGTGAACTGCACGGCTTGCGGCAGCGCCGAGCGCCGCGTAGCCGGAAAGCTCCACGAATCGAGCCCGAAATGCGTCATCGAGATGATGGCGTGACCGGCGAGATCGGCGGGGGTCGCGATCGGCGGATGCGTGGCGAGATAGCCGGGCGACGCGACCACCACCCGCCTCACCTCGCCCACCGGAATCGCGACGAGCGTCGAGTCCTGCAGATGCGCGATCCGCAGTGCCAGGTCGATGCCTTCATCGATCAGGCTCACGGGCCGGTCGAGCAAGTGCAGACGGATCGACACGTCGGGGTGGCAGTCGAGAAAAGCGTCGACGATCGGGCTCAGCACTTCCTCGCCCACTGCCACGGCGGCTGTCACGCCGAGCAAGCCTCGCGGCTCGGAGTGCGCGTTCGCCGCGAGCAGATCTGCTTCCTCGAGATCGGCCAGGATGCGCCGGCACGCCTGCGCGTAGCGCTCGCCCGCCTCGCTCAGTCGTACCGCGCGCGTAGTGCGGTACAGCAGCGCGGTGCCCGTGTGCGCTTCGAGAAACGCAATGGCACGACTTACCGCCGCGGGCGAGCGGCCCAGGCGGCGGCCTGCGCCCGCGAGGCTGCCCTCGTCGAGTGCCGCGACGAATACCTTCATAGCGTCGATTCGATCCATTGCGCGTTCGATCTTGGTTTGGCCGTGGCTTGGGGGCCGGGTTTGATGTTGCGCCGCAGCCGCAGCCGCAGCCGCAGCGGCCGGCGGTTTTCGGTCGATCTTAGCGGAATACGCGAAATGCCGGGATGGCCGGCTGCACGCTCCGAGGATCGATGAAGGGGCGCGTTGCCGTATGGGGCGGCCTGCCCCCCATCCGCCCCACATGGCATAATCCGTCCCGTTTCTTTGGCCGAGCGAGCTTCAACGCGACGGTGCCAAGGCCCATGCTTCTCGATTTACTGACAGATCATCGACCGATCGTGAGAACTCTTCTGCAAAACACTCGGTGGGTCCGCGGCTTGGCTGCGGCGCTTTTGCTGACCGCGGCGCAACTGGCCCATGCGCACGCCTATCCCACGCACCAAACGCCGCTCGCCGGCGCGACAGTCAACGCATCGCAAAGAGAAGTGGTCATCGATTTCGACGACCGTCTCGAGCCGGCATTCAGCGCGATCGCCGTGACCGATAGCCACGGAAAATCGATCACCGACGGCAAGGCGGTCGTGGATGCCGCCAACAAAAAGCGGATGTCCGTCGCGCTGGGCGAGCTCATGCCAGGCGTGTACACGGTAGCTTGGACGGCTGTCTCGGCCGACGGCCACCGTACGCAGGGCCGCTACGCTTTCACGGTCAAGTAGGCGCGCAAACCGGTGCGCCTTCAAGAAGAACTCCGATAAGAACAACGCATGCATGATGAACGCGTGCAAGAAAAGCGGCTGCGCGAACGGCGCCAGCGTCTTCTGCGCTGCCGGAAGACCGGGAACCTGCCCCCGACGATGATTGCAACCGCCTCCTAGGGCCCCTGCGCGGGCGGCACGCGCTCGCCTTCGATCCCCTTGCGCGCTCCTGAAACTGTCGCCGCTCATCGGAAGTACACTATCGTCCGACGATCAAGCGCCACCTCGGCGTGATACTGATCGCCAAGCATGCTCTGCGAATTGCCCCGCTTACGACGGGCCTCCTTCACGCCTGACTCCACGTCGACGAATCGTCGCGCTACAACCGATCCTTTAGCAGAAGTGACCGACTCACATCATTCCCGCACCCGCGCGATCATCTTGGCGGCGAGCCTCGCATTGATCGCATTCTCACTGCGCACGCCAATTACGAGCGTCGGCCCTATCCTTCTGGAAGCGGCTAAAGCCACTCGCCTTTCCCCTGCGGGAGCCAGCTTGCTGACCACGCTGCCGTCGTTGTGCTTCGGGTTATTCGGTCCGCTGGCGCCGATCCTTGCTCACCGCGTGGGCAGCGAGCGCGCCCTACTCTGGTTGTTGGTGTTGCTCACGGTGGGCACGGCTTTGCGCATTGTTCCCGCGTGGCAGACGCTATATCTCGGCCAGGTCGTCGCATGCTTTTCGATTGGGTTGATGAATGTGCTGCTGCCAGGTGTCGTGAAGCGCGACTTCCCCGAGCATGTTGCGTTAATGACTGGACTGTATAGCGCAGCCATGTGCGCGGGCGCTGCGGCAGCGGCGGCGGTCACGGCGCCGGCGGCCAACGCCATCGGTGGGCTGTTGGGCGATGCCAGGGCCAATGCGTGGGCCTGGGCCTTAGCGCTGTGGGCCGTGCCCGCTGCATTGGCAATGCTCGTATGGTCCACGCAACTGCCCCCTGCAGAAGCACAAGCCGGACAAAAGCGGCGACGTGTGCGGGCGTTGTGGCGCGACCCCCTTGCGTGGCAAATCACGCTCTTCATGGGGACGCAGTCGTCGCTTGCCTACATCGTATTCGGCTGGTTGCCCACGGTACTGCGCATGCGCGGCATGAGCGCCGTAGACGCTGGGCTCATGTTGTCGCTCAGCGTGATCGTGCAAGCGGCCGCCTCGCTGCTGTTGCCGTTCGTTCTTGCCCGTCTTCGCGATCAGCGTGCGGTGAACGTCATCGCGCTGGCGCTGGCCGGCGCGAGCCTGCTCGGTTGCTTCTTCGCGCCGCTATCGACGATGTGGGTCTGGGCGCTGCTGCTCGGCGTCGCACAGGGCAGCTCGTTTACGCTAGCGCTGACCGTGATCGGATTGCGCTCGCGCGATTCCCATGTGGCAGCGCAGTTGTCGAGCATGGCGCAGGGCATCGGTTATCTGCTCGCGTCGAGCGGGCCATTCATCGCCGGCTCGCTGTTGCATGCGACGGGCTCGCTTCACAGTCTGGCTGTTCTGTGTCTCGCAGTCTGCGCCGTATCCGCTTGGTTCGGTTATGCGGCGGGCGGGCGCAGGTACGTGGTGGCCGACGTGGAGACGAGCAGGACTTGACGCACTTCCCGTCTCACGCAGCGCTCATGGAGGACTAGCTGCGGGAACGAATATCGACCGCAGCCGCCCCGCTCCCCGCAACGCCGACTGCAAGCTAGCTAGCGTCGCAATAGGCCTCGAGCCGATATCCGTCCGGGTCGATCACGAACGCCGCGTAGTAGTTCGGCCCGTAGTCGGCACGCAATCCCGGTGCGCCATTGTCTCGGCCGCCACCTGCCAGCGCCTTCGCATGGAAGGCGTCGACGCTCGCACGCGTGGGCGCCAAGAAGCAAAAGTGCAGTCCCGACCGCATGTCGGGCTCGACGGGTTGATCCGATTGAGAGATCCACAACTGCACGGCCTGCTCGCCGTAGCCCAACGAGCCCTCGCTCGAATGCAGACAGCGATAGCCGAGCGCACCGAGGGCGGCATCGTAGAACACCTTCGTTTTCGTGATATTGCGCACACCGATCGATACGTGGTCAAGCATGGTCGTCTCCAGAATGAGTGATAAGCCGGCCACGATTGTGCATTCGGCTATGCTTCGCTACTTTGCAAAAATTGCGCTCGCGTCGAGCACCGGACCGCTCCCGCAAGCGGCATCCGTCTCGCGATACATGCGTCGCCCCCTTGGGCAAAGCCGCGATAATCGATGAAAGGCGTAAAGCGCGGAGTGTGCGGCAAGTTTATGCGCCAGCGGCTACGCATATCGCCGGTGGTCGAACCTAGGGCCCGCGCGGACGGACGTTGTTGAAGCTACACAAATATCAGGCCGCCGCCCCGACGTTGATTTGCGTCAATACCGATCGGTCTACAACGATCGAGCATTGCGGGCATCTCAATGAATTCTTCCCCCTCCGAAGTCACTCATCGCATGCGTTCCATCAACTACGATGTTCCGATCGAACAAATCCTGACCGCCCCCCTGCTTTCGTGTCCCTCGCACACTTCGATGCGGGAAGCTGCCCAGCACATGACGGCTCACGATAGCAGCGCGATCGTGGCGCAGGACGACGGCATCGCAGCCGGTATCTGGACCGAACGCGATGCGCTGTCGGCCGTGGCCAACGGCTTCGGGCCGGAGCTTGCGCTCGGCGGCATCATGAGCACCCCTTTGATTACCGCGGACGCAAGCCTAACGGCGGGCGAAGTCACGGCGCGGCTCGGACGCTCCGGTGTCCGTCATGTCGTGGTCATAAAGAACGGCGTGCCCATCGGGGTGTTGAGTCAGTCCGACCTGATCGTGAGCCCCAGCGTCGATTTCTCCCATTTCCTGCTGCGGTTAAAGCCCCTCGAGTCGCTCGGCGTGCCCGCTCCTCTGGTCGCGCATTGGAACGCATCGGTACAGCAAACCGCGGCGCTGATGTTGGCCAACGGTGTCGACGCCGTCGTGGTCGACTATGGCGGTTCCCCGCTAGGCATCCTCACGGAGCGCGACATCGTTGCATCGATCGCGCAGGATACGCATCGGGGTACCGTGGGCGATCTGGCCAGCAGACCGCTCGAGACCCTAGCGGCAACGGAAAGCCTGTATGCCGCGCAGCAATGGATATTGAAGGGGCGCACGCTGCACATCGGCATGCTGGACCGCGAGGGCCGCTGCTCCGGGCTCATCGGATTCGCGGACATTGTGCAGTTCGTTCGCACCGAATATCTCGAGGAGCTGCGAAACGTGCTGCTCGGGCGCGCCGAGACGACCGAGGTAGCGCCGGGCAGCACCGACTTGGCCGATCGCGTAATCCAGTCGGCGTTGGAAGGGATAGTCGTTACCGACAAGAACGGCATCATCGAACGCGTGAACCCCGCCTTCACCCGCTACACGCAAAAAGAAGTCGCCGGGCGCAACACCAGTTTGCTGTCATCGGGGCGCCAATCGACGCAGTTCTACCGAGATCTTTGGCAATCGCTGACGAGCGCCGGCCAATGGCAAGGGGAGATTTGGAATCGGCGCAAGAGCGGTGAGCTGTACCTGGAATACTTGACGGTCGCGAGCATTCGCGACGATGACGAGAACGTCTTGCATTACGCGGGAATATTCTCAGACGTCACACAAAGGCGGCAGACCGAAGAACGGCTGAACTACCGTGCGACGCACGATGCGCTGACCGGATTGCTCAATCGTTCCGTGTTGGACGAGCGACTCAAGCGCGCCATTGCGCATGCGGCGCGCACTCGAAAGAAAGTCGCGGTCCTGTATATCGACCTCGACGGCTTCAAGCTCGTCAACGATACGCTCGGGCATCTGGGCGGCGACGAAGTGCTGAGAGTGGTCGCTCAGCGACTGACGGAGCAAGTGCGGTCGAGCGATACCGTCGCGCGGTTGGGCGGCGACGAATTTGCGCTCGTGATCGAGCAAGTCGACGAAATCCGAGACGTCTTGCGCATTGCGCATTCGCTCCTCGATGTCGTCGCTACGCCCATCGATTACCAAGAACATCAGGCTTGCGTGACGCCGAGCATCGGCATAAGCGTCTATCCCGACGATGCCGCAGACCCGCGCCAACTCGTATCGCTTGCCGATCTCGCGATGTATGCCGCGAAGAACAATGGCAAGAACAACTTTCAGCTTTTCAATCGCAATGTCGAATCGTCGGCGCTTGCGCAGTTGCAAATGCTCACGGATTTGCGGCATGCCTTGGATCAGGGGCAATTCTGCTTGTATTACCAGCCGCAATGGAAGCTTGCGGGCAACGCGATCGTGGGCGTGGAGGCACTGCTTCGATGGCGGCACCCTGAGCGCGGAATCATCGAGCCGCCGGAATTCATCGCGCTAGCGGAGCAGTCCGGGCTGATTACCCCGATCGGCGCATGGGGGCTGCGCGAAGCTTGCGGGCAAGCGCGCCGCTGGCTCGACGCCGGCCTCGAGTTCGGGCGCGTCTGCGTGAATATTTCGGCCAGGCAGTGCTTGGCGACGGGCTTCCTGTCCGATCTCGACGCTGCGCTCGAGGATAGCCAACTGCCGCCGGAGCGGTTGCAGTTCGAAATCGTAGAGAGCGTCGCGATGAACGAGCAAGCGGAGATCGTCGCCCTCTTGCACGAGCTGGCCCGACGCGGCATCTGCCTTGCCATCGACGACTTCGGCACGGGATATACGTCCTTGGCGTACTTGAAGGACTTACCCGTGAGCACGCTCAAGATCGACCGGCCGTTTTTGCGGCAAACGACGGCGAACGACGGTCGTGCGATGAACGCCGGGGTCATCAAAGCGATCGTCGCGATGGGGCATGCTCTCGAGATGAACGTCGTGATGGAAGGCGTCGAAACGCAAGAGCAATTGGAATTTCTGCGCGCGGTCGGCTGCCCGGAGATACAGGGATTTCTGCTGGGCAGGCCCGGCCCGCCTGAAGCTATGCCGCTTAGCGAAACAAGCTCGGAGAAATGAGGGAACGCTTTACTCCTTCATCGCCGCGGCAGATTTCGTTGGCATGCACACTCGTGCGGGGTAAGGGGCAATCTATCGATGTGGGGGCGGCGTCAGAACGCCGCGGTGTAGATCGCCAACGCGTCCGCTTCGGCAACGGGCCGGGGATTGTTGACGAGCAAGCGTTGCTGAAGCATGGCGTCCTGCGCCATGCGTTGCAGTCCTTCCCGTTCGATTCCGACTGCGCGCAAGGTGCGGGGGATGCCCGTTTCGGCGATCAGGTACTCGATATGTCCGATCAATGCGCGAGTCTTTTCGTCGCTGTTGCCGGCGACCGAGGGCAACACGGCTTGCGCCAATTCAGCGTAGCGCGGCGCGGCGACCTCGGCATTGAACTTCAACACGTGCGGCAGCACGAGCGCGTTCGATAACCCATGCGGGACGTGATAGATGCCGCCGATCGGGTAAGCGAGCGCATGCACGGCCGCCACCGGCGCATTGGCGAAGGCCTGCCCGGCGAAAGTCGCACCGAGCAGCATCGCTTCGCGGGCGGGGCGATCTTGGCCGTTGCGGCACGCGGGGAGCAAGTTGCTCGACAGCAGTTGCAATGCGCGCACAGCCAGCATGTCGGAGATGGGGTTCTTCAATCGAGCCGATGTGTAGGCTTCGATCGCATGGACCATCGCATCGATTCCGGTTGCGGCGGTTGCGGCCGCGGGCAGCCCCAGCGTCAGTTCGGCATCGAGGATGGCAACGTCGGCAAGCAATTGCGGGGCAACTACGCCCATTTTCGTCGCTTCACCCACCGTGACGATCGAAACGGCCGTCACTTCCGAGCCGGTTCCCGCTGTCGTCGGGATCTGCACGAGCGGCACGCGCGTGCCTTCCACCCGATTGACGCCGTACATTTGGGCGAGCTGTTGCTCGCTGGGAAGCAGGACCGATAACAGCTTGGCGACGTCCATCGACGAGCCGCCGCCCAGCCCCACCACGATCTGCGCTTGCGCGTCGCGCGCTTGCGCAGCCGCCTCTAGCACCACCTGCTCCGGCGGATCGGCCACGACGTTATCGAGGACGGTCACCTCCCATCCATTCGCGGCCAAATCGCCGAGCGCGGGCGCGAGCAACCCGCTACGGTGGAGAAACCCGTCGGTGACGAGGCACAGCCGCACGAGCGCGGGATAACGCTCGCGCAGCAATGCGCCAAGGCGCCGGGCTGCGCCGAATTCGACGACGATCGTAGGTACGGTTTGAAAGCGAAATGGCTCTGCCATGTGAGGTCTCCGCGCGCGGTATCGCCATGCATCTTAGCCCAAACCGGCACAGCCACGGCCCCTACCGCGCGGCCGGTCCTTGCGTCATGCCTTTGCCGAATCGTCGAGTCGCGCAAGGACCGTGGCGACGATACGGTCGCACCTTGCGCCGTCGAACGAAAAGACATCGCGCTCGGCTAGGTCGAGATCCTGAGCCAGCGATTCACGCAACAGGCTGCGCGCTCGGAAATGACGCGTGCGCACCGTCGCTTCGGGGATGCCGAGACACTGCGCCGTTTCTTCCACGCTGAGTTCCTCGACGCAGCGCATGACGAAGACGACCCGAAACGATTCGGGTAGCGCGTCGAGCTTACGCTCGATCAACCGGCGCAGTTGGGTGCGCATCAATGCGTCGTCGGGCGATGCAGCGCGTGAAGTATCCATGAGTTCGCGATCCGATTCGTCGTTCGCCGATGTGCTCACCATCGGCGCAGCGGCATGCCTGCGCGCGTCGCGTCTGAGCCGTGCGAGGCAGGCGTTCGACACGAGGCGCGACAACCACGTTGACAGCTGCGCGTCGCCGCGGAACGTGCCGATCGAGCGGTAAGCCGCGAGGTAGGCGTCCTGTAACGCGTCTTGCGCTTCCGCGTCGTCGCGCAAGATGGCTCGCGCCAGGCGATAGAGCCGACGATTGTAACGACGCATCAACGCTTCGAATGCGTCGCGCTCGCCGGCGCCGACGGCCGCCGCAAGCGCCCGATCGTCGGCCAGTTGCCAGTCGTGCGCGGCGCCGCTGCCTAGGGCCTGGTCCGAGCTCATTGCTTCTCCTTCACGATCAACGTCGCGTGCATCGCCGGATGAAACGTGCAGGCGTACGGGTAGCGTCCCGGCGCCGTCGCACGATAGCGCCAATTGCCGCCGGGCGCGATCGCATGCGAGTCGAAGCGTGAGGCCTCGGATGTGACGGTATGCGGTACGAGATCATGATTGACCCAAACGATCGTGTCGCCGCGCGCAACGGTTAAGCTCGCAGGCTGGAACTGCATATCGGCGATCGCGATCGTCCATGTCTTCGCCGATGCGGGAAGCGCAAATGCGAGCGCGCTCGCACCGGCGGCGCAAAGCGCCACCGTGACGGCGCGAAAGCGCCGAGCGCCCCTATTCCTGGCCGTGTCCATCGAGTTGCTCATCGAGTGCTTTGGCGTGGCTTAAGTGAGCGACGAACGCCGGCCGCACTTTGACGAGCAGCGCCTTCAACTCGGCATTCTTGGCATCGGGAATCAAGGTCTTGTCCATCGCATCCAACACCGCTTGATGGTAAGCCACTTCGTGATCGACGTAAGCTTTGTCGAAGGCTTTGCCGCTCAACCCTCGCAGCTTCGCCAGATTTTCATCTCCGCCCTGCTTGAGCGATGCGCTCGTTGCATTGGGTTCGGGCGTGACGTTCAGCTTGTGCACCAGATCGGCGGCGGCTTGATTGACGCCTGTGTGGTCGCGCACCATCGTTTGCGCGAACGCTTTGACGTCGTTGCTGCTGCCCTTTTGCTGCGCGAGTTTGCCGGCGTCGATGTCGACTTGGTTGGCCGTGACGACGATAGCGGCGATTTGGGCGTCGGTCGGCGCGTCGGCGCCCGCTTGCGCATACAACGCCGGCGCGGCGAGTGCGACGGCCAGCAAGAGCTTGGGTATCGGTTTCAGGTTCACGTATCTCTCCTAAATCGTGGTGGGCCCTCGTCCCCGTTCAATTCAAGGAAGAAAACGGGTGGGTCTTGCCGCGATAGATGTCACGTCGCGCCGCCGCGTTCCCGTTTTTTTTGCAGGGCCTTCGCCGCCCGGCCGAATTGCGAAAACCCCCTGCGATATAGGGGGCATCGAGGGTTATTCGGGTCGAAATGGGGACATTGCCTGTGCTATGCTGGCAAACACCTCGCCGCCTATGCCGCCGCGCGTTCCGCATCGGATTTGACGCTGATGCTCGGCCGGCCGCAATCTCGAACTCTATGGACTATCGACATCTCAAGAACCGCAAGAGCATGCACGCGCGGATCGTGCAAGAACTCGGCACCGAGATCGTCAGCGGCAAGTTCGCACCCGGCGAACGCCTGCCGCCCGAACCCACGCTGTGCGAAGCCTACGGGGTAAGCCGCCCCGTCTTGCGCGAGGCCACGCGTGTGCTCGTCGCGAAGGGCCTCGTCGTATCGAAGCCGCGGGTGGGCAGCGTCGTGCGTCCGCGCGAAGAATGGCACATGCTCGATCCGGATGTGTTGTTTTGGACGATCAGCGTGACGCCCGAGGGCGAGTTCTTTCGTTCGCTACTGACAGTGCGCCGCATCATCGAACCGGCAGCGGCCGCGCTTGCCGCCACGGAAGCGACCGAGGAAGATATCGTGCGCATGCGGCACTGCTATGAGCGGATGGAAAGCGCGCTAACGCCGAGCGATTTGTTGGAGCCCGATCTCGAGTTTCACCGGGCGGTGATGGCTGCCACGCATAACGACATGCTCGCCTTTATCGGCAATATGATGTCGCTCGCGTTGATGGAGTCGATCAAGCTGACTAGCCGACATCCCGATACCCATGCGCTTTCATTGCCGCGGCATAGGGCGATTTTGACGGCGATCGAGCACCGCGATCCGCTAGGGGCTCGGCAAGCGAGTCTCGTTCAACTGGAACACGCGAAGGCGGATGCGGAGACGATTCTGGTTATCGGGCAGCCGGGGCGGCCCTGAACCGCGTGGCCGTATATCAGGCGCAATCTTAGTGCAGGGAAACGCGAGCATTGGATAGTGCGCGCCCGGTAGCCTGGAACCCTTACTGGCTCGCGCCGCCTTCCGCTTCCGCGAACACGAATTTTAGCGCCGAGCCGTCATAAATCGACATTTCGACGAGATTATATTGACCGAGTTGTCGGGCATCGTTGATCGTATTGTAATCTTTCACGATATTCATCGTCGATTTGACATTGGGTGTGTTCTTGATGAGGTCCCATGCCTCCGAGTCGGGCGACACTTTGACGTGATCTTCGCTACCGAGCAACTCATTGATCGCTGCTACTGTCGCCGGGTTTTTGACATGGTTCCGATATAGGTTTGCCGGAAATCTCTTTGGCAAATCGGTGATGCGCTCGCTTTTCATCACACGCATCCATTGGTCGAGGACCGCGTCCGACGCGTAATACGGTGGCTTCCCTTCCTTGGCGGGCTGTCGAAAATTCTCGAGCATAGCGATCGCATCGCCTGATTCGTGATACATGTTCATGAAATGATGGTCGCGCGATTGTTGGCCCTCGTCGGTGACCGGGTAATCGTGAATCTCGATCCATCCTGTGTCCGGGACGCAGCGATAGGGATCGTTCCTGATGGCATCCGGCATTCGTCTTACCGCGCGCATATTTTGTTCTTTAATTTCGCGGGGTTTCGCTTTCGCCTGCCAGGCCGAGTGATACAGATTTACGCGGTCTTCTATCGCCTTGACCCTATGCATGACGTCCTCATGATCACCGGCAGATTTTAAGCCGATGAGAGGTTCGGTGCGCAACCGATGAACCGCATTTCGATGCGCCCGAACCCACTATATGGCGGCCCCTTGAGGCTTCAATGCGAGTGCGGCGGCACCTCCGCCCCGCGGCAACCGACCAGGAAGTCGAAGTCGCATCCCTCGTCCGCTTGCAGTACGTGATCGATATAGAGGTTGCGATAGCCGCTGGCGTCCGCCGCATTCGGCCGCGCATTCGCCTCGCGCCAGGCGGCCAAACGCTGGGTCATCTCGTCTTCGGTAATGTCCAGATGCAAGCGCCCCGCTTCGCAATCGAGTTCGATCCAATCGCCGTTGCGCACGATCGCAAGCGGTCCGCCCGCGCGCGCTTCCGGCGCGACGTGCAAGACGACGGTGCCGTACGCGGTGCCGCTCATGCGCGCATCGGAAATGCGAACCATGTCGTTCACCCCTTGCGCCAAGATCTTCGGCGGCAAGCCCATATTGCCTACCTCGGCCATGCCCGGATAGCCCTTCGGCCCGCAATTCTTCATCACCAAGATCGAATCGCGCGTCACGTCGAGTTCGGGGTCGGCAATGCGTGCTTTGTAATCGTCGAAGTTTTCGAAAACGACGGCGCGGCCGCGATGTTTGAGCAGTGATGCCGTTGCAGCGGACGGCTTCAATACGGCGCCGCGCGGCGCCAGGTTGCCGCGCAGCACGCACAATCCGCCATCCGATACGAGCGGTTTCGCGAGCGGGCGAATCACCTCGTCGTTATAAATCGGCGCTTCCTTGCAGTTTTCCCAGAGCGAATGGCCGTTCGCCGTCAACGCATCGGGGTGCGGCAGCAGCCCCGCCTCGCCCAAGCGCCGCAATACCGCCGGCAACCCGCCCGCGTAATAAAACTCTTCCATCAAGAAGCGCCCGGACGGCTGCAGATCGACGAGCGTCGGCGTGCCGCGCCCGATGCGCGTCCAATCGTCGAGTTCGAGCTCGACGCCGATTCGTCCGGCGATAGCCTTCAGATGAATCGCGGCGTTGGTCGAACCGCCGATCGCCGCGTTGGCGCGAATCGCGTTTTCGAACGCCTCGCGCGTCAATAAATTGGAGAGCCGCAGGTCCTGCAACGCCATGTCGACGATGCGCATGCCCGATAGATGCGCAAGCACATAACGGCGCGAATCGACGGCCGGGATCGCGGCGTTGTGCGGCAAGGTCACGCCGAGCGCTTCGGCCATGCATGCCATCGTCGATGCGGTGCCCATCGTGTTGCACGTGCCGGCCGAGCGCGACATGCCCGCTTCTGCAGCCATGAACTCGTGAATCGAAATGCGGCCGGCCTTCACTTGCTCGCTCAATTGCCAAACGACCGTGCCCGAGCCGATGTCGCGCCCTTCGTGTTTGCCGTTCAGCATCGGCCCGCCGCTGACGACGATGGCCGGCACGTCGCAGCTGGCCGCCCCCATCAATAGCGCGGGCGTCGTTTTATCGCATCCGGCCAGCAACACGACCGCATCGATCGGATTGCCGCGAATCGACTCCTCGACGTCCATGCTGGCAAGGTTGCGGGTGAACATCGCCGTGGGCCGTAGGTTCGACTCGCCGTTGGAAAACACCGGGAATTCGACCGGGAAGCCACCCGCTTCGAACACGCCGCGTTTGACGTGCTCGGCGAGCTTGCGAAAGTGCGCGTTGCACGGCGTGAGTTCCGACCAGGTGTTGCAGATGCCGATGATCGGCTTGCCCTGGAACTCGTGATCGGGAATGCCCTGGTTCTTCATCCAGCTGCGATACATGAAGCCGTTCTTGTCGGCAGTGCCGAACCATTGGGCGGAGCGAAGCTTGGCGGGTTTGTCTGTCATTGCTCGATGCCTGTCTTAGGCAGATATAGTAAAACGATTGAAGATCCGACTGCTTGCGCCGCGATTCATCGTAAGATGACTTTTCTCGCTAAGCCGGACGCCCGAACTTCCCATATATTGGCACGATCAGGCGGCTTCGCGGCGACTTTTCTTAAGATCGGGCATAGAAATAGCATGACTATTGAGACCGCGAAGCTGGGGAAAACGCTAATCGCTTCGAAGGGAGGTCATGCCTATAGTTTGGCTATTTACAAATTCACGCGCTGAGCGGCGGGAAAGGGCAGGTTCGGCGCGAAGTGGCTCTCTGCGACCGATTGACGCGGCTGCAGAGGTCGCCGACAGATCGCTCGAAGGGAGCGAGTGAGCAGTTCGTTCGATGTAACAAAACCAAGCACGCAGACAAACGGAGACAAGCATGGGACGTACGGTACGGTTGGCGCTGAACGCATTGCTCGGAGTTGCGGTTGCAATGTCGGTCGTCGTGGATAGCCACGCGCAGGACGGTAAGAAGATCACCCTGGGTTTCGCTCAAGTCGGCGCGGAAAGCGCCTGGCGTACGGCCAATACGGTTTCGGTCAAGCAAGCCGCGAAAGACGCGGGCATCAATCTGAAGTTCTCCGATGCGCAGCAAAAGCAAGAGAATCAAATTCGCGCGATTCGTTCGTACATTGCGCAGAAGGTGGACGTGATCGCCTTCTCGCCCGTCGTCGAATCAGGGTGGGAACCCGTGCTTGAGGAAGCGAAGAAGGCGCACATCCCCGTGGTCTTGACCGATCGCAACATCGACGTCAAAGACAAGTCGCTCTATGTCACGATGATCGGTTCCGACTTCCTGGAGGAAGGCCGCCGCGCGGGCCGTTGGCTGGAAGAGACCTACAAGGACAATCCGGGCCCGATCAACATCGCCGAATTGCAAGGCACGGTTGGCTCGGCTCCGGCGAACGATCGCCATGCCGGTCTGATGGAAATCATCAAGAACGATCCGAAGTTCAAGATCATCGCTTCGCAAAGCGGCGACTTCACGCTGGCGGGCGGCAAGCAAGTGATGGAGGCGTTTGCCAAGACCTACGGCAAGCAGATCAACGTCGTCTACGCGCATAACGACGATATGGCGCTCGGCGCGATTCAAGCGATGGAAGAGGCAGGCATGAAGCCGGGCACCGAGCCCAAGGTCGTGTCGTTCGACGCCACCAAGGGCGGCTTCCAAGCGATGATCGCGGGCAAGATCAACGTCGACGTGGAATGCAGCCCGCTGCTCGGACCGCAGTTGATGAGCGCCGTGAAGGATATCGTCGCCGGCAAGACGCTGCCCAAGCGCATCGTCACGAACGAGACGGTGTTCCCGATGAACGTGGCGGCGCAAGTGCTGCCGCAGCGTAAGTACTGATCGCGTCGGTAAGCGAGCGAAGCCCATGACCGGCCCTCTCGTACTCGAAACGCTCGGTTTGACGAAGTCGTTTCCCGGCGTGCATGCGCTCTCGAACGTCGACTTCCGTCTGTTTGCGGGCGAAGTCCATACGTTGATGGGCCAAAACGGCGCGGGCAAGTCGACGCTCATCAACGTGCTGACCGGCGTTCATGCGCACGACGCGGGCGAGATCCGCGTCGACGGTCGAAGCGTTCGATTCTCGGCGCCGCTCGAAGCTGAGGCGGCCGGGATTCGCACGCTCTATCAGGAAGTCAATCTCTGCCCCAACCTCTCGGTCGCCGAAAACATCTTTGCGGGGCGCCAGCCGAGGCGCCGAGGTGCGATCGACTGGAAGGCGATTCACGCGGGCGCTCGGGAGGCGCTCGCGCAACTGAACCTTTCGCTCGACGTCACGCAGTCGCTCGATACCTACCCCATCGCCGTGCAGCAAATGGTGGCGATCGCGCGCGCGGTCAGCGTCGACGCGCGCGTGCTGATCCTCGATGAGCCGACGTCGAGCCTCGACGATTCCGAAGTGGCGAAGTTGTTCGAAGTCCTAACGAAGTTGAAGCAGTCGGGCATCGCGATCCTGTTCGTCACGCACTTCCTGGAGCAAACGTACGCCATTTCCGATCGTATTACCGTGATGCGCAACGGCCAACGCGAAGGCGAGTATTTGGCGAAGGATTTGCCCGTCGACGAGCTGGTGCGCAAGATGGTCGGCGAGGTTCCGGTGTCGGCAGAACGTAAACGTTCGCCGTCGGCGGCCGGCGCGGCAAGCGCGGGCGCGGCCGGACGCACGTCGCCGCGCTTCGATATGCGCGGCATCGGCCGGCGCGGTGCGGTGCAGCCCATCGATTTGACGCTCGAATCGGGACGCATCGTCGGGCTCGCCGGATTGCTCGGCTCGGGGCGCACCGAGACCGCACGGCTCTTGTTCGGGGCCGATCGCGCCGATACCGGCTCGATCACCGTCGACGATGTGCCTGTGAAGCTCGGCTCGCCGCGCCATGCGGTGAAGCACGGTATCGGCTATTGCCCCGAGGATCGCAAGAAAGAGGGGATCGTCGCGGCGCTGTCCATCCGCGAGAACATCGTGCTCGCGCTCCAAGCGAAAATGGGGTGGTGGCGCCCGCTTGGCCGCGCTAAAGAGAAGCGTATCGCCGAGCACTATGTGAAGGCGCTCGGGATTCGAGCACGCGACATCGAGCAGCCGATCGAACTGCTCTCCGGCGGCAATCAGCAAAAGGTGGTGCTCGCGCGCTGGCTCGCAATCGACCCTAAGATGTTGATTCTGGACGAGCCGACCCGCGGCATCGACGTCGCCGCGAAGTTCGAAATCATGGATCGCGTCATGCAGCTATGTGCGAAAGGGCTCGGCATTTTGTTGATTTCTTCGGAGATCGCCGAAGTGCTGCGCGTGAGCGACCGTATCGCAGTGTTGCGCGATCGACGTAAAGTTGCCGAGCTCTCGGGCGATGCGCTCGACGAGCATGAAGTGTATCGACTCATTGCCGGAGGCCAAGCATGAACTCGCGTTCGTTGCAGACGATCGTGCGCCATCCGTTGCTATGGCCCATCGTCACGCTGCTGCTGTTATTTGCGCTCGATGTCGTGCACCGGCACGACTTCCTCGCGATCACGGTGCTCGACGGACACTTGTTCGGCGCGCCGATCGACATTCTCAATCGCGCTGCACCGCTCGTCGTCGTCTCGCTCGGCATGACGCTCGTCATTGCCACCCGGGGCATCGACATCTCGGTGGGCACGGTCGTCGCGATCGCCGGGGCGACTGCCGCCGTGTTGTTGGCGGACGATCCGAACCGCGTGGGTCTCGCCCTTGCGGCCGCACTGGGCGTTGGCCTCTTGGCTGGCGCATGGAACGGGTTGCTCGCCGCCTTCGTCGGCATGCAACCGATCATTGCAACGCTGATTCTGATGGTTGCCGGGCGCGGAGTCGCGCAATTGCTCACGGGCGGCCAGATCATTCCGATCGGCGCACGCGGCTACCTGCGGCTCGGTGACGGCTTCGTGGCGATGGTCCCGTGTGCCGTCTGGATCGCGCTGTTCGTGGTCGTGGTCACTTCGCTGCTCGTCAATCGCACGGCGCTCGGTTTGCTGGTGCGCGCGATCGGCGTCAATCCCGTCGCGGCGAGGCTGGTCGGCTTGCGCTCGAGCGCGATCGTCTTCGGGGTCTACGTGTTCTGCGGGCTGACCGCGGCGATCGCCGGAATCTTGGCGAGCTCCAACGTGCGTAGCGCCGACGGCAACAACGCCGGCCTGCTGCTCGAACTCGACGCGATTCTCGCCGTAACGCTAGGCGGCACGTCGCTCGCGGGCGGGCGCTTCTCGCTGATCGGAACGGTGCTCGGCGCGCTCATCATTCAGACGCTGACTTACACCACGTATTCGATCGGCGTGCCGCCCGAGGCGACGCTGGTGGTCAAGGCGATCGTCGTGCTCGTGGTGAGCGTGATTCAATCGGCGCGTGCGCGCGAATTGCTGGCTCAACTGGCAACACGGCTCGCAGCGTCGGCTTCTTCCACTCGCGCCCGCACGGAGGTGCAATGAGCGCGTTCATCCGTCGTCTTCTCGATCCGCGCACGCTTCCTATCGTCGTCACGATTGCGCTGTTCGCCGCATTGTTCGGTTTCGGCTCGTTCATGTATACGGGCTTCGGCTCGATGCAGGTTCTGCTCGGTCTGCTCGTCGACAACGCCTTCTTGCTCATCGTCGCCATCGGCACGACGTTCGTGATCTTGTCGGGCGGCATCGACCTGTCGGTCGGCGCGGTCGTGGCCTTTTCGACGATCGTCTGCGCCGTGTGCGCCGAGCGCTGGCATTGGCCGATTTGGGCCGTGGCGCCGCTCGTGCTCGCGATCGGCGCGGCCTATGGCGCGGCGATGGGCGCACTGATCCACTACTTGCGTCTCCAACCGTTCATCGTGACGCTCGCCGGCATGTTTCTCGCGCGCGGCGCGTGCTTTCTCGTCACCACGCAATCGATCACGATCAGCGAGCCGTCGTTTCACGCCGTGGCGAGCTACAGCCTGCCGATCGGCGGCGGCGCCCTCAATGCCGGCGCGTTGATTGCCCTCGTCACGCTTGCGATTGCGATCTACGTGGCGCATTTCACGCGCTTCGGGCGCAACGTGTATGCGCTCGGCGGCAATGAAAAATCGGCATTACTGATGGGCTTGCCCGTCGCGCGCACGAAAGTCGGCGTCTATGCGTTGGGCGGTCTGTGCTCGGCGCTCGGCGGCCTCGTATTCACGTTGTACGTGCTGTCCGGGTACGGCTTGCAAGGCCAAGGCATGGAACTGGACGCCATCGCGGCGAGCGTCATCGGCGGCACGCTGCTGACGGGCGGCGTCGGCTACATCATCGGCTCGGTGTTCGGCGTGGGCGTGCTCGGCACGATTCAAACGCTGATCACGTTCGACGGCACGCTCAGCTCGTGGTGGACACGCATCGTGATCGGCGCCCTGCTCTGCGTGTTCTGCCTGTTGCAGCGCGTGATCGAGCGGCAAGCGGCGCGGCGCAAATCGAATGGCTCGGGGCTCGGCAGCACGGCCCTGCGCGATCCCGCCAAGCGCGGCGCCGCGGACGAACAGGGCGACACCGCCTCGCTCGGGCTGCGTGCCCGCCTCACGCGCCTGAACCGGATGCATGGATAGTTTTTATTAGGAGTACGAATAGTGACCGTATCGACCCGCCCTTTCTCGGGTGTATTCCCAGTCGCACCAACGCCGTTTACGGAAACCGGCGAGCTCGATCTCGACGGCCAGCGCCGCGTGCTCGATTGCATGATCGATCAACGCGTCGACGGCATCTGCATTCTCGCGAACTACTCCGAGCAGTTTCTGCTGACCGACGCCGAGCGCGACGTGCTGATCGATTTGTGCTTGACGCACGTGGCCGGGCGCGTGCCGGTGATGGTCACGTGCAGCCACTTCAGCACCCAGATCGCAGCCGAGCGTGCGCAGCGCGCCGCTGCCGTCGGCGCCAGCATCGTCATGGTGATGCCGCCGTACCACGGTGCGACGCTGCGCGTCGATGAAAACTCAATGTTCGACTTCTTTGCGCAGATCGCGGCGTCCGCGAACGTGCCGGTCATGATTCAAGACGCGCCGCTTTCGGGCGTGACGTTGAGCGTGCCGTTCCTCGTGAGGATCGCGCGCGAGCTGCCCCTGGTTCGCTACTTCAAGATCGAAGTGCCGCAGGCCGCCGCCAAGCTGCGCGCGCTGATCGCCGCGGGCGGCGATGCGATCGAAGGACCGTTCGACGGCGAGGAAGCCATCACCTTAATGCCGGACCTCGATGCCGGCGCGACCGGCACGATGTCGAGCGCGCTGCTGCCCGATCTGATTCGCACCGTGGTCGACGATCATCGTGCGGGCCGTCGCGATCAAGCGCGAGCCGGTTATGCGCGGATCCTGCCGCTCATCAACTACGAGAACCGCCAATGCGGCTTGCGTGCGGCCAAGACGGTGATGAAGGAAGGCGGCGTGATCAAGAGCGACGCGGTGCGCCGTCCCTTGGACCCGCTCGCGCCGGCCACCCGCGCCGAGCTGCTGGAACTCGCACGCGAGGCGAACCCGCTCGCGCTGCGTTGGGGCTTGTGATCGCCGAGGCTCAGATGAAGAAGATTTCTATCGCGCTGGTCGGCATCGGCAAGATTGCGCGTGACCAACATTTACCGGCGATCGCGGCCGACCCGCGCTTCGAGCTGGTCGCCTGTGCAAGCCGCAATGCCAGCGTGGAAGGCGTGCGCAATTACCCCACGCTCGAAGCGCTGCTGGCCGCGGAGCCCCATGTCGAAGCCGTATCGCTGAGCGCCCCTCCGCTGCCGCGCTTTGCACAGGCACGCGCGGCGCTCGCCGCCGGCAAGCACGTCATGCTCGAAAAGCCGCCTGGCGGCTGTTTGAGCGAAGTGCGCGCGCTCGAGCAAATGGCGAGCTGCGCGGGCCTGACGCTCTTCGCGAGCTGGCACTCGCGGCACGCACTGGGGGTCGAGGCGGCACGCACTTGGCTCGCCACGCAGGACATCCGCTCGGTGAACGTGCGCTGGAAAGAGGATGTGCGCCGTTGGCACCCAGGGCAAACGTGGATTTGGGAACCGGGAGGACTCGGTGTGTTCGATCCCGGTATCAACGCGCTATCGATCGTCACCTGGATCATGCCGCGCGAGCTCGCGCTCGTTTCGTCGATGCTCGGCATCCCGTCGAACCGGCACATGCCGATCTCGGCGGATCTCGAACTGTTCGACACGGCGGGTGTTCCGGTGCATGTCGAGTTCGATTGGCGCCATGGGCCGCAAGAGCTGTGGGAGATCGAAGTCAAAACGGCCGACGGCGTCCTGCTGCTATCTCAGGGCGGCAATCGCTTGCATATAGACGGCCGAGAGGTCGCGCTCGGTGCGGTGCATGAGTACCCCTCTCTCTATGCCCATTGGCGCAATCTGATCGGGCGTGGCGAGCGGGATGTGGACGTGCGCCCGCTCGGCATCGTCGCCGATGCCTTCCTGCTCGGAAGGCGGGAGAGCCTCGAACCGTTCGTCGAATAATTTCGGGAGCGATTTCAAGGCGGAGCCGGTCGTCGGATAGAACCGGCCGGCTCGAGCCCGGCCTTGACTCTGCTTCCTCCCGTCGTATCGCCTGCCTGGGCTCGAGCAAGCTCGTTATCCCGAGCACGCAGGCAGTTGTTTAGGACTACTAACGTTATCGATTCGCTTTTGAGTCACAACACGGTCCACTGAGACCGACAAGAAGGAGACTAGTATGACCAGCAAGCTTCGCCGCTTCACGTTGCGTGCCACGATGGCCGCGCTTTTGGCCGCCCCCCTCGCGGTCCCGCTTGGCGTCCACGCGGACGAGCCCTTGAAAATCGGCTTCCTGGTGAAGATGCCCGAGCAGGCGTGGTTCATCAACGAAGAGAAGGCAGCCACCGCGCTTGGCAAGAGCGAGGGCTTCTCGGTCGTCAACATCGGCACGCCCGATGGCGAGCGTGTCTTGAGCGCGATCGACAACCTCGGCGCACAGGGTGCGAAAGGCTTCGTCATTTGCGCCCCGGACGTGCGGCTCGGACCGGCGATTCAAGCCCGCGCCAAGAAGTACGGCATGAAGTTCGTCACGGTGGACGATCAACTGGTCGATTCCGCGGGCAAGCCGCTTGCCGATGTGCCCCACCTGGGCATGTCCGCTTTCAAGATCGGCAACCAAGTGGGCCAGGCGATTTCCGACGAGATGAAGCGCCGCGGCTGGAAGCCGGAGGAAGTGGGCGCGATCCGCATCTCCGACTATGAACTGCCGACGGCCAGACTGCGCACGGACGGCGCGACGCAAACGCTGCTCGCGAACGGCTTCAAGAAGGAAAACATCTTCGATGCGCCGCAAAAGACGACCGACGACGAAGGCGGCTTCGTCGCCGCTTCGCCGGTGCTGTCCAAGCACCCGAACATCAAGAAGTGGGTGGTGTTCGCGCTGAACGAAGAATCGGTGCTGGGCGGTGTGCGCGCCACGGAGCAGTTGCATATCCCGTCGGCCGATGTGATCGGTGTGGGCATCAACGGTGCGGGCGAAGCGTTCGCCGAGTTCCAGAAGAAGGAAGCGACGGGCTTTTACGGCACGATCGCGGTGAGCTCGACGAACCACGGCAAGGACAGCGCCGAAAATCTGGTGCAGTGGATCAAGACCGGCAAGCAGCCGCCCGCCGATACGCAAACCACGGGCAAGCTGATGACGCGCACCAACTGGCTCGACGTACGTAAGGAACTGGGGATTTAAACGTCATGCATGACGCGAACGATGCTACGGTAGAGAGCGGTGCAAGCCGCATGGACGCGACGAACGCCGGTTCGGGTTCGTCATACCTGCAGCTGGACGGGATCACCGTCAGTTTTCCCGGCGTGCTCGCCCTCGATCGTGTGTCGTTCGCGGTACGCGCCGGCGAGGTGCACGGCTTGATGGGCGAGAACGGCGCCGGTAAATCGACGCTGCTCAAGGTGCTTTCGGGGGTCAACGTGCCGCAGTCGGGCACGTTAAAGCTCGGCGGCGTCGAGCAACACTTCTCCGGCACTAAGGCGGCGATCGAAGCCGGGATCGCCATCATTTACCAAGAATTGCACCTGGTCCCGGAACTGACCGTGGCCGAGAATCTGATGCTCGGTCAATTGCCGAGCCGTCTTGGCGTGCTTAGCGAACGAGCGTTGATCGAGCGCGCCACCGAGACGCTCGAGCGTTTGGGCGAGCGCATCGACCCGCGCGCCCAAGTGAAAGATCTCTCGATCGGGCAGCGCCAAATGATCGAGATCGGCAAGGCGCTCATGCGCGATGCGCGCGTGATCGCGTTCGACGAACCTACGAGCTCGCTCTCGGCTCGCGAAACGACGCAGCTGTTCAAGATCATCAACGGCCTGCGGGCCGAAGGTCGCGCCATCGTCTATGTCACGCATCGGATGGACGAGGTGTACGAGTTGTGCGACCGCGTCACCGTGTTTCGCGATGGGCACTCGATCGAGACGTTCGAGTCGGTCGACGGGCTCGACCGAGACCGCTTGATCAGCTCGATGGTCGGACGCTCGATTCGCGATGTTTACGGTTATCGCGCGCGCCCGATCGGCAACGTGCGCATCGAAGCCAAAGCGTTGCTCGGTCCGGGCTTGGCGCAACCTGTATCGTTCAGCGCCCGCCGTGGCGAGATTCTCGGATTCTTCGGCCTCGTCGGCGCGGGGCGCTCCGAGCTGATGAAGCTCGTGTGCGGCGCGGTGCGGCCGAGCGCCGGGCACATCGAATTGGATGGCCGCGCCAGGCGCTTCGGCACGCCGCGCGACGCCGTGCGGGCCGGCATCGCCATGTGCCCGGAAGACCGCAAGCAGGAAGGCATCGTCGCGATTGCGTCGGTGGCCGACAACATGAACATCAGTGCGCGGCGCCATTCGAGCTTCGCCCGTTGGCTGCTCAACGAGCGGCGTGAGCGCGAGTTGACGCACGACTACATCGGCAAGCTTTCGATCAAGACGCGCGACGGCAATACGCCGATCGGCACGCTCTCCGGCGGCAACCAGCAGAAGGTGATCCTCGCGCGCTGGCTGGCCGAGCAGATCGACGTGTTCGTCATGGACGAGCCCACGCGCGGGATCGACGTCGGCGCTCGCGCGCAGATCTACGACCTGCTCTACGGGCTTGCAGAAGCGGGCAGAACCGTGCTGCTCGTATCGAGCGACTTGGCGGAAGTGATCGGCGTTGCCGATCGCATCATCGTCATGAAGGAAGGCTGCATCGTGGGCGATTTGCCCAAGGAGCAAGCTACCCCGGATCAGTTGATCAAACTTGCGCTGCCCCGCTGACGCATCGATTTCACCGATTCATTGGCACTACTGATTTTCCTGCCGCGCGGCAAGCGGCAACGAACGAGACGAGACCATGCAACAACCTCAAACCCTTTCGCAACCCGCTGCGCGCGGGCCGGCCGCCTACGCGGCGAAAACCTGGCGGCTGCTCAACAAATCCGGCATCGTCATGGTGTTCGCGATTTTGTTCGCCGTCCTGTGCTTCACGGTGCCCGACTTCCTGACCAGCCGCAACATGCAGGGGCTGCTGCTGTCGGTCACGTTGATCGGCTCGATCGCGGTCACGATGATGTTCGTGCTGGCGCTCGGCGAAGTAGATCTTTCGGTGGCGTCGATCGTGGCATTCTCCGGCGTGGTCGCATCCACGCTGATTACCGTCACGCATAGCGTCTTTCTTGGCGTCACGGCAGGTGTGCTCGCGGGCGGCGCAGTCGGTTTAGTCAACGGCGTGTTGGTGGCGCGCTACCGCATCAATTCGCTGATCGTGACGCTCGCCATGATGGAGGTCGTGCGCGGCCTTGCCTTCATCGTGTCGAACGGCGACGCCGTCATGATTTCGGAAGAACGCTTCTTCGATCTCGGCGGCGGCTCGTTCCTCGGCATTTCCTATCCGATTTGGAGCAACATCGTCGGCTTCGTCTTGTTTGGGTTCATCTTGCGCAAGACGGTGTTCGGCAAGAATGTGCTCGCCGTCGGCGGCAATGGCGAAGCCGCGCTGCTGGCAGGCTTGCCGGTCACGCGCATCAAGATCGTCGTGTTCGTCTTGCAAGGGCTCGTCACAGGATTTGCCGGCGTCATGCTTGCATCGCGGATGAGCCTGGGCGATCCGAAGACGTCGGTCGGGCTCGAACTGGGCGTGATTTCGGCGTGCGTGCTCGGCGGCGTATCGCTGACGGGGGGCGTGGCTACGATCTCCGGCGTGCTCGTCGGCGTGCTGATCATGGGTTCCGTGCAAGACGCGATGAGCCTCTTGAACGTCCCGACGTTCTATCAGTATTTGATTCGCGGCGGTATTTTGTTGCTTGCCGTTTTCTTCGATCACCTGCGCCGCGGCCGCCGCGTGCACTGAGGCGAACACCAGCGCTGATTTCAACTATCAACTATTGCCGGGCAGCGTACCGGGCGCAGCATCGCCCGGCCGCTCCCACCTTCTTCGCGGGCAAGGCCCGCATCGATCTCCGACTGACGAGGCGATTTGGCCGAACGATTCGTTCGGCCTTTTTTTTACGCGCGCTTACCAGCCCCAGCGGTCCTGCTCGCGATAGGTGCGCAGCTTCTCGATCTGCTTGCTGGTGAGCACCGCCTCCATCCGCTTGTGCGCTTCGACCGACGAGTCGATCATTTTTTGCCTCAGCTCGCCGATCGTCTTGTAGGTGTCGTCGATGGCTGCCGAATCGCGCTTCGGCGCTTCGTACAAGTCGCGCAGCTTGGCCTGTTCGTCCATCATGCTGTTCATCAGCGCCCAATGCGCGTGCCGCGTATCGTCTTGGATGCGATTGATCTTCGTTCGCTGCTCGTCGCTCAACCCCAATGCGTCCCACCAGCCGCCGCCGTAGCCCATCATGCCGGGGCCACCGCCGAATTCGCCGCCCATCATGCCTGAACCTGGCCCCGCACCCATCATGCCCATGCCATAGCCGTACCCCATCCTGCCGGGGCCATAGCCGCCGCCCATCATGCCTGGGCCAGGACCATAGGCATCCCGGCCGCGGGAACTCTTGGCGCCGGACGCTTGGGCGAACGCCGGAGTGGGCGCTACAGTGAGTGAAACTAGCGCCGCTCCTGCTACAGCGAGCGCGGCCATCTTCAGATTTTTTATCGCCGACATCATCTTCTCCCTGATTCGCCTGTTACCGTGCGATGAATCGATGGTCATCTTCGATGGATTGACTATAGGCATGCGTGGGCGCGCTGCTGTTGACCAAGGTCAACGGTTGATCCGGCGATATGCCTTCCAGCGCCCGAGGTGGCAATCTGCCGATACGACGGGCTCCTCCGCGCGCCGCCGGCCGATCGAGGGTGAGGTCCACCAGTCCTGCGCGCTGCGAATGCGCGTTCGAGCGCCATCCGCTGCCCGATCTGCTATCAATACGGGGAGCGCACACAGGATTCGCGCGCAAGAGGACTGACATTGGACGTTCGGGAGGGAGGCGCCGTCCGCTCCGTGTTGAACGCCGCTTTCCGCAAGCCGATTTCGCCGTTTCCACCGTGGGGGACCTGCAATGACCGATGGACCGAGCTTCTTCAATTTGTACCGGCACAACTTCGCGCGCATCGCAGTGGCCGTGCCGCGCACGCATGTGGCGGACCCTGCGTCGAACGCCAAGGAAACGATCGCCCTCCTGCGCGAAGCCGATGCACGCCACGCGGCCCTGGCTCTGTTCCCCGAGCTCGGCCTGTCGGCCTACTCTTGCGACGATCTGTTTCATCAACGCGCGTTGCTCGATGCGAGCCTCGCCGCGCTCGGCGACGTGGCGGCTGCTTCGCGCGACGTCGAATCGGTGGTGGTCGTCGGTTTGCCGCTCGAGATCGACGGCTTGCTCTTCAACTGCGCCGCGGTGATCCACCGAGGGTGGATCCTCGGGGTCGTGCCCAAGCGCTATTTGCCGAACTATCGGGAGTTTTACGAGCCGAGGCAATTCGCGCCCGGCGATCGTTTGCTCCGCGAATCCATTTCACTGCTGGGCCAAGCCGATGTTCCGTGCGGCAGCGCCCTGCTGTTTCGCTTCGAACAGCAACCGCTGCTCACGTTCCATGTCGAGATCTGCGAAGACTTATGGGTTCCGGTGCCCCCGTCGTCGTTCGCGGCTTTGGCCGGGGCCACGGTTTTGCTCAATCTATCGGCATCGAACGTGACCGTGGGCAAGGCCGATTTCCGCCGTGCGCTGGTCGGCAATCAATCGGCGCGGTGCTTGGCCGCTTACGCATACAGCGCCGCCGGCTACGGCGAATCGACGACCGATCTTGCCTGGGACGGTCACGGCGTCGTGTATGAAAACGGGAATGCGCTCGTCGAGACGCATCGCTTTCTCGACGCCCCGCAATGCGTCGTCGCCGATATCGATCTCGATCGGCTCGTCAGCGAGCGCATGCGGCAAACGACGTTCGGCGATACGGCGCATGCGCATCGCGATGCCTGCGCGCGCTTTCGCACCGTAGCGGTGCCCGCCCTGCTGCCTCGCACGATTCGCCTGCCGCTCGCGCGCACGTATGAACGCTTCCCCTACGTTCCCTCGGACCCTGCGCGCCGTGACGAACGTTGCCGCGAGATCTACGACATCCAAGTGCAGGGACTCGTCACGAGAATGCGTGCGGCCAATGCTTTACGGCTCGTCATCGGCGTCTCGGGGGGCCTCGATTCCACTCAGGCGTTGCTCGTTTGCATCCGCGCCGTTCAAGCCATGCGGTTGCCCAGCACGGCGGTCATCGGTTGCATCATGCCCGGTTTCGGCACGAGCGCGCGCACGCTCGATCAGGCGCGACGCCTGGTCGCCTCATTGGGCTGCGAGGCGCGCGAAATCGATATTCGCCCGAGCTGCCTGCGCATGCTCGAGGATATCGGCCACCCCTACGCGAACGGCGAACCGGTGCACGACATCACGTTCGAGAACGTGCAAGCCGGCGAGCGCACGAGCCATTTGTTCAGGATGGCTAATCAATACGGCGCGCTCGTCGTGGGCACCGGCGATCTTAGCGAGCTCGCGCTGGGATGGTGTACGTACGGGGTCGGCGATCAAATGTCGCACTATGGCGTCAACGCGAGCGTGCCGAAGACGTTGATTCAATACTTGATTCGCCGCAGCGCGCAATGGGGCGCCTTGAGCGAGGCGGCCAGCGCTGTTTTGCTCGACGTGCTCGACACCGAGATCAGTCCCGAACTGATTCCGGCTAAAGAAGCCGGCGACATTCAGCGCACCGAGGACAAAGTCGGACCCTACGAGTTGCAGGATTTCAATCTCTACTATGTGCTGCGCTTTGGCTACCGGCCGTCGAAAGTTGCCTTTCTCGCATGGACGGCGTGGCATGACGCCGCACTGGGACCATGGCCCGATTTGCCGGAAGAGAGCCGGCACAGCTATGAAATCGGGGCGATCAAAGCGTGGCTCGGCGTGTTTCTCCAGCGCTTTTTCGGTGGCCAGCAATTTAAGCGAAGCTGTCTGCCCAACGGCCCGAAAGTCGGCTCCGGGGGCTCCTTATCGCCGCGCGGCGACTATCGTGCGCCAAGCGATTCGACCGCCGAGGCATGGCTCACCGAGCTCGCCGCGATACCCGACGAAGACGCGGGCGTTTAAGGAGGAACGCGCGTGGCGACGACGCCGGCCTTCGTTGATGCAATTGCAATCACTAATGCGAATCAGTCGCATTCATGTTTCAATTTCTCGGCTTGCTGAGTAGAATGCGTTCCCATCTCGCGTGACAAGTCGCTCGGCGATGCCGCGCGATGCGTCATTTGGCAAACCGGGCTGTTCGCCGCGCAACCGGCTAGCGGTCGCCTCACGAAAAAATAAAGGAGTTCCGATGTCTCAAGCTGTTGCCCGCCGCGCCTGCCTCTCTTTGAATCGTTGTGCCGCGTTGGTTTTGAGCGCGCTGGCGTCTTGCGCAGCCGTGGCGGCGGGCGCGCCCGATTCGGCGCCGCAATCTGCCGGAGCCGACAGCAGCGCGCAGGCCCCCTCGCCGGAGGCATCCGATAGCCTCGCCACGCGCCAGAACTTGCTGGGCGACATGGGCGGACTGCGTCCGTGGCTCGATAAGCACGGCGCAACCTTCACGCTGACCGAGACGAGCGAATATCTCGCGAATCTGCGCGGCGGCCTGGCACGCGGCGGCGCTTACGACGGCTTGACCACGGCCACGTTCGGCATCGACACCGGCAAGGCCTTCGGCCTGCCCGGAGGCAGCTTCAACGTGAGCGCCCTGCAGATTCACGGCCGCAACTTGAGCCAATACAACCTTGGCACGCTCAATACGGCGAGCGGGATCGAGGCGGACGATACTACGCGTCTGTGGGAACTCTGGTATCAGCAGTCGATGCTGGGCGATCGTGTCGATGTCAAGGTCGGCCAGCAAAGTCTCGACCAGGAATTCATGGTGAGCACGTACGCCAACACGTTCGTGAACACGATGTTTGGGTGGGCCGGCGTGCCCTCGTACGACATGCCCTCGGGCGGCCCTGCCTACCCGTTGTCCTCGCTCGGCGTGCGCGTGCGTGCGCAGCTCACGCCGTCGCTCACGGCGCTGGCGGGCGTATTCGACGGCAATCCCGCGCCTGGCGTGGGCGACCCGCAGCGCTTGAACGGGAGCGGCACCCGTTTCAATCTGCATAACGGGGCGCTTTACATCGGAGAACTGCAGTACGCGATCAACCAGCCGTCGCAAGGTCAAGGCGGGTCCGAGGCGGTCAAGGCAAGCGGCGGATTGCCCGGCACCTACAAGCTCGGCCTCTGGTACAACAATGAACGGTTTGCCGATCAGCGCTTAGATGGTACGGGTCTTTCGCTGGCCTCCCCTGCTTCGACCGGCGCCGCGGCGCAACACCGCGGCGATTACAGTTTTTACGCCGTCGCCGATCAAATGGTTTGGCGCGCGGGCGCGGATAGCCCGCGCAGCATCGGCGTGTTCGCGCGCGTCATGGGTGCGCCCGGGGATCGCAACCTCATCAGCGTGAGCGCCAATCTGGGCGTGGTCATGAAAGCCCCGTTCAAGGGCCGGGACAACGATAGCGTGGGCCTGGGCCTCGCGTACGTAAAGGTCGGCAGCCATGCGCGCGCACTGGACGCGGACAACGGCCATGTCGTGCGCGGTAGCGAGACGGCGCTCGAGGCCACCTACCAATATCAAGTGACGCCGTGGTGGGTTGTGCAAGGCGATGCGCAATACACCTTCAACGCTGGGGCCGGCCAGAACCCGAACGATCAAACGCAGGCATTGCGCAATACGTTCGTCGTCGGCGTGCGCACGACGGTGACGTTCTAACGCAGTCGTTCCCGATTCAGGTCATGTCCGCGCCGGCGGCACATGACCTGCGAAATCGCCCCCCCCCGCCTCGTTCGCCGAACGAACTCCGGTTCCAAGATTCGCCGCCCTATGCGTCCGCCCTTCTGACGCTTCCTACCTTCCCACGCGAGTGTGCGGCGATTGTCGCAAGGTTGTCGCAATACGGAACACTCGAGACAACGCACCGCTGCCCGACTAAAGCGACTCTCGACCCCAGGTTTTTCGGCTCTCCGGGCTGCCTAGTCAGGCATCGCCCGATTCATAGATGTCCTAACCATCCGGTCGAAACGGGAATAAAAGACTGGCATGCATGTTGCATCCGGTCGCGGCGCCGTTTCCTTAGGGGATCGGTGCATTGCTCGACAAAGAAGCCGACCCGGCTCGGCCAATTCAAAATTGATGGAGACACCATGCAGAATCAGTACTGTCGAAAAAGTGTTCTGGCGATCATGCTCGGCTGCGCGACGGGCGCAGCGGCCGCACAATCGTCGGTGACGCTTTACGGAGTCATCGACGCGGGCCTGCTCTATACGAACCACGCGGCCACCGGCTCCGGCAGTCAGGTGCAGCTTGCGACCGGCGGTATCAGCCCAAGCATCTGGGGGTTTCGCGGCGTCGAAGATCTCGGCGGCGGCATGAAGGCCATATTCGATCTCGAAGGCCACTTCAGCAGCAATTCCGGCACGATGACGAGCGGCCCCGGCTTCTCTTCGGAAATCTTCCGGCGTCAGGCCAATGTTGGATTGAGCACGGCGTGGGGCACGCTGACGCTTGGGCGTCAATACAGTCCATCGCTGCTTGCTGCACTGACGACCGACCCGCGCGGCATGAAGGAGAATTTGTCCGGTCTGTATCCGTGGGCTTATACGCAGCTCGCCGCACCGGGCGATGCAATGGGCGCGGGCACCAGCCCCAGCAACGACGTCGGCGTGTTCATCGGCAACGCGGTGCAATACTCGAACACGCTGGGCCCGGTCTGGATGGCCGCCGCCTATTCGTTCGGCGGCGTTGCGGGCAGTCTGAAGCGCGGTAACGAAATCTCGCTGGGCGCGACCTATACCGGCCCGCTCACGGTTTCCGCGACATATCAGTCGATTGCAGACAGCGTGACCGGCGCGAACATCAGCCAGCTATGGAGCGCCGGTATCGCGGTACCCTATGGCCCGGTAACCGGCAAGTTCAACTATGTCGACGTGATCGACCGGGCGGTCAACGGGAGTGACATCTCCACTGTTCGTTCGTTCGGAGCAGGCATCGACTACCGGTGGAGCAGCGCGAACACGGCAACGCTGGCCGGCTACTACAACGCATACCGGGGTGCGCACAACAGTGCAGCGAAAGCGCTGGTGCTGAGCAACGACTACTCCCTTTCGAAGCGCACGACGTTGTATGGGCAACTCGCGTACATCGACGCCGGAGCGGTCGGTACCGTAGATCCGCTGGAAGGACTGAAGACGTCGATCCTCGCCGGTGGAACGGCGAGCGCAGCGAGAACGGTCGTAGCCAACGTCGGGATCAAGCACAGTTTCTGACCGCAGCGACCGTCATCCGCACTCGCGTCCGATGCGCAAATGCGAGTGCGGAGCTTCTTCAGCAAAAGTAAGCGTTGAAACCGCAGGGTCGCCGGCTTGGCGATGGACGCTCGCGCGGCCTGGCGCAGGCCGCGCAAGCCGAGCCGGCCGTCCGCACCCTAAGCGATCGACAGAGCGTGTGTTGTCTGGGTTCGCACGGACGACGCACCTTGTATGGCATGCACGGGCGCAACGCGCTCCGGCAGAGATCGTTGAACACGCCACCATGTCGCTCTTCCAGAGTCGGGCAGATCGTCGAGCAATACAGTGCGCTTGCGCAGAATCCGGTATTGGTCGTCTATCGCGGACAGATATCGCGCGCCGTTGATGAGGCCCACGTAGTTCGAATCCCCGTACATGAGGTGCGGCGACAGATCGCCCAAGGGTCCGACACGGCCGTCACGCCCCACCCGCAGTTCGCTCGTATAGGTCACCCACCAGGTGCACGAGTCGACGCAGGTCGGACGCCGTTCGGCCATGATCGAGCGGTTATCCAAATGGCTGACCGAGAGCATCCGCGAGTTCCCCTTGTCGTCGACCACTTGAAGCCGGATGCGATCGGCAAACTCAACGGGATCGCCCCATTTTCGCTTCCCCCCCACCACCGGTAGCAAGCGCCATTGATAATCGCTCGCCGGATGCTTATCGGCCTCCGATACCTCGGTCGACAGGAGCAGCGGATTGCGGCGGCCTTCGAACCGCCTGACAAACCCTAAATACAAAGGGTCGCTACAGTCGCAATTTTCCAAGACGATCGAATCCCCATAACGCACGACATCGCCGCCCATGTTTATGCCCTCGGTTATTTAATGAATAAACACGTCGCTACTACTTGAACCGAACAGCCCGGTAATCCTTTGCTTTTGCCGGGGGGCTGCGCCGCTTCGATCGGATGCAGTTTCCCATCGCCATCGGCGCCGAAACTATCGGAGAAAACGGGGCGGCCTTGCATGCCGCTACGTTGCTGAGCCGCTATCGGGGTTTCTCGCGAAACGCGAATTGGTAAGGATGGATCCCGGTGCGCCCAAGGACGGGACGTGGCCGCCTCGGATCTGGACGATGAAGCGCCGATTGCCGCTGCCGCCACAGTCTGCGCGCGGTGCAGCGATTACTGCCGCTTTGCTTCGGATCGCATTCCATCTCGGGTGCCCCGCCTCAAAATCTCGTTTCCATACGAGCCGCACTGCGGCGGCCTCTCAACCGATTCGCGCGCCCTCGGCAGGGACTTTTTTCGACTAGAAGTTGAGAGAGAATTTAGTGAGTGAGCGTTTCCCTGTCAAGAAAGCACAGGAAAATTTACGATTGTTATTACACACCGGAAAGCCGTAGTATTTTATCAAATGTTCTAAACTCTGCACCCCAAAACGGAAATTAGGAGAGAAAAGCCGCACGGCGCCGCTCCCCCGCGACGCGCAAACTAACAGACGTCGCAGCGGCGGATCGTACTTTAAATCCGCGCCGTAACAATTGTTATGTCTTGAACGTTTTGGGCGCAGGGATCGCTTTAACCGGAAGGGATCGATTTATCCTGAATAACAACTCGGTTCATCATGCTCGCGCCCTCGAATTAGTATGACGATCGCCCTGGCGATAGCCTTCCTGTCCGCTTCGGCAAAGCCGATATGGCAGGGTCGATCGCCGCGCATCCACCTGGCGGAAGGCCGTGTTTTCGCCAATAATGGCCCCATTGCGATCGCAGGACGAGGGCGGCCATGGACCATCACCCCGAAGCCATTCGTACCGTCGCGCTGGTCGGTCACGCGGGCTGCGGCAAGACGTCGTTGATCGAGGCGCTACTCTATCGGAGCGGCGCCATTCACAACGCCGGTAGCGTGGACCGTGGCACGACCGTTTGCGATTCCGACCCGCTGGAGCGCAAATACCACCATTCGCTCAGTTCTGCCGTGACGCACCTCGATCACCGGGGTACGCGCGTTTATCTCGTCGACACGCCGGGCTACCCCGACTTCTGCGGTCTTTCGATGAGCGCGCTCGCCGCCGTCGAAACCGTGGCGCTCGTCATCAATGCGCGCACCGGCGTCGAAATGGCCTCGCGCCGCATGATGGCCTGGGCTAAAGCGCGCAAACTCTGCACGATGATCATCGTGAACGGGATCGACGGCGAGAAAGTCGATTTGCCCGCGCTCGTCGAGCAAATCCAAGATGCATTCGGCAAGACCTGTTTGCCGATCAATCTCCCCGCTGGGTGCGCCCAGACCGTGGTCGATTGCTTTTTCAATCCATCGGGCGACGCCGATTTTCTCGGCGTCCAAGCGGCGCACGACGCGCTCGTCGATCAGGTCATCGAGTTGGACCCCGATTTGATGGACCTTTACCTCGAGCAGGGCGAAGCGATCGAGCCGGAACAATTGCATGCGCCGCTCGAGCAAGCGTTGCGCGAAGGGCACTTGGTGCCGATCTGCTTTGCATCGGCTGCAACCGGCGCCGGGATCGAGCAACTTTTGGACGTATTGGTGCGACTGCTGCCTAGCCCGCTGGAAGGCAACCCTCCCCTCTTTTACCGCGAAGTCGACGGCCGGAGGGAAACGGTGCGCGCGGCGCCGGACGCCGATAAGCACGTCCTCGCGCACGTCTTCAAGATCGTGGTGGACCCATACATCGGCAAAATGGCCGTGTTCCGCGTCCACCAGGGAACGGTGCGGCGCGACGCACTGCTTTACATCGGCAGCGCGCGCCAGCCCTTTCGCGTCGCCCACCTGATGCGGCTCCAAGGCAAGGAACACGCCGATATCGAGCAAGCGGGGCCGGGCGACCTATGCGCCACGGCGAAGGTCGACGAGATCGGCTACGACGCCGTCTTGCACGACGCCCCGGAAGATGGCGACATCCATCTCGCGCCGCTGGAGTTTCCGAGCTCGATCTATGCGCTCGCCATCGAGCCGGAACGGCGCGGCAACGAGCAGCGCCTGTGGGAGATCCTGCAGAAGCTCGCCGCCGAAGATCCCTGCTTGCGGATCGAGCATCCGGCGGGAACGAACGAAACCGTCGTGCGCGGTTTGGGCGAACTGCATTTGCGGCATATGCTCGAGCGGCTTGCCGATCAATACAAACTCGCAGTCGTCACGCGGCCGCCGAAGATCGCCTACCGGGAGACGATCGGCACGGCGGCCGAGGGGCACTACCGCCACAAAAAGCAAACGGGCGGCGCCGGCCAATTCGGGGAAGTCATGCTGCGCGTGGAGCCGCTGCCGCGTGGGGCGGGTTACGAGTTCGTCGATGCGGTAAAGGGCGGCGCAATTCCGGGGCAATTCATGCCCGCCGTCGAGAAAGGCGTTCTTCAAGTCATCGAAAGCGGTCCGCTCGCCGGTTTTCCGATGCAGGACGTTCGTGTGACAGTTCATGACGGCAAGTACCACCCGGTCGATTCGAAGGAGGTCGCGTTCGTCGTCGCGGGCCGCAAGGCATTCATCGATGCGGTGCTCAAAGCGCAACCGATCTTGCTTGAACCTGTCGTCGATCTCGAAGTGACCGCGCCCGAAGCGGCGATGGGCGACATCATCGGTGACTTATCGTCGCGGCGGGCTCAGGTTCAAGGCTCACGCACGCTCAACGGCCAATCGGTGGTGGTGACCGCGAAGGCGCCGTTGTCTGAACTGAGCGAGTACCAATCGCGCCTGAACGCCATGGCGGGGGGCGATGGCAACTACAGCATCGAGCTCAGCCATTACGATCCCGTGCCGCCCACTCAACAAGACAAGCTCGCCGCGCAGTACCGGCGGCAAGAGGAAGGCGGCGACCGATGAGGAGCGGCTAAGCCGCCTGCAGCGGCGATACCGTGACCGACAATCCGATCCCATCCGCATTGTTGAGCAGGGTCAGCGCGGCCCCGTGGCGGCTTGCGATGCGCGACGCAATCGCCAAGCCCAGCCCGCTGCCCTCGCCCCCCGCCCCTTCCCCTCGATAGAATCGATCGCAGACCCGCGCGAGTTCATCTGGGGCGATACCCGGGCCGGTATCGCGAACCTCGAAGTCGATCCGCGGCCCGAGGCGGCGCAGAATCAAATCGACGCGTCCCCCTTGCGGCGTGTACCGGATTGCGTTGTCGACGAGATTATTTAGGAGTACCGATAAACCATTCGGGTCGCCGCGCACTTCGAAAGGATCGTCTTCGCCCGCTGCGCCAGTAAGCTCGAGTCCGAGATCGATCGATTTCGCTTCCGCTATCAGCGAGAAGTCCCCCACGGCCTGCTCGGCAAGACGACGCAACGATACCGGTGCCAGTAACGCCGATGGCTCTGCGTCCTCTCGCGCGAGTGCAAGCAATTGCTGGACGAGGCGGATGATGCGATTCAAGCGCGCTTCGATGCGCGCGAGCGTTTCGCCTTCGCCCCTGAGCGAGCCATCACGCTCGGCAGCTTGCAATTGAAGTTTGAGCGCAGCTAGCGGCGAACGCAGCTCATGCGCTGCATCGGCGATGAACGTGCGCTGCGCGCTCGACGCGGCGTGCAGGCGATGCAGCAAGTCGTTCAATGCGTCGACCAAGGGCCGAATCTCTTCGGGAACCGAGCCTTCCGGGTGCAAGGGCCCGAGCGCATCGAACGAGCGCGTCGCCAGCGCGCGCGAAAGCGCACGGATCGGCGATAGGCCGCGCGAGACCACGATCAGCACGAGTGCAACGATCAGCGGCAGCAGCAGCCCGAGCGGCCAGAGTGTGCGCAACGCAAGACGCACCGCTAGCGCCTCGCGCACGGACACAGGTTGTGCAACTTGGACGAAGCGCGCGTTCTGTCGCAGGCCGAACACGCGCCAGTGCTTCTCCCCACGTTTGATCGTATGAAAACCTTCGGTTAGCTGACCGATACCCGGTGCGTCGGGCGAGCGATAAATGCCTCGGCCTGTCGCGTCCCACACTTCGATAGCGATGCGTTCGTCGGATATCTCTCGCGATTGAACCGGGGCGCGCGTCAATGCTTCGGCCTCGGCGAGCGTGGGTGGCACCGAAAGCGCCACCGCGTGCAATTCGTAGTCGAACAGCTCATTCGCCTCTTCGTGCACGGTCCTAAAAATACCGTAGCTCGCGACGCCCGATGCCGCCAAGAAACCGAAAATGAGCCAGCCCAGGAGCCAGCGGTGGATCGAGCTCATGCAATGCGCATCAAACGATAGCCGACGCCGCGCACGGTCACGATCTGCTCGGGGCCGATCTTGCGGCGCAGGCTGTGAATATGGACTTCCACCGCGTTACTACCCACCTCCGCCCCCCAGCCGTAGAGCTTCTCTTCGAGTTCCGGCTTCGTATGCACACGCGTCGGCGCTTCGATCAGTGCGTGCAGCAGGGCAAACTCTCGGGGGACGAGCGCAATGGGCACGCCGTTTTTGGTGACCTCGTGAGCAGCGGGATCGAGCGCGAGCTCACCATGGGTGTAGACGGGCTGCTTCTGCCCGGTGCGCCGCCGCAGCAGCGCGCGGACGCGCGCTGCCAACTCGTCGAGGTCGAACGGTTTGACGAGGTAATCGTCGGCCCCTGTATCGAGGCCGCGCACGCGTTCATCGACTGCATCGCGCGCCGTCAAAATGATGACGGGCGCGCCGCCGCCCGCGTCGCGATAAGCGCGCAGGACAGCGATACCGTCTTTCTTCGGCAGCCCCAGATCCAACAGCACGAGATCATAGACGTCGTTGCCGAGCGAGAGCTCGGCCGCGCGCCCGTCTTGGGCCCAGTCGATCGCATAGCCGGCGCGGCGCATGGCGTCGAGCACGGGCTCGGCGATCATTCGGTCGTCTTCGACCAACAGCAAACGCATGATTGATCCGTTTCGAAGTGGCTTTGCGCGGCGCAGCATGGCACAGCGCCGCTTAACGCAGCCTTAAGCGCGATTGCATCGAGCGGCGACGATCGACTCGATTGTAGTTGCCAGTTCCCAGTTGCCGTTCGATCGGGTCGCATTGCGCTCCTGCGCTCCTGCGCTTATATCGGCGTGCGGCTCAGATGGCGATGACGCAGTTGCGTCCGTGCGTTTTTGCTCGCTTCAAGCGCTCGTCGGCTGTGCGCATGACGGCATCGCCCGTCGTGCCGTCGGGACCGAATTGGGCGATGCCGATGCTCGCCGTGACCGAGAAACGTTCGGCCCTGCCCTCGAAATGCAACGACTGAATCGACGCGCGAACGCGCTCCCCTATCATGAGCGCCGCATCGAGCGCGGCATGGGGCAGCATCGCCATGAACTCGCCCCCGCCTACGCGCGCGAGCCCCTGATACGGCCGCATCGCTTCCACGCATGCCGCCGCGACGGCCTTCAGGATTTCATCGCCCTTGCGTTCGCCGAAACGCTCGTTGATACGCTGCAAATTGTCGATGTCGAGAGCGAGCAGCGAGAACGGCGTGCCGCCACGCCTAGCCGCACCCGCTTCGGCATCCAGGCGTTCTACGAACGCGCGCCGGTTGGTCGCGCCGGTCAGCGGATCGACGGCCGCGAGCGATTCGAGCTTTTGATTGCTACGCTGCAGCTCTTGCAACGCGCCTTCGGTACGCGTCATTTCTTGTTGCAGGCGAGCCAAGAGATCGGCTTGGCTGTAAATCGTCGAAAACGAACGAGTGGTGTGAAAGGCCTGAACGATGCCGTAGCTGAGCAAAAAGAAGCCGCCCGCGAAAATGGCGTGGGCCAGCCACCACATGTGATTCCACGGTTTGCCGAGGATGAAGGCGAGTGAAGACAACGCGAACGCCATCACGGAAATACCGAAGATTTGCATGAGCGGCGAGCGAATTCTTCGCGCGACCAGGCAGGCGACGTTGAGCAGCGAAACTGCCATTGCGCCGCCTTCGAGCGATAGCCGCACCGCTAGCGAGCCGGCGATCGCCGAGTTCGCTAGCACGGCGACCAAGAGATCGACGACGACGAATGCAACCATCCACATCCCCCACAGCCATCGATCCGCGCGCCGTTCCACGGAATCGGCGCGCGCTTCGTAGGACAGCAAGCCGATGAACAGCAGGATCGCCATCACGAGACGCGAGGCTGGCCCGTAGAGCAGGAACAGCCACATGTGGTGGTGCGCCAGGGGCGTGAATGCGCCGTGCGGCGCATAGACCAGTACGAACCCCGTGAAGCCGAGCGTCAACCAGCGCAAGATCGGCTCGCCCGAGAGGCGATAGCACAGCCAGCTCACGTAGCTGACGAAGGCGCCCTCGAGCGTCGCGGCCGCGATGGCGAACTCATGAAACGCGTGGCTCTCGAACAGCAGCCGGGGGTCTTGGAAGTAGTAGAGATAGGCGATCAGGTAGCCTGGCAGCAGCGCGAACGCTGCGAGGAGAAAATTCGCGTACCAGCCTGTGATGCGGCGAACTGACGGCAGAGTATCGTCGGACGGCGTCGTTGTTATGCTCATCGCTTGTCTCCACGCAGAGTGAATCGGCCCGCTGCGCATTCTACGGAAGATTTGCGCCGAGCACGAGCCGAGCCTGTCGTCGGATGCAAGGCTTCAGTGCTCGACCTTTGTGTCCGCAAGAAGCCGGTCTGCGAGGATGCGAATGGCGACGTCCAGACGCGCACAATGTGGCGTGCAAGCGCCTCAACGCGGCATCGGAGCGACGCCGCTCACGCGCGGCTCGGCATCGCGATCGCCCATGCGCAACGTCACTTTCCATTCAGTCGCGCCGTCTGCGTCGGCGCGGCCCGCCTCGCCCTGCGTTTCGCGTTGAAACGGCACCCTTGCCAGAGCGCTCGCGACGAGCGCGTCGATGGCAACCGAGGCGCTCGGTTCACGATCGCGCTTGGTCGCACTCACGGCATAGACTTCCCGCCCATCGGCACGATCGAAGAACCGCAGGGTGAGCGAATGTGCGTAGGACTTCATGCCCGGCCACGGAAAGCCCGGGGCGCGCAACGGCGGTGGCGCGCCGCACGGGCTCGTCTCGGCGCAGCGTGCATCGACCACGGCAACGGACGCAAGGCGCGTGTCGTGCGAGAGCGCGACGCGATATTGAGCGGATGGAGCCGGCGCGGCGACAAACCCGAACTGCGCGAGCCGCTGAGCGACGGCAGCTTCCCAGCGCACTTCGTCGGGATCGAGGACGCCCGGCGGACTCTCCGCAAACGCGTACGTTTGCTCGCCTAGGCTCAAGCCCGGCGCGGCGCGCACGCGCACGGCCGTCTCCGTTCCTGCGCATCCTGTCAGCACGGCCGCGCAAGCCGCGAGCAGCAAAATCGGTCTCATGTTCGATCGAGTGGTTGTGGTCATTGTCCGGGCATCAACAACGTAATCGTAAATCGCTATCATAAGCCGTGTAGTTATACAGACGGCCATAATCATTACGATTTGGTGTAATAACCTCGGATTTTTCTTGCGCTAATCTGAGCGGCCCTCTGCGATCCGGACGATCCGCAATGGCCACCCTCGAATGAACGCACCGCATACCCGCGCTTCCCCGAGGTTCTGGCACCCCGAGAACTGCAAGCCTGCTACACGCCGCTGCCCGAGGAGTTCGAATGGGCACGCAGTTCAACACGCGGAGAGCGGCGTTAGTCCTACGCTCAATAGATCACAATGTGACCTAATATGATAGCTAGCGCTTGGGTCTCCCGATCACGCGTGTTCCTGATCTTCTGGAAAGCGTCGCGGTTGCTACTCCCCGATGGTGAATGGGATTTTTGCAGTCTTGACGATTGCCTTGCGCTGAATGCCGGGTCTCGTTAGCAGCAATCCCAACCCGTATCGAAAAAGGAAGACACATGTCATCGAACAGCTTCGACACCCGGGATCAACTTTCTGTCGATCAACACACCTACACGATTTATCGACTCGACCGTATCAAGACCGCGCATCGGCTGCCTTACAGCCTCAAGGTGCTGTTGGAGAATCTGATACGCAACGAGGACGGACATCTGGTAACAACCGAACAAATTCAGGCGTTAGCTGACTGGCGACCCCAAGCTACGCAACACCAAGAAATCCAGTTCACGCCGGCACGCGTGCTCATGCAGGATTTTACCGGTGTGCCGTGCGTGGTTGACCTGGTGGCGATGCGCGACGCAATCATTGCGCTCGGTGGCGATCCACGACGAATCAATCCACTGATCCCTGCGGAGCTCGTCATTGATCACTCGGTCATCGTTGACGTATTTGCTCGCGACGATGCGTTCGCAATCAACGCAAAGCTGGAATTCGAGCGCAACGTCGAGCGCTATCAAATGCTGCGCTGGGCCCAGCACGCGTTCGCCAACTTCATGGTAGTGCCGCCAGATACCGGCATATGTCATCAGATCAACCTGGAGTATCTGGCCCGTGTCGTGTTCACGCGCGAAAGTCCGGAAGGCGTGCTGGCGTATCCCGATACGCTGATCGGCACAGACTCCCACACTCCCATGGTCAACGGCTTGGGTGTGCTGGGTTGGGGCGTGGGTGGCATCGAGGCTGAGGCAGCCATGCTCGGACAGCCGCTGAGCATGCTGATTCCACAGGTAGCCGGCCTCAAGTTGACCGGCGAGTTCCCACCCGGAACCACGGCCACCGACCTTGTGCTGACCGTGGCCGAACTGCTTCGGCGCACCGGCGTAGTAGGCAAGTTCGTCGAGTTCTACGGACCCGGCATTGCCAAGGTGCCGCTCGCCAACCGCGCCACGTTGGGCAACATGAGCCCTGAGTATGGCGCCACTTGCGCGATCTTCCCGATCGATGACGAAACACTCTCGTATCTGCGTTTAACCGGCCGGTCCGAACACCAAATTCGCCTGGTCGAAGTTTATGCCAAAGAACAGGGCCTCTGGTACGACCCTGCCTATGAACCCGAGTTCTCGCAGACCATCGAGTTGGACCTGAGCACGCTGGAGCCATCCATGGCCGGCCCCCGTCGCCCACAAGACCGGATTCCGATGCGGATCGCGCCACAGGCCGTGGGTACGTTGCTCGAAGGCTCCCCCTACGAAAAAGCGGTACTGAAGGGCCTCGACGAGGCCGTTGCGGAGTCGTTCCCGGCCAGCGATCCGATAGCAGTCGTTCCTGACACCGAGAACAATAGCCCCACCACCCCGTGCAAGGCCAATCGCCCTCACCACTGGCCACATGCTCCCGTGGATATTACCCTCCCTGGCAAGGGCAAAACCTACGTGGACAATGGACACGTAGTGATCGCAGCCATCACTTCATGCACCAATACTTCCAATCCCTCGGTAATGATCGGCGCCGGCCTGCTCGCCAAGCACGCTGTCGAAAAAGGGCTTACTCGGAAGCCGTGGGTGAAGACTTCGCTAGCACCAGGTTCACGGGTGGTGACGGACTACTACGATCGGGCGGGACTTACGCCGTATCTGGACCAGCTCGGTTTCAATCTGGTTGGCTACGGCTGCACCACCTGCATCGGTAACTCCGGGCCGTTGATACCGGAGGTCGCCACGGCGGTGGATCAGCACAGTCTCAATGTCTGTTCGGTGCTCTCGGGCAACCGCAACTTCGAAGGCCGCATCCACCCCCAAGCGCAGATGAACTTCCTGATGTCGCCGATGCTCGTGGTGGCCTATGCCCTGGTTGGAACGATGAGCATCAATTTGCTGAGCGACCCGGTGGGGACCGGCAGCGAAGGCGAACCGGTCTTTCTCAGGGACATCTGGCCTTCGGCACACGAGATTCAGGCCGTGATCGATACCTACCTGGAGGCCGACATATTCACCAAGGATTACGCCGACGTATTCAGGGGCAACGACAACTGGCGCGATCTCGATGTACCCAAGGGTGATGCCTTTCAATGGGATCCCGCATCCACCTACGTACGACGCCCGCCCTATTTCGACGGTGTGGAACGCGAGCCACTGCCGCTGCAGGACATCCGGGGCGCACGCGTGTTGGCCAAGCTGGGCGACTCGGTCACCACCGACCACATCAGTCCGGCCGGCGCGATCAAGGCTGATTCGCCGGCGGGCATGTATCTTTCTGCGCTCGGCGTCGAACGCAAGAATTTCAATTCCTACGGATCGCGCCGCGGCAACCACGAGGTCATGATCCGCGGCACCTTCGCCAATATCCGCCTGCGCAACCAGCTCGCACCGGGCACCGAGGGCGGATTCACCCGCGATTTCACCCGACCGGGCGCGCCCGTAACCACCATTTACGAGGCCTCGGCCCACTATCTCGAAGCTGAGAGACCGCTGGTGATCTTGGCCGGCAAGGAATATGGTTCGGGGTCTTCGCGAGACTGGGCGGCCAAGGGTACAGCCCTCTTGGGCGTACGCGCGGTCATCGCCAAGTCCTTCGAGCGCATCCATCGCTCCAACTTGATCGACATGGGCGTGTTGCCACTGCAATTCAAAGCGGAGGAGGATGCCGATACGCTGGGCCTATCGGGTGACGAAACCTTCGACATTACGGGACTTGCCGGTGACGACGCAGTTGCGCCGAGCCTGCATGTGCGAGCGACCAATGCGCAGGGCGGAACGAAAGAATTTGACACCGTTGTGCGCATCGAGACGCCCGCCGAAGCTGCGTATTACCGTCATGGCGGGATCTTGCCTTATATGCTGCGGCGACTCCTTGACGCGGGTACCGCGGGAGCGTGAGTGATGTGCGACCTGACAACCTGGGGCAGTGAGTTCCGGTATCGGTTGGTAACCACGACGTGTTGCACATCACTTGCCAGAAAGCAATGACGCCAAGACACCTAACACGAGCAATTAGTGGGAATCGATGCGAATACTGAATCAAGCTAATGCATGACACGTGCAGGAGGAAACGATGAGCGCATTTGCCCGCGAATTGGCCGATGAGGATGCCGACCCTACCGAAACCCGGGAATGGATCGAATCGATCAAGGCGGTGATCAACGTCGAGGGCACCGAGCGAGCGCATTTCCTGCTCGAAAGAGTAGTCGACGAGAGCCGGAGGGCTGGTGGCTACCTGCCGTTCCTGCTCACTACCGAATACGTCAACACCATCCCACCACATCTGGAGGCCAAGTCGCCGGGTGACGCGGCGTTGGAATGGCGCATCCGTTCGATCATTCGCTGGAACGCGATGGCGATGGTGGTTCGCGCCAATCGCAAGCCGGGTTCGCTCGGTGGTCATATTGCCAGCTTCGGCTCGTCGGCCACTCTGTATGACGTCGGTTTTAACCATTTCTGGCGCGCGCCGTCGGAGAACCATCCTGGCGACTTGATCGGCTACCAGGGGCATTCCAGTCCTGGTCTGTACGCGCGTTCGTTCCTTGAGGGACGCCTGAGCGCAGAACAATTGGACAATTTTCGCCGTGAGACCAGTTACCCGCGAGGGATGGCACTGCCGTCCTATCCGCATCCATGGCTGATGCCGGACTACTGGCAGGTACCGACTGTATCGTGTGGCCTGGGACCGATTCAGGCGATTTACCAAGCGCAATTTTGGAAATACCTTGAGGCGCGCAAACTGATGCCGGTTACCGATCGCAAAGTCTGGTGCTTCCTCGGCGATGGTGAAGTCGATGAGCCGGAATCACTGGGTGCGATATCGCTGGCCGGCCGCGAACGACTTGAGAATCTGATTTTCGTGGTCAACTGCAACCTTCAACGCCTTGACGGCCCAGTGCGCGGTAATGGCAAGATTATTCAAGAGTTGGAAGGTGTATTCCATGGCGCCGGCTGGAATGTGATTAAGCTGATCTGGGGCTCCTACTGGGATCCATTGCTGACAAGCGACAAGAACGGCATGCTGCGCAAGCTAATGATGGAAACCGTGGACGGCGAATACCAGGCCTGCAAAGCGTTGGGCGGCGCGTACACGCGCGAGCATTTCTTCGGTAAGTACCCGGAAACGGCGGCAATGGTTGCCAACCTGTCCGACGACGATATTTGGCGTCTCAATCGAGGCGGCCACGATCCGCACAAGGTCTATGCGGCCTACCACTCGGCAATGCGCACTGAGGGGATGCCTACCGTGATCCTGGCCAAAACCGTAAAGGGGTATGGCATGGGTTCGGCCGGCGAGTCGATGAATATCGCACACCAGGCCAAGAAAATGCACCACGATGCGATTTTGATGTTCCGTGATCGATTCCGTGTCCCGATCGACGACTCGCAGCTCACTGGCGAGGAACCGGAAGCGGTGCCCTACTACCACCCTGGTCAGGATTCACCCGAGGTCCAATATATGCTGGAACGTCGCCGGGAACTCGGCGGCTTCCTACCGCAGCGGCGCGCGAAATCCACGAAGTCGCTGTCGGCGCCGTCCATCGACGAGTTTAAGGCAATCACCGGCGGCACCGGCGAGCGCGAGATTAGCAACACTATGGCGCTGGTGCGTGGCATGAATCTGTTGTTGCGTAACAAGACAATCGCCCCGCTCGTCGTACCGATCGTGGCCGATGAAGCGCGTACGTTCGGCATGGAAGGCATGTTTCGCCAGATCGGCATCTACGCGCCGGGTGGTCAGAAGTACCGACCGCAAGACGCTGAGCAGTTGCTGTTCTATCACGAGGCCGCGGATGGACAAGTGCTGCAGGAGGGCATTTCCGAAGCGGGTGCCATCAGTAGCTGGATCGCAGCCGGTACCAGCTATTCCGTGTCCGACCGGCCAATGCTGCCATTTTTCATTTTCTACTCGTTCTTTGGGTTTCGCCGCATCGGCGACCTGATCTGGGCCGCCGCCGACCAGCGCACCCGCGGTTTCCTGATCGGTGCCACTGCCGGCTGTAGCTTCCCTGGCGAGGGCCTGCAGCATTCCGACTGCACCTCACAATTGGTGGCAACCACCGTGCCCAACTGCCGCGCGTACGACCCGACCTTCTCCTACGAGATGGCGGTCATCTTGCACCGCGGCGTCAAGGAGATGTGCGAAGAACAACACGACGTCTTCTATTACATTACATCGACCAACGAGAACTACACCCATCCAGACATGCCGGAAGGTTGCTACGAAGGCATCATCAAGGGCATGTACCTATTTCGGGGCATAGGGCATGTGACTCATGGCTCGAAGAACAATAAAGACGAGACTAATGCACCGCGCGTGCAGTTGTTGGGCGCCGGTGGCTCCCTGCGCAGTGCCCTTGAGGCCGCAGATCTTCTGGACACGGAATTCGGCGTTAAGGCGGATGTATGGTCATGTCCCAGTTTTAGCGAGTTGTCACGCGATGGCGTCGACTGCACGCGTTGGAACCGCCTGCATCCGGAACCTAAGGAGTGGCGCGTCCCCTACATCGCACAATGCCTCGCGCAATACGATGGCCCCGTGATCGCCGTCGCCGAATACGTTCGCGCGGTGGCTGACCAGGTGCGTGCATTCATTCCCCATGGCCGGCGTTTCATCGCATTGGGAGCTGACGGCTTCGGCCGCAGTGATACCCGAGAAGCTTTGCGTGCGTTCTTCGAGGTTAGTCCCTACTGGATCGCTCACGCGGCGATCGTGGCACTGGCGGCGGACGGCGTAATGACCACGCAGGATGTAGAACATGCAATCAAGGTTTGGGGTCTCGATCCCGACAAGCCAAATCCACAGGGCACCTGATCCCTGCTGAAAGACCTTCGCAGAGAGATGAACATGCCGGGGCATTTGAGGCCTCCTACCGACCTAATAGGCGTCGCGCTCATGACCTCGGCACACTAAAATTCTGACCGGCTCCGATCGACAGCTTGCTGGAAGTCCACACGCCGCGCGGCATCGCTTATCGGCGTCCGCCCGAGTCCGTTGATCGCAACTTTTGCCATTTCAACCTCCTCGTCGTTCCTTTCTCAGGCTCTCCTTCTCAAACTCCACTTCTTCGAGTAGCCCTTGATGGTCGCGATGAATCAGTGCAACGGCGATCTTTTTGCCCTCGCGACGGTAGGTGACCGTACAGTTGCGTTCATCGAGACTCAGCTTGCCGTCAACCTCGACCTCGTCCCATCGTCCGGCATAGCCGACGTATGCGAGGCCGAAGTCATACTGCTCGGTCCAGAAGAAGGGCACCGCGTCAAACCGCTCGCGGCGACCCAGCATGTTGCGCGCAGCCGTTTGTCCCTGGCGCTCGGCGACCACCCAGTGCTCGACGCGCAGGCGTTCGCCGGTATAGGAATCGGGCCAGCGCGCGATGTCGCCTGCGGCGAACACGCCCGGCACGCTGGTCTCGAGGTATTCGTTCACGTCGATGGCACCCTCTCCAGCAATGCCAGCCTGGCGCGCGAGCGCCACGGCCGGCTGCACGCCGACGCCCGCGATGACGAAATCCACCTGCAGTGTTTCGCCGCTTTTCAGCGTCACGGAGCTGGGCGTAATGGCGCTTGCTTCGGCGCCGAAATGGAAATTGACGCCGTGCGCTTCGTGCAGCGTCCGCAGGAAGCCGCCCACCTCCGGTCCAAGGGTACGCTCCATCGGGACCGACTCGCGCGCGACCACCTCTACCGCCACGTTACGCTGGCGCAGCGACGCGGCCACCTCGAGGCCAATGAAACTCGATCCGATCACAACGGCGCGGCGGGACGCGCACGCCTTGTCGATAATCGCGTTGCAGTCCGCGACTGTGCGCAGGTAATGGACATGAGCAAGGTCGCAGCCGGGAATCTGCAGCCGCACGGGTTCGGCTCCAGTCGCCAGAAGCAGCGCGTCGTAGCCCAAGCGGCTGCCATCGCCGAGTTGCACTTCCCGGTTGCCGGTGTCGATTGCCGTAACGCGGGTGCGCAGCCTCAGGTCGATGTCGTGCGATCGGTAAAACTCCATCGGGCGCAGCGGAACCCACTCGTACGGTGCAGCGCCCGCGAGGTAGCCCTTGGACAGGTTCGGCCGATCGCAGGGCACGGCGTCGTCTGCGCTCACCAGCATGAGCGGGCCGCAATAACCTTCGCGGCGCAGCATTTCCGCCGCCGCGTTGCCCGCAGCACCGCCGCCGATAATGGCAATCGAAGTCGGTTGCGCCGGCACCGCGCCCGGCTCCCGCTTCGCGATCGTGCGCTTCTCGCGCACATAAGCTTTTCCGTCGCGCTGCTCGACGCGCCAACACGGCACGTCGTTCAGTGCCGGTGCGCGTAAGGCTTCACCTGTGCGTAGGTCGAAACAGGCGTGATGCCACGGACAGCGCACGGTTTCGTCGACGATGAGCCCCTCAACGAGCGGTGCGCCGTAATGCGTGCAGATCGCGCCGATGGCGTAGAGTGCGTCGCCCCGGCGCACGAGGATCGCGGCCTCGCCCTCGGCATGGCCGAGCAGCATCGCGCCGTCCTTGAGTTCGGATAACGGAACACCCTGAATGAGATCGGGTCCCGCGAGCTGCGGTGTTTCGCTCATGGCAAGTTCTCCTCCATGGAAGCGGTACGGAAACGGCAGAGGGCTGGCGCATAGAGCTTCGATACCGATCACAGAGTCGAGTTCGGCCGTGGCTCCGAAATCGAGTGCCCCCGTCAAAAACCATCAAAGATTCTTGATAGCCGGAACATGCCGGTCGCCGTAGTGGCTAAGTAGGCTTAGCGTGAGTCAATGCGCGAGTACGCCGAAAGACGCGTTTGTCATCGCAAGCATGACGAAAGTCGCCTCGCAAACACACATATCATACTGCGATATAAAATACTACATGGTCACTACAACGGGTAATTGTCATCGCCTATTAGGAAGGGAATTTGATGGGTCACACCGGGGGCAGTTACGGCGCGTAGCGGATTGACATAGGAGCAACGTCCGCTTGAGTCCTTACGTTGTCGCGCTGATTTCACCGGCTTCGGTCCTCATTTAACGTGCATTACAAATATATTATTTAAGTCGCATTCGCAATGATGCCGACCAGTTAAGTGCACGAACGATCTTCAGCGTGCTTGCACCCCGCCTCATCGCACCGACGACATCTGCGGCATTAAATGGTGCGACCAATTGACCCAGATCAGCCTCGCGTGTGCGTCGCTGTGCTAAAACATACATTGAAAATGCATTTTATGTGTCAGGCAGATGCAGCCCATGAGGTACTGCCCGTGATGCAAGAAGTCGCACCCGCTGATATGCCGGTCGGCGTAGCGCTGGTCTGGAAGCCGCTGTGGTCTCCAGCCGTGATGCGCGACGCAGCTCGCGAGGTGCTCCGTTGGCCTGTGCATTGAGGTTTCTTGCGCATCTCACGGCGTTTTTCTGTTTCATTCTGGAGTATGAACATGCTCGCACCCACAACCCCTGCCGCCGTGATCGTCGTCGACATCGGCACCGTTGATCCGCACGATCGTCATTCAATGGTTTTCAATACGTTTGCAAGACTGGCCCCCGGCCAGGCGCTCGAACTCGTATCGGACCAAAATCCTGAGCCGTTGCTCGAGGAGTTTGTTGCCGAACTGCCGGACGAGTTCTGGTGGAAGGGCGAAAAGGGGCCCCTCGATCTGTGGTGCGTGCTCATTGGCAAACCGGCGACGGCGCTCGATTAACCGTAATGACCGTGCGTACCACGACCGCGCCCTGGCAATTCAGCAGGATGGTTGGGGTGATGCTCCGCGCTTGGCAGGGGTGCCAAGCGCGGCGAGGCCGGGCAGCGCGCCCGCATTCAAATCTCGCCGTCCCACTGCGGCACCGACACGGTGACGACCGTGCCGCGTCCCGGCTCGCTCTCCACTCTCACTTCGCCCTCATGGCGCGTGATCACGGTTTTGACGAGCGCCATGCCGAGCCCCGCGCCCTGCGAGTGCGGCTGGCCCGGCACCCGGAAGCGGCGGAAGCGCTCGAAAATATGAGCGCGCGCCTCCTCGGTCATGCCGTAGCCTTGATCGGCGATACGGCAGTCGACGCGCCCCGGTACGCCTGGCGCCAAGCTAGCCTGAACGACCGTATCGTTCGGGCTGTACTTGACGGCGTTGTTCAGCAGGTTCGTGATCGCCCGCGTCATCAGCGAGCGATCGGCGCGAATCCAGTGCGCTTGCGCGTCGAACCGAGTCTCGATGCGAATCCGCTTGGCGCGAGCCTGCGGCCAGATCTCGTCGCTCGCATCGAGCACGACGTCGACAAGGTTCACGGGTTCGAAATCGTAGGCTTGCGATTCCGCGCGCGTCAGTTGCACGAAATCGTCGGCCAACGTCAGCGCACGCCGCGTGTAGCGCTCGATGTGCTGCAACAGCGTGCGCACGCGGTCGGAAGGCGTCGCAGCGAGTTCTTCTTCGATCAACGCGAGCACCGATGCGTGCGGCGAGCGCATGTCGTGAGACAAGAGCCTCAATGCATCTTCCCGCGCTTGTTCGGCCGTATGAAGCGCCGTCACTTCCACTAGACCGAGCACCCAGAATCCCGACACTTCGCCGCGCGCATTGCGACACCTGGCATAACGCAATAGATAGTCGCGACCCATGCGGTCTCGCACTTCAATACCGCGTTTGACGGCCCAAACGCGGCTCATGTCGGTCGGGTCGAGCACCGCCGGCCAATGCGCCTGAATCTCGGCGTCGGTAGCGGCCTCCGGCCCGATCGTCTTGATGAACGTGAGTTCGCCAAGCGCGTGCATCAGTGCGCGGCCCTCGGGCGCGGGGCTGTCCATGCGCGCGAAATAGTTTTGCGCCGCTTTGTTCGCGACGCACACGAGACCTTGGCTGTCGGCGATCAGAATCGGCTCGGGCAGGCTATTGAGGCAATCCCATACGAACCGCTTCATATCTTGCACGCGATCGGCTGCTTGCTCGACGAGCGCGATGTGCCGCTCGAGCGCGTCGCCACGCGCGCCCCGCGGTTGCGCCGAAAGCCCCGGCAAAATGTCCGCATCGTCGGCGAGCCGCTGAAGCTCGCGTTGCAAGCGCCACATCGTCATTTCCAGCCTGCGCCAACTCCACAGCGGATAGACGATCAGCAACGCGACCAAGGCCGGCGTCGGGGAGATCCAGACATAACCGCGCTGGAGCATGACGGCGCTGAACGCAATCGAGGCGATGCCCAAGCCGAAGGTCAGCACCAGCGTTCGCCACGGCGAAAAGAACAGGAAACCCGCGAGCAGGATGGTCAGCACGGTCAACGATATGGCAAAGAGCCCGCTCGAATCCATCTGATGAATCGCGCGCCCCGTCAATAACGCACTGAGCACATTGGCGTGCAGCAAGGTATCGGAAGTCGGGCCCCACTGCCCCGAAAGAGGCGTCGCCAAATGCGTGTACAAGCCGGAGGCCGTCAACCCGACGAATACGACTTTGCCACGCAATGCGCCGGAAGGGACGTCGCCTGCGAGCAATTGCCCGGCGAAGAAGTAATCCTCCCGCGGCAGCCGCGCTGAAAACGGAACGAGTATGCGTGTTCCCGCCCGTTCGAAGGCCTCGTCGGAGGAGCCGACGACCGTCGCCATCGATTCGCCGCGATCGGCGCGGGAACGCCCCCCCGCGATCTTGATCTTGCCGCTACGAATATCGTTGAACAACGGCACGACGATGTAGGGCCAACTCGCTCCCCGTGCACTCTCTTGCAAGGAAACACCGCGTATGATGCCGTCCGGATCGGGCTCGACATCGATATGCCCGCTGGCCGCTGCCGCTGTGGCGAACCGGGGCAACGGGCGGACGACTGCCGTGCCGCCGCGCGGATCCACGAACAACGGCAAATAAGTCGGCGCGGCGTGCAGCGCACGCGCCAACTCGTCGTCTCCCGGGGCGGGCTCCGTCAGCAGCACGTCATAAACGATGGCGGCGGCGCCGGCGCGCGCCACGGCATCGATCAAGCGCGCCTGCAGATCGCGCGGCCACGGCCAACGCCCCTGCTGCGACACGCTTTCGTCGTCGATGCTCACGATCGCGATGTCGCGGGCGAGCGGTTGGGTATGCAACGTCAGCAGCCGATCGTAGATGAGCCGATCGATGTTGGCGGCGATTTTCCCGTAAACGCAGGCCGAGACGATTGCAACCCCAAGGCTGCCGATGATGAGCCATTCGCACACGAAGCGTTGCCAAACGCTGAGCGCCGGCAACCATTTCGAGCGATGCTGGGACGGCGTGGCAAGTGTCTGCTCATGCGTCATTCTCACGTTCCTCAATGAGCCAGCGTGAATTCGCGCACCGGGCCAATCGTCTGGTAAAAGCGCCCATGTTCGTATTGTTCGGCAATCACACGCCAGTAGTAATCGCCGGGCGGCAATCGTGAAACGACGAGCGAGGTCGTTGTCAAATCCACTGCGTCGACAACGGGGGCGTGCAGGTCTCGATGGTGCGAAAGGACCAGGCGGAACCGCGTGCCGGCGACGGCTTCGGCGCGCGAGGCACGCCAAAGAAACCGGTATTCATGCGAGCCGTTGGTGGGCGCGGCGGTGGCGTGGACCTCGTTCGCGCGGCGTTCGAACGCATAGACGCGGGGCAGCCCTTCCAGGCCATGACGATCGATCGCGGATACGCGCACGAAGTAGGTGCCGTCGGGCACGCCCGTGAACACGGCCGTCGGCGCTTGCACGCGCGTGTCGCGGATCAAGTCGAGCGTGTCGGCGTCACGCGCGATCTGCACGCGATAGGCTTGCGCGCGCTCTTGCGGTTCGAGATCGAAGGCTACGGCTTGCGCGTCTTGCACCTTCGCGGGATCGACGAGGGTCGGTGCGGGCAGCAACGGCAAAGGCGCTCCGATGTCTGCGCCAATGGGCGTGGTGCTGCCCTCGCCGGCCGCGATCAATTGCGCGGCGCTGGCGGCACGGTTCGGATCGGGTCGAGCGGCGTCTTTGGCCGCACCGAGGGCGACTTTGCCGTCGAGCACCTCGACCGCCGTCATCGAAGGCGACATCTGAACGCGAAAGTGTGTCCCGCGCACGCCGGCGACGATCGCCGGCGTATGTATTTCGAAGCGGTCTGCGCTCTGTTTGGCGTGCGTCACCTCGGTGCTGACCTCGCCATGCTCGAGTTCGATCACGCGATCGTTGGCGTCGGTCAGCGCCATCTTGCGCAAGATCGACAACACGATGCTGGTGTTGGGCGTGAGGCTCACATACGAGCCATCGGCAAGTTCGAGCGTTGCAAAGCCGTTAGGGCCGGTACTGACCGCATCGTTTTCGCCGAGCACCCGCCCGATGAGCAGCGGCACCGCGGGCGCCAGCCCGACGCGCGCCGCCGTGCCGTGGCTTCGAATCGTCACCGGGCCACTCGTCGCAATGACGCTGACCGGCATCGCATCGCGGCGCAGCAAAGCGAGCGGCAAGCGCAACGCGACGCCGGCAGGCAGCCGCCGTGGCGCGCTGACGTGGTTCAGCCCCGCCAACTCCCGCCACCCGCGCACATCGCTCAAATAACGCTGCGCGACTTCGTAGAGCGTATCCCCCGCCGCGGTAACGTAAGTGGCGTAACTGGCCGTCTTGTTCGCTTCGATCGTCTGCGCTTGTAAGGGCAACGAAATTATCAGGGAGAGCGCTATGCCCGCTACCGCCGCTAGCCAGCGAGCTCGACGCGAAAGACGGCCGCCGTCGTCGATATCGGATGTTTCGCCGGTCAAGGCTGCGCGAGAGACGGCTAATCGGCTATGCATCGTCGTATCTATCTATGCTCCGTTATATTCTTACGAAAAAGCGCTTGTGCCGAGCGATGAGGCGGCCTCGGAATCGACGCCTCTTCGCGTATTCGCCACCCAATGGTGGACACGCTGGTGGACATGCTGCCAGCCCGCGAGCTTAACGAATTTCGCGTCGTTTTGCATCGAATTCGTTCATGTCGCAAGCGCAGTGCCGCATGCGAACGCGTTATGGGAGCCGTGCGCAGAAAGACAACGGCAGAGAGCAAAAGAGATTGCAAACAAATGTCAATCGCCGATCGAAATGCGCCGGCATCAATCCACACTTTAGTAAAAACGCTACAATTCGTGCGAAAAAGCGAGCCGAACGCATCTTTCATGCTGCAGCGGCATACGTCATTCATCCATTCGAGATTACGAAATGAAAATCGCTTATTTGGAAGACGACGACATTCTCGCGGAACATATGGAGGCTATCTTGACTTCGAACGGTCACGAATGCGACGTATTCCGCGATGGCAGTCAGCTCATCCGCCGATTGAAACGCGAGCGTTACGATTTGCTGCTACTCGATTGGAGTGTTCCAGGAGTCACGGGGCACCAGGTGACAATCTGGGCGCGCGCCAATTTGACCGAGCGTATTCCGATCCTGTTCATGACGAGCCGCTCGCTCGAAACCGATATCGTCACCGCACTCTCGTCCGGCGCGGACGATTACATGGTCAAGCCGATCGGCCACTCCGAGCTGCTCGCGCGCATCGATGCGCTCGGCCGCCGCGCTTATCCCGGCGCGGCTGCTGCGCAGACGGTGATCGAGGTGGGCTGCTATCGCATCGATGCGGTCGGTCGCACGTGCTTCTTGCGCGATGCGCCGGTCGAGCTGACAGGCCGCGAATTCGATCTCGTGCTGCTGCTTTTCCAACATGTGGGACGAATCCTATCGCGCGAATATATCGGCGGCACCCTTTGGGGACAGCCGCACAATGCGATTTCTCGTACGCTCGACACGCACATGTCGCGCGTACGGTCGAAGCTGCAGTTAAGGCCCGAGCACGGGGTTAGACTCATGCCGGTTTATGGGCATGGCTATCGGCTCGAACTGGTGTCGGACGCATCGCAGGATGCGCAGCCGGATGGCGAGCCGCGCACGAGCCACGCTTGAATGGCGCAGCGTCTGCGATCGAGCATGAAACGCGCTTCGCTCCCTTATTTGGTTTGCAGCACTCGTAAAAACAAGTCTGAAGTTTCGGCGCCGCGCGCCGTAATAGCGGTTATCCGCGCGATGACGGTGTCATTGCGGCTTCTACGTATTTTCGCGAGTGTCGCATATGGATGCTCCCCCAGTTTCCGAAGAGGAAGCACCGCACGTTTCGGTGCCTGCTGCGTCGCGCAAATTAATGCAGCGCCGCCTAGCGCGCGTGAAACTGCAGACGCTGCTCTTGATTGCATCGGTGTGGTTCGCGCTCGGCGCGCTGACGATTTGGGACGCGAACGCCGAAATGCGCAGCGCGCGCTCCGGTGCGGCGGCGCTCGCCGATGCGCTCACCGCCCACACGGTGCGCGTCGTGCGCGAAGCCGAACAAGTCGCCGCGCTCGTTTCCTGGCAAGTGCAAAACGATGGCGTATCGATTCCGCTTGCCTACTATGTCAGTTCCGGTTTGCTCAAGCTCGATGTCTTCGTGCAGGTCGCCGTCATCGATTCGCACGGGTACTTGCGCGCCTCCACCGTGCCCGGCTTCAAGCCGATCGACCTATCCGATCGAGAGCACTTTCGCATTCATTTGAATAACCCCAGCAACGCTTTGATGATCGGCCAGCCGGTAATCGGCCGCGCGAGCGGCAAGCCTTCGCTGCAACTATCGCAACGCATCAGTTCCCTCGACGGGCGCTTTCTCGGGGTCGTCGTCGTATCGGTCGATCCGACCTACTTCACCGAGCTATACAACGGTCTGCGCATCGGCGCGGACGGCGTCGTTGCAGTCGTCGGCACGCAGGACTATATCGTTCGCGCGTTGCGCTCGGGGCGCAACCGAGCGGTCGGCGCGACCCTGCCGGCACGCGACTCGCTGCGGCAAGCTCTCGAACGTTCACCGTCGGGCAACTTGCGCACGGCATCGTTCATCGACGGCCGCGACGCGATCATCAGCTATCGCACGCTGAAGGACTATCCGCTCGCGGTCGTCGTCGGCTATTCGACCGACGAGTTCCTTGCGGCATGGCGCACACGCAGCTTCTTGTTGTTGGCTGCCGCAGTCATGCTCACCGTTCTGATCGTCGCAGCGGAACACCGCACGAAGGACTTGCTCTCGAATTTGGCCGCAGCGCACCATCGGGAAATCGCCAAGGGCGAGCAACTCGAGCAGGCGCGCAGCGACGCCGAAGCGGGCTCGCGTGCGAAAAGCGCTTTCCTCGCGACCATGAGCCACGAAATTCGCACGCCGATGAACGGCGTCGTCGGCATGACCGAGGTATTGACGCGCTCGTCGCTGTCGGCTGATCAGAAGGAAATGGTTTGCACGATTCGCGATTGCGCTTCGGCGCTGCTCAAGATCATCGACGACATCCTCGATTTCTCGAAGATCGAGGCCGGCAAGCTGCAAATCGATCGTGTGCCGACGTCGATCGAAGAAGTCGTCGACGGGCTGTCGACCTCACTCGTCACCGTGGCCGATGCACGCGGCGTCGCGCTGCGAACCTACGTTTCGACGCAACTGCCGCCGACCGCCATGTTCGACGACACGCGTCTGCGCGAAATTCTCTACAACCTCGTCGGCAACGCGATCAAGTTTTCCGCGGGCCGACACGACGTGCAGGGACAGGTGGCGCTGCGCGCAACGCTCGTGCAAGGCGCTCCTGCGCAAGTGCGCTTCGATATCAGTGACAACGGTATCGGGATGACGGCCGACACGCTTGGAAAATTGTTCCAGCCGTTCAGCCAAGCCGAGGCATCGACCACCCGGCGCTTCGGCGGCACCGGCCTTGGCCTTGCGATCTGCCGCCGTCTCGTTGCGATGATGCATGGGGAGATGTCCGTGCACAGCGAGCCGGGCCGCGGATCGACCTTTACGGTCGTGTTGCCGCTCGAGCCGGTTGACGGCGGCACACCGCGCCAGGCGGCCGATCTGTCCGGCTTGTCGTGCATCGTCATTGCGTCGCCCGACTGGCGCTGCGAAGATGCCGCCGAGTACTTGCGCCACGCGGGTGCGCAGGCGGAGATCGCGGCAGACCTTCACGACGCCCGGCAAGCGCTTGCACGCGCGACTGGATCGCGCGTGCTCATTCACGACGAGCGCTGCACAGCCGTTGCCGTCGCGCCTCGCGGGTCACCTGCGGCCTCGATGCTGCTCGGCGATGTGCAAATCGCAGCGTCGCACAGTCTGGCTTTAATGACGCGAACCGGCGGCACCGTGACGCTCGGCGCTCAAGCGCTGCGCCGGCGCGTGCTTGTCGATGCGGTCGCACTCGCGGCCGGCCGCGTCCATGGCGATACGGTTGCCGGCGCCGACCAAGCCGATGAGGCGGGCACGCACAGCGTCGCCGACGGCGTCATGCTGCTCGTCGCCGAAGACGACGAGATCAATCGGCGCGTGATATCGCGGCAACTAGCGCTGCTCGGCTATGCCGCCGATATGGCCGTGGACGGCGAGCAAGCGCTGGAGATGTGGCGCACCAAGCCCTATACGCTCGTGTTGACCGATTTGCACATGCCCCGGCGCGACGGCTACGAGCTCGCGCAGGCCATCCGCGCCGAGGAAGCGCAAGAGGCGCGCGCGCGTGTGCCTGTGGTGGCGCTCACCGCGAATGCGATCACCGGCGAAGCCAATCGCGCCAAGGCGCTCGGCATCGACGATTACCTGACGAAGCCGCTCAAGCTGAACTTGCTCGAACAGACCCTCGTCCAATGGACAGCCGAGCGCCGCCTCGACACCCTAGCGCCGCGCTTGCCTGAGGCGTCGGCGCAGGCGCCCGGCCTCGCCGAGCCCGCTACCGGCCATGGCAGTCACGATGCCGCTGCGGCGGTTGCCGAGGCGCCGCTAGCGCGCGCGCCTGACGAGTCTGACGACGCTGACGAGGCTGACGCCATCGACGAACGAGCCGATGCAGTCGTGGATATAAGCGTGCTCGAGAGCATCGTCGGCGACGATCGCGAGACGGTGCAAGCGTTGCTGATGGAGTACATCGAATGCTCGGCTGAACTGGCCGAGCAGTTGCACGGGCACTTGGCGAACGGCCGTGCTCGCGAAGCCGCATCCATCGCGCATAAGTTGAAGTCGTCTTCGCGTTCGATCGGCGCACTGCCGCTTGGCGAGCTTTGCGCACAAATCGAAGCGGTGGCCTCCCAAGGAGAGGCCGCCGGTTTCGAGCAATTAGGCGCGCAATTTAACGCGTCCTACCGGCGTGCGATCGAAATCGCGCGCGGTATCGCTATGACGATCGATATCGAGCGCTAGGCGTGCCTCGACGTTGCCGGCTCGGACATGCCTGCTAGGCCGTGAAATAGGCTCGCGCCATCGAATACGCGGGCCCCGAGGTAATGCGCAGCCAATATGCGCGCCAAGCCTCGGAACCAGGGGGCCATTGCGACAGAAACTCCCTGTGCCAACGTGCGACATCGAACGACAGTGCAATGGCTTCGATAGACACGCCATCAAGCTCGATCCGATGCAGAACGTGGCCGTGCCAGGGACGCGTAGAGATCCTGGTCACGATTCCATACGTCGTTTCCTTGAAATTTGGCATGCCGGCCGCGCCATTGTTCGCCACGACCAGCGGCCCAGAGGCAAAGTCAAAGCCACGCATCACGGGCAGGCAGGTGTGCGTAGACGTAAAGACATCGATATTTGAAAGGAGACGCACCTGCTGGAGCCATTGTCCGGCATGGGGTAAGTCTAGCGATGCGTTGGAAAAGCGCCACCCCGCTAGCGATTCGCAGTCGCCGTGAACGATTCCGATTCGCAGTCCACCGACTTTCGCTACCAGATTCATCGGTAACGATGCTAGCGCAACACGCTGTGCCTCGTGAACACAGGCAGCGCGCCTGAGTCGATCGAATATCGCATTCGACCAGGCCACGGTCTGACGATCCACGTTCGATGGATAGGCACACCCGCACCCGGCACCGACGTCAAGGCTCCTACCGAGTTCTGTCTCAACGTTGCCTCGCAGCACATGGTGGCGCAGCACTCGATGGTTGACTTCCGCGAAGATCACTGGATCTCGGTCAAACCAATGAAAGTCGCCGTTGAAAACGAGCGCTGCGCCCTCTTCGAGGGCAAGTTCCTCGAGCGCCCCGAGTGCACAGGTATTCCCGTACAGGCCGCCCGCGACATACAGCGCATCCGCTTCGAAGTCGGCATTGCGTGAAAACGACGCGATTTCGTATCGGTAATCGAGAGGACACGTTCGGCCCGGGTTGTCTGCAATAGTCACGAGTTCGATTTCCCGCGTTCGTGGTTCGATCGGGGGTCGTGCCGAGCACGCCGCATCAGGTGCTCAGGGCCCCCGAGCAACTGCTGCCCTGCCCCGCGGTGCAGCCGTAGCAGTGATCCGCGACGCGAATGACGTTATCCACAAAGTCATCTGCCAGCAGGTCCGCAACGTGGGCACGCTTACGGCCGTCGCGCGATAACGGCAATCCGAGCATCTGGTTAAAGTCGCAATCGTAGAGATACCCCTGCCAATCCACGCTCACCAAGCTGCGGCACATTGCCTTCTCGAGATTCGCCGCAACATAGTTGTCCTTCAGCAGGTTCATGTAGTTCTCGAACATTCCCTTAGAGACCAGCGTACTGCCGAAGCGCTGAATCGGCATGTTTGTGATCGTGAGAAGCCGCGTGAACCGGATGCCGAACCGTTCGCCAAGAATTCGGCGATAGTCGGCCTCGAGCAAGCGCTGCGCCGGCGGTAGCGACGGGCCTTGCGGGTTGTAGACAAGGGTGAGTGCCGGACCGCCGTCCCGTTCGTCGCCGTAGCCAAGACGATTCAGTCTGGTCAGCGCACGGATGCTCGTCTCGAACACCCCATCGCCCCGCTGCCGGTCGACGTTTTCAGCGGAATAACAAGGTAGAGACGCGACGACCTCGACCCCATTTTCCGCAAGGAATGCCGCCAATGTTTCCTGCCCGGGTTCCTCGAGAATGGTCAGGTTGCAGCGATCTATGATGCGAACGCCGAGCGCGCGAGCCTTGCCGACCAGATAGCGAAACTGCGGGTTCAGTTCGGGAGCTCCCCCCGTCAAATCAATCGTTCCGACTTGACGTTTCACCAGCACCGCGATGACAAGGTCGACGACGTCGCGCGCCATTTCCTCTGTGCGGTTGGGTCCGGCTGCCACATGGCAGTGCACGCACGTCTGATTGCAGCGGTAGCCGAGATTTACCTGCAGACAGTCCAGCGAGCGACGTCGGATGCGCGGAAAGTCCGTTTCACGAAGCAACGGGAAGGTGTCATGCATGCTGCGTTCCTCGTGTCATAAGGCAGTTTCCATTAGACGCGGAGGTGGTGCGGCAATTACACGTTTGATCGCATATCTTCGCTTGTTACCGAATCGTCTTACTTCCTACCCGCCCGCCTCTGCTCAACAGCAGAGCAGCGCTGGAAGCGGGCTAACGCAGTGATGGGATGCCCGCCCTACCTGCAAAAAAATGATTGTAATAATGTTGGCCCGGCGACGACTAAAGGGTGTCGAAGGCAGAAATCGAGGGGACTTATGTTCAATTGGCTAGCTAAAAGCGTAGCGCATCGGACTGCACCTGGGCATCGTCGGGAACCCTTGTGTAGGGCGGCCCTCAACTGACAACGGCTCTTTTTAACCGAGGGATCGATGCGATTCGATGGAGCGTCTATGCTGAAGACGCGGCGCCACTGCGGTGCATTGCGGCCATGACAGCCATGACCGACATCAGTGCAAACTTTTCACAACTGGATCTGGTTCGGTTGCGCGCCGACCTGCTCCGGTTTGCTACGCTGCAACTGCGTGACAAGGCCTCAGCCGAAGATGCCGTTCAAGACGCAATGCTCGCCGCGATGAGCAAAATGACTGAATTCCGCGGTCAAGCGCAGTTGAGCACGTGGGTCTTCGCGATTTTGAAAAACAAGATCATCGACACGCTGCGTTCGCGCAGCCGCTTCCCCACATTGGCATGCGAAGCCGACGATCTGCCGGCGGACAGCTTTGATGCCCTGTTTGACGAACGCGATCGCTGGAATCGCGAGGACCGGCCGGCGTGCTGGGGGGATCCGGAGGCAACGCTCGCGCAACAACAGTTTTGGACCGTGTTCCAACTGTGCCTCGATAGGCTGCCGACATCGACCGCCCGCGTCTTCATGATGCGCGAATTCCTCGAACTCGAGCCGGAAGAAGTGGCGGCGGAGCTCGCCATCACCAAAACGAACTGCGGCGTGATTCTCCACCGTGCCCGCATGACGTTGCGATTGTGCCTTCAAACCCAGTGGTTCGATGAAAGGAGATCCCGAAAATGCTGAGCTGCAAGGCGACGAGTGAGCTGATATCGAAAGAGGTCGACGAAGGCCTCAATCTGAAAGAATCGCTCGACATGCGACTGCACGTGATGATGTGCAGCGCGTGCCGCAACTACCGCGGCAATGTCAATTTCCTGCGACACGCGTGCAAGGCGGCAAGCTCGAGCCAATCCGCGGACGAGCCGCCGACGCAGGCATCTTGAACACCCGACACTCGAGCCTCCCTTAACCGTCACCACGATTGACGGCGCCGATCTCATCACCAGGAATAGATCTCATGACTTCGCGTTCGCATCTCCTCCATCGACTGGACGGCACTGCCTGGAACCGCGTTCACACCGGCATCACGATTGCGCTCGGTATCGGGTGGCTCCTCGATGCGTTCGAGGTCACCATCGTCAACAACGTCGTTTCCGTGTTCAAGAATCTCTGGCATCTGACCAATCTTCAGGCCTCCTGGATCTTCAGTATTTGGTTTGTCGGGATCATGGTCGGCGCGTACGGCTTCGGATATCTTGCCGATCGCTACGGTCGCAAGCGCCTGTTCCTCATTACGCTGATGCTTTACGGCACATTTACGTTCCTCACGGCCTTCGCGTGGGACTACGCATCGCTGATGCTGCTTCGTTTCGTGACCGCCATCGGCGTAGGCGCCGAGTATGCAGCGATCAATGCGGCCATCAGTGAATTCATCCCAGCCAAGCATCGAGGAAAGACGAACGCGACGGTCATGAATTTCTGGTCGGTCGGCGCAATTTTCGCAGCACTCGTCACATTGCTCTTGATCAACCAACTCCCCCCTGACTTGGGTTGGCGTGCCGCGTTTGGCTTCGGCGCCATCGTGGCCGTCGCCGCCGCGCTCGCGCGCCGCTACATCCCCGAGTCGCCGCGCTGGTTGCTTGCGCACGGAGATGCCCAAAGCGCCACGGCCATCATCGACGACATCGAGCATGGCCGCTTTTCGAAGTCACGCGCGGCAGCGTCGCCGTCATTGTCGGCACAGAGTCCGCGCCCGCAGGACTTCCGGTCGCAGTCCCGCACGTTGATAAGACAATACCCGGGACGTCTTGCCCTCGGCTGCGCACTCGACTTTTCGGAAGCGGCGGGCTACTACGGCCTTTTTACATTCCTCGCACTATTCATTCTTCCCGAAGTCCAGGTTGAACCGACCTTCGTGCCGTGGTTCTATCTGATCGGAAACGTTGGCGCCTTGATCGGCGGCGTCATCGTCGCCTGGCTGCTGGATAGCGCCGGTCGCAAGGCGACCGTGCCTGCGTCGTACGTACTCGCCGCACTTGGCGTTTTACTGCTCGCGGCGGCAACGACGACACATGACTGGCGCTGGGTGCTCGCGGCATTCACGCTTGCCAATCTCTTTGCAACGGGAAGTTGGATCTCCGCGTACCCGACGTTCTCGGAAATCTTTCCGACGCACCTTCGCTCGACCGGGATCGGCATATCGGTTGCTATCGGTCGTATCGGAGCGTTCATTGCGCCGCTTTTACTGACGTATATCGCCAATTCAGCGGGAATGGTCCCGGCCTTACTCGTTCTCGCACTCTTCTGGCTTATCGGCGCAGTGGCCATGATTCCTTGGTACTTCCTTGGCGTCGAAGGCAAGGGAGCTCCCCTCGAAGCAATGGTTCGTTAGACAAACTTCAGGTGCCGCTCGCGCGCAATTTGCCCGCAATCTGCCGCGGGCGCCACGCGATGCTCAATCCACCAGGAAAACGTCCATGAATGACATAACGATCGGTATCGTGGGAGGCAGTGGCCTCTATCAAATGGAAGAACTCGCCGAGGTACGGGAAGTCGACGTCAACACGCCCTTTGGTCCCCCCTCTGACAAGATCATGATCGGCAAGCTGGGGACGACGCATGTTGCGTTTCTCGCAAGGCACGGCAGGCACCACGCTTTGTTGCCGTCGGAGGTCCCATATCGTGCGAACGTCTACGCGCTGAAGCAACTAGGCGTCAGATACCTGCTTTCGGTGTCCGCAGTCGGCTCTTTGAACGAATCGTTGCATCCACGAGACATCGCGTTGCCTGATCAGTTCATCGATCGCACCCAGTGTAGAGAATCGAGCTTTTTCGGCGGCGGCGTGGTTGCTCACGTGGCTTTTGCGAATCCCATTTGCCCGCTGCTTGCTGACGTGCTCCAACGAGCAACCGAACAGGCAACCCCGGACGTCGCCATTCATACGGGCGGATCGTACGTCTGCATCGAAGGACCCGCATTCTCGACATTTGCTGAATCGACGTTGTATCGCCAATGGGGTGCGGCTGTTGTCGGCATGACGAATCTGCCTGAAGCCAAGCTCGCGCGCGAAGCGGAGATGGCCTACGCAACGCTCGCCTTGGTCACCGACTACGATTGCTGGCACCCGTCACACGAAAGTGTCACGGTGGATATGGCCATCGCCAACCTCCAGCACAATGCAGCCAACGCGAAACGAATTCTTGCGCGTGCGATCGAGCTGATCGCCGAAAACCCGCCCGCTTCGTCAGCCCACGAGGCACTGCGTACAGCACTGGTTACGCCACCGGCGCAGATAGGCGCCGCTTCGCGCGAACGGCTGGCGGCGATTATCGGCAAGTACCTCTCTCCCTGATCGATGCCATGCTGCGACGCAAAGATGGGACTCGGCCGCCTGGCGGGCGGTCGAGCAGCCCCGGAGCATATCCCGACTCGCTGTCGATCGTCGTCCCTGTGCTGAACGAAGCGGCGACGATCGAAGCGTGCTTACGGCGCCTTGCACCACTGCGTCGGCGGGGCGTAGACGTCGTCGTCGTGGACGGCGGCAGTACCGACGGTACTGCCGACATAGCCCAACCGTTGTGCGACACTCTCGCTCACTCGGGGCGCGGGCGGGCGGTACAAATGAATGCGGGGGCACGCGTTGCGTCCGGCGACGTCCTGCTATTTCTGCATGCGGATACCGAGCTCCCAGCCAACGCCGACGAGATTATTATCGATGCACTCCGCGCTCATCCGTCCCGCGTATGGGGACGATTTGATGTTCTCATAGACGGAAGCGCACCGTTGCTGCGGCTCGTCGGGCGAATGATGTGCCTTCGATCGCGCCTGACCGGGATCGCTACGGGCGACCAAGCCATATTTTGCGATCAACGAGTCTTTTCGGATGCCGGCGCGTTTCCCGCGATCCCACTCATGGAAGATGTGGCATTGTCCAAGCGCCTGCGCAGCTGCTCTCCACCGCTTTGCCTGCACGAGAAGGTCATCACGTCGGCCAGGCGGTGGGAAGCGCATGGTGTCATGGCTACGATTTTGTTGATGTGGTGGCTGAGGTTTGCCTACGCGATCGGCGTACCGCCTGCGACTCTGTCGCGATGGTACCAATCTACGAATGGCAGCCCGCCTTCAGACGATCGTCATACCCTCTCAACATAAACGCCCTCATGAAAGCAACATTTCACATCGCCATTCTCTCGAAGGCCCCTATCGCGGGCGCGGTAAAGACCCGGCTGATTCCTGCTATCGGACCGGAACGAGCGGCGGAGCTTCATCATCGCCTGCTCGGACACACGCTGAGAACCGTGTGTGAAGCGGGGTATGCACGATCGCTTTGGGTCGCGGGGGAAGTTGCCCACCCGGCCATGATCGATGCCAGCCACCACTTCGGCATCGCACTACATCGGCAGGAGGGTCCGGACTTGGGGGCACGAATGAAACATGCGATGCGGTTGCTGCTCGAGCGCGCCGAATCGGCGGCACTCATCGGGACGGACTGCCCCGTTCTCGAGTCCTCGCACTTTGAGCAGGTGTCGGCCGCCCTCCGCTCGGGCGTGGAAGTAGTCTTGATTCCTGCCGAAGACGGGGGATACGTTCTAATCGGCGCGATGCTGCATTCCGAGCGGCGCGATGCGGTATTGAACGCGCTGTTCGACGATATGCCTTGGAGCACCGACCGAATCATGTCCCTGACTCGGGAGCGTCTGCGGAGCATCAGCGCGACATGGCACGAACTTCCTTGTCTGTGGGACATCGATCGCCCCGGGGATCTGCTTCGCCTGGAGACGATCGCGCTAGGTGCGGACGTCCTTCACCAATGACCCGACATTTGCTATTGCTGGGCGGCGGACACGCCAACATTCACCTACTCGAAGCGCTCGTGCATGATCCGCTGCCGGACATCCGCGTTACGCTTGTTTCCCCTTATCGGATGCAGATCTATTCCGGTATGCTGCCAGGGTGGATCGCCGGACAGTATCGCCTAGATGAATGCCAAATTCCGATAGAGAAGTTAGCTATGGCAGCGGGCGCGGCATTTCGGTGCGCTCATGCCTACGGTATCGATGCTGATGCCAGATGCGTTCGACTGCGCGGCGGTGAAATCATCGACTATGACTTTCTTGCCGTCGATATCGGCTCCGAGGTCCGGACCGACGCTATTCTGTGCGAATCGGAGCATGTCGTTCCGGTCCGCCCCGCCCAACGCTTCGTTGAGCGATATCAACGATTCACGGATGCAACAGACGTGGCCTCCATCGCTGTGGTCGGCGGCGGCATGGCTAGTGCTGAGATCGCCTGCGCGTTGCGCCATGCGCTTGCCGATCGACACGAGGTCACGATATTCGCCGGAGGCAAGGGTCTGCTGCCATCGTCCTTGCACGCACTCAGAGACAGAATCCTTCGTGCGCTGCGCGCATATCGAGTCAAAGTCGTCAACGAAGAGGTGCGTCGAGCGGATGATACGGGAGTGGAAACGTCCGTAGGCAATCGCTTCGCGGCATCGTTTGTCGTACTCGCCACTGGGCCGCAGGCACCACAGGTTTTGCATCGAAGCCGCGGCATCGCATTGGATGAGAGCGGCTATTTGAAAGTCGATTCGACGCTTCGATCGCTGAACCATCCCGAGATATTCGCGGCTGGCGATTGCACGAGTCTGCCCTCGCTGAAGATCAAATCCGGAGTTTACGCGGTTCGTCAGGGTCCCGTACTAGCCCACAACGTCAGGGCTGCGATGACGCATCGTCGTCTCCAGCGCTTTCATCCTCAGCGCCGCACGCTTTATCTCGTCTCGACCGGCGCTCGGCACGCCGTTGGCACTTGGGGTCCGCTTTCATGGGAAGGTGACTGGGTGTGGAAATGGAAGGACCGGATCGATCGTCGCTTTGTGCGACGGTTCTCCGGCTCCCGCGGCGCAGGTTAGTCGCGTCGGATTGTCGCCCCGCTCGCAGACTGACGCCGTTCGCAGGGGTTCGCGATGACGCTTTTCGATTTCATTCCCCCGAGCCGAAAGCGCCACACGTATCCGACGATCGCGTCCACGGACCACCTTCCTGGCCCCCAAGCGGCGATGGCCAGCAACATCAACCCCCAGACCTTGTGATCGGCGAAGTCGGTCACATTGAAAAAGCCTGTCCAGAATCCATGCGGCCACAGCGCTGGATATGAGATCACCGCGATGCCGTTGTAGACAAACAGAAACAGCGACGTCAACCGGCCGGCCACGCCGAAGCCAATCAACCAGGGCATGATCAGTTCGACCCACGTGCCAAGCACGGCGGCAAGATCGGGCGACAATAGCGGAACCTGGTAGACGGTGTTGAACAGAAACTGCGTACCGGCCGGATCCTCGATCTTGACGAGGCCGGCTCGCCAGAACGCGATTGCCACCCAGATGCGCATCAACAGCAACACGGTCGGCCCAAGCCAGCGGGCAAGCCAGCTTTCGCCTCGAGCGTAACAGGCAATCAGTTGCTCGAACATGTGGACTTCTCCATCGCATCAGGTAAGGATGTTTCAATTGCCGTCATGAGGCCACTGCGCAGCAGATCGGCCACGCACGCCGGCAGGTCGAATTTCGGATCAAGCGCATGAGCTGCCTGGTGAGCGGCATCGACGGAGTGCCCCTGCAGCAACGCGCCGATAAAGGCGAAGCTCGCGGCATGCACCGGTGACATCGCCACCTGCCCGCCGTCGCGCCAGATCAACACGTGGTCGCCCGCTTCCGGCAGGGTCACAGACTCGTCGGCGCGCTGCGATGCGAGTTGCCATATCGTCAGAACGGGATGTGCGCTTGCGAAGATCCGCACGCTGGGAAGCAGGCCGATGCGGATTGGACCTTCGGCCGTCGCGAGCGCAGCGGCGAACGCATCCGCCGAGAGCGGTGCCGCATCAGCAGCAAGCGCGGCCTGTTGTCTCTGCCATTCCAGCCGAGCGACGTCGCCAAGATAGCGTAGCCCGGCGGTTTCCGGCCGCCCCTCGAGGAATGCCCCGAATGCGTCGCCGAACTTTTGGAGATTCCCGGAATGCGAAGGATGCGCGCGCCGGTATTGACGCGCAACGCGATCGAAATATGCGTCGCCCACCAGTGCACAGACCGCCGGATAACCCGTTCGTAGCGCGACCGTGTGAATTTCCTCTGCGCTATGCCGATAAATCCCGAGCCGCGCGGCCGGCGTCAGCCCTGCGCCTTCGATCCACGCGGACGGATCGCCTGTGCCGGGCGCGTACAGCGCGTCAAAGAAACGCCGCTGCAATTCAGACAGCGTGAGCCCGGTATGCATCGAGCACCTCCTGCGCAAGTGAGGCTTCGGCAAGCAGGATCTCCAGCGCAGGAATATCCTGATCCCATTCGATCAGCGTAGGTACCGGACCGATACGCGCGATCGCCTCCTCATACAGGCCCCAGACCGCGTCCGATACCGGCCTGCTGTGCGTGTCGATCAGGAGCGGGACGGACACGTCATCCTTGCGCGTGAATCCGGCGAGATGAATTTCGCGCACGATTTCCGCCGGTATAGCACGCAGGTAGTCGAGCGGATCGAATCCGTGATTGACGCTGTTCACATAGAGGTTGTTGACATCGAGCAGCAGGCCGCAGCCGCTGCGTCGCACGACCTCGACGACGAACTCCCATTCCGGATAGTCGCAGTCACGAAAGCGCAGATAGCTGGAAATGTTTTCGACGAGGATTTCGCGGCCGAGCGCGTCCTGCACCTGTCCGATTCGCGATACGAGCAGCGTCACTGCCTCTTCGGTAAACGGCAGAGGCAGCAAGTCGTTGCTATGCAGCCCGCCCACGGCGCCCCAGGACAAGTGTTCCGATACAAGCGCGGGACAATACCGCGCCGCCAACTCTTTCAGTCGGCGCAGATGCGCCGTGTCCAGACGGTCAGCCGCGCCGAGCGACAGCCCAACCCCGTGCATGCTCAACGGGTAGTCCGCGCGAAGGGCCTCCATTGCGGCGTGAGTTGCGCCGCCCGCAGCGAACAGGTTTTCGCTATGCACTTCGAGCCACGGAATAGTCGGTCGCTGATGCACGATGCTATCCACGTGAGGCGCGCGCAAGCCGATGCCGGCCGAAGCCGGCACGGGATGCGCGGGATACCGGGTGTCCCGCGTCATCATGACCGCCTTAAGCCTGACCAGGCTTGGCGCTACCGCCGTCGAGCTTCTCGCACAGGCCAGCCGGCACCGCGATGAACCCTTGCGGATCGCGCGCCTTCGAGTCCTGCCCAGCGCACGAATGCCCCGGCGTCTGGCAATCGTTCTTGAAGGCGGCATTCACGCCGTAGCACATGGAGAGGTGGTGCGTCTTCATATAGCTCATCATCTTTTCCTGCTGCGGCGACGGCTTCATCGCATCCTGTGCCACCGCCGCCGTGGATGCGACCGTTGCGGCGCCGAGTGCAAGGGTGCTCACCAACGCGGCCTTGAGCAGTTGCGTGCTGTTCATTGAAATCTCCTGGAGGAAAGACAAAACCGGAAGGAGTCCGGCTACTCTAAAGTGACAACACCGCAGTCACGAAAATTAGGCAAAACGCGTAACGACATCTTTGATTTTTCGTGAGCCGTATGCCGTCGAAACATGGGGCGTTCTATCAAACGAGAACGCTTCTGTGCAGCCTTACGAACCCGCCGGGGTCGCTCATCCCATCGCAGCGTCTCGATGCCCTCCGGTAAGGAAGGTGCATCTGCATTTACATCGTTTTGACGGGCGGACCGCGATCGGTTTACATCAATCTCACGGTCATACCGCGCATTGCGCGCGGTCAGGCGGTCCCGGGTCCTGCATCAATACGGGGGGCGTGTCGTCCAGGATCATGATCTGTGTCTGTGCTGCGCGGCAACGCGCGCTCGGGCGGGGTGCAGGCGGTCGCACCCGACGCAGACGAATTGAGACGCAGACGAATTGATCCAGGCAGCGGCGCTGGCGATTCTCGCCCGCATGACGGCGGAGGAGTTAGCCGATCAGTAGTTCTCCGATCTGACCACGGTAAAAGGACTGAAACTCGCGGCGCAGACTTTCAGGAAAGATGTGAAGCAGTTGTCCCGCTGCGCCGGATAGCGCAAGCGCCACGGTCTGGCCTTTGCAGCTGTGTCGCGCGGCGGGGCCCGCTACCGTCGCCTCCAAGCATGGTAGCGCCCGAGCAGGCGAAGCATACGCTGTGACGCATGGCTTAGCTTCCATTTGCCCGCTGCATACTTGGCGGCCTCCGAATGTGTCGGATAAACATGTATCGTGCGGAGCACCCCGTTTAGCCCGATACCGTGTTGCATTGCAAGCGCAAACTCGGCAAGTAGTCCCGCGGCGTGTTCGCCAACGATGGTGGCACCGAGAATCCGGTCCTTTCCCGGCGGCGTCAGGATCTTGACGTAGCCTTCAGTACTGCTGTCCGTGATCGCCCGATCGAGTTCGGCCAGTTCGTACACCGTCACTTCATACGCAATTCTCCGACGCGCTGCTTGCTCCTCGTTGAGTCCGACCCTCGCTACTTCCGGCGAGGTGAACGTAACCCACGGAACGACGCGATAGTCAGCCTTGAACCGATGCAACTGCCCGAACATCGCGTTGATTGAGGCGTACCATGCTTGATGGGCCGCCATGTGCGTGAACTGGAATGGCCCCGTGACATCTCCGCAGGCGAAGATGTTTGGATAGAGGGTCTGTAGTCGATCATCGACTTCGATCGTGCCCGCCGATGTCAGACCGATACCGAGCGCCTCCAGTCCATAGCCTTCGGTGTTGGCTTTGCGCCCCACGGCGCACAGGATTTCGTCGGCGGCAATCGTACGCTCTCCGCTCTTCGACCGGGCGACGACGATCTTGCCTGAATCGCGCCGTTCACAGCGCACGACGCCCGTCTCGAGAAGAACATCGATCCCTTCCGCGCGAAAGCGCTGTAGGAGTTTCTCTGCCGCATCCGGATCTTCCTTTTTCAGCAGACGTTCGCCTCGCACAATCAGCGTCACGCGCGAGCCAAGCCGCGCAAAGGCCTGAGCGAGTTCGCAGCCTATTGGTCCGCCGCCTAGTACGACCAGCCGCTTCGGCAGTTCGGCCAGTGACCACACGGTGTCCGAAGTCAGGTATCCAACATCGAGAAGACCGGGAATGTCCGGTACGACCGGTCGCGAACCCGCAGCGATCACGATGCTGCGCGTCGTCAAAGTTTGCACAGTGCCGTGTTCGGTTTTCACCTCGATGCTAAAGGGAGACGTGATCGTCGCTCGTCCGGCTATGCAATCGACCCCTAGGGAGGTGAAGCGCTCCACCGAATCGTGCGGTGCGACCTCGATCCTCTTCCTGTCGACGCGCGCCATCACGGCGCCAAAGTCGACCGCGACCTCACCGTTGACGTTCACTCCATACTCGGCCGCGCGGCGCAGTTCTGCAGCCACGCCGGCCGAACGTAGAAGTGCCTTGGATGGCACGCAGCCGGTGTTCAGGCAGTCCCCACCCATCGCGTGGCGCTCGACTAGTGCAACCTTGGCCTTCACCGTTGACGCGATATACGACGAAACGAGTCCCGCGGATCCTGCACCGATCACCACGATGTTGTAGTCGAACCGATCGGGCCGTCGCCATTTCGACAGGAGTCGACGCGTTCGGATAGCCGAGAGCCCCGCTTTCAGCCCAAACGGCAGCACGGCCAGCGTGACGAGTGCCGCGAGCAAGCCAGGCGATAGCAGGCCTCGCAGCGATGTGAGCCCTGAAAGCTGGGTGCCGAAATTGGCGTACACAAGCGTTGCGGGAAGCATGCCGAGTTGGCTGGCCCAGAAGAACGTCGGTAAGCGGATTTCGGTAAGGCCCATCAGCAGATTGATGAGCCAGAAAGGGACAGCCGGAATGAGGCGCAGCGACAGCAAGTACATCCAGCCTTCACGACGCACTCCGGCATTGATTGCATCGAGGGGCTCGGCAAAGCGGGCCGTGACGGCATCGCGCAACAGGAACCTGGATGTGGCGAAGGCCAGCGTCGCTCCGGTCGTCGAGGCAAGCGAAACAATCAACGTGCCCCAAGCCGTACCGAAAAGCGCCCCGGCGGCGAGCGTCATCACCGTTGCGCCCGGTATGGAGAACGCCGTCACGCCAACGTAGATGAGGAAAAAGATCAGGGACATCAGCAGCGGATGTGCATCTCGCGCGCGGGAAAGTGCTTCCTGCTGAGCCTTGACGTATTCGAGCGTAAAGTAATGCCCCCCACCGAAAGCAAAGAACGCTATCAGCAGCGCAGCGATGAATACGAACAATGTTAGCCGCCCGGTGCTGAGACCCCGACGTTTCAGCCGTGCTTCGACACGCACCCTCATTCCAGTCACTGATGCCATCTCAACCTCGGGAGAACCATTGGCGAAACTGCGCGCCAACGATTGGCTGCAGCCCGACGTTCGCGATGGCGCCACCGTAGTCTTGAAAGCCTTCGTCCAATCGGTCATACGTACAGCCGGCTCGTGCAATCACGTTCATTATGGTCTCCAACCGACGTTGAATCGGAGCTTCATCCAACAATGGGACGAACGACAATCGCGTTCTCGGCCCAGATGCGCCAGTTGGCCGCCAGATCGAATTGTCCGTCGCACGCCGTGGCGACACCGATTGCTTCACCCAAGGTACCGCCCCGGAGTAATGCATCGAGCGCGGCTATTGCAGATCGCAACGCGGGAAGCACAACCGGAATCCATCTAGGCCGAGCGACGATGACATGTTGAGCCCGCCGGGCCACGGCCTGCGATTCAAATGGCTCCGCAAATTGACACGCGTACCAGATATCCGCGATGTTCCACTCGGAGCTAACCATTTGGACCGAGGGATGAAGCGCGAAACGTGAATTGCGCAACACGTCGGGGTCGTACTGAAGCCAGTCTTCGGGCGCCAGACTACGCGCGTCGGCGGAAAAATACGCCCTGTGTATGGCCCATTCCAAGCGCGCGATGTCCGCCAGGTACGGATACGGCGAACACGGCGGCCAAGCGCGAAGCAGATCGCTCATAGCGTGCCCGGAAAGGGTGAGCTCGCCGTAGTGGGACAGGCAAGCACAACTATATTCACGTGCCAACTCTGTGAAGAAATCCTCGCCAACCAATTCACACAGTACGGGATAAACCGTCGATAGCCCCTTGTGCCAACTCCGCGCGAGACTTGCGCGGTATTGCAAAAGACGGTTCCGGTTGCACGCTGCGTCGCCGTTCAAGAGCTCGAGAACGGCGTCCTCCGTATCAGGCGCTATCAACGCACCCAGGAACGCACGCTGGAGTTCCTTGAGCGATTCAGGTGAGGCGCACATCGGAATGCGCTCGCTCGGCGTGGTTGCCGTCCAGCCGATCACTGGCGCTGGCCGAATCGGCAAGGAGGCGGTGCTCGTTATCCATGATTCAGTTCTCGTAGGTGCCCGGATGGGGGACCGTCAGGAAACCCCCTGATTGAAATACCTTGATCAGTAGGTGGGGTCAAGGGTTAGACGATACGGGTCCGCTGCGTTTACAGGAAATTCGGCGACCTGTTCCAATGCGGTGAATCTGAGGCCTGCTCGCCATGGAGACCGTAGCCGCCCGGCGTCCGTCGCTCCGGATGGACCAGCCCACGCAGCACGTATTCACGCACGACGTGGACGCTGACACCGGCCGCGTCGGCAAGCCGGGGAATGGTGTAGCCGTGCATCACCTCTCCTTTTCCCTATCCGGCGCAGCAGGACAACTGCTTCACGTCCTTCTTGAAGGTTTGCGCCGCGAGTTTCAGGCCTTCGACCATCGTCAAATACGGGAACAGAAGACGATCGGCCAATTCCTCCACCGTCATCCGGGCATGGATCGCCAGTGCCGCTACCTGAATCAATTCGCCAGCCTCAGGTGCGACGGCCTGCACGCCGATCAGCCTGCGCGAACCTTCATCGATGACGAGCTTGATGAAACCTCGCGTGTCGAAGTTCGCGAGCGCGCGCGGCACATTCTCGAGTGCGAGCGTGCGGCTGTCGGTCTCGATCCCTTTGAGATGCGCCTCGGCTTCGGACAATCCGACCGTGGCGACCTGCGGGTCGGCGAACACCACGGCCGGCATCGCACTCAGATCCAGCACCGCTTCGCCGCCCGTCATATTGATCGCCGCCCGCGTGCCGGCTGCCGCTGCGACGTAGACGAACTGCGGCTGGTCGGTGCAGTCGCCGGCGGCGTAAATGTCCGGCGCGCTGGTGCGCATCGCTGCATCGACGGCGATGGCGCCTTGCGGGTTCAGCGTCACGCAGGCGGCTTCGAGATTCAGGCTGCTCGTGTTCGGGCTGCGGCCAGTGGCAATCAGCAGCTTGTCGGCACGCAGCACGCCCTGCCCGGTTGTCAGTACGAATTCGCCATCCCGATAAGCGACTTGGCTCGCCTGCGTGTCCTCCAGCACCTCGATCCCTTCGGCACGGAAGGCGGCAGCCAGCGCCTCACCGATGGCGGGATCTTCGCGGAAGAACAGCGTGCTGCGCGCTAGAATCGTCACGCGGCTGCCCAGCCGCGCGAAAGCTTGCGCCAACTCGACCGAAACGACCGACGAGCCGATGACGACCAGGCGGGGCGGTATCGTGTCGCTCTCGAGCGCAGTGGTCGAAGTCCAGTAGGGCGTGTCCTTCAAGCCCGGGATCGGCGCAATGGCGGGGCTCGCGCCGGTGGCGATCAGGCAGCGGTCGAAGGCAACCTCGTGCTCGCCCCCGTCATACAGCCGCACGACGAGGGTGCGGCCGTCCTTGAAGCGCGCGTCGCCGTGCAACACGGTGATGGCAGGGTTGCCGTCCAGGATGCTTTCGTACTTGGCGTGGCGCAGTTCATCGACGCGTGCCTGCTGCTGCGCGAGAAGGTGCCCGCGATGGATGGCCGGGGCGACTGCGGCGATGCCGTCGTCGAACGGGCTTTGGGCGCGCAGGTGGGCGATGTGGGCGGCGCGGATCATGATCTTGGACGGCACGCACCCCGTATTCACGCACGTGCCGCCGATGGTGCTGCGCTCGATGAGCGTCACTCGCGCGCCCAGTTCGACGGCCTTGAGCGCGGCGGCCATCGCCGCCCCGCCGCTGCCGATGACGGCGATATGCAACTTGTCGCTGCCGTGGCCGACCTGGCTTGTGCCGCCGATCCATTCGTGTACGCGGTCGAGCAACCCACCGCGCAACTCAGCCGGCGAGTCGGCCAGCGCCGCGTGGTAGCCGAGCCCGGCGACCGCGGCGATCAGTTCGTCGGCGCAGGTGCCCGTCGTCATGTCGAGCGTGGCGCTGCCCTGGGCGTAGGAGACGTTCGCCGACTGTACGCCGGGCACCGATTCCAGGGCTGTTTTGACGTGCGTCGCGCACGATTCGCAAGTCATGCCGAGTATGGCGAGGGTTACGGTTCGAGTGGCGGCCAGGACTCCGCGACCGTTCTTGGGTTCAGGCATGAAAATCTTCCAGGAGTCGATCTGATGCTGTAACGTTACTTCCGTAGTGGACTACAGAGTCAAGCACGATGAACGATGAGCCGGGAACCCTGACGATCGGCGCCTTTGCCAAGGCGGCCGGGGTCAATGTGGAGACGATTCGCTTCTATCAGCACAAGGGGTTGCTGGCCACGCCGGAGCGGCCATACGGCGGCATCCGCCGCTACAGCGACGCCGACGTCGAGCGGGTGAAGTTCGTGAAAGGAGCGCAGCGACTGGGTTTCAGCCTGGACGAGGTGGGGCAGCTTCTGAGGCTGGAGGACGGTACGCATTGCAGCGAGGCGGCCGAACTGGCGGCGCAGCGCCTCATCGACGTGCGGGCCAAACTCGCGGACCTTACACGCATCGAGGCGGCCCTCACCCGACTCGTGAGCGAGTGCCACTCACACCATCGCAACGTGTCCTGCCCCCTGATCGCCGCCTTGCATGCCCGCTAGGTCATGAAATGGGCCTTGCGGCCCGCGGCAGTACGGTGCCCGGCCGGTCGGATATCCGGGCGCGGTGAGATCGGCGCGATTCTTTTCCCACAGCAGACGCGTATAGTCAAACCGCTCTTCGACGGCGGGTTTGACGATCGCGAAATACGGTGAGATATCGAAGTCACGCGGCACGAACAAACTATGATGGCGCACGCGGAGAATTTCGTTGAAGGATGCGTCACACCCCGGTATGCCCGCGTCTTCCTGGTACACGCTGGGCAAGATCGGATAGCCGATCGACTGAAAGGCGAGCGCAATCAGCGTCGAGCAGATCGCCCGCGTGGGACTTCCGCTGCCGAGCGACAGCATGTGCCGGCGAAACCGCTGCGGAACCGGCGGCGTCGGCAGCAGATAGCGAGCCAGATCGATGATGTTGCGCAGATCGTACTGCTGGCCTATTCGAGCGACGGCAAACTCGCACACTCGGCCGATATCGCGTTCCGAAATGCCGACGGGACGGCAGATGCGCGTGTTGAGCCCGGCGTATTCGTCGATTCCCGCGACGCGTACGCCCTCGACGATGTCGGCCTCGACGAATGCGTGCATTCTCTTCGGCGCATAGTTGTCGACGTATAGCGCGGCGTGGGACCATGTCGACTGCGTCAGATAGCGGATCGCGCTGCTGATCCGCGAATGGCCTTCCACCAGCAGCACGTCGCCCGGCTTTAAATGGGCGAGCAGAATTTCCGGGCGCGTGGCAGGCGCGATGCCATTCACCTTGACCGGTGCGGACAGATAACGCGCGAGGCGCCGGCCTATGGCGGAGCAGAAGAAATCCATGAGTGTCCTCTCGCATCGGGTCGATTCGCACATCGAAGCGACGGCGACACCTCGCTCGTCTTGCCTGGAGTTCCATGGACGGTCCTGATGCGCTCGAAGTGCCGTCCCCTCAATGATTGGTCGAAACAGCCGAGCAACGTTTACATGAAGCGACGAGCAACGCAACGGCTCGCCATGCCTAGTATCCGATATTCATCGCGGCAGTCACCGGCCTGCTCGCGCTTTTGTCCGTCCTGCATCGAAACGTTTTTGCGGCACGCATCGAATCCACCCCACCGGGCCGCGAAAGCGCGATCGATGACGAGTTCGAGCGCGCCCCGAAGGGGGGGATGCGGGTTGATCCGCGCCGACGCGCGAACCCAACCTGGACGCTCCGCAGTCGTCGCTGCGATCCCTGCCCCAGGAAACGCCTTCCCGCGCCGACGTTGTAAACATCGCAGCCCGCCGTCGTCTAATAAACAAGATGCCTATCCAGAGGGAGACACTCAATGTACCGAATGCTGCTGAAGATGCTGGTCCTGCTGACTATCACCGGTTCCGCCGCGAGCGCACTCGCCGGCGAGCAACCGTACGACCAGACGAAATTCGAACAGGCGCAGGCGCAGCATCAGTCGATCGTCGTCTGGTTTCACGCCAACTGGTGCCCGACGTGCCGCGCGCAACAGCCCATTGTCGAGCGTCTGTCACAGTCGCCCGAGATGAAAAACGTCACCGTATTCGTCGCAGACTTCGACAAGGAAAAGGCGTTGGAACGCTCGCTGCGCGTGGTCCAGCAGTCGACATTCGTCGTCTTCCGCAAGGGCCGCGAAGTCACGAGATCGACAGGCGAAACCAACCAACAGGCGATTCGCAGTACGTGGGAGAAAGCACTGTGATCGGCTTTGGTCCCGCGACCTACGGGGTCGGGTTCGCGGCGGGCGCTTTGTCCACCTTGTCGCCATGCGCGCTCCCCTTGCTTCCCATTCTGGCCGCTTCCGCCGTGTCCACGCACCGCTACGGAACGGTGGCGCTCGCCGGCGGCCTGGCAGCCTCGTTCGCTACAGCCGGCCTTTTCATCGCCACCTTGGGGGCGTCGTTAGGTCTGACGGGCGAAACGCTGCGCGCGGTGGCCGCCGTCCTCATGGTGGTGTTCGGCTTGTTCATGGTGTCCGGATCGCTGCAGAGGCTGTCCTCGCAGTCGCTCGCACCGCTCGGCAACCAAGCGCAACGCCTGCTGACCAGAGTCAGGGGTGACAGCCTCATCGGACAATTCTCGATCGGTTTGCTCCTCGGTATCGTCTGGAGTCCATGCGTGGGCCCCACGCTCGGAGCGGCATCCACCCTTGCGTCCCAAGGGCAGGACCTTGCACACATCGCAGGGCTGATGGCGGTGTTCGGGATAGGCGCCGCCGCGCCGTTGCTCGCGCTGGGCGCGATGTCACGTGCGTCGCTCGCAAAAGCGCGCGGCGGCTTGGGACGTCTCGGTCGAGTGGGTCGGACTACGCTCGGCGCCCTGTTCATCATTGTCGGAACGCTCATTCTCTCCGGCATGGACAAAACGGCGCAAGCGATGCTGCTGTCGCACAGCCCCGATTGGCTGGTTCGGCTGACGACATCGCTGTAGAACAAGGAGTACAACATGAAGCGGCAAACGATCTTCAGGAACACACCATGTACGCCACGCGGTCCGGCCCGGCAGCGCTGCATGATGGGCGAGGTCGATGCAAACGCCGCGCGCGCGTATTCATGATGCGCGAATTCCTGGAGATCGATCCCGAAGAGTTGGCGGCCGAGCTGGCGATCAGCAAGTCCAACTGCGGTGTGATTCTTCACCGGACCCGCGTGACGCTGTGCGTCTGCCCGCAGACCCGGTGGTTCGACGAGCGAGGCAATCGAAAATGCTGACCTGCAAGGAAACGACCAAACTGGTTTCAAGGGAAGCCGACGAAGAACTCACCCTCAAGGAGACGCTCGACATTAGGCTGCACGTCCTGATGTGCAGCGCGTGCCGCAACTTTCGCAGCAATGTCCAGTTCCTTCGGCGGATATGCAAGGTGGCGGCGGCATCCGACAATCCCACCGACGGTGTGCCCGACGACGCGAGCTGACGACGAGACAGCCGATGCATTGGTCAGATTGAAAAGAATGGAGCGTAGGCACGTTGATCGAGACTGGACGTCGCATACTGGTCTTCGACGTCAATGAAACGCTGCTGGATATCGAAGTCGTAGGCGGAAGAATGCCGATCCCAGTCGCCCAGAGGAACGTCCAGAGCGAGACGTCCGTCAAGGCAGACGCGTAATTGATCAAATTGAATGCAATCGCCGGAATCAGGCGGCTCAGCAGAATTGCTGCTCCACCCTGCCGACGTGGCGCCGATCATCGCGCCGATCCACGAAGATAGACGGACGACGGTGCGCGCCATTGAAGTCATTCACACTCATGACCCGCACGCAAATTCGCCGCCAAACAAATACCCGTAATCGGCAGCCGTCTCCGACGACTAATGAGCGGGAATCCTCCCGAGCAACTCGACAAGTCATAGGAGAGCAACATGAAGAAGTCGTCGATGATCGCGCTTTCGATCGCAGCGCTGACGGCGGCAACGGCCGCATTCCCCGCCGCCGCCAGCCCCGCGGCTGCCTCGATGGCCAAGTGCGGCGCGAAATGCGGCGCAAAATGTCGGGCGAAATGCGGTGCCAAGTGCGGTGCCAAGTGCGGTGCCAAGTGCGGTGCCAAGTGCGGCGCGAAGTAACCAGTCAAGCCCTGGTGCAACGGGAGAGGGGTGGATCCAGCCGTTGATCCTCCGCGCTTCCCGATGGCCGGTTGGATTTCCCGGAGCGCTCGCTCCGGCAATCGAGGAGTTCTTCATGAGCCGCGACCGTGCATCGGCCGGACACCGCAGGCAGCGGGCAGCCGCACGACTCGTTCAGTGCTACGAAACGCTCGCTAAGCGCAACGAGAATCTGCTGCAGCACGTGGTCGGCGATAGCGCGTTCGAATGCTGGCGCCGCTACCCGTGCGACGATGTCATCGACCCGCGCAGCGGCTTTCAGTATTTCTACCACGCGCACAGCCCGGACGACAGGCCGGATGCCATCGAGAACGGTCATTTCCATACTTTCGCGCGGCTCGACCATCGCACGCGCCGCGTCGACGACTGGCCCGTTCCGCCGCTCGCGCAAGGCGGCAAGAGCGAATGGGATCCGACCTCGGTCCACCTCGTCGCCGTTTCTGTCGATGCACACGGCTTGCCGACGGACATCTTCACCGTCAACCAATGGGTGACGGGTGACAGATGGTGCGACGACGCAAGCGTTGCGCGACTCGCGTCGGCGTTCGACGTCGACGGCGCACGTCCTGCGCTCGTCTCGGCATGGCTCGGCTCGATCTTCGCGCTGTACGAGGCCGAGATCCGCGGTCTGATTCGGGATCGCGGCAAGCGTGTTCAAGCGCTGATCGCCTCGCATGGTCCGGACTACCGGATTACCGATGATCGTGCCGTCGAGATGCTGTCGGCGCGGCCGCTGTCATTTTCCGCCGACGTGGAGGCCGCCTTGCGTCCTATGAGACGCGTTCCGACGTCGAGGCTGTAAACGGGGCCGCCTGTCACCGTCTAAGAAGTGGGATGCCGAGGCATATGTGAGGATGTCGCCGCACGTCGGTGTGACGCTGCCACGGCAAGCGGTATTCGAAGGACATCTCGACGGTCGACAGAGGCGGTGAGCAAGCCGGCTGAACGCACAATGGGCTGAGGAGTAAGCGGCCTGGCGCGACGTCACTCGCGAAAATGCGCTACGGATTATGGCGTTCCTGGCCAAGTGGGCCGGACTGCACTCGATACACTGCCCGTTGCCGTCGGAATGCTTATTCTGGTTGACATGGACAAAACAACTCGAGCGATGCTACTGTCGCACTGCTCCGACTCGTCGGTTCGGCTGACGACAGCGTTACAGAACAAGGAGAGCAACATGAAGCGCCAAACGACTCTCAGGAACACGCCATGCATGCCACGCTGTCCGGCCCAGCGGCGCGCATGACGGGCGAGGTCGACGCAAGCGCCACGCGCACGCACCTCATGCGCCTGCGTGGCGATCTGCTGCGTTTCGCCAGACTGCAGTTGCGCGACGATGCGGCGGCGGAAGACGTCGTCCAGGATACGATGCTCGCCGCGATGAACAAGATGGCCGACTTTCGCGGACAGGCCCAGCTCAGCACCTGGGTTTTCGCGATCCTCAAGAACAAGATCATCGACGTCATGCGCTCGCGCAAACGCTTTACTCCGGTCGACGACCTGGACGAGCTGCCCGCCGACACTTTCGACGGCCTGTTCGATCACCGCGATCGTTGGGAGCGCGACGAGCGTCCGGCGAACTGGGGCGATCCCGAGGCGACGCTCGCGCAGCAGCAGTTCTGGATCGTATTCCAGGCTTGTCTCGACCGGCTTCCGTCCGGCACCGCGCGTGTGTTCATGATGCGCGAATTCCTGGAGCTCGATCCCCAAGAGGTGGCGGCCGAGCTGGCGATCAGCAAGTCCAACTGCGGTGTGATTCTTCACCGGGCCCGCATGACGCTGCGCGTCTGCCTGCAGACCCGATGGTTCGATGAGCGCGGCAGTCGAAAATGCTGACCTGCAAGGAAACCACCATGCTGGTTTCAAAGGAAGCCGACGAGGATCTCTCGCTCAAGGAATCGCTCGGCGTGAGGCTGCACGTCCTGATGTGCGGCGCATGCCGGAACTATCGCTGCAACATCCGGTTTCTGCAGCGAGCATGCAAGGCCATGACCTCACCCAGTCAAACCAACAGCAGGTCACCGGAAGACATGCACTGACGGCGCCGGCATCGCGCAATGCCGGACGATCCGATCTGCAAGACCGGCACTCATGACGTCGGGCACAGCGATTGGCGACGCGGCGCATGAACGCCTTCGCGTCGTCCTCGGCAAATACTTCGATCGTTAAGAATCTCTACGCCGCCACGGGGGCGAATTGAATCTTCGACGGTGCGTAGCGATTGATATACGCGATCAGCGTCGCGCCGTGCTTGACCGCCTCGGAGTTCTCGGACAGATAACACAATGTGCAGTCGAGGTTGCACCGTTGCGTGATTTCCAGTGTGACCCAGCCCACTGGTCAGCGCTGGCCCATCTGCTAACTGGCGCTCGCGTGGCCCAGATCGCGAAGTATCCTGCGGGCGCGAATACTGGTGACGAGCATCGCCGGCCTGCGCGTCATGGTCCAGGGCGGATTCTCCGCAAAGGAAATGCAACCCTTCATCGATTCGATTCTCGATGCGATTGCGGCCTGATTTTTTTTGCCCGTTTTGTACATGCCGAACAAAACTGACTCTACCCGGAAAACTAGCATGAGATCCGATCTTCCATTCCGGAGATGCAAACATGGACTCGATTGCTCGACCGGCGCTTCCCCCCGTTCATCGAGATCATCCTCACGATTGCGGTCAAGACGCTCAGCAACTATTCGAACCACGTGTTCCATACCGAAGTCGACGAACGGTTCCGGGACTTCACCTGGACGCCGGCTGCCTGACGGGGTTACGAAAGGCGGCGCCAGACGTATCATGCGAGTGTCGACATCAGGCAACGGTGCCTCTCGGGTAACGCTTGCGTCATTCGCATTAACAAACGCCGCCCGGCAGATACCTCGTTCGCTCCGACTCAAGCGGACGTCGGGCGCGATACGCGCACGCCGTACACCGCACCGAGCACGGCTCCGAACACCAGATGAAGCATCAGCGTCATCAAGACGAGGGGCGGGTCAGCCGTTTACGCGCATTTCTAGACGGCGTGAAGTCGGGCTTCCGATCGGCGGTCTCGTTCGGCGACGCGCCACCGCCCGCATTCCCGAGCCATTTCCGCGCAAGACCGGTACGCGTCGGCGCCTTGGCAATCGGGTTTTGCCAAGCTTGCAGTAAACGGCAGGCATGCTCCGCGTCTAATGGTCAAGAAACCCACGGATCACGGGGAGCGGCCATGTCCCACGTCCCAACACATCAGAGAACGAGGTCTGCCCACCCGAGGCTGTTACCCGCCTCGCGGCGGTGCCGCGCCATTGGAGCCAAAACGAGTTCGCGCTGTCAGAGCGTGGGCCATCGTGTGCATGCAGGAGCGTATGCCAGGGGCCATCGGCCACCTGGTTCCCCCGCCAGGAGTCCGATATGCGTACCGCCGTTCTCACGCTGCTCGCGATGATCGCCTTCGCGGCGAATTCGCTGCTTTGCCGCTTCGCGCTGCGCGACACCGGCATCGATGCCGCGACATTCACGCTGGCGCGCATCGTGACGGGCGCCCTGGCGCTCACCCTGATCGTCCGGCTGCGGACGGGGCACATCATGCGCTCCGGCGACTGGCCTTCGGCTCTGGCGCTCTTCGCGTACGCGGCCGGCTTTTCCTATGCATATGTCAGCCTGCCGGCGTCGACGGGCGCACTGCTGCTGTTCGGCGCCGTCCAGATCACGATGATCGGTTACGGCATCAAATCGGGGGAACCGTTCGGGCTTCGGCAATGGGTCGGCTTCACCTGCGCGCTGGCGGGACTCGTCGGCCTGCTGCTTCCCGGCCTGGCGGCGCCGCCACTCGGCGGCTCGGTCCTCATGCTCGGTGCCGGCATCGCCTGGGGTATCTACTCGTTGAAGGGTAGAGGCGTAGTCGATTCCACGGCGGCAACGGCCGGCAACTTCCTGCGGGCCTCGCCATTTGCCGTCGCGTTGAGTGTCGCGATGGCCGCCCACATGACTGTCAGCCGGATAGGGCTCGTCTATGCGGCGCTCTCCGGCGCGCTGACATCGGGCATCGGTTACGCGCTCTGGTATGCGGCACTGCCCGCATTAAGGGCCGCGACTGCCGCGACCGTCCAGTTGAGCGTACCGGTGATCGCCGCAGCGGGTGCCATAGCATTTCTCGGCGAGCCTCTCACGCCGAGAATCGCGGCCGCGTCACTCGCAATCCTCGGCGGCATCGCGATCGTCATCGCCAACCGCCGGCCGGCAGCCGATGCGGCAAGCGTAAGCCGCTCGCACTATCCGACGTCGCGTGGGCGCCGGCCTTGAATGAGTCTAACGACAACAGCCACCGCGAACACCGCAACGAGCAGAGCGAGCCAATGCCCTCCATGAAGGATGCGGTCCCCGAGCACCGAGAGGGCGATCGTGAGCGGAAGGATCCCAATTCCCGTTGCCCACATGAAAGTCCAGAACGAAACCTCAGTCAGCGCGGCAATGTAGTTGATGAAATTGAACGCAATGACCGGCACCAGGCGGCTCAACAGGATAGCGACGCCGCCTTGATTGCGCGACCAGATTGCCAGGCGTTTCTGCTGCTTGGGCGACAACATCCGACGAACAAACGGACGTCCACAGAAGCGCACTGCTCCGAAGGCCGCAGCCGCGCCGACCATTGCGCCTGTCCACGTGATTGCGCCGCCCCAGACGGGGCCGTACACGACGCCGTTGGCAATGGCAAGAACCTCAGCCGGAAACGGCAAAAACGAGTGGATCGTCATCAATGCTATGGACAGCAGTACACCCCAGCTTCCGGTTGATCGAAAGAGCGCAACGACATGCTGCACTGTGGGTGCGATCGCCATCGCTGAGAATTGCGGCGATACGCGCCACACAACGAATCCTCCCCCAATAAACAGGCAGGCGAAAACAGCCCCCGCGATCATCTTTAATTCGAAGGGTCGTCCCCTGCCTGGCCCGCGGCTCCTCTTAATCACGCCAATATCGCCTGATGGAGGCGTCCGTTCCGTCTCGCCCGCATCAGGCCGGCTTGCGACCCGTTGCCCTGGCCTCGTCGAAGGCTACGCCCCAGATCAGGCCGATCACGAAGTCCGTGATCCATCCGACGGACGGCGTCGATGCACCTACCCTCTTTGCAATCATGTGGATCGGATCGCGTTGCGGCATTAGCCCTATCGCGTGCTTCGTCATCATCAGAATGGACTGCACCACTGTCGCCAGAACGCCTGCCGACAGACCATGCCCGATCTCGGGCCTGCCACTCAGAAGCAGATCATTCATATGCCATCGCGCAAAGAATCCAAACTCGAAGCCGGCCATTCGGTACATACCTCCTTTGTTGGACGGGTTCGCAGAGTGCGGTTTACATTTGTTTTTTTAGCTGCGCGGCGGGCCAAGCGCGCCTTGTTGCCCGTATCCAGGGGCGCCACGGCTCCAATGCCGCTCACGAACGGCCTATGGCCGCAGCCACCCTCTGCCTATCGGTCGAGCCAGCACCTTACGATACAAGGCAACAAGGGACCTCACGGAAGCAGGACCCCACGCTCGCCAAAGCGGTGCGCTGAGAACGTAGGTCGTCCAGGCAATGACCGCGGCTCCAGCCATGTCAAATGGGAAATGCACGCCGACAAACACACGAGCCCATGCGACCACGACATCGACGACGAGGGCGAGCGTGCCGAGCAGTCGCTTCCCGTTGAAGAATAACGAAAACGACGTTGCGGAAAGCAGCGTTGCATGATCACTCGGAAACGACGAATCAGGGGCATGCGCCAAGAATGTGTGGCCCAGCCCGATCGCGAATGGTCGAGGGTGGTACCAAGCCATGCCGATCAATTGGTTGATGCCAAGCGCCACAAAGCCAACGAAGGTTGCATGAACGGCGATTTCTCGCCGATTGTCTCCGCCGATCAGCCACATGCAGACAAGCATGATCGGAACAGCCCAGATCGCATAGTTGGCAATGAGCACACTCGCGACGATAAGCCAATGCGAAGTGGCCTGCGGGGCGTTGATATGAAGAAATATGGCTTGATTGAATGCCTCGATTGTTTCCATTGCAGGTTTTTTGTCGTTAATTGCGAAAGTAAGTCAGTGCCAAGATGTCTGCGCGATTGCGCGGGAGGTTGCCGATCGAGACGAGCCAGGCACGCATGCACATCTGCCTTATCCACACGTGCCGTCTGGTACATGTTGCGGCGTCTGATTGCCCGACGCATCACGAAGTATCACGGTGCAGAGGAGCCACACACGCCCGTCCCAGTGCCGAAAAGCGGCGCTGGCCGAATCGTCCCGTGTAACGCCCTGTGTGCCGGTGAACTGCCTCGCGAACGCGGCGGCCGGCGCCGCGAAGTCCTCGTCGATCGACTGAACCGAGAACGACCACGCGAATCCTGTCGCGGGAAGTTCGCGCGTCACCGTACCTGTCCAGATCGGAACGGTACCGTGCGTCGAGCCGGGTAGCACCAGTTCAGCGGCCGGCCAGAGCCGCAACACGAGCAGCGTGTCCCGCGCCCCGTCGGGAATGTGGACGAATGCCATCGCGGGAGCGGCGCCCAGGTGGAACTCAAGCGCAATGGCGGGCGCCGCCCACACGCCGCGCGATGCTGGCGCGGCCGGCCAAGCCAGGTTGCTGCGGGCTGCCTGCCACCCGTTCGCTTCCATCACCCGTTCGATCGTCCGCGCGGTGGCCGCCCACTGGACGCTGAACGGCTCGTCGATCCTGCCGACCACCGCAACGCGCCCGGGGGACAGCATCCGCCATGCGCCGCCTCGCCACTCGGCCGGCGTCACCCGCTCGATCCGCTCGACTGGGCGGTAAAGCGCGACGTCCGCCGCGTGCCGTCGCGCGATATGCAGCGACGCGCCGGCCAGCAGCGTCAACGCGATGAGCCCCATCAGCCGCTTTGCGCCGATCGGCTCGATCAGCTGAAGCGAATAGCCGATGGCGAGCACGGTAATCCAGGCGAGCCCGAAGCTCAGCCCCGCGGCGACGTCGGAGACCCAGTGCACCCCCAGGTAGAGCCGTGACGCGGCAATCAGCGAGACGGCAACCGCTGCGAAGAGCACGATGGCCGTTCGCAGCCGATGCCGCTGCCCCTCGCACAACAGGAACGCGAGGAATCCGTAGGTGACGATGGCGAGTGCCGCATGGCTGCTCGGGAACGAGAAGCTCTCGACCCCGCTCGCGAACGGATTTGGGCGGGCACGGTGAAGCGCGAGCTTCAGCAGCTTGACGATGACCTCTGCGCCGCCGACCGCGGCGAGCCAGAAGATCGCGGCGCGCCAACGCCGATGCCAGACGAACCACGACAGGACGACGAGCACGATCGGCAACACGACGGCGGCGTCGCCGAGCTCGGACATGGCAGTCATCCACGCATCGAACGGCGGTGTGCGAACGTGCTGCAGTGTGCTATAGACGATGAGGTCTGCCTGCATCAGCGGGTCTTTCGACAGCACGTCCTCCAGCACGCCGAGGAATAGCCACGCGCTGCCGGCGAACATCAGCACTGCTATGGGGATGAGCGTCTTATGTCGGCGCCACAGGGCCAGCAGTGCATGAACCGCTGACAGAGTCGGCGGTTCAGCGCAAGGCACAGGAGGTTCCTGGATGGCGTCGGAACGCGCCGTCACCCCACGCAGCGCGGAGCATGCCAATACGACCGTGCCGATCGCACCCAGCCAGATGCGCAGCGGCAGCAGTTCGAGCCTGAAGAAGGCCCGCAGCGGCGCCGCGCTCGATACAAGCGCAAAGGACACGGCCATCGCCGCTACGATGCCGACGCGCAGGCGGGTGAGCGGTCGCATCAGCAGCGCGACAATCCACAGCGCGATGCCGAGCAGCGTCACCATCGCCGCACTGCGGGCCTGTCCGAGCGTCCCGCCCAGGTAGGCGAGCGTGACGGAATAAGCGGCGAACGTCGCGATCGCGGCCAACCCGCCTGCCGGCACAGTGAAGCGCAGCACCCGCTCGACGAAGCCGCGACGCGCGCGCTCCGCGGTCGGCTCAAGCGAAAGGAAGAACGCCGGGATGCCGATGGTGAGCGACCCGATGAGCGTCAGGTGCCGCGGCAAGAACGGAAACGCGAGATCGGCGACGCCGACCGCGAACGCGAGCAGCATCACGTAGATGGTCTTGGTCACGAACAGGTTCGCCACCCGTTCGACGTTGCCGATCACGCGCCGGCCTTCGTTGACGATCGACGGCAGGCTCGCGAAGCGACTATCAGTCAGCACGGCCTGGGCCACTGCAGCCGCCGCGCCGCGGCCGCCTCCCATCGCGATGCCGATATCGGCTTCCTTGAGCGCGAGCAGGTCGTTCACGCCGTCGCCGATCATCGCGACCACGTGGCCGCGGGCGCGCAGCGCCGCCACCATTTCCGCCTTCTGGGTCGGCGAGACGCGGCCGAACACGGTCTCTCGCTCCATCACGTCGCCGAGCGGGCCGGCGCTTTCTGGAAGCGTGCGCGCGTCGATGCCGGCCCCGGCGCCGGCGATGCCCGCGCGCCGCGCGACTTGGGCGGCCGTATCCGGGTGATCTCCGGAAATCACCTTGAGCGACACGCCCTGTGCGGAAAAGTAAGCGACGCTCGACTGCGCATCGGCGCGGATGCGCTCCGCGAGCAGGACCAGCGCGACGGGTGTGAGCGCATCGGGCAGCCGGTCCGCCACGAGGGCCGAGTCAGAGCGTGCGAGCAGCAGCACCCTGCGGCCTTCGCACGCATGATCGGACACGGTCCGGCGCAGATCGTCCGTGGTAGCCGTCCCGCCGAGCAGGACATCCGGCGCGCCGAGCACCCACGTGCCATGCCCTGCAAACGACGCGCCCGCCCATTTTCTGGCCGACGAGAACGGGACGGCATGGGCTGCATGCCATGCAGGCGGCGAGCCGCAGCCGGCCGCAACCGCGCGCAGCGTCGCGTTCGGCGCGGGATCGCTCCGAACCAACGCAGCGAGCGCGTCATGGGCTGCCGGGTCGGCACCAAGCAGCTCCACACGCTCCATGGCGGGTTCTCCTTCCGTCAGCGTGCCGGTCTTGTCGAGACAGAGGACGTCCACGCGCGCGAGGGTCTCGATGGCGGGCAAGTGCTGCATCAGCGCGCCACGCTGCGCGAGCCGTACCGCGCCGATCGCGAGCGCCACGCTCGTTAGCAGGACGAGCCCCTCGGGCACCATGCCGGCGACCCCGCCCGCGGAATAGAGGAGCGCCTCGTTGAGCGATGCGCCGCGCAGCAACTGGGTCGCCACCATCAACGCCGACAGCGGCACGATCACCCAGCCGACGTAGCGCAGCATGCGATTGATACCGGCGCTCAGCTCCGACTGCGGCGCCACGAAACGCCGTGCCTGCGCGGCGAGCTGATGGGCCCACGCTTCGCGGCCGATCCGCGTGGCCCGAACCCATCCCTGTCCGGCGACGACGAAGCTGCCCGACAGCAACTCGGAGTCGGGCGCCTTGGTCTGCGGTTCCGATTCTCCTGTCAGCAGCGATTCATCGATCTCCAGCCCGTTCGCCGCGCACACGAGGCCATCGACGACAATCTGGTCGCCCCGTTCGACAGCAATCAGGTCGTCCTTCACGATGTCGTCCAGCGGGATCTCGATCGTCTGCCCCGCGCGGCGCACGCGCGCGTGCGGCTGGTGCAGCAGCGCGAGCCGGTCGAGCTGACGTTTCGCCCGCCATTCCTGGACGATCCCAATGAGCGAGTTCGTGATCAGCACACCGCCGAAGAGCGCATCCTGCCAGGGGCCGACCGCGAGCACCACCGCGCACAGCGCGCCCAAAAGCGCGTTGAAGCGCGTGAACACATTGGCACGCACGATCTCGCCGAGACTGCGGCTCGTCTGCCGCCGAACGCGGTTGATCTCGCCGCGGCTCCGGCGCTCGGCCACCTCGGCGAGGCTTAGGCCGTCTGGAAGGTCCGCCATTGTCGGCTGCCCACTCACTGGCCGTCTCCCGTTGCGGCTTACGCCACCGCGGGCCCGGCTTCGGCCCGTTCGTCGCGCTCGAAGCGTCCATAGCGTAGCGCGAGCGTTGGCAGCACGATCAGATTGAGCGCGGTCGACGTGATCAGGCCGCCGAGGATGACGATCGCCATCGGCCCCTCGATTTCGTTACCCGGCGCGCCACTCGTCAAGGCGAGCGGAGCGAGCGCGAGCGCAGTGACGAGCGCGGTCATCAGGATCGGCACCAGCCGCTCCGATGCCCCACGCACTGCCGTATCCATGTCCCACGTCAACCGGTCGACATGCACGAGGTGCTCGTAATGGCTGATCAGCATGATCGAGTTTCGCAGCGAGATGCCAAACAATGTGACGAAACCCACCATACCACCGAGCGACAGATTTGCCCCCGTCAGTACGACGCTCAGCACCCCGCCGACGAGTGCGAAGGGAAGATTGACCATGACGAGCAGCACGCCGCGGCGACTCTTCATCGCGAGGAACAGCAGCAATGCGATGCCGACCAGCGAAATACAGCCATACACGAGCAGGTCGCGCTGCGATTGAGCCCGCGCTTCGCTCTCGCCGCTGAAAACAGCGTAGGTACCCGGCGACATCTTGATCTCGCGGTTCACGCGCGCCTGAGCTTCCTTCACGAAATCACTGGCCGGCCGGCTACCGAGATTGACCGACACTGTCTGGATGCGCTGGCCGCCGTCGTGCGTGATCTGATAGCGGCCTGCGACCTGACGGATCGTCGCAAGCGTGCTCAGCGGCACCGAGAATCCGTCGGCATTGCGCACCATGAGCTTGCCGACATCGCCAATCGTATTGCGCTTCGCCGGATCGAGCACGACTGCCACGTCATAGGTACGGCTTCCCTCGTAGATCTGCGATACGGTCACGCCTTCATATCCAGCCCGGATTGCATCGAGTACTTCGACGGGCCGCAAGCCCCAACGACTCAATGCATCCGGCTTGAGCTTCACGTCCAGCTCAGGTATGCCGGGCGGGGAATCCACCCGGACACTGGCGACGCCGTGGATCGTACCGATCAACTGGGCGATCTGCTGCGCCGTGCGATCGATGACGTCCAGATTGTCGCCGAACACCTTCACGACCACCGGGGCCGTCGTTCCCGAAATGGTCTCGTCGATACGCTCTTCGAGAAACGTGTTGACCGAGGTACTCAAGCCCGGGAAGCGCGCTAGCGCTTGGCGAATCCGATAGAGCGCCCAGTTTTGGCCCGACGCACCCATCGGCTTCAGATCGACCTCGAACTCGGAGAGCTGCACGCCGGTCGGATCGACCACTCCGTTCGCACGACCTGCGCGCTGCGCCACGAGGCGCACACCGGGCACCTGCATCAATGCCTTCGAGACCTGCGTGCCGATCCGTATCGATTCCGCGAGCGATGTCCCCGGTTCGAGCCCCATGTGGACGATGTAATGGCCTTCGCGCAGTTGCGGAATGAAATTCCCGCTCAGAAACGGCAGTAAAGCGAGTGCTGCGACACACATCAGCGCCACCGTGATCATGACCGCCTTGACATGCTGCTCGACCTTCGTCAGCAGGGCAATGTAACGCGTCTTCAGCCGCGCGATCAGGCGCGGCTCGTGCTCGGGCAAGGGCCCTTTCGCCAGCAGTGCGAGCGCCATCGCCGGCGTGAGCGTCAATGCAACGCCGAGCGAGGCCAAAACGGCCAACATATAGGCAACGCCGAGCGGCGCGAAGAGCCGTCCGCCTACTCCCGAGAGCGAGAGCACGGGCAGGAAGATCAGCATCACGATGAAGGTGGCGAACACGACCGCGCTTCGGACTTCAAGCGAAGCGCGCAAGACGACGCGAAATGCGGGAAGTGGCTGGGGCAGCTTGCGATTCTCGCGCAAGCGCCGATAGATATTCTCGACGTCGATGATCGCATCGTCGACCACCTCGCCGAGCGCGATCGCGAGACCGCCGAGCGTCATCGTGTTCAGGCTCACGCCGAATTTGGTCAGCACGATGATCGCAACCAGCAGCGACAACGGGATTGCCACCGCGGAAATCACTGCGGTGCGCACATTGAGCAAGAACAGGAACAGCACTGCGATCACGAGCACGGCGCCGACGATGAGTGCCGTACGCAGGTGCCCCACCGCTGCGTCGATGAAATTGGCGGGTCGGAAAACGTTCACGTTTACGTCGACGCCTTGCCGGGCGAGCGCCGGTTCGAGCCCAGTGAGTGCGTTTTCGATGTCGTGCGTGACGGCCAGTGTGTTGGTGCCATACTGGCTTTCCATCACCACCATCACGCCAGGCTTGCCCATGATCGAAGCCGCGCCGACCGGCGGCGCACTCCCCCAGGTCACGTCGGCGACGTCGCCAAGACGAACCGCCGCCCCATTGCTCGAGCGCAGCACGACGCCGGCCAGTTTCCCTGGTGTAGCGATCTGGCCATCGGCATTGACGGCGATGCGCTGGTTATTGTTCTCGATGAATCCGGCGCCGCGTACCCCCGTGGACTGACGGGCCGCGGCGATTACGTCCTGGATCGACAGTCCATAGCGCATCAGCTTCGCGGGGTCGACCTGAATCTGCATCTGGCGCGTGTCCCCACCGAACACGATGACATCGGCGACGCCGGGGACGCTCAACAACTGCGGCTTGACGGTCCATTGTGCGATGTCATAGAGGTCCGCAAGAGAGCGCATCTTCGACGTTAGGCCGATGATGCGCACGACGCTTGTCGTCGTGGTGAGCGGGAGAAGCTGCGGCGGCTTGACGCCTGCGGGCAGCGTGGCAGCGATCCCGTTGATGCGCTCGGTGACGAGTTGCCGGACCTGCATCACGTTCGCGCTGTCATTGAAGACGAGCGTGGTCGCGGAGAGACCTTGCATTGACCTTGAACGCATTGACTGCAGACCGACCATGCCACCGAGTGCGTTTTCGAGCGGCTGCGTGACGAGCGTCTCTACCTGCTCGCTCGTCATGCCGGGCGCTGCCGTCTGAACGATGCTCATCGGCGGAGCGAATTCGGGAAAGACGTCGAGCTTGGCGCGCGTCAGCGCGTAGAGCCCGTAGCCGGCCGCGATGACGGCCAGCGCGTAGATGACGCCGCGAAAGCGCAGCGAAAATCGGATGATCGCATTGAGCATGGGACGTGAGGTCGCGTTGAACTGGGCGGGTGGTGCGCGAGTCAGTCGTCACACTCGGGCGGGTCCTTGCAAGCCGTGGAGATGCCTTGCGGCTTCAGTTCCTGGGAGAGCAACAATTGCGCGCCTTGCGTCACGATCTGCTCGCCGGCGTGGAACCCGGACGTCACTGTGAAACCGTGGTCGCCCTCGTCGTCTGCGGGCACGTAGCGTCGCGTAAAGTGGTCGGGCGCGGTCCGCACGTAGGCCCATGCCTGACCGCCATACCACACCACCGCCCGCTCGGGGATCCGCAGTGCGGGGACGGATCGGCCCGACGTCGGCACCTGCGCGCTCGTGCGCAAACCCACCGGCAGCGCGTCCGCAGCGACATAGAGCCATGGGCTGCCCTGTACGGCGGGATCGGCGATTGGCGAAGCTGAAAGCTTCTGAGCCGGCACCGAGCGGCCGTCGGGCGTATCGATTGCGATGCGCGCGGGTGGCACCATGCCGAAGTTGGCCGGCAATGTGACGCGCAGCACCACGGCCTGGCCCGATTGGATGCGCTGGAACAGCTTCGAGGCCGGTACCGCTGCGGCATTTGCAAGTGCGTCCCCGAACTGCTGCCGCATCGTGCCATCCAGCCCGTTTAGCGTGACTCGGGCAGATCTCAGTTTCGCGTCGTCGCCTTGCATCGTCGCCTGGGCCGCCTGTAGACTCTTCTGCGAAACATTGCGGTCGTCGGCGAACAGCGTGCGGTTGCTCTGGTACTGCGTACGCGAACTAGCCGCCTGCGCGGTAAGCGTGTCAACGTCCGCACGCGCGCTGGCGAGGCGGTTGCGCAAATCGAAGAGTGGTTGCAGATCGATCACCGTGGCGTAGGCGCTGATGTCGGGCTGGCTGTCGATGGAAGCGAGCGACGCTACCTCGATGTGACTGGCGTGTTGTTCGTCGGCGCTGACGACCACAACCGTTTCACCATTGACCGTCTGTACGACGGGGAGCGGCGACGATTGCGCCGCCGTGGATGTCGCGGCGCCGGAGTCCCGGAACGTCTGATAGATGTACCAGCCCGCAACGCTGGCCAAGGCCAGCGAAACGACGGAGAGGAGGATCAGTCGGAGTTTCATCTTGGCGTCTCTTCGCTGAGGGTATCGCTCACCGCCTCGTGACCGAAGGGTTCTTGCATCGTGTCTTCGAGTATGCCGGCGGCCTGCTGGACAGCGACCTCGGCATCGAGGTGGGTGGTCTCGCTGGCCTGATAGTCGGCCTTCGCCTGTGTGTAGGTCATCCGGTCCGCATTGCCGCTCTCGAAGGCAGCAGCCTGGCTGTCGAGTTGCCGGCGGGCACTCGCGAGATGCGCGTCGGACAGATGCAGCGCTTCGAGACTCGACCGATAGCGCGCCAGAGCATGCGCCAGATCGCCGAGTATCTTGTCCTGCAGCGCGCCGGTACGCGCCGCCGCTTCCTTGCGCTTGGCCTCGGCTTCGCGGATGCCACCCTGGTTCTGATCGAAGATCGGCAATGAGATCCCGGCCAGCCCGAATGCGATCTTGTGCGTGCCTGTGTCATACGTGTAGCCCGGTCCGAGGTGGATGTCCGGATACTGCTTCGCAACCTCGAGTTGAAGCGCCGATTCGGCTGAGGCGTAATCGGCAAGCGAGGCGAGCAAATCGGCGCGATGGAAGATCGCTGCGCGCTGTGCCTCCGCGGCCGGCGGCGCAGGCGGAACTGCGCCGAAGGCGGACAAGTCGATCTCGACACTGTCCAGCGCGGTGGAAGGCACACCGATCGCAGCAGCGAGTTGCGCTCGCGCATCCTGTTCGGCACCGTGCGCCGCGGCCAGATCACTTTGTGCCTGGGTGTCTGCGAGAATAGCGGAGTCGACATCAGGCCGTGAGAACTGGCCTACGGCCAGCCGCTTACGGCTCATCTCGGCAATCTGCCGCTCGGCTTCGGCCTTGGCGGACAGGAATGCGATGCGCTTGCGGGCGGTGTAGAGGGCGAGCATCGCATTCCGAACTTCTGCGCGGACCTTCCAGACTTCATTGATGAGCGAGAGCCGTGCGGCTTCCGAGAGGTGAGTCGCCCGACCTACACGATAACCGCGCTTGTGCGCCGTCTCGATTGGAATATCGAGCGCCGCTCCCAACGTAAACGGCGATCCGGGACCCGGGTTGGGGGTCGAGTACTGAAACGGCAGTTGCAGGACCGGGTTGGGAATCGTGGCGGCGACGTCGATTCCGGCTCTGGCCGTGCTCCATTGGGCGCGCGCAACGTCGAGCGCTGGGCTGTAGTAAAAGGCCGCCAGCGTGAGCATTTCGCGATTCCACAGCATGGGCGGCCACGCGACATCGTGGCCTGTTTCGCGCGCGACGTAGACACGCAGTTCCCTGCTCGCAAGCGAGCGCTGCTCGAATTGACGAGCAAGCTGGGCTGGGGCGATCGGCTGGGGGTGATATGTCGCACAGCCGGCCAGCCCGATGAAGGCAATCAATAAGGCTCGGCGCATTCTGGCATCCATCGGTCGTTCTGCCACCCACCAGGGACAGCTTCCGACGCGGATGCTACGCCAGCGCTTGTGAAGTTTTCGTCAAGAAAGTGTTGGGCTGTCGGTTGGCCCCTGCCGCTTTGGGTTGCGCGCACGGAAAACGCAATGAGACATGAGTGCCGCGGCCGGGCTCGCTGGCAAGCCTTGGATCGCGCGTTACTGTCGACGGTCGGCCGGCCGTCGACAGTCGCCAGCCGGAAAAACTTACGAGAAAGGACGCGCAGTTTTACCGTCCGCCGCGCGGTTCTCAGCCCGAGTTCTCGGCACCCGTCAAGCGGCGCCGCGCATCAGCGCCGTTAGTCAGCCCAACCGCTTAGCTGCCCACGCGAAATTGTTCGGGGTCTTTGCCCTTCAACCAGCGAGGACGCGGTCCGCGGCCACCCCATGTTTCGCCGGTTTCCGGATGACGAAAGCGGGGGGTGATATTCTGCGCGGTCCGCGATTTCCGGCGCGTACCGAATACGTCGTCCGGCGTAAATCCGAATGCTGCAATAGTCTCGCGAATCGTTGCGAGGGCCGCATCCGCTTCCTCTTTGCGCGCCTGCTCGATTTCTGCATCGAGTGCTTGTTTTCTTGCTAGTAATTCCTTGTACGTCGTCACGGACTCATTCCTCCATATGGTTAATCGTAAGCGCTTGGGCTCCGCTGCTCGGACCTGGACAAGACGCTCCGGTCTTTGCCATGGCGCAATTGCACACACACTGCCGTGCTCATAGGCATTAGGCGGCACAACAATGAGCAATGCCCGTGCCTGCTCTGTTCGAGCTAAATGGAAATTGCCCGGTTAATAGCGATACGGCACAAACACCATCCTATCTGCTCAGCATAATAGAGCAGTGATAGGCGAGTCGATTTACCGTGCACATTGCGCTGGACGGGCCGCGCAACAACGATTCGGACGCCGCTCGAGCGCAGGCCTCAGTGCTTGACGCCGCCGCCGGCGGCGTCGACGTCGGGCGCCTCCACGATTGCGAGCGGCAGCGTGGCGATCAACGTGAAGCCCTGCCCTGGCGCGCTTTCGATCGTCAGTTCGCCACCCAGGCGCGCGGCGCGTTCGCGCATGCCGATCAACCCGAACGACTTCCGGCTGCGGCGCGCCTCGCGCAGCGCGCCCCGCCCGTTATCGCGGATCTTGACGATGCAAAACGGCTCTTCGCGCACGATCTCGACGCTCGCTTCGCTGGCGCCCGAGTGCCGGGCGACATTGGTCAATCCTTCCTGGACCATGCGGAACACTTCCGTGCCGCTGTCGCGATTGAAAGCGATTTCATTCGGGTTGTATTGTGCGTTCACCGCGATACCATGTCGCGCAGAGAACTCGTGAATGAACCAATCGATGGCCGGAATGGGACCGAGATCGTCGAGCATGACCGGGCGCAGGTCGGCCGCAATGCGGCGCACCGAGCCGACGAGCTGATCGATCAACCCATAGATGTCGCGCAGCGCCCTCACCGACGTTTCATCGATCTTGTCTTCGATGGTCCGTTCGAACCGGGCCGTGTCGATCTTCAGCGCGGTGAGCAATTGGCCCAAATCGTCGTGCAACTCGCGAGCGATACGGGTTTTTTCTTCCTCGCGGATATGCTCGATGTTCGCAGAAAGACGCTGGAGCTCCTCACGCGACTCGCGCAGCGCCTCGTTCGCGCGGCGCCGGTCGGTGACATCCAAAATCCACCCAACCATGCGATAGGCGAGCCCCGATGTATCCCAGAGCGCTTGTGCGCGCGACTGAATCCACCGGTATTCGCCCGCCCGCGTGCGCACGCGGTACTCGATATCGTAAGGGCGGCGATCTTCGATATGCGCTTTGAGCGCACGCATGACGCGTTCACCATCGTCCGGATGAACGATGTCGTAATGTGCCCGCATTTCATTTGCCAATTCATCCTCGGCATGGCCCACAATCTCGCGAAAATGCGGCGACAAGTACAGATGGTCCGTGCGCGGGTCCCAATCCCAAAGCCCAGCGCTCGCACCGTTGACGGCCAATTGAAACCGCTCCTCGCTAGCGGCGAGTTCGGTCAGTGCACGATGCCGCTCGATGGCGTACCGTATCGCGCGGCTGAGCAGCCCCGCTTGGATTTCGCGCTTCAGTAGATAGTCCTGAGCGCCTTCTTGAATGGCGACCAGACCGACGGAGATGTCGGCCAGCCCTGTCAGAACGAGCACGGGCGTATCCGGCGCGACGTGCTTGAAGCGCCGGAAGGTATCGATGCCGTTGCTGTCGGGCAGGCCCAAGTCGAGCAAAACGACGTCGAAGGACGTGTCCTGGGTTCGCCCAAGCGCATCCGCGAGCGCCTCCACGTGCGTGAGGCGATGGTCGAAGTCGGTGATGTCGGCCAGCGCCTCGCCGATGAGCAGCGCATCGGTCGGGCTGTCCTCCACCACCAAGACGTTGACGGAAGAAGGCGTATTCAAGCGCGTACCGGAGGTAGAGTGACCACGCCGAACCAAAAATCGCTGATGCTGCGCACGACCTCGATGAACTTCGAGAAATCGACGGGCTTGGTGATGAAGCAATTCGCGTGAAGGCAATATGACTTCATCACATCCTCTTCCGACTTCGATGTCGTGAGCACGACCACCGGAATGTTGCGCAGCTCCGGATCCTGCTTGAGCTCGAACAGTACTTCGCGCCCGCTCATGCGCGGCAGATTCAGGTCGAGGATGATGAGGCCCGGCCGCGTCGGCTCGCGACCGGCGTATTTGCCGCGGCCCTTGAGGTAATCCATGGCGTCTACGCCATCGTCGACGTTGTCGAGCGGATTGAGCACTTTGTATTGCTCCATCGCTTCGCGCGTCAACATGACGTCCGTGGGGCTGTCCTCGACGAGGAGGATATGAACGAGGTTACCGCTACCGTCGCATAGCATGATCATCGGCTCCTAGTCGCAATGCTTAGCCCGCGGCCGCGCGGGGGATAGTAAAGGAAAACGCCGCGCCGTCACCCGGCGTCGATTCCACCCAGATTTTGCCGCCATGATGCTCGACGATGCGTTTGCACAGCGCGAGCCCGAGGCCCGTTCCCGGGTACTCCCGGCGCGTATGCAATCGCTGAAAAATCACGAAGATCCGCTCGAAGTACTGTTCGGAAATCCCGATACCGTTGTCCGTCACGGAAAATTGCCACTCGTCGCCGATGGACTCCGCACGCACGCGTATCAGCAGTGCGCGATCCTTGCTGCGGAACTTGATCGCATTGCCGATGAGGTTCTGAAAGAGTAGCGCCAATTGCGACGAAATGGCTTGGACGACGGGCAGCGCCTCGTGCGTTATCTCCGCGCCGGCTTCTTCGATGACGAATGCAAGATTTTTGAGCGCGAGCTCGAGCGCCTGCTCGGCCGGAACCGGCTGCTTCGGATCTTCTAGGCGGCCAACGCGCGAGTAACTGAGCAAATCGTCGATCAGCGTCTGCATTCGTGTGGCGCCATCGACCGCATGCCCGATAAACTCATCGGCGCGCGCGTCGAGTTGACCTTGATAGCGCCGCTGCAACAATTGCAGCGGCCCGGCGACGGCGCGCAGCGGCTCCTGCAGATCGTGCGAGGCGACGTAGGCGAATTGCTCGAGGTCGCGGTTCGAGCGTGCGAGCTCTTCCGTGCGCTGCCGTATCTGGCGCTCGGCGCGCTTGCGTTCGGTGACATCGGCGATCGAACTCAATACGAAAACGCCTTCGGACGTCTCCATCGGATTCAAGCCGATCTCGACCGGAAATTCCGTCCCGTCGCGGCGCAATCCGAACAGCTCGCGCCCTGATCCCATCGCCCGCGCCGAGGATCGCGCAAAGAACGCCTTGCGATCACCGATGTGCGTGGCCCGGAAGCGCTCCGGCAAGAGCATTTCGATCGGTTTGCCGATGAGTTCCCCGCGCGTGTAACCGAACAACCGTTCCGTTTGCGTATTGACAAGCGCTATCTTGCCTCCGCTATCGACCATGATCATCGCGTTGGGCGCGGCTTCCACCGCAACGCGAAAACGCTCCTCGGCGCGCTCGCGTTCCGTCACGTCATGCAAAACGAGTACGGAGCCGACTAGCCTACCCTCCGAATCGAACGTCGGCGCGCCGTTCGCGTCGACGTGCGTGCGTTGGCCGTTTCGCCCGACGAGCACCACGCCGCTCGAATGATCGACGCTGCGCCGCTCTCGCATAGCGTTCACGGCAGGGTTCTCGGCTACGCTGTCGTCGGACGTGCGCTCGAATCTTAGGATCTCGCCGACCGGGTGACCGAGCGCCTCCTCGGTTCGCCACCCGCTCAGCGTCTGAGCGACACGATTGAAGAACGTGACGCGCCCGTCGATGTCCGTCGCGACTACGCCGTCGCCGATGCTGGCAAGCGTAACCTCGAGCAACTCCTTCTGGTCGAACAGCGAGCGGGCCGATTCGGCGATATCGCGCAGCAAGCGCCGCGCCAAATAGCCGAACGAGACGTACACGAGGATCGTCAATACGCCAGATGCCAACCCGATTAGCACTGCCAAATCGCGTATGCGGCGGGCATTCGCTTGGCGCGCTGCGAGTTGCTTGTCGACATGGTTTTCCATCTCGGCGACGGTCGCGCGCGCTTGGTCCATAAAGGCTTTGCCGGTGTCGGTCATGATGATCGCCTGCGCCGCCGCGAACCCTTGCGTGCGCCGCATGTCGATGACCTGCGCCAGTTCCTGGTGCTTGCGATCCATCAGCGCTCGCAACCTCGCGAGCCGCTGTTCTTGCCGTCCGTCACCTTTGAGCAGCGACGAAAGACGATCGAACTCGCGCGCGATTTGCGGCGCTGCATCGCTGTAGGGTTCCAAATATTCGTCACGCCCCGTGATGACGAAACCGCGCTGGCCCGTTTCGGCATCGCGCGCCAATGCGAGCAACTGCCCGAGGCTCGATCGGATCTCGTTCGAATGCTGGACCAGCGCCTCGCTGCCGTAGAGGCTCATCGTGCCGAATGCACCGATGCCAGCCGTGATCAGCATCAGTACGGCAATGAGGGGCAAGCCCCACCCGGCCCAACTCGATGCGGTGTTGCTGAACCGTTTGACGGCTTTATCCATGTCCCTCGCCTCGAATTCGCAAGCACGGCGCGTCTATACGTTACAAGATAGGCAATTCCACTGAAGAATCTAACGACAAATCGTGTTCGGCGTCGATACCTTTTCAATGCAGTCACAGCGGCGCAATCGAAGCGCTCAGCGGCGAGCCGCCTTGGGTGGACGATAATCGGTCGGTCGAGCGCCTGTCCACTTGCGAAAAGCACGATGGAACGCGCTCGGCTCGGCGAAGCCGAGCGCTACGGCGATGTCGGCAATGGTTCGGTCCCCACTTTCTAGGGCGGCGATGGCCATGTCGCGTCGCAGCGCGTCTTTGATCGATTGATAGGTTTCCCCTTCGCGCTTGAGCCTGCGCCGCATCGTCGCTTCGGCCAGGCCCAGTTCGGCGGCGAGGGTATCGGCGCCGGGCCACGCCTCGATCGGGCGCGTGCGCAGCGCGCGCCGCACGCGCGCACCGAGCGAATCGGGGTTGCGGTACTTGACGATGAAGCTCGCGGGCGCATTGCGCAGAAACGTTTTCAGCGAGTTCGCCGTTTGGATGACCGGCAGTTCCAAGAACGCCGGGGCGAGGTCGACATACGAAGCACGTTCGCCGAAGCGCAGATCGTCGCAAAACATCGACCGGTATTCGTGCCCGGCAGTGGGCTCGGCGCAACTGAAGCGTGCTGCGCGCACCGGAATGCGCCGCCCGACCAGCCAACATACGACGCCATACACGAGGATGAAGTGCGTCGCATAGGCGAACATGTCCTTCTCGCGTACGCCCTCGCGCAGCGTGTATACCAGGCGTACGCGTTCGGGCGTCGCGTCGACTTGCGCAGCGAGGTCGTCCAATACGAGCCGCATGAATCCAGTCGTGCGTGCGATCGCCTGTGCGCCGTTGCGTGCGGTCAGCGCGGCTTGGCACATCGCGATGAAGCTGCCGCTACGCATCGGGTGCGAATCCTGGCCGAAGAATTCGTCGTCGAGCCCGCGGCCGATCGCATTCCACAACACGCCGTATTGCGCCGACGAGACACGTGCGTGCGGGGCTGCCAGCAACTGCGGCGAGATGCCCGCTTGCTCGAGCATGGGCGACGGATCGACGCCGCAGCGCTTCACGCAACGCACGGCTTCTTCGACAAGACTGACGGCGATCGTCCCTTTTTCTTTTTCCATATCTTGTTCCGAAGGCCTGCCTGCGCATGCAACCGCCCCGTGGCAAATGCGCTCACGACGAATGAGCGGCCTGAGCATCGAAAGCGGCCGCCGCTGTGCCTACACTTCGTCGCAAGCGGGCCGCATGCCGGCTGCGCGCTCTCGCTTGCCTCGAGCCCGAGAGTGTAATGCCGGCGCAAGGTCTCGCCAAGGCTCGGCCGCCCGCGCCCATGGTCACGGTGCGTTCCCGCTGGCTGCCCGTGCTGTTGCGATGGCCGCACGCGAACCGAATCGATTTCATCCCTCTCGAACGATTGACTGCCACTGCGATGGACGAGCTTTATACCGACGAACAAAGAATGATTCGCGACGCTGCCCGCGAGTTCGCGACGCAGTGCTTGGCGCCGCATGCGGCCGAGTGGGACCGTGACGGCGCCCTGCCCGCGCACATCGTTCGCCAGATGGGTGAGCTGGGGCTGCTCGGCATGATGGTGCCGCCCGAACTCGGCGGCACTTATACCGACTACATTGCCTATGCGCTCGCCCTCGAGGAAATCGCAGCCGGTTGCGCGGCCTGCGCGACGTTGATGAGCGTCCACAATTCGGTCGGCTGTGGCCCGATCTTGAAGTTCGGCACGCCCGAGCAACAAGCGTGCTGGCTGCAGGAGCTTGCGCTCGGCAAGACGATCGGCGCGTTCTGCCTGACGGAGCCGCAAGCAGGCTCCGAAGCGAACAACTTGAGAACGCGCGCCGTCCTCACCGATGGGCGATGGGTCCTCAACGGCAGCAAGCAGTTCGTCACGAACGGCGGGCGTGCGGGCGTGGCGATCGTGTTCGCCGTCACGGACCCGGAACTCGGTAAGCGCGGCTTGTCGGCTTTCATCGTGCCGACGGATACGCCTGGTTTCTCGGTCGGCCGCCCGGAAAACAAGCTAGGGATCCGTGCGTCCGACACCTGTCCGATCACGCTCGAAGATTGCGCCGTGCCGGAGGAAAACTTGCTCGGCGCCCGCGGCGAAGGGCTCAAGATTGCTTTGTCGAATCTGGAAGGCGGGCGGATCGGGATTGCTGCACAAGCCGTCGGCATCGCGCGCGCCGCTTTCGACGCAGCCAGGGCCTATGCGGAAGACCGAGTCCAATTCGGCAAGGCGATCAAGGAGCATCAGGCGATCGCCCACATGCTCGCCGACATGGTCACGCGCCTGAATGCGGCGCGGCTGCTCGTTCATCACGCTGCACGGCTGCGTAGCGCAGGCAAACCTTGCTTGTCGGAGGCCTCTCAAGCGAAGTTGTACGCGTCCGAAGTGGCCGAAGAGGTGTGCTCGAAGGCGATCCAAATTCACGGGGGCTATGGCTACCTGGCCGACTACCCAGTCGAGCGCCACTACCGCGACGCACGCATCACCCAGATTTACGAAGGGACGAGCGAAGTCCAGCGGATGGTGATTGCTCGGCATTTGTAACGGTCGAACGCTTTGCCTAGACGAGCGCGCCGATCAGCTCCTGGGCCTGCGGCCACTCGCCATAGCCCGCCGCCGGATTCAGATGCCCAACGGCGCCGACGTTCACGAGCCGGCTACCCCATGAATGTGCGAACGCCTCGACTCGGTCGAGCGCCGCAAGCGGATCGTTGGTGCTGCCCGCGACGATGCTCGGAAACGGCAAGCGCTCTCGCGGTATCGGCAGCCAGCCGTTCTGTTCCAGCAACTCCCGCGTCGGATAGCCTTCCGGCATCGGTGTTTCGAGATCAGCCGGCGCGACGAGCAACGCCCCGTGAATCGGGCGTCGATGGCAGCGGGCCCAGTGCGCGGCAATCATGACGCCCGCGCTGTGAGCAACCAAAATGACAGGGCCTTCGATTTGCGCGAGTGCCGCATCGAGCGCCGCGACGCGCGCGGCGCAACTGAGCTTGTCGCGTTCGAGAGGTGGCACGCAGCGCGACCCAGGCGCCGTCCGTGCGAGATGGGTTTGCCAATGGTCCTCGACGTGATCGCGCAAGCCAGGAACGATGAGGAGCGTAGGGGTTTCGAGAGAGGTCATGCGCTGTCATCCAAGCAAATGCATCATCGACGAGCCATCGCAATGCTTTCCAGTTTCGCGAGGCGCTCCAGATCACTCGAGTAATACCGCTTACCGATGGCAAACACGAGCGTAGCGGCGAGCGCGGCGAATGGGATCGCCTGCAACGCGCCCAGCAGGCCGATGCGATCGGCGATCATGCCCGTCACGAGCGGACCGGGCGCGAGACCAAGCAGGTTGTTGACGAGCGTGAGCGTGCCGAACGCCGACGCGTGAATGGCTTCCGGCGTGAGTCTTGCGACCATCGCTCCCGCCGGGCCCGAGGTCCCGGCGACGAAGAACACGCCCGCGCCGATCATGGCGAGTTGCATGGGGCCGGCGTGCAGATGGAAGCCGACCGCGAGCAGGACGAAGGAACTCAGCGAATATGCGATCGCCGACACCCACTTGCGTATCGCGAAGGTCTGGCTGATCCGGTCGGTGACGATGCCGCACAAGATCATCCCGGCGCCGCCCAGCAGCAGGAACGCCGCCGCGCCGACACCCGCCCGGTCGGGGGCGAGGCCGTAATAGCGATGCAGGAAGCTCGGCATCCACGCCAGCACTGCACCCATGATGAAGAGTTGCAGCGCGCTGCCGACATAGGCGCAAATCACGGATACCGTCGAGAACAGCCCCCGCAGCAGGGCACCAAAGCTCGGGCTCGCCGCGGATTGGGCGATCAAGTTCACGTCGCCATCCGTGCTCGCGCGTGATGCGCTGATCCGCCGCTCGGTCACGATCAGCCAATAGGCGAGGACGAGGATGCACCCGAACATGGCCATCGCACCGAACGACCAGCGCCAGCCGAGACGCACGGCCACGATGCCGCCGAGCGACATGCCGAACACCGAGCCGAATGCGCCGCCGGCCATGAACGCGCCCGTCAGGGTGGCGCGCAGCGACGGCGGAAAAATGCTCAGCACGATGGCGAGGCCGACGCTGCCGTATGCGGCTTCGCCGACACCGACGAACGCGCGCGCCAGCAGCATCTCGTCGTAATTGCGCGAGAGCGCGCAGGCCAGCGTGGCGATGCTCCAGAGCGCGCCCATCAGAATAACGCTGCGCACGCGCCCCCAGCGGTCGGCCAGTACCGAAAGCGGGAAGGTCAGCACGCCGACCATCAGCGCGACGACGCCGCTGAGCGAGCCGAGCCGTGTGTCGGATAGATGCCACGCAGCTTTGAGCAGTGGGAACACTGCGTTCAGTACCTGTCGCGACATGTAGTCGGACAGAAGCAGGCCGAACGTCAGCGCGAAAACGATCCACGCATAGGCGTACGAGAACGCGGGCGAATCGATCGCGCCGACCGATGCGGGTTTGGTAGTGTGCAGATACACGGGTGTCTCCTCCGAAACGTCGCGTGGCGGTGTGTCCGCGTGCAGCTTTGCGCGGGACCGCTCGATGATTGTGTCAGGGCACTCGTTCGAGCGCCGCTGCCGCGACGAGTTGATCGGGTTGCGGCGCGGCGGATCGGCAAAGGCGCTCCGCCGCGCCGGTTTTATGCCGCGCGCAGCGGCACGTTGAGCTGCCCCGCCCTGCGGTTCGGCGCCATGCCGAGCTTCGCGAGGGTCTCGTCGGCATCCCGGTACTGGACGCCGATCTTGTAGATCTCTCGGGCTTCCTTCCCGGTGGCGATCTCGCGGCCGAGCTCGTGCGCGATCCGCACCAGTTGCCCGATCTGTTGCACCGACGTCATCCGCCTCCCCTTCTGGTCGATGATCGTGTCCTCGATCCCGCAGCGCGGGTGTAGGCCCATCGCCATTGCCATCGTATTGACCGGCAGTACGTTCTTCATCAGCGATTCGAGCGTGATGCACGAGCCATCTGGGCAGCGGCGGATGAATTCCATGAAGTTGTACGGGTTCGGTCCGTCGAAGCCGCCGCCAATGCCAACCCAGGTGACGTTGAGCGGACCACGATAGACGCCGCGCCGGATCAGGCGCTCGAGCGTCTCGAGCGAGTGCATGCCCGTGAGCTGGAAGTGCGGCTGAATGTGCGCGGCCTGCAGGCGCTTCAGATGCTCCTCGACCCAGCGCGGACCCGCCGGGACGGTCATTTCCTTGTATGCCTCCCAATAGGCCGGCTCAAACAGCGACGTATCGCCGATCTCGTCCTGGCGCATCAGTTCGGTGATGTTCATCTGCACCGTATTGATCGCGACGGTGACCTGATCCGGCTTCGGCGTCAGATCGGCGAGCATGTGCCGCGTGTCGTCCGACAGCCACTTGGCGGATTGCCCTTCGTCTTCCGGCGCGAACGAAATCGATCCGCCTACCTGAATGATCATGTCCGGTGCCGCTTCACGCACCCCGGCGATCAGTTCGTTGAACTTCGACAAGCGCTTGGAGCCCTTGCCGTCGAGTTCACGCACGTGCAAGTGCAGCACCGTGGCGCCCGCGCGATAGCAGTCGACGGCTTTTTGCACTTGTTCCTCCATGGTGACGGGAATGTCCTCCGGGAAATCCGCTGGCATCCATTCAGGGCCATAAGGTGCGACGGTGATGACAACCTTGTCCTGATTTTCGGGGTGCAGCGAATCGTCTAGGAATTGCATGGTGTGCTCCGATAAGGCGATGTGTCTAATGAGGTGATGAGGTGACGGACAGGTCGGGTGGCGCGTGCGATCAATACGGCACGTCGCCGACGATCGCGGCGCGTTCCATCTTGCGCGTGCACGGCGGGTAATCCATCACGGCATAGTGCTGGGTGCTGCGGTTGTCCCAGATCGCCACGCTGTTCGGCTTCCAGCGCCAACGCACCTGATATTCCGGGATATAGGCCTGGCTGATCAGGTAGCGCAACAGATCGCCGGCGCCGGGGTTCGCGTCCTGGCCGAAGCGCACGCGCTCGGGCGTGTGGTAGTTCGTGAAATGCGTCGTGAATACATTGACGAACAGCACTTTCTCGCCCGTTTCCGGGTGCGTGCGCACGACCGGATGCTCGGCGTCCGGGTACTGCGCCTTGAGCGCGAGGCGCTTCTCGATCGGCATCGCGGCGCCGAAGCTCGCCTCGATGCTGTGCCGCGCTCGCAGGCCGGCGATCTGTTGCTTCACGGCATCGGGCAAGTTTTCGTAGGCGAGCGCCATGTTCGCCCACGTCGTGTCGCCGCCGACACTCGGGCACTCGACGCAGCGCAGCACGCAACCGAATGGCGGCGCGGCGCGCCACGTCGCATCGGTGTGCCAGGCGTTCTCGTAACGCTCGTTCGGCTGCTCCGGCGATTTGTAGATGCGCACCAGCCCCGGATGCTCGGGATCGCTGCCGGCGACCGGGTGGTCCTCCAACTCGCCGAAGCGACGAGCGAAGGCGACGTGCTCGGCCCGCGTGAAGGTCTGATCACGCAGAAACAGGACGCGATGCTCGAGCAGCGCGGCGCGGATCTCGAAGAAGAGCCCATCGTCGTGCACGGCGTCGGCGAGATTCACGCCAGAGAGTTCCGCGCCGATCGAACAAGTAAGCGGATCGATCCTCATGTCAGTCTCCCGAAACCATGAACACGGACGAGCCCGTGGTCTTGCCGCTTTCGAGATCGCGATGCGCCTGTGCGGCGTCCTTCAGGTCGTAACGCTGGTTGATCTCGATCCGGATGCGGCCCGCGGCAACGTGTCCGAACAGCTCGCCCGCGAGTTCCGCCTTCTCCGCCGGATCGGCGATGTAGTCGGCAAGCGCCGGGCGCGTGAGATAGAGCGACCCTTTCATCGCGAGCAACTGCGGGTTAAATGGCGGAATCGGGCCCGACGCCGTGCCGACGCAGACCATCAGGCCGCGGCGCTTGAGCGAATCCAGCGAGGTCTCGAAAGTGTCCTTGCCAACGCTGTCGAATACCACGTCGACGCCTTTACCGTCGGTCAGCTCGCGCACGCGTTGGGCGACGTTTTCCTGTCGGTAGAGGACGACATGATCGCAGCCGTGGGCGCGCGCGACCGCTGCCTTGGCCTCGGTGGATACCGTGCCGATCACGTTCAGCCCGCGCAACTTGGCCCACTGCGACACGATCATGCCGACACCGCCGGCTGCGGCATGCAGCAGGATACTGTCGCCTTGCGCGAACGGATGGACGCGGCGCAGCAGGTAGGCCGCGGTCAGGCCGCGCATGGTCATGGCCGCCGCGGTCTCGCACGAGATGGCGTCGGGCAGCCTGATGAGCGGCGCGGCCGGAATGAGGCGCTCCGTACTGTATGCGCCCAGCGTATTGAGAAAGCCGGTGTAGGTCACGCGATCGCCCACCGTCAGGTGGGTCACGCCGTCGCCGACGGCTTCGATCACCCCCGACGCTTCCACGCCGAGGCCGGAGGGAAGCGGTACGGGATAGAGGCCAGAGCGGAAATAGGTATCGGCGAAATTCAAGCCGACCGCCTGGTGGCGAATCCTGACTTCGCCGCGCCCCGGCTCGCCCACATCGACGCTTTCCCAGCGCAGCACTTCCGGGCCGCCGGCTTCATCAAAACGAATCGCGTGTGCCATTCATGTCTCCAGTTGATGCTCGCAGGCCGCAGCGCCTGCCATGGGTGTTCGTTATGCGATGCTCGGGGGCCCGCGGCCCGGGCGTTCGTCGCGCGCCGGCAACGCATGTCATGGTTTTCCCTCTTGTGAAACATCTGCTGGAAAGTATCGTAGTGCCGTTTCCTTCCGGTTACCCCTCTCGCAAAGAGAGGGGCCGCCCGTCACCGACGCGGGAGGCGCGTCTGTGATTCATGGCCCGCCGCGACAGACCGGCGACGATTTAACGAAACGATGACTACCCCGATCGACAGCACCGCAGCCGAATTCCTGCTGAAAACCACCGCGCCCCGCCCGCAATCGCATGTGCTGATGCGTACGAGGCTTTCCAGCAACGATCCGCATGTCCGCGACTATCCCGTGGTCCTCGTCGAGGCGAGCGCCGGCTACGGCAAGACCTCGCTGCTCGCGCAATGGCGCCGCGAGCAATTGGCGCGCGGCGTCGCGGTCGCCTGGTTTTCGTCCGACGAGCGCGACGACGCGCAGCGCTTTCTATTGGGCCTCGTGCAGGCCGTTCGTTCGAGCTGTGCGCGGCCCGCGTTCGGGCGGCTCTTGACCGACGGCGGCATGGCGTCCGTCCGTGACTTGGAGCGCATCACAGCATGGCTCGCGGAAGTCTCGCAGTTGCCGGGCGACGTGCTGCTGATCGTCGACGAGGCCGAGCGGCTGCCTGCCGCGGGAAAAGAAGCGCTCGCCTACGTATCGCATAACGCGCCACCCAATCTGCGCATCGTTGTGGCTGCGCGGCTAGGATTGGACGAAGCGTTCGGCGATCTGCTCGTGTATGGCCGCGCAGCACTGATCGGCCCCGGCGAGTTGGGCTTCCGGCTCGATGAAACCATCGAACTGGTCGGCAAGCGCTTCGGCTCGCACGTCGACCCGGATGCCTGCGCGCGCCTTTTCCAGTTGACGGACGGCTGGCCGCTCGGGCTTCAGTTGGCGATCGCGGCGATGGCGCGCGCCGCCGACCCGCTTCAGGTCATCGAAGCGATGGCGTCGAATACGGGTGCATTGCGCGATTACCTGATCGGCGTGCTGCTCGCCAAGCTGTCCGACGACGACAAGGCGTTCCTCACCTACCTGAGCATCGTCGATACGCTTCACCCCGAGCTTTGCGCGGCGCTAACCGACGATGCGCAGGCGCGAGAGCGTCTCGCGAGGCTCATGCGGGAAACACCCGTGTTCGTGACGTCGGACGGTAGCCCGTGGTGCCGGATGCATACGCTCGTGCGCGAAATGTTGATGGTTCGCGCCGCGACCCTATCGGACGACGTGCTCGCGCAATTGCACGGGCGCGCGGCCGCCTGGCTCACCGGGCAGGGCATGATCGAGGAAGCGGCGCGTCACGCGCATGCCGCTGGCCAGCTTCAAGCGGCCTACGCGCTTGCCGAGCGGTGTCTGCACGATGCGGTGAAGCAGGGCCGCCTCCAGTCGGTGCTGGACTGGCTCGACCTGCTGCCGGAGGCCGAGCTGGATAGCCGTCCCCGGCTGCGGCTCGCGGCCGCGTGGGCGCTTGCGCTCGGCGAGCGTCATCGAGAGGCGGAACGTCAAGTCGAATGTATTCAGAGGGGAAAAGACGCGAGTCGAGAACTGCGGTACGAGTGTGCACTGATTCTGAGTGCGGCGGCCTACTATGCGGATGACGTCGATCGATTCGTCGAGCTGTTCTCTGCGTGGGCGAATGAGCCCCCCGACAGTGCGTCTTGGCTCGCGCAGGCCCATGCGAACCGTCTCGCGGCTCGGGCTTTGGTGCTCGGGGAGCCGGCCGAAGCGCGGCGTCATCTGCAACGCATGCCGCGTGGCGAAATCGGCAAGCGCGTTGGTTTTCTGGTGCGTTGGGGGGATCATATCGCGGCGCTCAGCTATTTGCGGGAAGGCCAAATGCAACTGGCCGGCCAAGTGCTGGGACGCGCGCTTGCGAGCGCCGACGCCGATCTAGGGCGACGTCACCCGCTGGCATGCATGCTGGCAGCCATGAGCGCGGTACACGCGTACGAAACCGGTCAGATCGAGCAGGCCGCTGGGCTACTCGCGAATCGGCTGGATGTCCTCGAGCGCAGCGGCACGCCCGAGTCGGTAGTCATCGCCTATCTGACCGCCGCGCGCGTCGCCGTCGCACAGGGACAAGCGCATCGGGCCGTCGATGTGCTCGAAGCGCTCCATGCACTGGGCCGCGCCCGCGCTCTGCCGCGCCTGTGCATCGAAAGCCTTGCCGAGCAGATCCGGATGCACGCCGCGCGCCGCGCATGCGAGACGTGCGACGCGCTGCTGCGGCGGCTCGACGGCGTGGTTGACCGGGAGGCGTCCCGCCACGGCCCGCTCTGGCATCGTTCGTTGGCAGGACGAATCGCGCTGTCGCGGGCACATGCGGCAATGTGCTCGGAAAACTGGTCTGCGGCGCTTGGTGCGGTGGCCGAGGCTGGCGAGTTGGCCGACGCCATGTCGCTCGGCGTGCATCGCGTCGAGATCCTGGCGCTGCGCGCGGTGGCATTGGATCGTATGGGCAGCGACGGGCGAGCGCTGCTCATCGAAGCGATGACGCTGGCCAGGACGAGCGGGCTCGTGCGCACGCTGATCGACGCGCATCCCGCGCTCGCAGATTGGATCAAACACGTCGCCGACGAGGAAGCCGCCGCCGGAAATCCCGCCTACGTCGCCGCAGCGCAGCCCGTCGCACGCCCGCCGATGCCAAGCCCAAGCGCTGGACCTCGCGCGGTGCCAAGCGTCGTGCTGACGCCTAAAGAGCGCGAGATTCTAGAATTGTTAGCGCGCAATTTCTCGAACAAAGAGATCGCCGTTGCCGCTGCCATTGGGGAAGGGACGGTGAAGTGGCATCTGAAGAATGTGTTCGGAAAGCTCGATGCGAGTTCGCGCAAGCACGCGGTTCGTAGAGCGCTGGTGCTCGGCTTGCTCGAAAGTGCCTGACGAGCGCACGGGCGCATCGATTGCGTACGAGGGGGAGGTTTTCCCGCCCCCTCCCGCCGCGGGAGGGGAAAGCTGCGCGTGACGCGGATAAGCTTGATTGCAAGGTGCGGCAAGGCGGCGCACGACGACCTCCGGCAGGGAAGCCATGCAATCAGGAAACCACACACCCGAGCACATCGTGGCGCCGACGCCGTCGGCCTACGACTATCCGCTGCTCGTCAAGCAATTGCTCGTAAACGCGCTTGCCGTCAACGCGAATCAAGAGATCACGTACCGCGGCAAAGAGCGCTATTCCTACGGCGGGCTGTACCGGCGCATCGGTCAACTCGCCCACACCCTGACGTCGTTCGGGGTCAAGGCCGGCTCGACGGTCGCCGTGATGGATTGGGATACTCATCGATATCTAGAAAGCTATTTCGCGATCCCCATGATGGGGGCCACGCTATTTACCGTGAACGTCCGGATCTCGCCGCGGCAGATCGCATACACCCTGAACGATTCCGGTGCGCAGATTCTGATCGTCAATGCGGAGTTCCTACCTTTGCTGGAGCAGATATGGGGGAGCCTCACGCGCCCTCCGCTGCTGATCGTTGCCCGTGACGAGGACGCAGAGGCGTCTATCGCGACCTCGCTTGCGGTGGCGTGCGACTACGAGCAGACGATAGCAAGCGCATCGCCCGATTTCGTCTTCGAGGATTTCGACGAGCGTACCCGGGCGGCGCTGTTCTATACGACCGGCACGACCGGCGACCCGAAGGGCGTGAGCTATAGCCACCGCCAGATCGTGCTGCACACGCTCGTCACGGCCACCTCGCTCGCCTCGCCGCGCGAGGGGCAGCGCCTGCATCGCGAAGACGTCTATATGCCGATTACGCCGATGTTTCACGTGCTCGCGTGGGGCATCCCATACGTGGCGGTGATGCTCGGCCTGAAGATCGTGCTCCCGGGCCGTTACCAGCCCGACGTGCTGCTGCGGCTCAGGCAAGCCGAACGGGTGACGTTCTCGCACTGCGTGCCGACGATCCTGCAGATGCTGCTCGACGGCGCAAAACGCAACGGCCAGGATCTGTCCGGCTGGAAAATGGTGATCGGAGGCTCGGCGCTGTCGACTAGCCTATGCCGCGCAGCGCTTGCTCAGGGCATCGACGTGTTCGCGGGCTACGGGATGTCGGAGACCGGACCGATCGTCGCCCTATCCCAGTTTGCGCCCGGCGCAACGCCGTCGGACGAGGACGAGAACGTGCGCAGACGCTGCATGGCGGGGCGGCCCGTGCCAATGGCGGAACTGCGCGTCGTCGACGCCGAGATGCGCGACGTGCCGCGCGATGGCAAGACGCAAGGCGAGATCGTGCTGCGTGCGCCGTTTCTCACGCTGGGTTATCACGCCAGCCCGGAAGCATCGGAACGACTCTGGGCGAGCGGCTATCTGCATACGCAGGATGTTGCGGTGATGCAACCCGACGGTTATGTGCGGATCGTCGACCGGATCAAGGACGTGATCAAGACGGGAGGCGAATGGGTCTCTTCCGTCGAGATCGAATCGCTCATCAATGAGGTGCCTGGCGTGCAGGAAAGCGCCGTGATCGGCGTGCGGGACGAAACCTGGGGGGAGCGCCCGATGGCGCTCGTCGTGCGTCGCGCCGGGATGGCCGTGATGCCGCTTGACGTGCGCAAGCATTTGCTCGCGCTGGCGTCGGCCAACCGAATCAGTCGCTACGCCGTCCCGGAGGAGACTCGCATCGTCTTCCTCGAAGAGATCCCGAAGACGAGCGTCGGCAAGATCGACAAGAAGCGCTTGCGCGAATGGATCGACTGAGTTTCACGCAATGCCGCGGAGAACGTGATTTTGCCCAAGCCCACATAAATTGAAGGAGACCTCATGAAAATCAAACTTGTCGCGGTGGCGGCGTTGGCCACATTCACCGGCTCGGCTTATGCGCAGTCGTCGGTGACGCTCTATGGCGTCATCGATAGCGGCCTGCTCTATCAGAACGCGGCCGGCACGAGCGCGATCCCAGCGCTGAACAAGAACGGCGGCAAAGTTTTCGCCGTCAAGGACGGCGGCATTTACGCGAGCAATTGGGGCATGCGCGGCACCGAGGACATCGGAGGCGGCTACAAGGTCAATTTCAGGTTACAGGGTACGTTCAACAGCGGCACGGGCGCGTTGGGACTGAGCGGCACAGGCAACGGCAACGCTGTATTCAGCCAGTATGCGACGATTGGCGTGTCGAGCCCCTACGGCCGCGTCGACGTCGGCCGCCAGATCGTTCCCATGATCTGGGCCATGTACGATACCGATGCTCGGGCCTCGCAGTACTTCGGCAGCATTCTGACCGCTTGGGTCGGCCTGAACCAGGCCACCGGTTGGATTCCCGTCAGCACGAACGGTTCGATCGGCGCACTTTACGACGACAATGCCATCGTCTATCAATCGCCGACGTTCGGCGGCGTTTCGCTAGCGCTCGAGTATGCGCCTGGCGGCGTGCCCGGGCAGTTCCAAGGGGGCACCCGCGAATCGGCCGTGCTGAAGTACGCGAACTATGGTCTGCATCTGTCGGCCGTCTATTACAACGGGCATGACAGCAATCCCTATGCGGTCACGCCCGCCGGTGTCGTTTCGGTTGCGCCCGCCGGCGTCGACAACAACCGCTTCTATTATCTGGGGGCCATGTACACGTTCCGCGGTATCTCGGTTTCCGCGTCGTGGGCCAACGGCCGCAACCCCTCTCATACCGAGAGGGCGAATGTCGATATGTACTCGGCGGGCCTGGGATACGCGTTCTCACCCGCACTGCACGTCAGCTCGGGCTTCTATTACCTGAAGGACAAGAACCACTCTGCGAACCACTCGGTCGAAGTATCGCTCGCGGTCGACTACAGCCTCTCCAAGCGAACGACCTTGTACGCGCAAGCCGCGCACGTCGACAACCGCGGAAATAACATGGGCCAGATGATCGCCTACGGGGAGCCGACCGCGCCCAACCGGAGCACGACCGGCGCGATGATCGGCATCCGCCACAGTTTCTGAGTTCACTCGCGACGCCACGAAGCCTACGAAGTGGCCCATCCCCATTCCGGCGAACGGGGATGTTTAAAGGGACTGGTCACCGATTTCTCCCGCGTCAGCCTTTATATATCACGGTGTGATATAACATCGCTATCTTGATCTACCGCAACCTCCTCCGGTTTCGCAGAGATAAACTGTGCAAAGCGTGGGAGTGGCATCGCGACGGCTGGCTCAAGGAGATGGCACCCCACAACGCGTTGCGCGACCGGCTAGGACACGACGTTCGAATCCGTCAACGCTGGCGCGTCACGAGCGCTGCTCCAACCAGGAGGGACACCGTGAGTGAAACAAGAGTCTTTGAAATCTATCGCTATGATCCGGACCGCGATCAGAAGCCGTATATGCAAACGTACGAGATCGAAGTCTCTCCGCACGACCGGATGTTGCTCGACGTCCTCATCCGGCTCAAAGCGCAGGACGAGACGCTAAGCTTTCGGCGCTCGTGCCGCGAAGGCGTATGCGGCTCGGACGCCATGAACATCAACCGCAAGAATGGGCTCGCCTGCATCACCAACCTGAACGACCTCCCCCGCCACATCGTTTTGCTCCCGTTGCCGGGATTACCGGTCGTGCGCGACCTGATCGTGGACATGACCGCGTTCTTCAAGCAGTACCATTCGATCAAACCTTACCTGATCAACGATACGCCCCCGCCCGAGCGGGAAAGGCGCCAGACGCCCGAGGAACGCGACCAACTCGACGGCCTCTACGAGTGCATTCTGTGCGCGTGTTGTTCGAGCGCTTGCCCCTCCTTCTGGTGGAACCCGGACAAATACGTCGGCCCCGCAGGGCTCCTACAGGCCTATCGCTTTCTCGTCGACTCGCGCGACGAAGCCACGGGCGAGCGGCTCGACAATCTCGACGATCCGTATCGCCTATTCCGCTGCCGCACAATTTTGAACTGCACGGACGTCTGCCCCAAAGGCCTGAATCCGGCAAGGGCAATCGGCGAAATTCGCAGCATGCTTGCGCGCAGGTCAATCTGAGCGGCGCGCAAAGTAAAAGTCATGGAGGGTGGCAGTTATGGCGATGCCAAGAGCGACACAGGGCGAGTTGATCGACGTTCGACCACTCGGCGAAGCATTGTGCGATTCGAAATCCGTCACGCTCATGCGCACGGACCACCTGGAGGTCGTTCGGCTTGTACTCCCGGCCGGCAAGCATATTTCCGAGCACCGGGCGCCGGGAGAGATAACTGTGCAGTGTCTGGAAGGCGTGATCAAATTCGGCAGCGGTGCGCAGGTGCACCTGATGCGCGGCGGGGATATGTTGTTCCTGCTGGGCGGGCAGACACATTGGCTCGAGGCCGTGGAAAGCGCTTCTGTGCTCGTCACCCTTTATCTCCCGCATGATCATTAGGCCAGCCGGTCCAGCCGGAGGAATAGATGCCCATGAGCGAGCAGCGACGCATTGAATTTCTCATCGAACGCGACGGACTGCAGCAGGCCACCGACTGGGTGCGCCGCACGATGCAGATCTACCGCCGGGCGGTTCTCTCCAAGGGACATTTCGCGCACTCCCATCCCTACCGGCACCGCTTCATCGTTTCGTATTTGGAGTTCAAGAGATGGTTGAGCGTGGGTTCCACGACAGGCCCGGCATAACGGCAGGCCTCGCGGCTCACTGATTTTTCGGCAGCGTCTGTACCGGCGCGTTATGCACGATTGGCAGCGACGACATCGAGTGCGAACGTCTGCGTTTTTCGTAGAAGGTGAATGATGGAAAACTCAATGTATCCCCAGTCAAGCCCGGACATTGCCCGACAACGCCGGGAACTCGCACCCGAAACGCTCGCGGCGTTCAGGGCTTTCAGTGCCAGCGTTTTTGCCGATGGTGCGCTGCCGGCGCGGACGAAACAACTCATCGCGGTGGCCGTCGCGCACGTCACTCAGTGCCCTTATTGCATACGGGGACATACGAAGGAGGCCTTGAAGGCCGGCGCATCGGAAAAGGAAATCATGGAAGCCATCTGGGTCGCGGCCGAGATGCGTGCCGGTGGAGCATACGCGCATTCGACACTTGCACTCGACGTCATGAGACAAGAGGGGCTATCGCCCGAGGCGCAGCATGGCGAGCATCATTGACAACCTAATCGCCGAACACCGACGTTTGGAGCGGCTCGTGCGACTGATCGAACGCCGATCGATGCTACGCGATGCGCAAGCCGCCGCCAACAGCGCATTGCTGGTAGATGCCCTGTACTACTTGACGCGGTTTCCCGACGTGAACCACCACGCGCTGGAGGACCGCATTATCGGTAACCTGCTCGAGAAGAATATGTTGCCCGCCGATGTGGGAAGCGAACTCGCGGCGCAGCATGCGACGCTCGCGCGTCAGGGGCACGAGTTGATTCAGGACCTCGAATCCATGTTGCGCGACGAAAACATGTCCGGCGAGCTTCTCGAGTTTCGTATCCGCCTGTACGCGGAGCGGCTGCGGCACAACATGGCGGTCGAAGAACTCACGATGTTTCCTGTCGCGGCGCGCCACTTGGATTCCGGCGATTGGGCCTTGATACTGCAGGCAAGCGCGCAACGGCCGGCCGACCCGCTCTTTCAGATGCCGGTCCATGAGCGGTTCGTGCAACTGCACCATGTCATCGCTACCGAAGCTGATTGCGAGTGCCCGGAGGGTGAGTTGTAGCCGCGCTGGTGCCCGCTTGTGCAAAAAGGCAGCGATGTCGCCGGCTTGAGCGCACCCGCCCTCCGCGCTTCGTTTATGACGGTGTGCTCGTCGAGGCCATCCCGGGCGCGACGTCCCTCGCCACAGGCCGCGGTTCCGGGTGGACCGCGGGAGGATCGCTTGCCGGGAAGCTTTCTGCCCCCGCCTCGTCGATCAGGGCTTCAAGGTGCTCTGCGCGCTGACTAGCCGCGCGCTCGGCTTCACGAATAGTGTGCATGATTGGCCTCACTAATGCCCTCGACTGAGATTAGTCCGAGGATGCCTCTTTGGGTGCCCTCCGCGGCGACCTGCAAAGTCGGATAACGAGATTATTGCCCAATGGCGTGACGAGCGGTTTACCCGGGCACTTTCGACACTTGTCGATTTTGATCAGATTACAGCTCACTAACGGCAGCAGGTCGGGCCATTCGATGCCGACCTGGTCGGGCGTATGAGCGACGAGCATGAGGGTAGCGATTTCGTGCGGCGTCAACATCGGGAAATTCGTAGCGCACTCTTGGGGTTCTTTCATCAATGTCCTCCTGGCCGGCTTTCTGACAAGCGATGCTCGAGCATGCAACGCGTACGCGTGCTGCTTCTTACGTCCTACTGAACCAGGAGGGCAGAATTGCAGACGTCTGTCTCCTGCTTGCGCAACCCATCGATATCGAGAATTCGGAGATCCTTGCCATGCACCTCGATCAACCGCCTCGCCTGCAATTTCGATAACATCCGGCTAACCGTCTCGAGCGTCAGCCCTAAATGGCTACCGATTTCCTCACGCGTCATCTTCAGCGTGAATGCTGCAGCAGAGTAGCCACGGGTCTGCCAGCGCCGCGACAAGTCGGCCAGAAAGATGGCCACCCGCTCCTCCGCCGTCGCGACGCCGATCAGCATCATGACCGCGGATGCACGTACGATCTCCGCACTGAGCATCTGGTGGACATGCTCTTGGATCGGTTTCACTTCCCGGCACAACATCTCGAGCAGATCGAAGGGCATCACGCACACGGAGCTGTCTTCCAGTGCGATCGCCTCGCAACGATAGCTGCCGTTGGCAATGCCATCGAAGCCGAGTGTTTCGCCCACGATCGCGAAACCGGTGACCTGCTCACGCCCTTCACTATGTGTGACCACCGTCTTGAACGACCCTGAGCGAACGGCATAGATGTTTCCGAAGGTGTCGCCTGGGCGAAACAAGGCATGCCCGCGCCTTACGGTGCGCACGCACTGCACAGCATCGTTGAGCCGCGCGTGTGCGAGCGTGTCGATTGGTCGACAGGCGCAAATCGCCGCCATCGCGCAGGTCTTGCAGCCGATGTCGCGCCTGCCCGAATCGCCTTGTCGTGCGATGAACTCACGATACGTGCTAGAAGCGAGGCTTATCCGAGGTTCGAGTGGGGTCGACATGTTTTTCCTCTGGCCGTGAATATCCAGGTGGCCGGATGTACAGACGGGGCGGGCCAAACGCGAGGCCTTACCGCGTCGACTCGCGTTTAACATAGATCAACAATACATCTTTTATGGGCGATTGACAATGCCGACTGGCGGCCGGCTCGGGGGGGCGTCGAGACGCTTATTTAGGGTCTCATCATCGCGATGCATTGGAATATGGTGTAGCGAGCGCTATAGACCAGTGCGTTCACCGCGCACGCGACAAGCTGACTAGAGCCTGATGGATCATCTGCTGCCGCATAAACATATGCACGTAGTATATGTTTTACGCGAATCAGAGCCCTGGATGCATCGCTAGCTTCCCGCTTAGCTACCGAATGAAATGTGTAACACTGTGATACACGAGCGCCCGCTACGGCGCGAAATCGTCCTTTGTTTTCAGGGTGTTATCGTTCTCGGTCGCACGCGGCGAGGCGCCCGAAACGCCCCTCGCTTTAAGGATCGCTTAAGACGGCTTGAGCAACATCAGCCCGCTGCTATTCGCGATGGAGGCCGGCCCGATGACTGACCCGCAACAACATGCCACGCCGCGCAAGCCGCCTACGATGCTGCGGCGCATCCTAAGCCATCACGAAATCGCCACGCTGCTGCTGTTGCTTCATTCGCCGATTGACGTGTCCGCCAAGCCCGAGCTCCCCATGCTGCAAGAGGCTGGCCTCGTAGAACAGATCACTTCCGAATCGGGCGACACCCGCTTTCAATTGACCGACGACGGCAACGCCGTCCTTCGCGGCCTGGGCGTGCGCTGATCTGGGCCTCGCATCGCCCCTCCAAGCGCCCGGCTGGCCTATGGCCTGCCGGCTTGCGCGCAAGATGGCAAATGCGCTCACGCAAAGTGAGCGGGTTGAGCATCGAAACCGGCCCGGCCGGTGCCTACACTTCGACGCGTAGCACATCGGCATAAGCGACCGTAGGCGCTTCGCGACTACGGTGTCGGCATATCGGCGTCTATAAATAAGAATCGACCCGGGCGCGCATCGAACGCGCGAGACATGGCCAAAGCGGTACAGGAGACAAGCTATGACGCCAGCACAGCGCTTTCTGACGGCGCGCGAGTTCTTATTGCGCCATCGCACCGACTATGACCTCGCCTACCGCGAGTTCGTCTGGCCGGCTCTGGACACGTTCAACTGGGCGCTCGACTACTTCGACCCGATGGCGCGCGGCAACGACAGCCCGGCGCTCAAGCTCGTCGATGCGGGCACGGGCGAGGAGACTGCGTTTTCCTTTGCGCAAATGTCCGAACGTTCGGCGCGCATTGCGAATTACCTGCGTGGGCTCGGCGTCGAACGCGGCGACCGGATCCTGCTTATGCTGCCCAATCGCGTCGAACTATGGGACGCCATGCTCGCGGCGATCAAGCTGGGCGCCGTGCTCATGCCCGCCACGACGCAGTTGTCGACCGACGATTTGCGCGACCGGATCGGCATCGGCCAGCCCGGGTTCGCGATCGTCGACGCCGCCGAATGCGGCAAGTTCGACGCGATCGACGCCAGCCTCGTCAAGATCGCCGTCGGCGTGAGCGGGGCCGCGCCGGCGGGATGGCGCGTCTTTGCCGAGGGCTACGCGGCCAGCGCGCAATTCGAGCCGCGCGGCGTCACACAAGCGCGCGACCCGCTGCTGCTCTATTTCACCTCGGGCACGACGTCCAAGCCGAAGCTCGTCGAACATACCCACGAGAGCTACCCAGTCGGCAGCTTATCGACGATGTATTGGATCGGCCTGCGACCGGGCGACGTCCACTGGAACATCAGCTCGCCGGGCTGGGCCAAGCACGCGTGGAGTTGCTTTTTCGCTCCGTGGGACGCTCAAGCGTGCGTCTTCATCCTCAATTACGCACGCTTCGATGCGAAGGCCACGCTCGAGACGCTGGTGCGTCATCGCGTCACGACGCTGTGCGCGCCGCCAACCGTCTGGCGCATGCTCGTGCAAGAGCCGCTCGCCTCGTACGCCGTTTCGTTGCGAGAAATCGTCGGTGCCGGCGAGCCGCTCAATCCTGAAATCATCGAGCGCGTGAAAGCCGCCTGGGACATCACGATCCGCGACGGGTACGGCCAGACCGAAACCACGTGCCAAATCGGCAACTCGCCGGGGCAGCCGGTCGTCGTGGGGTCGATGGGACGCCCGATGCCGGGTTACCGCGTCGTGCTGGTCGATCCCGACGGCCATCCTGCCGAGGAAGGCGAGATCGCCCTGCCGCTCGATCCTGCCACCGGCGCCGGGCCGCTAGGGTTGATGACACGCTACGCGAACAACGCCGATGCGACGGCGCACGTGCTGCGCGACGGCCGCTATCACACCTCCGACATCGCCATGCGCCGCCAGGACGGCTATTACGTCTACGTGGGCCGCGCTGATGACGTCTTCAAATCGTCGGACTATCGTCTAAGTCCGTTCGAACTCGAAAGCGTGCTGATCGAGCACGAAGCGGTCGCCGAAGCCGCAGTCGTGCCCAGCCCCGACCCGTTGAGGCTGTCGGTCCCGAAAGCGTACGTCATGCTGCGTCACGGCTACACGTTCACGCCCGAACTGGCCAAGCGCATTTTCGCGTTCTCGCGCGAGCGGCTTTCGCCGTACAAGCGCATTCGACGCCTCGAAGCATACGATTTGCCCAAAACGATCTCGGGCAAGATCCGCCGCGTCGAACTGCGCCGCCGGGAACTCGAGCGAGGAGAAGCCGCCGGGCACTTGCCCGGCGAGTATTGGGAAGAAGATTTCCCGGAACTGCGATGATGGCCCGCTCGATGCGCCCTTCGCCCCGCTCGCCTCACCCGCAGCAACGATCCTCTCGAGCCGCGCGTGACGCGTCGGCTTGCCGTTTCGCGCCTGGCACATCCCCGGCGCGCTTTCTCATTCAATGAACCGGAGCCTATCGATGAGCGTCTCTCCCGCCACCGGCGCCAGCATCCCGACCGTCAAGCTTCTGATCAACGGCGAATTCGTTCAATCCGTTTCCACCGAATGGCGGGACATCGTCAACCCGGCCACTCAGGAGGTGCTTGCGCGTGTGCCATTCGCGACCGGCGCCGAAATAGACGCCGCGGTGAGCGCCGCGCAGGCAGCCTTCGCTCAGTGGAAGGCTACGCCGATCGGCACGCGTGCGCGAATCATGTTGAAGTACCAGGCGCTCATTCGCGAGCACATGCCGCGAATCGCCAAAATCCTGACGGCCGAACAAGGCAAAACGCTGCCCGACGCCGAAGGCGACATCTTTCGCGGCTTGGAAGTGGTCGAGCATGCCGCTTCGATCGGCACCTTGCAGCTGGGCGAGTTCGCCGAGAACGTGGCATCCGGCGTGGATACCTATACGCTGCGCCAGCCGATCGGCGTTTGTGCGGGCATCACGCCGTTCAATTTTCCCGCGATGATCCCGCTGTGGATGTTCCCGATGGCGATCGTCTGCGGCAACACGTTCGTGCTCAAACCGTCGGAGCAAGACCCGCTTTCCACCATGGCGCTCGTCGAATTGGCGCTCGAAGCGGGCATTCCACGCGGCGTGCTGAATGTCGTGCATGGCGGCAAGGAAGCGGTTGACGCGCTGTGCACGCACGATTCGATCAAGGCGGTCTCGTTCGTCGGCTCGACGGCCGTGGGCACCCACGTCTACAACTTGGCGAGCCAGCACGGCAAACGCGTGCAATCGATGATGGGAGCGAAAAACCACGCCGTCGTCTTGCCCGACGCCAATCGCGAGCAGACGCTGAACGCCCTCGTCGGCGCTGGGTTCGGCGCAGCGGGCCAGCGCTGCATGGCGACATCGGCGGTCGTGCTCGTTGGCCAAGCGCGCGAATGGCTGCCCAATCTCGTCGCGCGCGCAAAAACGCTCAAGGTCAATGCCGGCGTCGAGCCAAAGACCGATCTCGGCCCCGTCGTCTCGAAGGCAGCCAAAGAACGCGTTTTGTCGCTGATCGCCAAAGGCGTCGAAGAAGGCGCGACTTTGGCGCTCGATGGACGCGGCGTGACGGTCCCCGGCTACGAGCACGGCAACTTCATTGGCCCGACCATCTTCACGGGCGTGACGACCGACATGACGATCTACCGCACGGAGATCTTTGGCCCCGTGCTCGTCGTGCTCGAAGCGGCAACGCTCGACGACGCGATCGCGCTCGTGAACCGCAATCCGTTCGGCAACGGCGTGGGGCTCTTCACGCAAAGCGGCGCTGCGGCCCGCAAGTTCCAAAGCGAAATCGACATCGGCCAAGTCGGGATCAACATCCCGATTCCGGTGCCCGTGCCGTTCTTCAGCTTCACCGGGTCGCGCGGCTCGAAGTTGGGCGATTTGGGTCCCTACGGTAAACAAGTCGTTCAGTTCTACACGCAAACGAAAACGGTCACGGCGCGCTGGTTCGACGATGCAGGTTCCGCGGCCGGCGCCGTCAACACGACGATCAGCCTGCGCTGAGCCCGCGCAGCGACTTCGCCAAGGAGATTCGCCATGAAGATTGGATTCGTCGGCTTGGGCAACATGGGCGCGCCGATGGCCCGCAACCTGCTCAAGCACGGCCACGCGCTGCAAGCGTTCGACTTGAGCGAAGCGGCGCTGCGCGCGTTGGCCGATGCGGGGGCCGTGGTCTGCAGCTCGCCCAAGGCGGCCGCGACCGACGTCGAGCTCATGATCACGATGCTGCCGGCAGCGGCGCACGTGCGGGCGGTGCTCACAGGCGAGCAAGGCGTGCTGTCTGGTATCTCGGCCGGCGTGACGATCGTCGATTCGAGCACGATCGATCCCGCCAGCGCCCAGGACTTTGCCAAGCTCGCGGCAGCACAGGGCAATGCCTTTGTCGACGCGCCGGTTTCTGGCGGTACCGGCGGCGCTGCGGCTGGAACGCTCACGTTCATGGTCGGGGCGAACGAGACGCTCTTTGCCGCGGTCAACCCGGTGCTGGGCGCGATGGGCAAGAACATCGTTCGCTGCGGCGACACGGGCATGGGCCAAGTCGCGAAGATCTGCAACAACCTGCTGCTGGGGATCACGATGACGGGGGTGGCCGAAGCGATGTCGCTCGGCGCCGCCCTCGGCATCGATCCGAAAGTGCTGGCGGGCATCATCAATACGTCGACGGGCCGCAGTTGGAGCTCGGACACCTACAACCCCTTTCCCGGGATCATCGAATCGGCGCCCGCATCGCGCGGCTATACGGGCGGGTTCGGCGCGGACCTCATGCTCAAGGACCTGGGCCTTGCTGCAGAAGCGGCGCGCTCGGCGAAGCAGCCCATCTTCATGGGTGCGCTCGCGCAGCAGCTTTACCAAGCGATGAGCGCGGCGGGCCGCGGTGGGCTCGACTTCTCGGCCATCATCTCGCTCTACGAGCGGCGCGCCCGGCAGTCGTAAAGCCGCGGCGATGCGCCGCAGAACATCCAACCAACGGAGTCCTGCAATGAATGCACGTGTCGAACCCTCGCAGGCTGCGCGCGATAGCGCATCGGGCGCACCGGCCGAGGGGCGCGTGCTCTGTCACGTCGTCAACGGCGTCGCGATCTTGACGCTCGATCGGCCGCAAGCGCTCAACGCCCTTTCACACGCGATGTTGCACGAACTGGCGGCGCACATCGAGCGTTGCCGCAACGACGAGCGCATCGTGGCCTTGGTGCTGCGAGGCAGCGGCGAAAAAGGCTTGTGCGCGGGCGGGGACGTCCGCGCGCTATACCAAGCGGCCATCGCCGGACGCATCGAAGGCGCGCAGGGTTGGCGCCAGTTCTTCATCGACGAGTACCGGCTCGACTTCGCGCTGCATGCGTTTCCCAAGCCGATCGTCGCGCTCGCGGACGGCATTACGATGGGCGGTGGGATGGGCCTTGCGCAAGCGGCGGCGCTGCGCGTCGCCACCGAGCGCAGCAAGATCGCGATGCCCGAAACGCGGATCGGATTCGTCCCCGACGTCGGGGCGACGCGTTTTCTCAGCGTCATGCCCGTCGAACTGTCTTTATATGTCGGCCTGACCGGCGCCGTGCTCTCTGGCGCGGATGCGGTTTACTGCGGCTTGGCCGATGTTTGCGTGCGAAGCGACTGGCTGTCCGGATTCGAGGAACGCCTCGCGCGACTGCCGTCGAACCAAGTGATCGAGCGCCTTCGCGAAGCGTTCGTGCCGCCCGCCTCGCCTATGCCGCCCGCGACTATCGGATCGTTCGCGGCCGCCATCGAAAAGCATTTCAGCGCGCGTTTGGCCGTCGACGAAATGGCGGCATCGCTGGCGTCAGCACTGATCTCAAACCCGTCGACGGAAATGCGCGCATGGCTGCAAGCCGCGCTCGACGCGCTGCACGGCTACTCGCCGACGATGCTGCACGTCACGCGTGAGGCGATTGTGCGAGGGCGGCAGATCACGCTGGCCGACGCTTATCGCATGGAACTGGGCATCGTCTCGCGCGCGATCGAAGAAGGCGATTTCCGCGAAGGCGTGCGCGCGCACCTCATCGACAAAGACCGCACGCCGTGCTGGCAGCCGTCTTCGCTGGGCGAAGTCCGTCCGGATCGCGTTGCGCATTTCTTGAATTCGCCTTGGCCGAGCGAGACTCATCCGCTCGCCGATCTCGGGGCGCTGCCGCCGCAGCGCTCATCCCGATTGCCGTCTTGATCTCCACGGCCGGTCGCGCACAGGCCCCCCGCGCTCGATGGCCGATTCGATGATCGATTCGATGAGACCGACTAGCCAACGCGCCGCCGCTTCAGCCGGAAGCGATCAATCCCATCGCAATGGCTTTGACCACTGCCTGCACTTTGTTGGTGGCGTTCAGCTTCAGGAGCACGTTATTGACGTGAAAGTTGACCGTGCGCTCGGAGATATTGAGGATCTGGCCGATTTCGCAGGCCGTCTTCCCTTCCCCGGTCCAGCACAGCACCTCGCACTCGCGCGGCGTAAGCACGACGCTCGCCTCGGGCGCAAGGCTCGGGACCAGAAATTCGCTCATCAACGAGTGCGACAGATTGGCGAGCCAACTCGCTTGCAAGGTCAATTCGTCGATCTCGTGGTTCGTCAGCGCATCGGCCGAGCGGGCCAGCGTCAGCAAACCATAGACGCCATGGGCGGCCCAACTGGAATGCGCCACCCCCACCCGCAAGCCGAAATCGTGCGCGTCGTTCCATAACCGAGGCGCGTTGGAGGAGGCCTCGGGCCACAGAATGAGCCGCGAACTGGACATGCCCTCGCGCACGGTCGGATCGACGTCGATGAAGCGATTGTCTTGATAGTGCTTCATCCAACCGGAGGGATAAGTGTCGTAGATCGCGACCGCCGGATTGGATACGGGCAGCGGCACGCGGATCCCATAACAGCAGTACTCGAAGCCTAGCCGCTTCGCAAATTGTGCGATCCGCTCGAACAACTGCCGCTCGTCGCTCGCTGCACGCAGTTGTTCGTAACTGTCTTGCCACCGCAAGGGCGCTTCCATGATTACCCCGAAACGTTACAAAAAGTGGGACAGAACGCTGTCATAGTTGCCAGGTCCCACGACTGCGCCGGACTGCTACAGTCCGGCGCATGAGACATCCTTCCGCCACGCAGTTCAGCCCGAGTGTCGACGGCTATGTCCGTCTCCCGGAGCAGGCCCTCGCCGATCTCCACCTCGTCCACATCGATTCGGCCCCCGACCCCGCCTTGCTCGACGAGTTGCGCGCCGAAGGCGTCGATGCGAGCAGCGCCGGTTACACCGAATGGCAGCGCCCACGCGGCCCGGAGGGCGCGCACGTCACGCTCGGATGGGACTGGTATGTCGATCGGGCGTCCGGTGCGCTGGTCGTGGCGTGGGGCGACATCCGCAGCAATGTCATGTGTGTCGACCCGCACGGCTTCGATCTCGGCCCGGCCCAAACCACGCGAGCGCTGTTGCGGCGCGTGGCCGGCCTGAACTGGCCGAACGCCGTCGCACAAGCCGCGCTTGCGCCGTGGGGACAACCGGCCCTGCGCGGCCCGACGCTCCAATAAGGCAAAGCGCAGCCGCCGTTTCGGCCGGGCTGCGCTCGATTGATCTGCTAACCCATTCACAGTGCTCATTTATAAGCAAATCGCCGCCTAATTTCAATCTCATTATTAGAAACGACCGCCATGCCCGGAAGCGTCCCAAAGCTTCGGCAGGCTCGATGGCATCTGCGCAGTCCTGTCAACGTTGACAGTTACCGACCCTCGGAGCGCGCGCTGTAATGCGCTCATCAAAAAACATGAGCGAGGGATTTCATGCGCACATCCGTTCACGGCGACGGGAGCCTGCCCGACGAACTCGATGCCGCGCTTGCGCACTACCGGCATCGCGTCTTCGTCGAGCAGCTGGGATGGAAGCTACCGTGCGCCGATGAACGGTTCGAGCGAGACCAATATGACCGCGACGACACGGTGTATGTCGTCGCCCGTGACGAATCGGGGGCCATTTGCGGTTGTGCGAGGCTATTGCCCACAACGCATCCTTATCTCCTGAAAGAACTGTTTCCCTCGCTGTTGGCCGACGGCATGCAGCCGCCAAAATCGCTGCATGTTTGGGAGCTGTCGCGCTTTGCCGCGAGCCCGGCCGGCGACGAGGACGGCGCTTGGGCGGTGCGGCCGATGCTCGCATCGGTCGTCGAGTGCGCGGTGAAGCTTGGCGCACGGCAATTGATCGGCGTGACGTTTTTGAGCATGGAGCGCCTATTTCGCCGAATCGGCGTGCATGCGCACCGCGCCGGTCCCGCGCAGCGCATCGACGGGCGGATGGTCGTGGCTTGCTGGATCGATCTGGACGAGCAAACGCTGTCCGCCCTGGGGCTAGAGCCGGCGCGGGCGCAGTGCGGCTTCGGCGAGCCGGTGCTGCAAGCCTGCGCGTGAGCCGGCTGTGGCGGGCAACGCGCTGCGCCCTTTGAAGGAGAACTACCGTGTATACAACCTGCGACGCGCCCCCCTTTGATCTCGATGAAGACTTCGCCGCGTGGGCGCGAATCGCGGTCAAGTTCGTCGATCTCGCCGAATCGATGCCGATGGTCCGGCTCGGTCGCAACGGGCTGACGGTCGCCATTGGCGGCAGCGCGAAGCTGCCGCCCGTCGGCTTACCGCGACGCGCCTTGATCATCGGCGATGCGACAAAGCTCTGCGAGTTGCGTCTCGTTGCGCGCGCGGTGACTCGCATCGATGAACACGCGGCCGAGCTTACGTTGCAGCCATCGCGCGCCGACGATCATGCCTTGCTATGGCAGGCGTTGCGCGCGTATCACTTGCAATCCAATGCGGGTTCGTGGAACGGGGCTCCGGCCGTCTCCCGCCGGTCGAGCGATGCTGGCTCCACCGAGCATCTGACGGCTTCGGTCGCGGCGAGACGCGAAGGCTCCATAAAGCGGGAAGGCCGATTCGCCGCGGCCGGGGCCGACGTTGCAGGCGCAATCGTGGATGGGCGCGACGATGCACCGCATGAGCCGGTGTGGTGCGATACCGTTTTCACCCTGGCGAGCCCGGAAGATGCATGGTTCTTCGCGCATTGGCTCGACTACCATTTCCCCGAGGTGTCGGCGCGAGCGCGGATGGGCGATGCGTCGGCGCACTTGTGCGAAATCGTGGCGCGCGTAGTCGATCATGAAGTGGAAGTGCGCTTCGTCTTTCAGTCGGCCGAGCGCGTGGTTGGCGCGTCGACAGAGGCGTGCTGCCGCTGGATCGCAGCGGAAGCATCGCGCCAGTTGAGCATGACGCTCGAGTACTGGCTTTCAGGGGTGTCCCCGGCCGGACACGCGGCCGCCGGGTGGCCGCGGCGCTCGATGCATGTCCCTCGCACGGTGGGTTATCTTGGGGATGGCATCGATCTCCGCCATCGCCGGACTTTTCGTACATAAAGACCAGTTTTACGGTAAGCGCCTCGCGACGACCGTCGTAGACGGCGGCGAGAACCGACGTCATAGATGGCGCTCTTGCCCTCCAAGGATTGTTCAGTGGCTTCCGCAATGCGCACATCGCCCAGTCGGCTCGGTGCCTGGTAATCGAGTTGCAGGCCGTCCCCAACATATTCTGGTTGTAGCTGTTGGCGGCAAAGGCAAAGGTGCTATCAGCTCAGGCGAACAAGTAGCCGCCATGGCAAGTCTGGTGTCCGTTGAGCATGTCCGGCCTCACAGTCATGGGCATGCGCGCGTAGCCCGGGCCAACCTGCTCAAGCACGATGCCCATCGCCTGGGTCGCGCCATCGCGTGCGTACAGGGCCGCACCGGCGGTGTAGGCTAGGGCCAGCGCCGCGTCGTGGTCAACTGGCGTGCTGTTCATGCATACATCCTAGCTTGCACCCGTGGAGAGTTTCTGCTGAATCGATGTCAGGGTGCGACGCCGTATCCATCCGCTGGCCAGACGGATAGCCAGCCAGTAGGGCGTAAACAATGTCTTTGTGCGTGCATTTCCGCAATACACGAAGGTCTCGGTCCGAAGCGTGTGGATACAATGTTGATGCGCGATGACCTGGAAGCGCAACACCAGTTTGGCCACGCGCGGATCGTCCAGGGCTTCGAATTCCCGGGCGCTGGCGATACGGCAAATATCTAGGTCCGGACGCCAGAAACGCCCCGCCAGACCCAGCGAAATTTCGTGGCCGGTGCGCTGAAGCAAAGTGAAGGTGCCAAAGCCAAATGGCGCAACATCCTGCTGCCGTTTACCGAAATTTTTCGATAGTTTCGATGGCAGTTCTCGGATGGCTAACAGCACATCGGCGACAGGGTCGTCGCGCATGTCCAGCGCGGCAACTGCGGCGATGATTTCATCTGGGCGCGCATGGATCGCACCCGACTCGTGCATCTCATGAAAATTGAACACCGGAAGAAAGGGCGATGGAAAAAGCCATTCCTGATGCGCTTTACTTGTGATGATGCCAAGCGTCTTGCGAAATTTTTCGTTCACGCAATAGCCTTCTCTTGTATTCAGCCCCTTTAACCAAAGGTGAAGTGCAATAGTACCCCGTCCATACGCGAAGCGTACCGCGCATTAACCGGACAATACTCGGCACCCTGTTCTGCCTGGCCAGCTGTTTGTTACCAGGCGGGGCTCAGCTTTTCGATGCCCTTTACGTAGATCCCCTGGTCTCATAGTCCCTGAAAGGAGCGAAAACGCTTGATCTCCCTTATGTGGTTCGCCATCAATCGAGCAAACTGCCGGCCGTTAATCCGATCTTGCTTCCTAAGTTAAGTGCAACCAGCAGCTTACCTGTGAGATCGAGTTTGACATCGTCACCGGCCACTCGCTCCACCGCCTCGGCGAATTCATCGAGGCCCGAGCACCGGTACCGAATGCCGTAGGCTTGCGCGAGCTGCTCAACAAACTTCCCGACGTTTTGTGTTGGCAGCTTGTCAACGTCTGTAGGTAGCCTGGGGGCTGCGCCCGTAGGCGGTCCAAAAGGGAACCACGAATCCACGCGCGCAATTCCGAGGGGTGCGTAACTTGAGGTCTGCGTATCGTTACGTTACACTACACACATGATCAAGTCCTTCCGACACAAGGGCCTTCAGGGTTTCTTCGAGACAGGCTCCAAGAAAGGCATTCGACCAGATCACGCCGACAAGTTGTATCGTCAGTTGACCCGCCTGGACTTAGCCAGCGGCCCCGAGGACATGAACATCCCGGGCTGGCGGCTGCATCCCCTCGCGCAGGATCTTGCCGGTCACTATTCGGTGAGAGTCAATGGCAACTGGCGCATGACGTTCACCTTTGACGGCACCGATGCGATTCTGGTGGACTACCAAGACTATCACTGAGGCAATCATGACTCGAATCTTCAATCCGCCGCACCCCGGCGAAACGCTGCGCGAAGACGTACTACCTGAACTGGGGCTCACGGTAACGGAGGCAGCCGAGCAGCTTGGTGTGACACGCACTGCTCTGTCGCGCGTGCTGAATGGCCATGCTGCAATCTCGCCCGAAATGGCGTTGCGTCTCGAGCAATGGCTGGGCGTCGAAAATGGCGGGCGCGCCGACTTGTGGATTGCCCAGCAAGCGGCCTACGACCTTTGGCAGGCTCGCCAGAAAGGCGTGCCACACGTCGCGCGAGTCCGTCTCGCCGCTTGAGGCCGGCAGCGATGCGGCGCGCTGCGAGCCGAAACCCCGTCACCGGCCGTTCCAACTCGCCCAGATCCAACTGGCTACTTGCAGCCCTGCTCAAAACTACTCGTTTTCTTCGAAGTAGTGAAGATGCCTTGCCCCACCGACATGTTTGACGAAAGTTACGCCAAAACCTACGCCACACGTGCCGCGGCATTGGGCGTTCAGGGCGCAGCACACCGCCTAATTCTCTCCACGCGCACGCTTCAACTCGAGGTAGTTCTCGTTTGCCACAGGATCGTCCGCCCGATATGCAACGTTCGGAGCACTGCTTCCATCCTCTCCGTTAAGGCCCGGCAATGACATGAGATGGTCGCAGAGATCACCGGCGGTAATGGAAGCGACCGCCAATGGCGAGAGATACGAGTCCAGGTGCTTGCCTTGGGGATTTTCCAGTTCTCGGGTAAGCGATTCTAGGTAATCGTCTTTGCGAGACGCATTCCAGCTGATGGCGAAGCCAGCGCGATGGCAAAGCTCCGCATGAACGAGAAGCATGGTGCGACCGTTCCCGTCGAGAAAGGGATGCCCCCATGCGAAAGCGCCCATGACCATCCCCGGTTTTTCTCACATCGTCTTTGGATTGTTGCCGGCTGACAGTCCCCATTCGACGGCACGCTGACACAACTCCGAAGCTTCGAACTGTATTCGCTGCCCCTTCCCGACCAATCGCCCAACACCGAGACTATCGCGATCCTGGCCCGCCCACGGGTAGAACTCACCGAACAGGATTCGGTGAACTTCAAGAAAGTGCACGTAGGCGATTGGACCTTTGACTGCGTGAAGGTACGCAAATGCCGTCTCGAGATTCGACTCGAAGAACCCGTGTTCGATGTACTTGAGCTCGTCCAGATCCTTGATGCCGTCAACGTTACGCAGGTAGCCCCTGGTTTCGTAGTCCCCGAACGGGTCGAACACGCTTGATCTCCCTTATGTGGTTCGCCATCAATCGGGCAAATTGCCGGCCGTTAATCCGATCCTGCTTCTTGAGTGCGACCAGCAGTTTCCCCGTGAGATCGAGTTCGACATCGTCACCCGCGGCTCGAGTCACTGCTTCCGCGAAATCATCGAGGCCCGAGCGCCGGTATTGAACGCCGTAGGCTTGCGCGAGCCGCTCAACAAACTTGCCGACATTTCGGGTCGGCAGCTTGTCGACATCTGCTGGCAGCCTGGGCGCTGCGCCCGTTGGCGGTCTTTCGTGTTGACCGACATACCGCACCGTGATGTTGTCCCACCCAAGCTTGCGAGAAATCCGGCTCGTGCCGGTGTTAACCAGGCAAACGGAGCGACCGTTTTCGTGCTGAATCGTCACATCGAGCACCGCGACGCCCAGCTTCCCGAGTGCCTCACGCAACAGTACCTCATTACCAACGGCAAATCGCGCGTTGCGTTCCAGATTCAGACCAGTCTTGGCATAAACGCCCGCTCCGAGCCGAATGAGGCGTCCGTCGGCAACGAGGTGCTGAAGCGCAGCGCTAAGGTGTGACGGACTCCCGAGGCCAGCCAGTTCACGTCGAAGCACGACGTTACCCGACCGCTTCTTCAACGACATCAAAAGCTTACTGTCCAGATTCATCCGTCACCTCCAGATCCGGCGTACGAGGTTCCATTATAAACCAGATAAAAATCCTTACCCAACAATGAGTTACCAATTCAAAACTTGCCGAACTGGCAGCATGCTTCGTCGGGCGAATGCCTCCGCGGGCGCTTCAGAGATCGCCAATCAGTCTAGGCCGCAGATGGTGAATCGAGGTCCCGCAAGGCGCGGATCTCGACGACGTAGGCGGACGCTCACGGCTGCGCAGATGCGATAGCCGGAATCAGGGCTCTGTGCTCTCCGTACTAGTTGGAGCTGATCGCAGAGACAACTTTCGTGGCAAACACCTTCGGCTCGACTTCTGCGTCAACGCTCACTCTCCCCAGATCGGCGCAGGCCCGATCGAAAACTCGGCCGATTTCCATCCCTCTTCGGTCGTACGTTCGTATAGGGTTGCGACGAGCGTGAAGAGTTGCCACATCAGATCCGGCGCAAGCGACGAACTACTTTCCGGCGTATGTTCTGCGTACGAAGGGATGTCGGCGTAAGTTTTTTCGCATCGAAAAAAACCTACGCCAGCGCAGCCGGTGTAGACCTAGCAAGGAGGTCGAGATTCATCAACGGAGCGTTCGGAGTCGATACGGATTTGTTTAAAATCAAGCAACTACAGATAACCACCCGCACCTAGTCCCTCATTCGTTCATTGTCTTCCGTGGCCCGAGGAGATCCGGGCTAAAACGCCGGCCCCGGCGATGCGAAAGTCCTTATGGATCAAGCGATTGCGGACAAAATACCCAGATCCAAGCGGCGATTCGCAGCGCAAAATCTAAACTACTCGTTCTCGTCGAAGTAATGCCCGAACTTCACCTGCTTGGTCCGGATGTACCGTTCGTTCTCATCGCGGACGGGAATGGCGAGCGCAACACGCTCGCAAACGGGAATCCCATGCTTGGCAAGCGTGTCGAACTTCTTCGGGTTGTTGCTCATGAGGCGCACCGATGCAACGTTGAGCTCCCGCAGAATGGCGACGGCGGAATCGTATTCGCGGGCGTCGTCGGGCAACCCAAGCTCCAGATTCGCCTCCACGGTGTCGAGCCCCTGCTCTTGAAGCGCGTAAGCCCGGATTTTATTCGACAGCCCGATACCCCGGCCTTCGTGGCCCCGCAGGTACAGCAGAACGCCCCGCCCTTCCGCGGCGATATAACGCAACGCGAGATCGAGTTGCTCCCCGCAGTCGCAGCGATACGAACCCAGCACGTCCCCCGTCAAACACTCCGAGTGTAGGCGCGTAAGCACCGAGGCTTGCCCGCTCACGTCACCCATCACCAAAGCCAGATGCTCGGCGTCTCCGGCGGAGACGCGAAAGGCGTACGAGGTGAACGTTCCGTACCGGGTGGGCAAAGTGGCCTTGGCGGCAAGTGTGACGCACTGCGTGGCGCTGGCGCCGTCGAGTCGCGACGGCTGGGAAGGCGTGGACATGACTTCTCGAAAATAGCGTTATAACGGTTCGTCGGCACACCGACAGCCGGCGCGCGCACCGCGAGTTTAACCCTAATCGCTATCGGCGGCCGCCGGCGCAGGCCGCCGCAGCCGCCACCAGCGCCTATACTGGAAAGTAAGCTCCCGCGTCGCAGATGCACAGCGCACGCCGGCGCCGATCCCCGCCCCCGAACGAGAAGACGGAGACTCACATGCCCAACGTAGCGCAAATTCTGAAGTCGAAGTTGGATGACCCGATGGCCGCGAGGCGAACAGCCGAGCAGCCGGTCCTCACGATCGACGCCGAGGCGTCCGTCTTCGAAGCAGTGAAAATGATGGCGCAGTACCAAATCGGCGCGCTGATCGTGACCCAGGGAAGTGAGAAGAAAATCGCGGGCATCGTCACCGAGCGCGACTACGCACGCAAGATCGTCCTGATGGATCGCTCATCGAAATCGACGCCCGTGCGCGACATCATGACAGCGCAAGTGCTGCATGTACGCGTGTCGGACACCGCCGAGGCGTGCATGGCATTGATGACGCAACACCGAATGCGTCACCTGCCCGTGATCGACGACGGCAAGCTCGTCGGCATGGTTTCGATCGGCGATCTGGTGAAAACCATCATCTCGGAACAGCAGTTCACGATCCAACAACTCGAGCACTACATCTCGGGCGTTCACACGTAGCTATGGCGATGCCGCGCCCCCACGCCGAACCGCGGCTCGATCACATGCCGAAATAGAGCGACCCGGGACCCTTGGGTTCCCGCGCGCCCGATTCGCTGCGCGGACCCAAGGCCGGGCCGTAGCCGCTCGTATCGACCGCGGTCGCTTGCCTCGCCGCGCTCAGCCCGGCGCGTTGCTCGGCCGCTTCGACATCCCCTGGGTAGACCGTTTCGTCGCCGGCGGCGCGGTAGCCCGCATCGGCCAACTGACGCATTTGCGCCGCGACTGCCGCACGGCTGATAGACGGCGTCTCCTGCGCGAATGCTAGCGAGGGCGTGACCGACGCCCCGCCTATCAGTATCCCCGCGATTGCGAACAAAATCGATTTCACCTGCTCTCCTCCACGTTTGATTGCGCACATCCGTGATCTGCGACAAAGTTGAAGCCCAAGTCTACGATCCGCGCAGGTTGCCGAGAATCCCTCGTTTCTGTTAATCACCGTTGCGCGAATCGCAAATATCGAAATAGGGTTTACGCGAAATCCTCCTGCCGATTCACGAAGACACAGGCGGATAGAATCGGTTTTTCTCAACGCTTCGCTACGAAGCAAAGGTGCCGCTGTATCGACGGTCGCCAAATTAACGCGAACGCGAGCTAGCTGAAATCGATCTCGCTCGCGCCATGATCGAAGCTCTATTCAAAAACGCGCGGCATTTCCAGGTATTCAGTCGTCACACTGTAAAAACAGGGAGATGATAGAGGATGTGTCTGATATGATTCGCCAAAAAAGACACCCCGAAATAAATAAGCCACAAATTCCTTTAGCTGTTTCGGGCAAGTAATATTTTCGACATGTGAGGGTATATGCCGCGCCAGTTCATTGAACCGATGTCATCGCTTTGGCGTGCGGTCGACGAAAAATCATGGTTCGAGGCACTCGCTTCGTTGGGGAAAAAATATGGTTTCGACCATACGCTGTTTGCGGTCATCCCACGGCCGGGCCTGCGGTTCAGCGACGCTTACTTGCGCAGCACCTATGACGCAAGCTGGCGCCAAACGTACGACGAGCGAGCGCTCTTTCGCATCGATCCCACCGTGGCGCATTGTTTGACGCAGACCTCGCCGCTTATTTGGACTTCAACTCTTTTCGCCGAGCGCAACCAACGGGAAATGTACGAAGAAGCCCGCCAACACGGCCTTTGCACCGGGATTTCGTTGCCGATTCATGGTCCGAAGCAAGAGGTAGGGATGCTGTGCTTCGTGCAAAGCGATAGCACCGAGCGCACGCTCGACGCGCATGTGGGAGAGAAACTGCCGATGCTGACTCTGTTGCGCGACGTCGCTTTCGATACGAGCCAGCGCTTTCTGGACGGATACACCGAAAGGCTCGTGCCGAAGCTGACGCCACGCGAATACGAATGCCTGAAGTGGACCGCTCAGGGAAAATCGACCTGGGAGATCGCGAAAATTTTCGGCTGTTCCGAGGCGACCGTGAACTTTCATATGACGAACATTCGCAGCAAGTTCGGAGTCAGCTCGAGAAGCGCCGCCGCGGTCAAGGCGACCCGTATGGGGTTGATCGATCCTGATTGATCAGAGATGGCCGAAGCGCGGGCGGCCGCTTTTGCGAAACGCTGCGAATATCGTCGTCGGAAATTAACGCTTCGAAATACAACCGGAGCAAGATCATAACGGGCTTGGGAATGTTTGCGCCGATTTCGAAACGACTTCCCCTGGATTGGGTAACCCCGAAGCGAGCCCAGAAAGTCTTCTGACTCTCCTTCACTTGCTTTCGATAAGCTTGGATGAATGCACTGTCTATTTCAGTCCGAACCGTCCGAACTGTGCCCTCGGTTTCCTGTTGACGAATCTCGGCTATGGACATGGCTCTCTCACCTGATCGGGAACGTACTCGATACCCGAATCATCCCAAGTGTCACCGGCGATTTGTACCTATCTTGCTTGACAGTTACACGCCGCACGCAAACTGCATATGGTCTATGCCTCGTAGGTGATACGTGATGACAATCCGGAGAACGAGATGAATGCGAAGATCACCATCGATAAGCAACATAGCTTCGATCTCGACGCACTGGCGCAGATGTATCGCTTGCGTGCCAAAGTATTCGGCGAACGCATGGGATGGGAAGTCGCCGTCTTGTCAGGAATGGAAATCGACCATTACGATGCGCACTCGCCGTACTACATGCTCGTACGGGATGCTTCCGGCGCAGTCTGCGGCTGCTGGCGGCTGCTGCCGACTCAAGGGCCCTACATGCTGCGTGACACCTTTCCTGAGCTGCTGCACGGGCAACGCGCGCCGGCTTGTGCGCGCGTGTGGGAATTGAGCCGCTTCGCGATCGTCTCGCCCGAGCGAGCGGGCTACGGCTTCGGTGAGCTCGCGCTCGATGCAATGCGCGCTGTCGTCGATTTTGCCGATCGCATGGGCGTCACGAGCTATGTGACCGTCACGACCACCGCGGTCGAGCGGCTACTCGCGCGCGCTCGAATCGAAATGCGTCGCTTCGGTCCGCCCATGAAGGTCGGGCGCGTCAACGCGGTCGCCTTGGTAATCGACCTCGGCAAGCAGACTCATGAGGCGCTGTTTGGCCTGGCGCATCTATGCGGCTTACCGCAACAGCCGCAACAGCGGCTGGAGCAACCGCTTCGGCCCGCTGACGAGTGCGCTGCCCGGCTCGTAAAAGCGTAGGGGCGCATGCATCTCGCGCGACAGCCCGATTCGCTTGGCTGCAGCGATACGGACTACCCCTTCCCCTGCCGCTACTCCAACACCAGTCGTGCAACCCGGCACGCAGCCAGATCCCATGCGGCACAACCGACGCTTTTGAAAACGACAGGTTCGGCGTGAGCGCCGGTGCTCGGCGCCGCCGTCACTGCGCCGCCCAGCACGTCTGCAAGTGCATTGACGCGTGCCCAATCGACGCCCGCCTGGATGAAATCGCCGGCCTCGTGCTCGGCGCCGGCCAAGTCGTCCACATACAGGCGGCTGCCTTCGAGCGTGCGCGGGCCGATTTCCGCCATCTCGGGCGTGAACGCCCCGACCCCGATCACGAGCCGTCCACGGCGAGCAGGCTCGTCATAAACGGGCGCGCGGCTGGTCGTCAGCGTAATGACCGCGTCGAAGGACGAGATCGTCTCGGCGTCCGTCACCGGGCTGAGCGCGATCAAGTAGCTATGCTCCTCGCAGAACGCCTGCGCACGTGCCAACGAACTGCCGCGCACCCGCACGCGCGCTCCGGGATAGACCGCGGCCAATGCATGCACGTGGTGGGCTGCTTGCGTTCCAGTCCCGACGAGCAGAATTTCGCCGGGCGTCGAGCTCAAGAAAGTGCGTATGGCGAGCAGCGTCATCGCGGCCGTGCGCCGCCCTGTCACCGTGGGACCATCCAGTGCCAGCAGCGCCTCGCCCGTATCGGGATCGCAGACGCTGACATGCCCGTGAATCGTGGGCAACGAGCGTTCGCGGTTGACTGGGCACACGGTGACGAGCTTATGGATGGCGAGGTCGCGCGCCGCAGCCGGCATGGACAGCATCGTTCCGCCGCGGTTGAGCGGCACGACGAGCCGCGCGGGGCTCGCGATTTCACCGCGCGCGGCTTCGACGCAAGCTTGCGCCAGCGCATCGACGAGCGCGGGAAACGGCGTCAACCGCGCTGTTGCCGCGGCGTCGAAAAACTGCATTGTCATAGGGTTTTCTCCAATGCGACGCCGCCCGACGGCGCGTCACACCTGCATTGTCGCGGTCGAGCGCGCTCGCGGCAACGCGTCGGTCAAATTGCCGCTGGCCGCGCCATTGACTACCAGTAACGAACGTAACCTGTCGATACATATTTGACGGCCGTGCGCGGGGGCGTTGCCCGTTAAAATACGCCGCGCCTACTCACTTTTGAGCGCTGCGGCGCGTGACGCACGGGTTGCTCACCGCGCATCCTCTACCCCGCAGCGCCGATGCATCCTGAAGCATGACCACTGAAGCCACCCTAGCGGACTCTCTCACCGTTGCCGACCGCGTGCGCGCGCTGATGGTTCGCCACGGCATAGGCAAACGACAGCAGACGACCGAGCTGTGCCGGATCCTCGATTTGAGCTTTTCTCAAGGGCACCGCAAGTTGCGCGGCAGCAGTCCTTGGACGCTCGCGCAAATTCGCAAGGTGGCCGAAGCATTCGGGGAACCGCCCACGCAACTGTTCGGTGCGCAAGAAAACGGCATCGGCGGTGCAGGCGTGCAGCCGCGCGAGGCCATGATCAACGTCGGCGCGTTCGAAGGGCCGTGCATCGCTTGGATCGGCGAGCAACTCGGCCCGTATGAGCGCGCGGAATTCGTCGCCTACGGCGAAGGCGACCGCTGGCGCATCGTTTGGTGCGACGGCGTACCGGGCGAGCGCGCACACGAAGTCCTCAAGATCGAGATTCACCCGCGGCGCACGGAGGCGCAGCGCGCGAGCGTGGCCGTGGTCGACGCCGACCCCGCCGCCGCCGAAGCGCTTTGCGACTATCTCGCGCAAAACGGCTTTGCGGCCACGGCGTACGACGATCTCACTACGTTCATCGAGGCCCTGCGGACGAAAACATTCGACGCCGTCATCACCGATTGGCTTTTCGGCGAGCGCACGGCCGCATCCGTCGTCGAGGCCGTGCGCCGCTCGCCGCGGCCCGATGCCGCGATCTTTCTACTGACGGGCGACTTGCTGACCGGCAAAGCCAGCGAATCGGACATCAGTGAAGTCATTCGCCGGTTCGACGTCGCCTGCTATGAAAAGCCGGCGCGCCTGGCGATTCTCGTCGCCGATCTGTCCAAGCGCCTCGGCCGCGCGTAACGCAAGGCCCCGGCTCAAACCGGGGCCGGCCTTGGCGCTCGTGCTCAGACGTCGAACTTCACGCCCTGTGCAAGTGGCAACTCGCGGCTGTAGTTGATCGTGTTGGTCGCCCGGCGCATGTAGTTCTTCCACGAGTCGGAACCCGATTCGCGTCCACCGCCCGTTTCTTTCTCCCCACCGAACGCACCGCCGATCTCGGCGCCGCTCGTGCCGATGTTCACGTTGACGATGCCGCAATCGCTGCCGGCGACCGACATGAATTGCTCGGCCTCGCGCATGTCGTTCGTGAAAATGGCGGACGAGAGCCCTTGCGGCACGGCGTTGTGCACGGCAAGCGCTTGGTCGAAATCATCGTACACGAGGACGTAAAGGATCGGCGCGAACGTTTCGCGTTCGACGACGCCCGTCTGCGCCGGCATGCGCACGATCGCGGGATGGACATAGTAAGCGCTCTCGTGACCGACATCGACGCGCTCGCCGCCCGTCACTTGGCCGCCATCCTTACGCGCTTCGGCCAGCGCCGCTTGCATCGCGTCGAACGAGGCGCGATCGATCAATGGGCCGACGAGCGTATCGGCGTCGAGGGGATCGCCCACTTTCACCGAAGCGAACGCTTTTTCGAGGCGGGGAAGCAATGTCTCGACGACACTGCGATGCACGATCAAGCGGCGCAGCGTGGTGCAACGCTGGCCGGCGGTGCCGACAGATGCGAACGTGACGGCGCGCACGACGAGATCGAGATCGGCGCTCGGCGCGACGATCATGCCGTTGTTGCCGCCCAGTTCGAGAATGCTGCGCGCGAGCCGCTTGCTCAGCGTCTGCGCCACCTCGGTGCCCATGCGCACGCTGCCGGTCGCGCTAACGAGCGGCACTTTGTGCGAACGCGTCAACGCTTCGCCCACTTCACGGCCGCCGATGACGAGTTGCGTCAGCCCTGCGGGCGCAACGCCCGGATGGGCTTGATCGAATTCGCGAACGGCTTGGTTGAACAGCGCCTGGCAAGCGATCGCGGTCAGCGGCGTCTTCTCCGACGGCTTCCAGACGATCGGGTCGCCGCAGACGAGCGCCAGCGCCGCGTTCCACGCCCATACGGCGACGGGGAAGTTGAACGCCGAGATCACGCCGCATACGCCGAGCGGATGCCACGTCTCCATCATTCGGTGACCCGGCCGTTCCGATGCGATCGTCAAACCGTAAAGTTGGCGCGACAGCCCGACCGCGAAGTCGCAGATGTCGATCATTTCCTGCACTTCTCCGAGCCCTTCGGAGCGGATCTTTCCTGCCTCGAGCGTAACCAACTGACCAAGCGGCTCCTTGTGCTTGCGCAACACGTTGCCGAACACGCGCACGAGTTCCCCGCGCAGCGGCGCGGGCACGGTGCGCCACTTCAAGAACGCGGCGTGGGCGGCGTCGATCTTGCGCTCGGCGTCTGCCGCCGAATCGACGGCGAGCGTCGCAAGCGTTGCACCGTCGCGCGGCGAACGGGACGTCAACGCGTCGCCCTTCCAGGTCGAAAGGTCGACGCCCAGCGTTGCAAGAATGTCGTTGACTACCATCACGTCCTCTTTAGGTCGAATCGAAACAATGTAGCGCGGAATGACTAGGATGCTTCGCCTGCGATCATACGGCGAGAAGCACCCCACTTCAGCGATTCAAACGCGTTCGCGTCGCCTGCGCAAGCCGATGCATGCGGGCGCGAGCGCGGCCTATGCTTGCGCCAGCGCGACGGCGAGGCGGCGGGCCCCTTCGAACGCCTCCGCTTCGCTCGGCGCGGCGAACGATAACCGCAAGCTGCTCGCATCCGGTGTGCGAACGAAAAACGCCGCGCCGGGAACGAACATCACGTTCTGCTCGATGGCGCGCTTGAGCACTTCGGCGGCATCTCGCCCGCCCGTCAGCCGCGCCCACACGAACATGCCGCCTTGCGGGGCACTGAACGCAATGTCGTGCGGCGCAAAATGCGCGAGCGCTTTGAGCAATGCCTCGCAGCGCGAGCGATACGCGCCGACGATCGAGCGCAGATGCAGCGCCAAGCTGCCGCTGTCGAGGTAGTGCCGCGCCGTCTCTTGCGAAAGCGGCGCCGTGCATAAATCGCTGGTCTGCTTGGCGACGATCATACGCCGCGCGATCGGTGCGGGCGCGATCGTCCAACCGATACGCAGCCCTGGCGCGACGATTTTGGATAGGCTGCCGAAATAGACGATCCAATCCCTCGCGCCCGGGCAAGCGTCCGCGAGCGCTATCATCGGCGGCACCGCCGTACCGGAAAAGCGCAGTTCGCCGTACGGATCATCTTCGACCAGCACGATGCGCCGCGCCGCGGCCAGCGCGATCAACGCTTCGCGCCTCTCCCGCGGCAACGTCGCACCGGTCGGATTCGCAAAGGTGGGCACGGTGTAGAGCAGCTTGGGCCGGTTCGCTTCGGGCAATGCATCGAGTTGCGCAGCGAGGGCTTCGACATCGATTCCGTCGGCATCGGTACGCACCGGCACGATGTTCGCGCCTGCGAGGCGCAGCGCTTGGATCGCCGCGGGATAAGCGGGCTCTTCGATGAGCGCCGTATCGCCAGGGGCGATCAGCGTGCGCAGCAGCAAATCGAATCCTTGTTGCGAACCGGTGGTGACGATCACATCATCCGCACTGCAGTGCACGCCGCGCGCCATCATGAGTTGCGCCAGCGACGCGCGCAGCGCCGGCGCGCCGGCGGTATCGCCATATTGCAAACAGGCGATGGGATCGCTCCGATACGCGGCCTCGAGCGCGCGCGCGATACCGTCGCGATCGAACAAATCCTTCGACGGATAGCCGCCCGCGAACGAAATCATGCCGGGGCGGCCGACGTACTTGAACAACTCCCGGATCGGCGAGCCTTGCGGCGCGCGAAAAGGCGCCGTGAACGCGTAGGCCTGATCTTCCAGCGCCGGGGGCGCCGCAGTGCATGATGTCGTCAAGCTTCCCTCCGCTTCAAGATTGGCAGTGCGATCGCCTCGTTCACGCGGCCGCGGTCATTTTGAAAATGCCCGTCGCATTCCCGGCGTCGAAACCGAGATCGAGCGCCTCGCGGCCCGATTCGTCGTCGGCATACAGGTCGCGCGTGATGAATTCGTAGAAGGAGCCCGGCACTTCACGGCGCACTTCGCCACCCCGCTCATCGATAAACACACGCATGACGCGATCGGCTTGGAACGCCGTCTGCTTGACGCGGCCCGACTTGGACACCTCGACCCGTTCCTTGATCGGCCGGCCCAACACCCGCTGCGCATCGGCCACCGCGAAGACGTCGGCCACGCGATCCGTCGCGTGGTTGAAGGCGTTGCCCTCGGTGGCGATCCATGCCATTTCCGCCGATTCTTCGAGCAACGTCAGGTAATCGGCCAAGCGCGGCGTCGCATGTTGGCGATCGAAGCAGCGCACGAGAACGGGCAGCAACGCGCAAGCATCGGCGATCGGCAGGGCGGCATCGCGCTCGAGTTCCGCGAGCCATGCGACGGCTTGCGGCGTGAGCGGATCGGCGGACGAGCCGACGACGTCCGTGACTGCTTGCTGGAACTTGGGCGAGAACCGTTCGGGATGCAATTCGCTGACGAAAAATTGTGCGATGTGCTCGGGCGCATCGAGATGCGCGTAGGAGCGGCCGGTCATCTTGATGCGCTCGAGCGGATACGTGCCGTTCAATCGATAGCCGAGCGGCCTAAGAATGCGCGTGAATGCCGCTTCGCCAGGCGGCAGCGCGCCGCAATGCGGCCAACGCACCGTGCGCAGCGCGCCATGATCGAATTGCACGCGTGCGCCGTCGCGAACGACGTCGTCCGTATAGGCGCGCCCTGTCGGCACGCGTTCGAGCAGCCCCGCGAACAGCGCCATGTTCAACGCCTGGGCGAGTTCCGCGCGCGTCGCGACGCCCGCCTCCCAACGCCCCATCGAAGGCGGTACATTCATCAATTGCACCAACCGCCGGGCGGCGCCGGACCCGCAGGCCGCGTCGAGCAGCGCGTCGAGATTGCCGTTCATCGAATCATTCCCTGTTTTCCGAGTGAAAGCCACACCTTTCATGGAAAGGCTCATGGAGCTTTGCGCGGGCGCATGCGAGCCCCGTCGATGAAGGCGATTGTCGTCGCCGCGACGGTTCGTCACAATTGATTTAAACTCACGACTTCATTCGTAAAAATCACTAAGTCGCAGCCGAGCCCGTCCGGCGCGCACCCTCCCACGATGAGAAAGGGCATCCCCAACCTGGCCGCGCTGCAGATCTTCGAAGCCTCGGCGCGGCATGAAAGCTTCACCCGCGCGGCCGACGAGCTTGCTCTGACGCAAAGCGCCGTATGCCGCCAGATCGCGGCGCTCGAGAACCGGCTCGGCGTCGCCTTGTTCCTGCGAATCAAGAAGCGCGTCGTGTTGACGCCGCACGGCAGGCACTATGCCGCGCAGATCCGCAAGAGCCTCGAGCGCATCGAACGCGACACCCTCGAGTTGATGGCGCAACGCGGTGTGGGCCGCGTGTTGGAACTGGCCGTCGTGCCCACCTTCGCCAGCCAATGGCTGATTCCGCGCCTGCCGCAATTCCAGTCGCTGCGTCCCGATATCACGGTCAACCTCTCTATTCGAACGGAACCGTTTCTCTTTAGCGATTCGCCGTTCGATGCCGCCGTCTACTTCGGCCGCTCGGTTTGGCCGGGGACGCAGGGCACGCTACTGTTTCGCGAGGGCAACGCGGTGCCGGTCTGCAGCCCGGCGCTCGCGTCCGGCGTCGCATCGCTCACTCGGGAGCGCCTGATCGATATGCCCCTCTTGCACCTTTCGACGCGGCCGGACGCGTGGCGCGAGTGGTTTCGCGCGCACGGCTTTGGCGATGATGCACGCGCCGTGCGTGGCCCGCGCTACGAGCTGTTCACGATGCTTTCGAGCGCCGCGCTAGCCGGTATGGGCGTCGCACTGATGCCCGAAATCCTGATCGCGGACGAGTTGAAATCGGGGCGCTTGACCGCCCCGCTCGACCTCCCGCTCGCCAGCGACGCCGGCTACTACCTCGTCGCCCCGGACGCGGTCGCAAACGACGAGCCGTTCGTTGCGCTGACGCAATGGCTCACCTCGTTGGTGCCAAGGGCCCATTGACCCCCGGCCCGCGGCGGCAAGGGCCGCTCTGCCGAGCCGACTGCACAGGTGCATCACGATGGCGCCGCCGATATCGTGCCGCGGGCGCGCGGCAGCGCGAGCTACAGCGCCGTCTCGGCAACGATCCAGGTGCGAAACGCCTGCATGGCCGCCGTCATGCGCTTGGATTTGAGCCAAGTCAGCCAGTAGCTCCCGGTGTCGACCTCGAGTTCGAATGCGCGCACGAGGCGCCCGGATCGAATCTCGCGCTCGAACATCCGCGCCGGTGCGAGCGCGACGCCCGCACCTTGCATCGCAGCCTCGACCATCAAGCGCGACGAATCGAACACCGGCCCGCGAATCGCTCCGCCGGGCAATCCCGCCTGCGCAAACCAGAGCGCCCACTCATCGCGGCGATAGGAGCGCAGCAACGTTTGCCCGGCAAGATCGCGCGGCGCGCCCAGGCGTTTGGCCAATTCGGGCGCGCACAAGACGGTCAGCGGCGCATCGAGCAATGCCGCCGCTTGCGTGCCCGGCCAATTGCCGTCGCCGAAGCGAATCGCGAAATCGAACCCTTCCGCCGCGAAATCGACCAGATTGTTGTGCGTCAGTAGCCGCAATTCGACGAATGGATGTGCCGCGCGGAAGCGGTTCAATCGCGGCATGAGCCAGCCAACGGCGAATGTGCCGACGACGCCCACCGTCAGCACTTCGTGAAAATGTCCGCCCTCGAACTGTCGCAGGACCGCTTCGATCCGTCCGAACGCGTCGGACAGGACCGGCAGCAACGCAAGCCCCTCGTCGGTCATCCCGAGACCGCGCGGCAAACGCGTGAAGAGTCGAGCGCCGAGCCTCTCCTCGAGCGCCCGCACTTGCTGGCTGACGGCGGCCTGCGTCACGTTCAGCTCGCGCGCCGCGCGCGTGAAGCTCAAATGGCGTGCCGACGATTCGAACGCGCGCAGCGCATTGAGCGGCAGATGTCTAGCCATGCTCGCTAACCCAAAAGAAATGGTTATGGGTCTGAAAAGTTATCATCGATTGTCGCTAACCGCCGAAGACGCGATATTCATTGCCTTTTCCACCGGAGCGAATGAGATGCAAAGAAGAAAATTTCTGGGAACAACATTGGGCGGCATCATAGCTGGCCTATCGACTCAGGTGCTGGCCGGCCCCAGCGCGAAAGCGCCAGCGGGCCCCCATGGGCTAGTGGCGAAGCAATCGCCGCGGCTCGACGCCCAAGCGAAAGCGATCGAATCCGAGCTGGCCGCCATCGAGCGAAGCGTCGATGGGCGGCTCGGCGTAGCGATACTCGATCTCGAAACGGGGATGCGCGCCGGTCATCGAGCCGGCGAACGTTTTCCCACTTGCAGCACGTTCAAGCTGATGCTTGCCGCCCAGGTGCTCGCGCGCGTCGATCATGGCCAAGAGCGTCTCGATCGGCGCATCGTATTCGGCGCCGACCGTATCGAGCGATATGCGCCGGTCGCCAGCAAGCATATCGGCGAGCCTGGGATGACCGTTGGCGAACTGTGCGATGCGATCGTCACGATGAGCGACAACACGGCGGCGAACCTGCTGCTCGACACGGTGAACGGTCCGGCAGGCTTAACTGCCTTCATGCGGCAGTTGGGCGATACTGTTACGCGCCTCGATCGGAACGAGCCGTCGCTGAACGAGGCGATTCCCGGCGATCCGCGCGATACCACCACACCGCTCGCCATGCTCGGCAACGTGCAAACGGTGCTGCTCGGCAATGCTTTAACGGCGGCTTCGCGTGCACGACTGCTTGCCTGGGGCGCGGGCAATCGCACTGGCGATGCGCGGTTGCGCGTGGGCGTGCCGCGAGCGTGGCGCGTCGCGGACAAAACCGGCACCGGGGAGCGCGGCACGACGAACGATATCGGGCTGCTTTGGCCCGAGGATGGTGCGCCGATCGTCGTAACCGCTTATCTGACGCAAACGGGGGCGCCGGCACGCGCGCGCGACGCGGCGATAGCGGACATCGCCAGGGCGATTTCGAAACACCTGGCGTAACTTTGACTTAGGGCGCATCAATGAGAACAGCCGCATCGAGTTACTACGAAGCTACGGTCGAACGCCCCGTTTATCCATCGCCGAGCGCGCCGCGTGAAGAGGCGCAAGTGTGCATCGTCGGCGGCGGCTTTGCGGGACTGGCTACGGCGCTCGGCCTCGTCGAGCGCGGGATGCGCGACATCGTCGTGCTCGAGGCCGAACGCGTCGGCTTCGGCGCATCGGGGCGCAACGGGGGCTTCGTGTTTGGCGGCTACAGTCTCGAATGCGCCGATTTGCTACGCGAGCTCGGGCCGCACGACGCTCGTTCGCTCTATCGGCTCACGCTCGATGCCGTCGAACTCATCGGTCAACGCATCGCGCGTCACGGCATCGAGTGCGACATGGTGCAGGCCGGCATCATCCTTGCTGATTGGTTCGGGCGTCCGGATGCGCTGGCCGCCCAGCGCGACTTGATGCGTACATCGTTCGGCGTCGAATGGGAGCCGATTTCAAAAGGCGCTTTGCGAGAACGCTTGAAGACCGATCGTTATCGCGGCGGCCTGCTGGAACGGCATGGGTTCCACTTTCATCCGCTCAAGTACGCGCTGGGCATCGCGAAAGTGTTGGCGGATGCGGGGGTGCGCATCTACGAACACAGCCCCGCCCTCGCGTTCGAGTCGGAGCGCGATCGACATTTGGTTAGGACATCTAACGGCTCGATCGTGGCGCAGCACGTCGTGATGGCAGCGGGCGGATACGCTCGCGGCGTTTATCGCGCCGTCGAGCGCGCAGTCCTCCCGATCGCGACCTACGTCGTAGCAACAGAGCCGCTCGGCGACCGGTTGAAGGACGTCATCGATTGCGCGGCCGCCGTCTACGATACGCGGTTCTCGTTCGACTATTACCGCCCCTTGCACGACACGCGCATTCTTTGGGGCGGCCGCATCTCCATCTTCGAGCGCGACCCGCGCACGATCGCCAAGCTGCTCATGCGCGATATGTTGCGCGTTTATCCGCAGTTGCATGGCGTGAAGCTCGAGCACGCATGGAGCGGCCTCATGAGCTACGGGCGACGTAAGATGCCGCAGATCGGCCGATGCCGCGACGGCGTTTGGCATGCGGTCGGCTTCGGCGGTCACGGCGTTGCGCCGACGACCGCCGCGGGAGAACTGCTCGCGGCGGCGATCGCGGAAGAACGGCCGATTCCCGCGCCTTTTGCTCGCTTCGGGTTGGAGTCGATGCACGGGGTGTTGGGACTGGCCGCCGCCGAAGCGACGTATTTGACGAAGATCACCGCCGATGCAATTGCGGATTGTCGGCAGCGATAAACCTCACTGCACCATCGGTACCTGAACGTTGTCCGGGCCCGGGCCTGCCGGCGCGGTCGCCGCACCCGACTCGATGATTGCACGGTCCACGAGCGCTTTCGCCTCCGTGCTGCTCGCGTCCACCGAGAGCGCTGCGCCCGCGTTGTGCCAAACGCAGTGCCAGCGCGACTGGACCACGCAAGCGCGCGCGGCGTTCAACGACGCGTCACGCGCTTGTTCACGAGAGGCTAATTGATCGCGCAACGAGAGCGCGTAACCATTATGCGGATCGGCCGCCAGCACCCCGGCAAGCGAAGCCCGCGCCCCGCTCAAATCGTTTTTTGCGAGGCGCGTCTGCACGCTGTCCAAGGTGCGTGTCAGCGAACCGCTGCCCGAGCGCGCTTCTTTTTCCTGAACCCGCGGTTGCGGCTGAGCAGAGGACGGCGATGGCACGCTGGTATGCAGGTACGTGGTATCGCCGGGTCGCACACGAGCATCGTTTCCATGCCCGCGTCCGCGCGTTCGCGCATGCGCTTTCCCGCGCGCACCGCCCTTCTCCGGAACGTCCGCGCCGTCCGCCTGCGCTTGCACGACACCTTCGGTCACGACGGGCTGCGCCGGCGCGCTGGGTGCGGCCGTCGACTGGCTTTGCATCGACGTCGCGGGCGGCGTGCTTGGTGCGGGGGCGCTAGGCGCTTGGCTTTGCGCAGGAGCAGCCGGCGCGACGGACGCAACTGGAGGGGCAACGGACGCGACCGGCGGCGGCAAGTTCGCGATAGACATGTCGGGCGGGACCGAGTCGTCGAGCTTTCCACCGGGCGGCGCGTTCCTCGCGTCGTTCGCCCCGTCCGGGCCGATCGAACCTTCGACGGCCTTGGACGGGTTGTCCCTGGACACGGGCGACACGGCCGGTTGGTCGTATCCATACTTGTGCATCAGCACCACGCCGCCGTAGAGCACGACGAACGCGGCAAGAATCAACCCCATCCCGCCCTTGAGGTTCCACTGGCGTGCGCCGCGCAACGCTGGTGCGCGCCCTCGCCCGTGCACTCTGCCGTCGGGGGAAGCGAACAGCGGCGTTGGCGGCCCGGGCCATGGCGTGTCGAGATCGCCCTCGAAATCGGCGGGCTCGAACGCGCGCATGGACGGCTCGACGCGCGCGCCCCCTGCCGGGCGGGCGCCTTCGGACGCAGCGGGCGATGGCGGTGCGGCGCCAGCCAAGGCAAAGCGCGCGTGTGCGCCGCAGTGGGGACAGAAAGCAACCGGTTCCGAAATACGGCCGCCGCAACGCGCGCAGGCGACGGGAAACTTCGGACCGCGAGCGGTTTGATCACGCATGTCCGTGCTCCCAGCGCACGAACGAAGACGAAGCGCAGACGACGCCTCGCTTCGAAGGGGCGCTCGTGAGTGGGAAAGGGAGCGCGACTAACCGCTCGATTCGATGAAGAAACTTGACCATGAGACCGACCACTCGAATCGAACCAGTGGCCCACTATGGTGGAGCGGCTTGCGAGCGTCAAGAATGCAGACGCGTATTCACCACGGCTAAATGCGCCACATCCCCGGCGATTTATGCCAATCGCGTACGACCCGATTTATTGCGGCCGCCTTGAATTGCATCGAGTGCGCGTTTCAACGCTGCGAAGTCCCGTGCAACATTGCGCGATATTCGCTCGGCGTGACGCCCACTGTGGCTTTGAATTGGCGCGTAAACGCACTGTGATCGGTGTAACCGCACAGCGCGGCGACGTCGGTCACCTTGTCATTCGATGCAAGCAACGCGGTGGCGGCGTCCAACCGCGTTTTGAGCAGCACCTGCCGCGGTGTCAAATGAAAGACTTTGTGAAAATATCTTTCCAATTGTGCCACCGACATTCCAGCCATTCGCGCGAGGTGCGTCAAATTGAGCGGCTGCACATAGTTCTCTTGAATGTATTGCACGACTTCCGCAAGCTTCGTATAGGCCGGATGGGTTCGCTCATTGGCCTTCAGATCGCGCGACGCGCCCGCGATGCCGACGATCTGCCCGGCGGCGTTTCGCAGCGGCACCTTCGAAGTCAGGCACCAACCCGGCTGACGCCCCGGATAGAGATGCAATTCGAGTTGATCGATCATCTGCGCGCCGCCGTTCAGGATCGATTGATCTTGCTCCAAGTAAGCCGCGCCGAAACGGGACGGGAAGACCTCCTCCGTCGTCTTGCCCACGATCCCGCGTTTGTCCTTGCAGCCGCACCGGGTCGCCAACGTGCGGTTGACGAGGGCATAGCGCGCCTCGCGATCTTTCACGAAGAACACCAAATCGGGCAAGGCGTCGAGCACCGGCTCGATCTGCGCGTAGTACGGCAGCATGTCAGCGAGCGTTTCGGCGGCAGGCATTTGCGGCAAGGGTATCGTCGGGGGCATCGTCACAAGGCGCAGAAAACGGCGCGGTCGGCATGCACCCGCGCAAAGCGCCTCGATTATAGGCGAGCGGTGTTCTCGAGCCTTACTCGGGCTCTTGCGCCAGCGCTGCGTCCATCAAAGCGCCGATAGGCGCGGGCGCGAACGGCGGCCGCGGCGTCGCGGCGTTCCAACCGAAATAGGTTTGCGCCGCCGCGCCGCAAATGCGCCCCTGGCACGGACCCATGCCGCAGCGCGTATGCAGTTTCGCGTCACGCCAGTTTCCATGCGCGGCGACCTCGCCGTAGGTGACATCCTCGCAGCGGCAAAAAATCGTCTCGGCGGGAGGATGCGCGCGCGCCGGTTCCCCGAGCTCGAATGCGGTTGCCACGCGCTGCGCAAAACGCTTCCATTTCGCGCGCGTGCGAAGGAGCGGCAAGCCGATCGGGCGGCCACTCGCGGCAAGACCCGCGATTTCCCCTTCCGCCCGCGCGAGTTCCATGCCGCCGATGCCCGTGCATTCGCCCGCTGCCCAAACGCCGGGCACCGATGTGCGCTGTGCGTCGTCCACCTCGATCGCGTCGCCGGCGAGGCTGCATCCGAGCGCTTGTGCAAGCAACGCGTTCGGCACTAGGCCATAGCCGCATGCGAGCCGATCGCACGGGAGCTTCGTTTCGCATTCGCCACGGCGGACGACGACTGCTTCAACGCGCTCGTCACCAAGCGCCTCGCGCACGACGCTGCCGGGCCAATAACGCGTGGTTGCGAACCCACGCGTCAATTGAATCGCTTGCAGCGCTTTGGACGGTGTGGCGCCGAGCGAAACGCCGAAGCGCAGCAGCGAGCGCCACGGCGCCTGCTCGAGCACGGCGACGACGCGCGCCCCCGCCGCTCGCGCCGTCGCCAACGCGGCAATCAACAAGGGGCCGCTGCCCGCAAGCACCACTCGCTCGCCTTGTATCGGCATACCGCCCTTGATGAGCGCTTGGAGCGCGCCTGCGCCGGTCACCCCCGGCAGGGTCCATCCGGCGAACGGCAACAACCGCTCACGCGCCCCCGTGGCGAGAATCAATTGTCCAAAGGACAGCGCAACGCCGCTGCCGCATGCCGTCGAAACGATCATCTCGTGTTCGCCGGAAAACAGCGACACGCGCGCGCCTGCGTAGTGGGTGACGTTAGGATTCCTCATCAAATCCGAAAGCGTCGCGTGCGTTGCGATCGGCATGCCGGTGTGGGGGCCTTGACGCCACACTTGCCCGCCGGCTCGAGGATTATCGTCGACGAGTGCGATACGCATGCCGCTCGACGCTGCGGCGCACGCGGCCGCGAGACCGGCCGGTCCGGCGCCGACGATGACGAGATCGAATGCCGCTTTCATGACGGCTTGGCCTCGGTTGCGATCGTCATGCCGTTCCGGCAAACCGTTTGGCAAGCAAGAACATGCGCGCGCGCATCGATCGTCATGCGGCACTCCTGACATACGCCCATCCCACAGAAAGCAGCGCGCGGCTGCCCGCTCACCGACATGCGCGTGCCGCGCACGCCGTAGCGGCGGAACACGGCAGCGGCAACCGTCGTCTGCGCGGGCACCTCCAATGGGACACCATCGATCGTCACCACAACGAACGCATCATCGGCCACCACGGCTTGCCTCCACACAGAAACGATCGACTCGATATGGAGCGGTATCGATGGCAGTGTCGGTGCCCGCGATTTGCGCCGCCAACAGTTTCGCCGTCGCGAGCGAAGTCGTGACGCCCAAGCCTTCGTGCCCGGCCGCGACCCAAATCCCCGGTGACGACTCGCCCGCCGGCCCGATGAGCGGCAAGCCATCGGGCGTCGCGGCACGAAAGCCCGTCCATGCCCGCATCGCATTGAGCGACGGCAAAGCCGGCAAATAGCGCGCCGCGCGTTCGACCATCTGCGCCAACACAGGCCATTCGACGGCTGCGTCCAACGTATCGAACTGACGCGACGAGCCGAGTAAAACCTGCCCGGTCGGCCGCGGCTGCGCGTTGAACGCAACCGAGGCGCCCTGCGCCTGATGCGCGCTTTTGATGTAACCGAGCTCGAGAACTTGATGGTTGAGATAGCCGCGATAGCGGTCCGTAATCAACAAATGCCCCTTCTTGGGCTCGATCGGCAGCGTCGGCACGAGTTCGCGCGCGGTCAGGCCATTTGCGATGACGATCTGGCCGCCACCGATGCGATCGCCATTCGCGAGGCGAACCTCGCCGGGCGTCACTGCGGCGGCCGCGCAACCGAGACGCACACGAATATTTCGGTTTCCTGGCGAGTGTTCGAGCAACCACTGCGCGGCGCGAGGCGCATAAACGATCGCATCGTCGGGCACGAGCAAGCCGCCCGCGAGCGATGGCGCCAGCGACGGCTCGCACTCGCGCAGCGCAGCAGCATCGAGCAAATCCGCCTTCACGCGCGTGCCGGTCAACACAAGATGGAGCGCTTGCGCGGCTCGCCACTCTTCATCATCGGCCGCCACCCATAGCGTGCCGCATCGGGCGAACGCGTCGGCGGCGCGCAACGATGGCGCAAGCGCTAACCACAACTCGCGTGAATAGCTCGACAGGGCCAACTCCGCAGGCGAGTCGTTCATCACGACGATATGGCCCATACCTGCCGCGGTAGCACCGCCGCCGATACCCGACGCTGCATCGAGCACGTCCACCGTCATGCCCTGCGCAGCCAACTCGGCTGCGCACGCGGCCCCGACGATGCCTGCGCCGATCACGACGGCATCGGCCGTCATACCGGACGCGCACCGGGAATGCCGACGGCGAACGGATCGTCCGCTTCGAACAGCAATCGGCCTTCGGCCATGATGTGCGCGCGGCCTGTGATCGTCGGTTCGATCGCGTCGATGCCGGGCGGCAATCCATCAACCGGCCCGAGCGTCGTATAGGTCGCCTCGAAGACGCTGCCGATGATGCTTTGCTGGCGCCATCGAGCGCCCGGTGCGAGCTTGCCGTCGGCGGCAAGGCATGCGAGCTTGGCGCTCGTGCCGGTACCGCACGGCGAGCGGTCGTATGCATCGCCCGGGCACAGCACGAAGCTGCGGCTATCGATGCCCGCTTCTTGGCCGTGCGCGAACAACTCGATGTGATCGATAAGCGCGCCGTCTGCCCCCGTCACGCCTTGTTGGATCAACGCCTCGCGGATGTCATGCGTGAAAGCCGTGAGGGAACCGATGTTCGAGGGCTCGAGTGTGCGTCCATGGTCGGCGACGAGAAAGAACCAATTGCCGCCCCAAGCGATATCGCCGACGAGCGTCCCCGCCCCCGGCACCTGCACAGCAACGTCGCGCCGGTACCGGTAGGCGGGCACGTTGCGCACCGAAACGCTGCGGTCTTCATTGAGCGTCGCTTCGACGATGCCGACGGGCGTCTCGATGCGATGCGGTCCCGGCGCGAGCCGCCCCATGAACCCGAGCGACGCCACGAGGCCGATCGTGCCGTGCCCGCACATGCCCAGATAACCGACATTGTTGAAGAAGATGACTCCCGCCGCACAACTGGCATCGAAGGGTTCGCACAGCAATGCGCCGACCATCACATCGGAACCGCGCGGCTCCGTGACGACACTTGCACGCCAATCGTCGTGGCGCGTGCGCAAAATTTCGAGCCGCTCTGAGAGCGGGCCGCTGCCCAAGTCGGGGCCGCCCGCGATCACGAGACGCGTCGGCTCGCCGCCTGTATGGGAATCGATGATATGGATGGTTTTCATGCGGCAATGGTAGAAACGCAAAGCCTGCGCGTCTTGGCGCGGCTGCGCGTCCGACATGACGATTTCAGCATATTCTTCGAACATCGCCGAGCTGTGCCGAAATCGGCATCGCACATGCGGGAACGGCGCAAGACGCGATCGGTGCCGCAGCCTACACTGCTCTCGCAATTTGCTCATCGACCGCATTTGGAGAACCGAAATGGCACCAGTCTGGCAAGGCGTCATGCCCGCCGTCACGACGAAGTTTCACGAAGATTTCAGCATAGATCGCGAGTGGACTAAAAAGAATATCGAAGCGCAAATCGATGCCGGCGTGGACGGCATCATTGTCTGCGGATCGCTGGGCGAAGCGTCCACGCTTTCGCTGGACGAAAAGCTCGACGTGCTCGATATCGCGGTGGACGCCGCACGCGGCCGTGTTCCGGTATTGCTGACGATCGCCGAAGACAGCACGCTCGAAGGCTGCCGCCAAGCCGAACGCGCCGCACAGCACGGCGCAGCCGGCTACATGGTTTTGCCCGGCCTGCGCTATCTGTCCGACCGGCGCGAAACGATCAACCATTTCCGCATGGTGGCCAAAGCCAGTCCGTTGCCGCTCATGGTGTACAACAACCCGCTCGCCTATGGCGTCGATATGACGCCCGACATGTTCAAGGAAATCGCGGACGAGCCGAAAATCGTGGCAATCAAGGAGTCGTGCGGCGACGTGCGCCGCGTGACCGATTTGTTCAATGCGGTGGGCGAGCGTTATGCGATTTTCTGCGGAGTCGACAACCTCGCGATGGAAGCGATGTTGATGGGCGCGCACGGCTGGGTTGCGGGGCTTGTCTGTGCGTTTCCGCACGAAACGGTGGCGATTTATCGGCTCGTGCAGGCGGGACGTATCGAAGAAGCACGCACCCTGTACCGCTGGTTCGCGCCGCTGCTTGCACTCGACGTTTCATCCAAGCTGGTGCAGAACATCAAGCTCGCCGAAGCGATCGTCGGTCTCGGCACCGAGCCGGTACGCCCCCCGCGGTTGCCGCTCGTCGGTGAAGAACGCAAGGCGGTCGAACAATTGATCCGCAAGTCTATCGAATCGCGCCCCGCATTGCCCTCGCTTTAATCCTTCCTTCGAAGCGGCAATCTCTGCCGCTTCGAAGCGCCAACCCCGGCGCCCCATCCATATTTCGATCCCGCTTCGAATTGTCGCGCTCGCCGCCCTTTGACAGCGGCGAACCGTTGTGTGCACAACGGTTTTTGCGACAGTCCGCGCATGCTCAAGTCGAAACACGCTTTATCTTCGGCAGTTTGACGATGTTTTTCATGTTCCGCCGTCGCCGCTCAGCGCTTCTTGGTGCGGCCCACAACAGTTGTTTCCGCGAACGAATTTTATATTAAAAATACAAATTAAAACCACAAGGCAGATGGGTCGTCTTCTCTGTTAGTTAGCCGACATAAATCCTTATCTTTGCAAATTATAGATCGCGAATCGCCGACGTCGATGGCATAAACTTACGCTTGTCGCACACTCTTTGTTCTACTCGTGAAAAAGAATATTTAGCGCTTTAAAAAGCGTCGATCAAACGTCGACGTCAGTTGCCTTGGCAGCCAAACGATCCGTCAAACCTGCTTGCCGTTCCGGCACGCCTCGCAGGGAAGGGGAAGCAATGCGTGACCGATGTGATGCCACCCGGCGTTGGGCGATTTTGCTCTACCCCAGCCAACGCTGTGTCATGCAGGACGATGTTCGGCCGTGCGGCGTTGTTTGGTGCTGATGGCAAACACTGCGAGCCGCAAGGAAACGGAGGTCCTGATGATCCGGTACGAGATGGCGCCTGCAATTCACGCTCGGGGGCTGCTAGTCATATTGACGGACACCATACTGGTGCTCGTCATGCTCTTGCTCGTCATCTACACGGTGCGCCACTATGTATTCAGCCTAAATCGCTTGTTCTCGCGACAAGGCGCGCTCTACCGATCGATCGTCCACGGACCTTGGCCCATGCTGACGGTTTTTGTCGCAGCCCATAACGAGGAGTCGGTTGTCGTCGATTGCCTCGAAGCCCTGCTCAAGACTACCTATCCGCGTGACCGCCTGCGGATCGTGCCGGTCAACGATCGCTCGACCGACGGCACGCGAGCCTTGATCGATAAAGTGCAGGCGCGCGAACCCGATTTGATTTATCCATTTCACCGCGTTAGCGGAAAGGCAGGCAAGGCGGCTGCGCTGAAAGATGCCTTGCGTTTCATGAGCGGCGACATTCTCATCGTGTTCGACGCCGATTATTTGCCGAGAGCCGGGCTTTTGAAAGAACTCGTTGCGCCGTTCTTCGACCCTGAGGTCGGAGCCGTCATGGGGCGCGTGGTACCGCACAATGCGGACCGCAACCTGCTCACGCGACTCCTCGATCTTGAACGTGCCGGGGGATATCAGGTTAACCAACAAGCTCGAATGAATCTCGGCCTGGTGCCGCAATACGGCGGGACAGTTGGAGGTTTGCGCAAGAGCGCACTCGATGAGGTGGGCGGCTGGCGCGACGACACGCTCGCGGAAGACACCGACATGACGTACCGGTTGTTGTTAGCGGGTTGGCAGACGGTTTACTTGAATCATGCCGAGTGTTACGAGGAGGTGCCCGAGCGATGGGCTGTACGCGGCCGGCAACTAAAACGTTGGGCGAAGGGGCATAACCAGACAATGTTCCGTTGTCTGTTTCCCCTTCTGCTAAATCCCACCGTGGCATTCCCTCGACGAATAGACGGGGCGCTGCTCCTTGGTGTCTACGCGATGCCCGCCCTGCTCGTGGTTGGCTGGATCGCGGCAATCGCGATGTATTTGCTCGACGCGGAGTTAATGCGATTAGCTTCGGCGACCACATGGCCGCTCGCGCTCTTTAGTTTCAACACGTTCGGCAACTTCGGCGTTTTCTTTGAAATTGTCGTTGCGACACGTCTTGACGGACATTCGGCACGACTGCGACTGATGCCGCTCAACGCCCTCGGATTCGGCGTGACCATTGCGAGCGTGCTCTCAGCACTCTCCGGTCTGGCGCTCGATTCGCTACTGAAGCGCGAACTGCACTGGGACAAGACAGAGCGTTTTCGCAAGCCGTCCAAGGCGAGGTAAGCCGTGGACGCGATTCTGTTCACGTTTCTGGGGCTCGGCTTGCTGGTGTTGCCGTTCGTTCCGCTCGCCATCGAACTGCGCGCATCGCGCGACGTTGCGCCGTTGGCGATCGACGAGGACGAGCCGATCGACGCGTCGCGACTCACTGCAACCGCCTCGGACGTGACTTATATCCCGCACATCGATGTCGATCGAACAATCTTTCGCGACAACGTCGCCGCGTCAGATATACGAGTTGGCACGGCTTGTCGTTTCCAGCGCCTGTACGGCATGCCGATCATCTTTGGCGCGTCGCGGCAAGTCCGGCCGGAGCGCGACCTTCGTCAACTGCATAGCGCTTCGATGACTGAGCTGCTGGCGGAAGTTCGGCATCGCATGGGACATGCACGCTGCCTGGTTTTCGGCGACCTCAGATTGCCGGCGAATACGCTCGTGGAGGCCGACCTCGTCATAAAAGGATCGCTCCAGATCGGCGAGTCGAGTTTCGTTCGCGGCGACATCAAGGCTCGCAGCATCGAGGTTTGCGCCGGCGCCACCGTGTGCGGTTCGGTATTCGCCGAACGAGAAATACGGCTCGGCGCGGATAGCGCAGTAGAGGGTGTGCTGAGTGTCGACGGTCCGCTTTGGATCGAGCGGTCTTGGATCGGAAGCGCCGCAAACGCCGTCAGTGTCAGCGCGTCGGAGATCGGAATTAGAGGGGGCGCCTGTGTTTATGGGCAGATGATTGCGACGCGACGCGGCCGATTCGACAAGGCAATCGACGCGCGCGACGCGATCGGCGTTGACGTCGTCGGGGGGGGAAAATGACATCAAAAACAACGGACCGGACCGATTCGGGACAAATACTGCGGGCAGTTTCCGGTGCGCTTCTCATGGCTGCGTCGTCGATGGCCTGCGCGCAATCGCTCGCGACGCAGGCATCGGATGCATCCACGGACTCCAGCGTTCATTCTCCGGCAGGATCTTCCACACTCTCACCGTTGTTGGCGAACGTGCCGAATACAGGGAACGAGGGGGAGTTATCGAACGCAGTCACCCAGCACGTCGCGCCACCGTCGCTGACTCGCTCCGAATTGACGCTAGGCGCTTCGATGGCGCATGTGACCAACGACTATGGCGATTGGTATGGCGTCCGCTTGCGCGGTTTGCACCAGTTCGGTAGTCAGACGTTGATCGGTGAGTTGTCCGAGCTGCGGCGCTTCGGTGAGCGCACGACGTTCGGCTCGCTCAATTACGTACGCGATTTCGATGCAGACTGGTTCGGCGCCATCGGGTTTTCCGGCACAACCTCCGGCACCATCTTGCCGAGTGCGCGCGTGGACGTATCGCTAAACAGAAAGGTGTTGCCGCAACGCAATCTAGTGCTATCCATCGGCGCTGGATATGCGTGGAACCGCAGCGGACATCGCGATCAGCTCTATCACGCCGGTGTCATTTGGTATGCCACACCGAAACTCATCGGCGAAGCCGGCATGAACTACGACATCGATTCGCCCGGCTCGGTCAAGGCACCCACCTATTACGGCGCGCTTACGTATGGGACCGTGGGAAAGAGCGTTCTGATGATTCGCGGCTCGTTCGGTCGCGAAGCGTATCAAGCGATCGGCGCGGCAAGCCAAATCGTCGATTTCAGAAGCAGCGAGATCGTCGCGCAATGGCGCTACTGGGTGACCAAACAGTGGGGAGCGCAATTGGAGCTCGATGCTTATCACAACCCGTACTACGACCGTCGGGGCTTCGAAATCAGCGTGTTTCATTCCTGGTGAGATCGACGATGAACGCGTCAGAAAACGGCAGCAAATTCGACGACCGAGCAGTGCGTGCCCTCGCAGCGCCGAGGCATTGGCTGATGTCGTCGCTGCTGTTGCTGCCGGCGTCGTATGCGACGCTGGCTTGGGCGTGGAACAGCGTTTCTCTCTATTGGACCCTGGCGGTTTCATCCGCGAGCCGATGGGTCGGGATACCAATCGAGATGGCCGATGTTGACCGCCAAGGCGCTTGGCTTGCGCCGCCGGAGCTACAGCTGCAATGGACCGCTCAATACCCGGGCAACGAACTGTTGCTGGTCACTGCGCTCGTGTCCATCACGGCGTTTTCGGCAAGCTTCATCCGTAAAGAGCGGTGGCTTCCCGTCGCGTATCTGGTGCGCGTTCTCGCTGCCGTTCAGCTTGGCGTGTGCGGGTACTTCTTCGCATCGCCAAGCAACTTCCCATACACGGCTCAAGAGCATCTGCGCGCGATTTTCCTGATGCAAACGATGATCGTAAAGGACATTCCTCTGGCGATGTCACTGATCTACTACCCACTTGATTTCACGCTGATGCAGAAAGGGGCGGCGACGCTTTTGATCACGGTGTACTTCATTGCGATCCTGCCGTTTGTCTTGACGCTTCATGCATCCATCCTCTTTCACGCGTCGTTGCTTTTTGTGCCGTTGTGCTTTTTCTTGCTCGGCGCGCCGTTGATGTTGGGGCTTTTCTTAACGCTGTACAGCTATTGCGCAAGCTGGCCCGGTGTGATTCGTCAGATAAGCAGGTTTTGACGTTTGCGGGGCGAATCGCACAAGTCCCCGGCAACTCGCTCGCCGCGTTGGCCGGTTGACCCACCGTTGACCTCTTAAGGAGTTGGTCATGACTGGAACACTCAACTTTCTCCGGCGAATGCTGTTCGCACTGGCGATCGGCTTATTCATGTCGGCCGGGGCTGCAACGGCAGCGACAAATCAATTGTTGCTGCTTCTACCCGATGGTTTCGTGCTTCCCGATCCTCGGGTGTCTGCATGGCTCGATGCAGCGTCCGAAGACGGCGTGCAAATTACGCTGATCAACGACACTGCGTTCGAACAGGCGGGCGCGTCGCTGCCGCAGCAGTACAGTGGACTCATCTTGCCGGATCAAGTCCACACCACTGCCGATGACACGCTCGTCACCGCGATTCACAACTATGCGCTCAACGGCGGGCGCGTCATGCTCGTCTATGACTTCGGTGCACTGACCGCTACCGGCTTCTACCCGATTCCGCAGTCGAGGTTCAGCGACATGGCCGGTGTCAACTACGTGCTCTATGATTCGCTCCGAGGCAACATGATCGGCCTTGGCCCCGTGACGGGGATGGGCAGCACGCTGCGCACGCTATTGGTTCCGCCCGGAAAGTCCATGACTTGGACCTCCACCAGCACGACGACAGCAGCGACGACAGCAGCGACGACGATGATGGCAACGTCTTCATCGAAGACTAGCGGCGGCAAGACCAAAGGCGGCAAGACGCCGCCGCAATCGACGCAGCAGATGTACCTGAAGCCAAGCCCGTCCAACCCCGGCGGCCTTGCCGGATATAACCACCAGACGTACTTCAATTACCGAACGACGTCGACCGGGCAAGTGATTGCGCCGGCTTTAAACCTCGGTGCCGTGCAGACCGGTGCTCAAGTCAATTCGGGGAGTTATTCGGCCACATCGACGTCGACGAAGACTTCTCTCGCAGTAGCGGCGCCGTTGGCAACTACCGCTGCCACGACAGACGTACTTGAAGGAATCTCGGGATATGTGTATGGCTTCCTGACCTACCCTAGCTTCGTCACGCAAGGAACGTACAGCGGCAACGTGCTGCTTACTTCACCGAACTTCGGGCTCGTGGCGGGCTATCAACCGTACGGCAACGGCGGCGTGTTGTTCGTCAATATGCCGCTCTCCTATCTCGAGGGGCAGACGGACGGGATGCTGCTGCACGGCATGCTGAACTACTTCGCGGTAGACCTGTTGCACATGCCGATGCTGTCGCTGCAGCCGGATGGTGTGGGCGGAATGCTCATCGATTGGCACTTCTGCGCGGGCGACGCGATTCAACCGGCTCAGCAGTTGAAGAACTACAACGTGTGGAAAAACGGGCCGTTTACGGTTTCGGTCACGGCGGGTCCGGATGTGTTGACGGTAGGCGACGGCCTAGGCATCAATCTACTCCATAACACAGCGGCGCAGAACTTGATGCACTATCTGACCAAGCTGGGGCACAACGTCGGTAGCCAGGGCGGATGGATGCACGACTACTGGGGTTTTAACGCAAGCGAAACCAACGAAAGCTCGTTCGAGCAATACCTCGTCCTCAATCACTCGGCCATGGTGCAGGTGGACGGCACGCCCGATATCGAATGGGCGCCGCCGGAAGGCAACGCACCGACGTGGGCCATCGCCTGGCTGCAAAACAATGGCTTTTCCAGCTATTACTTCACCGGGCACACGGGAATGGCACCGACTCGCGCCTACCGCAACGGCGCCTTGCTGACGCCCAATATTTGGGCCGTTCCGGTCACGCCGTTTGGACAGTACGCGACATTCGATGAGTTTCAGCAATACAACGTCCCCACCACCGACGTCAACAACTGGTACCTCTCATTGATGGATTTCACTGCGTCGAACCGGACGGCCAGAATGGTGTATATGCATCCTCAAGGGGCAATCTTCTATACCTCTACGCTTGCCAGTATATTCAGCCACGCCAATCAGCTTGCCGCCGCAGGGCAGTTCAAATGGTACAAGTTCGACGACCTAGCGAAGTTCGGCATGCGCCGCCTTCAGACCGCCTGGTCGACAACCGATACCGGCAGCGGTTGGTCGTTCAATGCGTCGAACCCGGCCGGTCTGCAGCACATGACCTGGCTGCTGCCTAAGTCCACTTATCAACAACCTGTCGTTAAAAGCGGAACCGCAAGGGTCGTCACCACCGATGCGGCGAACTGGCTGGTTGTTGCCGGGACCGGCACCTCATTGACGTTCACGAGCGCCAAGCTCTAATGAGCGCGATGCATTGACCGATCGGCGTGCCGCCCGCAGACATGATGCGGGCGGCACGCCGCCTGACGTTCCGACTGATCGGGAGTTACCTCATGTGGCGCTCGTTGACACACATTTCTCAAATCTTAGCGGGCTGCGCAATTGCCTGGTTCGCCGCGCAACCGGTATTCGCACAGCAATCCGGGCGTCCGCCAGTCGGTTATGCGCGGCCGCCATTTCATATGCACGCGCATACGACGCTGGCGCCAAGCGGCCTGTCACCGCAGCAAATTCGCCACTTTTATGGCATCGACCAGTTGCCACAAAGCATGCAGGGCAGCGGCCAAGTGATCGCAATCGTCGACGCATACGACAATCCCGATGCGGAGTCGAACCTACGGGTATTCAATCGTGCGTTCGGCTTGCCAGCATGCACGACGGCTAACGGCTGTTTTTCAAAAATCTATAGTGGCGGCAACGCTCAACGCCTTCGCGCGGACCCGGGCTGGGCGCTCGAGAGCTCACTCGATATCGAATGGGCGCACGCCATAGCCCCGCAGGCGAAGATCGTACTGGTCGAAGCCGCATCGAATAGTTTCTCGGACTTGATGAGTGCGGTATCCCTGGCAATAGCGCCACGACCGCATGGTGCAGGCGCCAATATCGTCACCATGAGCTGGGGCGGAACGGAATTCTTTTCAGAGACGCAGTATGACGGGCAGTTCGCCAGCGCCAATGGCGTGTCGTTCGTGGCCGCGTCGGGCGACAGCGGAGCAACAGTCGAGTACCCTGCCGCGTCGCCCTATGTACTCGCGGTGGGAGGCACGTCGGTCAGCACCGACGCGAGTGGAACCTATCTCGGCGAAACGGCGTGGTCCGGAAGCGGCGGCGGCCAAAGCGCCTATGAGTCGGCGCCCAGTTATCAGTCGAACTACCCCATCCCCAACGATTCGATAGGCGCGAGAGGCGTGCCGGATGTCGCATACAGCGCCGACCCCACATCGGGCTTTGCCGTCTATGACGCCTACGGCTATCAGGGGCAACGCGGCTGGTTCGTCGTGGGCGGCACGAGTGCGGGAGCGCCACAGTGGTCCGGCCTGCTCGCGATCGCCAACGGTGCTCGGGTTTTGAATGGCAAATCGACACTGAACGCGGTTAGCGCGATCAACGCTCTGTTGTATCGCATCGCGTCCACCAGCTATGCCACGACCTATCGCGACATCAGTTCGGGGACAAACGGTTCATGCGGCGTGCTCTGTACGGCAGCGGCCGGATACGATTATGTGACAGGCTTGGGTAGCCCTGTTGCCACCCCTCTCGTAGGAGCCTTGATCGATGCGCCATGAACGCTTGACGTTGCTCTCGTCGGAAACACGCGTGTTTCGACGCCTTCTAATGGCCGGCATGGCATTGACAATGGCAGCCTGTTTGCCTGCCGCCCAAGCAATGGCTGCCGAGCCGTTTCTGCTTGGCTATCAGCGACCGGACGGTGCGATCACGGTCCTTCTGCATGGGGACGTAGTGGATCCCTATTTCGCAGCGAAAGCTTTGATCAGTGCCGACGACGCGCACACCAACGTTAGAAGCGCCGCCGTCAAATGGATCGAGTGGTTGATGCCTCGGCAAAAAGCAGGGGGAAACTTTGATCGTTTCTGCGATCGAAACGGCAGCATCGTGGCGTGCGCTCAAGCCGACGCCGATGATTCCGCGATCGCGCTATGGATCGAACTGCTGGTCCGCTACACGCCAAATACGAAGATGTCGCCGAAATGGCAGTCGAGCATGGACAGCTCGATTCGATATCTGGACGGTCTCTATGATGCGCATAGAGGCGTTTATCAAATATCGCCGACCTTGCCGGTAGCATTGCTGATGGATAACGTCGAAGTCTACGAAGCGATGCAAGCGTTGACCGCCTACTACACCCGCAACGGCAACGCTGGCGCTGCGGGCAAGTGGCGATCACGCTCACAAAATCTCTCGGAGAATATCAAAAAGGTGTTTTGGGCTTCGGGAAGATACGAACCGAGTACCCAGCATCTGGCCGATCACTCTTTTTATCCCACGGAAGTCGCGCAGGTGTTTCCGATATTGTCCGACATCGGCATCCCGGGGCAGTCCAGCGCCACCTTCTACGCGAAGTGGATGAAGCGCAATTGCCAGGCGTGGCTCGAATTACCCAAGCACGATTATCCGTGGGGATTGGTGGCTCTAGCTTCGCAAAAGTTCGGCGATAAATCTGCCATTTCCTGTTGGCATGCACACGCCGCTCCATTCCGGCACGGCGCGCACTGGAATGTACTCGAGGAATCGCTCTTCACGGCCTTCGAAGCGCAGTTGGCCGATCCTCTCGCACCGGCGCAGTGCTGCATGCCATTACCCTCGTGATTCCGCTTACCGGCCACGGCGCGACGCCATCACGCCGGCAAGCGAGCCTTTCTTCACCCAATGACGAAGCGTCTTGACTAACAACGCAATAATGCAATGCATCGGCTGAAGCCATAAAGGCGCTTTCGTATCGCACGCGACCGCTTGATAGATACGTCGAGGGAACGCCAGGCAGGGCGGTTGCTTCATGCTGCCTGGCGTCCCCCGATCATGCCGACCGTAGGGCTTGCAGTCCCGATGCGATCGCGTTGTGCAACAGCACCGGCTGCGGTGCAACAGGGGACATCGCGGGAATCTCGGCGGGGATAGTCATCATCGCCTCGACGATCCTTTCACTGGCGTGACCGTCGCCGTACGGATTGTTGGCATGCGCCATAGCGACGTACTCGCTGCTGTCGTCGAGCAGCCGACCGACCTCCGATACGATGCGTTCGGTCTGCGTGCCGACGAGCCGCGCCGTGCCGGCGCGAACGGCCTCCGGCCGCTCCGTCGTCTCACGCGTGACGAGCACCGGCTTGCCGAGTGCAGGCGCCTCTTCCTGGATACCGCCCGAATCCGTGATGATCAAATACGCTTTGGACATCAGGTAGACAAACGGCAAGTAGTCTTGAGGCTCGATCAAATGCACGTTAGGCACATCGCTCAGCATGGCGTTGACGGGCGCTCGCACGTTCGGGTTCAAATGAACCGGATAGACCAATTGCACATCATCGTACTTGAGCGTGATCCGCCGCAGGGCTTCGCAAAAGTGTTTGAACGGTTCGCCGAAGCTTTCGCGTCGGTGCCCGGTGACGAGAATCAGACGGCGCGAAGGGTCGAGAAACCGGTAGCGCGCAGCGATCGAATCGCTTAACTGCTCGTCGGCATCGAGTTTGCGTTTGACGTGGACCAATGCGTCGATCACCGTATTGCCCGTCAGCACGACGTGGGCGGCGGGCGCACCTTCGCTGAAGAGATTGTGCTTGGCCTGTTCGGTGGGCGCGAAGAGCCACGAAGAAACGGCGTCGGTGACGCGCCGGTTGAGCTCTTCCGGCCAAGGAGACCAAACATTGCCGGTGCGCAGTCCCGCCTCCACATGCCCGACAGGGATGTATCGATAAAACGCTCCCAGGCTCGCGGCGAGCGTCGTGGTCGTGTCGCCGTGAACGAGTACCGCGTCCGGCTGCCACTTGTCGTACACCGCCCCTATTGATTGCAAGATTCCGGAGGTCAAGTCGCCGAGCGTTTGGCCTTCGCGCATCAAATCAAGATCGAAGTCCGGAACGATCTCGAACAAGTCCAATACCTGATCGAGCATTTGGCGATGTTGTGCGGTTACGCACACCTTGGCGTCGATGCCTTCCTCATCGGCGAGCGCTTTGACGAGCGGCGCCATCTTGATAGCTTCGGGCCGTGTACCGAATACCGTTAAGATCTTCTTCATTATTTCCCCGCTGACTGGGCCAACGCCCACAAAACAAGAACGTGCCGGTACAGCGCGCGCACCCTCGCGCACACTTGAAATTAAATGCTTTCAAAACGCATGCCCACGTTACAGGACTGCCCTTTACGGCGTCTGTGGGCCTTCGCTCACCGCGGTCGGCCCGGCCACAGCGACGAGCGCGAAGCAGGTCGATAGCGCAAAGACGAGAATCTCGGACAGGCATAGCGAGCTCCCTCTTCTGCACCCGTTCGCCGGCTCAGCGGCAACGGTTATTTGGACGCGCCGCCCCCGGCGGGATATTCGAGGAAATATCTCGATAGGCGCGTCTCAAGTTTGAAAAGCACGAGGCGGACGGGCCGATGGAGGTTCGAGCGCCGTACGTTGCCCTGCGTTATCAGCATGCACGCTTGAGCGCGCTTGCGCGCTATCAATTCACCTAAATATGTCTGAATCCGCACAATGATTTAGCCTGCGCAGTGATAGAGCAGTTGATATGTTGATAATTTCTTAGTTGGAATAGCGGGTAGAAATGCCGCTATTAAAACACTGCCTCCGCGCTGCCAGCCATTACGCTGCTTCGCGGTGCCCGAATTCGACAATTCATCAGACAGCGAAACATCTCTGCGGCCACGTTGCTAGCATCGTCGGCATGAACGCTCGTCACCCCGCCCCGATCGTCAGCCCCACCGTCGCACGCGTGCTCGCGACCGTCAGCGTGGCATTCGTCGTCACCCAGCTCGACGTGACGATCGTCAACATCGCATTGCCGAGCATCGGCTCGCAATTGCACGCACCGGTCTCGACGCTGCAGTGGATCGTCGATGCTTACACCCTCGCGTTTGCCGTGCTCATGCTATCGGCGGGCGTACTGGGCGATCGGTTCGGTGCTCGGCGCATGTTCGCCTTGGGCCTGCTGCTGTTCGCGGTATCGTCTCTCGCCTGCGGCCTCGCGCCGAATCCCGCCTCGCTGGTCGCGGCGCGAGCGGCGCAGGGCGTGAGCGCGGCGGCGATGTTGCCCAACTCGCTCGCGCTACTCAATCGTGTCTGCAGTCACGATCCGCACCTTCGTGCGAGAGCGGTCGGGCTATGGACCGCGTCGGGCGCGATCTCGATCGCAGCCGGCCCGGTGCTCGGCGGCATCCTCATTGCGGCGTGGGGGTGGCGAGGCATTTTTCTCGTCAACGTTCCGCTTTGCCTCGCTGGCCTCGCAGCTGCATTTGCATGGATACCGCGCGAGGAACACACGAGCAAGAACGCGCAACACGCGCATCGGCCGGCGGACATCGACCTGCCCGGACAGTGCATCGCCATCGTTGCGCTGACCGCGTTCACGGGAGCCGTCATCGAAATGCGCTCGCTCGGCGCCGGCCATCCGCTCATCGTCTTGGCACTGGCCGCGTCGATGCTGGCGGCCCTCGCGTTCGTCGTCGTCGAAGCCAAAAGCCGCGCGCCGATGGTGCCGCTGACATTGCTGCGCGATGCAACCTTCAGCGCCGCCGTTCTCTTCGGCGTTTGCGTAAATATGGCGTACTACGGCGCTATCTTCGTCATCAGCCTGTATCTGCAGCGCGTGCATGGCGACACACCGTTACAGGCTGGTCTCGCGTTTTTGCCGCTAACGGGGGGATTTCTCGTATCGAACGTCGCAAGCGGCTGGGTCGTCGCCCGCTGGGGGCCGCGCCGGCCCATGATCATCGGCGCCGCCGTGGGCTCGCTCGGTTACGCACTGCTGCACCTGACACAGGCCGATACGCCCGCCGTTGCATTGCTTGCGCCGTTTCTGCTCATTCCTGCCGGGATGGGGCTGGCCGTGCCCGCGATGACCACCGCGGTGCTCGCGTCGGTGGACCGCAACCGTGCCGGCACCGCATCTGCTCTGCTGAACACGGCGCGACAGGCCGGTGGTGCCGTGGGCGTCGCCGCGTTCGGTGCGCTTGCCAATGCCGGCGCTGCCTCGTCGGCCGTCGCGGGTCTGCAGACCTGCGCGGCAATCGCCTCAGGCCTCTTGCTGGCCGCCATGGCATTGGCCACACGGGTCCACCCGTCGTCTCATGCCCGGCAAAGCGCAGAGAGCGAAACCGCAGCGCGCTGAGATGAAATCTCAAGCAAACTCCGTGCGCGCCGTGGCACAAATGCGGCTAGAGCAATGGGCGTCGCGGCGCACGAGCAGCGTCGATGCTCGCGCCGCCCGCGCCGGTGACGAAGAGCAGCAGAAAGCCACCCGCCAATCCGACGTTTTTCCAAAAGTGAATGACCATGTCGTGCTGGAGCGCCGCATCAGTCACGTTCCAAAAGTCATGACCCAGCACCGCCGTGGCAAGGGTATAGACGGCCATGACGAGCCCGAGCGGACGAATCAAGAAGCCGACGACGAGCCAGATCCCGCCGAGCACCTCAACCGCCGTGGCGATAGGGGCGGCAATCTGCACGAACGGCACCCCCTTCGTATGCAAGTAGGCCACGAAGGCGCCGTAGCCGAGAACCTTCATTACGCCGGACCATAAAAACAGCACCGACAACGCCAGACGTGCAATGAGAATGAATACCGAATCGACGGCTCGCGTCATGAATCCTGTCCTCCAAGTCCGCAAAAAGGAATCGCGCGCCTCGCGGGCGCGCGGACGGTGAAGGTCAGGATATGCGGTGCGGGCGGGTTTTCCAAGCGCGCCGTACCCGACGCGCAAGTTCCCCCGTCAGGCGACGGGGCGGCTCACGGCGCCATCTGCTCGATGCCGTGCTGCCCGGAATCGGCGGCGCACGCAGGGACGTCCGCCGATGCGCGTGCCAGCCGCGGACTCGATCCTTCCTCACGCAGCCCTATCGAATTGAGCAACCGATACAGCGTAGCGCGCGAAATCCCAAGTTCGAGCGCGGCGTTGGAAAGGCTATAGGCATGGCGCGCGAGCGCCTCTCTCACGGCCACGCGCTCGGCATCGCAACGAATTTCCGCCAAGGTGCGGCCGACTTTGATCTCTACGCCGGGCAAGCCCAGATCCGCAGCGGTGATGAAACGCCCCTCGGCCATCACGAGCGCTCGCCGCACGCAATTGATGAGCTCGCGCACGTTGCCCGGCCAGCCATAATGGTACATCGCCGCAATGGCATCGCTAGAGAACCCGCGGATCTTACGCGCGCCATCGCCGCGATGCAGCTCGAGCGCGTACTGGGCGAGCAGCTTGATGTCTTCGCCGCGTTCGCGCAGCGGCGGTTCGTCCAGCCGCAGCACGCACAAACGATGATAAAGGTCCAAGCGGAAGCGCCCAGCTTGGATTGCGCTCACGAGATCGACGTGAGTGGCCGAAATGACCCGCACGTCCACCTTGATCGGGCCGGTTCCGCCCAGCCGCTCGACCGTGCCTTCCTGCAGGAAACGCAGTAGCACGGCTTGGCATTCCTGCGGCATATCGCCGATTTCATCGAGAAACAGCGTGCCGCCCGCGGCGGCTTCGATACGGCCGATTTTTCGTTGCAGCGCGCCGGTAAACGCGCCGCGTTCGTGACCGAACAATTCCGATTGCAACAACGAGGGCGGAATCGCCGCGCAGTTGATTGCAACGAACGGCTGCTTGGCGCGGGCGGAACGGTCGTGAATTGCACGCGCCGTCAGCTCTTTGCCCGTCCCGGATTCGCCCGCGATGAAAACCGGCGCTTCGTTGCGCGCGCATTTATCGACGCCGCGGTTCAACTGCAGCATCCGATCGGAATGGCCGATCATCGCGCTGCTGATGGGCGCCGGCTCGGGATGCCCTTCGCAAGCGCGCAGCGCCCAGAGCCCGTCGGCATGGCCGATCAGGATCGTAAGCCTGGCGTCGTTGCACGGCAGCGTGACGAAATCGAAGCAATAGTCGAGGATGAATCGTCGAATCGCCTGGTCATCGGCCTGCCCGGGCTGTACCTCGGCAATCCACGCGACTTCGCTGTCCGAAACACACGACTGCAGCTCGGCCAGGTGCTGCGCGGTGCATGGCTGAGGCAATTGCACGAGACCGACGTGAATCGCGTCGCGCGCAACGGCCCGCTGCACTTGTTGCGGCGTCTGCGCGAGAACGATGTGCCACCCGGCTGCCATGAGCGCGTCAATGCACTCTGTGTCAGGCTCGAGCGAAACCAGTAGTACGCTGCGCTCGCCAGGTATCGGATCATAAGCGGTGGTCATGTACTACTCCCCGTGTCGAACGGCGACATTTGCTCCTAGGCACGATAACGCGTCCATTCGACATCCTCGTTGATCTCAATCATTGAGCCGGTGCGGCTTCGCATCGACCCAACGACCGGATCTCGCGTCGGCATGCCGTCTACCGCGGCATTGCCCGCTATGGCGCCTTGATGCGCATTGCCCGTGAGGTCCGCCTGGCTGTGGCGAAACCGTCACGTCAATGTGCATCCCCCGTCTCGGAATCTCTCGTTTCAAGCGCCGCAGCGTGTCCGGCGGGGCTTTTTTTGCTTTCATGCAATGCAACATAGCTTCGGACCTTACGAAATACTATAGGAAAAAACGCCATCAGGCCGAATACCGAGTCGCAGTATTTTTTACCTTTTTCTGTTAGAAGCTGCACACAACCCCTTCGATAAGCCTTCCTTTCGCTTGAAGCGTGGCCCAGCGGGGCCTCGTCTCAGCGATGCGACAACTGCGGCGCGGGCCATTTCTGGCCACTAGCCTTTCAATTTGATTGCTATCGCGCAACGCCCATGGCCGCCAGCAGATACGTTGCCGCACCGCAGCAATGCTGCGAAATCATGCGAACGCTCGTTCGTTACCTGCCTAATTCCCGGTCAATCGTCTGCTTGAACGTTTCAGAAACGAAACATCGCTTATTGCCTGCCGGGACAAACAGCCGGTCCGCCTTTTACCGCCGCCTTGTCACACAAGGGTTTCAAGCGAGATGGCATACCCATTGCCTTATCCGGTTCGCAAACGAATTCGCCGCAAGCCCGGACCGTTCGATGGGCAGCGGCAGCGAAGTTCGGTGAGCGTGCGCAATACCGTATGCGCACATTCGCCGGAGCAGCGATGGGGCTCCTGCCGCGCCATGTCGGCGATGCGGACGTGTGAGCGGCCTGCCCCGTTCGAGTGGTCGTTCGTTAGGACGACTAAGCACGCCGCGGTTTCTGAAGAGCCGTGGTTTTTTGGTTGATTTCAACCTCTCCATCGGGGGCAAACATGAGCAAGCTTCAACATTTCCTGCGTCAAGAAGACGGTGCGGCTGCGATCGAATACGGTCTGCTGGCAGGTCTCATTGCGGTGGCCATCATCCTCACGGTCCAGGCGGTCGGCGCTAGTCTGAACGGCATCTTCACCGCCGTCAGCGGTGCGCTCAACACCGCAGCGGCAGGCTAATCGCGGACCGGCGGCCTCGAGCGCATCGCCGCGCTCGAGAGCCGTGCATGCTCTACGGGGGACACCATGAGCAAGCTTCAAAGCTTCCTACGCCAAGAAGAAGGGGCCTCGGCGATCGAATACGCGCTGCTGGCTGGCCTGATCGCGATGGTCATAGTTCTGACAGTCACAACGGTCGGTCTAAGCGTAAATGGCCTATTTGCCGCTGTCGGCGCTGGCTTGGCCGTTGCCCCCTAAAGCTGAACACAGCAAATGCGCGAGCGCTTCGCTACACACGCTACCGCTATGCCGTCGCACACCGCGACGAGCGGAGCCGCGGTGGTGAACGACACGCGGCGAAGCGCTCCACTCGAATTCGACTACGACGAACGGAGAATGCGATGAACACAGTGCTCTTTCCGACCGGTCCGTGCGTTCTGACGCTCGTCGTTATCGCCATGGCGTTCGACTTGCACGCACGCCGTATCCCGAATTGGTTAGTAGTGATCGCCTTGATTGCGGCGCTTCCCATCCAGATCGTTGCCAATGGCCTGCCGAACGGCCCGATCTGGTGGATTGCCGGCGCGTTGACTGGCGGCCTGCTGCTCATGCCCGGGTATTTGATTCGCATGCTCGGCGCAGGCGACGTCAAGCTGATGGCAGCCGTCGGTGCTTTGCTCGGACCGAGCACGGCTCTCGAGGCCGTGCTCGTCACGATGGCGATTGGCGGTGTGCTCGCGTTCGTCGCGCTGATGCGAAAACGCAGGTTGCGTAGGGGTGTGGCAGGCGCAATGTCGATGCTGATCACGATGTCGGCCGACAGCGCCACGGCTCATACCGAGCACGAGCACGACGCCGCGCGCGGCATCGGTTCGCTTCCTTATGGCGTCGCCATCGCGGTCGGGTCGGTCGTCACGCTGATGTTGAACGTGTAGGCGAACCGAGCCGACGAGAAGGATGGATTCAAATTGGACTAGCAGGGGGCCGGGAGGGTCGATCAACGCCGAATCGAGTGCGACGCACCGGTTACGAAGCCGCGACGACAGAAACAACGAGAAGCCGCATGCGGGTGATCAAGGCGGACATTGACGGACAGCGGGCATGCACACGCAGATGCGCCGCCCAGCTCGTCCAATGCGTCGCTCGCCGAAAAGGGCGGGCTTAGTCGGGGGAAATGCAATGAGCAACAGCGCTAAACGTACCGCACAAGAGGCGGTCACGCCAAACCACGCTGCAATCGGCTCGCGTGCGAGTCGTAAGCATCGGCAACGAAGGCCGCGCCCTCGTTGCATCCCTCCCCCGAGCTTTGATGCTTGAAACGACGCGGCGATGCCGCATTCGAAACGATTGATACAGGCCGCCTCGACGCGCACCCAGCTCCTTCTCAGCCGGAAGCGCCAAGAAGCAACCGATAGGTGAACGAGATGAAAAACCTTCGCGCATTGATGATGCTTCTGATCGCTGCTGCGGCCGGATTGACGGCCGTCGTATTTGCGTCGCGTTGGATGATGGCGCAAAACTCGGGGAACACGACGAAAGTCGTCGTAGCGACTGCCGACATCGACCTCGGTCAACGGGTCTCGCCAGAGTTTGTCAAAGCAATAGACTGGCCTTCGGGCAGCGTGCCTCCCGGCGCGTTCCACGACGTCGGCAAAGTCGACGGGCGCGTGCTGAAGCAAACCGCGATGCGCGGCGAGCCGATCCTCGAGGCGAAACTATCGGCGCAGGGATCGACGGGCGGCCTGTCGGCCGTCATCGATCCGGGCAAACGGGCGATCACGGTCCGCGTAAACGACGTTATCGGCGTCGCGGGCTTCGCGCTGCCGGGCAATTACGTCGACATCATCGTCAACACGCAAAAGGACTCCAACACGCAGAACACGCAGAGCGATCAAAAGATTTCGAAGATCGTCTTGGAGCACATCCTCGTCCTCGCCGTCGCACAAGAAGCAGCCCGCGACGAAACGAAGCCGAAGGTCGTCGATGCCGTCACGCTTCAAGTGACGCCCGAACAGGCCGAGAAAATCGATCTTGCACGCAGCATCGGCACGCTCTCGCTCGTACTACGCAATCAGGTCGACCCTCAAGATCCGAACACAGCCGGTGCAACCCGCGCGACGCTGCTGAAGCTGCCGCAACCGCCCGCACCGGCGCCGGCGCATCCCTCACCCGTCAAGGTGGCCGTGCACCACGCCGCCGCGCCGCGCGACTGCGTCCACGTGATCGATGGCGCGAGCAATACACAAGAATGCTTCTAGATATTGCATGTATCGAATCATTCGGACTGCTAACGAACTGACCAGCGGACTTCAGGCAGCCACCGAACGAAGGACCGTAACAACGCGACAACGCAAGCGCCGCCTCACCGAATGGCGGTGCAGAAGCGAAATTTGCATCACTTTTTGCATCACCGGGGGAACGTCATGAAGACTCGATTCGAACGCCTCAGCCGAGCGTCGCACCAGGTACGAGCGCAGGCCCATTCACAAGCGCGCGTACGCTTTTGGAAAACTCGCGCTTGCGGCATGGCCGGCGCGCTGTTTTTCAGCATGATGACGAATGTGCAGGCGCAGCCGGCCACGGCAGCCGCGCAAACGACCACCGGTACGATGCCGTTCTCAGAGCACGGACCGAACTGTGTCGGCGAAGTGGCAATGCACACGTCCGTTGTCGTTCCGCTCGGCAAGTCCACGATGGTCGCGCTACCGGAGCCCGTGCGCACGCGCACGGTCGGCAACCCATCGGTCGTGCAGGCCATGCTCGTCTCTCCGCGCACTCTCTACCTGCTCGGCTCCGATATCGGCACGACCAACATGATCGTGCAGGGACGCAGCGGCTCGTGCAGCATCATCGACGTCGTCGTCGGTGCCGATCCGAGCGGCCTGCAGCAGGCAATTACCGCCCTCATGCCCGGCGAGACCGGCGTCACGGTTAAGGTGGCAGCCGATACCCTGGTGCTGACCGGTACCGTGTCGGACGGCGTCAAGGCACAGCGCATCCTCGAACTGGCGAATGCTTTCGCGCAGCGTCCTACGAAGCCGCTTGCAACGCCGGGGCGCACCGGCGCTGCCGCCGTGCCCCCCCCAGCGCCCTCGGCACAATCCGCGCCCGCCTCCGACAGCCCGACGCCGCTGCACGTGATCGACATGATGCACATCGCCGCGCCACAGCAGGTCATGCTCGAGGTCAAGGTAGCAGAGGTCTCGAAGACGCTGATCGACGAACTCGGCGCCGCGCCGAACATTCAAGGCGCATTCGGCAGTTGGAGCGTCGGGTTGCTCGCCAATTTCCTCTCGGGCGGCATGAGCGCGCTCACCTTGTCCAAAGCCAACAACAAGCCGCTGAGCCTGCTGCTCGATGCCGAGAAGGACGACCAACTCGTCAAGGTGCTCGCGCAGCCGACGCTGATGGCGATCAGCGGCCAGGAAGCGAGCTTCCTCGCCGGCGGAAAAGTGTTCATCCCCGTACCGCAAAGCAATAACGGCAACGGCGGGACGACGATCACATTGAAGGAAGTGGAATTCGGTGTCGGCCTCAAATTCACACCGACCGTGCTCGAAAACGGCCGCATCAACTTGAAGGTCGCGCCGGAGGTGTCGGAGCTCTCTCCGACCGGCGTCACTGTGAAAGCGTCGAACAGCGACCTCAGTTCGATCTTGCCACTCATCACGACGCGGCGCGCCTCGACCACGGTTCAGCTCAACGACGGGCAGAGCTTCGCAATCGGCGGGCTGATCAAGGACAACATCACGGGCACAATCAAAGCTATTCCCGGCGTTGGCGAGTTGCCGATCCTCGGTGCGCTCGCGCGCAGCACGAACTATCAAAACGACAAGACGGAACTCGTGTTCGTCGTCACGCCGCGTCTGGCCAAGCCCTTGCCGGCGAACTATCCGCTGCCGACCGATCACTTCGGCAAGGTGGGCGAACTCGGTGTCTTCGCCACGGGGAACATGGAAGGCCGCCCCAAGGCTCAACCGGCCGCACCTGTGCCCGCCCCGGCGCCAGCGACGCCTGCGGCTCCGGTCAGCGCGCTACCCGCACCGGCTCCAGCCACCCAGCCCGACGCAGTCGCCTCGCCGGACACGACCACCCCGCCCGTAGCCAAGACGGAACCGGTCGCCTCGGTAGACCCCGTCGCAACGCCGTTGCCCGATGCGCCTGCCAAGCTCGCCGACGACCAAACGCAGCCAGCCGCGCATTGACTTGCTTAGGCGCAACGACTCAAGACATTGGAGATCGACATGAAGAACCAGCAAATCATTATTCGCCTGGCGCTCGTCACAGCCGCGTGTGCCCTGCTGAACGGCTGCCTCAGCTCCACGCCGGTCTGGGATCGCGCGTTCGGCGACTCCGTCAAGACCGTCACGGCAATGCAGGTGCTCAATCCGGCCGCGTCCGCCAACACGGATCCGGTCGCCGGCATCGATGGTACGGCTGCCACGGCCTCGCAGCAAAATTACGGCAAGTCGTTCATGACGCCTGCGCCGCAGACCAGCGTGTTCACGATCGGCGTGAGCGGCTCCGGGGCTTCAGGCAACTGAAGCGACGCTGCAACGACACGCCCTACGCCGCATTGCGGTAACACGAGGTATTGCCATGCTCGACATTCTGTTGATCTCGTCTGACGATGAGCGTGCCGGCCGGATTGCCGCGCTCGTCGCCCAGGAAAACAACGGTCACTGCTTGCGCACGATTCGTTCCGGGGCCGCTCGGCTCGCCGAGTACCGCGAAAGTGCTCAGAAGGCCGATCTCTTGATCATCGACGACGTGCATCTCGAGCAGCGCGACTTAGCCGCGGTGGAGGCGATCGCGGCAAGTGCTCCGCGCCTGAGCTGTCTGCTCGTGACGCCGTCGCTTTCGCAGGAGTGGCTGGTCGCAGCCATGCGCGCCGGCGTACGGCATGTACTGTCCTGGCCGATCGACGAAGCGACGTTCGCATCGGAACTGTCGCTCATCGACGAAAAGAAGGCCGCCGGCACGGGGCGGGAGAGCCGCATGGTGTCGTTCCTCTCGCCGCGCGGTGGCAGCGGAACGACGCTCGTCTTGGTCAACCTTGCGTACACACTCGCACGCGAGCGCGGCAAACGCACGCTCATCGTCGACCTGAGCCGCCAATTCAGCGATGCGCACTTGATGCTGGCGGACAAGCCGCCGGCCGCCACGCTCGTCGAGTTATGCGCGCAGATCGACCGGCTCGACGGCGCGTTTTTCGATACCTGCGTCATGCATGTCCATCCAAATCTCGATGTGCTGGCCGGAACGAGCGATCCGATCAAGGGTGCCGATCTCAAGGCAGTGCAGGTCGAACGCCTCTTTTCGCTCGTGCTGCCGCGCTATGACGCTGTGCTCGTCGATCTCGGCCGGTTCGTCGATCCGATTTCGATGCTGGCACTCGATCGCAGCAGCGATATCGGTGTGGTATTGCGCCAGACCATCCCGCATCTTCATACGGGCCGAAAGCTCGTCGATATCCTGCGCGAACTCGGCTATCCGAGCAGCAAGCTTCGCATCGTGCTAAACGAGTACGACAAGAGCGCAACCGTCGACATCAGCACGCTCGAAAACGCGCTCGGGGTGCGCGTCGCGCACCGACTGCCGCGCGACGATAAGCATGCAGGCCAAGCGATCGAGCAAGGCTCACCCTTGCTGGAGGTCGCCAGATCGAGCGTACTCGCACAGGGCATCTGCGCCTTGGTCGACGTGTTTTGGCCAAAACCCGTGGAAGCGACGACGAGCGTCTTTTCACGCCTGTTCACCTCGAAGCCGGCAGCCGCTCCGATGCGCACGCTGAAAACCGAATCCTGAACAATTTACCTACCGCGGAGACGGCCATGTCCTTGCGTGACCAACTAATGATGCAAAGCGGCGTCGTTTCGTTCGACGTAACCGGCTCGGCCGTGACTGGCGCGAGCGACACACCCACTGGCGGCCAAGCCTATCAGCAGTTGAAGATGCGCGTGCATCACACGATCATCGAACGTGTCGAGCTGGACAAGCTGCAGCGCTTGACGCCCGAGCAGGTCACACGCGAGCTCGCTCAACTCGTCGAGCGCATCGTCGAGGAAGAAAGGATTCCGCTGAACGAAGCCGAGCGGCGCCGGCTCTCGCAAGACGTGCATAACGAAATGTTCGGGTTGGGGCCGCTCGAGCCGCTGCTTGCCGATCCGACCGTCAACGATATTCTCGTCAACACGTGGCGGCAAGTCTATGTCGAACGCCGAGGGAAGCTCGAATTGACGGACATCACGTTCTTCGATGATGCGCATCTGATGAAGATCATTGAGCGCATCGTCTCGCGCGTGGGCCGCCACATCGACGAGTCGACGCCGATGGTCGACGCTCGTTTGCCCGACGGCTCGCGCGTGAATGCAATTATTCCACCCTCGGCGATTGACGGACCGCTCGTTTCGATTCGGCGCTTCGCCGTCAATCCGTTGACGGTGGACGACATGATCCGCAACCGGACGTTCACCCCCTCCATCGCGCGTATGTTCGAAGCGATGAGCAAAGCCAAGCTCAACATTCTCATCTCGGGCGGCACCGGTAGCGGCAAGACGACACTACTGAACCTCATGTCCGGCTTCATTCCGGCCGACGAGCGGATCGTCACGATCGAAGATGCGGCCGAACTCCAGTTGCGTCAGCCGCACGTGCTGCGGTTGGAAACGCGTCCGCCGAACATCGAAGGCAAAGGTGAAATTCCGCAGCGAGCGCTCGTGCGCAATGCCCTGCGCATGCGTCCGGACCGGATCGTGCTCGGCGAAGTACGCGGTGCGGAAGCGCTCGACATGCTCCATGCAATGAACACGGGCCACGAGGGATCGATGGCGACGCTGCACGCCAATACACCGCGCGACGCACTCACCCGCCTCGAAAATATGGTGGCGATGGCTGGGTTCTCTCTGCCGATCAAAGCAATGCGGCAACAGATCTGCTCGGCTATCAATATCGTCGTTCAGGCTGCACGCCTGACCGACGGGACTCGCCGGCTCATCAGCGTGCAAGAGATCACAGGCATGGAAGGCGAAATCATCAATATGCAAGAGATCTACACGTTCAAGCGGACCGGCGTGAGCTCGGACGGCAAGATTACGGGCTATTTTTGCGCGACCGGTGTGCGGCCAAAGTTCTGCGAGCGCTTGGCAGCGTTCGGCCTGGCGCTGCCCGACGATCTGTTCGATCCCTCGCGCCGCTTCGATGCTTGACCCCACACGGAGAGCGCCATGAACACGACGTTTCTCGCCTTTGCCGTCCTGCTCTTCTTGGCAACGGTATTGGCGATAGAAGGACTCCACCTCTACTGGATCAGCCATCACGGCGCCGAGGCGAAGCGCATCGCCGCGCGCATCGAACTCGGATCGGCCGCCGGTCAAGCCAGCGGCCCGCAGTTGTCGATTCTCAAAGATCGCAAGCTGAGCGACTCGCAATGGCTCGTGCGGCTACTCACCGACGTACCGGGCGTGCATACGTTCGATCGTGCACTGAAGCAAGCAGGCATGACGATGACCGTCGGCCGCTTCCTCGGCTACACGTTCGCCTGCGCCGCGATCGGCCCAATGCTCGGCGTACTGCTGCCGATCTCGCTTCTGGTTCAGATCGTGCTCGCCTGTGCATTTGCAGTGCTGCCCTGGCTGATCGTGCGCCGCAAGCGCAGCCAACGCTTGAAGGAACTCGAACGTCAGTTGCCGGACGCGGCCGATCTCATCGCTCGTGCGCTGCGAGCGGGCCACTCGTTCCCCAGCGCACTCGGCATGCTTGCCGACGAGATGCCCGCCCCCCTCGGCACCGAATTCCGGATCGTCTTCGATGAAATCAATTTCGGCGTTTCGATGAACACCGCTTTGTCAAACATTACCGAACGCGTGCCGATCGACGACTTGCGCTACTTTGTCCTCGCAGTGCTAATCCAGCGCGAATCGGGCGGCAACTTGGCGGAGATTCTCGGCAACATCGGCTTCATTATTCGCGAGCGTTTGAAGCTGTTCGGCAAAATCCGCGCGCTGTCCGCGGAGGGCCGTCTCTCAGCCTGGATTCTCGCGCTGCTGCCGTTCGTCGTCGTCGCCCTGCTCTCAGTTCTGAGCCCCGGTTTCATCAAGATCTTTTGGACCGACCCCGTCGCCGAGAAGCTTGCGGGCCTGTGCCTCGGCATGATGGTGCTCGGCATTTTGTGGATGCGAAAGATCATCCGGATTCGCGTCTGATCTCAAGGACACCTGAGGATCGATTATGAAAGCCGAACAAATGCTCTTGCTTGCGGGGATGTTCTTCATCGTCTTCGGCATCGTGTTGCGAGCGTTGCAGCTAATGCGCCCCGATCCGTTAAAACGGCGGATCGAAGGACTCTCGATGCCGGGTGCCGGAGTATCGCCGGGCACCGGCGCAAACCTTGGCGGGCTCGAATCGCCGGAAGCGAATAAATGGAACGAGCGGATGGTCCAAGTATCCAAGCGGGTGGCGAAACTGTCGCTGCCGAAAGACGACTGGGATCGCTCCGCGTTACGCCGCCGCTTCATCAATGCCGGCTTTCGAAGCGAGACGGCCCCTGCGTACTATTTCGCCGCGAAGACGGCACTCGCGCTGGCGCTGCCTGCCGTGTCGCTGCTGATCGCCGCGCCGAGACTTTCGGCCGGGCACACACTGAGCGCGCTGTTCGTCTTGCTAGCTGCGTCGGCGATCGGGTTTTATGGGCCGAATGTCGTGCTCTCTCGGCTAATGAGCAGCCGCCAACGCGCCATCGTCGACGCGCTGCCTGATGCCGTCGACCTGATGACCGTGTGCGTCGAAGCGGGACTTGGGCTGGACGCGGCGATGCTGCGTGTGACGGAAGAGCTAGGCGCGAAAAGTCCGACGTTGAAGACAGAACTCGAACTCGTGTTGCTCGAATTGCGTGCCGGCTCCGGTCGGGAAAAAGCGCTGCGCAATCTGGCAGTTCGTACGGGTGTCGAGGACATCAACACGCTCACGACCATGCTGATTCAAGCGGACCGTTTCGGCACTAGCATTGGCGACTCGCTGCGCGTCTATACCGACGGCATGCGCACGAGGCGCCGCATGATGGCCGAAGAGCACGCGGCGAAGATTGCCCTGAAGTTGCTCTTCCCGCTGATTTTCTTCATCTTCCCGACCCTGATCGTGGTGCTAGTCGGGCCGGCCGCCATCCAAATCTACCGGCAGCTTCTGCCGACGATGACACATATCAGCGGAGGTTGAATGAGCTCACTCGATCAAGATTCGATCGCCAAAACACCCGCGATCGACTGGCATCTGGCGGCGGACGTGCTCCTACGCGCCGTGACGGCCGTGGCATTCAGCGCGTTCGCGATTGGAGCGATCTCCCATTGGATAGCCGCGCCCACGCGCATTACGCTGCTCCTGCTGGTGGTCGCGAACTGCTTCACGACTGGATTGACGCTCATCGCGCGAACTCCCGTTCGGCGCGACTGGCGGCCGCTTGCGTTGCTGTGCTCGCTGGGAGGCACGTACGGGTGCCTTGCGTACAACTTAAACACGGGCGTTCAGGTCGTGCCAGAAACCATCGGCGCGCTACTGCAAATCGGCGGAATCGGCTGGCAACTCTTCGCGAAGGTTTCACTGAAACGCGCGTTCGGGATCCTGCCAGCCAATCGCGGCGTCGTCTCGCACGGTGCGTACCGATTCGTCAGGCATCCTATGTACCTCGGCTACTTCGTCACGGATTTGGGCTTCCTACTCACAAACTTCTCTCCGTTCAACCTCACCGTCCACGTCGTTCAATTGGCTTTTCAAATCGGCCGAATCCTTCAGGAAGAGAAGATGTTGGAAACGGATGCCGCCTATCGCTGCTATCGCAACGCCGTGAGGTATCGGTTCATACCGTTGGTATTCTGAAGGTCTGCGGTACTGACGTTCGAACGCTCTACCATGCCTGAGCGGCGGCCGACTCAGGCGTCGCGATGCCGACGCAATCCACTACGCGCCGCGACGCCTATCTTCACCATCTCAAGCGTCCTTGACTTCGATTCGCCTCGGCAGCGCGGCTTCGCGGCGCTGAATGCGCAGCGTCAATATGCCGTCTTGCAGGCTCGCGTCGATCTTCGAGGTATCCAAATCCGGGCTGATCGAAAACGCGCGGGCATAGCGCGATGTGCGGACCTCGCTGTGCGTCACGTTCATGCCGGCAGGCGTCCGCACTACGGCTTCCGCTTCGATCGACAGGTTGCCGTCATGCACCCTGATGTCGAGCTTGTCCTTGGGCACACCGGGTAAGTCGGCCCATATGGTCACCCCCTGCTCGTCCTCTACGATGTCGACTGCGGGCACGAGCACCGCTCGACGTCCCGGTGTTTCGCTCTGGCTCACCTCGCCGGCATCTCGCCGGGTCACTTCGGTTTCGTTGCTCATTGAATGCTCCTTCGCGTAACCGTTGGGATTACACAACCGCGATGCTTCGCGGCTTCGACGATTCGTGTTTGCCGATGCGAATCGAGAGGCAGCCGTCCGAATATTTCGCTTGCACGTCGTCGGGGTTGGCGTTCGGCGGCAATTCGATCACCCGCCGAAATGCGCCCATGAATCGCTCGCGCGCGTAGGAGCGCGTCTCTTCCCGGGTGGCAGCTTCGGGACGCTTACGCTCCCCAGCGATCGTCAAGACGCCCTTGTCGATCGAGACGTCGAACTGCGAAGCGGCTAGGCCCGGCGCGAAGACGACGATCTCGATCGCATCGTCCGTGGCGCCGATGTTTACGGGCGGGAAGTAGCTCTGGCTCGAGCGCAGGCTAGTGGGAAAGCCGCCGGCCAAGGTCGACATGTGACGTTGCATGCGATCGAATTCGCGAAACAGATCGCTCCCGACGTTTCCGAATAAAAAATCACTCATGATGGTTCCCTCATAGTTTGCGCGCAGCAACCGAGAACGACCCGCTGCACGGCTACGCCCCAAACATAGCGGCAGCGTTTTCGATTTCAAGAGGGCGATTTGCAAAATCGAGAGATCGACCGCCGGTGCGCCGTGCCTGAGCCGCCCGGCGGCTCAGGCAGTATCTACTGCTCAATGTGCGCCGCCCAACAGCAATGACGAGTTAGCGCTTCTACATTAGGGCCAACCGGCACACAAATGAAATTCAATATTGCTGGGGAAGTCGCGCAGGAGCGGATCTAGACGCTTCGCAAAATTACATGAAGACCGGGGGAAGTATGAAGACCATAAAACGTCAAGCCACGGACCGCATCCGCCGCGGGATGAGGGCAAATCGGGCGAGGCAACACGGTACGGCGGCAGTGGAATTCGCCCTTGTGCTGCCGATCTTGCTGCTGATCGTCTTCGGTATCATCGAGTTCGGGGTCGCCCTTTACGACAAGGCGGTGATTACCAACGCCAGTCGTGAAGGAGCCCGTGCAGGGGTGGTTCTAAAGAGCCCGAAGGCCACCTCTACAGACATTCAAAACGTTGTGCTGAACTACACCTCGTCCCATTTACTCACGTTCGGTACGCAGAAAGCGGCGACGGTCACCACGACAGGTCAAGGCGGCACCTTTGGCACACCACTCACGGTGACGGTTTCCTATCCGTATGCGGGCTTGGCGTTGGGCCAGTTGGCCGCGGCGCTGTCGGGGCAGATCACGCTGTCCGCCACCACTGTCATGAACAACGAGTGAGGGGACTGCCATGCGCACAAACGGAAGCAGAAAGAAACAGGAGGGGGCCGTAGCCATCACGGTCGCGGTTTGCATGGTCATGCTATTGGGGTTTGCAGGACTCGCCATTGATATCGGCAATCTATTGGTTGCGCGCAATCAACTCCAGAACGCGGCCGATGCGGCAGCGATGGCGGGTGCAGGATGCCTGATCCGTCGTACCGCATGCAGCAACACCACCGCCACCCAACCAGACTGGACGACGGCAAAAGCTAAAGCCTCCTCGTTTTCGACCTCCACGAGCACCAACCAGGTTCAGGGCGCCTATGTGAGCGTCAGTACGGTATCAACCGGCTACTGGAATGTCACAGGAACGCCTTCCGGTTTGGAGGCGCTACCGTTCGCACCAGGCCCGAACGATCTGCCCGCGGTTCAAGTAATCATCCGCAAAGATGGGACCAACTCGAATGGGGCGGTACGGACGTTTCTGAGCCAAGTGCTCGGCGTACAGGCACTGAAAGCCAGCGCGGTGGCAACAGCCGTGTTGTCTCAGCCGGGGAGTGTCGGTCCGGGCGGGCTGTTTCCGTTAGCGATGTCCAAGTGCTTATTCGACAACTACTGGGATTCGACCACCAACTCTCCGAAACTATCGCCTAATAACAATACCCTACCCGGAACATCGATTTCGCAACAAACTGGTCAACCCTATTTCTTTCAGATCGGATCGTCGTACCACTACGGAACCTGCGACTCAGGGCAATGGACAACGTTTAACCAGGATAACAATAGCGCCAGCTATGCCAGGAGTCTGCTCACGAGCGGCAATACGACAACCTTCGTCATCGGAGCATCACCCGGAACCTGGATCCAGACCGGTACGGAAAACACGCTTTTTAATGGCACGGCCGCGTGCAGTGCGGCGGGCGATGGAACGTGTGCGTGGGTGACCGCGCCGGTGGTGGACACGCCGTCGACGAGCGGGTTTCAGCCTGTCGTGGCGTTCGCTTGCTTGCACGTTCTGAATGCGAAGAATGGCTCTCTCCCGTATGTTCTCGTGCAAATGTCCAACGACATGAGTCATTGCGAGACGCCCAACGCGGGAGGATTCGGAACCGGCTACGGCGCTTATACGCCGCCCAGATTGGTGCAGTAAGGGATCCGTGGCATAGTCACGGCATCTGAGACATCGCAGTAAGGAGGATGCCGTGCCCCGCAAGACGCTTAACGCTTCACGACTGCAAGATGAAGTGAATCGCCGCATTCACCGCATTCCTGAGATCGTCGAAGATGGCGTAAAGATTCGTGTGCCTCGCCCACAAAAACAAGAACTCGACAAGGCCGGCTGCAACTGGACCATGAAGCATTTCGGCAACGCGATCGGCTACGAACGCTTCGTCGACGAAGTGCTGACCGCCGTGCGAGCCGAATACAATCTATCCGACACCGACGACGCTAAAGACGTGCGCAGTCTGTTCGGCGAGTAGCATCGCATCGCTGCATTCAATCGCGATGCCTCCCAACAACGATGAGGCGTCACTATGATCAAGGTCGATCGATAGCGCCCATATTTGCGCGACAATGTCGGCATCGATTATTTTTTTGTCTCGACAATGGCAATGTCGCCTTGCTTGCTCCCACCCCACACGCTTTGGTCTACCCTCGTCGCTCGAACCGAGCATGCGCTAGCATGCGGCGCGCTGCACCCCATTGAAACGACGCAAACCGAACTCGACGAGGACGGCGTACGGTTCGTCGTAAGGCAGGTCTCGAGCCTCGTCCGCAAGCCGCCCGCGGAATCGAGAGAAGCGCGGCCGTTTGTCGATCCCTTTCTGCCCTACGACCCCGAGCTATTCGTCGCGGACATATCGAGCACGCACTTCGCCTTGCTCAACAAGTTCAACGTGCTCGACCACCACCTACTGATCGTCACACGCGCGTTCGAGCCGCAGGAGGCACTCGTCGATCTCGACGATTTCACAGCCTGGCTCGCCTGCCTCGACGAATTCGACGGGCTCGGCTTCTACAACGGCGGGCGCGAGGCCGGGGCGAGCCAGCCGCACAAGCATATGCAAGTCGTGCCGCTGCCGCTCGGCGATGCAGGACTGTCGTTGCCGATCGCCCCGTTGCTCGACGCCGCGAGTTTCGACGGCCTGATCGGCACGTTGCCGGGCTTTCCGTTCGAACATGCATTCACGCAATTGACGCCTGGGCCGCTCGAGCAAGCGGCGGCCCAGGCGCTCGAGCGTTATCAAATGCTTCTCGATGCCGTCGGCGTGGGCTCGGTGAGCGTCGACGGCCGCGTGCATCAAGGCGCACCGTACAACTTGCTCTTAACCCCGCGTTGGATGCTGCTCGTGCCTCGCTCGTCGGAAGATGCTGCGGGCATCTCGGTCAATGCGTTGGGGTTTTCCGGGTCGTTGTTCGTAAAGAACGCGGAACAGCTAGCCGTGCTGCGACACATCGGACCGATGACGATGCTTCGCCGCGTCGGTCTGCCCCGCCGCGGGAGATAGCAGCGCAACGGGCAGCAGGCCGTATTATGTTGGCCTCACGCTTTCTTCGCTTTCTTCGACGAGTGCCTTGCCCCATGTCCTCCAATGCCGCGCCTACTCGATCCGCGCTCACCGTGCGCGCCGCCCTGGCCGCCCTTGCGCTTGCGCTAACCGCCTGCTCGACGAACCCGCCGAGCACCGCGCGCACCGAGGTCGAGCCTATCGGGCTGTTCCCGATGGCCCACTACGATCAAGACGTGGACCACTGGATCGATCCGGCCAGCTCGAGCTACGACACACCGTTCTTGAGCCCTGCCGAGCAGCGCGCCCACTGGGATGCCTTCCTCGCAAGATACTTCGGCACGAACGAGCGCGATCCCTCGCCATGGAACCCCGCCTTCATCGCCAAGCGCCTTTACGGCCGAGGCGGGGCCGATATCGTGGATCTCCAATTGCGGCGCATCGGCAGTTACGACAACGCGGGCAAGTCAAGTCGAGCGATCGGCTACGGTCAAAACTTCCGGCCGCAAACGAGCCGGTGGCTCGACGATATCGAACGCAACATGAACCTGCAGCAATTCGGTCAGGCGCCTCGTTACACGCCTACCGCGCGCGCCATCGCAACGGATGCGCTGCTCGTGCGCGAATTGCCGACGATGGACCCATCGTTCTACTCGCACCGATTGGCCGGACAGGGCTACCCGTTCGACAATCTACAAATCTCTTCCGTGCGCCCCGGCACGCCGCTTTATGTGCTGGGTCAGAGCGCAGACGGTGCATGGGACTACGTGCAAACGCCGGACGTTCAAGGGTGGGTGGCATCAAACGGCGTTGCCTTCGTCGACGACGCGTTCATCTCGACGTGGTCGCATCGCGGCTCAAACGGTTGGGCGGTGGTGACCGCCGCGAGCACACCGGTGCGAGACGATAGCGCCACGTTCCGATTCAATGCGACTGCGGGCACGCTGCTGCCGCTCGCGCAAACGCAAAGCGCAGCGTCGAATCAGCTGCTTGCTGCACTCGTCCCCGTGCGAGATATCGACGGGCATGCCGTGATACGCGAAGCCCGGTTGCCGAACACGGTCGCGGCACGAGCGCCGATCTCCGCCACGCCGCGGCATTTGGCAATGCTGATGAAGTCGCTGATCGGCCGCCCCTACGGATGGGGCAACATGAATTTCTACAACGATTGTTCATCGGAACTGCAGAGCATCTTTGCAGCGTTCGGCGTTTGGTTGCCGCGACATTCATCCTCCCAAATGTCCGCTGGCGACATGACTGATCTCTCGTCGGACTCGCCCGCGCAACGGCTCGACTTCTTGGTGAGCAATGGCAAGCCGATGCGCACGCTGATCTACATCGGCGGCCACGTGATGCTGTATTTGGGCAATACGATGCGCGATGGCCACACGGTCCCGCTCGTCTATCAAGACATTTGGGGGATGCGCCCGGCGGACAACAGCCGGCGCGCCGTCATTGGTGGCTCGGTCATCTTCCCGCTACTGCTGACAATTCCGGAAGATCCGAGCCTCGAATCGCTTGCCGCAACGCGAATCTTTCAGGTGAGCGTACTCGGCATGCCAAGCGGCGCAGCGCCGCCGGCAAGCGAGGAAAACCCGGCGAGCTGAGGCTTCGCGGCCTTACTACGTTACTGCGGCAACACTTCCCCCTTGGTTTCGGGCGCGAACGGAATGATGAACAGGCCCAAGACGAACACACCGGCTGTCAACGCAACCGGCAGTCCCAGTGTATGCGTATGCAGCACGGCCGCGCCAAGAACGAAGTTCACCCCCGCCCCGATGAAGCGGCCGAACGAGGTGCAGAAGGCGAATGCCGTCGCTCGCACCCGCGTTTCGAACTGTTCCGGTAGCCACAAACTGAACAGCGCGAAGTTGCCGCCGAAGAATCCAAGCGCGAACAGCCAAGCGATGAACGGCGCCAGCCCGTTCGGCAAGTAAAACGCCCAACCGAAGCTGCCGATGATGGAAACCGCCATGCCGGCAAAATACACTGCGAGCGTCTTCCTTCGGCCAATGCGTTCCGCGAGCGGCGGCAACGCCAAGCACCCGAGAATCGTGCCGATCGAAAGCAAACCCGTCGCCAGGGATGCGGTCTTGATCGCGCCGGCTTTATCCATACCCGACTTCATCGCGAGTTGAATCACAGCCGACGGCTCGTACACCGCGCCAGCCCATAAACCGACGATTGCGATCGTCAACAGCGCACAAGCCACCCACGTGCGCCGACGATAGCCGGGACCGAGGATTTGCGCGAGCGGCTTCACGTGCACCACGCGCGCCTCCGACTGCTTCCACTTCTCCGGTTCCTTGACCCGCAACAGCACGAGAATCGAGATGACGACGGGTACCGCTCCCGTCAAGAACATTGCACGCCATCCGAAGTGAACGCCGATCGTATAGTTCAGCGCGGCCGCCAAGAAGAAACCTGCGTAGTAGCCGGTCTGCAAGTAACCCGCACCCATCTTCCGACGATCTTCGGGCCAGGCTTCAGCCACGTACGTGCCGGCCAGCGCCCATTCACCGCCGATGCCCACGCCGGCCAGGAAGCGGTAAATGGCAAGCTCGTAGACGCTGTGGGAAGTCGCGGAAAGGCCCGTGAAAATAGCGAAGGTAAAGATCGTGCCGGCCAATACTTTGGTCCGCCCGAAGCGATCGGCGAGCGGCCCCCAGATGAAGGACAAGCCCCATCCTACGAGAAACAGCGCGAACAGGATCGAACCGGCCAGCCCGATGTTCGCGCCGCTTGCCGCGAAACCCGAGCGCGGCAACAGTTCGGTTAGCGCGGGCGTGAGCACCAGCGCGTAAATGAACGAATCCATGCCGTCGAGCGTCCAGCCCGCCCATGCACCCCAAAATCCCACTATTTGAGAGCGGTTTAGCGGCGTGCGCTGTCGCGCCGCCCGCGCGCTGCCTGAAATTGAACTCATCGACTCCTCCAGTGAAACGGTTTGGACTACCGAGAATGACGCCGCAGCACGCGAGAACCTTTACGTGCCTGGCTCCAGGTCTACCTCTGGGCCCCGATGTACCTCGGGTTTGCCCCATTTCATATCGAATATTTTGTATATAATATCTAGCATCATGAATGACGCAACGAATCGTTTTCCCCTAGAGAGCGGGATGCCCGAAGGCCTGCCGCTTGCGACAGTCGCCGTCGCCCCGCGTACCAGCGCCTCACGGATGGTGGCCGACGCATTGCGCGCGGCGATCGTGGACGGCCGCTTGCCTCCCGGCGCCCCGTTGCGGCAAGATGCCTTGGCGCGGCATTTCTCGGTCAGCGCGATTCCCGTGCGCGAGGCGTTGCGCCTGCTCGAGAGCGAAGGCTGGACGAAGGCCGAGATGAACAAGGGGGCCACGGTCGCCCCGCTTTCGGCCGACGAAGCACGCGAGATCTATGAAATCCGCGCCGCGTTGGAAGGTCTAGCGCTCACGCTTGCCATTCCCAACCACACCGGCGAAACGTTGCGCGAGGCGCAATCGCTGTACGAAGCTGCGGAACTCGAGCGCGATCCCGCGCGCTATGTCGCGCGCAACGAAGCGTTTCACATGAGCCTTTATGCGCCGGCGGCACGGCCTCAGTTGCTCGAGATGATCGGCACGTTGCACCGTCGCGGCGAACGCTACCTGCGGGTGAAGTTCGGACTGCCTGAGCACAAGCGCGTGTCCGATCACGAGCATGGTCAGCTCATGCAACTCGTGCGGCGCAAGGATGTCGCCGCGGCACAAAAGCTCATTTCCGACCACTTGCTCGGCACCGGCGATTTGCTCTATCGGTTGTTGAGCGAGCAAAACGGATAAACCGCGTCCGCCGTCGTTTCACGTATAGGAGCCGCTTCGCCCGATGATTTCCGCCGCCGAACCCCAGGTCCCGCGTACGTGGACCACACTGCGTGACGAAAAAGCGCGACGCCTTGCTGCCGTAGCGCCTTGGCTCGAGGATGGCATCCTGCCGCCGGAGCGGATCGTCGATGCGCTTCAAACGTTGATCCGCCCAGGCGATCGCGTCGCGCTCGAGGGCGACAACCAAAAGCAGGCCGATTTCCTATCGCGCTCGCTCGCCCGCGTCGATCCGGACATCGTCAACGGCATCCATCTTTTGATTTCCAGCATCAGCCGCCCCGAGCATTTGACGCTCTTCGAGCGTGGCATCGCGCACAAGGTCGACTTCTCTTTCGCGGGGCCGCAAAGCCTGCGCGTCGCGCAACTGCTCGAAGACGGACTGCTGGAAATCGGTTCGATCTATACCTACGTCGAACTCTACGCACGCATGTTCGTCGACTTGACGCCTCAAGTCGCGTTGCTGTGCGCAGAGAAAGCCGATCGCCACGGCAATCTGTATACGGGGGCGAATACCGAAGACACGCCGACGATCGCCGAAGCGGCGGCGTTCCGGCACGGCATCGTCATCGTTCAGGTCAATGAAATCGTCGACACCCTGCCCCGCGTCGACATTCCCGCCTCGTGGGTCGACGTGGTGGTTCAGGCGGACCGCCCGTTCGCGGTCGAGCCGTTGTTCACGCGAGACCCGCGGCACATCGGCGATTTGCAGGTGCTCACGGCGATGATGGTGATTCGCGGCATTTATGCGCCCTACGGCGTGACCGCGCTCAACCACGGCATCGGCTTCGACACCGCGGCGATCGAACTGATACTGCCCACTTATGGCGCCGAACTAGGCTTGAAAGGGAAAATCTGCCGCAACTGGACGCTCAATCCACACCCTACGCTGATCCCCGCCATCGAATCGGGGTGGGTCGAAAGCATTCATTGCTTCGGCAGCGAAGTGGGCATGGAAGACTACGTCGCGGCGCGTCCCGATGTGTTTTTCACCGGGCGCGACGGTAGTCTTCGCTCCAACCGCGTGCTGTGCCAATTGGCCGGCCAGTACGGCGTCGATCTATTCATCGGCTCCACGCTGCAGCTCGATGCCGATGCCAATTCGTCCACCGTCACGCGCGGACGGCTGGCCGGGTTCGGCGGCGCGCCGAACATGGGGCACGATCCGCATGGGCGCCGCCATGCGAGCGAAGCGTGGCTCAAGCTGCTCAAGGCCGGCGACGGCCCGATCGCACGCGGGCGCAAACTCGTCGTTCAACTTGCCGAAACCTATAAGAAAGGCGGCGAACCCACATTCGTCGACGAGCTCGACGCGATCGCCGTCGGAGCCAAGAGCGCGATGCCGATCGCACCTGTGATGATTTACGGCGACGATGTCAGCCACGTCGTGACGGAGGAAGGCATCGCTTATCTGCACAAAGCGGAAGGCATCGAGGAACGGCGCGCGGCGCTCGCCGCCGTAGCAGGCGTGACGCCGATCGGGCTCCGAGCGAAACCCGAACGCACGGCCGAACTGCGGCGACGGGGCATCGTCGCCTACCCGGAAGACCTCGGCATTCGGCGCGCTCAAGCCAAGCGCGCGTTGCTGGCTGCGCGCAGCATCGACGATCTCGTGGCTTGGTCGGGCGGCCTGTATACGCCGCCGGCGCGCTTTCGGAGTTGGTGAGCCATGCCCGCCACCGCAGTTCGTCGAGAGCATCGGCCCAGCCGAGCGCCCCATGCCCCGGTACGGCCTGACGATACCGCCTCATGCCTCGCGCGTTTTGCCACCCATGCACTGATCGAAGAGGCGCGGCTCACGCCCAAGCCCGCGCTCGTCGATGGGCGCGGCAGCGGCGCCCATCGCGATCTGAATCTTGCGTTGATGGAGCGCTCGGCTCGCTCGCTCGAACCGACTTTTGCCGCACTTGCTCGCGCATCGACAGGCATGCAGCCGTCGGCTCTATTGCGAACGCAATTGGCCGCCATCGGCCGCGATGGCGAAAGCGTGATGATGGAGGCGACGCAAGGCAGCAACGCTCACCGCGGCGCGATCTGGATCGTCGGACTGTTAGTTGCGGGTGCAACGATCTTCGGCATGGACGCGCTCATGCGGCCGCAGTTCGACGCTGCACGAGCGATCTGCGCCACCGCCGCGCAGATCGCTTGTTTTCCCGATCATGGTGCACCACTCGCCGAAAGCAACGGCTCGCGTGTGCGTGCACGCTACGGCGTCGGGGGGGCGCGACGGGAAGCGCAGGAAGGGTTCCCTCATATCGTGCACGTTGGCCTGCCCGCGCTTCACGCGGCAAGGAATCGAGGCGTCGGCGAAAACGCCGCGCGCATCGACGCGCTGCTCGCCATCATGACTTCGCTCGACGACACCTGTCTTTTGCATCGCGCCGGGCCGCCTGCGCTCTGCGCCGCGCAAGCGGGCGCGCAGGAAGTACTGACGGCCGGCGGCTGCGCCACTGCGCGCGGCCGCGCCGCGCTCGAACGGCTCGAAACGCGCCTGCTGTCGCTCAATGCGTCGCCGGGCGGCGCCGCCGATCTGCTCGCGGCCACCCTTTTCATGGACAAGCTGGCGCAACACGGCGCCGGCAGGAGGACAGCATCATGGAGCATCTGACGTTCGATTACCCCGCGCGCAGCATAGTGTCCGCGCGCGCGCACGTGGGCGTGGTGGGCTCGGGCGACCTCGAAGTGCTGCTTGCGCCAAACCAGGCGATGCAGGCCCGTGTCGTCGTCAATACGAGCGTCGACGGTTACGGCCACATTTGGAAGAGCGTGCTGGATCGGTTCTTCTCGCGCTACGACGGCGCGGCACAAATCGAAATCAACGACTTCGGCGCGACGCCCGGCGTCGTTGCATTGCGGCTTGCGGAGGCCGTCGAAGCCGTGCAAGGCACGCAAGGCATGCAAGGAGAAAACGCATGAACGCTGCGTCCGAAACGGTCGCACCGAGCTTCGCGGCACGCGAAAGCTTCATCGAACTGACTGCGCGCGAGCGCGCGCGGCGCCTCCTGGACGCCGGCACGTTTCGTGAACTGCTGGGCCCGTTCGATCGCCTCACCTCGCCCTGGCTGCCGCTGCAAGGCATCGTCTGCCAAGCCGACGACGGCGCCATCATTGCGCGCGGCAGCATCGACGGCGA
>SCRN01000025.1 GCA_004322045.1 Paraburkholderia sp.
TCGTCATCAATGCGCAGAACTGCGTGCATTGCAAGACATGCGATATCAAGGACCCGACGCAGAACATCGTCTGGGTTACGCCCGAAGGCGGTGGCGGGCCGAACTACGCGAACATGTGAGTGCGACGAGCCGCCCTCCTGGGCGGCCTCGGTTTACCGCGGTTTACATTGGCTCGTGTGCCCTGTCGCCATGTCGCCAGGGCGGCGCCCCTTGCGTTGAACCGGGCCGGCGCCGCCAACTATCTCGCCTTTCTCTCCTGGCGCGCCGAGGGCTCATTCCGCCTGGGCCGCGATCCTCGGCGTTGCGACGTGAACGTCGCCGCATTGCGCGCGATGGCGCAGCGCGTGGTCGATCAGAACGAGCGCGAGCATGGCTTCCGCAATCGGCGTCGCACGAATACCGACGCAGGGGTCATGGCGTCCGAACGTCTCGACCATGACGGGATTCCCATGCTTGTCGATCGACCTGCGCGGCGTGCGGATACTGGAGGTCGGCTTGATCGCGATCGAAACCGTAATGTCCTGCCCTGTCGATATGCCGCCGAGCACGCCGCCCGCGTGGTTTCCGATGAAGCCGCCCGGTGTCAACTCGTCGCCATGGACCGAGCCGCGTTGAGCCACGCTCGCGAATCCGGCGCCGATCTCCACGCCCTTGACCGCGTTGATCCCCATCATGGCGTGGGCAATGTCCGCGTCCAGCCGATCGAACAACGGCTCGCCCCAACCTACCGGGACGCCGCTCGCCACGACGGCGATCCGCGCGCCAATGGAATCGCCGTCCTTGCGTAGCGCATCCATATAGGCTTCGAGTTGGGGCACGACTTGCGCATTCGGTGCGAAAAAGGGGTTTTGTCGAACTTCGGACCAATCGACAAACGGAATGTCGATTTCGCCGAGCGCGCTCATATAGCCACGCACTTGCACACCGAACTTCTCGCTCAGCCATTTCTTTGCGACCGCGCCTGCGGCGACGGTCGGTGCCGTCAACCGCGCGGACGAACGCCCGCCGCCGCGAAAGTCGCGCACGCCGTACTTGTGCCAGTACGTGTAATCGGCATGGCCGGGGCGAAACGTTTCGGCGATGTTGCCGTAATCCTTGCTGCGTTGATCCGTATTGCGGATCAGAAGCGCGATAGGCGCACCCGTAGTCGTGCCTTCGAACACGCCCGATAGGATTTCGACTTTGTCCTCTTCTTGCCGCTGCGTGACGTGGCGCGAGGTGCCTGGCTTGCGACGATCGAGTTCGGCTTGGATGTCGGCCTCGACGAGCGCCATTCCCGGCGGGCAGCCGTCGATCACGCAGCCGATCGCCGGCCCGTGCGATTCGCCGAACGTCGTGACGGTGAACAGCGTGCCGATAGTGTTGCCGGACATGAGCGTTGCCTCAGAGAAAAATGGATGAGCAAGCCGCTATTATGCCTTGCCGCGACAGGCATACGTCTAGGGCCTGCTCGCGCGCCGAGGGGCCACGACGCGCTTTCTAACGCGCCTAGCGGCGCGCGCCGCGCAAGTCGGCGACGATGCGCTGCAGCGTCTCGGGCGTCGCTGCCTCAGGGGGCAGCGGCTCCCCCACGGCCAGCGTGAGACGACTCATCATGCCCTTTTTGATCGGACGTGGCCAACGCGCGTCGGCATGACGCGAGAACACGCTGCCCCTCAGCCCGCGCAACGCCACGGGAATGACCGGCACCGGTGTGCGCGCGACGATCCGCGTAACGCCCTGGCGGAAGGGGTTGATTTCGCCGTCGCGCGTGAGCTTGCCTTCAGGGAAGATGCAGACGAGCTCGCCTTCGGCCAACGCCGCGGCGCACGCATCGTATGCGCGCTCCAGCATCGCGGCGTCCTCGTGCGCCGGCGCGATCGGAATCGCCTTTCCATGGCGAAACAGCCAGCCGGCAAACGGCGTGCGGAAAATACGGTGGTCCATGACGAACCGGATCGGCCGCGGGCTCTCGGCCATGATCACGACGGCATCGACATAGCTGACGTGATTGCAAACGAGCACGGCGGCGCCCTCTTCCGGAATGCGCTCCGCATGCACGAGCCGAATCCGGTAGAAGGTATGGACGAGCAGCCAGGCGATGAAGCGCAGCAAAAATTCGGGCACGAGCGAATAGATATAAGCCGCGACCGCGATGTTGAGCAAAGCCGTAACGGCAAACAGGCCGGGAATGCTGACGCCTGCGGCAGTGAGCGCAATCGCCATGAGCGCCGAGACGATCATGAAGAACGCATTGAGGATATTGTTCGCGGCGATGATGCGCGCGCGGTGGGTCGACTGGCTGCGGCTTTGGATCAGCGCGTAGAGCGGCACGCTATAGAAGCCGCCGAACATCGCGAGCAGGAAAAGATCGGCGAGAATGCGCCAGTGGCGGGCATGCGCCAGAAATTCCCCGACGCCGATCAGCCGCCCCGGCAACGGCAGCCCGCGACTCGCCCAATACAGATCGAGCGCGAATACGCTGATGCCGATCGAGCCAAGGGGCACGAGGCCGATCTCGACGCGCCGCTTCGATAGCCGCTCGCACAGCAGCGAGCCCGTCCCGATACCGACCGAGAACGTGGCGAGCAGCACGGTCACGACGTCCGGATCGGCAGACAGCACATCCTTGGCGTAACTGAAAAACGACGTGAGGAACGTCGCGCCGACGAACCAGAGCCACGAAATGCCGAGCAAGCTCAGAAACACGGTGCGGTTTTGCCGAGCGAGCGCCAGGTTGCGCCAGGTCTCGGTGATGGGATTCCAATTGATCCGCAATTGCGGCTGAGGCGCGGGCGAGACCGGCACCCAACTCGACGCCGACCGCCCTATCAGCGCAACGACGAGGCAGGTGCCCGCCAGCAGCCATGCGCCCAAATCGGAAGCCGCCGCCGCGGCGCCGCCGACGATCGTGCCGATCAGAATGGCGACGAACGTGCCCATTTCGACGAGGCCGTTGCCGCCGACGAGTTCGCGATCATCCAGGTGCTGAGGCAGATAAGCGTATTTGACCGGACCGAAGACGGTGGAATGCACCCCCATCAAGAAAGTGCAGAGGTAAAGCAGCGGCGCGTGATGGGTGACGAAGCCGGCGCCGCCGATCAACATCACGGCGATCTCGAACGTCTTGACCCAGCGCGTGAGCTTCGCTTTGTCGTACTTATCGGCGATTTGCCCCGACGTAGCCGAGAACAGAACGAACGGCAGGATGAATATGGCGGAAATCAGGAACGCCGCGGTCTTGGCGTCGACGCCCGAAAACCGCGCCGTCTGAAACGTCACCAGCGAACTGAACCCAACCTTGAAAACGTTATCATTCAGCGCGCCGAGAAACTGCGTCCAAAAGAACGGCGCAAATCGCCGCTCGCCGAACAACGTGAACTGAGAATGGGTTTCGCGCGGAGCGCGGCGCGGCAACGGAGCGGCGGGCAGCGGTTGATCACTCATGCGTTGAATGGACCACGCCTCGCTCAGCGCGTATCGCGCGCCTGACCGTCTTCGGGCCAATCGCGGATGTATGCCTTGAGCATGCGGTTCTCGAAGCTTTGTTCCTCGACGACGGCCTTGGCGACGTCATAGAACGAGATGACGCCCATCAGCGTGCGACTCTCCATGACGGGCAGATACCGGACGTGGTGCTCGAGCATCATGCGGCGCACTTCGTTGACGTCCGTTTCGGGAGTGCAGGTGATCGGGTGGTCGTCCATCACCTTGCGGATCGTGGTCGTGCCAACGGTGCCGTTGTTCTGCTTGAGCGTCAGGATGATTTCGCGAAACGTCAGCATGCCGACGAGATCGCCGAATTCCATGACGACGAGCGAACCGATGTCGCGCTCGGCCATCGTGCAGACCGCCTGGCCCAGCGGCGTATCGGGCGTAACCGTATACAACGTGTTGCCCTTGACCTTCAAGATGTCGCTGACTCTCATGGCGCTCTCCCGACAAAGCTTCAATGTATCGGTCGATCCTAGCGGAAAGGTCCGCAAAAGGAAAGCGATGCGCGAGGTCCTAGGACTGATGGAACCCCGTGCGAGAGAGGTCCGGCCATCGGCAAGCCGGTGTACGATGGCCGCCACTGCAACCTTTGCCGGGCGCCGCCCGGCCGACGCCATGTCCGCCAACCGCTTCGACACGCTAGCCGTGCATGCCGGCGCGGCCCCCGACCCCGCGACGGGGGCACGCGCCACGCCCATCTATCAAAGCACCGCCTTCGTCTTTCGCGATGCCGACCATGCCGCCGCCCTGTTCAACATGGAGCGCGCCGGCCACGTCTATTCGCGCATCTCGAATCCGACCGTCGCGGTATTCGAGGAGCGCGTCGCCGCCCTAGAGAACGGCGTCGGCGCGATCGGCGCCGCCAGCGGCCAGGCAGCGCTGCATCTGGCCATCGTCACGCTGATGGGCGCGGGCTCCCATATCGTCGCCTCGAGCGCACTATATGGCGGCTCGCACAATCTGCTGCATTACACGCTGCGACGCTTCGGCATCGAGACGACGTTCGTCAAACCGGGCGAGCTCGATGCCTGGCGGGCCGCTGTTCGCCCCAACACCCGTTTGCTGTTGGGCGAAACGCTCGGCAATCCGAACCTGGACGTGCTCGACATCGCGGCGCTCGCCGAGATCGCGCACGCGCACGCAATTCCGCTGCTCGTCGATTCGACCTTCACGACCCCGTACCTCATCAAGCCGTTCGAGCACGGCGCCGATCTCGTCTACCACTCGGCAACAAAGTTCTTGGGCGGGCACGGCACCACCGTCGGCGGCGTGCTGGTCGACGGCGGCACGTTCGATTTCGCCGCGTCGGGGCGCTTTCCCGAATTCACCGAGCCCTACGACGGCTTCCACGGCATGGTATTCGCCGAAGAAAGCACGGTGGCGCCATTCCTGCTGCGCGCACGCCGCGAAGGCCTGCGCGATTTCGGCGCATGCCTGCACCCGCAGGCCGCGTGGCAGTTGCTACAAGGCATCGAGACCTTGCCGTTGCGCATGGAGCGGCACGTCGCCAACACGCGCAAAGTCGTCCAATTTCTCGCGGCCCAGGCTGCGGTGGAATCGGTCGCCTACCCCGAGTTGGAATCGCATCCCGATTACGCGCTGGCTAAACGCTTGCTGCCGCGCGGCGCCGGCGCGGTCGTCAGCTTCAACTTACGGGGCGATCGCGCCGCAGGGCGCCGCTTCATCGAAGCCTTGACGCTGTTCTCGCATCTAGCCAATGTTGGCGATGCGCGCTCGCTCGTCATTCACCCCGCTTCCACTACGCATTTCCGCATGGACGCCGCCGCACTCGCCGGCGCCGGTATCACCGAAGGCACGATCCGCCTGTCGATCGGCCTCGAGGATCCGGACGATCTCATCGACGATCTCAAACGCGCACTCAAAGCCGCGGGCAAAGCCACGACCGGCGGATCTGCAAAAAAGGAGACGACATGATCGTGACCGTTGAGGGCAAATCCGCCTACGCCTATACCGGCGGCAAGCGCTTTGACGCGGCGTTGCCCACCGCCGTGTTCGTCCACGGCGCGCAGCACGACCATAGCGTGTGGGCGCTGCAAAGCCGCTACTTTGCGCATCACGGCTTCAACGTGCTCGCCGTCGATCTACCCGGACACTGCCGCAGCGAAGGCCCCGCGAAAACCACGATCGAGGCGCTGGCCGATTGGCTGGCCGACCTGCTCGACGCCGTCGGCGCCCCTGCCGCGCTCGTCATCGGCCATAGCATGGGCTCGCTCGTCGCGCTCGATTTCGCCGGCCGTCACCCTGCGCGAACGCTCGGCGCCGCCCTCGTGGCAACGGCCGTTCCCATGGCCGTGTCCGACGCGCTGCTCGCTGCCGCGCTCGAACGCGAGCCGGAAGCGATCGACCTCGTGAATCGCTGGTCGCACTCGAGCATCGCCGCGAAACCCTCTTGCCCCGGCCCCGGCTTTTGGCTCCACGGCGTGAACCAGCGCCTCATGGAACGCGTGTCGGCGCGCGGCGAGCCCCACCTGTTTCATACCGACTTCGCGGCTTGCAACGCCTACGCGCAGGGGCTCGAGTGCGCCGCGCACGTGCGCTGCCCAGTGCGCCTGGTGCTGGGCGCCAAGGACATGATGACGCCGCCGCGGGCTACGCGCTCGCTCGTACAAGCGCTCCAGGCCGGCGGCGCGCCGGTGGACGTCGTCACGCTCGAGGCTGGACATGCGCTGATGACCGAGCAACCGGATGCCACGCTGGATGCGCTCTTCGCCTTCGCCCGTACCGTCGTTGCCGCGACGCAGCCGGCCTGACGCGCGGCGATGGCCGCGTCTGCGCCGATAGGCCGTTGGGCCCGGTTGCGCCTTCGCGGCGATCGCCGGACAATGGGTTTTATCAGTCCAGGGCGGCTCGCGGCCGTGGCATGCTCTCGTGCCCCGCGCGGCGGCGCTCGTCCCGGCGCGCACACGCGTGCGCAACCGCGAACGGGAGGATGCGATGGCTCACAGCGCTCATACGGCCCATTTCGGCAGCTTCACCGAGTTTTATCCCTTTTATCTGGGCGAGCACCGCAACCCGATCTGCCGCCGCCTGCATTTCGTCGGCTCGCTCGGGGTGATCGGCTGCTTGGCCATGGCGGTCGCGACGATGGCCTGGCTGTGGCTGCCCGCGGCCGTCGTCTGCGGTTACGGGTTCGCGTGGGTGGGCCATTTCTTCTTCGAGAAGAACCGCCCCGCCACGTTCCGCCATCCGCTTTACAGCCTCATGGGCGACTGGGTGATGTTCAAGGATATTTGCGTCGGCAAAATCGCGCTCTAGGCGCGAGCCGGAGTTCGTAGAACGCCCCGGCGCGCCGTGCGCGTGCGGCGGGTGACCGGCGGCGCAGCGGCTGCCTTTTAGCGGCTACCTTTACAACACAGCGCGGCGATCGCCTAGCCGCTACGTAGACTGTTGCGGCCACGGCGAGCGCAGCGTCTTGCCGCTGCCCTGCGGTGCGCCTCTCACACTGCGGGCCGCCACCAGCACGGCCAACGTCAGATCGAGCTTCGGGTTGTGCAGCGCATCGAGCAGCAATGCCGCGTCCACGCGCGTCGAATCCAGCCGCAGTTGATATTCGAGCTCACGCCGATCCACCACGAACATGTCGAACAACCGGCCCACCGTCACTTGCGCCGGATTGGCGATCAGCACGTAACGCGGCGCGGCCTCCCCGGCGAGCGGCGTAACCCAGCCGCGACGGTCCAGCTTGTTCAGCAATCGCGTCACGGTATCGATATCGCAGCGGAGCATGCGCGCGAGCTCGACCGGCGTAAGGCCCGGTTTACCCGCATCGCGCATCTCGTCCAAGCGCACCAGCAACTCGAGCGCATCGAGCAAGTCGCTGCCCGGATAATGCCGTCGATGGAACTGCCCCAAGCGGATAGCAGGCAACGCGGACACGATCGTCGCGCCGGCAAGCGTGATGAACCAGCACAGATAGACCCACAACAAGAACAGCGGCACGAGCGAGAACGCACCGTAGACAGCCGTATAGGTCGGCATCCGGCGCACGTAATAGCCGAAGCCGCGCTTGGCGAGCTCGAATGCGATGGCCGCCGCGAGCCCGCCCACCACAGCGTCGCGCCACGCCACCGAGCAATTGGGCAGATAAACGTAAAGCAGCGCGAATGCCAGCGCGGTCAACGGCAACGATGCGCCGGTCAGCGTCCATTCGATCAAGAGTGGCACGTGCCCGCTGGCGAGCGCGCTCGATTGGGTAAAAAGATACGAGGAAATCGATAGGCTCACGCCGATCAGAAGCGGGCCGAGCGTAATGATCGCCCAATAGACGAGCACACGCTGTGCGAACGGGCGCGGTTTGGCCACGCGCCATATGACGTTCAGCGCCGATTCGACCGTCATCATCGTCATGACGGACGTGACGAACAACACGATCATCCCTGCCGTCGTCAGTCCCTTGGCCTTGGATGCGAACTGGTTCAGATACTTGAAGATTTGGTTGTTGATCTGATCGGGCATCAGATGCTGGGCGAGGAACGTCTGCAGCGACATCTGAAACGTCGAGAAGATGGGAAACGCCGTGAACAGCGCGAACGCGACCGTCGCGAGCGGGACGATCGCGAGCATCGTCGTAAACGTCAAGCTGCCCGCCACTTGAGCGATCCGGTCTTCGCCGATGCGCTTCATCGCAAAACGCGCGAGACGCTGAAGGGTCTGCAGTTCGGAGCTGAACGTGCGCAAGTCGAGGTTCTCCTTTTGGTTCGATCGCCGCACGCAGCGGCGCGGCGGCGTACACGCCCCTATAATAAGCCGCTCACCACCCATCCTCATGAAAGACATTCTCGTACTCTATTACAGCCGGCACGGGGCGACCCGCGATCTGGCATTGGCGCTCGCGCAAGGCGTCGACAGCGTAGCCGGCATGCAGGCGCGCGTGCGAACCGTGCCGGCCGTCTCGGCCGTGAGCGAAGCCACCGCGCCGGCCATTCCGTCCGACGGCCCGCCCTATGCCGAGCTGCGCGATCTCGAAGAGTGCGCGGGGTTGGCCCTCGGCTCCCCCACGCGCTTCGGCAACATGGCCGCCTCGCTGAAGTACTTCCTGGACGGCACGACGCCGCAATGGATGAGCGGCGCCCTCTCGGGCAAGCCCGCCTGCGTGTTCACCTCGACGAGCAGCCTGCACGGCGGCCAGGAATCGACACTGCTCTCGATGATGCTGCCGCTGCTGCACCACGGCATGTTGATGGTGGGCATCCCTTACACCGAAAGCACGCTCGCCACCACGCAAACAGGCGGCACGCCCTACGGCGCCTCGCACGTGTCCGGCGCCGGCGCGCGCGAATCGACGTTGTCGGCCGACGAAAAGACGCTCGCGATTGCGCTTGGCGCCCGGCTCGCGCGCACGGCCTCGCTGTTGGCGGGCCGGCCATGACGTCCGCTCGAGCCGGCGCGCCTGCCGCCGCCCGCGTCGTCCCGCGCAATCGTTGCGCGCTGGGCGCGGCGCTCGCCCTCGTGACCCTGATCGTGCTGGCTGTGGCCTGGGAGCGGTGGCTGGCGCCGCTGCGCCCGGGCGGATCGGCGCTCGTGCTCAAGGCGCTGCCGCTCGCGTGCGCTTTGCCGGGCGTGTGGCGGCGTAAGCTTTACACATTGCAATGGGCGTCGATGCTCGTGCTGCTGTATCTGGCCGAAGGCGTCGTGCGCGGCATGACCGACGCGGGATTATCCGCGCGGCTCGGTTGGGCCGAAGTGGCCCTCGCGGCGCTCTTTATCGGCTGCGCGCTTGCCTATCTCGCGCCCTTCAAGCGCGCAGCGCGCGCGGCGGGCCGCGATGCGAGCGCGCCCGAGTCGACATAGCCGCGCGCGCCGCCTCGTACACGACTTGACGCGCGCTCTCGTGCGCGTCGTTTCGACACCCTCGGCTCACCTGCTATCGCGCATCTTGCCCAGGAAGGACGAACCATCATGACCGACACGCCTTCACCTGCGCGCGACACATTCGTCGCCGCATGCCGCGCCGCAATCGGCGCGGCCAACGTTCTCACCGAACCGAACGACACCGCGCCGTTCCTCACCGATTGGCGCCACCGCTACACGGGCGCCGCTTGTGCCGTGCTCCGCCCCGGCACGACACAAGACGTCGCCGCTATCGTCAGGCTCGCTGGCGAGCATCGGGTGCCGCTCGTGCCCCAAGGCGGCAACACCGGCCTCGCGGGCGGCGCAACGCCAGACCGCACGGGAACGCAAGCTATCGTCAGCCTCGCCCGCTTGAACCAAGTTCGCGCACTCGATCCCCACAACAACACGATCACCGTCGAGGCCGGCGTCGTGCTGGCGCAGGTGCAGGACCACGCGCGCGCGGCCGGACGCCTGTTTCCGCTGAGCCTCGCCGCCGAAGGCAGTTGCACGATCGGCGGCAACCTCTCGACCAACGCCGGCGGCACCGGCGTGCTGCGCTACGGCAACACCCGCGAGCTGTGCCTCGGTCTGGAAGTCGTCACCGCCCAAGGCGAGATTTGGGATGGGTTGCGCGGTCTGCGCAAAGACAACACCGGTTACGATTTGCGCGATCTCTACATCGGCGCGGAAGGCACGCTCGGCTTCATCACGGCCGCCGTTATGAAGCTGCATCCCCTGCCCGCCGCGCGCGTCACGGCGCTCGCGGCCCTCGCCTCGCCACAGACCGCGCTCGACTTCCTGGCGCTCGCCCAGCGCCGCGCCGGTCCGCTGCTGACGGGATTCGAGTTGATGTCGGATTTTTGCTTGCGGCTGGTCGGAAAGCATTTTCCGCAGATGCGCTATCCGTTCGACCAAACGCACGCGCAAATCGTCCTTCTCGAGCTATCGGACAACGAAAGCGAGGACCATGCGCGGGCGCTGTTCGAACAAATGATGGAACAAGCCCTCGAGTCGGGACTCGTCGAAGACGCAGTCGTCGCCGAAAACCTCGCGCAATCGAAAGCTTTTTGGGATCTGCGCGAGCACATCCCGCTTGCGCAGGCCCAAGAAGGCTTGAACATCAAGCACGACATCGCGGTGCCTATCTCGCGCGTGGGCGCATTCGTCGAACAAACCGATGCCGCGATTGCACGCGAAGTGCCGGGCGCACGCATGGTCACGTTCGGTCATTTGGGCGACGGTAACCTCCACTACAACGTGCAGGCCCCCGAAGGCATCGATGCGAAAGCGTTCCTCGCGCAGCATCAAGCGCAATTGAATCGCATCGTGTATGAGAGCGTGCATCGACACGGAGGCACGTTCAGCGCCGAGCATGGCGTCGGCCAACTCAAAGTGCCCGAGCTGTCGCATTACAAATCCGCCGTCGAAGTGGGCATCATGCGGGCGATCAAAGCAGCGCTGGATCCGCTCGGCCTGATGAACCCCGGCAAAGTGCTAGGCTAAGCACCGTCCGCGCCGCCGCGCCACGCCCATCGACGCCGCGGGCGGCGGTTGTCCAACCATCATCGAACCGATTGCGCAAAGAGGCGTTCCCGTGAAAATCCGCGTGTTGTCCGATCTGCATCTCGAGTGCGACGAGCCCGAGGTCATTCCGCATACCGAGGCCGATCTCATCGTTCTTGCCGGGGACATCCACAATCACGCCGAGGGTATCCGCTGGGCAGCGCAAACGTTCGGCGGGCAAACGCCCGTCGTCTACGTGCCCGGCAACCACGAGTATTACGACGGCGAGTTCGGCGCACTCGAAGTGGCGATGCGCGACGCCGCGGCGAGCGTCGATCAAGTGCATTACCTCAACAACGCGGCTTTGGTCGATCCCGACGGCCGCTGGCGCGTGCTCGGCACGACGCTGTGGACGGACTTCGCGTTGTTCGGCGCGAGCGATGAAGCAATCGACGCATCGATCGCCGCGGCTCAAAAAGTCATGCTCGATTTCCGCGGCCCGATACAAGTGACATGGCCCTCGAGCGCGGCGGCCGCGGGCGAAGCCGGTAAAGCTGAAGAAGCGGGCACAGGGCCGCGGCTGTTCGCACCGGCCGACACGCTCGTTTTGCACCGCCACGCGCGCGAGTGGCTAGAGAAAGAACTACGCAAACCGTTCGGCGGCCAAACCATCGTCGTCACGCATCATGCGCCCCATCGCTCGAGCCTCGCCGAACGCTTCGCCCAAGATCTCGCTTCGGCCGGCTTCATCAGCCATCTGCCCGAGTTGCTCGGGCCGCCCGTCGCGCTATGGATTCACGGGCATACGCATACCCCGTTCGATTACGTCGTCAATGGAACACGCGTTGTCTGCAACCCGCGCGGCTATATCGATCGACGCCGCAATCGGCTGGAGAATCCCCTATTCGCCTGGGACAGAGTCGTCGAACTAGGGCCTTAGCTTGGCGATCTGCAGAAAAATTGCGCGCGGCAGACTTCCCGGTGGCGCGCAGACGGCGCCCTCAGGCGCATGGTCCGGCTACGCCTGCGCCCACGGTAGGATCGAGGCGCACGCTAACTGGAATGCGCACTTCGATTGTCGTTCCGTGTCCCGGCGAGGACTCGATGTCAAGTTCGCCCTCGACGAGATAGGCGCGCTCGCGCAAGCCGGCCAACCCGAACGAACCCGTCTTGCGTGGCAGCGTCGGGTCGAAGCCGATACCGTTGTCTCGAACCGTCAACAGCACGCGATCGCGTTCGCGAGCGACGCACACCTTTACGTGTGAGGCCTGCGCATGCCGAGCCACGTTCGTCAGCGACTCCTGCAACATGCGGAACGTCGCCGTGGCGTACGGTTCGTCGAGTTCGAGGTCTACCGGCTCGACGGTGAGCTCGCAAGCCACCCCGCTGCGCTGCGTGAAGTTCTGCACGAGCCATTGCATCGCGGGGACGAGGCCGAGATCATCGAGCACGAGCGGCCGCAAGTCCGATGCGATTCGCCGCGTCGATGCGACCGCGTCGTCGAGCAACGCCCGCATCCCGGCTAGCCTTCGCTCGTCCATCGCGCTGCCTTGCGGTCCGGAAGCCGCGTCGCGCAACCGGTCGGTTTCAATACGCAAGGTAGCGAGGGTTTGAGCGAGTTCGTCGTGCAGTTCTCGCGAAATGCGCCGCATCTCTTGCTCCCGCGCCGAACTGCCGATAGCCGCGACTTCTCGCAGTTCCTCTTGCGACGTCATGAGCGCCGTCTCGGCGCGCTTTCTTTCGGCCACTTCGTGCTGTAGTTCGCGATTCGACTCCGCGAGTGCAGCCGTGCGGGCCGCGACGCGCGCTTCGAGCAGCGCCTTCGCCTCGTTCAATTGCGCCGTGCGCTGCTGCACGAGCCGGTGCTCAGCCCGTTCGCGGTCGAAGGCCTGAACGACACGCGTGTAAAGCTTGATATTGTCGAAGGTCAGAGAAACGAGGACGAAGCTCGACGCGATCAAGCCGTAGATGCGCCCGGCGTAAAACCCGAGGTCGAAACGGGCGTGATTAAAGACGGCGGAAAGCGCAATGTCGAAAATCCACGCGCAGACGACCACGATCATCCATAGGTCGAGGACCGTGCGCGCGCGCCGGAAAATCAACGATGCGAGCGCGGCGAAGTTGATAAGCCATACGATGGACACGACCCAGACGATCGCCCCCGCCTCTTGCGAACCGCTCATAATAGGGGGCAACCAGGCATGGCCGAGCGTCGCGACCGCGGTCATCAAGCCGGCGATCGCGACCGCGATCACGACGCAAAGCAACGCCGCGCCCCAAGGCGCCTTCGGCCGCCGGCCCTCGCCGGGCGGTCGTGCGCGCGCGTACGCAATCACCGCGAGCGGAAACGCGCCATGCCACATCATGTAAAGCCAAGCGGTGGTCTGCGGGCCGGCCCCCAGCGCGCCCGTGGGCGTGAACAGCCCAGGAAACGACAGCGTATGGGCAATCGCCATGCAAGCGCTCAGTAGGTAACCGCCCGCAAGCATCAGCAACGCCGGAGAAAAGAGAATGCCGTACTGCCCGATAAACAACGCGGCGGTCAGCAGATCGCACACGGCGAGCGCCGACTGGTAAATCGGCACGAACGCCCAAACCGGGGCGAGTTGTGTTTTGGCGAACGGCACCGCCGCTGCGAACACAGCAATCGTCACCGCGATGGCGGCCAGCGCAAGCAGGCGCTCGCGGCGGTCCGGCCTCAACGTCGAGATGAATACGCGTGCCTCGTCGGTCGACTCACCCACATTTGCTCCCGTATTCGATCGCCTACGGTACTCGTTATGGATACTCGCTATCGCGCTTGACGATTCTGTAGCTTACGTATTATGTGACGCCATCACGCGCGAGGGAAGCGGGAAACTACGAGTGCGACGGGGGCCGGTGGGGCCGATCTTAGTGCCCTAGGGCGGACTCGCAACTCGAGTGGCGAGGTGACAACGATCCCGGTTGGCGCTTGCCAGTCGGTGATTGATTGAAGAAGAGCTTTGCCAAGCGATTAGGAAAACGAAAACACGCTACGCGCAAAGCCTTGTATATAGTGGTCGGAGCGATAGGATTCGAACCTACGACCCTCTGATCCCAAATCAGATGCGCTACCAGGCTGCGCTACGCTCCGACGAATCCGAGATTCTAGCCGTCTTGTCGATGGTCGGTCAATCTCGGCGCGAAGAAGATTTCAGCGTCGTTCGGCGCACCCAGCTAATATTCACTTTGTGGCATATCGCAGTTTTTGCATCCGATGACCGATGGCGCGCTTGTGCGCCCCAAGCGATAGGAGGCAACGACATGGATTTGATCCTTTGGCGTCATGCGGAAGCGGAAGACGCCGCACCCAGCGACGCTGCCCGCCAACTCACCCCGCGCGGACGCAAGCAAGCGCAAACCGTGGCCAAATGGCTCAGGCAACGGCTCAGTGCCGATGCCGTGATTCTGGCCAGCCCCACCGCCCGCACCATCCAAACCGTCGAGGCGTTGACGGACCAATACCGCAGCGTGGATCGGATCGGCCCCGGCGCCGGGCCGGAAGCGGTGTTGGAGGCGGCCGGCTGGCCGGGCGGCCTCGCTTCGATGGTCGTCATCGTCGGGCATCAACCCACCCTGGGCCTCGTCGCCTCGCAGCTCGTCACCGCACAAAGCGCCGAATGGACGATCAAAAAAGGCGGCCTCTGGTGGCTCGCAAGCCGCGAGCGCAATGGCTCCGGACAGGTCGTGGTGCGAGCGGTCGTTTCTCCCGAATTGATTTAACCCCGATGAAACGCGTGTGTCCGCCGCGCGACATGTCATCGCAGCGACACGCGTTTGCCATGCAAACGTCACCGCCTGTTACTACATTGGCAAAGACCCAGCATTCCTTTCATAGTCATTAGGAACCAGGAACCCCTATGCGAGATCTGCCGACGCCGACCCTGCCCTTCGCTTCGATCCCGCTCGATTCGCGCCGCCGTCTGCCACGCGAGAAAGAAACCGTCACGCAGGAACACCGTCTGCAAGTGGCTTGGGCGCGCACCGATGAAGAACTGCGCGAGGCGCAGCGCCTGCGCTACCGCGTGTTCGCCGAAGAGATGGGCGCTAGCGTCACGGGCCCCGACGGGCTCGACGTCGATGCGTTCGACGCCTATTGCGATCATTTGCTCGTGCGCGACCTTGATACCCTGAAGGTGGTCGGCACTTACCGCGTCCTGCCGCCGCATCAAGCCGCCCGCATCGGGCGCTTGTACGCCGAGGGAGAATTCGATCTCTCGCGCCTGGCGCATCTGCGCGCGAAGATGGTCGAAGTGGGCCGTTCCTGCGTGCACGCCGACTATCGCAGCGGTTCGGTCATCATGTCGCTGTGGGGCGGGCTCGGCACCTACATGATGCAAAACGGCTACGAGACGATGCTCGGTTGCGCAAGCGTGCCGATGGCCGACGGCGGCCATTTCGCAGCGAACCTGTATGAGTCGTTGCGCGAGCAAGCGCTGACGAGCCCGGAATACCGCGTGTTCGCGCATACGCCGCTGCCCGTCGAGGAGCTGCGCACGGGTGTGCGCGTTGCGCCGCCGCCGCTCGTCAAAGGGTATCTGCGCCTCGGCGCGAAGATCTGCGGCGCACCGGCTTGGGACCCAGACTTCAACTGCGCCGATTTCCTCACGCTGTTCCGCCTGGCCGACATCAACGCCCGCTACGCGCGCCACTTCCTTGCTTAAAGCAGCACACCATCGCCCCCGCAGGGCACGCCGTCGGCCATAGAGAAAAAGCGGCCCACGCTCGGCATCGAGCGTGGGCCGCTTCGCTTGTTCGACTATCGGCTATAGCGCTTGTTTCGAATGCAATCGCTTATTCGTCCGTGTATACGACGCGATAGCGGATCCCGACCTTCTCCCATTCGGCCGCTTCTTGGGTCAAGCTGTAATCGGTCAACGGATTGCCCGCGACCCATTCGTTCGGCAAGCGCACTTCGTAGCCGCCATGGGACTTGGTCAAGCGAATGCCCGGCAGGCCCACATCGGTGCGCCGGCGGCAAAGCAACGCCGCGAGCCGCAGGCAAAACAGCAAAGGCCACTCGACTTCGCGCGTTTGCGACAATTTGCCGAGCTTGCCCGCATGCCCGAGCACGAGCGCAGCGAGCCGCGCTTGATCGGTGCGCGAGAAGCCGGGCATATCGGCATTGCTCGCGATATAGGCGGAATGTTTGTGATATGCGCTATGAGAAATCGACAAGCCGATCTCGTGCAGTGCGGCCGCCCAGCCGAGAAAGACCCGCCCTTCTTCCAACTCTTCCCCATTCGCCGCGCCGAGTTGATCGTAGAAGCCGACCGCCAGTTCGCCGATGCGCTCGGCCTGTGCGCGATCGATGCCGTAACGGCGCATGAACCCCTCGACGGTGACCGCCCGCATGTCCTCGTGCTGCGTGCGCCCCAGCAAGTCGTATAGAACGCCGAGGCGCAACGCGCCGTCGGTCGTATCGACGTAATCGATCCCGAGTTCCTCGAACACGGCCAGCATGATCGACAAGCCGCCCGCGAGCACTGGCACGCGATCGGGCTTGAGCGCGACGAGCTTGAGCCGATTGACGTTTTCGGCTTTGATGAGCGCGCGCTTGAGCCGCTCGAGGCCGCCGCGCGAAATGCCGTGCGTCACGCCGGGATCGTTGAAGCCGTTGGCTTCGACGAGTTCGGCCAGCGCCCGGGCCGTGCCCGAGGAGCCGATCGCCTGATCCCATCCGGCCTGCTTGTACTCGCGCGAGATGATTTCAATTTCACGCTTGGCCGCCAGTTCGGCCTGACGCATCGTGTAATCGTCGACGTTGCCCGCGGGAAAGAACGTGCGGCTGTGGCTCACGCAGCCGATATAAAGGCTTTCCATCACGAGGGGCGTGTAGTGCTGGCCGATGATGAACTCGGTCGAGCCGCCGCCGATATCGACGACGAGCCGCTTGCCCGAAATCGCGGGCACCGAGTGCGCGGCGCCGGCATAGATCAGCCGCGCCTCTTCGCGTCCCGCGATGACTTCGATCGGAAAGCCCAGCGCGTTTTGCGCTTCGACGAGAAATTCGCCGGCATTCTTGGCGACGCGCAGCGTATTGGTCGCCACGGCGCGCACGTGGTCGGGATGAAAATCGCGCAGCCGTTCGCCGAAGCGCTTGAGCGCGTCCCACGCACGCACTTGCGACGCGCGATCGAGCATTTTGTCGGTCGAGAGCCCCGCGGCAAGCCGCACGGCCTCGCGCAGCGCATCGACTTGATAGATCTGCGCGCCGGCAGTCGTTTCCTCGACGCGCCCGACGATGAGCCGGAAACTATTCGAGCCGAGGTCCACGGACGCAAGAAGGTGCGGGGTATTGGGCATTAGGAAAACGAGCTCCCGTGCGCGCGCACGACCGGCCGGGATCCATCGCCCAGGCGAGCGCCGCGCTGTTCAAAAACGTCATTGTAAGCACATAGTATTTCCCCACGGTGCATTGCATCAATGTGGCACCGCCTATGCGACATCTTGGTCGTGTCCCCTTCGCCCGAGCGGCGCCCTGCGCCCTCGAACGACGCGCTCAATTCACACAATCGCCAAATTCGCGCCGAATCTCCGTAAAATGCCTAAAAAGTGACAGTATGACTTTTCACCGCAATGACACCGAATTATGAGAATGTCCGAGCGTCCGTTCATTTCTTCATCCGACCCTTCTCATTTGCTGCCGATGTCGCTGCGTTATCCCCTGCTGAACCGTGAGCTTGGCATTCTCGGCTTCAACGAGCGCGTCCTCGCGCAAGCCACCGACCCGTCCGTGCCGCTGCTCGAGCGCTTGCGCTTCATCTGCATCACGAGCAGCAACCTCGACGAATTCTTCGAAGTGCGCATGGCGGGACTGCAGGAGCAGATGCGCGACAACCCGGGCTCGCTCGCGCCGGACGGCATGTCGCTGCAGCACGTCTACGATCTGGTCGTCGAGCGCGCCCACAAGCTCGTGCATCGGCAGTACACGATGCTGCACGAGACAGTGCTCCCGGCACTCGAGCAAGAAGGCATCTATTTTCACAGCGCCGAGACGTGGACCGAAGCGCAGACCGAATGGGCGCGTCGCTACTTCGTCGACGAATTGCTGCCGGTGCTCACCCCGATCGGCCTCGATCCCGCGCATCCGTTCCCGCGCGTGCTCAACAAAAGCTTGAACTTCGTGGTCGAACTCGAAGGCAAGGACGCATTCGGCCGCCAGGCGGTAATGGGCATCGTGCAAGCGCCGCGCGCCCTGCCACGACTCGTGCACATGCCGCAGGAGCTTTCGGGCTTCACCTATGGTTTCGTGCTGCTCAGCTCGTTCATGCAGCGTTTCGTTCACGAGCTATTTCCCAACCTCACGATCCGAAGCTGCAATCAATTCCGCATCACGCGCAACAGCGAGTTATTCGTCGATGAAGACGAAATCACGAACTTGCGCGTCGCACTGCAAGGCGAGTTGCCCGCACGCCACCTGGGCAACGCGGTGCGCCTCGAAGTATCGGCCGATACGCCGCCCCACCTCGTGCGCCGGCTGCTCGACGAAAGCGGCTTGAGCGAGAAAGACTGCTACCGCGTGGATGGCTCGGTCAATCTCGTGCGCCTCATGCAGTTGCCCGAACTCGTCGATCGGCCCGACCTGAAGTTCGTGCCGCACGTGCCCGCCACGTCCCCCGCTCTCGCTAACGCCGCCAACCTGTTCGACACGCTCGATCAGGGGGACGTGTTGCTGCATCATCCGTACGAGAGCTTTCAGCCCGTGTTGGAATTGCTGCTGCAGGCGGCGCAAGACCCGAGCGTCATGGCGATCAAGCAAACGATCTACCGCACGGGCACCGATTCGCCGCTGATGGACGCGCTCATGCAAGCGGCGCGCAACGGCAAGGAAGTCACGGTGGTGGTCGAACTGCTCGCGCGCTTCGACGAAGAAACCAACATCAATTGGGCCTCGCAGCTCGAAGCCGTCGGCGCGCACGTTGTCTACGGCGTCGTGGGCCACAAGTGCCACGCCAAGATGATGTTGATCGTGCGACGCACGACGAACAACGGCAAGTCGACGCTCAAGCGCTATGCGCACTTGGGCACCGGAAACTATCATCCGCGCACCGCGCGCCTGTACACGGACTTCGGCCTGATGACGGCCGATCAGCTCATCTGCGAAGACGTTCACCACGTGTTCCAACAGTTGACGGGCATCGGCGGCGAATTGAGGCTGCACGAGCTTTGGCAATCGCCGTTCACGCTGCATCCCAAGCTCGTCGAAGCGATCTGTGCGGAGGCCGAGAATGCGCGCGCCGGCAAGAAAGCGCGCATCGTCGCGAAGATGAACGCCCTGCTCGAGCCGACGGTCATCGCCGAGTTGTACGAAGCGTCGCAAGCGGGCGTGAAGATCGATCTGATCGTGCGCGGCGTCTGCTCGCTGCAGCCGGGGGTCGAAGGGCTATCCGAGAACATCACCGTGCGCTCGATCGTGGGGCGCTTCCTCGAGCACCACCGCATCTTCTATTTCTTCGCCGATGGTCGGGAGCGCGTCTATCTGTCGAGCGCGGACTGGATGGATCGCAACTTCTTCCGCCGCGTCGAAGTCGCATTCCCGGTCAACGATCGGCGCTTGAAACGGCGCGTCATCGCCGAGGGGCTGTCGGCCCTGCTCGGCGACAATCAAGCGGCTTGGGTGATGCAAAGCGATGGGCACTACCGGCGCAGCCGGCCCGGCAAGACATCGCGCAACGCTCAAGCCGGCTTGCTCGCGAAATTCGGCTGCTAAGGGAGAAAGCTAGGGACCCGGCGGCCGCAGCGCCAGGGCTCGCTGCTCCGCCGAATTGCGCGCCTGGGTGGGCCGCTCTCGCTCGGTTAAGCGCCTGCATGCGCGGGTTGCCGGCGCAACGAGCGCTGCGCCGGGAAACGCACGCTGAACGTGCTGCCCTTGCCCTCTTCGCTCTTGACCTCGAGCGTCGCATCGTGCCGTTGCAGCACGTGCTTGACGATGGCGAGGCCAAGCCCGGTGCCGCCCGTATCGCGCGAGCGGCTACGATCGACGCGGTAAAAGCGCTCGGTCAACCGCGGGATGTCGGCCGACGGAATCCCGAAGCCCGTATCGGTCACCGAGAACGACGCCTCGTTGCCCACCAGCTGCCAAGCGACATCGATCGTGCCGCCATCGGGCGTATAGCGAATGGCGTTCGTCACGAGATTGCCGAGCGCGCTCAAGATCTCCGTTTGGACGCCTGTCACGGTCAAGGTGTCATCGGCCGAGAACGAGATGCGATGGCGCCCGCCCGACAGCGTCGAGGCATCCTCACGCACGTGCGAAATCACGGCGCGCATATCGATGGGGCGATCGCTCGGCGGCTTGGCATCGCCTTCGAGCTTGGCGAGCACCAGCAAGTCGTCGACGATATTGCGCATGCGCGAGGCCTGCTGATCCATCAGCTCCAAGTAGCGTTCGCGATCGGCTGGCTCGAGCGGGATCTCGCGCAACGTTTCGAGAAAACCCGACAGCACCGTGAGCGGCGTCTTCAGTTCGTGCGAGACATTCGCGACGAAGTCGCGCCGCATCGCATCGGTGCGCTCGAGTTCGGTGATGTCGGCCGACAGCACGAGCTTGCGATTTTCCCCATAGGGGAACCCTTGCACGGAAAGCACGTTCTGCCGCTTGTCGCCCATACCGCGCATGATGAGCATCTCGTCGTACTGATGCGAGTTCAGATAGCGCACGAAATCGGGATGCCGCACGAGATGGGTGATGTGCTGGCGCAGGTCGCGCTTCGCGTCCAAGCCGAAATGCTGCTCGGCGATCGCGTTGCACCACTCGATCTGGTCGTGATCGTCGAGCATGGCCACGCCGTTCGGCGACGCTTGGATCGCCTGGATAAAGCGCGAATGCTGCTGCTCGACTTGCCGCACTTGAGCGTGCCAGCGCTTGGCGAGCTTATGCAGCCGGTAGTAGATCTCGCCCCACACACCGGGCGCGCTCGGCACTTCACCGTAGACCGGCGCATCGAGCAAGCGCCACAGGCGCTCGGTGTGATAGGCGGAAAAGAGAATCTGCGCGACGAGCGCAACGACGGCGAAGATCAACGCCGCACTCACGCTTGCGACGGCCGCGATTGCCGCACATACGAGCGCGAGCAACAGCAGCGATACGATCGAGCGCGCCCAAATAATATTCATGAGGTCATGGGTGAATCGAATCAAAAGCGCACCGCGGTTTCCCCGCGCGGCGCACCCGGCGCTCCGGCACTACGCGCTCTTGGCGAGACGATAACCGCTGCCGCGCACCGTTTCGATCATAGCATCGCAACCGGCCGGCTTTAGCGCGGCGCGAAGCCGCTTGATATGGACATCGACCGTGCGCTCCTCGACGAACACATGATCGCCCCAGACCTGATCGAGCAGTTGCGTGCGGCTATGCACCCGCTCGGGGTGAGTCATGAAAAAGTGCAGCAGACGGAACTCCGTGGGGCCTAGATCGAGCTTGATCTCGCTTCCCGATCCATGCGCCGCGACCCGATGCGTGGCCGGATCGAGCTTGAGCCCGTTGATGGCCACCACGTCCTCGGTCAACTGCGGCGCGCGACGGCGCAGCACGGCCTTGATGCGGGCCATCAATTCCTTGGGCGAAAACGGCTTCGTGACGTAATCGTCGGCGCCGATCTCGAGCCCCAGCACCTTGTCTTGCTCATCGCCACGCGCCGTCAGCATGATGATCGGGATGTGCTTCGTACGCTCGTTGTTGCGCAGATCGCGCGCGAACGCGATGCCCGACTTGCCGGGCAACATCCAGTCCAGCAAGACGAGATCGGGCAGCACGTCGCTGATCAACGCCTGGGCCTGCTCCGCGTTATAAGCCCGGATCGGGCAATGGCCCGCATGCTGCAGGTTGACCGAAATCAGTTCGGAAATGGCGGGCTCATCTTCAATGATGAGAATGCTGCTCGTCATCGTCACCTCTATTAACCCAGTGCTTCGCGTTCGAGGGCGTCGCGCGATTTGTGCCGTACGTCCGTCCCCTTCACGATATAGATGATGAACTCGGCAATGTTCTTCGCATGGTCGCCGATACGCTCGATCGCCTTCGCGATGGTCAAGAATTCGAGCCCCGCGGAAATCGTGCGCGGATCTTCCATCATGTAGGTGACGAGCTTGCGCACGAAAGCGCGGAATTCCTCGTCGATGGCCTTGTCGTCGCGCACGATCTGAGCGGCCGCCACCGTGTCCAGGCGTGCGAACGCATCGAGTGCGCGACGCAGAATCGACACGGCCATCTCGCCCGAGACTTTGATCTCCGCGATGTTCACCGTGCGCGAGGCGCCGTCTTCCGTCAAACGTTTGACGCGCTTGGCGATCTTCTCCGCCTCGTCGCCCGCCCGCTCGAGGTTGGTGATCGTCTTCGAGATCGCGAGCAACAAGCGCAAATCGCGCGCAGCAGGCTGACGCCGCGCGATGACATTGCTGCACTCTTCGTCGATCACGACTTCCATCGTGTTGACCGTTTCTTCGGCCGCGATCACCTGATCGGCGATGCTCTCGTCGAACTCGTTGAGCGCCTGCATGGCACGCGTGATCTGCGCCTCGACGAGCCCGCCCATCTCGAGCACCTTCGACGAGACGAGGTTCAGATCCGCATCGAACTGGCTCGACAAATGTTTATCCGTCATGGTTGTCTCCTTAGCCAAAGCGGCCGGTGATGTAATCCTCGGTTTCCTTGCGGACCGGCTTGATGAAGATCTTTTCGGTGTCGCCGAACTCGATCAATTCGCCAAGATACATGTATCCCGTGTAGTCGGAGCAACGTGCCGCCTGCTGCATATTGTGCGTGACGATGACGACCGTGTAATCGCTCTTGAGCTCGGCAATGAGCTCCTCCACGCGGCCCGTGGAAATCGGATCGAGCGCCGAGCACGGTTCGTCGAGCAACAGCACTTCCGGGCGGATCGCAATGCCGCGCGCAATGCAAAGGCGCTGCTGCTGACCGCCCGACAAACCGTAGCCGCTTTGGCCGAGCTTATCCTTGACCTCGCTCCAGAGCGCCGCCTTCGTCAAGGCCCACTCGACGCGGTCGTCCATCTCCGAGCGCGAGAGCGATTCGAACATCTTCACGCCGAACGCGATGTTGTCGTAGATCGACATCGGAAACGGCGTCGGCTTTTGGAACACCATCCCGACGCGCGCGCGCAGCAACGAGATGTCGCGATGGGTCGCGAGCAGGTTTTCGCCGTCCATCATGATCGCGCCTTCGGCCCGCTGCTCGGGATAGAGCGCGAACATCTTGTTGAACGTGCGCAAAAGCGTGGACTTGCCGCAACCCGACGGGCCGATGAATGCCGTTACCTTGCCTTCGGGAATGGAAAGGTTGATGTTCTTCAGCGCATGGTATTTGCCGTAGAAGAAGTTCAAATTCTTCACTTCGATCTTCGGCGCGAGGGGCGCAAGCGACGGCTCGCCGGTGGCCGGCTCGTGGCCGGCGGGCGACGCGGGACGCTCGATTTGGGACAGGTGACTCTCAGCCATGTTCATAAGGCGCTCCGTCGCTTTATTTCTTGCCGAACATCGTACGCGCCAGGATGTTCAATCCAAGCACGCCGAGCGTAATCAGGAATACACCGGCCCACGCGAGCGATTGCCACTGCGGGAACGGGCTCATTGCAAACTTGAAGATCGTCACGGGCAAATTCGCGATCGGCTGATTCATGTCGACCGAGAAGAACTGGTTCGACAATGCCGTGAAGAGCAGCGGCGCCGTTTCACCCGCGATACGCGCCACGCCGAGCAGCACGCCCGTCATGACGCCGGACATCGACGCCTTCAGCGTGATCGAGAGCACCATTTTCCACTTCGGCACGCCGAGCGCAAACGCCGCCTCTCGCAGCGCATTGGGCACGAGGTTCAACATGTTCTCGGTCGTGCGGATCACGATCGGAATCTGCAGCAGCGCGAGCGAAACCATGCCGGCCCAGCCCGAGAAGTGCCCCATCTTCGCCACGACGATGGCATAGACGAACAAGCCGACCACGATCGAGGGCGCCGACAACAGAATGTCGTTGATGAAGCGCGTCGTGGCGGCCAGCCAGCCCTTGCGGCCGTACTCGGCCAAATAGACGCCGGCGAGCACACCGATCGGCGTGCCGACCACCGTTGCCGCGCCCACGAGCATCAGCGTGCCCACGATCGCATTGGCGAGGCCCCCGCCGTCCGTGTTCGGCGGCGGCGTCGATTGCGTGAACAATGCGAGCGACAAGCCGCCGACACCGAGGCTCAGCGTCGTATAAAGAATCCACACGAGCCAGAGCAGCCCGAACGCCATGGCGGCCATCGACATTGCCAGCGCGATGGCGTTGACCGTGCGGCGGCGGCGCTGCAAACGCTCGCGCGTGGCGGCGAACACTTCGGGGTTCGCCGCACCCGGGATTTGCATCGATGGTCCGTTCATTTCGTGCCCTCCGCTTTCTGCAGACGCAGCAGCATCAGCTTGGAAATCGCAAGCACGATGAACGTGATGACGAACAGGATCAAGCCAAGCTCCATCAACGCAGATGTATGCAAGCCGGGGCCCGCCTCCGCGAATTCGTTCGCGAGCGCCGAGGTAATGCTGTTGCCTGGCGAGAACAGCGAGACGTTATCGAGCAGATTCGTATTACCGATCACGAACGTGACCGCCATCGTTTCGCCAAGCGCGCGGCCAAGGCCCAGCATAACGCCGCCGATCACACCGCTCTTGGTGAACGGCAGGACGATCTTCCACATCACTTCCCAGGTCGTGCAGCCGATTCCATAGGCGGATTCTTTCAGCAGCACGGGCGTGACCTCGAAGACGTCGCGCATGACCGAAGCGATGTACGGGATGATCATGATCGCGAGAATGACGCCCGCGCACAGGATGCCGATGCCGATCGGCGGCCCCTTGAACAGTGCGCCGACGATCGGCAGCGGCCCGAGGGCAGAACCGAGCGGCGCCTCGAAGTAGGTGGCGAAGATCGGCGAAAACACGAGCAAGCCCCACATGCCGTAGACGATCGACGGAATCGCAGCGAGCAATTCGATGGCGATGCCGAGCGGGCGGCGCAGCCAAACCGGCGACAGCTCGGTGAGAAAGAGCGCGATGCCGAAGCTGACGGGCACCGCGATGATGAGTGCAATGATGGACGTGGCGATCGTGCCGTAGATGGGCACGAGGGCGCCGTAGACATCGCTGGGCGGATCCCAATCCGACGTCCAAAGGAAGCGCATGCCGAACTTTTCGATCGTCGGCAGCGATTCGACGATCAGCGAAACGATGATGCCGCCCAGCAGCACCAGCGTGACGATCGCGGCCAAGCGCGCGAGATTGCCGAAGATGAAGTCGCCAAGCTGGCTCGGCGCGCGCTGAGCGTGCTCGGCTGGCGCGGTCGACATGAAGCGAGTGTCGGACATGTGAACCCGTGTGCTGGTGCCGCAGCCCCGATGGCGCGGCCGGTAGCCGTGCCCGGCAAAGCGCCTTCGCCTTGCCGGGCCTTCCCTGCGTACTGCTTACTGCTTACTGCTTACTGCTTACTGCGTACTGCGTACTGCTGACTGCGTATTGCTTACCTACTGCTTGATACGTTCTGCGTACTGCCTGTGGCTTCTTCTCGCCTGCTTACTCGGCGATTGCCTTGCCCGAGGCATCCTTCACGTTGGCCTTCCATTGCTTTTCGATTTCAGCCGTCACCGACTGCGGCAGCGGGATGTAGTCGAGCGACGTCACGGCATCGCTGCCGTTCTTGAAACCCCAACTGAAGAACTTGAGCGCTTCCGCGCCTTGCGTGGGCTTGTCTTGCGTCTTGTGCAGCAGCACGAAGGTCGCGCCGACGATCGGCCAGGCTTGCGCGCCCGGCTCATTCGTCAGGATCTGATAGAACGACTTGTTCCATTCAGCCCCTTTCGCGGCGGCAGCAAACGTGGCCGTATCCGGCGTCACGACCTTGCCGTCGTGATTCTGCATCTTCGTGTAGACCATGTGGTTTTGCTTCACGTAGGCCCATTCGACATAGCCGATCGCGCCCGGCAGACGTTGAATGAACGCGGCGACGCCGTCGTTACCCTTGCCGCCCGTGCCCGTCGGCCAGTTGACCGTCGTGCCTTCGCCGATCTTCGACTTCCATTCCGGGCTCACCTTCGACAGATAGTCGGTCCAGATGAAGGTCGTGCCCGAGCCGTCGGCACGGCGCACCACGGCGATCGCCGTGTCCGGCAGCTTGACGCCAGGGTTCAGCTTGGCGATGGCCGGGTCGTTCCACTTCGTGATCTTGTTCAGGTAGATGTCGGCGAGGACTTCGCCCGACAGCGTCAGCTCGCCGGCCTTGATGCCGGGCAAATTGACCGCCGGCACGACGCCGCCGACTACCGTCGGGAACTGGAACAGGCCCTGCTTTTCGAGCTCGTCGTCCTTGAGCGGCATGTCCGAACCGGCGAAATCGACGGTCTTCGCCTCGATCTGCTTGATACCGCCCGACGAACCGATGCCCTGATAGTTCACCTTGCCGCCGCCGCTCTTCACATAGGAATCGGCCCACTTCGTGTACAGCGGTGCGGCGAACGTGCTGCCGGCGCCGGTAATGTCGGCGGCTTGCGCGGAAACGGCGAAAAGCACGCCGGCGAGGCCAGCGAACGCAGTCTGCATCAATTTCATGAAATTAACCCCCAGTGGTGTGGTCGTGGAATCGCGACACCGCGAAGATTAGGGCGAAACTGTGACAGTACTGTGACGATCGATGAATGTCACATGACAATAAGCTTTCTGTGTGAAAGAAACATCGCGCAATTAGCGACAAATAGAAGAAATTAGCGAAACATGAAGACAAAGCACGCTGCGCATCGGTCAAAGCATAGGAGAAAAATGCCGCTCAATGCGAGTCGAGCGGCAATTATTTCGCGACGGCTACGCGGTTGCCTGCTCGACGGCGCGAGCAATGTCTTGGGCGTGACGAACGGCCGCCTCACGCTGGCTGGCCTCGACCATGACGCGAAGCACGGGCTCGGTGCCGGAGGCGCGGATCAGCACGCGGCCGCTACCGTCGAGCGCGCGCTCGGCGCTCGCCACGGCCTGCTGGATCGCCTCGCTGTGCTTCCAATCGGCGCCTGGACGCATCCTCACGTTGATAAGCTGCTGCGGGAACAGTGTGACGCCTTCCAGTAGTTCGCTGAGCGTGCGCCCGCTGCGTTTGATGGCAGCCAGCACGAGCAGCGCCGAGACGATACCGTCCCCCGTGGAATGGCGATCGAGCGACAAAATATGCCCCGAACCCTCTGCGCCGAGCTGCCAGCCGCGTTCATGCAATTGCTCGAGCACGTATCGATCGCCAACGGCCGCGCGCACGAAGGGCACCCCTTCGCGCTGCAGCGCGACTTCGATGGCCATATTCGTCATCAGCGTGCCGACCGCGCCGGGCACTCGGCCCTCGGTGGCCATGCGGTCCTTCACGAGCACGTAGAGCAATTCGTCGCCGTTGTAGAGCCGCCCTGCGGCGTCGACGACTTGCAGACGATCGGCGTCGCCGTCGAGCGCAATGCCCAGGTCGGCGCGATTGGCCCGCACTGCTCGAACCAGCGCATCGGGCGCCGTCGCGCCAACGCCATCGTTGATGTTGAAGCCATTGGGCGCGACGCCGATCGGCACGACGTCAGCGCCCAGTTCGTGGAACACATGGGGAGCGATGTCATACGCCGCTCCGTGCGCGCAATCGACGACGAGCTTGAGCCCGTGCAAGTCGAACGCCGCAGGAAACGTGCTTTTGCAGAACTCGATATAGCGGCCAGCAGCGTCGTCGAGCCGCCGCGCCTTACCGAGTTGTTCCGAGCTTGCGCAGACGAGCGGCTGCTCGAGCTGCTCCTCGATGCGCGACTCGACTTCGTCGGGCAGCTTGTTGCCGTCGGCGCTGAAAAACTTGATGCCGTTGTCGTAGTACGGGTTGTGCGACGCGCTGATCACGACACCTGCCGCAAGTCGCAGCGCCCGCGTGAGATAGGCCACGCCCGGCGTGGGCATCGGCCCCGCCAGCATCACGTCGACGCCCGCCGCCGAAAAGCCCGATTCGAGCGCCGCTTCGAGCATGTAACCCGAGACGCGCGTGTCCTTGCCGATCAGCACTGTCGGCCGCGTCGCGGCTTTGGCCCACCGGTCCGCTTGAGCGAGCACCTTGCCGGCCGCATAGCCCAGGCGCAACACGAAATCGGGGGTAATCGGCGCCTCGCCCACTTTTCCCCGAACGCCGTCTGTGCCGAAATATCGCCGTGCCATCGTGAAATCCTTTGCTCTCGAATGATTGTTGAATAAATAAATGAATGACCGTCGTCAGCCGTCAGCGAGCGGCGAGCTCCGCTTCGCGAACGGCCGCCCAGACCTTGAGCGCATCGACCGTTTCCGCGACATCGTGCACGCGCACGATGGCCGCGCCGCGCTCCACCGCGCAAACCGCCGCGGCAATACTGGCCGCGACGCGCTCGGCCGGCGTCTTGCGCCCCGTTACCGCGCCGAGCATCGATTTGCGCGACATACCGGCCAGGATCGGGAACGGCGCGGCGCCGACGCCAGGGTCCGGCGCCGTCTCCGGCAGGCGCGCGAGCAACGCGAAATTGTGCTCGCGCGTCGCCTTACCGAAGCCGAAGCCCGGATCGACGCTGATCCGCCCGCGTGCGATGCCTGCTTGCGTCAGCGCATCGACGCGCGCTGCTAGAAACGCGCGCACCTCGCCCACCACATCCGCATAATCGATCTGCCCGCGCTGCATGGTCTGCGGCTCTCCCAGCATATGCATGACGCACAGCCCGCAGTTCGTGTCGCGCACCGCGTCGAGCGCACCGGGCCGGCGAAAGCCCCAGATGTCGTTGATGAGATCGGCGCCTGCGGCGAGCGCAGCGCGCATCACCTCTGGCTTGTACGTATCGATCGACAACGGCACGCCCGCGCCCACTAGCGCCTCGACGAGGGGCACGACCCGGTCGAGTTCCTCCTCGAGCGGCACGGGCGGCGCGCCGGGCCGCGTCGATTCGCCGCCGATGTCGATCATGTCGACGCCTTCAGCCACCATCCGCTCGGCTTGGCGCAGGGCTTCGTCACGAACCAGGAAGCGCCCGCCATCGGAAAACGAATCGGGTGTGACGTTGAGAATGCCCATGACCCGCGGCCGCTCGAACGTGAGCGTAAAGCGGCCGCATACGAGCGGCTCAGGCATTGTGGGAAAGGAATGGCGGGGAATCGACACGAGACGGCGAAAGCGAATAAGAAAGAAACGAAGACGATGCCGGAACAGGTGCCTTCGCGTTGCGCCATCGACGCACGAAACCAAGTTGCGCATCGCTGCGCGCCGGATGCGCGGCCCGCAACATGGAACGAAAGGAACGAAACGGCTGCGCCGGTGAGGCAAGCATCTTGGCACTAAATGGCACCAAAGGGCACTAAAAAAACGGGCCGGTGCTGTTCGGCACCGACCCGTTGTCTCTACCCGCCTAACATCACGCCGGTGCAGTCGCGCTGCCCGGTCGCACTTCGGCGCCCGGAGGCGTCCCGCCGCCCGACGAAGCATCGGTCGACGGCACGCTCTTGGGCGAGCGCGGCGGACGGCCGGCCATGATGTCGTTGATCTGGTCGGCGTCGATCGTCTCCCACTCCATCAGGGCTGCCGTCATGGCCTCGACCTTGTCACGGTTCTCATCGAGCAAGCGGCGCGCGAGGTTATATTGCTCGTCGAGCAAGCGGCGGATCTCAGCGTCGACCTTCTGCTGCGTCGCCTCCGAAATCGTGCGGGTGAAGCCGCGTCCGAACGGCGATGCATCGTTCTCGTCGTCGACATACACCATCGGGCCGAGCGCATCGGTCATGCCGAAACGAGCGACCATCGCGCGCGCCGTCTGCGTCGCTTTGTTGAAATCGTCCGAGGCTCCGGTGCTGACGAGGCTCAAGAACAACTCCTCGGCCACGCGACCGCCGAACAAAATGGCGAGCCGATCGAGCAGATAGTCCTTCGAGTACGTCTCGTTGTCATGCTCGGGCAACTGCCAAGTCACACCGAGCGCACGACCGCGAGGAATGATCGTGACCTTGTGCACGGGATCGGCTTTCGGCAACAGCTTGGCCACCACCGCGTGCCCCGCTTCGTGATAGGCCGTGGCGCGTTTGGCGTCCTCGCGAATCACGGCCGACTTGCGCTCCGGCCCCATGAAAATCTTGTCCTTCGCATCTTCGAAATCCTGCATTTCGACGATGCGCTTGCCGCGTCGGGCGGCAAACAGCGCCGCTTCGTTGACGAGGTTGGCCAGATCCGCACCCGAAAAGCCCGGCGTGCCACGCGCGATGACCGATGCATCGACGTCGTTGGCGATCGGCACCTTGCGCAGATGCACCTTGAGGATTTGCTCGCGGCCGCGAATGTCGGGCAGTCCCACATAGACTTGGCGGTCGAAGCGGCCCGGACGCAGCAACGCCTTGTCGAGCACGTCGGAGCGGTTCGTCGCCGCGATCACGATGACGCCGGAATTGGCCTCGAACCCGTCCATCTCGACCAGCATCTGATTGAGCGTTTGCTCGCGCTCGTCGTTGCCGCCGCCCATGCCGGCGCCGCGATGGCGGCCGACCGCATCGATTTCGTCGATGAACACGATGCAAGGCGCATGTTTTTTCGCCTGCTCGAACATGTCGCGCACCCGCGCCGCGCCCACGCCGACGAACATTTCCACGAAATCGGAACCCGAGATGCTGAAGAACGGCACTTTCGCCTCGCCGGCGATAGCGCGCGCGAGCAACGTCTTACCGGTGCCAGGCGGCCCGACGAGCAACACGCCGCGCGGGATCCGGCCACCGAGCTTTTGGAACTTTTGCGGATCGCGCAGGAAATCGACGAGTTCGGAGACCTCTTCCTTCGCTTCGTCGCAGCCCGCGACATCGGTGAAATTGATTGCGTTGGTGTTCTCGTCGATGAGTCGCGCGCGCGATTTGCCGAACGAGAAGGCGCCGCCTTTGCCGCCTCCCTGCATCTGCCTCATCATGTAGAACCAGAAGCCGATGATTAGGATCGTCGGCCCCAGATAGTAGAGCGCAGAGACGAGCGCGTTGGGTTCCTCGTCAGCTTTGCCGCTCACTTGAACGCCATACTTCATCAGATCGCCGACCATCCAAATGTCGCCCGGCGACACGATCTGGTACTTTTGACCGTCTGCGGGAGTGACCGTCAGATTACGTCCCTGGACGATGACGCTCTTGACCTTGCCGGCCTTGGCATCGTCCATGAACTGCGAGTACGAGACGCCTTCCTGGACGCGGGGCTTGTCGAACTGCTTGAACACCGTAAACAGCACCAGTGCGATGACCAGCCACACTGCTGCCTTCGAAAACATATTGTTGTTCAAAGCCCACTCCTTCCTCATAGACGGGCGCCTACATTTACCTTGCGGCGCCACCAAAGCATTCTAATCCAGTCGGCTAGCCCCTGCCATAACGTTTCGCTACCGCGAAAATAGCGTTTTTCGGCATGCCGACGGGGCTTTCGCCACCCGCGGCGAGGGATTTGCGCCGCGTTCCCGGTGCAGTTACCCGGGTCGCTTGAGCATCTTGCCCAAAATGAACGTTTCAGCCGATTTATCGCGCGACGCTTTGGGCTTGCGCGCGGCGACCGTTTTGAACTGGCGCTTGAACTTCTCCACGATCTGGCTGTAGCCGCTGCCGTGAAAGCATTTCACCAGCAACGCGCCCTCCGGCTTCAAATGCGCCTGCGAGAATTCGAGCGCTAGATCGCAAATATGTTCGATGCGCGCAGCGTCGGCGACGGCCACGCCAGACAGATTGGGCGCCATATCGGAAATTACAAGGTCCACCCGGCGCTCGCCGACGACTTCTTCCAACTGCGCGAGCACATTCTCTTCCCGAAAGTCGCCCTGGATGAATTGCACGTCGGCGATGGGTTCCATCGGAAGAATGTCGAGCGCGATGATCGTGCCTTCGATGCCACCGCCCGGCCGCGCGCCCTGCGCGAGCTTGTTGCGCGCGTACTGGCTCCAACTGCCCGGCGCCGAGCCCAGATCGACGATGATCTGCCCCGGACGAATGAGCTTGTCCTGTTCGTCGATTTCCTTGAGCTTATACGCGGCCCGCGCGCGATACCCCTCGCGCTGCGCGAGCTTCACGTAAGGGTCGTTGATGTGATCGTGCAGCCACGATTGATTGAAGCGGTTTTTTGCCATCGAAAGGTGATCTATTACTGCGTCAAACCGCACTTTTAGCGGATAATACGCGTTTTGCCGGCGCGCCGTCCGGTCCCGCCAGCCCTCGGTTCGGCCAGCCGGATCGTCCACGCACTCCATGCGCGGCCGTCCCCATTTTAGTCGAGTCGTTCATCGCCCTATGCCTGCCCTCAAACTCTCCCCCGCCCAACGCGCCGATTTGCGCTCCCAAGCCCATGCGCTCAAACCGGTCGTGCTGATCGGAGCCGAAGGGCTGAGCCCCGCCGTGCTCGACGAAATCAAAGTTCACCTCACGGCGCACGAGCTCATCAAGATCCGCGTATTCGGCGACGAACGGGACGAGCGCGTCGCCATCTACGATCAAATCTGCGACACATTGAGCGCTGCGCCCATCCAACATATCGGCAAGCTGCTCGTCGTTTGGAAGCCGCAGCGCGCGCCGGCAGCCAAAACGGCGCCTCGCGCGGCAACGGGCGCCAAGGGTGCCGTCGCAGGCCGCGCCAACGCCACGACCGAGGGCCGCACCAGAGGCACGAGCGGCACGAGGGCGGGCACGAGCCGAGCCAAAACCGCCGCCCTGCCTACCGCGCGCGAAGCAGCGGACGGCACACGCAAAGGTGGCGCCGCGCCGCGCATCGTCAAAGTGGTCAAGGTGTCGCAATCGAACACCGTGCGCAAGCCCAAGCCCGAGAAGGTGCTCGTACGCGGCAACGAACGCGTCACGGCCGGCGGGACTGTCAAGCGCGCGAAAAAGCGCCAAACGAGCGCCAAGCGCCAGCATCAAGGCGCGAAGTAAGCATGAAGTGAGACGCTCGCCGCAGCGCCGCCTGCGGGCGGGCGCCGCCGGTTCATCCCGAATGAGCCGTGAGTCTACCGGGCTGCACCCCGCCTTCCGGCAGCCCCGCCGGCAACATCCACACCAACGCCACGCCGAGCAAGGTCTCGATGAGATAAAACACGCTCGCGATGCCATGCAGTAGGCCGAACCGGGCCGCGTAGCGCGAATGCTCGATGTCGAAGCCCCCCTCGCGCGCCGCGGTGCGCAGCGCGTCCATGAACGGCTGCAGGCCGAAATACCCAATCAACACGCACAACAGCATACCGGCCACGAGCCAGCGCACGCGACGATAGCCAAGCGCGCCACGGCGCACCAGGACGTTGCCGAGCGCGAGCGACAATACGCCGCAGGTGACGCCGACGAACGCTTCGATCCGAAAGAGCCGCGCGGCGACATCGCCCGCCGTCGCACGCCCGAGCATGGCAAAAAGCGTGGGCGCGACGACGTAGCCGATCGTCAGCGCGCTGCCGACCCAGATCAGGACCAGCAGCCGAAACACGCGATGGGGAGCGGAGGACACGAGAGACGAACGCCGGCGTTCAGACGTAACGAACGGAGATGATTTCGTATTCGCGCACGCCGCTCGGGGCTTGCACGGCAGCCACATCGCCTTCGAATTTGCCGATGAGGGCGCGGGCGATCGGCGAGCTCACCGAGATGAGACCGTGATCGATATCGGCTTCGTCGTCGCCGACGATTTGATAGGTGACCTTATCGCCGGAATCGAGATCTTCGAGATCGACCGTCGCGGCGAACACGATGCGGCCTTCGGCATCGAGCGCGGACGGATCGATCACTTGCGCAGCGGCCAGTTTCGATTCGATTTCGGCGATACGTCCTTCGATGAAGCCCTGCTTTTCCTTCGCGGCGTCATATTCGGCGTTTTCGGACAAATCGCCCTGGGCGCGCGCTTCGGCAATCGAATTGATGACGGATGGCCGCTCGATCGATTTCAAACGCTGCAGCTCGTCTCGAAGTTGATCGGCGCCCCGCCTCGTCAAGGGAATCGTGCTCATAGACAGATCAGTAAACAAAAATACGGCATTCAAAAAAGCACCGCGGTTAAGTGCATCCCACCGGATAGGACAACTTTGGCGGGACGCCGCTTAACCGCGGCATGGGGGGTGTGATGCGACCCCAGCTTCGATAGAGGAATCGAGCAATCGAAGGGTTAGTTTAGGCGAGCATGTAGTCCTTGTAAATCATAGACTTCCAAGTTCTTCAGGTAACGCAGCCCTTCGACGGCGGCGCGCGCGCCCGACATCGTCGTGTAGTACGTGACTTTGTTCGCCTGTGCGCTCATGCGAATCGAGCGCGAATCGGCGATCGCGGCGCGCGTTTCGTCGACCGTCGTGAACACGAGCGCGATCTCGCCGTTCTTGATCATGTCGACGATGTGCGGGCGGCCGTCCTTCACTTTATTGACGACCTTGACCGGCACGCCGGCCGCTGCGATCGCCGCCGCCGTGCCCTTGGTTGCGACGAGCGGATAGCCGAGCTCGTGCAACATCGCCGCCACCTCTACGGCCTTGTGCTTATCGGCGTCCATCACCGTGAGCAGCACCGTGCCCGATTCGGGCAGACGCGAGCCCGCCGCCAGCTGCGACTTGAACAGCGCCTCGCCGAAGGTCTGACCGACGCCCATCACCTCGCCCGTCGAGCGCATCTCGGGCCCGAGCACCGGATCGACCGTCGGGAATTTGACGAACGGGAACACGGCTTCCTTCACGCTGAAGTACGGCGGCTCGATTTCCTTCGTCACGTTCTGGCTCGCGAGCGTCTGCCCCACCATCGCGCGCGCCGCGATCTTGGCGAGCGGCAAGCCGGTCGCCTTCGATACGTACGGCACCGTGCGCGATGCGCGCGGATTCACTTCCAGCACATAGATGACGTCGTCGATCTTGCCGCTCGCGTCACGCACCTGCTGAATCGCAAATTGCACGTTCATGAGGCCGACGACATTGAGCGCCTTTGCCATCGCTGCCGTTTGACGCTTGAGTTCCGCCACCGTCGCCTTCGACAACGAATACGGCGGCAGCGAGCAGGCGGAATCGCCCGAATGGACCCCCGCTTGCTCGATGTGCTCCATCACGCCGCCGATGAACACGGCCGAGCCGTCGGAGATGCAATCGACGTCGCATTCGATCGCATCGTTCAGGAAGCGATCGAGCAACACCGGCGAATCGTTCGACACTTTCACGGCCTCGCGCATATACCGCTCGAGATCGCGCGGCTCGTGCACGATTTCCATTGCGCGGCCGCCCAGGACGTACGACGGACGCACGACAAGCGGGTAGCCGATTTCGTCGGCCAGCGCCAGCGCTTCGCTCTCGGCGCGCGCCGTGCGATTGGGCGGCTGACGCAAGCCGAGTTCTTGCAAGAGCTTCTGGAAGCGCTCGCGGTCCTCGGCTGCGTCGATCATGTCGGGCGACGTACCGATGATCGGCACGCCGTTCGCCTCGAGATCGAGCGCAAGCTTCAACGGCGTCTGCCCGCCGTACTGCACGATCACGCCGAGCGGCTTTTCCTTGTCGACGATTTCGAGCACGTCTTCGAGCGTCAGCGGCTCGAAGTAGAGACGGTCGGACGTGTCGTAATCGGTCGACACCGTTTCAGGATTGCAGTTGACCATGATCGTCTCATAGCCGTCTTCGCGCATGGCGAGCGCCGCGTGCACGCAGCAATAGTCGAACTCGATGCCCTGCCCGATCCGGTTCGGACCGCCGCCGAGCACCATGATCTTCTTGTTCGACGTAGGCTGCGCCTCGCACTCTTCCTCGTAGGTCGAATACATGTAAGCCGTCTTCGTCGCGAATTCGGCTGCGCAGGTATCGACGCGCTTATAGACCGGGCGCACGTTCAATTCGATCCGGCGGCGGCGGACATCGGCGGCATTCGCCTTCAACAGCTTGGCCAAACGCCGATCGGAAAAACCTCCGCGCTTCAGATACAGCAACTCGTCCTTCGACAGGCTCTCGAGCGTACGCCCCGCCAGCGCCTTCTCGTTGCTCACGATCTCTTCGATTTGCGCGAGGAACCACGGATCGATCGCCGTTTCCTCGAATACTTCCTGAAGCGTCATGCCAAGACGGAACGCATCGCCGACATACCAGATGCGCTCGGGGCCGGGATCGCCGATCTCGCGCACGACTTCGTCGCGGTCGGCCGTCTTTTCATCGAGACCGTCCACGCCCACTTCGAGGCCGCGCAGCGCCTTTTGGAACGACTCCTGAAACGTGCGGCCGATCGCCATGACTTCGCCGACCGACTTCATTTGCGTCGTCAGCCGCGAATCGGCTTCGCGGAACTTCTCGAATGCAAAGCGCGGGATTTTCGTCACGACATAGTCGATGGTCGGCTCGAACGACGCCGGCGTCTGCCCACCCGTGATGTCGTTCTTGAGTTCGTCGAGCGTATAGCCGACGGCGAGCTTGGCCGCGACCTTCGCGATCGGGAAGCCTGTCGCCTTCGACGCGAGCGCCGACGAACGCGAGACGCGAGGATTCATCTCGATGACGATAACGCGCCCGTCCTTCGGATTGATCGCGAACTGCACGTTCGAGCCGCCCGTATCGACGCCGATCTCGCGCAAGACGGCGAGCGACGCGTTGCGCAGCAGTTGATATTCCTTGTCGGTCAGCGTTTGCGCTGGGGCGACCGTGATCGAATCGCCCGTGTGGATGCCCATCGGGTCCAAGTTTTCGATCGAGCAGACGATGATGCAGTTGTCGGCGCGATCGCGCACGACCTCCATCTCGTATTCCTTCCAGCCGAGCAGCGACTCTTCGATGAGCAACTCGCGCGTGGGCGACAGATCGAGCCCGCGGCGGCAGATTTCCTCGAATTCTTGACGGTTGTAGGCGATGCCGCCGCCCGAGCCGCCCAGCGTGAACGACGGACGAATCACAACGGGATAGCCCGGACCGCCCGTGAGCGCCGTGATCTCCGCCTGGACCTTGAGCGCCTCTTCCATCGAATGCGCCGTGCCCGATTTCGCCGAACCGAGCCCGATCTTGGTCATCGCGTCTTTGAACTTTTGGCGGTCCTCCGCCTTGTCGATCGCCTCCGGCGAAGCGCCGATCAGCTCGACGCCGTACTTGGCCAGCACCCCGTGATGATGCAGATCGAGCGCGCAGTTCAGCGCCGTTTGCCCGCCCATGGTCGGCAAGATGGCGTCAGGGCGCTCCTTCTCGATGATGCGCTCGACGACTTCCCACGTGATCGGCTCGATGTAGGTGACGTCCGCCGTGTTCGGGTCGGTCATGATCGTCGCCGGATTGCTGTTCACGAGGATGACCTTGTAGCCCTCTTCGCGCAGCGCCTTGCAAGCTTGCGCGCCCGAGTAGTCGAACTCGCACGCCTGGCCGATGATGATCGGCCCAGCGCCGATGATGAGAATGCTTTTGATGTCTGTCCGCTTGGGCATAACGCTCTCGCTAATGTCTTTCGTCTTTCCGATGTATTCGATGGGCGGCGGCGCGACCGTGCGCGCCGCGACGCGGATTCAAGCGGCGGCGCTGCCGCGCTTGGCGTCCATCAACGCCGTGAAGCGGTCGAACAGGTAGCCGATGTCGTGCGGCCCCGGCGACGCTTCGGGGTGGCCCTGGAAGCAGAAGGCCGGCTTGTCGGTGAGCTCGAAGCCTTGCAACGTGCCGTCGAACAGCGAGACGTGCGTGACGCGCGCATTCGCGGGCAACGAGGCCGCGTCGACCGCGAAGCCGTGGTTCTGCGACGTGATGACGACGCGGCCGTCGGCCAGATCTTTCACCGGATGGTTCGCGCCATGGTGGCCCGTCTTCATCTTGACCGTCTTGCCGCCGAGGGCAAGCCCCATGATCTGCTGGCCAAGACAGATGCCGAAGGTCGGCACGCCGCGCTCGATGAATTCCTTGGTGGCCGCGATCGCGTAATCGCACGGTTCGGGGTCGCCCGGGCCATTCGAGAGGAACACGCCATCCGGATTGAGCGCCAGGGCGTCGGCCGCGCTCGCTTGCGCGGGCAACACCACGACGTGGCAGCCGCGCTCGGCCAGCATGCGCAGAATGTTGTACTTCACGCCGTAATCGAACGCGACGACGCGATACTTGGGCGCACGCTGCGACCCGAAGCCCGAGCCCAGGCGCCATTCCGTCTGCGTCCACTCGTAGGGCTTGGCGGTGCTGACGACCTTCGCGAGATCCATGCCGGCCAAGCCCGGGAACGAGCGCGCGAGCTCGATGGCCTTCGCCTCATCCGTGCTGCCCGCGAGAATGCAGCCGTTTTGCGCGCCCTTGTCGCGCAAGATGCGCGTCAAGCGGCGCGTATCGATGCCGGCGATCGCCACGACGCCTTCTGCCTGCAGATATTGGCCGAGCGTGCGCTCCATGCGGAAGTTCGAGGCGCGCGCAGGCAAATCGCGCACGATCAAGCCCGCGGCGTGGACTTTCGTCGATTCGACGTCTTCGGCGTTCACGCCGACGTTGCCGATGTGCGGGTAAGTCAACGTGACGATCTGGCGGGCGTAGCTCGGATCGGTCAGGATCTCTTGGTAACCGGTGATCGCGGTATTGAACACGACTTCGCCGATGGTATGCCCGGCCGCGCCGATGGCATAGCCGCGAAAGATCGTGCCGTCGGCGAGTGCGAGCAGAGCGGGAGGGAAAGACGGCAACACGGGAAGCTCCTTCAGGAACACCGCGCGCCGACCTGTTTATCCGGCCATGCGAACTGTCGCGGCGTTCCTCGCACACGCAATCGACGAGCGATTGGCGGCGGCGCGGCGCAAGCTCGCAGCAGCAGTGTCGGACGGTAGGTGCTCGAGGCCAATTCCACGAACGGAAAGAAGACTCGGCGGCACGGCTCGCAACGACTGCGCGCGGCGGATGAACGGGATGAGTGAGGTAGGCGCTAGGGTGCGGGTTGGATAGTGCAAACTTTCAAATTATAGCTTGAAATGACCCACCCCTTCAATCCGAAGTGATCCGCCCCCGGGCGAGGCTTCTGCGGGGGCCTGCATGCCAAGCCGACAGCTACGATGCTACACCCGCCGGTCACTGCCGCACATTCCGGTGCGGGGCAGGCGCCGCGGGGCTCACGCAGGCTTCGGCGCAGCATGCCTTATACCCTCGGACATCGCGCTCGGTCGCGCGCCGCAAACAAAAACGCCGTCACTCGGTGACGGCGCTCGGAACGACGAGAGATGAGTCGGAGCATCAACCGCGCGCTGCCCCCGCAGCGCACAGCTCACCTCGCGACAAGCCGCTTAGTTCTGCTTGGTGCTGCGCGTCCCGGCCGCGAGCTTTTCGCGGCTAGCCGCGACCTTGGTCGTCTTGACGGACGACTTCGACGATCCGGCGCGTGCCTTGGCCGACTTCTCTACATGGGTGGCAGCGACAGCCTTGACCCCGGCCGTACGGCCATGGTGTTTGCCGCGCTTGTCCGCGCGCAACTTCGGCGCCACGTCGGTCGTCCTCGAATCGATCTTTTGTGCGCGAGCGCCTTCGGGGATTGTCGTTGCGATTCGTTGCGGACCGGGCTCGGCCGGGACGGACCGGCCGACAGGAACGTGAAGGACGATGACCTGCCCCGGCATCGCAACAGTACGATGGGTCTTGTTCCACGCGTTCAGTTGCCCGATCGAAACGCCGTAGCGCGCGGCGAGCGCCGCCATGGTTTGCTTGCGGCGCACGCGGATCAACATCTTGCGCGTGTCGGGCACATCGGGTTCCATCGCCAATACAGCGCTTTCGGCCACGTCGGCGCTGATGTCCTCGTCGTCGTCATCTCCGCGCGGGACGACCAGCGTCGAACCGGGCTTCAAACGCATCCCGGCGGGGATCTTGTTGACCGCCATCAGCGTCTGCGCGTCCACGCCGATTTTCTCGGCGAGCGCCTGCGGCCGCGTGCGCTCCGTCACGGTATAGGTGGTCCACGACGACAATTGGCCGTCGTAGCCTTTGAGGTTGCGCTCGAACGCGCTCGCGTTATCGAACGGCAGCAAGATCTGCGGCTGCGTGGCGCCGAGAATTACCGGCTTCTTGAACGATGGGTTGAGCGCACGGAATTCGTCCGTCGTCATGTTCGCGAGCTTCGCGGCGACGTCGACGTCGATATCGTGTGAAGTCGTCACCGTGACGAAGTACGGGTGATTGGGGATCGACGGCAGCGTCAAGCCGTATGTTTGCGGGTTCGCGACGATATTCTTGACGGCTTGCAGTTTCGGCACGTAATTGCGCGTCTCGTTCGGCATGCGCAGGCTTTCGTAATCGGTCGGCAAGCCCGCCGCCTGATTGCGCGCAATGGCGCGCTGCACGTTGCCCTCGCCCCAGTTGTAGGCGGCGAGCGCGAGATACCAATCGCCGAACATATCGTGCAAGCGCGATAGATAGTCGAGTGCGGCGCCCGTCGAGGCCAGCACGTCGCGGCGCTCGTCCTGCCACATGTTCTGCTTGAGGTTGTACGTGCGCCCCGTGCCGGGGACGAATTGCCACATGCCCGCGGCCTTCGCGACGGAAAGCGCCTGCGGATTGTAGGCCGACTCGATGAACGGCAGCAGTGCGAGCTCGGTCGGCATATGTCGCGCTTCGAGTTCTTCGACGATGTAGTACAGGTACTTCTCCGAGCGCTCGGTCATGCGCTCGACGTAATCGGGGCGCTGCGCATACCAATTGGCTTGCATGCCCACGAGATCATTGTTCAGATCGGGAATCTGGAAACCGCGGCGGATACGCGCCCAAAGATCGGTGTCGGCGCTGGTGAGTTGGTCGACCGTGCTTTTGTCGACGTCGATGGTCTGCTTGGCGGCGGTAATGCGGACAGTATCGTTGACGGCGTTCGGATTGGAAGCGTCGGAGGTGGGGGCCATCGTTCCTTGACTTGCACAGGCGGCAAGCATGAGAACCAATAGCGCGCTGAAGATAAATCGCATGAACGTCTCTGCTTCCAAAGCTGGAAATTGCAGGCGATAGTACGAAAGCGAACGGCCCACGTCAACTGGAATAAGGGGGAAAAATCCTGTCAAATCCAAGACTTGCCGCGTTCTCTCCATCTTTCAAGCGAAAATTGCGCCGCATGCAACCCCTGGCAGAGCCTCGCTTTATCCCACCTCGCCCACCGAAAACACCGGCTCGCCGCGCTTTTTTGCTTGAAAGGACGCCGTTTGGCCCGTTCTGGAGCGAGATCGCCTCAGCGCCAATCAAGCATGCGCCTCCCATCTCAGTAAAAAAAGCCGCCGACGAAAATAAATAGCCCTTTGCCGGGGCGTCACGCCGTCTAACGAAAGCGATTCTTCCATTCGCGCATCAACGTAAAGGCGGTCAAGCGATCGGCCGCCGGTTCTTGCAACGCTTCGGCCAGCGCGCGTCGCACTGCCGGATCGCCCGTGCGCAGGAACGGATTGACCGCGCGTTCGTGAGCGATCGTCGTGGGCAGCGTAGGGACGCTGCGCGCGCGCAGCGCCTGCGCTCGATCGCTCCACGCCAGTAACCGTTCGTTGTCGGGATCGCAGGCGAGCGCGAAACGAATATTGGACAGCGTATATTCGTGGGCGCAGTGCACCTGCGTCTCGCCCGGGAGGGCCGCCAGCGCATCGAGCGAGGCGAGCATCTGCGCGGGCGTGCCTTCGAACAAGCGCCCGCAACCGCACGCGAACAAGGTGTCGCCGCAGAACACGTGTGGCGTTGCGCCCGGCTGCCCCTGCCCCGCTTGAAAATAAGCGATGTGCCCGCGCGTATGACCCGGCACGTCGATCACCTGCAATTCGAGACGCGGCGAGGACAGAACGACGCGGTCGCCGCCCGATAGAGGGTGAGTCACGACGGCGATCCCTTCGGCGGCGGGGCCATAGACCGGGATAGGGGTATCGCCTATGAGCGCGGCTACGCCGCCGACGTGGTCGGCATGGTGGTGCGTGAGTAAAATAGCGCTCAGCCGCCAGCCCCGCTCGGCGAGCTGCGCCCTGACGGGAGCCGCTTCGCCCGGGTCGACGACGACCGCATCGCGCCCGTCCGATACGAGCCAGATGTAGTTGTCAGCAAACGCCGGCACCGGCACGTATTCGAGCGTATTCATAGGCGACCACTCATCACGATGTCTGATCGAACGATTATAGACTGGCCCACTTGGACCGAATCGCCGGCCGGCCGCTACGTGCTGGATTGGGAACAAGCCCAGCTCGACGGCGTCGTGTCCGACAAATTCGGCTACCACGCGCTGCAATTGGGGCTGCCGCAGCTCGATGCGCTGCGCGAGAACCGCATGCCTTGCCGCGCGCTCGTGCTCGACGCCGCCAGCGGCGCGAGCGCGCCTTATACTTACCCGCCGTCCTCGCGGCAGCCGGTTGCACCCCAGCCGCCGGCGTTGGTCGAGTTCGGGCCGCGACACGCGCCGGCGGACCGCACCACGCTTTGGTGCGACTTGCTCGACCTGCCGTTCGAAGCCCAGAGCGTCGACCTGCTCGTGATGCCGCACACGCTCGAGTTCACGCGCGACCCTCATCGTCTATTGCGCGAAGCCGAGCGCGTGCTGGTGCCGGAGGGCCAACTCGTGATCCTCGGTTTCAATTCGCTGAGCTTATGGGGGGCGCGGCAGGCCTTCGGCAAGATGACGGGACGTCCGTTCGTGCCCGCGGCGCAAGATCTCATCGCCTTCACGCGAATCAAGGACTGGATCAAGTTGCTCGGGTTCGAGCTTGAACGCGGGCGCTTCGGCTGCTATCGTCCGCCCCTTGCCCGCGAACACTGGCTCGAGCGCTTCGCTTTCATGGAAGCGGCCGGCGATCGCTGGTGGCCGATCTTCGGCGCGGCTTATATGGTGACGGCGGTCAAGCGCGTGCGCGGCATGCGGCTCGTCGGTCAGATCAAGGCGAAAAAGCCGGTGCTCGCACCGGGTCTTGCGCCGGCCGCGACGCACCAAACCCCTAACCCGAGACTATGACGTGACGCCCGAGTTCATCGAAATCTTTACCGACGGCGCCTGCAAGGGCAATCCCGGCCCCGGCGGATGGGGCGCACTGCTTCGCTACGGCGCTCAGGAAAAAGAGCTGTTCGGCGGCGAGGCGAATACGACCAACAACCGCATGGAACTCATGGCGGTCATCGCCGCGCTCGAGGCGCTCAAGCGCCCGTGCACCGCGATCGTCCATACGGACTCGCAATACGTGCAAAAAGGCATCAGCGAGTGGATCCACGGTTGGAAGAAAAAGAATTGGATGACGGCGGCAAAGACGCCGGTCAAAAACGCCGATCTGTGGAAGCGCTTGGACGAACTCGCGGCCCTGCATCAGATCGAATGGCGCTGGGTGAAGGGCCATGCGGGCCACCCTGAAAACGAGCGCGCCGACGCGCTCGCGAACCGCGGCGTCAGCGCGCTGGCCGAAAGCTGAAGATCAATTGCTGCTTCGCCTTCGGCGCGGCCCGAAGGCTCACCCGAGCCGTACCGTTTGCATCGCTCACACACGAGACAGAACTCTATGCGTCAAATCGTTCTCGATACCGAAACCACAGGTCTTAACGCACGAACCGGCGACCGCATCATCGAAATCGGCGGCGTCGAACTCGTGAACCGGCGGCTCACGGGCAACAACCTGCACTTTTACATCAACCCCGAACGCGATAGCGATCCCGGCGCGCTGGCCGTGCACGGATTGACAACGGAATTCTTGAGCGACAAGCCGAAGTTCGCCGAGATCGTCGATGAGTTGCGCGACTTCATGCGCGACGCCGAGTTGATCATTCGCAACGCGCCGTTCGATCTGGGTTTCTTGGAAGCCGAATTCGCGTTGCTCGGCCTGCCCCCGTTCAACGAACACTTTGCGAGCGTGATCGACACGCTGGTGCAGGCAAAAGCCATGTTCCCCGGCAAGCGCAATTCGCTCGACGCCTTGTGCGACCGCTTCGGCATCAGCAACGCGCATCGAACGCTGCATGGCGCGCTGCTCGACTCCGAATTGTTGGCCGAGGTGTATCTGGCGATGACCCGCGGGCAAGAAAGCCTCGTCATCGACATGCTTGGGGACGCGCCGGCGCAAAACGCGCAGGCATCCACACGCAAGGCCGTGTCGCTCGAAGGGCTGGCGCTGCCCGTGCTCGCTGCCGACGAAAGCGAGCTACAGGCGCATGAAGCCGTGCTGAACGATCTCGACAAAGCCATCAAAGGCACGAGCGTGTGGCGACGCGAGCCAGCGCAGGAAGCAACGGCCGACGCCGCCACCGCGCAAGCTGCATAAAAATTGCTTTACGAACCGCCAGGCGTCTGACATAATTCGAGGCTCTTCGGGTGGTTAGCTCAGCGGTAGAGCACTGCCTTCACACGGCAGGGGTCACTGGTTCGATCCCAGTACTACCCACCAGATTCATGGGTATGTAGGAAGCCCGAAGAACAAAGGCCCTCTGGCGAAAGCCGAGGGCCTTTTTCATTTGCGGCAACCGAGCCTAACTCGCTCACGACGCCATTAGGCGGAAAAGTGGCGGAGTTGAAAATAGCCCCAGACACAAAGCAACACACAAAATTGTCTGGAGCAACTGATGGCTGGAATCTGGAAGCGGGGAAAGTATTGGCGGGTCGAGATCCGCAGACTCGGCTACCCAACCCTCAATCGTACTTTCGACTCGAAGGTCGACGCTGAAGCGTGGGCACGAAGTATCGAAGCCGAAATGGATCGAGGCATCTTCGTCGATCGAACCGAGGCCGAAATCACCAGCTTCGGCGATCTGCTCAAGCGATACGCCGCGGAAATCTCCCCTCACAAAAAGGGCGGCGACGGAGAAATCCTGCGTATCCAGAAGCTGCGCAAGGACAAGCTTGCAGAGTACAAGGTTTCGGCACTGACCGGCAAGGTCATGGCCGAATATCGCGATACCCGACTCCGACAGGTGACTGGATCCACAGTCAACCGTGAGTTGACCCTGATTGGTCACGTGCTTACGATCGCCCGAAAGGAATGGGGTTTTCCGCTTGAGGTCAACCCCGTGTCGATGATCCGCCGCCCAAAGGAAAATCGAGCTCGAGCCCGCCGACTTTCCCCGGCTGAAGAAAAGCGCCTGCTTGCTGAGCTGACTCCACGCCCACGCGATGAAAACGGCCGTTTCGAGCCAGGCGGTTGCCGCAACGAATGGGTACTGCCCGCTGTGATCCTCGCCATCGAATCCGCCATGCGTCGCAGCGAAATCCTTTCGCTGCGCTGGCCTGACGTATTTCTCGATGACCGCTTCGTCCGGCTGCATGACAGCAAGAACGGTGAGGCACGAGATGTTCCACTCTCGACGCGTGCAGCCGCCACGCTGTCAGCCCTGCCCCGTCACCCATCTGGCCGCGCATTCCCGATCACCGGGGAAGCCCTCAAAAAGGCATTTACTCGTGCGTGTGAACGTGCCGGCCTCGAAAACATGCACTTCCATGACTTGCGCCATGAGGCCACATCACGCATCGCGACCCGACTCGACAACATCCTTGAGTTGAGTGCAGTAACAGGCCACAAGACCGTCCAGATGCTGAAACGGTACTACCACCCTCGCGCGACGGACCTGGCAAGAAAACTGGGATAAGCCTAACTCACTCACAACGCCATTACGTTTCCGCGCACTGCCCCATAGGATTCGCTCAACGTAACTCAGCTCAGAGGAACGTGACTCAGACCGAAGGGACTCCAAAAAACGGCGGGGCACTCAACTTATCGGAGGGTCGGCAATGATTTTGCTGATCGCAGCGGAAAAAGGCGGCGTTGGCAAATCGACGCTTGCCACGAATCTGGCCGTTCACTTAGCTCATCGGGGCGTGGATGTCGTGCTACTCGATACCGACGGGCAAGCGACAGCAGCCCGGTTTGTCGAGCGGCGTGACGGAGCCGGCGTCACGCCCGCCATACCGTGCTTTCAGCGTACGGGCGAAGTCGCCTCAACCCTGCGGGACCTCGCTCGCCGGTATCAGGTTATCGTGGTTGATGCGGGAGGTCGCGATTCGCGCGAAATGCGCTCCGCAATGGCCGTCGCGAATCTACTGCTTGTGCCGACCAAGGCCAGTCAGGCCGACCTAGAGACGTTCCCGAAAGTCAACGAGCTGATCAGCCTAGCACGCGGACTGAATCCGGAATTGAAGGCAGTAGCGCTCCTCTCGATCGCTCCATCCAACCCGGTGATTCGTGAAGTCGAAGACGCACGGGAGCTTCTAGCTGAGTTCGACCAGCTTGAACTGGCCGACACGATCATTCGCGACCGCAAGGTTTACCGCGATGCGCTCTTGGCTGGCAAGGGCGTAACCGAACTCGACAACAGCCAGGCACGCGCGGAAATCCAGCTTCTGGCGCAGGAATTCTTCGACCTTAGGTAACCGAATTCACTATGACCAGCAAATTCAAACTCCCACCGCACACAGCTCGGTCGGAACAGCGCCCCGCTAGTCGAGAGGAATTTTCCAATGATGCCGGAATGGTCCATTCGCAGCAGCCGCCTCGGCCTTTGAAACCCGTGCGGCTGAACATCGACCTAACGCCGGATTTTCATGAACGGGTGAAACGACGTGCGGCCGATCTGCGGCTCACGGGAGCGCAGTATGTGCGGGAATTGATATCGAAGGATCTGCAAGACCAAATTCTGGAGTAGTGCCACTCAACGCCGAGTTACGTAACTCAACTCAGTGCGGAGTAGCGTAGCTCAACTTGCCTGCAAGGTCGGGCGCTGCCGAGCCGGCCAGACCATCGTCCACCTGACGGATTAAAGACATGAAGATCGAAAAGATTCTCTCGGAACGAGACAGATCGAGCATCGTGAAAGTCCTTCGTGAACTGCTCGAAGAGCGGACTGACGGAGGCTTCATCGACCTGGAAACAAATAAAGTCGGCTTGGCATTCTTTCCCAAGTGTCACGCGCTCGTACTCGCAACCGGCCATACCGATTTCAATCTGAGGAACAACCGGATGATTGCGCATTGGGGACCGGGTGCGCAACTTCAGGGCGGGGGAAATGAAGAGCTGGAATCGCTCCACCTACGGGAACCGATCGGGGAAGACGCCGACGACTATGAAACGAGATACCAGCAAAAAATGGACGACCCCGGTTGGGTTAGAGCGGTAGGCGGGAACATCCGCTCGCGCATGCTCAAAGAATCGGAACTGGAGAGGGTTGCGGACGAGTGCATCTTCGCGTGGGAAAGCTACCAAGCCGCGGAGCTGGGCTAACTCTGCGCAAACGGCACGACGACCGGCTAGCCCCGACCGCCGTGCCTAACCACAACCAAGATCTACTCTGGAGACCACGACCATGGCTGCATCCATTCTAGCCCTTCCAACGCATCCTCTTGACGGCTTGCCGCTCGATAGCGACCTGCTCCTAACGCTTGAACTGGAAGATCTCACGTTGATGCCGGCGAAGCGAATCGAGGAGGTGATCGCAGGGATACCGCCCGGCGAAATGCGGGGTTTCTTCTGGGGCGTGCTTCATATGCGCAATATGCTCGATGCCTGTGTGGGCTTGCTGCTATGAAGACTGTTCTTGCATGCCTCGCACTGCTCGCGGCCTCGCCTCTTCTAATGGCACAGTCCGCTGCGGACCCGCTCGGTGTGGAAGTCAACGCCGACCCGACCGAGCGCGCTGCGTGGGAGCGCTATTACGACACAACCGTCACGGCCTGCACTTGTGTGAACGGCGTCTCGACGTTCCACCAAACCACGATCAGGCAATACCTCGCGGAAGGCAAAGCTCTCGAGCGAAACGTAAAACTGTTCCAAGTGTTGGTCCCGACCACGCTTGCGATGCGTCTCGCGTCGAACTGTCACTAGGGGTGCCCCTTTGAAAGGAATCAACATCAGATTGAGCACTACGCTCGCCGGTGCCGCACTACTCTCTCTCAGCAGCAGCGCGTTTGCCGTTTGCGACGGATGTGTTGTCGGCGCAGTCAAAGAGGCGGAAATAACCCTCCAGACGGCGATCGCCTCTCTCGGATCATCGCTAACTACCCTTCTCAATGAGATAGATACCGATATTGCCAGCATCGGGTCCAAGATGTCCGACAGCGTCGTTCAGGCTGCGAACACACAGCGCGAAATGTCACTCGAAGTACAGCGGCAGCAGGAAATGGATCAGGTTGCCCGCGAAACGGAATTGCCACTCGACCCGTGCGCTACGTCTTCGAGCAACTATGCGGTGCAAGCCGTTAGCGGCGCTGCCTCTGTCTCGTCGTCGCTGCGTCCGGGTGGCGCACACGTCAGCTATCCGCCACTCGACAAGGCGCTGAACTCGCCGGCCCCGTCTGTTGAGGCTTCGCGTCGCGCTTCGGCGAGCATTCACTCCGATAACTACTGCACTCCGCTGGAGTTGCAGCTTGGCTACGCGGGCTGCAAGGCATCGCAAATGCCCGATGGCGACGCGGATGTGGACTCGGTTTTCATCGGTGCGGGCATGCCGGGAAAGGGCGTCGATCTGACGTTCACGCAGCAGCAGCAGGATGCGGCACGCGCCTACGCGCGCATGTCGATCGACCCGTCACCACCCGAGAGCATCAACAAGGCCGAGGCAGCGACGGAGACCGGCAAGCTATATGTTGCGATGCAGAAGGCCTACCAAGCCAACATGTCATCGGCAATCAAGCCGATCAACGACCTCATCGCTTCGCGTAGGCCGTTCGACGGCAGCAGCCAACTGGTTCAGGATCTCAAGCAGTCTGACGCTGCCGCTCAGTATTTCAACGCGACCGCATCCAGCGTCGCGAAGACCACCGGCAAGATGAGTTTCGCCGAACTTGAAGATTTCGAGGCCGGCCGCCGTTGGCGTAACCCGTACTGGCAAATTGAGTTTGGCGCGATCGCCGACCCAACCAAGCTCATGCGCGAACTGCTGTTCACCACGGCTTTCCTGGCCGACCAGACGCACGAGCATGTCGAGTTGCAAAGGAAAGCGAATGTGCTGTTGGGACAACTGCTTGCAAACAACGAGCGCGGAGCGGATCGCACCGCGATCGAAACGCAGCTACAGCGCGTGCGCGCGACGAACGCAAGGTAGCCAACATCATGACGACGATGAAAATTTTTAATGTCCTGGCGGGGTCCAGGACCAGGCAACGTGGCTACTACGACCTGCTATCCATTGGCATCGGGGCAACGATCGCCATCGCATTCGCGACTGTTGGACTCTGGCAGAAGCGTGAAGAAATGCTCTCTCAGCAAATGGCGGCACAAGGGAATGTACTTGCCGACATTGGGAACAGCATCAACGGCAAATACCTCTCGATCTATTACTCGAATCTCGTCAACGGCACGGCCATACCAGGGATAGCGAACGAGTATGCGCCGACGATGGCCGAGCTTGAGGCGATCAATGTGGTGCCCGTTGGCTATTCCACAACGAGCACCTACGGAACGCCGTATGTCATTTCTCTTGCGAAGACGCCGGCCGGCTGCGCCGCGCCCAACTGTGATATCGCAGGAATGGTGTATATCGACGGCGCCATCACTGATCCTTCCACCGGACGACCGTTGACACTGGACGACGGAGCGGCTGCGATCGGCGGTGACGGCGGTTATTCGGATCTCATGACACCAGGCACCATATCCGGCCCGGATGGCGGATGGACGCAGCCTAACCCGTTGGGCAACGTCGCAGGCGTGCTCGCAATGCGTGTTGGCTATGGGTCGAGCGGCTGGTCGGCCTATGTCCGCCGCGATGGGTCGCTTCCGATGGAGGGCGATCTAAACTTCAAGGGCACGACGGGCACGCTGCACAACATCGCGAACGCTGCAACGGTTAACGCGCAGAAGGTGGTTACTCCGGCAGGCAATGGCGTGCAAATCGGGAGTTCATTCCTCTATGGGGACGGCGCAAATTCAGCGATCCGGCAAAACGGCGCGCTGTATGTCCAGAACTCGGCTGGGACAGAAGCGGCGGACGTTAATGCCGGGAATGTGAATGCTTCTGCGAGCGTGAACGCATCGACTGACGTAAACGCAGCACGATGGGTTACGGCTGGCGGAGCGGTCACGTCGCCGTACTTGCATTCGACCGGGAATGCGCAGGTCGATGGAAGCATTTCGATAAATGCATATGTTCAGCCACACGGGTGGGCACCGCAGGGAGGAGGCTGCTCTCCGAACGGTTCGATGGGCACTGACGGTACGCAGATGCTTTCTTGCAAAGACGGTGTGTGGATAACAGCTGGGGAAAGTCTGGCGTGGCGGTGCATTCAGTACGATTCTTTTTGGGCTTCGGGCATCTTGCAGAACCACTACTTCAACATCTTCAACTCTCCGTCCGATGTTTCGGGCGGCAGCGAGGGCAGCGGGTGGGTCACTGTCTGCCGACAAAGCTAGAGGCGATGCCATGAAACGGACTCTCAGTCATTTCACGCACGTCATCGCGGCCGCTCCCCGCATGATCTGCCGTCGCCGGGCACGGGGTCGACTAACCAGGGAACAATTTAAAGACGCCTGCCTGATTGTCCAGATCTGCGTACTCGTGCATTGCTTCGTGCTCGCCTCTTTGTGGTGGGCACGTAGCCACGAAGGCGACTCCGGGAGCTGGATGAACTGGCTCGGCGTCGCGATGGCTATCGCGTGGGTCATATTTTTCTGGTGCTTCCTCCTGAAGCAGGCATATAAAGCGCTCGAAAACGCAGTGGCGCGGGAGATCCAACGATGAGCAACGAAACGAAGAAAACCAGCATCGGCCGCCGTGTCGCACGTGGGATCGCCTACAACATGGTCCCAGGCTATCCGATCTACAAGGCGTTTTCGTCCGGCAAGGAAATGATCGTCGGCGGCGCAAAGACAGTGCTCGATCAATACAAAGAACTCGAACGGCAGCGGCCAACAAGCCGGATTGTGCGCACCTATCGCGAAGCGCTTGCACTCCGACCGGCCGACGCAGCGCCTCTGGAGTCGATCGCGCGGCATTGTCTCAATTGCAAGCGTATGTGCCTCTTCGTCGCGTACCTGTGCCTCCTGTCGTTCATCTACGGGGTGGTCGGCAGGTACTTCCTGGTCGTGTTCATCAGTGTTTTTGCTGCCGAGCTCCCGTTGCTGTTCACGGTCAAGTACGAGCACCGTCTGTGGCAACTGGAGACCGGTCCTCTTCGGCCCGACGAACCGCTTGGCAGCTACGGTGATTTTTTTCGCTCTCGCGGCGCGCTCCTGCGGTTATTCAATCCGCGTCTCTTCTAACCGGAGTCCGGCGATGCTCAAGCTCAACATGTTCAAGCGCGCAACCGTAGCCTTATCGCTCGTCCTTGTAGCGGCAACGGCATTTGCCCAACAGGCGAGGGTTTCGGTCGGCGACATCCAGAACGCGGCGAATCGCAGCGGCGACAAGTCGATGTCACTGCTGGAACTGGTCTACGGCCCGATCATTCACAACCCGCTGCTCGCTGGAAGTGGATCGGGTGGCATGATGGCGCAACTGTTCCTCGTGCTGAATGCATGCATGCTCGCGGTCGGCGCGGTTTGGGCCGGTTATCACTTCCTCACCGCGGCAATTGCGACGGGAGCGGACGGCGAGTTCATGGGCCAGAAAAAATCGTCGCCCTGGTTCATGATCCGAACAGGGGCCGGCTTCACTGGCCTAGTTCCGATCTTTGCGGGCTACAACGGCGCGCAAGCCGTTATGCTTTGGGGAACAATGTTCGGCGTTGGTGTTGCGAACCTGTCGCTCGATGCGGCGGTTACCGTGCTCAATAGCGGCGGTTCGATGATCGCGACGCCGGCCGCGCCGCAAGCAACGACCTTGGCAAAGGCTCTGTTCGAAGCGAACCTGTGCGCGCAGGCCGCAAACACGGCCATCGACGACATGCCCAACGACACGGGCGTGTCGGTTGATCCCGCCGAGAAATTCATTTCGTCCGGGACCGGATCAAAGATCGTCTTGATAAACGGGCGTGGTCTTTCCTGCGGCGGGGCGGAAATTGGGATTTCGGCCCCGCCGTCGATCCCGCAATACGATGCCATGGGCATGGCCGTTTATATGAACGACCCGGCCCCGGAGTATGACAACCTGCTTTCCGCTCACCAAAGCGCGCTCAAGGCGGTGCAATCAACGCTGTCCGGTGCCGCGCAAGCCTACGTGTCAGCTATCGACAGGCAGGGTCAACCGGCCGACCCTGCGAACACCATCAATCAGGCCGCATTGCAATACCAGGCCACAATCACGAAGGCGCTCGCGGACTCGTCAAGCGGCATCAACCAGCTTGCAAGCGTCATCCAGTCGAACCTCCACCGTGACGGCTGGATCATGACGGGTGCCTGGTATCAGACTTTCGCGCAAGCAAATTCGCAGCTAACAAGCCTCGCGAACGCGACAGCCGCAGCAGTGTCGGGAACCAGCCCCGACAACCTGCCTTACCCGCAGTTGTACCGAAAAGTGAGCGCGGTCTACAGCCAGCAACTACAGTTAGACGCATCAGTTACGACCGCCCAAGGCTCCCTGCAAAACCTGACCACGGGCATTAGCGGCACAGACCCGAAAAGCCTCCTTGGCAAGCTTGTCGACACGCAGGGTCTTGTGAGATGGGCGGTCAACCTCAACTCGGGACAAGAGCCAAACGGATCGACCAATCCGCTGATCGGCATGAAGAACCTTGGCGACTACATTCTCGACGCTGGCTGGACCGCGCTCGGCACGTATGGCGTCGTCAAGGCTACCGTGGGCGCGGCGAAAGAGAGTACGGCCGGGAAAATTGCCGATGTGGTCACCGGTGGCATTACAGGAGTGTTGACGGGCGCAGGCGACGGCCTGTTGAGCGCGCTCGCTCCGTTCATCGTGATAATCCTCGTCACACTGTTTTTCTTTGGCGCGATGCTGTCGATCTATATCCCAATGCTGCCGTTCATTGTGTGGTTCGGGGGCATTCTATCGTGGTATGCAGTGGTCGGCGAAAGCGTCGTTGCTGCGCCACTGTGGGCGTTTGCTCACCTTGATGGCGATGGCGAAGGCATGGGCCAGCGCACCACGCACGGCTACATCTTCCTTCTGAACGTGATGTTCCGCCCCGTCTTCATGGTGATCGGTTTCGTACTTGCCGGGGCCGGCGTGGTTGTGCTCGGCACGTTGCTCAACACGATGTTCGGAGTCGCATTGGCGAACGCGCAATTCGACTCGTCAACCGGGCTGGTGAGCATCATCGGTTACATCGTTCTCTATGTCGGTATGTGCCAGACGTTGGTGCAAGGCACCTTCTCACTGATCCACGTTGTACCCGATCAGGTGTTCGCGTGGATCGGCGGGCAGATGACGGGTGCGGTTGGTCGTGACATGCACGACAGGTCCAAGGGAGTCTTTGACGCGGGTACGAAGCACGGGCAGGGAGCCGCTACGTCGCTCGGGCGTGGCTCTCCGAAACCGGCCGGTCCTGGGACCGTCGTACCGCCCCCACCAGCAGACGTTTAATGCATAAGGCCCGTCGATGACGGGTCTTATTTCATTGTGACAGCGCTTCGTTGATCGTCTCGATGCGCCCCTCGAACAGCGCATCGGGAATGACGTTGCGATCTCTGAAAGCATCGTCCCGCGTCGCCCGCTCTGCCTCGATCAGCAGCCGAGCAAGCTCGACCAGTTCCGGGTATGGGCGCACGCTGGCCATCTGGTCATGCACGGTTTGCGAAAAAGCCGTTGCCTCGTGAGGTATGGCCGTTTTCGCGAGCAGCAGCGCGCCGGCGACAGCCCGTGTCGCGTCGCTCACCTGGCGCGCGCCGTGGTCGGTCGATGCGAACACTACAAGCCGGTCCATCAGGTCGCCATGCGTACCGTCCGAAAATAAATGCAGCACGGCGGCTTGCACGTCGGGGTCGGGCAGGTTGATGCGATAGCGGCGACCGTTGCCGACGAGCCGCCCAGTTTCGCGGTCCCTGTAGACCGGCTGTATGCCTTTCGCTTCGAGTTCGCGAACCGCCTTTTCAACGGTGGCCTTGGCGCGCTCGAGAAAAAGCGGGCTTGTCATGTAGCGGCCCAGTTTGTCGGCTGGCATGGCGTCCTCTCCTTTGAGACAAGCATACGCCTACCGCCCGGACCCTCGAAAGCGTTGATTTCTGTGGCTGCCGCGCGCAGGCGCGACCAAATAACCTCAATCAGCGGGCAAAATGGGGCTAAGATTTCGGGGCTTTGGAGCCGTTCGGCTGGCTTGCCGCTCCCCCGCCCTCCCCGATCGTCGCCGAGGGAACTACGGGGCTGTTTTAAAGCCGGGAGAGAACAGCCGGCAAACCTACTCGCTGTGATGCAGCCTTATAGCTGCATCTGGGGTACGCGCGCCATCTTCAAAGCGGTCTCGACGATGGTGTTCCTGCGTTCTTTGGACACTAGCGGATTTGACGGACTGACCTTAGCGAGTTCGGCCGCAATCTTTCCCTGCAAGGCATCGAGTGCTTCGGCCCGCGCCTGCATGGCCTCCAACTTCTGACTCAAGGTGTCCCGTTCCTGCTCGACGGTTGAAAGTTTGGCCTTGAGCTTGCCAGCGTATGCCATCCACTGCTGAGCTACTTCACTATTCCGCTCTGCGACCTGTCTGTTTTGGTCAGCAATGCGTCGGTTACGTTGGGCAACGCCAAGCGTGTAGGGATCAATCTCAGGCATGATCAAGGCCCCGTAGTGTTTTCGACGGCGCGGTACTTCGCGAGCGCTTCGTCCAGTTATTGAGCTACGCCGTGTAGATACTGCGTCGACGACACCGGAAGCGCGACCAAATAACCCCAGCAGCGCGCAGGTGTACGTCAGTAAACCATGCAATGGATTCTCTCATGACGCCGCCGAATCCCGCTACACTGCTCATGTCCACTGTCCGTCGATGATCCGACGGGCAACCGCAACCGGCCCCCTTGCCGTTCTCCCCGGAACCGGAGCTTGTCTTGGAGCTTGATATTCCGACCAACGGGCTTCATCAGTTCGTCGCCGACCTGGCGAAGCGTCACCGCGTGGTCTACGTCCGGGATGGTTATAGCGTTATGGCCGAGGTCATTACTCGCCTGTCGGAGGATGACGTGGAACCGCTCGATGAAACCCGGACGCTGCTCATCGCGTTGACTCGCGCGAAGATCATCGACGGCCCGACAATGGTGACGCTTCTCAGCCGCCACTTAGACGAGACACGCGTTCTCGGTCGCTTCGGGGGAAGCACATGATTCAGGCGAGGGTCTTCTATGACCCGGTTCGCGATCTGCTGGTCGGCACGGTGCTCCCAACCGGGGCCACGCTCGAAGCACACGACGCGCACGAACTGGCCGATTTGCTGTTTGCCGCAGGCGTGCGGCATGGTCACGTCTCGATGCCAGACTGGCGAGAGGGTGACACGGCACAGGCAAAGGGTGACAAGATCGCGCTCAACGGGCATCTGAACCGGCTCGGCCAAGCCGAGGCTGCTGAACGCCTCGCGCTGCTCGATAAGGTGCCCGTCATCGCACGCAACGGTCGCCCGTTTGCCGTGCGTCTTTCTGATATTCCTGAACCCTGGCACAGCGAGTTTTCGCAGAGGCTACGCGGCTCGACTGTTCCTGTACCTGAAGACGGGAACGACCTTGCTTTCGTGTGGGACTGGAAGCGCTTCATTAACCGCGATCCGTGGCCGTTGTAATCGCGCCGCGAGCCTCATTCAAGGAATCCGATGACCGTTGCCGAACTGATTGCCACGCTGGGCCGCCTTCCGCCCGATGCGCGAGTGGTCGTGCCGCATTTCTACAGCGGCTTCGATGACGTCGTCCGCGTACATACGCTGCCGATCAAACTCGGCACCGCGCAGTTGGGAAGGGGCGCGCACGAAGTGGAAAACATGTTTTCGGAGACGCCATTCGAGCCGGACGAAACCGCTGTCGTGCTCGATATCGAGAACGACGTCGAGGAAGCACCGTGACATGTCACCCCATGACGACAAGCGCCCCACGCTTACTGTTCACGAGCTAATTGCGAAACTGAATACGCCGCTGCCAGATGCGCGCGGAATCGTCGATGGCTCTGAAGGCGGCGTCGATGAGGTGCTCGGCGCGAAGTTGTGCACGATCATTGTCGATGGTGACTATTGCGAGCACGACAGTCTGGGAATGATGCGCTACTCGCCGCGTGAAGATGGCGTGGAAGGAGAGCACCCCAAGGTCCACGAATCCGATCGCGATGACCCGGACTATGAGGAAGCGGTGTTCCTCGATTCGCGCCGCGCGCTACTAGCAAGGGATTGGTTTCCGGTCGTTCGTTCGGCCGAACGTCAATCCATACCCCGCGGCGTTCGGCTCGCCGCGTCGCCATCTCACGGCACCTCGGAGATAGAGGTATGCGTCTCTCTGTCGATTGCGCGTTCGCCGATTTCATCGACTGCGACCTGATCAGCATCGCGCTCGTAACGGACGACGGCCGCGAGTTGTACGGCGAGCGCTCGGACTTCGATGACGGGAGTTGCAACGCCGTCGTGCGCGAAGCCGTGCTGCCCCAGCTCGGCCAGCACGCGGACAGGTATTCACGCGTGAGACGTTGCGCACAGCTCTGCTCGCCTGGCTCGAGCAATTCGCCGGCGAGGCCTATCGCTTTTTCTGGATAGGCTACGCGAGTGATTGGGATCTGTTGGTCGATCTGCTCGGTGAGGTGCCTGCGGGCTGGCAAGGCGTGCTCGTTGGCGAACTGATCGACTACGACCGAATGGAAACGTATTTCCGTGAGCGCGCCGGCCGACACCACACCCTCGGCGATGCCCGCGCGCTGCTCTACGCCAGGCAAGAACAACTGTGAGTGTTCCCCAACCGACCGAACCCATCTCAGGCGTGGATCTCGAAGCCACGAGCGACGACCCTGCAACCGCATTCGACACGGAAACGGTTGAGGTCAGCGCGTTTGGATCGCGGGTGACGTAGACTGCATTGAAAGTGATAACCGACCAGGCGCTCGGCTAGCATGGCTGGCGACGGCGTGACACCGTCCAGTGACCGCGGTTCGAGCGAAGCACGGGCAGAAAATCCGTCCTGCTGCCAACCCCCGACGGCTGACTACGGGTGTCGGCCATCAGCAGTCGATTGCCGCATCATCCCCGATGCGGATGTTCGTGTTTGTGAGATCATCTCCAGTAGAAAAATCTTATAGGGAAGCCGTGAGCTTCAGGGGTATTTGATGACGAGCAAGCTATCTTTACTCACATCGCCAGATGCCGTAAAAGCCGCGATGGCGGAATGTGACCAACTCGGTCGTGACGACTTTCTCGAGCAATATGGCTATAAACGCTCGCGGCTTTACCAGCTTCACCACCACGGGAAGACTTACGACTCGAAAGCTATCGCGGGCGTGGCCTACGGTAAGCAGCATGGTAGTGCGTTGAGGGCGAAGGATTTTTCTGGTGGAGCCGCAACGGTTGCTCGTGTCCTCGGTCGATTAGGATTTCCTGTCAACGAAACTCCGCACCCGATCGCTAGTCTCGTTAAAGGGGCCACCTATTTGAGGAAGAATTTGCTTGAACAATACGGTGGCCAGCTCCAGAAGGGTATCTGGACACCGCGGGAATTTCCGGTTGTCTTCATCTTTACAGGCGACAGCGGCAAGGCCTACGGTTATAGCGATGGATGGACTGAGGATGGCATCTTTCGGTACACGGGTGAAGGGCAATCCGGCGATATGACATTCACAACTGGGAATGAGGCAATTCGCGGACATCGCAAGAATGGCAAAGACCTACTTTTGTTTGAAGACCTTGGGAAGGGTAAGGGTGTCCGCTATACCGGCTTGTTTGAGTGCGCCTCATGGGACGAGATGAGCGGGATCGATAAAGAAAAGAAGTCTCGCAAGATCATAGTTTTCAATCTGATCCCGGTGAAGACCGCCGCTATAGATACTGACATTCCCTTCGAAATTGCTCTGCCTAACGAAATCCAATCTCTCGATGAACTTAGGGAAGCGGCATATGCTGCATCAGTCGTTGAGAAAGCAATCTCGAAAGCTGGCAATACCAAGCGGTCATGGTATGAACGAAGCGCTAAGGTGCGCGCCTATGTACTCGCCCGATCGAAAGGAATTTGCGAAGCTTGTGATGAACCAGCGCCATTCCGCAAAAAGGACGGCAGCCCCTACTTGGAACCCCACCACACTAGTCGATTAGCGGATGAAGGACCTGATCATCCGGCGTGGGTAGGAGCAATTTGCCCTACGTGCCACAGGCGCATTCACTCTGGAATAGATGGAACGAACTGGAATAGGCTGCTTCAGGAACGGCTAGAAGCAAAGGAAACGCACAGTCATTCTTGACCTAACCTACCAGATTCTGTGGACGGAAGCGGGCGCTTCTGGTCGCGGCCCGACCGTCTAGACGGCGTCGTCGATCGGGGTGCGACCATAAGCCACCCTTCGTCGACGACTGCTTCGCGGCGGCCTATGGGGATACCAGATGCCCTTGACGGCCCGCACTGACTGTCACATCCGCTGCGTCACTGCTCTATCAGCCGGTGTCCCGCCAGACAGGAGCTGGTTGTGTCGTCCGATGCGCTGAAGGTTGCTTCCAACACTTGGAGTTCCGGGCCTGTGATGACGTACAACGTCATTTCTGTGACGATAGAACGACGCAGTCCGACATAAGCGCTGTTATGTCTCGCTTCGGCTACGAACGATCTAAACCTGTTCAGTTGCGCGTGGAGCATCCGTGTGAAATGCGCCAGCACCCTTGTCTAGCGCAGGTTTTCCCAGTGCAGAATTTTTCGCGAAACATCGCTGACGTTTTCGGCAACGCTGCCAAGCAGCTATTTACCCGTATGGGGAGCTGCACATCGACTTAGGAATCGACCTGCAATCGCGCCTCCCGCCTCCCTCTACCGGTATACCGCATGGATATGGCTGCTGCCCAGGTCCAATGGAGCGGATCGACGCTTGCGCTTTTCCCGGCGCAGCCTCGCCCTAGCGCCTTCCGCCAGAAAAAATACACCGACGAGAGAGCGGACGCGACCATTTAACCTCAGTGCGGGGACGACGCTTCTGGCGTCGCGGAGGGGCGACACCGCTCACATGCCGAGCGCAACAACGGCGGTTCACGCCATTAACAAGCCAATGCATCGTCGTGACCACGCATCGAGACGACGATCGCGACGTCAAACACGATTGAAACGCGACGGTCAAAGCGTACATAGCGAAACGGGCGACGGCTCGCGAAAGCGCCCCTAAAACGAAAGTATCCTCCACTCGATTAGCAAGCCGGTCTTGCGAAGAAAGTCATCTCCTACAAGCATCAGCTTGCGCATGGAAAACAAACTCTCGGTGAATGTGTCGACGCCGCGCATCATCTCCAGGGGACAAATGGGCGCCTTCCATCAACGCTTCAGGGGGCCCTCCGCGGTGTTGTTCAGTCCTTCAGCAGCCTGCTAGGCCGCCGATTGTGTACACTGGCATCCAACCAACACCTCTATTCGCCAGGACCACGCATAATCATGAAAACGATTTGCCTACTTCACTTGTCAGATCTGCATTTGATGAACGCCTTATATGAGGACCAGCGGGTAGTTTTGAATGCACTTTTTAAAGACCTAAAAATACAACGAGATACCCTGGGGGAGGTGGATGCCATACTTTTTACTGGCGACCTTGTTGGGAAGGGAACATTCACTTCGGACGCCGTAGATTCGCTTAATGAAAAATTTATCCTGCCAATTCTACAGGGAAGTGGCGCCGCCGACGGCCGGATTTTCATGGTTCCCGGGAACCATGATGTCGAACAAGCAAAGCGGAGTCAGCTAGCAAAGTTCGCCATTGAGAGCCTAAAGACCATTGAGGATGTGAACGGGACATTGGATGATCCGTCTAGTGTTTCTGCTTTATCGACCGCGTTTGACAGTTATTCGACCGTCCGCGACAGATTTGTAAAATCAAAGCGATTATTATCCAATGGTCTGTACGAATCATATGAAATAGAAATTCATGGGAAAAAGATCGGAATCGCAGCGATCAATTCGGCTTGGTGCTCCTCAGGAAAATCCGAAAACGCAGATTACGGAAAGCTGCTGATAGGTGGACGCCAAATCGAACAACTCGCTCGCAGTCTCATAGAGTGCGATCTAAAGCTTGCGCTTCTTCATCATCCATTTCCTTGGCTCGCTGAATTTGATCAATCAAACGTGCAGCGAAAGATATACGACAGCTTTGATGCGGTTTTTTTTGGTCACAATCATCATAGCGACGCTTTGTCGCTGGCGAGGCCGTCGGGCAAGATTTTTGTTAGCAACGCCGGTTGTCTGTATCAGGGACGTGGATATTTTAATTCGTACTCCATAATCAAAGTTGACATTGACAGTTCGCAATGGCAAGCGCACGTTAGAGAGTATTACGAAGATCGCGAGTCATTTGGGCCAAGCGAAAGATTTGCGCCAGGAGGTACGCAGACATATGATATGTCTGGGATGAAAGCCCAGGGGGCGATTAATGCGCTACCAACAGAAGAATTTCTTGTTGCGGCCGCAGAAGCAGCGAACAGCCAACTTCTCTCCATGTCTATTTCCGAGATCGCGCCTAGAAATCTCGCCCAGCTTTTTGTCGTCCCTCCTCTGCACACGGTTTCTGAGCGCCAACTGGGCGCGAATAACGCTGACAATCCAAAACGTGAACCCCTGCAACTTTCGAAGCTACTTGCCGGGGATGCAAGTGTCATATTTGTTGGCGCAAAAGAATCTGGAAAAACAACATTACTAAACTACGTATGCACGCAGGCAAACGACCTGACATCGGGAAACCCCAGTAGTCTTGGCGCATACGTTAACCTTCACGCTCTCAGCAAGCAAACTCGAGCGGGAATACTTCAATCGATAGTAAATTTTTCGAACGGCGCCTACCCTCGATCCCATTTCATCAAGCTTCTCGAAATTGGGCAAATGTCCCTTTGCCTCGATAACTTGGATCTTTTTGATGCACGTCTCGTTGCGATGGTGAAAGATTTCATAACGCAATACCCACGCAACAAATACTATATCTCTGTTCTAGATACTTTTCAAACTTCGTTGGCAGGCACATCTATCCCAAAGCTAGCCGACAAGCAAATGGTGGCATATATCCACTCGTTCCGTCGCAAAGAAACACGTGAATTGATGCAACGCTGGTTTCAAGGAAGCGACTCGGTAGCACCTGAAGATGTGGACAACATATTGGCGTCTCTGAAGAGGCTTAACATTCCTCGCACGCCTTTCCTGATCTCTATCTTTCTTTGGGTGCATGAGCGAAACATCGCATTTGATCCGGTAAATCACGCGGAAGTTCTGGACACGCTTATTGATGGAATGCTGGACAAGTTTCATGAGTCGAAATCCCGCAGTCGCCTTGATTCGACCGCAAGGCGGCATTTTTTGAGCGACCTCGCGTATCACATGTATCAGTTGGGGCGCGACTACGTTACATGCAATGAGCTAGAGATCTTCACGGCCTCATATTTTCAAAATAAGCTTTTGAGTGCGGCTAGCGCACCATTTATAGATGAACTCAGAGATAAAGGGTTGTTTATCGAGGTGGATGATGCTGTGTATTTCAAATTTGACTGTTTGCGAGCGTTTTTCTTATCCACAAGATTGCAAGAGTCATCGACATTTTTCAACGAAGCTTTTACCGCTGAAAAACTGTTAACTTTGAGCCAGGAAGTTGATTATTTTACCGGTAAGCAGCGTGGTAGGGAGGACGCACTGCGAGGTGCGCTGCGGATACTAGATGAATATTACTCCCCGGTGAAATTGGATCTCGATCTTTCGCTCTTCGACAAAGTTGATGCAGGGGACCTACCCGTTAGCACGGAATTTCGCGATGACCTCGAACGAGAGTTGTTTCCTCCGCGCCTCTCTGATGAGCACCGCGAAAACTTGCTGGACGAGGCAGACGCTCAGACTGCGCAGAATGCCCAGATTCCTGAGCGCAAGCCTTCGCTCACGAGTTCCAAGGTTCCGGGGACGGTTCCGGATTTCATCCTAGCTTTGCAAATAGCGTCAGCGATTCTACGCAACTCGGAACTTATCGATGATGCTTCACTTAAACGGTCCGCCTACCAACGGATCGTGCGCTATTGGTGCGAAGTCTTGCTGGCGTCGATACTTACAGTTGATCTTAAGGACGACAATGAAGCCTTGCAGGATCTGAAGCGACATCTTCCAATGTTTAACGACGATCAATTTGGTCTATTGATGAAGCTTGTTGTACCAAATGTGATCGGAAGCGTCATGTTTGAATATCTCGGAACCAGTCAGTTGGACCTTGTTATGAAGGAACATGCAGATCAAGCAGAATATTCCATTGAAAGATTGATGAGCACTATGCTTCAAATTGATCTGTCGCTACCTGGCTCTCTCGATGCAGTTGAGCGCTTGATAAAGAGTGGCAAGGTTAGCAAATTTTCGATTGTAATCGTTTTGATGAAATTGCTGGAGAAATATCTTTTCAAGCCGATGCCAGCGACCGAGGCTGACAAGCTTCGCAGGCTTATAGGAGATACATTCTTATCGCAACGCCCCGGTGGCAGCACGAAAGAAAATATCCTTCAACGGGACCAATTCGTTACATTTATGTCTAGGAACAGAAAATCAAACCTAAACCAAGCGTCAACGGACTAGCCCATGTTAGCAAGCACTACAACGCGCAAGCCAGCCACGCCAACAAATCGCCGAATATACGTGCGCGCGTTACTCTACCAGCTCCTTCCAAATCCGCGCGCGACAGCCACGACGGACTCACCGCCGAGAAGCCGTTGACGAGCCCGTCCGGATGCGCGGTGCCGGCACCGCCACGGCCACCGCCGTTGCTGGCGCGGAGCTCGGCCGGCGGCAACCTCGGCAATGGCGGGAAACTCGGCATGTATTGTCGGCCCGCGTTCGGCCGAGGCCGTGTGAAAACTCGAAACGAGCCGGTTTTCGGGTGTCACTTTACCCCTCCCGAACCGCTTCGAAGTCCGTACGCGGCGATCTAGTGAACCGAGTTCGTCGGTTCGCGCGTTCGAAATGGGTTTTCACACAGCCTCGGCCAGGAACGGTCGCGCCCGCGAATGCGTCGAAATCGACGCAAGTTCGACGCGTTTCGCCGGTGCATGGCGGCTGTGAGTGCTTGACGGACGTCAAACGACGCATAAACGACGCATCCGAACCCCGGCATAGGGAATTCAATCCGCCTTGTGTTCGCGCCGCTTCGCGCTCGCCATTTTGAATCGAGCGAGGCGATCAACTTTCGGCGAATGCTTGATAGGACGCACGGTGCTTACAAAAGGTACCTTAACCCGTTCGCCACGGCCTCTCCGGCCGTGGACTGCATGCCCATAGACGCCGATGGAGTAATCGCTGAGGTGACCCATGACCTTGGCTGCCTGCTCCAGAGTTATTTCTCGGTCGAAGGTGGCAGCCTTCAAATCGGACGCTACTTGATGGCGAAAACAATACGGACTGATCCGCGTCCGCAACTTTGGGAATGCGCTTCTGCCTAGGGCCACTACGCTGTTGTACAGGTAATCTTTGTTGTGCGTGATCGTGTACTTGCCGGCCCCGTTGACAGTGTTCCGCCACGCAAGGGCGTGTAGAAAGCGTAATGCAGGGTTGCCATTAGCATCTACGCGAAATCCGATGTGCCGCGTCGGTTGACCGCGCTCTCGGCCACCCGCGTCCACACATTTCGCGCCCTTGATCTTGATCGCGAGTTGGTCGCGAGACGCGGCAAGCTCGATGCCCTGCTCGATTTCGGCAGGGCGGCATCCTGTGATCCAGAGCACGGCAAGCGCAGGCATTAGCTGCGGCCGTGATTGCTGCCATGCTGGCGCCGATGCCGCTACCCATATGGATTCGCGCCAGTCTGGCGGCAGCAGCCTAAGTGCAGATTTCTTCGCTTTTCCCATCGTTCACACCCCTATCAGATTGCTGCGCCTGTTTGATTTCGGTCTTGGCTGGGTCCGGTGCTGTGAGATTTCGGACCAGAGGAAATCGGCCTAACACCACCCCCGAGTCGCTACGCGCCTCGACCCCTGAGGGGTTGGGGCTCGTCAGTTTTGGGCCGCAACACGCCATGCCTTCGCATGTCGGTGTTACGCCCCAAAACCGCCAAGCCCCCTCTTGTCCGACATCGCCGTCGGACAAGAGACCGACACGATTTCTGCACGTTGGAAATCAGGATCGATCGGTGTTCGGCAGAGAAGGATTCGCGCGAATCGCGGCCGCAGCAGTTAGGTTGCGTTAATGACGTCCGCGACTCGCACACCGGCGTTGTGCTGCTGCTATCGCCGCTCCCGCGCCCGCCCGTGGACGGCTGCGCTGCCCACCCCGCGAGGGCGTGGACAGCGCCGGCTCGATGGCCGGCGTTCCGCAGCCGACCACCGGCTCCCCGCGACGTTTTGCCTTTGGCCTGACGCGCCCCGAAGGGGCTTGCCCGAGCGACAACGACAGTCCGACCGCAGGCCCCTCTCTGCAAGCCAGAGCCGTCCGTGACCAACCACGCATATTGCGAGCGCCGCGAGCCCGGATCGAGCCGCACGGGGACCCGCGCCGCAGGCGTGGGGAGAGCGGCGGCCCGCAGGGACGATCCGGCTGTGCGCTGAATTGATCGGCGACGGGGCCGTCAAGGCGCAAAGCGCCGTTTCCGCCCCCGCTTGCGGGGGCGTGTTGTGCAGTTCGAAGAATTGTCCACACGTGCCGCATAGCCAATACTTGATAGATAAATACTTGTTAACTACTTGCGGATGTTCCGCAAATCTCTGGCAGCCCCACGCGGCGCGGCGCGGGAGCGATTACACATGGTGCAAAGCGGGAGAGATTGCACATTTTTCCGGGAGCGATTGCACATGGAGAAAACGGGCCGCCCCGCCCGTCAGCCTTACCCACAAAGGGTTTCAGCAGGTGGGAGTAATTACACATGGATAACTCAGGTTTTCCACAGCCTTGATTCGCGCGTGGCCGACGCAGCGAGATGAGTTGCGCAAGGAGTGAGTTTCAGATGCTCACCGATCGGATTCACGTGATCGTCCGCCTCTGGATAGAACAGCAATACCTTGCGCAACTGCGTCAGAAAGTTCTTCTTGAAATCGCGCAGCCCTTGCGCGTCGTCGGCATATCCCGACCCGAACTGCGCTTTCAGCCCAAGCCAAGGAATCAGCGCTTCCCTCCGGCCCGACACTCGCAGAACGAACATGCGGTATGTCAGCCATGTATAGATATCCATCGCGAGCGGCGCTTTAGACAATGCGTGGAAGACGCGCATGTCTATCGGTACGGGCCGAGTCGTCACGGCCTCGTAGAAGTCGTCCGTGAGGATCAACGTCGACTCCCAAAGGCTCTGTTGATGAGGGTCCTTGTCGCTCCAAAAAACGAATCCCCGTTTGGCGAGCTTTATGTCCTCGAAGGCCAAGCTATTGCCCAGTTGGTCGGCGGCATCCACGCTGATAACTGCACGCGCAAGCGCAAGACACTGCGTCTTGAGCCGGGCCAAGTCGCGGCCGTTGTAGTGCATCCGCAGCTTGCCGGCGAACTCCTTTGCGCTCCGGCCCAGTTGGAGCGTCGGATCTTTCGTGATGACAGCTTCCGTGCACATCCACGCGAGCAACACACGAGGAATACTGCCAAATGGCACGCCATAGGCCTTGTGGCCTCGCACGGCCAGCGTAAGCTTGCCGCTCGTGCGCTCGTAGTACAGCGTGTTGGGGTTCGAATGAGGAAGCGTCACCTGTGCTAGCGTACGGGCCATATAACCCATCGCGCCCGCTCTTACGGCCTCCTCCTGCTCGATCTGAATCGCCTCGTCGATCAGGGCACGATCGATCCGACGCGTTGGCTTTTTGACCCACGCCGGTCCGTCGTCGAACGCTAAGCTGCGTTCGGCGAAGTCGCCGTGTCGCTCCATAACAGCGTCCGCCATCAGCTTACTGATCTACTACATGGCGACGACGCCCACGGCGGGGGCCATTGGTCGCGTCTACGTCAATTAGCCGCCGTGCGCGACTGCCCGTCAATCTCTCAGGATTGACCGGAACAGGTGTCATTCCTTCCATCGAGGAACGCACGTCAGCTACGCGCCAGCGCACGCAGCGATGCTCACGGATCACCGGATCGGGGATCTTTCCAACGTGCAACCGGAAATTGAAAGATGCTCGGCTGATACACAACAGCGCAGCGAATTCGTCGGCCGTAATCAGCGAAGCGGGGTCCAGCGTGGAAAACACGGCCCGAAAGTCCTCGACTAGCGTCCCGTCGCTTGGGCGACCGGTTTCGAAATCCTCGATGGATCGTCGTGCTGACCACTTTGATTGTGCTTGCATTCGCTTCCCCTCACTTGCTGTTGCGATGTGGGGACACGATAGGTATTCTGTCCACAATCTCTAATGGCGTTGTCGGCGAGTTAGGCTATGACCGCAAAGCAGGAAACGACCGAATACAACAACAAGCAGGCCGCTGTGCGTAGCCTTTTTCAGCGCATATTGGATCGGAGCAACCTAAGTCAGACCCAGCTGGAATCTTGCTTGGGCATCGATCCGGCAAATGGCAGCAACTACGGCCGGTATCTCAACGGCCGGACGATGAGCTACGGGAAGTTCCTTCAATGCGTGCGCGCAGCGTGGAAGCAAGGTTTCCTGACGCAAGACGACTTGTGCGAACTCGGCTTTGAAGATGCAGCAATAAGCAATGAACCGGCCGACGATATCAGGGCCAATCGCAAGAAAGCGACCACACGGTTCATTGAGGGTCATAAGCGGTTACTGGTCGGTATCCTCCCTATGGCAGTGCCTGGGCCGGAGGGCCGCAAAATTCGCGCGCCGCGCAGCAAAGCTGAAGCGGCAAGCTGGTATGAGAACTGGATCGTCGGGGTCGAGATGCTCGGTGGCCGGGTTACAAAGGCAAAGTGGGCTCCCTCGTGGTATTTGTCTTGGCTAGAGAGCATGAGCGGGGGCGACGAGGGAGTGTCAGAGCACGACTTTGAGCAGATGATTGCATCAATGGAGGCCGAACAGGCGGAATACGCCGATATGCCGCCCGCCACGCTCCCGCCTTACCACCCTGCGAACGTCCGCCAGTTGAAACTATGGTTCGGCGGACGCGAGTGGACACCCTACCAACATGCAATCGAGGAGTCCTGGGCAGAGCCAGAGGTGAGCGTAGACGACCTGAGCGAGCTCACCCAACACAAGGAGCGGCGTTATGCAGCACGTTGCTTGATGCTGGATGTACTCGCGCGTGTCGCATCTCCAAGTGGGCGGAAAACCGGCGGAACCACAAGCAACAGCTAGCAACAGCAAAAGGGGAGCCGCAACTGTAAAACCTAGTAAAATTAGGCGCTTGGGAACCATACTCCCATGCAGGCGGGGCTATTTTTCGATTCACACGGCAGGGGTCACTGGTTCGATCCCAGTACTACCCACCAGATTCATGGGTACGTAGGAAGCCCGAAGAACAAAGGCCCTCTGGCGAAAGCCGAGGGCCTTTTTCATTTGCGCTCGCTGTAGATGGCAGAGCGCGGCGGCCAAGGGCACAGGGCACATGGGCGCAGAGACCTGCTGCAGGTCGAGCATGCCTCCGGCACGAGGCGATTCACTCCACCACCCGGCCCCCTCCCGGTTCATTTTGCCCGAGCTCAGCCCCCGTCTCGGGATCGTGCGTGCGCTCCGACTTCAATCTCCGCTTCATCTCGTCCAGCGTGGCGCGTTCCTTCTCGGTCAACTGCACCGCCGCCAATCCGTCGCCGCCGTCGACCGGAATCGGCGGGTCCTCCACGAGCTTCAAACCGCGCCCTTCGTTCCACGGCCCCTTGTTGTGCACAAACATGGAACCCCCTTGTTGGTCCTGATGAACGTCATGCTGTCCGCCTACATCCGCAACGACCATTCCCGCTCTCCAGCGCCTATCGCCGCTGGACGATCACCGTCATGCTTGACATTGTATCTTTAGATATATATCTTTAGATACACATTCACTCCCATCGAGGAGGCAGTCATGCGTCACCGTTTCCACGAGTTCCAACGCGATCGCGATTTCTCCGAGCTCGGCCACGATCACGGGCACGGCCAGGGGCATCGTCATGCTCATGCTCATTCGCATTCACGTGAGGCGAGTCTCGACTATGGGCATTGGTACGGCCACCAACGCCACCAAGGCCATGACGCCGAGCCCCACGACTTCATTCACCGTCATGAGCGCCGTCGCCATGGGCGGCAAAGCGAAGGGTCGTTCCTGCACGAGCTTTGGCATGCGATTGGACGCCACCGGCATCGGCACGGCGCAGGTGGGCCGTTTTGGGGCGGCCGTGGCGATCGCGGCTTCGGCGATGACGACAATTTCACGCGCGGGCGCAAATTCACCGGCGAAGACCTCCAATTGATGCTGCTTGCGCTGATCGACGAAGCGCCGCGTCATGGCTATGAGCTCATCAAGGCGCTCGAAACGCGCTCGAACGGCTTCTATGCGCCAAGCCCCGGCATGGTCTATCCTGCGCTGACTTACCTCGAAGAGCTCGGCTTCGTCACGGTGCAGCAAGAAGGCAACCGCAAACGCTACGAGATTACGGAAGCAGGCCGGGCGCATCTTGCCGCCAATCGGGACCAGGTCGACATGATGCTCGCCAAGTTGAGCTACGTCGCACATCGGATGGAATCGATGCGGCGCGCCTATGCGGCGCAAGACGATGACGAGGGCGGCGCGTTGGGCGACGATGCACGCGGCTGGCATCCGAAGCTGCACCAAGCGCGTTATGCGCTCAAGCTCGCGCTGTTACGGCGCATCGACGCCAACGAGGCGGAGCAGCAGCGCATCGCCGAGATCTTGCTGCGCGCGGCAGCCGAGATCGAAAGCAAGCCCGCTGCGGGTCCCGCGCCGCAAAGCGAGACCGCGTAAGCAGTTACGCCGGGCACGCGCCGCCGCGCGCACGTTGCACGTTGCACGTTGCATGTTGCTGGTGGGCGGCAGCCGCTTCGGTCGCCGCTCAGGTTGCCGTGCTTGCGCTCACTGCACGATACGTCTACTGCGTTAAGGATTCGAACAACAATGTATGCAATGACCCTTGAGCGCGAGCGGCGGCTGATCTGGCTGCTCGCGCTCGTGCAGTTCACGCTCATCATGGATTTCATGGTGATGATGCCGCTCGGACCGCAGATCATGGGCGCGTTTCAGATCCCGCCATCGAAGTTCGCTGCAGCGGTCTCGGCCTACTCGTGGTGTTCCGGGTTGTCCGCGCTGCTCGCGGCCACTTACATCGATCGGTTCGATCGGCGCAAGCTGCTGCTCGCGGCGTATCTGTTGTTCGCGCTCTCGAACGTCCTGTGCGCATGTGCCACCAGCTATCCGCTGTTGCTCGCAAGCCGCGCATTCGCCGGCATCACGGGCGGCGTGCTCGGCGCGAGCGTCATGGCGATCGTCGCGGATGTCGTACCCGTTGCGCGACGCGGCACCGCCACCGGCATCATCATGACCGGCTTCTCGATGGCGGCCATCGCCGGCGTGCCGGCCGGCGTGCTGCTCGGCGCGTATTTCCATTGGTCCGCGCCGTTTTGGCTGCTCGCGGCGTTCACGGTCACGATTGCGCTCGCCACCTCGCGTATCGTGCCCGCGCTCGCCGAGCACCGGGCCACGCGCGCGCCGTCGCTCTCGCAAACGCTTCCCGCGCTCGTCGATCTTTTGACCTCGGTTCGCCACCTCCGAGCCTTCGCGCTGACGTTCTTGATCATGCTCGCGCATATGCTCGTGATCCCGTTCATCTCGCCGATGCTCGTGGCCAATCACAGCATCCGGCCCGATCAGATTTCATGGCTCTATATGGCAGGCGGAGCGTCGACATTGTTCACGTCGCGCGCGATCGGCCGGCTTGCCGATCGCATCGGGCACCGTCTCGTGTTTCGCCTGTTCGGCGTGCTCGCGCTGGGGCCCGTGCTCGTCGTCACGCACCTGCCCAATGTGCCGTTCTGGATCATGATCCCGGGCTTCGCCCTCTTCATGATCATTTCGTCCGGACGCATCGTGCCCATGCAGGCGATCCTCTCCACCGTGCCGAACGCCCAGCACCGCGGCGCATTCCTCAGCGCCAACGGCGCCGTGCAGTCGCTGGGAACAGGCTGCGGCGCGTGGCTCGGCGGGCTCATGTTGTCGACCGACACGGCCGGGCATATCGTCGGCTACGGCTTGAACGGATGGGTATCGGTCGCGCTGGCGTCGCTGGCCTTGGTGTGGGTGGGCAGCGTGCGCAGCGCCGGCGTGCAGGACATGAAACCGGAAGCGCCCGTGTCGCAAGGCGCTGCGCCCGAACTCGCAGGCGAAGCGTAAAAGCGCAATGAGTGAGCCGACGCCTTTTCAGAAGGCGCCGGCCCACACGCCGTCATCGCTCGCGGCGTATCCGCGGATGAATACGCCGCCGCTCACTCAAGCGCTACGACGGCCGCCTTCTGCCTTCACCTCGCTCGGCGCTTGCACGCAACGGGCGAGCACCGGGATCAGCGCTTGCCCCGTGTGGCTTTCCGGCACACGCGCGAGCGTTTCCGGATCGGCCGCCGCGACGATCGCGCCGCCGCCCGCCCCGCCTTCGGGGCCGAGATCGATGATCCAATCGGCTTCGGCAATCACATCGAGATCGTGCTCGATGACGATGACGCTGTGCTCCGCATCCACGAGCCGGTGCAGCACGCGAATCAGCCGCGCGACGTCGGCCATGTGCAAACCGACCGTCGGTTCGTCGAGCACGTACAGCGTATGCGGCGCTTTTTGCCCGCGCCGGGTCACATCGTCACGGACCTTCGCCAATTCCGTCACGAGCTTGATCCGCTGCGCCTCGCCGCCCGAGAGCGTCGGCGAAGGCTGGCCCAGCGTCAGGTAGCCGAGGCCCACGTCCTTCATCAACTGCAACGGATGCGCAATGCTCGGCATCGGCGAGAAGAAGTCGACGGCCTCGTCGATTTCCATCGTCAGCACGTCGCCGATGTTCTTGCCGCGCCAAGTCACCGCGAGCGTCTCCGGGTTGAAGCGCTGCCCATGGCAAACGTCGCACGGCACTTTCACATCGGGCAAGAAGCTCATCCCGATCGTGCGCACGCCCTGCCCTTCGCACGCCGGGCAACGGCCTTCGCCCGTGTTGAACGAGAAGCGCGACGCGGCATAGCCGCGCGCCCGTGCTTCGAGCGTTTCGGCGAACAGCTTGCGGATCGTGTCCCACACGCCAATATAGGTGGCAGGGCACGAGCGCGGCGTCTTGCCGATCGGCGTCTGATCGACTTCCAGCACTCGGTCGATCGCTTCGAAACCCGTCACCGACGTGCAGCCTTGCCAGCGATGCGTGACCTGCAGCGGCGCGCGAGTCGTACTCGCGCTGGACGTCATGCGGCGGCTCGGCTGCGCGCGCGGCGAGCTCTGTGTTTCCTTTTCCTGTGAGGCGCGCCGCGCGCGCCGAGTCGCAGGCGAGGACAATACCGATCGTCCCACCGCGTCGAGCAGGTTCGTCATCAGCACATCGCGGGCGAGCGTCGATTTACCCGATCCCGAGACACCCGTCACCGCGACGAGGCGCGCGAGCGGAATGCGCGCGGTGACATTGCGCAAGTTATGCAGCGAGGCGCCATGCACCGTCAACCATCGTTCGGGCACGGGAGCCTTCGCGTCGGCCCGTACTGCTCTGCGCGGCTGCAGCGGGTGAACGATCGGGCGCGCAAGAAATTGCCCTGTCAGGGAATCGGCATGCGCCGCGAGATCCTTGACCCCGCCCTCGGCGACAAGCCGGCCGCCGCGCTTGCCCGCCCCCGGCCCGATGTCGATGATGTGGTCGGCCCGCCGGATCGTATCTTCGTCGTGCTCGACGACGACGAGCGTGTTGCCTTTTTCGCCGAGCTGATGCAGCGCATCGAGCAAGATCCGGTTGTCCCGCGGATGCAGGCCGATCGTCGGTTCGTCGAGCACGTAGCACACGCCCTGCAGGTTGCTGCCGAGTTGCGCAGCGAGCCGGATACGCTGCGCCTCGCCGCCCGATAGGCTCGGCGCTGCGCGGTCGAGGCTCAGGTAGCCCAGCCCCACTTCTTCGAGGAACCTCAAGCGGCTCGCGATCTCGCTCACGACGTCGCGCGCGATCTGCGCATCGCGGCCCCCCAGTTCGATCGTCTCGATCCATCGGCGCGTATCGGCCACGGTCCAGCGTCCGATGTCGACGATCGAGCGGCCGTCGAACTGCACCGCGCGCGCCGTTTCGTTCAAGCGCGTGCCGCCGCAGTCAGGACACGGCGTATCGTCGAGGCCCTCGATCTCCTGCTCCTCCGAAGGCAAGGTCTGCTCGCGACCACGGTTGTCGTCGGCGCCCAGCACGGTGTCGTCATAAGCGGCGCGCTGCTCGCGCGTCAACGCGAGTCCCGTGCCGACGCAACTCGGACACCAGCCGTGCTTGCTGTTGTACGAGAACATGCGCGGGTCCAGCTCGGGGTAGCTCGTCGCGCAGACCGGGCAGGCCCGCTTGACCGAGAGCACCTCGATCTCGCCGATGCCCGCCGCCGAGCGCTTCGCGGCAAGCGCATCAGCCAGTCCATCGAGCGGTGCGAGCAGATGCACCACGCCTTTGCCGAGTTCGAGCGCCGCATCGAGCGCGCGCCGCAACTCGCCTTCGTTGTCGGCGGACACGACGAGGTCGGCGACGGGCAGCTCGATCGTGTGCTCGCGAAAGCGTTCGAGCTTCGGCCACGGATCGACGCTGAGGAATTCGCCGTCGACACGCAGGTGCGTATGTCCGCGCGCCTTCGCCCACTTGGCCAAATCGGTATAGACGCCCTTGCGGTTGACGACGAGCGGCGCGAAAAAGCCCACGTGTTCGCCCGCATAGTTGCGCAGCAAGTGCGCCGCAATCGATTCCGCGCTCTGCGGCATCACGGGCGTGCCGTCGTGGATGCAATGCTGAATCCCGAGCTTGACGTACAGCAGCCGCAGGAAATGCCAAACTTCGGAAGTGGTCGCGACCGTGCTCTTACGTCCTCCGCGCGACAGACGCTGCTCGATCGCGACGGTCGGGGGAATGCCGTAGACGGCGTCGACTTCGGGCCGCCCCGCGGGCTGCACGATCGAGCGCGCATAGGCATTGAGCGATTCGAGGTAGCGGCGCTGCCCTTCATGAAACAGGATGTCGAAAGCGAGCGTCGACTTGCCCGAGCCCGACACACCCGTGACGACATTGAATTTGCCGTGAGGAATATCGACGTTCAGGCTCTTGAGGTTGTGCTCGCGCGCGTTGACGATGCGCACGACGTCGTCACCCTCCACCGCGCGACGCGAACGCGCCGCCGCAAGCGCCGATTGCAGCGGCATCCCGGCAGCGGCTGCATCGGATCTGCTCGTGCCGAGCGCGTCGTCGTAGTGCTTCAATGCGCGCCCGGTGTGCGAGGCGGCGCAGGCTTTGATGTCATCGGGCGTGCCGGCGGCGAGAACCAGACCGCCTTCGTCGCCGCCCTCGGGACCCAGATCGACGATCCAATCGGCCGCGCGAATGACGTCGAGATTGTGCTCGATCACGATCAGCGAATGACCGCGTGCAAGCAACTTGCCGAACGCGCGCATGAGCTTGGCGATGTCGTCGAAATGCAGCCCCGTCGTCGGCTCGTCGAACATGAAGAGCCGCCCGCCCGGTGCCGCTTGCGCACCGGCCTTGCCGCTCGTCTCCGCAAGAAAACCCGCGAGCTTCAAACGTTGCGCTTCGCCACCCGAAAGCGTGGGCACCGGCTGGCCAAGCTTCACATATTCGAGACCGACATCGATGATCGGCTGCAAGACGCGCAGCACATCGGCGTCTTCGGCGAACAAGCTCACCGCTTCGCTGACGGTCAGCTCGAGCACATCGGCAATGGACAATGCCCGCGCGGGCGCGCCTCGTTCGATGGTCACCTCGAGCACTTCGGCTCGATAGCGGCGGCCGTCGCAATCAGGGCATCGTAGGTAGACGTCCGACAGAAACTGCATCTCCACGTGTTCGAAGCCGGAGCCGCCGCACGTCGGGCAGCGTCCATCGCCCGAATTGAAGCTGAACGTGCCCGCCGTGTAGCCGCGCTGCAATGCGAGCGGCGCTTTCGAGAACAGTTTGCGGATCTCGTCGAAGGCGCCGACATAGCTGGCCGGATTCGAACGTGCCGTCTTGCCGATCGGCGATTGATCGACGAACACGACGTCGGCGATCCCTTCCGCACCGATCAAGCCTCGATGCGCGCCCGGCGTTTCGGTCGGACGGCCGAGGTGGCGTGCGAGCGCAGGGTGAAGGACATCTTGGATCAACGTCGACTTGCCCGAGCCGGAGACGCCCGTCACGCAGACGAGCCGCCCCAACGGAATCTCCACCGTCACATCGCGCAAGTTGTGCTCGCTCGCGCCTTCGAGCACGAGCCGCGGCGTCTGCGCATCGACAGGCCGCCGCGCCCAATGCGTGGCATCGGCGACGCGCAGCCGCGCGCCGAGATATTGGCCCGTCAGCGTCTGCGCCGAGCGGATGTCCGCCGGCGTGCCGTCGTAGACGATGGCGCCGCCCCGCTCACCCGGCCCCGGCCCCATGTCGATGAGCCGGTCGGCCGCCAGCATGACCGACGGATCGTGCTCGACGACGACGAGCGTATTGCCCGCATCGCGCAAACGCCGCATCGCTTCGACGATGCGGTCCAGATCGCGCGGATGCAAGCCGATGCTGGGCTCGTCGAGCACGAACAGCGTCTTCGTGAGCGAGGTGCCGAGCGCAGTCGTCAAGTTGATCCGTTGCACCTCGCCGCCCGACAGCGTGCGGCTTTGCCGATCGAGCGTCAGATAACCGAGCCCGACGTCGCACAAATAGCGCAGCCGCGTGCGCACCTCGGCGACGAGCAGCTTCAAGGCGTCGTCGAGCAGCGCGCTCGGCAGCGTCATCTCGTCGAAGAAACGGCGAATCCGTGCGATCGGCAACAGCATCAAGTCATGCACGGTGAGTCCCGGCAATGCTTCGAGCTGAGCGCGCGTCCAAGTCACGCCGCGCGGCATGAAGCGCGCATCGGCGGCGAGCACGGTGTCCGCGTTCTCCTTCGTGCCGAGACGCCACAAGAGCGATTCGGTTTTGAGCCGCGCGCCGCCGCACGTCTCGCACGGCGTGTAGCTGCGGTATTTCGACAAGAGCACGCGAATGTGCATCTTGTACGCTTTCGATTCGAGATAGTCGAAGAAGCGCCGCACGCCGTACCACTCGCGCTGCCATTGGCCGTTCCAGTCGGGAGAGCCGTCGATCACCCAGTCGCGCTCGGCATCGGTCAGTTCGGCCCATGGCGTCGTCGTGCGAATCCGCGCGCGCGCCGCGTAGCGCATCAGATCGTCCTGGCACTCCTTCCACGCTGGCGTTTGCATGGGCTTGATTGCCCCGCCCGCGAGCGTCTTGCGCACATCGGGAATCACGAGGCCGAGATCGACGCCGATAACACGCCCGAAGCCACGGCATACCTCACAGGCGCCATAAGCCGAATTGAACGAAAACAGTCCCGGCTGTGGATCGGCGTAGCGCAGATCGCTTTCCGGGCAATGCAAGCCGGTCGAGAAGCGCCAGATGCGCGGCTCCGGTGCAGCCTGTCCACCGACTTCGCCCGCATCGTCGCTGTCGTGCAACACGTAGATATGAACGCGGCCCGCGCCCCGCTTCAGCGACGCTTCGATCGCCTCGACCACGCGCGCCTTCTCGACTTTGCTCAAGCGGAAGCGGTCGGCGACGACATCGAGCACTTTGCGCGGCCCGGCCGGCGTCGTCACTTCACGCTCGGCCTGTACGCGCGTGTAGCCGCTCGCCGAGAGCCACTGCCCGACTTCGTCGGCGCTCGTCCGTTCGGGCAACTCGACCGGGAACGTCACCACCAGCCGCTCGTCGCGCTGCGCAGTGCGCTCGAGAAGCGCGGCGTAGATCGTTTCGGGCGTGTCGTGGCGCACCGGCTCAGCCGTCGCCTTATCGAACAGTTGCGCGGCGCGCGCGAAGAGCAGCTTCAGATGATCGTTGAGCTCGGTCATCGTGCCGACCGTCGAGCGGGAACTGCGCACAGGATTGGTCTGATCGATCGCGATCGCAGGCGGAACGCCGTCGACGCGGTCGACTTGCGGGCGATCCATTCGATCGAGGAATTGCCGCGCGTAGGCGCTGAACGTTTCGACGTAGCGGCGCTGCCCTTCGGCATACAGCGTGTCGAATACGAGGCTCGACTTGCCCGAACCCGAGGGTCCCGTGACGACCGTCATTTCCCCGGTGCGCAGATCGAGATCGATGTTTTTGAGATTGTGTTGACGAGCCCCGCGAATGCGGATGACGCCGGAAGTCATGAGACGTGTCCCTTTTACGCGCTATATCGAACGATGCGCGCCCTCGTTTCGAGATAAGAAGGCGCGCCAGGGGTGCAATGATAGTCCGGCTTTGGAGAGTTAGCCGCGCCCCGGTTCGAGCAATGGCGCTTTGTTGGGCCGGCGTGTCCCTAAGATCGAAATCGGCCGCGATTGGGGGCTGCGGCGCATGCAACTTGGTGACAACCACTGACGGCAGGCGGCGATCGGATCGCTCGCTTGCATGGGGAAGCGATCCCGGTGCGTCAAGCGATCGCCTCTAGGGGCTCGTCCGCCAACGCGGCGGCCACGCGGGCCCTGAGCACCGGCAACAACTCGCGCTCGAGCCAAGGATGATGCTTGAACCAGCCTTGGTTGCGCGGCGACGGATGAGGCAACGGCAGGCGCGAGGGACCGAAGTCGCGCCACGCGGCGACGGTGTCGGTCAAGGTGGCCCGCCGCGCGTCGGCCAAAAACCGCCGCTGCGCGTAAGCGCCGACGAGTAGCGTCAACCGGATGTGCGGCATCTCGGCCAACACGCGTTCGAGCCAGAGCGCGGCGCACTCGGGTCGCGGCGGCAAATCTCCCGACGGGCCGCGCCCCGGATAGCAATAGCCCATCGGCACGAGCGCCACGCGGTTGGAATCGTAAAAAGTGTCGCGATCGATCCCCATCCAATCGCGCAGACGCTCGCCGCTCTTGTCGTCCCAGGGCACGCCCGACGCGTGCACGCGCGCACCCGGCGCTTGTCCGACCACTAGGACGCGGGCCGAGCGCCCAATTTGCAGCACCGGCCTAGGCCCGTGCGGCAAATGCGCCTCGCAGGCGCGGCAGGCACGGATCTGCGCGAGCAGCGACTGCAAACGAGCACGAGCGGGAAGCGACGAGGAAGACATCGATAATGCTGACGAGGTGAAGTTGGGAATCGCAGGATGCGTTTCAGTGATGCTTGAGGCGATCCAAGAGGTACTCGCGCAACACCACGGCCTGATTGTGCTCGCGGTCGCGGGCGCCGAACAGCAGCGTCACGGGACTTCGCTTGGCTGCTTCGAGCAATGGTTGCCAAGCTTGCGGGTTCGCATCGAGTTCGGCGCGATAACGCCGCTGAAATTCTTCCCAGCGTACAGGGTCATGGCCGAACCATCTGCGCAACTCGGTGCTCGGCGCAGCGTCGCGCACCCAGGCCTCGAGGCGCAACGTGTCCTTGGTGACGCCGCGCGGCCACATGCGGTCGACCAGGAAACGGGCGTGCCCGTCCTGGCCGAGCGCGTCATACGCCCTGACGATATCGATTCGAGCCTGCTTCATGGCCGTTGCCTCCTGTCGGCAAGCGAAACGCGCTGTGCGCGCCGTCACGCCCGCCATAGCGACACCGCCTATCGCCCGCGCCACCGCAAACCGGCCGCAGCGGCGCGATGCCCTCACACTTGCCGCAGCGATGCTTCGAGCGCATGGGCGGTCATGCGGTCGCCATCTGTCGCGAGTGTCGCCCGAAACACCGTTTGCCCGTTATGGCCAACGGCTGCCGGCGAGTCCCACCGCAATTCCACGTGCGAGCGCCGTGCCCAACCATGCGCACGGACCGCACGCGCGGCGCGCTGCCCGGCCGCGGACGTCATGCCGTCGGCCGGCGCGGGCACGTGCGCCGACGGACGCTCCCGCTCGATGGCTTCGGCAGCCGGCCATTTGATCGACAGCTCCCGAGCATCATATTGACCCAGTTTGCGGCTCTCGACCCAAACGACCACAGTGCGCGTCGGGACATCTACCGAAATCGCATATCGGCCAATGGCAAAACGCCGCGCGGCCACATGGGTGCGCCAGAGCGCGCGCGGGCGGCATATCCAGAGCACTGCGCCGTAGAGCGCCGGCGCGGCAACGAACCACCCGTTCGTCCGGGTGATCGCAGCGACGGTCGGCCGCAGCCCGTCGGTCCACACATACGCCCCGATCAACCAGACCGCGAACAAGAGACACAGGAAAGCGAACAAGCGCAATGCTTGCCGCAACCATTGCGGCAACGGGTGAAACGGCCGCTCGGCGCGCGCGTGTGCGCCAGGCAACACGATCAGCAAAAACAGAAAGACGCCGTTGATCGAAGCCCAGGGCGACGACGCCATCGCCGAGAGCGCCTCGGCGTAGCCCATTTGCGCCATCGAGTAGAGCCAGCGCGACAACAAGACGAGACCGATGGCGCGCAGGGTGAACATCGTACCGGCGCCGGGCGCGGGATCGCCGGCCGCCCGATGGCCGCCCCCGTGATCCGCTCGGGTTCGGTTCGCTCTCGCCAAGTCGCTCTCCTGAAGTCAGTCGTTTTCGCCGCCGATGTGCGGCAGCAGCATTATAGGGATTCGGCCGTTGCCCATGCGGCCGCTGAAGTCACACGGACGAATAATCGGCAAGCGGCCTCCTACCCGAAATCCGCGGCGCGACGCAACTTTCGCCACGCTGGAAACGACGCGCCCCGCGTGCCGTAAGGCAGGCGGGGCGCGAGATCCGTTGCGCGCGCGGGGCCGAGGCGGCCGCGCGCATGGGAGCGTTAGCCGGCTGCGACTTCGCGCAGCACCGTGCGGCGCTTTTGACGCAGCAGGTTCTCGTACGATGCGAGATAGTTCTGCGCCATCACTTTCGAGGTGAAGCGCGCTTCGAACGCTTTGCGCACTGTTTCGCGCGGCAGCGACGGCAGGCGCTTGAGCGCCGCGACGGCCGACAGCTCGTCTTCGACGACGAAGCCGGACACCCCGTTCTCGATGACTTCAGGCACCGAACCGCGCTTGAACGCGATCACAGGCGTGCCGCAAGCCATCGCCTCGATCATCACGAGGCCGAACGGCTCCGGCCAGTCGATCGGGAACAGCAGCGCATGCGCGCCGCCGAGGAATTCGGCCTTTTCGCCTTCGCTGATCTCGCCGATGTACTCGACGTGCGGCAACGCGAATAGCGGCTTGATCTGCTCTTCGTAATAGGTGCGATCGGCCTTATCGAGCTTCGCCGCGATCTTGATCTTCATGCCGGCTTTCTCGGCGATGCGAATCGCGGTGTCGACGCGTTTTTCCGGCGAAATGCGGCCGAGGAACGCGAGATAGCTCGGCTCGATATCCTTGCGCGGCGTCAGCAGGTTCTCAGGCAAGCCGTGGTAGACCGTCGAGAGCCAGTTCGCCTGCGGCAGCGGCATACGCTGGTTATCCGAGATCGAAACGACGGGCACTTCGTTGAACGTGTTGAAAATCGGCTGCAGTTCGGGCAGGTCGAGACGGCCATGCAGCGTCGTCAGATGCGGAACCGGCTGGCGCGAGAACAACGAGAACGGGTAGTAATCGATGTGGAAATGCAGCACGTCGAATTCATCGGCGCGGCGGCGCACTTCCTCGAGCAGCAACATGTGCGGAGCCATCGTGTCGCGGATCGACGGATCGAGACGCAACGCCTGCGGCCAGAAGGCTTCGAGCTTGGCCGAGGTCTGCGAATCGCCGCTCGCGAACAGCGTCACATCATGACCGAGATCGACGAGCGCTTCGGTCAAGTACGACACCACGCGCTCCGTCCCACCGTAGAGCTTCGGAGGAACCGCTTCATGCAAAGGCGCGATTTGAGCGATCCGCATAGTGATGAACTCCTAATAAAAATTCAGGCAAAAATGTTGACTGTCGGTCTGGAAGCGAATCGCCCGTTCCGGCGCTAGGCGGCAGCAAGCCCGGCGGATCCTCGAACGAGTCCGATTCGCCCCTCTGGTCGTCGACGATGCCGTTCGAACAGGCTTGGAGCGACACGTCACATGTCGTTAAACGCACAATCGCTCCAACCGTTGACGCCGGCCGTCAATTTTCCTAGGGCAAACCCGAATCGATTATCCAATCGGTTTCATGCTGCGCCGCGGGACATTTCAAACTCTTTACGTTGTTACAAGCCGGAAACATTTCGCCCGCCACGGCGGCGCGGTGCGCGCCTACAGTAGCCCGAAGCGCCGCGCGAATCGCCACGCGGCACATCAATGCAACGGTTGATCCGACCCCGAATGCCCTTGTCCCCGGAACATTCGAACGAACGTTAACCGGCGATTGTATCTCAAAATTACGGTTTCCTTCGACCGACCTTTCGATCGGAACGCGCATCGAACTTGCTGGCAGCGAACTCGACGATGCGCCGCCGCAAGCGGCGTTGCTCATTTCCAACGCTCGTCGCGAAGCCCCGGGGAACTTCCGCGGATGTTTACAATGGCGGCAGGCCGCGTCATCTCGATATTCGTCGAGTTTGGCTCCCGGTCCGCCACACGCAGACTATGCTTTTCATGACACTCGCTTCGCGTGCCTCGCACGAACCACAATTGGAACATTTGACCGTCGCCGAGCGTAACGCTCGGAACGCCAGGCTCTCCGGCTATGCCGAGCGGCCCCTCGCGTTCTTGCTCAGTTACATCCGGCGCCATCCCCTTTCCCACGCGATCGTGTTGGCGAGTGTGTTCGCGGCCGTCATGTGCGCCCTCGCCTCGCAGTACGCCATCAAACATCTGATCGATGTGCTCGGCATGGGCCGGCATCATCCGGGACCGCTGTGGACGGCTTTCGCGATCCTGGTCGGGTTGATCGCCGCCGACAACTTGCTTTGGCGCATCGGCGGCTGGGTGGCCGCGCACGCGTTCGTCGCCGTCACGGGCGATCTGCGGCGCGACCTGTTTCAGTATTTGACCGGCCACGCGCCCACGTATTTCGCCGAGCGCCAACCGGGCATGCTCGCGAGCCGCATCACCGCGACGTCCAACGCGATCTATACGTCTGAAAACACGATGGCGTGGAACGTGCTGCCGCCTTGCATCGCGGTGTTGGGCGCCATCGTGATGATCGTGACGGTCAACCCGGTGATGGCGCTGTGTCTCATGCTCTGCTCGGGCGTTCTGGCCGTCGTGCTGTTCAAGCTCGCGGGACGCGGCTCGTCACGGCACCACAAATTTGCGACCAAAGCGGCGGCGGTGGACGGGGAACTCGTCGACGTCATCGGCAACATGGGGCTCGTGCGCGCCTTCGGCATGACGCTGCGAGAGCAGCGCCGCTTCGGCGATACCGTCAAAGCCGAAATGGATGCGCGCCAGCAAAGCTTGTTGTACCTCGAGCGGCTGCGGCTCCTGCACGCCGTCATCACCGCCCTGCTCTCGGCCGGCTTGCTCGGTTGGGCGCTGTGGCTTTGGAATCAGGGACGCGCGACGTCGGGCGATATCGTTCTCGTCAGTTCGCTCGGCTTCACGATCTTGCACGGCACGCGCGATCTCGCCGTGGCCTTGGTGGACGTCACGCAGCACGTTGCGCGGCTCGCCGAAGCCGTCAAGACCCTGCTGGAGCCGCACGGCATGCCCGATCGCGAAGGCGCCGTCGAGCTGACGACGCGCGGCGGCAGGGTGGACTTCGAGAGCGTCACGTTCGCCTACCCGCGCCGGCGCGCGATCTTGGATCATTTCGATCTGCATATCGAAGCCGGGCAGCGAGTGGGGCTCGTCGGCAAATCGGGCGCAGGTAAATCGACGGTGCTCGCGCTGCTGCAACGCTTTTACGAAACGCAAGGCGGCTCGATCAAAATCGACGGCCAAGATATCGCCACCATCACGCAGGACAGCCTGCGCCACGCGATCGCGCTGGTGCCGCAGGACATCGCGCTATTTCATCGAACGGTCTACGAGAACATCGCTTATGGCCGGCCGGAAGCTAGCCGCGAGGAAGTCTATGCCGCCGCGCGCGAAGCACGGTGCACCGATTTCATCGAAGCGATGCCCGACGGCTTCGACACGATCGTCGGCGATCGCGGCGTCAAGCTCTCGGGCGGTCAGCGGCAGCGGATCGCCATCGCACGCGCGATTCTGAAGAATGCGCCGATCCTGTTGCTCGACGAAGCGACGTCGGCGCTCGACAGTGCATCGGAGGAAGCGATCCAGCACGCGCTCGACCGGCTCATGGTGGGCCGCACGGTGATCGCCATCGCGCACCGCTTGTCGACGTTACAAAACTTCGACCGGATCATCGTCATGAGCACCGGCAAGGTCATCGACGACGGCACGCCGGAGGCATTGCGCAACCGGCCCGGCATCTATCGCGACCTGCTCAGCAAGCAACATGGCAAGGCCATGCAACTGCACCCGGGCGGCCGCAAGATCGACGAGCACGTGGCGTAAAAACGAACGCTCAAGCCGCCACGCGCTTGCGCGCCGTCTTACCGCGCGGCGCGGCGCGTTTCACGCGCGCTGGCTTTTCCGCGAGGAGCGGCTCTCCCGCCTGCGCAAGGTCGCGCAGGAACGTATCGCGCCAGACCGACACATTGTTGCTGCGCAGTTGCGCCATCATGTCCCGATAACGCGCGCGACGCTCGGCAAGGGGCATCGAGAGCGCGTCCGCAAGCGCCTGCGCCATGCCGTCGATATCGATCGGATTGACGATGAGCGCCCCGGTCAACTCGTCGGCTGCGCCCGCGAAGCGCGACAGCACGAGCACCCCAGGATCGTCGGGATCCTGAGCCGCCACATATTCCTTGGCGACGAGGTTCATGCCGTCGCGCAGCGGCGTGACATAGCCGACATGCGACTCCCTGAATAGCGCGGCCAGCACCGAGCGCTCGTATTGCCGGTGAATGTAGCGAATCGGCGTCCAGTCGAGCTCGGCGAAGCGCCCGTTGATGCGCCCAAGCTCGGTTTCGAGGCGCAAGCGGATGTCCTGATAGGCGTGCATATCGGCACGCGTGGGCGGTGCGATTTGCACGAACGAGACGTTGTTGCGGCAAGCCGGCGCCTGATCGAGCAGCCGCTCGAAAGCGCGGAAACGCTCCACCAGCCCCTTCGAATAGTCGAGCCGGTCGACGCTCATGATGAGCTTGCGCTCGTGCAGCGTCTGACGCATGGTGCGAACCGATTTGCCGCGCGCCCCCGATTTGGCCAGTTGCGCGATTTCATCGGGATAAACGCCGATCGGATAAGCCGCCGCACGCAGCGAGCGACCGAAAGCGCGCACGTGCGCCGGCGCACCGGCGACGAATGGCGCGCCGCGCTCCCCGCCTTCGATCTCGCCGACACCTTCGTGGCTGATGTAGTCGCAAAATGCGCGCACGTCGGCTTGGGTCTGAAAGCCCAGCAGATCGAACGAGCACAGCGCCTCGACCAGCGCGCGATGCGGCGGCACCGCCAGCAACACCTGTGCGGCCGGAAACGGAATGTGCAGGAAGAATCCGACGCGGTTGCGCACGCCCGCCGCGCGCAACGCTTGCGCGAAAGGAATCAGGTGGTAATCGTGAACCCAGATCACGTCGTCGGGACGCAGCAGCGGCACGAGTTGCTGCGCAAGCCATGTATTGACGCGCCAATAGCCTTCGAAATCGTGGCGGTCATACTGGATCAGATCGGCGCGGTAGTGGAACGCGGGCCACAACGTCGCGTTTGAGAACCCGCGGTAGTACTGGTCGTAATCGCGCCGCGCGAGACCGATCGTCGCGAAAGTCACCGGGCCTTGCTCGACGAGTTGCAACTGCGGCTGACTAGACGAGACGACCTCGCCGCTCCAGCCGAACCACATGCCGCCCGTTTCCTTGAGCGCGTCGTAGACGCCGACCGCCAAGCCGCCGGCCGCGGGGCCGCCTTCCGAGATCGGCGCGACTCGGTTCGAGACGATGATGAGGCGGCTCATGAGTTGCGTTGCGCGGCTGCGATGATGGCCCCGAGCCAGCCGACGAACGCGCCGACCGAATCGATCCGTGCGCGCGCGGATGTCTCGCCCGCGCCGACTTTGATCGAAAGCCCGCCGCGCTCGTTGACGACGGCGAACGCCTTTTCGTCGGTCAAGTCGTCCCCGGCGAACACCGGCGTGCGTCCTGCGAACGGGGGCTCATCGAGGAAGGCGGCGAGTGCGCGGCCTTTATCCACGTTCTTCGGCTTGATTTCGTACACCATCTTGCCCGGCTGCAACACGTACGCATCGGCATGTTGCGCGACGAGGCGCTCCGTGGCTTCCCGCGCGACGCTCTCGGCCAACGGCGCATTGCGGTAGTGCAACGCGAGCGCCGCGCCCTTGATCTCGAGCAGGGTACCAGGATGCGCGTTGACGAGATCGGCCAGCACGCGCTCCATGCGCAGCAAGCGTTCGTCGTTGAAGCCGAGGCGCACCGTATCGCCGCTCGCGTCGCGCCGCTCGGCGCCGTGCAAACCGGCAATGGGCAGATCGGGGAGCCCGAGAAAACCGTCGATGCTGTCGATGCCGCGCCCGGAAACGACAGCGACGGCGCCGTGCGTCAAGCGCCGCAATCGTGCGAGCGCGTCGACCACGGCGGGCGGCACGATGATGCCGTCGGGCGTGGGCGCCAGCTCGACGAGCGTGCCGTCGAAATCGAAGAAGAACGCGGTCTCGCTCGGAGGTAGAAAAGACGGTAAGGGTTGCATCAGCTGATTCGCGTAACGGTCCCGATTAGCCGTAAAGCCGATCGAAACCGGAAAAGTTTGCGCATATTACCGCGCCCGCGCCGGCATTTCGAGTAACAATGCCTCGAAGCCGCCAGGCCATGCGCGACGGGTGCCAACGCGGGTCCATGCGCCCCATATCTTGCCCTTCTTGCTCTCTTCCGCGACATATTGCCTCAGCGCCAATGAGGCGCGCCCAGCGAAAGGCAACGGTCGGGCAATTGCGCTATAGTCGCAGCCTCGCAGCCGCCTGCTGGGCGCTGCCCACGAAGGGTGGCGCGAAAACGCCGGCGCACTTTCACAGAGTCATAGATGCCGCCATATGTTCCCGGCGTCGGCTCGCCGTCCGGCGAACCGGCCTCGCCTGCTGCCTTCACGTCGTCCGCCCTCGCTTGGCGTGCCCATCCAGCGCAAGCCGCTAGGCCACGCGCGCGCGCCTGCCGGACGATGATGATACTCGCCTGCGCTACGCTCATTGCCGGTTGTTCACACGACGGTGGTCCGTGGCAGTTGACCGATGTCAGCGGGCACCTTCCCGATCTCGCGTTTCAATTGACCGAGGACACAGGGCAAAGTGTCAACGCGGCGGCGTTCGAAGGTCGGACGACGCTCGTTTATTTCGGCTACACCCATTGCCCCGATGTATGCCCCGAAACGATGGCGCGCTTGATGCAGGTGCTGGAAAAATTGCCGGCGGCGGACGCCAAGCAAGTGCGCATCCTGTTCATTTCGGTCGACCCTGCGCGCGACACGCCGCAAGCGCTGCACGCCTATGTCGGTGCATTCGATGCCGAGCACATCCGGGGGCTGACGGGCACGAACGCTCAGGTCGAATCGCTCGCCAAGCGCTACCGCGTCGCGTATCAGATGGAAAAGCGCGATCCAAAGGGCAGCTACGAAGTGACGCACAGTTCGGCCGTGTACATCTTCGACCGGGCGGGACACGCGCGACTGCTGGCGACGAGCGGCGATTCGCCGGACGCGATCGCGCACGATTTGCGGCGCGTGATCGAAGACGGGAGTTGACGGCGATCGCGCACCAGGAAGCTGCCCTGCGCTCGGCTTCGGTACATCTTCGATAGCCCGGCACGACACAATCCATCGACAACCTGAACCCAACACGTTCCACGAACCATGCAGATGACCTTTCGTCCCACCACACACCGTCCCGCGGCGCTCGTCGCCGCCCTGCTCGCCGCATGCGCCGTAGCGAGCGCGCCTGCCCATGCCGCAGGCGCACAGGCGATCACCGCATCGCACGCTTGGGTCCGGTGGCTGCCGAACAATCTCCCCGCGGCAGGCTATGTGACGCTCACCAATGCGAGCGACAAGAACATCGATCTCACCGACGTGACGAGCGCCGACTACGGCAGCGCCATGCTGCATCAAACGGTGTCGAACGGTTCGACGACGAACATGGTGATGGTCGAGAAGGCCACGGTGCCGGCACACGGTAGCCTGAAGATTGCGCCGGTGGGCTATCACATCATGTTGGAAGAGCCGACCCGGAAAATCGCGCCGGGAGACACCGTGCGTCTGAAGTTGCAGTTCTCGGACGGCGAGACGCTCGACACGCCCTTCGCGGTGAAATCGCCCGCAACGGCGCAGTGAGCCGGACACTGAGATGAACGTGCTTTACTGGCTCGATCCGTGGGAGCCGTCGCCGACGGTCGTCGTTGCCGTGCTCGCCGCCGCGGTGCTGTTTGCGCGCGGTGCACGGCACGCGCGCGTGTCGTCGCTACGGCAGGCCTCGTTTTGGTTCGGGCTGGTTGCGCTTTATATCGCGCTGCATACGCGCCTCGACTACTTCTTCGAGCACGAATTCTTCATGCATCGATTGCAGCACCTCGTGCTGCATCATCTCGGGCCCTTCTTCATCGCGTGGGCGTATCCTGGCGCCGCGCTGCGCGCCGGGATACCATTTCGCTGGCGTCGGCGCTTCGTCGCGCCGGCGATGAGGACGAAGGCGGTGCGTCTGACCCTCGACGTCGTGTTCAACCCGGTAGTCGCGGTCTTGTTGTTCGTCGGGTTGATCTACTTCTGGCTGCTTTCGCCGATTCACTTCAAGGCCATGCTCGACTGGCGGCTCTATCGCATCATGAACTGGAGCATGGTCGTAGACGGCTTGTTGTTCTGGTGGCTCGTGCTCGATCCGCGTCCCGCGCCGCCAGCGCGGTTGGCGCCGGGACGCCGGATCATGATGGTAGTTGCCGCGATACCACCGCAAATCGTGCTGGGGGCGCTGATCTTCTTCACGCCGCATGAGCTCTATCCGATCTATTCGATCTGCGGCCGCGCGTTTACTTGGCTCAGCCCGATCCGCGATCAACAGATTGGCGGGCTGCTCCTCTGGATTCCGGGATCGATGATGAGCGTGTTCGGCGCACTGATCGCGCTGCGGCATTGGATGCGGCTTTCGACACGCGAACGGTTGCGCGAGGAACGGCGGGAGACGCCGCGCCGCGAGGAAGCCTCCGCGCCGGCGCGTGCTCACTGAAAGACGCAGCGACTGGGCGGCCATAAGACGGGCCGCCCTATGGCTCGGCCCATCAGATCGAACGCATCCAAATGTGCGGGATGCCGTCCTCGTCGTGGACCTCCGATATCGGCTCGAAGCCGAACGCGCCATAGAACATTTTCAAATGGGCCTGCGCGTGCAGCTTAATCGCGGCCTCGGGCCACTGCGCCACGATATGCTTGAGCGCCTGCTCCAGCATCGCGCTGCCCAACCCGATGCGGCGGAAATCCGAGGTGGTGAGCACCCGTCCGATCCGAACATCGGCATCCGACACGTCCGGCAGCAACACACGGAGGTAACCGGCCAGGCTTGGACCGGCGACACGACCGCCATCGGACCGTGCCTCTGCTGCTGGCGCATAGGCCAGCAAGTGCCATGCATCCTTGTCGAGCCCATCGATGTCGTGATAGAAGCATTGCTGTTCGACGATGAACACGGCATTGCGCGCCGCGAGCATGTCGTACACCTCGGTGGCCGTGAGCTCTGAGAACGGTGTCCAGCGCCATTCGAGTGAAGGATGGGGGTCTTGGAGAGGAGCGGTCATGGCGAATCCGGGAATGCAATGACCGACGATTATGCTGCGCGGTCGACGCAAACGCCAGCGCCGAACCATGGGCAATTGCGTCGAGCCTTTGCGTCGAATGATGGGGCTTGCCGCTATTTTTCCCGCTCTTCCAGCCCTATCGTCGCGACTACGTGCCCTGATAACCATTGCGTGAAGCTTGCCGCCACGCGCTCACGCTGATCGTCATCGTGCAGCATGCGGATCACCTGGCCCACCGTGCCCCCCGGAGCAGGGTCGAGGTCGATGCATAGGCCGTCGCCCATGCCGTTTCGCGTCAAGGGAATCCATTTGAGGTTGTACCAGTCGTCCTTCACGCCGGCATCGGGATCGGACGTCATGCCGTCGAACGCTCCTTCCACCACGAGTTCGCGCCACGTGGTCCATTCGGAGAGAATGCCTTGGATGTCGAGCAGGCTCTCCCCGTCGAAACACACACCGCCCTGATCGGCTTGCCCGTTGTGCCGCTTCAAGCTTTCGACGAAATCCTCCGGCAGCGTCGCGCCCAGCGCGCCCTCGAGGATTTGGATGTCGTCGTCGCTCGCCCCGGCGTTGAACCCGCCGGGGATCGCGCGCGGCTGCGCCTGCAACCATGCTTCGAGATGTGCCCACGATTGGGCGACGTCCAACTGAGGTTGTTCCATTGATTCGGACTCCATTGAAGATTGCGTTGAGTGATTGGCGCCGGTGACGATCGGAATCGGCTCTGCAAGCGCGCAGTTGGGCACGGCGGGTTGCCGCATCGGGTCCAAGCGCAAGAAGTGGATGCGGCTTGCCGCCGCGAGACGGCCCGGGCAAGCGGGGATCGCGGCGATGACTTCCGCATCGAGAAAGGCCCCGATGCGATGGGGAGCTTGATCCGGCAGAGGATCGATCAGCGGTTCGCCACGGGGACCCCATACGATCTTTGCCCATTGCATCTGATTGATTTCGCTATCGCACTGAACCTCTCGAGCGAGTTCGCCGATTTCCCAATGAGGCCCAGGCATTTCGACAAATTCATAGAGGTCGAGCACGCGCCGCACCACGACGTGCATAAGCACGGCGACGGAGCTGAGGAAACCGGGGAGGTTGATCAAGGTGGCCTGGTCGCGGTGAAGCACACTGCGAGAGCCGCGCGGGATGCCGTGAGCGTCGATGAAGTTGAAGACTTCCGTGTGGGGTGGCGAACGATCCGCGCTCTTTGCGAAATTGAACCGGCTACCCGGCGCCTGATTCAGGGTATTTACATCGTTATGTAAGTTCCCATCGAACCACGAGAGCTGGTTAAGGCCAAGTTCGCGATGCCATCCTACTGAAGACATGCCACTACCAATGATCAAATCGTATTGCTGCGCGAGCGCCTTGACTCGCCCTTGAAAAAGACGTTCTTCGTCCCGCCGTGCCTGAAGAGGCAATCCCGCCTGAGCAGGTGGAGGCAAAAACTCGACCGGCTGCACCTCGAAGCCCCACCGCTGCAAAAGCGTCTGAATGTATATTCCGCATGCATCAGGGGGCTGCCAGCAATCGCGGGATCCAAACGGCTCGCACCGTTCGTAACTGGAGACGACAACGCCTATTCTGGGGCGTTTGCTCACTTTCACTTCGCGCACGCCCGCCGCGAGCAACATTGCTAGCCGCTCAGGCGTGATTCGTTGCCCTTTTTCAAGAAGGAGGTCACCCGCCTTATATTCGCTAGCCTTCTCAACGACATTCGCCCCGCGAGATAACGGTCGCCGCAGTAAAACACGCTTATCGCCGGTGACGCCAAGCGATGTCGTCATATGCTCCGGCGCCACCGTGTCGGCATTCGCCGGTAGCGGACCATACGCGTAGACTTCGACCGTCGTTCCCGCTTCCAAGGATTGGACCCGAGGTCGATCAAGGCGACGGCCGGGACTAAGGAGGTCCTCATTGGTACGTAGTGTCGACGAACGGCTACTCGCGTCGGATCCGCTGATATCCTCCGCCCGAAACGCATAGCCGTTGCTCTGCGCGACGGCCCATGGCGGCACGGCGCAGTATGCCGAGACCGGCTCCGATGTCACGCGCATACTCGCGTCCGTCACCGATACGGTTTCCGATTGCAGTCCTCGCGGAAGCATCTCTGGACACCGTCCGTATACATTGCGCAACCACGCCGGAATCTGGGGCTTATTTTGCACTTTCATTGTCCGATTCGTTTATCTGTTTTCAGCCATGCCGCCATCAGCAACGGCTTCCTCGCAATCGTCTTGAACACTCTGATCGTCGGTGCCCGGCTCGACATCCACGAAGAACCTCTCGCCGTCGAGAACGCGCTGACTCGTCAGAAAACACCCGAGCTTGCCTCCAGAACTGCGGTTGTCGGTCCTATCAATTCGCCTGACAGAAAAGTCTCGGCCGAACTGCCGGTTGAATGCTCCTTGGCCGGAGGCGGCAAACGGATACTCGTCACAATCGCAATCGCTTGGCTCATCGTCAGGATCACCAGTGAACGTGCATTGGCCCGTCACCTCTCCGTACTGAACGACGCATTGGTTTTTTGACGTCTTCCGATTGTTGTTGCGCTCGGTCTTATCGCGCAGGCGCGTAAGTGGGACCGCTGCACTATCAGGAAGGATCGTTCCATCACCTCGCGATATGAACTTTCCCGGCATGCCTGCCGCCTGTGCATCTCGGATATGGAGCGCCGACTCGTCGACCTCCGGATTGTTTGTCTTGACGGACCGCATGATCGCGGGAGCGCTCAAATAGACACACCCGCGGGTGTTAGCCTTCGCTAGCCCGATGTCACATCTAATCTCTGGAACGTATGCCTTCCCATAAAACGAGGCCACGCTCTGCCCATCCTCGAACGAGTCTCCGGTCTTACTCACCTTGTATCCGACGTACGACCTGATATTTCTTTGCTTCTCGCCATTCATATTTGGCGTCACCACAATCGCTACTTCATTCGACAAGCCACCGATGATCAATGGCACTCCCGCATTCGGCGCGACGGTGCAATCATCGCCACATTCGACAATTGGCTTGACTTGCAGGCCATCTCCGCTGCCCGACACCAGCCGCGTCCTGAAGCGAAATCTCAAAGGCCATTCAAGTCGATTGAGTCGATTGTCCGAATAGGCGTAAGCATCAATCTCGACGCGTCCAACCTCAGCATTCGTCTCATCAGTGATCGCATACTCGATCGGTTCGGATTGCTGGCAGAACGCGCCGCGCCCCAGCAGCACATCGTCCGTCGTACGCTTGAAAACCGTGCTGCATATCGGCGATACATCCGGTGCCGTGTCAGCCCGTGCCGTTACAGAAACGCAGAACGCGGCTGCGGACGCGAGCACGAATCGAAGCGTGCGTGATGTCGGCATTTCCCCCTCCTCTGTTCCTGAGCGAACGAGAAAGGTAAATGATTAACGCCTGCGTTTTGGTGGAGTCCGATCAAATTCAGACCAACAGAAGATCTCGCACGCGGTCCGCATACGCGCTGCCGACGGCCATGCCATTAACGGCTATTGCGCAGGCCTATGCCATTCGGCCGAATCGCCCCGCGTTGACCGGGGGCGTAGCATGGCTGTCATTCATGCATCGCATCTCGTTTTCGCGCATGCCGCCACGGAGCCACGCACCCATGTCCGAGCCAACACACGCCGCTGAAACCGTCATCTTCGGCGCCTTTGATCGCCACAATTTTGGCGACCTTCTGTTCGCGCACATTGCTGAGCGGATGCTGCCCGAGCGGCGTTTGCGCTTCGCCGGCTTGGCGCAGGTCGATCTGAGCCGATATGGCGGCCACAAAGTCGAAGCGGTGTCGACGCTGGCCCGCTCCTGCGCCGATCGCCCCGTCGACATCGTTCACGCCGGCGGCGAACTGCTCACGTGCAATGCCTGGGAAGCAGCCGTCATGCTGGCGTCGACTGAGCATGCGAAAGCAGTCATCGATCAACGCGCCGCGTGGCGATCGGCGCCGCTCGAATGGGCCGACCATCATCTCGGGATACGGGCATGGGCGCCTTACGTCGTGCCCCGCGCACATTTCGCACATACGCGCGTTTTGGCCTTCAACGCAGTGGGCGGCGTCGATTTGAACGATTGCGAGGCTGGCATGCGTGCGCAAGTCATCGAGACGCTGGCAAATGCCTCGGATGTCACCGTGCGCGACGTCGTCACGCAGCAAGCGCTCGACGCAAGCGGCATCGCGGCAAGGCTCCTGCCCGATCCGGCAGTGATGGTCGAAGCGCTCTTCGGCGATGTCATTGGCGCCCGTATCGCTTCGGAGCCGGTCGCATCGATCAGGAACGCCTGTCCGAACGGCTATATCGCAGCGCAGTTCAGCGCCGATTTCGGCGACGACCGCACCCTCGACGAAGTTGCCTCGCAACTGGACATGGCGGCCGAATCGCATGGCCTGGGCGTTGCTTTCTTTCGCGCCGGCATCGCCCCGTGGCACGACGATCCAGCGGTGCTCGAACGAACCCGGCAACGCATGCGCACGGCCTCGGTGCATGTTTTGAGTTCGCCAAATCTATGGGACATATGTGCGCTCATCGCTGGCAGCCGCGTTTTTTGCGGCAGCAGTCTGCACGGCAGGATCGTCGCGGCGGCGTTCGCCCGTGCGCGCGTCAACCTCCTGCACCCCGTCCTGACGGCCGCGCACAGCAAGCAAGCGGCGTTCGCCGCCACTTGGGAAGATGCCGATATGCCCGGCGCAGTCGACGTCACCGAAACGGCGCAAGCGGTGAGCGCCGCCCTTGCGATCGAGCCGGCTCGGCTAGAGCGTATTGCCAACACGCTCGTGCACACGTATCGGCAAGGATTCGGGCACTTATCGGCACTGCTGGCCTAGGGCTGTGCACGCCAAATTCCGGCTTCGGAGCACGCCCTCATGCATGGATGCCCTCAGCCGCGCGATTTTCGACCCTGAGTGCGCTGCTGATGCCGATTCTTTCGCTCGGCGGAGATAACGCTGGCGAGGCGTTGCGCGGCCGCCAGCATTTGCGCGCTGTCGAAGCCGCCGAACCCCAGAACCAAACCGGGCCGCTCGCTGCCGGGCGAAAACATCGGCGAAACGGCACGCACCGAAACGCCCGCCTTCGCGGCTCTTTCGGCGATCGCGCAATCGTCGATGCTTCGCGCGAGCCAGAGGACGAGGTGCATGCCTTGGTCGCCGGGCTCGACCCACGCCAAGTCCTTCGGCAGCAACGCGTCGATCGTCGCGATCAGCTGCGTGCGCTGCTCCGAGTACACATTGCGCACTTTTCGAATATGCCGCTCGAGGTGCCCTTCGGCCATGAAAGCAGCGAGCACATGTTGATCGGCGTTCGGCGGGTGACGGTCCATCAGCACACGCGCCCCGCAGAACGCATCGACCAAATCGTCCGGGGCGATCAGATAACCCAATCGCAACGATGGAAACAAGATCTTGCTGAACGTACCGAGATAAATCACCCGGTCGGGATCCAATCCCTGAAGCGACGGAAACGGATAGCCCTCGTAGCGCAACTCGCTGTCGTAATCGTCTTCCACCACCCATGCGTGCTGCGCCCGAGCCCAGGTCAGCAACGCGCTGCGACGAGCCATGCTCATCGGCACGCCTAACGGGTACTGGTGCGAAGGCGTGACGAAGGCGGCGCGGGCATGCGGCGCCAGGCGAATTCCCGCTTCAACGTCGATGCCTTCCGCGTCTACCGGCACCCGAACCATCGCATCGCGATGGCCCGTGTGCTCGAGTACGGCCGTGACGCCGCGATAAGCCGGGTTCTCGACCCAAGCCTGATCGCGCGAGCCAAGCAATACTTGAGATGCTAGAAACAACCCCTGCTGCGTCCCGCTGGTCACGATCACCTGCTCGGGCTCGCAACGCACCGAGCGCGACTTACGTACGTAGCCGGCGATCGATTCGCGCAACGACCGGACGCCTAGTGGATCGGCATAGCCGGCCGGTGCGGCGGGACCTTTCGCGCGCAACCGGTTGCCGAGCCGGCGCCAAACATCGCCGGGCGCAGTCAGGCCGACCGGGACTGAAATCGCAAACGGCACTTGCGCAAGCGGCGTGAATTCCCGCGCGAGCGCTGCGAACGCCGCCGCGTTTTCCGGCAAATCGGCAAGCGCCGAGCGGCGGCGCCTGGCGCGCGTCTCAATAGGCGCCCGCTCCGCGGCCAATGCTTGGGCGACGCGGGTACCCACGCCTCGCTCGGCTTCCAAAAAGCCCTCGGCGATCAATTGCTCGTAGGCTTCCAGCACGGTCCCGCGCGAGACACGCAACGACGCTGCCAGCAGACGCGTCGACGGTAACGCATCGCCGGGCCCAATGTCGCCTTTGCGCACGGCTTCCCGCAACCCGTGCGCCACTTGGCGACTGAGGTTGCCGGCCATGCGGTCCAACGCGCCGAAAGACGGAATGTCGGCAACACGGGCGGTTCTCGCCATCATTCTGGCCTTCTAAAAATTCACTAAATTGGACCTGTAGAATAAACCAGTTAGCCGCCACAATGGGTTCCAGCGGATCGATGCATAGATGACGCCTAGCTGTCTCAGTAGAAGTAAAACCTTACCCGCGAGTGGAACCGCCATGTACGTACCCGACCCATTCAACGAACCCCGCACCGACATCCTGCACGCACATATCACGCGGCATCCGTTCGGCACGTTGATCACGCACGGCGCGGGCGGTCTGAACGCCAATCACTTGCCGTTCGAGCTAGCATCGACCGAGAGCGCGCTGGGCGTATTGCACGCGCATGTGGCCCGCGCCAATCCGGTATGGCAGGAGGTCGCGAATGGGGACGAGGTGCTCGTAGTCTTCACGGCCGGGGATGCGTACATCTCGCCGAGCTGGTATCCGAGCAAGCACGAGACCCATCGTCACGTGCCGACCTGGAATTACATCGCAGTCCATGCATATGGTCGCATCAGCGTGCATGACGACGAGAAATACGTGCGCGGCGTGGTCGCTCGCTTGACACGAACGCATGAGGCATCGCAGGCGAAGCCCTGGAAAATGAGCGACGCGCCAAGCGATTTCATCGACTCGCTGCTCGCGTCGATCGTCGGCGTGAAAGTGGAAATCACGCGGCTCGTCGGCAAAAGCAAAGTGGGCCAGAACCGAGAAACGCGCGATCTCCAAGGCGCCGGTGAAGCACTCCGGGCGCGAGGACAGTTCGAAATCGGCGACGCGATGCTAGCCGAGGCGGCTCGCAAGCAGAGCTGACACCGCATAACTCGCTCGCGCCGGTCAGGTCGCAGAGCGCTTTCAATTTGCGCGGCTGCCGATACGCCGATGGTTTGCCGGACATACCGCCGGGCGCTGCATCGCGCATCCGGTGCCGCAGTTGGGCAAGGCGTTCGGTGCGCGCCTGGCTCGGCGAAATGCCGGGAAATTGGCCATGGCGGTCGGCGCGCAGCGGACAACAATGATGCGATCACGCACTCCCTAGGTTCGCTATGTCGACTCACGCTTTTTTCTCGGCAAACTTGCTGCTTGCCTACGCGGCCTATTTCGTCGGCACGGCCAGTCCCGGCCCGAGCAACCTCGCGATCATGTCGATCGCGGCCACGCAAGGGCGCCATGCCGCGCTCGCCTTCGCGTTTGGCGTCATTTCCGGCTCGATGTTCTGGGCGACGGTGGCAACGGTGGGCATCGCCGCCGCCCTGCTCGCCTATTCGCAATTTCTCGTCGCAATCAAGATTTTCGGCGGCGTGTATCTGCTGTGGCTCGCGTTCAAATCAGGGCGCGCGGCATTCGGGCGCACGGCGCTTGCCTCGGCGGCGGCGGCTTCATCGAAGGGCGATCGGCCACGGCCGCAAGCGCTTCGCGCGCTATATGTCCGGGGCGCGCTGCTGCATTTGACCAATCCGAAGGCGGTCCTGGTGTGGGCGTCGATCGTGGCGCTCTCATCCGATCATGCAAGCCGCTCGCACGGCGCCGTGATTGCGGGCTGCGCCGCGATCGGAGCCGTTGTCTTCTGCAGCTACGCGGTCGTTTTTTCGATGGACACAGCCCGTCGGTTCTATACCCGAAGCCGTCGTGCATTGGACGGCTGCCTCGCCGTGGTCTTCGGACTCGCCGGCATCCGGCTCTTGGCCTGGTCTTCCAAATAGCGTGGGGAGGCGGATGGCGGCTTAGCTTTCAGACGCCGCAAAAGAAAAACCCTGACGAGTCGAGACTGGTCAGGGCTTGAGACTTGGAGGCGCGAGCCGGAGTCGAACCGGCCTACACGGCTTTGCAGGCCGCTGCATAACCGCTTTGCTATCGCGCCAAAAGCGGATTTGCCGGAGCGTTGACGCCGCACGGCTGCGAAACGTCCCGGCTTATCGGTTCAGCCAGCCAGCAGGGGCCGCTAAACAAAAAGGGAAGCTTAGCTTCCCCTATACCTGGAGCGGGAGACGAGTCTCGAACTCGCGACCTCAACCTTGGCAAGGTTGCGCTCTACCAACTGAGCTACTCCCGCGTATTCCTACCTACTGCGCAGCGCCTCGGCAGATTGCTCCACACGACACACTGGATCGAAACTGGAGCGGGAGACGAGTCTCGAACTCGCGACCTCAACCTTGGCAAGGTTGCGCTCTACCAACTGAGCTACTCCCGCAGTTTGCTTCCCTGACTCACACGCTAACCCGTGTTCGCCGGAGAAGCGAGATTATGTATAAACCGCTGAATCGTGTCAACACTTTTTGCAATGACCGAAACATCAGAAGCGCGTCTCGCGCGCGGCTCTCAAGAAGGTGTCGAGCAGCGGTGTGCAATCGAGCAGTTCGGGCCCGCCCGCACGATGGAATTCCGGGTGCCACTGCACACCCACGACGAACGGTGCGCGCCGGTAGCGCACCGCCTCGATGAGACCATCGCCCGCGGACACGGCCTCTACATTCAAATCGCGTCCGAGCGTCTTTACCGCTTGATGATGGATCGAATTGACCACGGCCTCGCGCCGCCCCGGGAACATGCTAGCGAGGGTCGAGCCGTCGGGAAAACGCACCGAGTGCCGATGCTGATCGTAAAATTCGCTCACGTGAATGCCCGCAGTCGGCACCTCGGTCGCGATGTCCTGATAGAGCGTGCCGCCGAACGCCACGTTGATCAATTGACAGCCGCGGCAAATGCCGAGGACGGGCTTGCCCGATTCGACGAATTCGTAAAGCAACTCGAGTTCGTACATGTCGCGCACGCGGTCGCCCGGCCATTCCGCCCGCATGTCGCTCGCGGCGTAAGTCTGCGGCGAAACGTCGGCGCCGCCTTGCAGCAGCAGCCCATCCAAATGCTTGGCGTAATCGCGTAGCCGGATGTTGCTCGGATGCAGCATCCCTTGATGCCCGACCGTCGGAATCATGAACACCATCACATCGCGCGACATGACCCAATGTGCGACCGATTCCTCGAGGTACTGCAGCGTCTTGCCGCGCAATCCGCGCGCGCCGGGCTCGGGATGAAAGATCCGCGCCGATACGCCGATGCGCAAGGTTCGCTGCGTGATGCGCTGCCCCGCCCGGTCGAATAACTGGCGTGCGCGGGCAGCGATCGTGCGACCCAGTACACTCCAAGCCGAATCGTTGTGCCGCAGGTAGGCGGGCTGCGTTTGCGCCACAGCGCTTGCGGGCGGCGGACGCGGCGTATCGAAATCGGGCGGTGCCCCGAAGCCGGGCGGCGGTGCGCCCGCGGCAGACTGCGGCTGCGCCTCGCTCGGCGGCGTCGCGGGTGCGGCTGACGTCGCGGGTGCGGCTGACGTCGCGGGTGCGGCTGGTGTCGCGGGTGCGGCTGGTGTCGCGGGTGCGGCCGGTGTCGCGGCAGGTGTACCTGGGGAGTCCGTCGAAACGGAAGCGGACGATGAGGAAGAATCAGGGCCGGGGCGACCGGCGCTCGGCGGCGTGTTTTCGCTCATGAAGGGGGCAAGCGCGTCTTGCACGCAAACGATGAAGGTGATTCATTATCCGCCAGCGTATCGATCAGTCGCAAATTACAGTCCTGTAACCGATGCGCGGCGCCGCCGGCCGGTCGCCTGTCGAGCTCGTGGGCGGCCCCGCGCCGCCGCGTCCGAGAAACAGGGGCAGCGGCTACAATGCGCCGACAGATGCTCGTACCCCCGCAATGCGCATGCCGCTGCGCCCGGCGACTGCGTCTGCTTCTCCTTCGTGCAGTTCGATCGCTACATCTGGACACGCCATGGCCACCGAATTCGTTCCGTTTCCGCCGCTTGCCGAACTTGCTGCCGCTCTGGCGGCGGGCCGCACGACGAGCCGCGCGCTCGTCGAAGCCGCGCTCGGACGCATCGCCGATCCGAACGGGCAAGGCTCGACCGTCTTTCTCGAAGTAGACGCCGAGCGTGCCCGCGTAAGCGCCGATGCGCTCGATCGGTTGCGCGCCGCCGGCACGGTGCTCTCGCCGCTCGCCGGCATTCCCGTCTCGGTGAAGGACTTGTTCGACGTCGCAGGCCAAGTCACGCGCGCCGGCTCGCGCGTGTTGGCCGACGCCCCGCCCGCGCGCGCCGATGCACCCGCCGTCGCGCGTCTGCGGCGCGCCGGCGCCGTCATCGTGGGGCGCACCAACATGACCGAGTTCGCTTACTCGGGCCTCGGGCTCAATCCGCATTACGGCACGCCGCTCTCGCCCTATCGGCGCAATGAAGCCGGCGAAGCTCGCATCGCCGGCGGCTCGTCCTCGGGCGCGGCCGCTTCAGTGGCGGACGGCATGGCCGCCGTGGCGCTCGGCAGCGATACGGGCGGCTCGATTCGCATCCCGGCCGCGCTTTGCGGCCTCACGGGCTTCAAGCCGACCGCGAGCCGAGTGCCGCGGCAAGGCGCCGTGCCGCTTTCCACGACGCTAGACTCGTTCGGGCCGATCGGCGTCTCGGTCTCGTGCTGCGCGCTCGTCGATCGCATCCTGGCAGGCCTCGAGCCGCACGTGCCGGCCGCGCGCCCGCTCGAAGGCGTGCGCTTGGGCATCCTCACGCATTATGTGACCGACGACATGGAGCCGGCCGTCGCGCTCGCCCTTGAAACCGCGACGAAACATCTCGAGGCAGCGGGCGCCATACTCGCCGACGTTCATTTCGCGCCGCTCGAGGAACTCGCGTCGCTCAACCGATTCGGCTTTTCGGGGATGGAGGCGTATGCATGGCATCGTCCGTTGATCGAGCAGCATGCCGATCGCTACGACCCGAGAGTGCTCGTGCGCATCAAGAAGGGAGCGGGGGCCGTCGCCGCCGACTACCTCGACTTGCTTGCGCAGCGCGCCGCGCTGCTCGAAACGGCGCAGGACACGCTCTGGCGGCGCTTCGACGCGATCGTTGCGCCGACGGTGCCGATCACGCCGCCGCGCGTGTCCGACTGCGATGCCGACGAAGGTGCCTACGCGCGCATCAACGCGCTCGTGCTGCGCAACCCGAGCGTATTCAATCTGCTCGACGCCTGCGCCGTATCCCTGCCGTGCCATCCACGAGGCCAAGCGCCGGTCGGGTTGATGCTGGCCGCCGCGCCTCATGCCGACGATGCGCTGCTCGCCATCGCGCGGGCCGCCGAACGGGTGCTCGAATCGATTCGGTGAAGCGGCGCTGTGGGAAGTCAGGCGCTGGCCCCGACGCGGCACGCAGTCGGTTTTACGAAAGCGCACTAGAATTGCGCGGTTTATCCATATGAAGATAGGGAACGCTTTCCTCTTATGAACGACACGTCACTGCTGCGCCGCGAGCGCAGACTCCTCGCGCTGCTTGGGTTCGTGTGCCTCGCCCTCGTCGGCGGCGCGCTCTATCTGCAGTTTGCGAAGCACGAAGATCCGTGCCCGCTGTGCATCATCCAGCGCTACCTGTTCCTGCTCATCGCGCTGTTCGCGTTCGTCGGCGCCGCGCGCGAGGGGTGGCGCGGCATCGCCCTCTTCGAGACGCTGATCGCCATCACGTCGGCCACCGGCATCGCGGGAGCCGCGCGTCATTTGTACATTCAATTGAACCCCGGCTTCAGTTGCGGCTTCGACGCGCTGCAACCGGTCGTGGACAGCCTGCCGCCCGCACACTGGCTGCCGAGCGTGTTCAAGGTCGCCGGCCTTTGCGAAACCGTCTACCCGCCGATTCTTGGCATCCTGCTGCCCGGCTGGGCGCTGATCGCATTCGCTCTGACGTTCGTCGCTGTCGTCGTAAGCGTGTGGCGTCGGCGCGGCAAGGGGCGTGCTTATTCCATCTGATGTGCGTCGATACGCGTCGGGGCGCCCCTCGAAGGCGCCATGAAAGCCGTCCACCGAACGACGCGTCTCGCCGTCATGGCGGCGCTCTGATAGCGCCCATCAGCGGGAAGCGATGTCTTTGCGCCGTCTCGGTGCTATCTTCAGGCATGGATGGCGATCCACGTGCGCGAGGCTGACGGCCGGCCATCGCGTAACGCGCGCCTGATCCCCCTCTTCAGGATTCGGCTATGACAACGCATCCCATCCGCTCTCGATCGCCCAGGCTCCGTCGCGCACGCGCCACCCTCTCGCCGTCGGGCCGGGATGGCACGGACCATGTAACGCCAACCGACATACCTCCTGCCGCCGCAGGCGCGGCCTCCCCGGCGCGCCCGCGCCCGAGTTTGGCTTAAGCGGAGCACGAGGACCTTATGCAATCCTGGCTGACCGAATTGCAGCAACTGCTCGTACACGGCGACGCCGTCGTGCTCGTGACGGTCGCGCACGTCGAAGGTTCCACGCCGCGCGAAGCGGGCGCGAAGATGATCGTCACGCGCGAGAGCGCGCGGCACACGATCGGCGGCGGCCATCTCGAATGGCGCGCGATCGAGATCGCCCGTGAAGTGCTGCGCGACGGCATGCGCGTGCCGCACTTGCGCCGGCTCGAGCGGCTTTCGCTCGGACCGAGCCTCGGCCAATGTTGCGGCGGCGCGGTCATGCTCGCCTTCGAGCGACTCGACGTGCGCGATCTCGACTGGGTGGCCTCGCTCGCCAAACGTATGCAGGCGGGGCTTGTCACGCAACGCCACGTGTCGTTCGACCTCGCAGGCAGCGCCGTGCGCCTGACTGAAGTCGAAGTCGACGCCGGCGCCCATACCCGACTGCCTGCTTGCCTGCTGTCCGATGCCGACGGCATGCACGCCGGCGCCAGCCTGCTCACGGAGACGATCGCATCGAGGGAGTTCCCCATCGTGCTGTTCGGCTCGGGCCATGTCGCCGCATCGTTCGCCCAAGTGCTCTCCACGCTCCCATGCCGCGTGCGCTGGGTGCGCGAGAGCGATACCCAACTCCCGCCGTCGTTGGCGCGCACGCAGCACGTCAACATGATGCTCGACGCGAGCGATACCCCGGGCCAAGCCGTCGACGAGGCGGCGCCGGGCACCGCGTTCGTCGTCATGACGCATGACCATGCCCGTGACCTGGCGCTCGCCGAGCGCATTTTGCGGCGTGAGGATTTCATTTTTTTCGGCATGCTCGGCTCGCGCACGAAACGCACGCAGCTTGACCAGCGCCTCGCCGCGAGCGGCATCGATCCCGTGCGAATCGCGCGCATGGTGTGCCCGATCGGCGTCGAGGGCATCGCCGACAAAGCGCCCGAGGTCATTGCAATCTCCGCCGCCGCGCAATTGCTTCAGGCCGTCGAGGCGGCCCGCGCCGCGCCCGCCATTTCATACCATCGAGAGCAACCGTTCTTTACGCAGCAACCGCTGACCGACCATGACACCAACACTCGCTGAGAAGATCGCCGGCGCGCCTAAAGCCGAACTCCATATTCACATCGAGGGCTCGCTCGAACCCGAGGTGATCTTCGCCCTCGCCAAACGCAACGGCGTGAAGCTCTCCTACGAATCGATCGAAGCGTTGAAGAAGGCGTACGAGTTCACCGATTTGCAATCGTTTCTCGACATCTACTACGCTGGCGCCAGCGTGCTGTTGACGGAGGACGACTTCTACACCATGACGGCCGCCTACGTGGAACGCGCACTCGCCGACAACGTCGTCCACGCCGAAATCTTCTTCGACCCGCAGACGCATATGGAACGCGGCGTCGCCATCAGCACGGCTGTTGCGGGCATCGAACGGGCTCTGGCCGAAGGCGAGCAACGCGGGCTCACGAGCAAGCTCATCCTCTGCTTCCTGCGGCACTTGTCCGAGTCCGATGCGCTCGCCACCTACGAGGCGGCCTTGCCGCTGTTCGACACCTACGCGCACCGGCTCATCGGCGTCGGTCTCGATTCCTCCGAGCACGGGCATCCGCCGTCGAAGTTCGAGCGTGTCTTCGCGCTGGCCCGCGCGCGCGGTTTGAAGCTCGTCGCCCATGCCGGCGAGGAAGGACCGCCTTCGTATATCCACGAAGCCCTGGATTTGCTCAAAGTCGATCGCGTCGATCACGGCGTGCGCAGCATCGAGGACGCGGCGCTCGTCGCACGGCTTGCCGATTCGCGCGTCGCGCTGACAGTGTGCCCGCTCTCGAACATCAAGCTGCGCGTGTTCGACGACATGAAGCAGCACACGCTCAAACAACTGCTCGAGCAAGGCGTCGCCGTGACGGTGAATTCCGACGATCCGGCTTACTTCGGCGGCTACGTCAACGCCAATTATTTCGCCACGGTCGATGCGCTCGAGTTGAGCGACCAAGAGGTCTACACGATCATCCGCAACGGCTTCGAAGCATCGTTCGTGACGCCAGAGGAACGCCAAGCGCTCATCGAGAAGCTCGACGCTTACTGGGGACAACCGAGCACGGCGCCGCACTGATTGCCTGCGGGCCGCCGCTCGCGCCCGCTGGCCGCCGCTTCGCTGCGCCTTGCGATCGTTGCGCGCGCAACGAAGGAGGCGCTCGGCCCGGCGTCGCACCATCCGCACATTTTCATCGTACCGAGAGACGTTTCATCATGAGTCAACAGGATAAGCGCACCGCCTTCCGCGCCAAATTACTGACCTTCGTCGGCGACCCCGCCACCACCGCGGGCGGCGCATGCTTCGAGGAAGACGGGCTGCTCATCGTCGAAGACGGCCGCGTCGTCGCGGCGGGCGCATACAGCGCACTGCGCGCTCGGCTCACGCCGGAAACCACGCTCGTTCAGTGGCCCGGCAAGTTGATCGCACCGGGCTTTATCGATACGCACGTGCATTATCCACAAACGGAAATGATCGCTTCGCCGGCCGCCGGGCTGCTGCCCTGGCTCGACACTTATACGTTTCCGACCGAGCGCAGCTTCGAGGATCCCGAGCATGCCGCGAACGTGGCCGAGTTCTTTCTCGATCAACTGCTCGCATGCGGGACCACGACGGCGCTCACCTACTGCACCGTTCATCCGGGTTCGGCCGATGCGCTGTTCGAGGCGAGCGAGGCGCGCAATCTGCGCATGGTGGCCGGCAAGGTATTGATGGACCGCAACTGCCCGGAGTTTTTGCGCGACACCGCTCAATCGGGCTACGACGACAGCGCCGCACTGATTGCGCGCTGGCACAAGCGCGGGCGTCAACTCTATGCGCTCACGCCGCGCTTCGCCCCGACCTCCACGCCGGCGCAGCTCGAAGCTTGCGGCGCGCTCGCCCGCTTGCACCCCGACGTTTTCATTCAAAGCCATGTTTCCGAGAACACCGATGAGGTGAAGTGGGTCGCGGATCTCTTTCCCGGCCACCGCAGCTACTTGGACGTCTACGAACATTACGGCTTGCTGCGCCGGCGCGCCGTCTACGGCCATTGCATCCATCTCGACGATGACGACCGCGCGCGCATGGCCGAAACCGGCGCGGTAGCGTCGCACTGTCCCACGTCGAATCTGTTCTTGGGCAGCGGCTTATTCGATTTCGAGAAAGCGAAACAAGCGGGGATGCCCGTTGCGCTCGGCACGGACGTCGGCGGCGGCACTTCGTTCTCGATGTTGCAGACGATGAACGAGGCGCACAAGGTGGCGCGCATGACCGGGCATCACCTCACGGCATCGCGGATGTTTTGGCTGGCAACCGCCGGCGCGGCCCAAGCCCTTGGTCTGGAAGAGACGATCGGCACGCTGCGCCCCGGCGCCGAAGCCGATTTCATCGTGCTCGATCCCGAGGCCACGCCGTTGCTGGCCCGCCGCACTGCCCTCGCGCAATCGCCCGAGGAGTGGCTATTCGCCTTCGCCATGCTAGGCGACGATCGCGCCGTGCTCGCCACCTATGCGGCGGGCAGGCAGGCGCATCGACGCGCATGACGAGGTGCGCATCGGCGTGTTCGCCAGGTGCGCGCGACCCGCATTCCCGCATGCAGCGCAGCGCCCGCTAGCACCTTGGCGATACGCGCAGCCCGTCGCTAGGCCGGCGCAGCGGTGCAGACCTCATGCAACGCCGTCAGCCGCCGCGCGGGGTCGGCCGCGTAGGGGTTGGTTTCGTCCCACGCGTAGCCAGCCAAAATCGAGCTTATCATCCGGCGAATCTTCGGGGTTTGATTCGCGTGGAAGATGATGTCTTGCAATTCACCCGTGTACCAACGCTCGACAAAGGCGCGGAACGTATCGATGCCTTTGCGCAACGGCGCGTCGTAACTGACGGCCCAATCGACCTGCTCGCCGTCGAGCTGGCGCAACAGCGTGTGTGCGGCCAGATGCGCCGAGCGCAGCGCGATCGTCACACCCGAGGAAAACACGGGATCGAGAAATTCGCCGGCATTGCCGAGCAAGGCGAAGCCGGGGCCATGCAGGCGCTCGACGTTGGCCGAGTAGCCGCCGATCCGGTTGACGGGCATCAGAAACGGCGCGTCGCCCAGCAAGCGCGCGATCGTCGGCTCCGCGCGCATCAACTCGCGCAATTTCGCCTCGCGCTGCGCCTCGGGCACGTCGAGAAACTCGGCATCGGCCACGCAGCCGATCGAGGTCCGCCCCGCCGCAAGCGGAATCATCCAGTACCAAACGTCGCGCCGCTCGGGATGCACGGCGACGCAAATCTTGTCGCGATCGGTGCTGCCAGCCGGCAATGCATCTTGCACGTGAGAGAAGAGCGCGGCGCGCGCGGGCATGCGAGACGGCGTCTCGAGCCCGAGCAGGCGCGGCAATACGCGGCCGAAGCCGCTGGCGTCGAGCACGAAGCGTGCGGCAACCCGGTAGGTCGCGCCCGCTTCGTCGGCGACCTCGAGCGTCGGCGCAGCGCCCGGTTGCATCGCGCGCACGCTATGGCCAAACCGGACTTGCACCCCTTGATCGGCAGCGCAGCCGATCAGCAGTTGATCGAATACCGCGCGTTCGACTTGATACGTCGTGCCCCATCCGTCGGCGTGCTTGTCTCGGAAGTCGTACGAGGATGTCTTCTCGCCATGAACGAACGACGCGCCGTTCTTGTATTGAAATCCGGCTTCCACCACGGCTTGAAGCATCCCGGCCTCTTCGAGGTAGGTCATGCTTTGCGGCAGCAGGCTTTCGCCGATCGAAAAGCGCGGGAAGTGTTGACGCTCGAGCACGAGCACCGATTGGCCCGCTCGCGCCAAGAGCGCCGCGGCGACCGCGCCGGCCGGTCCCGCACCGATGATCGCGACGTCCGTCTGCTCGACTTCCCCGAATTCCTTGCTCATTGTCCAATCCTTGTTTATCGACTACGTCACTACTGCAAATGCAAAGAGGCCATGCGGTTGCGTCGATGCACACCGTCCCCGGTTGCCATTACAATCCGCGGCATCACAACGACAAAACCAGTTGCGGGGAAAGCCGACGTGCCATCCAATTCGTTACCTACCGTGCGCGCCCTCCCGACGTTCGTGCCCGAAACGGCGTTCGGCGTCTGGTTCTTACGCACGCATACGTGGGAACACCACGTGTTGCGTGTGGCCATCGACGACCTAAAACGGCTCATCGATGGCCCCGTTCCGCGCTCGCCCATCATCGTCGATGCCGGTTGCGGCCAGGGCATCTCCTTCAAGCTGCTAGCCCGCGCTTTCGAGCCGAGCCGGATCGTCGGCATCGACTGCCATGAGCCCTCGCTGGCGCTGGCGAAGCAAGCCGCGCGGCACGTGCCGGTACCGGTGGAAGTCATGCAAGGGGACTGCGCCGCCCTACCGCTTCCCGACGCGTGCGCGGACATCGTCTTTTGCCACCAAACGTTCCATCATCTGGTCGAACAAGAGCGCGCGCTCGAGGCGTTCCATCGCGTGCTCAAACCGGGCGGCGTGCTCTTGTTCGCCGAATCGACCGACGCTTACATCAAGTCGTGGGTCATTCGCCTATTGTTCCGCCATCCGATGCACGTCCAAAAAAGCGCGGACGGCTATCTCGACATGTTGCGCGCGGGCGGGTTCGACTTCGCCGCGCGCAACGTGTCGCTACCGTACCTCTGGTGGAGCCGCGCGAAAGACTTCGGCCTGCTCGAGCGTCTCGGCCTCTATCGGCCGAAGCCGGGCAAGCGGCGCGAAACGCTCGTCAATGTCGCCGCGCGCAAACCGGTTACTGCTCCGGCCTGACGACATCGCACTCAAGCGCGGCGCCGACGGCCCGGCCTCGGATTCATTTGGCCGTCAGCGTCGCGAGCTTGCCGCGAACTTTGATCGCCGCAGCGCTGAAGCTCGTCGCGCAAACGAATTCCTTCGACGACGCGCTGTGTGTGCCATGAAAGCTCGTTTCGATGTCGATCACCGCGTTCGCGTCGCGATGGACCGCATCGGCTCTCAACGACGCAAGCGCTTCCTTCAGCGCCTCGTTGCATGCGGTCGTTTCATCTTCCGTCTTGCGCGCGACGCGGATCGATGCACTGGCTTCGCCGTGCGCAGCCACGACGTCCGCGTGCGCTGCATCGCCGAAATAAAACGAAACTTGGTTGTCCGCGAGCTGCGCATCGAGCACCGGTTTCAGCGGGTACGTCGTGGTGTTCGTATGGGCGAGCGCCGCATGCGAGATCGCCGTGAAGGCGGATAAGACCATCAGGTGCTTCGCTTTCATTTGAGATTCCCCCGTTGTTGTTGCTTTAAAAAAAAACGTGGCGCCGCACGGCACGCGTCACGCACCATCGGAAGCGCCGAACATCAAGCTCGCGCAACTGCCGCCGAAACCGAACGACACCGACATGGCCGCCGCCAGCGACGCCGCACGCGTCGCGCGCACGATCGGCTTGCCTTGTACGCAAGGATCCAGCGATTCGATACCGATGCAACCCGCGACGAAACCATCACGCATCATCAAGAGCGTATAGATCGCCTCATGCACGCCCGCGGCCGCCAGCGGATGCCCCGTCAGCGCCTTGGTCGACGAGAACACCGGCATCCCCGCGCCGAACACGGCGGCAAGCGCTTCGAGCTCGTGCGCATCGCCAAGCGGCGTCGAGGGCGCATGCGTGTTGATGTAGTCGGGCCAGCAACCGGCTTCGTCGATCGCGGCCCGAATCGCGCGCGCAATGCCGGCCGCGCCTGGCGCCACCATCGTCTGCGCATCGGTGCTCTGGCCGAAGCCGATCAGTTCGGCATGGATCGAAGCACCGCGTGCGCGGGCGTGCTCGAGCGATTCGAGCACGAGCACACCTGCTCCCGAGCCCAGCACGAAGCCGTCGCGGGCAAGATCGTAAGGACGCGATGCGCGCTCGGGGCTGTCGTTGAAGCCGTGCGAAAGCGCGCCCATCGCGTCGAACATCAGTGCAGTGTTCGTATGCACTTCCTCGCTGCCGCCCGCCAAGACCATGCGCTGCCGCCCGCTTTGTATCAGCTGCATCGCCTGGCCGATGGCCAGCGCCGATGTGGTGCAGGCCGACGACGGCGAATAGCAGACACCCTCCAAACCGAAGACGTGCGCCACATTCGCCGAGACCGTGCTGCTCATGGCTTGCGGCACGACGAACGGCGGCGTTCGCTCGATGCCGCGCGCAGACGCCACCGCGAGCGCCGCATCGTAGGCCGATAATGCGCCCGTGCCGGAGCCGATCACCGCACCCACGTGCGGCGAGCGCAGCGCAGGCAGCGCCAGGCCGGCATCGTCGATCGCCATGCGCGCCGCATGGCACGCAAAGCGCGCCGTCTCGCCCATGAATCGCTCGAATTTGCGCCCGAACGCGCTTTCCCCGTTCAGCGACGCCGCGCCTGCAACATGGCTGCGCAGCCCGCGCTCGGCCCACGCCTGCACTCGCGTGATGCCGCAGCGGCCGGTGCGTAACGCGTCGGCCACGCCATCGAGCGTGTTACCCAGGCATGAAACGATGCCCATCCCCGTCACGACGACGCGCTGCGCGTCGGGCCGCATCGCCGCGCTCATTGCCAGCGCTGGAAAATTAACGACGTGTTGATGCCGCCGAACGCGAAGTTGTTGCTCATCGCCCACTGCGCTTCGATCGTGCGTGCTTCGCCCGAGATGTAATCGAGCGGCGCGCAGGCAGGATCGATCGTCGTCAAATTCAAGGTGGGCGCGAACCAACTGCGCTTCATCATCTCGATCGTCCACCACGCTTCGATGGCGCCGCACGCACCGAGCGTATGCCCGATGTAGCTCTTGAGCGAGCTGATCGGCATTGCGCCGCCGAACACTTCGGCCGTTGCCGCGCTCTCGGCGACATCGCCGCGGTCGGTTGCCGTGCCGTGGGCATTGACGTAGGCGATCGCTTCGGGCCGCAATTGCGCATCGGCCAGCGCCAAGCGCATGGCTTGCGCCATCGTCGCCGCCGTCGGCTGAGTCATGTGCGCACCGTCGGAGTTGCATCCGAAGCCGACCACCTCGGCGTGAATCGCCGCGCCGCGCACACGCGCATGCTCGTACTCCTCGAGCACCAGCGTCGCCGCGCCTTCGCCCACGACGAGCCCATCGCGCGCGGCATCGAACGGACGCGGCGTCAGCTCCGGCGTGTCGTTGCGCGTACTGGTCGCATACAGCGTATCGAACACCGCCACGGCCGGCCCCGACATTTCTTCGGCCCCGCCGGCAAGCATCAGCGTTTGCTTGCCCGTCGCGATCGCCTCATAGGCGTAGCCGATGGCTTGGCTGCCCGAGGCGCAAGCGCACGAGGTCGGGATGATGCGCCCTTTCAAATCCCAAAACAGGCTGACGTTGACTGCCGTCGTGTGCGGCATCATCTGCACGTAGCTGTTCGATGTCACGTCGCGCATCGATCCGCTGTCGAGCATCGTGCCGAATGCACGGATTGGCTGCACGGACCCCGACGAGGATCCATAGGCCACACCCATGCGGCCGTCGGCGATCGACGCGTCGCCCGCGAGGCCCGCATCGAGCAGCGCGAGTTCGCTGGCGCGCACGGCGTACATCGAAACGGGCCCCATCGACCGCGTCTTCTTGCGCGGGTAGTCGGGCCGCGCCGCAAACGTATTCGGCAACGGGCACGCAAGCCGCGTATGCAGCGATGAAAAGTAATCCCACTCGGGCATCACCCGCACGGCGTTGCGGCCACTGCGCAACGCGGTTTCGATCTCGCTCCAAGCGGAGCCGAACGGCGTCACCCCGCCCATTCCGGTTACGACGACACGCTTCATCAGATCATCCCGCCGTTGACGCCGATGACCTGGCGCGTGATATAGGACGCCGCATCGGACATCAAAAAGCCGACCGCCGCCGCGATTTCATCGGGACGGCCCACGCGCCCCATCGGGACGGCCCGCAGCGCCTCGTCGAGATGTTCGAGGCCGGCGATCATCTCAGTGTCGACGAGTCCCGGCGCAACGCAATTGACTGTGATGCGGCGTGAAGCCAATTCGACGGCGAGCGCTTTGGTCGCGCCGATGACTCCCGCCTTCGCGGCACTATAGTTGACCTGCCCGCGATTGCCCATCACGCCCGAGACCGAGGCGATCGTCACGATGCGTCCGCCCTGCTTGGCGCGCACCATCGGCATCGTCAACGGCTGAACGACGTTGTAGAAGCCGTCCAAACTCGTTTCGATGACAGCGTCCCAATCTTCGTCGGTGAGTGCCGGGAATGCCGCATCGCGCGACAGCCCCGCGCACAGCACGATGCCGTAGTAGGCGCCATCGCATGCGACGTCGGCATCGAGCGCGGCCCGGCAAGCCGCGCGATCGCGCACGTCGAAGCGCAGCAGCCCGGCTCGGCCTCCTGCGGACACGATCGCATCGACGACGGCCTGCGCTTCATCGACGCCGCTGCGGCAATGCACGGTAACGGCGAAACCGTCCGCGGCCAACCGATACGCAATCGCGCGGCCGATGCCGCGGCTTGCGCCGGTAACGAGAACACGTCGGCTGCTCATGAGGTAAAGCTCCCTTCGATAAACGCTTCGAAATCGTGCGGTTGAAACACTTTGATCACGGCTTGCGCGAGGCAGCGATCGTCGGCCGCAATCGTGCATTCGTAGGCGCCATGGCCCGCTTCGCTTTTGAGCAGCTCCGTCGCCTGCACGCGCAGGCGTGCGCCGCGCGCAAACGACGGCGCTTGCACCTCGTAGCGGCTCGCCCCGAGCAAGACGCCGGGCCGCGCGCGGCCGCCGGCGCGCAGCGCGAGCAAGCCGACGTGCGTCGCGATCGCCTGCGCCATGAGCTCGATGCCGAGCCATGACGGCATCGCGCCGTCCGCATCGGCGTACCAGGCTTGCGCGTCCACGTGAGCGAGGACGGTCACCGTGTCGTCGCTGCACGCGGCAATCTCATCGACAAGGCGCATCGTGCCGCGATGCGGCAGCACCTGCTCGATGGCGGGGAAGGCAGGCAAAGCCTCGGCTTGCGCCGAAGCGGCGTCGTCCAACAGGAGCGACGAGGTCATCGTCTGCATATCGTCATTCCTTCAGTGAGCGAGCACGAGGCTCACGTTGCTCCCGCCAAAGGCGAACGAGTTGCTCATGACGCCGTGCCCGGGCGCCAGCCGCCGCTCGTGCTCGACGAGATCGAGCACGGGCAGTGCAGGGTCTGCCACGCCGTCCCACAGATGGCGCGGCAGCAGCGCCCCCTCGCGCACGAGCGAGAGCCACGCGAACCCGAGTTCGGTCGCCCCCGCCGCGCCCAGCGTGTGGCCCGTCAGCGGCTTCGTGCCGCTGGCCGCCACCCCGTGCGGGAACACGCGCGCCATCAAGCGCGCTTCCATCTCGTCGTTCTTGCGTGTGGCCGTTGCATGCAAATTCACATAGCCGATTGCGGACGCCGGCATGCCCGCATCGGCCAAGGCGGCGCGCAGCGCTTGCTCTCCACCGAGACCGGACGGGTCCGGTGCAGAAATGTGATGTGCGTCGCTCGATTCGCCGACGCCGGCCAAGACCGCCGGCCCCGCTTCTCGGCTCATGAGGAACACGGCTGCCCCTTCGCCGATATTGATACCGGATCGATTCGAACTCATCGGATTCGTGCGGTCGAGGCTCGTCGATTCGAGGGCGGCGAAGCCACGCAACGTCAGCTCGCACAGCGAATCGACACCGCCCACGACCAGCGCATCGCACAGGTTCAATTGCAACATACGGCGCGCGGCGGCGAAGGCTTTCCCGCTCGACGTGCACGCCGTAGAAATTGTGAACGCCGGCCCCTGCACGCCCAGATACGCGGCCGCGAACGGCGCACCGGTGCCAATTTCCATTTGAACGTAATCGAAAGGCGCTTGGCCTGCGGCGAGCGCGTTCGCCACCCCTATCGCCGCTTCGCCGGCGCCGATACCCGAGGTGCTCGTACCCAGCACCACACCGACGCGCGCCGCACCGTATCGCGCGCAAGCCGCTTGCACGGCCGGCTCGATCTGCGTCAGCGCCGCCAGCAGGAGGCGGTTGTTGCGGCAATCGTAATGGGCCAGATGCGGCGGTGGCGCAAGATCGAGCGCGCCTTGCGCGCGGCCGACGTACGCGCCCTCATCGCCGCCGAATGCCACCCGTCCCATGCCGGGAGCGACGCCTGTCGCCAGCGCGGCGGCAACCGCATCGGTGTCAGCCCCGAGCGCGTTGACCATCCCTAGGGCATGCAGATAAACATGTGCGCGGGTCACGGGCGATCCTTATAAGCGGGCATCCCGATTGGCGCGAGCAGCACCGAAACGGCGATGCCAAGCGCAAGCGTAGCGCCGAAAGTCTTCAATACCGGCATCGCGCTCATTGCCAGCAATCCGAACGAAAGCAGCGTCGTCGCAGCCGATAGCGCGACGCCCGTCCAAACCGCGCCCAGATCGGCGTTGCGACGCACGCAACCTTCGCGCAAAAACACGGCGTAGTTGACGCCAACGCCAAGCACCAGCATCAAAGCGAGCCAATTGAACAGCGTCAACGAGACACCGGCATAGCCGAAGGCGGCCAGCGCCAGCGCGATCGCCAGCACGACCGGCAGCACGACCCGCGCTCCGCCACGCGCGCCATAGCGCGCGGCCAGCAAGATGAGCACGAGCAGCGTCGCAGCCGCGAGCCACACGGCACTATCGACACGGTACGCACCGAATAGCCGCGATACACTCGCGGCCTTATCCACGAATACGACGCCGGGCAAGCTACGCGCGAGGCTTGCCAACGCAGGTAATTGCGCGTCCGTTGCGCCGACGGGCATGACGATGGCCGCGTACTCGGGCTGCGCGCCCGCTCGGTGAACGGTCCCGATCCACAAATGGCGAAACGGCTGCGACCACGGTGCGGCAAGCCAAGCGTCGAGCGTGAGCGGTGTGCTGGTCCGCTGCGTCCAAGCATCGACGTACTCGCGCGCAGCTTCTTCGCGAAACCCTGCGCCGACCAACGTGGTGCGCAGAGCATCCGGACGGCGCAGCACCGTCGATGCGAGTAGCGCGCGGTTGGCCGCCTGCTGCCGCGCCGACGGCACGAATTGCGAGACCGACTGCCAACCCGCGAGCCGGGTCCCGGCCAGAGGCAGGTCGAGCCGTTCGCCAAGCGCTTCGCTGCGCTCGAGGACGGATTCCGGCGTCGGGCCTTTGACCACGAAGAATTGCGCACCCGCGTCGATGCCGATGGTGTCGCGCACCACCCGCTCCTGCGCAACGAGCGAGGCATCGCGCTGAATCAGCAGGTGGATGTCGTCGTCGCTCTGCAAGCGCAGCCATCCCGGGAGCGCCAAGGCGAGCGCGAGCCCCGCGGCAAACCAGGCCCTGCGGCCGGCGAACAACGCTTGCCAGCGCGACAGCAGCTTTGCCGCGCCGTCGAACAGGTACGCCGGGGTATGCGAAGGCCCCCGCTGCAACATCGCCGGCAGAAGCGAGGCCACCGAAGCGAACGCCATTGCAATGCCGACCATCGCGAAACAGGCGATTTGTTTGAGCGCCGGAAACGGCGCCCAGGCCAGGATCGCGTAGCCAAGCAGGCTAGTCGCAAGCGCGACGAGCAATGCGGGGCGCACTTCGCGCAGCCCGCGCCCTGCATCCCAGCGCTGCCCCGCGCTCAGATAAAGCACGAAGTATTGGATGGAATAATCGACCGCCTCGCCAATCAAGCTCGCCCCGAATACGAGCGTGAGCAAATGCAGTTGTCCGAACACGGCCATCGTCACCGCCAGCGCGCAACCGATGCCGATCGCGGTGGAAAGAAAGCCGAGCGCAATCAGCCGCGGTGAACGAAACACCCATAGCATCAACAGAGCGATGCCGCCCGCGGACCACAGGCCGATGCGATGCACGTCGCGCTCGGACGCACGACGCGCCGCATCGGCGTAAAACACGGCGCCGGTGCGCGCGATTCGCACATCGGGGTAATCGCGCAGCACGAGACCTTCCGCGCTGGCCGTCGCGTGACGAACAGCAGCTTGGACCGACGTCTCGTAAGCCGAACCGGGCAGGGTCGCGGCAACGAGCACGCTCGTCGCCGTGCCGCGGTGCGCGACGAGCATGCCCTCTTCGAGGCTCAGATTCGACGTCGCCAGCGGCAGCGCGCCGAGCCAACGGCTCAACCAGCCGAACGGATCGTCCACGAGCCGCGCCGAGCGCCCCGCTTGCAATGGATCGAAGAGACGTTGCGCGACGAGGTCCGGCAGCTTTGCCGAGCCGTCGGCCAGTGCGGCGCGATCTTCGGAGGTGAGTAGGCCGAACCGATACGGCAGATAAAGGCGGGTCACCTGCGTCGCATCGAACGGCGGCAATTGCGCGAGGACGCTGCGAAAGGCGTCGCTCGCTAGGAGCGATTGCGCAAGCTGTCGAGCCGCGCCTTTCGCCCGCGCTGCGTCATTGCTCGTCACGACGTAGACCGCCCGGTCCCCCATCGACTTCGCCAGTGCATCGAGCGCCTGCTCGGCTGCCGGATCGGCCTCGGTTTTCGGCAGCAGCGCGAGCAGATCCGTTTGCAACGGCGGCGCCGACGCACGCACACCCCACCCCGGCTCGAGAAAACGCCATCCGCTGTAAGCAAGCACCACGCACATCAGCAGCGCCCAAGCAAACAGCACGCTGCGTCTTCGTTTCACGTCGAAGGTCTGGACCGCGTCCATCAGCGCGCCCCGAACAGTGCGAGTTCGGCCGGCGACAGCGCATCGACCGGCTCGCTGCTCGAGAACTCGATGCGCGTGGTATCGCCATTGGCGCCGGTAACTTCCAGCATCTGCAGATAGGCGTCCCCTTCCATGCGCAGCGCCTTGATGAACTGAGCGAGTTGGGGCTGATTCGGCGTGAGCCGCAAGCGCCACCGTGCGGGGGTGCCGCTAGCTGCGACGTCGAATTGCGAATAAAGGGCCGACAAATCGCCGCTGAGCAGTGCACGCATCATGCGTGAGACTTGCGCCATCGAGCCGCGCGCGAGAGCGCTCGTCGATGAATGTCCGGCCGCATCGATCTTCTTGACGCTCGTATCGCCGATGACATAGGTGACGCGGTACGGCGTATCGATGCGCCAAATCACCCCGCGATCGCGTTCGAAAACCAGCGCACCGGTGCTGACGAGCGGGCTCGACAGCGCGGCAAGTGTTTGCGTCTGCCGAAAGTGCGTGCGCACGCCGCCCTTCTCGGCCAGTTGCCCCGCAATGCGAGCGACGAGCGCCGCGTCGTTCGCCGCAGCGCCGGCCGATGAAGCGGCGCCCGCCGGTGGCAAGGCCGTGCTTGTCGCGGCCACTGCGGTTGCGCACCCGAGCGCGCCTATGACCGACATCACGCACATCACGCACGTTGCGCGCATCGCATGCAGAACGTTACGCGACTTCACGGGTTGCCCGATCGCCGTCATCGTTGCCCCAACTTCTCGAACACGACCGCAGGGGAAACGAATTGGAGTTCCCGCGTAGCGGCGCAGACGGCGACCTGAATCGTGTATCCCTTGGTCAGTCGTTCGCCCGAGGCAACATCGACAATTTCATAACCGATCTTGAGACGATTCTCGAACTCGATCAGTTCGGTGCGCACCTCGAGCGCTTGCCCATAAGCGGCAGGCCGCACGTACTTCAGATGCGCCTCGACGATCGGCCAGAGATAGCCGGAGGCTTGCATGGCCGGATAGTCGTAATCGAACGTGCGCAGCAAAGCCGCGCGACCGATCTCGAAGTACTTCAGATAGTGGCCGTGCCAGCAGACGTTCATCGCATCGACGTCGTGAAACGGCACTTCGACGCGCGCGGCGGCCGTGAGCGGTAAGGGTAAGCGAGCTCTATCCATCTATTGCTCCGCCTTCGCACCGGCCCACGCCGGCGGGCAGGCGCCCACGAGCGCGCCGTCGGCGATATGCCGGGTCAGCAAACGCAGATCGCGCTCGAGCGGACGGTCGTCGTCGACGAACGCAGAGAGCGCCGCGACTCGCTCGACGAATTGCGCAAGCGGTGCCGTGAGCGATGCGCCGGGTGTCACCGACAACCGCAGCCGCGCCGCTTGAACCGCCGCAAGCGTGTGCGCGGCCGCGACTTGCTCCGTCAACTCGAGCACACGCAGGCAGTCGCGAGCCGCGATCGTGCCCATGCTCACTTTGTCTTGGTTGTGCGCCTCCGTCGAGCGCGAAAACACGCTGGCCGGCATGGTCAGTTTCAGCGCTTCGGCCGTCCACGCCGACGACGAGATTTGCACCGCCTTGAAACCGTGGCTGATCGGCAAGCGCGCCGCGCTTGCGCCCGACAGGTTGCGCGGCAAGCCGTTGTTGAATTTGTCGTCGACGATCAGCGCGAATTGCCGGTCCATCAAATCGGCCAAATTCGCCACCGCCGTCTTCAACGCATCCATCGCAAAGGCGATGTGACCGCCGTAGAAATTGCCGCCGTGCAACACGCGCTCGCCGTCCACGTCGATCAGCGGGTTGTCGTTCGCACTGTTGAGCTCGTTTTCGACGTCGCGCCGAACCCACGATAGCGCGTCTTGCGCCACGCCGATCACATGCGGCGCGCAGCGGATCGAGTAGCGATCCTGCAATCGCTGCCCGCTCGTATCTTCACGGCCGGTGAGATCCTCGCGAATCCAAGCGGCGGCTTGCGCCTGCCCGGCATGCGGCTTCACTTCGAAGATCATCGCGTCGAAATGCGCGGCGCGGCCGTCGAGCGCAACGGTGGACAACGCCGTCAAGCGCGCGGCCAATCGCGTCAATTGCGCCGCCCGCATGAATGCAAGACAAGCGAGGCCCGTCATGACCGCCGTGCCGTTCATCAACGCCAGGCCTTCTTTGGGCGCCAGTTGGAGCGGGAGGCGCGCAAGTTCGGCCCACACTTCGGCGGCCGGCCGCACGCGCGCGCCGAACTCGACCTCGCGCTCACCGACGAGCGCGGCCGCGACATAAGAAAGCGGCGTCAGATCGCCACTCGCGCCGACGGAGCCCTCGGCGGGAATGCGCGGCAGGATATCGAAGTTGATCAGATCGGCCAGCCGTTCGAGCAGCACCACACGCACGCCCGAATAACCGTAGGCGAGCGAATTGAGCCGTGCGGCGATGACGGCGCGCGTTTCGGCCGCATCGAGCAGACGCCCCATGCCGCAGCCGTGATAGCGCGTGAGTTGCAGTGGCAACGCTTCCACGAGTTCCGGTGGCACGCCGACGACGCAAGCGTCGCCATAGCCCGTGTTGACCCCGTACACCGTCGCGCCCGCCGCCAAGCGCGCACGCAGGAACTGCGCGCCGCGCTCGATCTGCGCGCGCCATGCCGCGTCATCGTTCAGGGCGACGCCGGCGTGGCCGAACGCGATGGCCGCAACATCCTCGATCGTCAAGCGGCGGCCACCGATTCCGACGGCCGCACCCGCCTTGGCCGGTGCAGGCGCGCTGCGATGCGCGATCAAATCATCTTCGGCCATCAGTTGCTCCTCTCTGGCTCGCCCAGAAGTCGAAAAAATTGAACCATTGAAACGGAGCCTTGCGGCAGTAGTATTCGAGCCGCTGTGCAAAGCGGCCTGCATGCTCGGTCAGATGTGCGGCGCGCTCGGCGCGAGGCAACCGAATGCGCTCGGCGAACGGCTCGAAATACAGCCGATAGCGCCCGCGCTCCTTCAAGCAAAACAGCAAATAGACGGGACAGCCGAGCGCATGCGCGAGGACATAGGGCCCCTGCGCGAATGGCGCAGCAGCGCCCAGGAACGACGCCTGCGTAACCCGACCCGATTCGTGCGCCGGCACACGATCGCCGACGATGACGAGCAACTCCCCTGCATCGATACGTTGCTGCAGCAGCATGGCCGTCTCGGGACCGAAGTCCGTCACTTGCACCATCCGGCTCGCGAAATCGCAATGCGCGCGCGCCAAGACGCTGTTGAACCGCCGCGCATGCTCGGTGTAGACGACAGCCGTCACCTTCGCGTGCATCCCCCGAACCGCCAACGCACGCGACATCTCTAGGTTGCCCAAATGCGCACCGATCACGAGCGCGCCTTTGCCGCTCGCGACCAGTGCGTCGAACGCGGACGGATCGTCGAAATCGACCGCATCGTGCGCGACGCGCCCGGTCCAAGCAGCGAGCTTGTCCAAGCCTGCCTCGGCGAAGGCGAACATGTGCCGATACGCCGAACGCCAGCCGGGATCGGGCGTGGTTCCCACCGGCGAGGCGTCGCGCAAGCGAGCGAAGTAGCGATGCGATTCGAGCCGCGCCGCCCGCCCCGTCAGCAGGAAATACGCGACGATCGGATGCAGCCAGAGACGCGTGGCACGCATGCCGAGCAACCGGCAGCTCAGCGCGAGAAACTGCATGCCGGTGCGGCTGCCGCGTTCGGCGATGCGCCACCAACGCCCCGCATGGCCTCCGCCCGCCGCGCCCGAGCGCTCGCGGGGCAATACCTTGCGCGCGAGCAGCACCGGCAGGCGCACGAGCATGCCTGCAACGAGACGCGTATGGCTCTTGCTGATACGCACGTTGTCGCGCACCACGTCGAAATGAGACAGGCCACCCGGCGCATATGTGACGCGGGTGGGGATGGTCACGAAACGAATCGATCGCCATGACAAGCGCACGAGAATTTCGATGTCGAAATCCATGCGCGTGGGTAGCGACACGGAATCGATGAGCGCACACGCCGCGTCCAGCGGATAAAGACGAAAGCCGCACATCGAATCGGGTATCGCAAACGATAGCGTTTCGATCCACACCCAAACATGCGTCGCATAGCGGCCATAGAGCCGCGCCTTGGGCACGGTCTCATCATAGATTGGCCGCCCAAGCACGACGGCGTGCGGCTCGGCACGCGCAACGTCGAGAAAGCGCGGTACGTCCGCCGCATCGTGCTGGCCATCGGCATCGATCTGCAGCGCATGGGTGAAGCCGGCCGCGCGCGCGGCTCGCAACCCCGCCATCACGGCCGCCCCCTTGCCGCCATTGCGCGGGAGCCGCAAGAGCGATACCCGTGGCGACCAGCGCTCGGCCAATTCGGCAAGCACCGCTTGCGTCGCCTCGTCGCTGCCATCGTCGACGACGATGATCGGCAACGGATGCGGCATCAGCCGCGCAAGCGTCGCGCCAATTTCCGCTTTGTGGTTGTAGATCGGAATGACGATGGCCGCACGCACGCTCATGCCGCCCTCCGATAGGCGACGATGCCCGAAGCGCTGTCGCGCTCGCCCAGGCGAAACGCGAAGCGCATCCTACCGCGCCCGGCGTCGTTCGACAGCGTCAGATGCAGGATGGCGCCCGGCGGCACCGGGGCCATGAACTTGAGCCGCTCGATCGCGACGATCGAGCGCACCTCGGGCCAATGGTCGGCGCCTAGCCCGATCGCCCAATCGATCTGCACGACGCCCGGCAAGATCGGCAAACCGGGAAAGTGCCCGGCGAAATGCACGAGCGTGGGCGGCACGCGAAGCTCGTAGTGCAGCACCTCTTCATGCACGAACTGCGCGAGCACTTCCATCCCTTGCTCGCGCGCTTGGAACGCGGTGGCCACGGTCGCGGCCGGCAGCTTGCCGCGCGCATCGAACGGCAGTGCGCTGCAAAAGCGCCAGCGGCGCGGCAGCACGACCGCATCGACGAATTCGCCCAAATGCGCGCGCAGCGACTTGGCCAGCGCCACCCGCCCTCGTTCGGCCAATGCCGCGCCCCCCTCGGCGCTCAGCGCGATCAGCACCCCGAGCCGTTCGCGCGCCGTGCCGGCCAGCACCACGGCCGCGGCCTGCGTCACGTACGGGTGCCGCGCGAGATAGCGCTCGATCTCGGGCAGCGAGACGCGCTTGCCGTCGAGCTTCGCGACACGGTCGAGCCGACCGGCGAGCCGAAAGCGGCCCGCTGCGTCGAACGTGACGGCATCGTCGGTTCGATGCCACCGGTCGTGCCCGAGATGCGGCGAACGCACCAGCAACGCGCCGTCGGCATCGCATCGCAGTTGCGCGCCGGCCACCGGCTGCCACACGTCCGAGCGATCGCCCCGGCGCCATGCGATGCCGCCCGTTTCGGTGCTTCCGTAGATTTCGATGGGGGCGCTGCCGAAGCGTTGCGCATAAGCAATCGCGGTATCTTCGCCAAGCGGCCCGCCCGACGAGAAGAATGCGCACGGCGCCGGGGCGAGCGCATCGAAGCCGGGCAATTCGACCCAGCGCGCCAACTGAGCAGGGCTGGATACCACGGCCGCGACGCCAACTTGCGAGAGGCGCGCTTGCAGTTGCAACGGCTCGGCGCAATGGTGCCGATCGAACGAGCGCCCGGCGGCCAGAGGCCAAAACACGCGGAACAGCAAGCCGTAGATGTGCCGATGCGGCACGCTGGCGAGCACCGTCGCGCCGGCGACGAGCTGTCCCCACTGCGTCTCGAGCGTGCGCACTTCCGCGTCGAACTGCGCCAGCGTCTTATGCACCGCTTTGGGCGAACCGCTGCTGCCCGACGTATAAAGCGTCAACGGGGCATCGGCGGCGATACGGCGCTTGCCCAAATCGGCGTCGGCGCACGGCCCCACCGTGCTCACCTGCCCCGCGGTCAGCAGAATGTCGTAGCAATCGCCGAGCATGGTCAAATAGGCCGGTGTCGCGGTGGACGGGATCACCGGTTCCCTTCCGCACGCGAGCACCGCGAACAACGCGCAGGCGAAATCGAACGGATCGTCGAGACAGATGGCGACGCGATGCCCGGCCAACCGTTCGAGCCAGCGCACGAAGGCCGCGACGCGCGCCTTGAAGGCGCCGAAATCGAGCACGCTCGCTTGGTCGATGCAGACGGGCGTCGTGTCTTCGCGCGGCGCGCAAAGCAGTTCGTGCAAAGCGGTGAAAGCGGCGTTCAACTCGTCGCCCTCCGCAATACGAATGCGTGGCGCCAAGCGATCTCGGCCACGATCAACGCGCCGATCAACAGATAGGTGACGACGCCGTTGTAGAAGGCCCACTGCACACGCGAGCCCCACAGCGCAAAGGCTGCAGAAGTGGCGCCGTTGCATACGAAGAATATGCACCAGACCTGCGTCACGCGCCGCGTGTAGCGTACGGCGCGTGCATCGAGCTCGGGCCGCCGCACGCGTGCAAACTTCTCGATCATCGACGGCCCACCGCGGAAAAGCGAGGTGCCGAAGGCGATCAGCATGCCGGCGTTGACGACGATCGGGTAGGCACGCAGCAACGTTTCGCTATCGGTCGCGGCAATGGCCGCGGACAAGCCGCTCATGACGAGCGCCAACGCCCATTCGAGCCGCGTGAACCCGGCGAGCAACGCAGCGACGCTGCCGGCTCCGAGCCAGCGCTGCAACCAAAGCAACGCGAGCAAAGCGAGCCCGATGAAGCGCGGCGATCCGAGTCGCAGGAACGCAAGAATCACGAGCGGGTAAGCCAGCTTGAGGGCGACGTTCGCGATCGCGCGCACGCGCGTCAGCGGCGCCGCTTGCACGGGCGCTCGTGCACCGGTCGAAGCCGCGCCCATCGGCTCAGGCCGCCAGCAGCGATTCGACCGCGCCGATGACGTCGCCGACCGTGCGCACGGATTTGAACTCGTCGGGCTTGATGCGGCGCCCCGTCATTTCCTGCAGTTTGATCGCCAAATCGACGGCATCGATGCTGTCCAGATCCAGGTCGTCGAAGAGGTGCGCCTCGGGCGTGACGCGCTCCGGCTCGATCGCGAAGTTTTCGTTGAAGATGGCGCGAATGCGCTCGAGGATCTCGGTATCGGTCACGGTTCACTCCCCTTTCGTTGCGGTGTCGCCATCGGCGAAAGCCAGCGCGCGCTGACTTTGCACGAACGCGGCAAGCGTGTTGATCGAGCGAAAGTGCTCGCGCGTGCGCTCGTCGTTGGCCGCGATGGTCAACGCGTAGCGCTTGCGCAGCACGATGCCGATCTCGAGTGCATCGATCGAATCGAGCCCCACGCCGTCGGTGTCGAACAGCGGCGCGTCGTCGTCGATGTCGTCCGGACGCAAATCCTCGAGATCGAGCGCCTCGATCAACAGCTGTTTAATTTCGAGTTTTAAAGAATCCATAAGCAAACAGATGCTCGGTGATATGTGCTTGAACCCTTTGCGCGAAGACGCGCGCTGCGGCGGCTGGCGGCGTCTCGGCGGCGGTGAAACGCTCGAGCGCAAGCGGCTCGAGCACGGCGACGCGCATGCGGAACGGCCTTCTCGGCACGTGGTACCAGCGCATATGTTTCGCGAAGGCGGGCGGGTCGCAATCGATCAAGACGGGGCGCACGGGGACGCCTGCGCGCAGCGCCATATGCGCAAACCCGCGCGAAAACCGATGCAGCCGGTCGCCCCCGGGGCTGCGCGTGCCTTCGGGAAAAACGATCATCGTGTAGCCGGCGGCCAGTTGGCGCGCGCCCGCTTCGATCAACTCGGAAGGATCGGCGTTGCTGACGTATCGAGCGGCGCGCACGATGCCCCAGAAGCACGGATTGCCCCAATGGGCATTCTTCACCACGCAACAGGCGCGCGGCGTGAGTGCGAGCAAAAGCACGACGTCGAGATACGTCGGGTGGTTGGCAACCACGATGGCCGGGCCGCGCGCCGATAGCGCCTCGGCCCCGCTGACCTCGAGCGTCATGACGCCGAGCGCCTCGAGCAACGCCACGAGTGCCCGAAAGAACCAATGAATGACCGTGGCGACGACGCGTTGACTCGACGCGCGATGCGGCCATAGCCAGGCGAACGGGAAGACGACGACGGAGAACAGCACGCCGCACGCGCCGAAGGCCATGAACGCGGTGCCGGTCGCCACCAGGCGCCAGGAGCGGTCGATGCGCGCTATCACGCTTGCAGTCATAGAGCGCCGCCCCCGTGGACCGCCCACGCCCAACTGCGGCCCGCACCGTGCCATGTCGTCGCCGCGCCGGCCGTGAGGCCATGCGTCAAAGCGTCGCTTTGCGTGGCGAACGCCGAAGCACACTGCCCTGCATGCGCCGGCCCTGTGGCGCATTCGAGCTGCCAGCGAGCGTCGCGATCGAGCAGCACGGCAAGCGCGCCGGCCGAAGCTTCATGAGGGACGCTTCCGTAGCGTGCGTCGGCGGGTTCGTCGGCGTATACCACGAGCACCGGCGTAGCCGAATCCGCGCTGTATTGCGCATGCGCTTCGAGCAATGCATAACCGAGCGTCTCCGCGCCGGCCGAAATGGCCGTTGCGGGCGAGCGGTCGCGACGCGCGATGCTGTAGACACCGGCCATCGCATTGAGGACAGATAAGCTAAAGGCCGTGGGCGAGACGGGCTGGCCCGCGACGATATCGTCGAGAATGCCCGTGGTGCGGCCCAATTCGCCATGCCGGGATGCGAACACGAGACGCACGGCGTCGCAGTGGGCCGCGCAATCGTGTGCGACCTTCAACGCCATTTTCGTGAGCGTGCTCAACCGGCGGCGCACGAGCGGCTCGATGAAGCCGATATCGGGCGTCGTGGCCGCGCCGGCTGGCCAGGATGACCACCGGGCGACTGGAATGGTCCAGCGCAGGTCGAGCATATCGTCGTTCGCTTGCGAATCGTGATCGCCGGTTTCCCGGCGTAAAGATGCGAACCACGAAAGCCCGAAAGCGCCCCGCGTACCACACCCCGAGTTGGTCGATTTTTGTTCGTGTCGTGGATTACCCGGGCATAACCGCAATCGCATTTGCCTGCGGCAAATGCTTTCATTTATTTTTCAAATCTGTTTCAGGCGTCCCGGATCCGCCGGGCGAAATATTACTGAAAATTCGGTCTCAAAAACAGCACCTGCGTTAGACGTAGCATTCGCGCGACGCCCGGCCGCGGGCTCATGTACCAAATTGCCCGCCAGACGCGGCTCTCGCACCGCCGCGCGGTTCCGGTCGTGCATCGCGCGATTCAAAACCCTCATCATGTGCTAGAATCCGCCGCTCATTGGGGAGTAGCCGCCCCGCCGCGTCCGCTGCACACCGAGGCGATCGAATACCGGTCGCCCAAACCGGTCGATCGAGATTGACAGATCGGCAGCGCGCACGCACTGCGGGGGCGTACGTCAACACACTTGGCTCGTACGAGCCATGGCGGACGCAGCCTCTGGCCTGGCGAGACCGATGACCCCTGCGCATGCCGCTTTCAGGGCCCGGCTGCGCGGTGGGTCGTCGCTCGCTCACATCTCGGCCCGAGGAAGACCATTCCGTGGAACAAGCCTTTCTGATCTCGACGGGAGCCGTCGCGCTTGCCGAAATTGGCGACAAGACCCAACTGCTCTCGCTCGTGCTCGCCGCACGCTATCGCAAGCCGGTGCCCATCATGCTCGGCGTGCTCGCGGCGACGCTGGCCAATCACGCCTGTGCGGGCGCCCTAGGCGCTTGGCTCGGCGCGCTCATCACGCCCGAAATCATGCGTTGGGCGCTGGGTGTGTCATTCGTCGTCATGGGGGTCTGGGTGCTGATTCCCGACAAGCTGGACCCCAACGAGGCGAATGTCGGGCGCAGCCATCTGGGCGTGTTCGGCACGACGCTCGCCACCTTCTTCTTGGCGGAGATGGGCGACAAAACGCAGATCGCCACCGTGGCCCTCGCCGCGCGCTTCCACGATTTCTTCTGGGTCGTCGCCGGAACGACGCTCGGCATGATGCTGGCCAATGTGCCGGCCATCCTGCTCGGCGAGCGCTTTGCTCACCGGCTGCCCACGAAAGCCGTCCATGCGATCGCCGCGGTATTGTTCATCGTTCTCGGCGCGCTTGCGTTCATCCGCGCCGGCTAAACCCGCCTACACGACGGGCAACCGCGCGGGCGGCACTGGGCAAATCCAAAGCCGACGCAACCGAACCGGCGGCGCAGGGCCTGATGTACCGGCGCGCTGCCGCCTGCCGCCTGCCGCCCTGCCAACTCGCGGCCGGGCCGGGCGCAGTTGCGAAGGGCGCTACTTGGGCGCTGCGCTCGAGGCGCCCCCCGGCTGCGGCGCAACGGGCACTTCGTTCGTCAGGACGGCGCCGTGTTTGTCGTAGCGAATCCGCACCGTGCGCACTGCGCCGTTGGCGAGCGGGAAATCGGCCAGTGCGCTGCGCACGAGATAAGGCATTGCATGGACGAGCGACGAATCTTCGCTCGTGTTGCGCGCTGTGACGTTATAAACCTCCTTGCCAGACACGCGCTCGCTGATCCTAATGCCGAGCGTATGCGTGAACACGGGGTAACTTTGCGTCACGTAATCGGGCGGAAACGGGCCGAACGGCCCCCACGGGCTCAGCGGCCGCCAGTAAGGACCAGGCCACGGGCTGCCGTAGAACACGGGCTGCGTGATCGTCACGGTATCGCCGTGCGTCGAATACGTCAGCCCGACCAAGTAACGGGCGTTCGCACTGGCGGTTTGCCGAAACGCGTTCGCTTCCAATTCGTTCGCGACGAGTTGCTCGTAGGTAGCCTGCTCGATGCTGTTTTGCTGCTCGCCCGTGCGCGCGAATGCATAAGTGCGCGTCGCATCGCTGCCGCTCCAATTCGAGAAGGCCGTCACCTGCGTCGACACATAGGTCGTACAGCCCGATAGCAACACCATCGTCGCCGCCATCGCCGGCACGACGGCGCGCCATAGTCGTTCCCACTTCATTGCGTTGTCCTCGCCTTTCTCGTCAAGCGGCGCATGCGCCGCGCGAATCGCCCCGATGATACCGCCGACCGAGCCGCGCATCCAAAGTCGCCGATCGTTTCGGCATACCGGCTCGCGCCTTTGTACAATGGACGACTACCCTCGCGCGAGGCCCCCTTACCAGGGTACGCGAGCCGAAACCGGTTTCTCTCATCCATCCGCCATGTCCGATACCGCCAATCCCGCTGTGATCCGCCGGGCCGATTATGCAGCGCCCGCCTTTCTCGTCGATTCCGTCGCACTCGAATTCGATCTCGTGCCCGAACGCACGCTCGTGAAGAGCACGATGCGCCTGCGGCGCAACCCTGACGCTGCGCCGGGTGCGCCGCTGGAACTGATGGGCGAAGCGCTCGAATTCATCGCCGCCGCGATCGATGGCAACGCGCTGTCCGGCGGCGCCGTGCGCGCACACGAGCATGGCCTGACGATCGAGAACACGCCTGACGCCTTCGAACTTACGATCGAAAGCGCGTGCAACCCTGCCGAGAACACGACGCTGTCGGGGCTCTACGTATCGAGCGGCAACTTCTTCACCCAGTGCGAAGCCGAAGGCTTTCGTCGCATCACTTACTTTCTCGACCGCCCGGACGTCATGGCGACCTACACGGTCACCCTGCGCGCCGACAAAACGGCCTATCCGGTGCTGTTGTCCAACGGCAATCTCGTGGAAGAAGGCGAGCTCGCCGACGGCCGCCACTTCGCCAAATGGGAAGACCCCTTCAAGAAGCCGTCCTATTTGTTCGCGCTCGTCGCGGGCAAGCTCGTGGCGCTCGAGGAGCGCATCCGCACCGGCTCGGGCAAGGAAAAGCTGCTGCAAGTCTGGGTGGAGCCGCAAGATCTCGACAAGACCCGGCACGCGATGGATTCGCTGATCCACTCGATTCGCTGGGACGAGGCGCGCTTCGGCCTCGAGCTCGATCTCGACCGGTTCATGATCGTCGCCGTCAGCGATTTCAACATGGGCGCGATGGAGAACAAAGGACTCAACATCTTCAACACGAAGTACGTGCTCGCAAATCAAGAGACAGCCACCGACACGGATTTCGCCAATGTGGAAGCCGTCGTCGGGCACGAGTATTTCCATAATTGGACGGGCAACCGCGTCACGTGCCGCGATTGGTTCCAGTTGAGCTTGAAGGAAGGGCTCACCGTGTTCCGCGATCAAGAGTTCTCGGCCGACATGCAAGGCGGCGCCACCGACGAAACGGCGCGCGCCGTGAAGCGGATCGAGGACGTTCGCGTGCTGCGTCAAATGCAGTTCGCCGAAGATGCCGGCCCGATGGCGCACCCCGTGCGGCCGGAGAGCTACGTCGAGATCAACAACTTCTACACGATGACCGTCTACGAGAAAGGCGCGGAGGTCGTGCGGATGTATCAAACGCTGTTCGGCCGCGAGGGGTTCCGGCGCGGCATGGATTTGTACTTCAAGCGTCACGACGGCCAAGCCGTGACCTGCGACGATTTCCGCCACGCCATGGCCGATGCCAACGGCCGGGACCTCGCGCAATTCGAACGCTGGTACAGCCAAGCGGGAACGCCGCGCGTGTCCGTGCGCGCGGCCTACGACGCCACCGCCGGGCGCTACAGCGTCACGCTTGCGCAAAGCTATGGCGAGGCCGCGCCCGCCGCGCGCGAAACGCAAACCGGGCCGCTGTTGATCCCGTTCGCCATTGGCCTCATCGGTCGCAACGGCAAGGACATGGCCCTGCGCCTCGAAGGCGAAGCCGCGGCTTCGGGCAGGACTCGCATCCTCGAGTTGACGGAGCAAGAACAGACATTCACGTTCGTCGATGTGACCGAAGCGCCGCTGCCCTCGCTTGCGCGCAATTTTTCCGCGCCGGTCGTCGTCGAATATGACTACACCAACGACGATCTCGCTTTCCTGCTTGCGCACGACAGCGATCCGTTCAACCGCTGGGAAGCGGGCCAACGGCTTGCCACGCGGGAACTGCTGACGCTGGCCGGCCGCGCGGCAGCCGGTCAACCGCTTGCGCTGGACGATTCCACGATCGCCGCGTTCGCGCGCGTGTTGAGCGACGAGTCGCTCTCGCCCGCTTTCCGCGAGCTAGCGATGATGCTGCCGTCGGAAGGCTATCTCGCCGAGCAGATGGAGCAGGCCGACCCCGCGGCGGTGCATGCGGCGCGCCAGTTCGCACGCAAGCGTCTGGCGACGGCCCTCCAGAGCGAATGGCTCGCGATCTACCAACGACATACGACGCCCGGCGCGTATGAACCCACGCCGCAAGCGGCGGGCCATCGCGCCTTGAAGAACCTTGCGCTCGCGTATCTCGCCGAACTCGACGATCCGGCAGAAGCGATTGCGCTCGCCGGCGCGCAATACGATGGCGCCGACAACATGACCGATCGCGCCGTGGCGCTGGCCGTGCTGCTCTCGGCTTCGGCGACGAGCGCCGGCGAGAGCGCCGCCGAGCGGGCGCTGGACGACTTCTATGGCCGCTTCGAAAAAGAGCCGCTCGTCATCGATAAGTGGTTTGCGCTGCAAGCCACGCAGCGAGGCAGCGCCAAGCGCCGCGTGATCGACATCGTGCGCAAACTGATGGCGCATCCGGCGTTCACGCTGCGCAATCCCAACCGGGCGCGCTCGCTGATTTTCAGCTTCTGCGCGGCGAACCCGGCGCAGTTCCATGCCGCCGATGGCTCGGGCTACGCATTCTGGGCAGAGCAAGTGATCGCGCTCGATGCGCTCAATCCGCAAGTCGCCGCGCGGCTTGCCCGCTCGCTCGAACTCTGGCGCCGATACACACCGGCGCTGCGCGAGCGGATGCGCGCGACGCTCGAACAAGTCGCCACGCAGGTCAAGTCCCGCGACGTCAAGGAGATCGTTGAAAAAGCGCTCGCGTGAGCGTAAATCCGGCGCGGCGCCGTACGGATGCTTACAAAAACCCGCGGGCGCGGCGCGGCCCGCGGGTAAAATCGTCGCATTCCCATGGCTTTCGGAGCACCGCAATGGCTTTGCAACGTCGCACCACCCTGACTAAATTCCTGATCGAGCAGCAGCGAGAAACGAATAATCTGCCTGCCGATTTGCGCCTTCTGATCGAGGTCGTCGCGCGTGCCTGCAAACTCATCAGCTATCACGTGAGCAAAGGCGCATTGGGCGAAGCGCTTGGCACGGCCGGCACCGAGAACGTACAAGGCGAAGTGCAGAAGAAGCTCGACGTACTGTCCAACGAAATCTTGCTCGACGCCAATGAATGGGGCGGCAACCTCGCGGCCATGGCGTCCGAGGAAATGGAGACGCTGTTCCCGATTCCGTCGAACTACCCGCGTGGCGAATATCTGCTCGTGTTCGATCCGCTCGACGGCTCGTCGAACATCGACGTCAACGTCTCGATCGGCACCATCTTCTCGGTGCTGCGATGCCCGCACGGCCAAGAGGCGACCGAGGAGTCGTTCCTGCAACCGGGCCGGCAGCAAGTGGCGGCCGGCTATGCCGTCTACGGGCCGCAAACCGTGCTCGTGCTGACGACCGGCAACGGCGTCGACTGCTTCACGCTCGATCGCGAACTGGGCTCGTGGGTGCTCACGCACAACAACCTGCAAATCCCGCCGGAGACGCGCGAATACGCCATCAACGGATCCAACGAGCGGCACTGGTACGAACCTGTGCAGCGCTATGTGGGCGAACTGCTGGCCGGCAAGACGGGGCCTCGGCAAGCCGATTTCAACACGCGCTGGGTTGCATCGATGGTGGCCGACGTGCACCGCATCTTGAACCGCGGCGGCATCTTCATGTATCCGGCCGATAAGCGCACGCCCGACAAGCCGGGCAAGCTGCGGCTCATGTACGAAGCGAATCCGATGTCGTTCATCGTCGAGCAAGCGGGCGGCGCGGCTACCAACGGCGTGGAACGCATCTTGGACATCCAACCGAAAAACCTGCACGAGCGCGTGGCGGTCTTCCTCGGTTCGAAGAACGAAGTCGAACGCGTTACCCGCTATCACCAGGAAGAAAAAAAGTAACGCCGGGGGCTTGCGCACCGTCGCAAAGTGTCTCTATAATCGCGTTTCTCTGATGTTGATGCCGGAATAGCTCAGACGGTAGAGCAGCGCATTCGTAATGCGAAGGTCGGGGGTTCGATTCCTCTTTCCGGCACCACAAGATTCAAGCGAAAAGCCCAGTCCTCGTGACTGGGCTTTTTGTTTTGGCTGCCATGAACGCAGTCGGTTGCGCGCGCAACCGACCGACGTGCGCAACCGGTCTGATGCCTACGATCGGCTCGTGCATGTCATGTGCCCGCGCCGCAGGCGAGCGCTCGAGGCAATCAAGCGCCGCCTGCGGCCGGGCCCGCACCCGCCCGGGCTAAGCCGCCAGCGCCAGGCGCGCGCGCAGGTTCTTCGCCGCACGAACCATGTTCGCGAGCGCTACCTCCGTTTCGGCCCAGCCGCGCGTCTTCAAGCCGCAGTCCGGATTGACCCAGAGGCGGTCGGCGGGGATGACCTCACAGGCGCGCCGCAGCAGCCGCTCGATCGCGTCGGTGGTCGGCACGCGCGGCGAATGGATGTCGTAGACGCCCGGCCCGATCTCGTTCGGATACGAGAACGCGCCGAAGCCGTCGAGCAGCTCCATCGCTGAGCGCGAGGTTTCGATCGTGATCACATCGGCGTCCATCGCGGCGATCGCAGGCAGGATGTCGTTGAACTCCGAGTAGCACATATGGGTGTGGATCTGCGTCTCGTCGGCCACCCCGGCCGCCGAGATGCGGAATGCGCGCGATGCCCAGTCCAGATAAGCCGGCCAATCCGCGCGACGCAGCGGCAACCCCTCGCGAAATGCCGGCTCGTCGATCTGAATGATGCGAATGCCGGCCTTCTCCAGATCGACGACTTCGTCTCTGATCGCGAGCGCCAATTGCAGCGCCGTCGTCGCGCGCGGCTGATCGTCGCGCACGAAAGACCACTGCAACATCGTCACAGGCCCCGTGAGCATGCCCTTCACGAGGCGGCTGGTCAGCGACTGAGCATACTTCGCGGTCTCGACCGTCATCGGCTCCGGCCGGTAGACATCGCCGTAGATGATGGGCGGCTTCACGCAACGCGAGCCGTAGCTTTGCACCCAACCGTTCTCGGTGAAGGCGTACCCCCACAATTGCTCGCCGAAGTACTCGACCATGTCGTTGCGCTCGGCTTCTCCATGAACGAGCACGTCGATGTCGAGCGCTTCTTGGCGGCGAATGGCCAGCTCGATCTCGGCGCGCATGCGTTCGAGATAATCGAGCGCCTTGAGATCTCCGCGCTTATACGCCGCCCGCGCTTGGCGGATGGCGGGCGTTTGCGGAAACGAGCCGATCGTCGTCGTCGGCAGCGGCGGCAAATTCAACGCCTGGCGCTGAAGCCGGTTGCGCTCGGCGAACGGACGCCGGCGGTTGGCCATGTCCTCGGTGACCGCGGCCACGCGCTTTTGCACGAGCGCATTGACGACGGCGCCCGAACGGCGGCGCGAGGCAAGCGCCGCATCGGCCTCGGCCAAAGCCGGCTGCGCCGCTTGCTCGTTCTCGAGCGCGCCCCCGATCGCACGGATCTCGTCGAGCTTCTCCGTAGCGAAAGCGAGCCACGACTTCAGTTCGGCATCGAGTTTGCGCTCGCTCTCGAGCGATACCGGAACGTGCAACAGCGAGCACGACGGCGCCACCCATAGCCGCGCTCCCAATTCCGCACGCAACGGCAGCAGCGATTCGACGACGGCGCGAAGGTCGGTGCGCCAGATATTGCGACCGTCGACCACGCCCGCCGACAGGACCATATGCGCCGGCAACACGGCACGCCAAGCATCGAGTTGCGCCGGCGCGCGCACGAGGTCCAGATGCACGCCATGGACGGGCAGCTTGGCGATGCGCGGCCCGTGGTCGGCCGCCGTTTCGAAATACGTCGCAAGCAACACCTTGACCCCGCAATCGCCGAGCGCCGCGTAGGCGGCGGTCAGCGCCTCGAGCCATTCGCCTTCCAAGTCCAGACACAGGGCCGGCTCGTCCAATTGCACCCATTCGATGCCGCGCGCCTTGAGCGCTTCGATGATCCGCACGTAACGATTCACGAGCTTGGGCAGCAGGTCCAAGCGATCGAAGCCGGGCGTATGGGTCTTCGCCAAGCGCAAATAGGTAATGGGCCCGATCAGCACCGGCTTGATTCGCAGCCCCAGTGCAAGCGCCTCGTCCACCTCGTCGAAGAACCAATCGACGCCGCCGTTGAAGGTCGAATCGGCAGCAAGCTCCGGCACCAGATAGTGGTAGTTCGTATCGAACCACTTCGTCATTTCCATGGCCGGCTGCGCCGCGTTGCCGCGAGCGAGCTCGTAGTACTGGGCGAGCGTGAGCGTCGCCGGATTGAAGCCGAAACGGTGCGGCAACGCGCCGAGCAGCGCGCTCATGCCGAGCATCTGATCGTAATAAGCGAAATCGCCGACGGCGACGAAATCAAGCCCGGCCGTGGACTGCAATTGCCAATGGCGCGCACGCAACGTCGCGGCCACCTCGCGCAGGTAGGCCTCGTCGGCTTCGCCGCGCCAGAACGCTTCTTGAGCGAATTTCAGTTCACGCTGCGCGCCGATGCGCGGGAAGCCAAGGATATGAGTGCAGGTCATGACCACCTCGAGAATAGGGATGGGCATCAGTCTGCAAGGCACGCTATCATTCATCAAGCGACAACTTTTCATCAATGTATGAATACAATTCATATTCAGACTGACGACGCCTCGGCGGCGGGACCGCATGCTTGAGATTCGACACCTACGCTCGCTGATTGCGATCGCCGAATCCGGCAGGCTCGTTGCCGCAGCGGAGCGGGTCCACCTGAGCCAGTCGGCGCTATCGCACCAGATTCGCGATATCGAAGCGCACTACGAGGTATCTCTGTTCGAACGCACGAAGCAGGGGTTGCGCTTCACGTCGGCCGGCGAAAGGCTGCTCGCGCTCGCACGCGAGACGACCGCGGCGCTCGCCGCCGCGGAGCGCGATTTGTTGCGGCTAAAGGGCGAGACGGCGGGCGAACTGCGGATCGTGCTCGAATGCCACACGTGCTTCGACTGGCTCATGCCCGTGATGGACGAGTTCCGCCGCCGTTGGCCGGAGGTCGAAGTCGATTTGGTGGCCGGGTTCCACGCGGATCCGCTACGCCTGTTGAGCGACGGCAAAGCCGATGTCGTGATCGGCTCCATGCCGGCCGGCAAACCGAGCCTGCATGTCGCGCCGCTCTTTCGCTTCGAGATTCTCGTCGTCATGGCCAATGAACACAGGCTGCGCAATAAACGGCGTGTCGGGGCTCGCGACCTCGACGGCGAAACGCTGATCACCTACCCGGTGCCGGAATCGCGCATCGATCTGATTCGAGAGGTATTGGAGCCGGCCGGCGTCAAGCTCGAGCGCCGCACGGCCGAACTGACGATCGCCATCATGCAGTTGGTGGCGAGCCGGCGGGGCATCGCGGCGCTGCCGAACTGGGGCGTCAAGAACTACGTGGACCACGACTACGTCCTCGCCAAGCGCGTGGAGCCGAAAGGGCTTTGGAGCGAGCTGTACGCCATCGCGAACCCCGCTTTCGCCGGTCGCCCCTACTTCGACGACTTCGTCGCCATCGTGCGCGATAGCTGCGCGGCGCAACTCGAGGGAATCGAGCTTCTGCCCACGGTGCAGTAAAAGGTACCGGCACACTGCAATCGTGGTGCCGCTAGGTGAGACTCCTGGCCGGCCGCCACACGCTCGCTCGTGTGCGATGCGGCGCGCTGACGCCGGTAGGCTGCCAACGATGGCGGACGTGCGCGGCGTGCAAGAGGATCTTGGAAGACACGTGCGCGTGAACACGGACAGTCGGAGAAAATCGCCACAAGCTTGCTCAAGATGCGAGCGAGCGCGTGCCCATAGATTATTTTTGATTTTCGTCAATCAACGTTCTGCCTGACTTAAAAGCGCCGCCGACTGTGCCGTTAATGCAACAAAGCGTTAAAAATCAATTCGACGCTGGCAAACAGAGAGGACCGCGTCGGATAATCGATTCGTGCCAGGAGAGACGCCATGGAAGCCAAGCCCACCCACATTCCGCCCCCCCACAAAGTATCCAACCCGGACCCGGAACCGGTGGGCGTTGAATTTCTGGCCACCGAATTGCCCGAGCACGTGCGCGCTTTCTTCGACGAACAACGTAAGTTGTGCGAACAAAAGTAGCCGTGACGATCGCGGGCCCCGAGGCCCGCATCGCATGACCGCGCCATTGCGCCTCGCGGCCCGGCTCGCGCTGACGCTATGCGTCGCGTTCGCGCTCGCGCCTTCGCAGGTGCGCGCCGACGGCGACGAAACGGCCATGACCAATCTGATCGCATTGGTATCGCAACGCTTGGCGCTAGCCGTGCCTGTCGCTCAATGGAAGTGGGCCAATCACCGCCCGATTACCGACGCTCCTCGCGAAGCGGCGTTGCTGGCCGACGTGGAAAAGCGGGCGCAGGCAGCCAATGTCGACCCAGCCTTCGCCCGTCTCTTCTTCCGCGATCAAATCGAGGCCAGCAAGCAGGTCCAAACGGCGCTGTTCGACCGTTGGACCAAGTCGGGGGCGCCGTCCGGCGCGGCGCCAGATTTGGCCACCGGCACCCGCCCCGAACTCGACCGTCTTACCCGCACGCTGATCCCGGCGTTGGGCCGCGTCGAGCCTTGGCGCAATGCCGCCGATTGCCCGGCCCGGCTCGCGCAGGCGGTCAGGAACTGGAAATCGCTGACGCGCTACGGCGCGACCGACACTGACGCGCTTGACACCGCCCTCGCCCATGTCTGCACGACGGGCGGCGCATCGGGTATCGGCTAGGCGCGCTCGCCGGTCACCGGCTCCGGGCGGCCGGCGCTCGCCCCGAAATCGGATGGCTCGCCCTCGCTCGAAGGAACCGCCAGCGGCGTGACACGCAAGCCTCGCGCAAGATGCGTTTGCATGATTCGCAGCGTCGACGGCTCGCAGACGGCTTCGGCATGCGCGGCCGCCAGCTCGTGTGCGGCTTCGAGCGAAGACGCGGCGCCAAGATAGCACCAGCGATCGACGACATGGAGCGCGCGCTCGTCCCCCGCCTCGCCGCGCTCTTCGAACACCACCGCCGACTCGAACGGCCACGGCGCGTTCCGCTCCTCGGTGCGCGCAATGCGAGGTTGGCGATTGTGAACCGGGCGCAGAGCGTGCAGCCACTTCGCCTCGGTCAGCAATGCCCCCACCTCGCCGCCGGTCGCCTGCCACTGCAGCCGCGTGACCTGCTCGGCAATTCGCGTCTCACGCGCCGATCGCCGCTCGCCGGTCAAATGGGCGCGTACCCGCTGACGCAGCCGCACGCTGCGCCCAACGTACAGCGGAACGTCCGCCGCGTCGAAAAACGCATAGACGCCGTGCCCCGCCGGCGCCGCGTCGATCGAATCTTCGGTGATGTCGCCGGCAATGCGATAGCGCCGCACGGTGCGCTCGATATGCGTGCGCAGGGTCGCGAGCGGCCAGAGCGCATGCAAGCGCTGCCAGAACTGCCAAAGCAGATCGGCGTCGGCCAATGCACGGTGGCGCGCGAGCGGCGCGAGCGCATGGCGGTCGATGAGCGCATCCAGTCCGTGCCGCTTCTCGTGCGGCCAGAGCGCGCGCGAGAGCTTGACGGTGCATAGCACGTCGGGGTTGAACGAAAACCCGCACCGCTGAAACTCGGCACGCAAGAAGCCGCGGTCGAAATTGGCGTTATGCGCAATGAACAAACTGCCGTCGAGCCGCTCGAACAATTCGGCCGCCAACGAGTCGAACGCGGGCGCATCGCGCACCATGTCGTCCGTGATGCCGGTCAGCGACTGAATGAAGGGAGGAATGGATTGGCGCGGGTTGACGAGCGTACTCCAACGCGATACGCCGGATGGCCCTACTTGCACCACGCCGATTTCCGTAATGCGGTGTTCTGCAATCGCTCCGCCCGTCGTTTCCAGATCGACAAAAGCGATAGGCGTATCGACTAGGGGCGTCGGCAAGGATAGATCAGACATGAATAAGGGCGCTCGGGTGCTTCGATTGACGAAGTATGCACCACCCGAGCGCCCTTGCGAGGATGCCTGCCGCACCGGTTGGCGCGCAACGACGCTGGCCGGTGAGCGGCGTGCCGGTGCCGACGCTTTACAGCGGACGAATATTCGCCGCTTGCTTGCCCTTCGGACCGGTCTTCACATCGAATTGAACGCGTTGATTTTCTTTTAGAGACTTGAAGCCATCGGCCTGAATCTCGGAGAAATGCGCAAACACGTCCTCGTTGCTCTGGTCGGTCGTGATGAAGCCAAAGCCTTTAGCATCGTTGAACCATTTTACGACACCAGTTTCCATAGTACTAATTCCCTCGAAATTTAATAGACGGGCAGCGCCCTCCGCCCGAAACCCAGCCTCGGAAGAACGTCGCCTCGGTCTCTCCGCCCGAGGCGCCGTCACTGGGTGATTCCGGCGCTGCTTTTATAAATGTTCCGTCGAGCGCTCGTCAAGAAATTTTTCATTGAATGCTGTAAACGCGTAGCCGCTATGCATGAGGCACGAGAATATCGGGGCAACGACGTCAGAATTACCTAGGACGAGCAAACAAAATTCCGTGGTTAGGAAAAAGATTCACTACTTGCAACAAGATATTTCTGCCGTCAGTATTTTTCCGGGTTGTCTGCTAGACACCCCGGTCCGAATATGGGGAAGATGATTTGCCCGGGAGACCACCGTGAGACTCAACCCCTTGAAGCGCTTCGGCTCGTGGCTCTTTGGTGTCCCCCATTTAGGGATGTCGTCGATTGATCTGACGAAAAGCGCAGCCACGATTCTGGAATGCGACCCGTTCTGGCACGGCGATCACTGGCAGAACCTTCTTGCATCACCCATGGACGCGCGGCACTACGTGATGGAGGACTGGGCGCTGCCGATAGAGGACGACGAAGTCGACTACGGTCGAACCGAAGACAAGCAAGGCGGCGCACGCCGCCGCGGCCGGTAGGGCCTGCGCCTCATAAAAAAAAAAACGCGGCTGGCAGGCCGCGTCGACAAAGGTTTGGAGACGTCTTTTCCTTGACGAAAAAGTCTGCTTGGGCAAAGCAGAAGCAATAGTATAGCCAGCAGTTCCCATCTGATTATTGCCGCAATGCGCAATCGAATTTTTCAAAACGAGCAATAATCAGAATGAAGGCCCGCGAATTCACCTTCCTTGCACTCTAGCCGACGTATCGCAAATACAACGCCGCAGGGAGAGGCAAATCGACTCGCGCCCTTTTTAACGAAAAAATTCCCTTGAAATCAATGAGTTAGTCTATAATTAGTATCGTTTCAGATCAATCAATACTTTATTTCCGATTTCGAAACGCGCGTCTCGACGAAGCGCTCTTTACACTCAACCCAGTTCGGAAACGCGGACCTGTTGCTGTGAATCCTGCTGCATCGGCCTGCCGATATGCAACCGCTGCATTTCACGCACGTCGGCGAGCGCCTCTCGCGACAGCCAAGAAAATGTTCTGATCCTGGAGAGAAAGAATGAAGAAAACCCTTCTAGTCGGCGCCCTGACCGGCGCGTTCGCCACGATGGCACATGCCCAGAGCAGCGTGACGCTCTACGGTCTCATCGACGCCGGCATCACTTATACGAACAACCAAGGCGGCCATAGCAATTGGCAGCAGTCGACCGGCTCGGTCAACGGTAGCCGCTGGGGCCTGCGCGGGTCCGAGGACCTGGGCGGCGGGCTCAAAGCCATCTTCACGTTGGAAAACGGCTTCGGCATCAATAACGGCACCCTCAAGCAAAGCGGCCGCGAATTCGGTCGTCAAGCCTGGGTCGGCCTGCAGAGCAATCAATTCGGCTCGGTCACGCTCGGCCGTCAGTATGACGACGTCGTCCAATATCTCGGGCCACTGGCGCTGACGGGCACCCAATACGGCGGCACGTACTTCGCGCACCCGTTCGACAACGACAATCTCGACTACTCGTTCCGCATCAACAACTCGGTGCACTTCCAGAGCGCCAACTACGGCGGCTTCAAGCTCGGCGCGTTGTACGGCTTCTCGAACACGGCCGGCCAGTTCTCGAACAACCGCGCCTATAGCATCGGCGCGTCGTACACCTGGAACGGCCTGAACGTCGCAGCGGCGTACATGCAGTTGAACAACGACACGAATGCCTTGGCCCAAACCGCCGCATCCCCGGGCGCGGTCACCGGCGACGCTACCTTCGTCGCGGGTCGTCAACGCACGTGGGGCGCAGGCCTGAACTATACGTTCGGCCCCGCCACGGCCGGCTTCGTATTCACGCAAACGCGCCTGGACAACGCCCTGGGCGTGAACGCGGGCAGTGCCGGCACGAGCGGCACGCTCGCGCTGCCCGGCGGCGGAGCTCGCTTCAACAACTACGAGTTGAACGCGCGCTACGCGCTCACGCCGGCAATCAGCCTGGCAGGCGCGTATACGTACACGGATAGCACCATCGGCAGCGTGCATCCGTCGTGGAATCAGTTCAATCTGCTCGCCGACTACGCATTGTCCAAGCGCACCGACGTGTACCTGGGCGGCGAATTCCAGCACGTCGTGAACAAGGGCACCGGCATCGGCGCCGTCATCAACGGCCTGAACATGTCGTCGACCGACAAGCAAGTTGCCGTGACCGCCGGTTTGCGCCACCGCTTCTAAGCGGAACAGCATTGACCGGGGTTCCTCCCCGGTCCAGGGACCGAAGCGCCGCTTTCGCGGCGCTTTTTTTTTGGGCGCTCGCTGGAAGCGCCGGGGACGCAAGCGAGGTTAGGCGCCGCCCGTGGGATAGCGCACGTCCAGCACGTCGATCTGCTCGGGTCCTGAGGGCGTGTGCAGCGTGACCGTATCGCCAATGCGGGCCTTGAGCAACGCCCGCGCGATCGGCGAGATCCAACTCACGTGACCGCGATCCAAATCGACTTCATCGACGCCGACGATCGTCACCGTGTGCGCCTCACCGTCTGCGGTCGCATAGTCGATCGTCGCGCCGAAGAACACCTGATCGACGTTCTCTTGCTTGCTGGCGTCGACGACCTCGGCCAAGTCGAGCCGTTTGGTCAGAAAGCGAATGCGTCGATCGATCTCGCGAAGACGCCGCTTGCCGTATATGTAATCGCCGTTCTCCGAGCGATCGCCGTTCGACGCCGCCCACGACACCAACTTGACGACTTCCGGCCGCTCATCGTCGATCAAGTGCAGCAATTCGTCGCGCAGACGCTTGTGGCCCGCGGGCGTGATGTAGTTCTTGGCCCCGGCGGGGATTTCGGGTTGACCGATGTCGAGATCGTCGTCGTCGCCTTCGCTCGACTCTTTGACAAATGCCTTGTTCATGGTGCGAATCGCTACCTCCAATGGACTTCAAGCGTACACGATCGCGCTCGCTCGAAGAAACGCTGAAGAAACCTGCCGCAATGTCTTCCATTTTCTCGGGACTTTGCTATAATTCCGCTTCTGCGTGCGGCTGTAGCTCAGTTGGATAGAGTACTTGGCTACGAACCAAGGGGTCGTGGGTTCGAATCCTGCCAGCCGCACCACTTTTTTCAAAAGCCTTCTTCGCGGAAGGCTCTTTTGTTTGACCGAAGTACGATTTCCGTGTTTTCGCGTGCGGCTGTAGCTCAGTTGGATAGAGTACTTGGCTACGAACCAAGGGGTCGTGGGTTCGAATCCTGCCAGCCGCACCACCTATGAAGGGCCTTCCGCTTGGAAGGCCCTTTGTCTTTCAGCCAGATCCTTAGTAGTCGCCCCGCTCGCGCTCGATGCGCATCCCGCCATCGTGACGATGGTGACCGTCTTCGCTCGGCCGTTCGCGCACGATGCGCATCACATCGGGATTCGTCCTGACGCGGCGCATGACGTTGGCCAGGTGGATGCGATCGCTGACCTGGATCACGAAGCGCAGCACGGTGGATTCCTGCGACAAGTCGTCATCCATGGCGATGTGGACGATGTTCGCATCGGCCGAGGTGATATCGGCGGCCACGCGGGCGAAAACGCCTTTGACATTACGCACGAGCACCTTCACAGCCACGTCGAACAAGCGCCCGGGCTGCGGCGCCCAAGCCACGTCGATCCAGCGGCCCGGATCGCGGCGATGGATGCGCTGCGCAACCCGGCAATCGGTCGTATGAATCGCCATACCGAGCCCGATGCCGATATAGCCCATGATGTCATCGCCAGGGATGGGCCGGCAGCAAGCCGACAACTGCACCGACATGCCCTCGGTGCCCGTGATGACAACCGGAAGCGCATGATGCGCGACACCCGCGGGACTTCCTTCGGCGCGTCCGTGCTCATCGTCGGCATCGCGCCCGCTGATGAGCACCTCGATACGCTTGGCCATGACGGCGGCGACGCGCCGGCCCAAGCCGATATCCGCAAAAATCTCCTGGCGGTTCTTATTGCCCGTCCATTGCACGAGCTTGTCCCATACATCCGGCTCGACATCGGCCAGCGACAATCCGTAGCCCTTCAGGCTCTGATCGACGAGACGCTCGCCCAGTTGAACCGACTCGTTCAGCCGCATCGTCTTCAGATAGTGACGAATGGCCGAACGGGCTTTGCCCGTGCGCACGAAGCCGAGCCATGCGGGGTTCGGCTTCGAGTACGGCGCCGTAATCACCTCGACGATGTCGCCGCTCTTCAGTTCGGTGCGCAGCGGCAACAACTCGTTGTTGATCTTGACGGCGACACATTGATTGCCGAGATCGCTGTGGATCGAATAGGCGAAATCGAGCGCCGTGGACCCGCGCGGCAGCGCCATGATCTTGGACTTCGGCGTGAAGACATAGACGGCATCCGGGAACAGGTCGATCTTGACGTGCTCGAGGAACTCGCTCGAATCGCCCGCCTCGCTCTGGATGTCGAGCAACGACTTGAGCCACTGGTGCGCGCGCTTTTGCACGTCGTTCAAGTCGGCGCCACCGTTCTTGTAGAGCCAATGCGCCGCGACGCCCGCTTCGGCGATCTCGTGCATCTTGCGCGTGCGCACCTGAAACTCGATCGGCGCGCCGAACGGCCCGACGAGCGTGGTATGCAGCGACTGGTAGCCGTTGACCTTCGGGATCGCGATGTAGTCTTTGAACTTGCCGGGCACGGGCTTATACAGCGCGTGCAGCACGCCGATGCACGTATAGCATTCGAGCGCGCTGCCCACCACCACGCGAAAGCCGTAGACGTCGAGCACCTGCGAGAACGAAAGCTGTTTGTCTCGCATCTTCTTGTAGATGCTGAAAATCGTCTTCTCGCGGCCCGTCACCTCCGCCTCGATCTGCGCGTCGGCGATCGCGCGCTGCACCGATTCGAGGATCTTGCCGACCACCTCGCGCCGATTGCCGCGCGCAGCCTTGACGGCCTTTTCGAGCGTCGCGTACCGGTGCGGGTTGAAATTCGCGAAGCTCAGGTCCTGCAACTCGCGGTAGGTGTTGTTCAGGCCGAGACGGTGCGCGATGGGCGCATAAATATCCAGCGTCTCGCGCGCGACGCGACGGCGCTTTTCCGACGGCACGGCGCCGAGGGTGCGCATGTTGTGCAGGCGGTCGGCGAGCTTGACGAGAATGACCCGCACGTCGCGCGCCATGGCGAGCAGCATCTTGCGGAAGTTTTCCGCCTGCGCTTCCTCGCGATTGCGAAACTCCATCTTGTCGAGTTTCGACAAGCCGTCGACCAACTCGGCCACTTTCGGGCCGAACCGCTCGGCCAACTCCGTCTTGGTGACGCCCTGATCTTCCATGACGTCGTGCAGGAGCGCGGCCATGATCGACTGCGCATCGAGCTTCCAGCCAGCGCATGTTTCCGCGACGGCGACCGGGTGCGTGATGTAGGGCTCGCCACTGTGGCGATACTGCCCCAGATGCGCCTCGTCACCGAAGTGGAATGCGGCCTTGACCTCTTTGATTTCCTCGGGGCTCAGGTAGCCGGCAAGCATCGACGTGAGTCTCGCGATCGAAACGACGTCGTGCCTGCGGGGTTGCTCCGGGGTGGCGGTCGGCCCGAATAGATGGCGAAACGATTGTTCGAGGACGGCGTCGATGTACTTGCGCGCCGGACCCGGCGCTTCGACGTCCTGCTCGTGCTCGAGGTGCACGGCATCGGTGTCAGTGGAGGCGGACGATGGGGTAGCGCTCATTTTCGCCTCCGTATGGATCGCTATGCGGGCTATGCGCGAACTGGCATGGCAGCGACAGCGCTAGGCGCGCGATGCGCCTAGCGCGCCGTACGTGTTAGACGGGGACCTTCTTCAGCATCTCGAGACCGATCTCTCCGGCCGCGATTTCGCGCAGGGCCGCAACGGTAGGCTTGTCGCGGCTCTCGATCTTCGGCGTGTGACCTTGCGCGAGTTGTCGCGCACGATACGTGGCGGCAAGCGCCAGGTCGAAACGATTCGGGATTTGCTTCAGGCAGTCTTCGACGGTAATGCGGGCCATGTTTCGAAATTCCTTCTCAATATGTTGCTCATTCTACCTTATGTGCGCAACCACTCGCCTTCACTCGGCGTGCGGCAAGTGAATGCCGAGTTCGACGAAAAGCTCGGTATGGCGCGCGTATTGCGAAGCGAAGCGCAAACGCGTCGCGTCGATGACGCACTGCAGTTCGGACAGCGCGCGCTCGAAGTGCTCGTTGATGATGACGTACTCCGATTCCGGTGCGTGCGAGATCTCGCTGCCGGCCGCGAGCAGCCGCCGCGTGATGACGTTCGGCTCGTCTTGGCCGCGCTTTTTCAGGCGATCTTCGAGCGCCGACAACGACGGCGGCAGAATGAAAACCTCCACCGCATTGCGGAATTGCTTCTTCACCTGCTGCGCGCCCTGCCAGTCGATTTCGAGCAGCACGTCGTGGCCGTTCTTCATCTGTTCTTCGATCCACAAGCGCGAGGTGGCGTAATAGTTGCCATGCACTTCCGCGCTTTCAAGAAATTCGCCGCGGTCATGGCGCGCAAGGAAATCGTCGACCGTCGTGAAATGATAGTGCTGCCCGTCCTGCTCGCCGGGACGCGGCTTGCGCGTCGTGTACGAAATCGACAAGCGGATTTCCGGATCGCGCGCGAGCAACGCATTCACGAGCGTCGATTTCCCGGCGCCCGAGGGTGCGACCACCATGAACAGATTGCCGGGATACGCGCCGGCGTACGGATTGCGCTGCGCTTGGCGCGCCGGGTTCGATTCGTGCGTAAGCTCGGTCATGATCGCTTTCACTCCAGATTCTGCACTTGCTCGCGCATTTGCTCGATGAGCAGCTTGAGCGTCATCGATGCGTCGGCCAGTTCCTTGGCTGCCGCTTTCGACCCCAACGTATTCGCTTCGCGATTGAGCTCCTGCATCATGAAGTCGAGGCGCTTGCCCACCTTGCCGCCCTTTTCGATCACGTGCCGTGTTTCGTACAAATGCGCGGACAGGCGCGAGAGTTCTTCTGCGATGTCGATGCGAATGCCGTACATCGTCACCTCTTGCCGAATGCGTTCGGCGATCTCCTCGCGCGAAACGATGGTGGCCGCGGCGTCCGGGGCGGCCAGACCCAGCGCTTCTTGCAAACGCTCGACGATTTTTTGCTGATGCTTGGCGATGAGTTCCGGCACGAGGGGCGTGATGCGCGCGACGATCGCTTCCATCTCCGTTGCGTTGCCGAGCAGCATGGCCGCCAGTTGCGCACCCTCGCGCGCGCGCACGTCGACGAGCTCGGCGATCGCCTGCTTGCCGCAGGCGAGCACTGCATCGCGCAGCGTTTCGGGCGCGACGTTCGTTTCGGCGAGGACGCCCGGCCAGCGCAGGATTTCGCCCGTGCGCATGCGTTCGCTGGCGGGAAACGCTTCGAGCACCGCGCGCTCGAGCGCGGCCAGTTGCGCCAACGCGTCCCGGTCGAGCGAGCCCACCGACGCCGTCTGCTCGCTGCGCTGGAAGTTCACGCGGATGTCGACCTTGCCGCGCGAGAGCTTCGTCATCAACATTTCGCGCAGCGTCGGCTCGCACGTACGCGCTTCTTCCGGCATACGGAAGTTCAGATCCAAGAAACGCGAATTCACGGTACGCAGTTCGACCGATACGCTCATGGCTCCGGTACCGCCCGCGGCCGCGAGTTCGCGCGTCGCGCTCGCGTAGCCTGTCATGCTGTAAATCATCGTCCGTCTCGCGATGGAGGCCGTCGCCGGCCGGTTGTTCGAGCCGCTTCGCGCGTCGACCCGGCGCGAAAGCGTTGAATACGTATTATCCCATTTTTGCCGAACGCCCCCGCTACGAGCGCGCCGGGACGGCATGGCGCATGCAACCAGCCCACGGCGGTAAAATTGCGCTTCTTCCTCTTTCCTTGCGGCTGCGCCGCTTCCCACCCCGACCATGACCGATACCGTCCAACGCCCTAGCGGCCGAGCTGCCGATGCACTGCGCGACGTGCGCATCACGCGCCACTACACGAAGCATGCCGAAGGCTCGGTGCTCGTCGAGTTCGGCGATACCAAAGTGATCTGCACTGCGAGCATCGTCGAGCGCGTGCCTGAATTCCTGCGCGAGCGCAATCAGGGCTGGCTCACGGCCGAGTACGGCATGCTGCCGCGCGCCACGCACACGCGCAGCGACCGCGAAGCGGCCCGCGGCAAACAGACGGGGCGCACGCAAGAAATCCAGCGGCTGATCGGGCGTGCGCTGCGCGCCGTGTTCGATCTCGAGCGGCTCGGGCCGCGCACCTTGCATATCGACTGCGACGTGATTCAAGCCGATGGCGGCACGCGCACGGCCAGCATCACGGGCGCGTTCGTCGCGGCGCACGACGCCGTCTCCAAGCTGATGGCGACCGGCCGTATCGCCCAGTCGCCGATCACCGATTACGTGGCGGCCATCTCGGTCGGCGTCTACGAAGGCGTGCCCGTGCTCGATCTCGACTACGACGAGGATTCGCGCTGCGATACCGACATGAATGTCGTGATGACGGGTGCGGGCGGTTTCGTCGAAGTGCAAGGCACGGCCGAAGGTGCGCCGTTCTCTCGTGACGAAATGAACGCGCTGCTCGATCTCGCGCAACACGGCATAAGCTCGCTCGTGCGCAAGCAAAAAGCGGCGCTGGAGACGAACGATGAGTGAGGCAGGCGACGCGCAACGACGGGTGGTCGGCGCGGCGGGGGAGTTCGATCGCGCGTCGGCGGCGCCGCCGCTTGCGCGTGTCGTGGTCGCCTCGAACAATGCGGGCAAGCTGCGTGAGTTTTCCGCCATGCTCGGCGCGGCCGGCATTGCGCTCGTAGCACAAGGAGCGCTAGGCGTCCCCGAAGCCGAGGAGCCGCATGCCACCTTTGTCGAGAACGCCTTGGCCAAAGCACGTCACGCGGCGCGTTTGACGGGGCTCCCGGCGCTGGCCGACGATTCCGGGCTATGCGTGCGGGCATTGAACGGCGAGCCCGGCGTCTACTCGGCCCGCTATGCGCAGCGCGCGGGCGGCGAAAAGAACGACTCCGCCAACAATGCCTACCTCGTCGATCGCCTGCAAGGCGTGACCGACCGGCGCGCCTATTACTACTGCGTCCTCGTGCTGGTGCGGCATGCCGACGATCCGGAGCCGCTCATCGCCGAAGGCCGCTGGCACGGCGAGATCATCGATGCGCCGCGCGGCGAACACGGGTTCGGGTACGACCCGCACTTCTACCTGCCCGAGCTGGAGGCCACGGCCGCGCAGCTCGATCCGTCGCTCAAGAACGCGCGCAGCCACCGCGCTATCGCACTGCGCGCGCTGCTCACCTTGTTGAAGGAGGCGCGATGATCGGCACTCGTTCGGGCGTGATCCAAGCGTTCACCGCGCCAGGCGCCATCCGGCTCACCTCGCTGCCGCCCCTTGCGCTCTATGTCCACTTTCCTTGGTGCGTTCGCAAGTGCCCGTACTGCGACTTCAACTCGCACGAATGGAAAGGCGAGCGTTTCCCGGAAGACGACTATCTCGACGCACTGCGCGCCGACCTCGAGCAGGCGCTGCCGCTGGTATGGGGGCGGCAGGTGCATACCGTCTTCATCGGCGGCGGCACCCCCAGCCTGCTCTCGGCACGCGGGCTCGACCGCTTGCTGTCGGACGTGCGTGCGCTGCTGCCGCTGGACGCCGACGCGGAAATCACGATGGAGGCCAATCCGGGCACTTTCGAAGCCGAGAAGTTCGCGCAGTTTCGCGCGAGCGGCGTGAACCGGCTGTCGGTAGGAATCCAAAGCTTCAACGAAGCGCATCTGAGCGCCTTGGGGCGGATTCACAACGGTGGCGATGCGCGTCGCGCCGTCGAGATCGCGGCACGGCACTTCGATAACTTCAACCTCGATTTGATGTTCGCGCTGCCGCGACAAACATTGGACGAATGCCGTGTGGATATCGAAACGGCGCTCTCCTTCGCCCCGCCGCATTTGTCGCTCTACCACCTGACGCTCGAGCCCAATACGCTATTCGCCAAGTTTCCGCCGGCGTTGCCGGACGACGATGCTTCGGCCGACATGCAGGAGTGGATTCATGAGCGCACGGCCACGGCCGGCTATGAACGGTACGAGGTATCGGCCTATGCGAAGCCCCATCATCAGTGCAAGCACAATCTGAACTATTGGCGCTTCGGCGATTACCTCGGCATCGGCGCAGGCGCGCATACGAAACTCTCGTTCGCACACCGTATCGTGCGGCAGGCACGTTATAAGCATCCCGCCACGTTCATCGAACAGGCTCGCGCGGGGACACCCGTGCAGGAAGAGCACGAAGTGTCCGCACGCGATCTGCCGTTCGAATTCATGCTGAACGCGCTGCGGCTCGTGGAAGGCTTTCCGGTGCATCGCTTCGTCGAGTGCACGGGGATGCCCATGACATCGATCGAGCGCGCGCTGCAGGAAGCCGAGCGGCGCGGATTGATCGAGCGCACCTACGAAAAGATCGCGCCGACGCCGCTTGGACAGCGCTTCTTGAACGACTTGCAGGCGCTGTTTTTGAACGAAAGGGAGGATTGAGCGGCGCAACGATCGACCCGGGACGCTGACGCCGCGCCGTTTCGGGTTACAATCGCGCCTCTCGGAGGGCTGGCAGAGCGGTTGAATGCACCGGTCTTGAAAACCGGCAAGGCTTCACGGCCTTCGTGGGTTCGAATCCCACGCCCTCCGCCACCTCGCCTGTATCACCCTATCTCATTTCGTCTAAATTCACCCCGCAAAACGCTTGCGGGCGATGAGGGGGATGTTGCCGCGTCGAACGCCAACCTGAAAACATATCGGCGCGATGGCTCTGCTTGAGTACGAACGCAAGTCCGGATCGTTCGTGTCAGAGCGTTGATGTGTAGCCTCGATGAGAGGCCGCATTATGTCGGGCAGCATCGCGCAGCGATGAGCAAGTTCATCAATCCGGGCGCCCGGCAAGCGCATGAATCGGCCTCCCCCACTACAGGGAAACCTCTGCCGTGAGCGCTTCCCAGGGCGCGCTCAAGCGCCCATCTTCCCGAACTATAAGCCCCGCCCCCTCAAGAATCGCGACGTCTTCGTGAACGCGCTTGTAATCGCGATCGAGTTCGCGCGCCAGCGCCTTGACGCTATCCGCACCGGTACGATGCAGGTACCGTAGCAACTCCAGTCGCTTCGGCGTCAGCGCCGCCATCATCTCTTCCAACGAAAGAAACGTGATGTGCCGTTCCTCAAAATTCTCGCCCGCCACCGCCCGCTCGAAAGCGGCCGAGAAGCGTCGGCCCATGTCCCGAGCGCTACCCACGTGCGCAGTCAACTTGCTCATTTCACGCTCCTTTCTCGTTCTACATCGTCCAAAAAATCCGCCACCATTCGCTCTGCGGTTGAGAACACGTACGGTTCTTCCCGGCTGCCATAGTGCCTATGATCCCCTTTGCCCCGCTCATTGTCGTAGCCAATCAGCCGCCGGCCATCCCGCCCATAGAACAGGCTGTACTTGAGGCCGTGCGGTCTCTCCGCGTCACGCTCGGGCAATCGCCAGATACGCATTTCGAGAATAGCTCCGTCCGGATAGATGGTCCGATCTTCGAAGAGCAGCGTCGCTTTCTTTTTCATATGGCGTAGGATGCCATAGCTTGATGTATGGCGTCAACCGCCATACAGACTCGCGGCGTAGGCTCGCTACGCTTGCACATGCAAAGCGGCTCGCGCACGCACCGGGTCAGAAAGCGACGGACTGACACCCATTGACACGGAAGCCGACGCCGTCTGAATCTTCGCCACTTCTCACCCTCACGTGCTGAACACGAGCGACTATCGTCGTCCGCGCTTTTCTCTCGACCGACGCGACCGCAAGCCGGCACCTGCGCGTCGCAAGCGCGGCGGTCATTCACTTGGAGGGCAGCAAGATGACGAATCCCATCGTTCGCGTCACCAACCTTTCGACCCAAGCGGTGTGCATCGAACACGATCCCAATTGGGACGATCAGGTATTGACGATCGACGGCGCGCGTATGCACCACACCCTATGTCTCTCCCCCGGCGTCGACGCCAACGTCAGCATCGATGCAAACGGCGATACGTCTACCGATCCCCATCTGATGGGAGTGATTTTCTCCGACGGCAAAGACATCACCTACGGCAACGCCGGCGGATATCAAACGACAATAGGCCAGGATGCCGGCTCCGGGCTGCTCACCGTGACCGACGACTTCAAGCTCCGCTCGCCGTCCATCCAGTATTCGCTCGGCAACCAGACGCAATGGTCGATGGACATGACGTTCGTGGACGCGTAATACGCCGCGTCGACCCGCGATGCCCTGGGCGACTCGGCGCGTTCCAGGGCATCGATCGACCGCGCGTAGCAACCGAACTTGCCACTGCCCTTCCTTGCTTATCGAATGCCGGTGATGCATGCACTCAAAATGCATAGCGCCGTAGACGACGGCATAACATTTGCTCACAGAGATCGCATAGGGCGTCGCTTCACGCAGGAGGCGTTATGCGAAATCGTCGATCGATGGCCATGCTCCTTTACTCGCTCGCGAGCATGGCTTTTTCCTCGCCTGCCTGCGCCCAGCCGATTGCGGCGTCCGCCACCGCTGGCGCCATCCCGGGCTACCTAGCGCCGATGCGCGCGTCGCCTCAGCGGCAAGCAGCCATCGCCGGTTTGGCGACGCTTGTCGCGCGCTTGCCAACCTCCACGCAGCCCACTCGCGAGAATCGAATCTTCAATGTCGACGACTATCGAGCATTACGTGACGCGACGATCGGCAACGGATTCGAGATGTATCTCGTCGATGCCGACGCTTTGATGGCGGGCAAGTCCGTCGAACAAAGCCTTTACGGCAGCGGCGAATGGCGATTCATCGTCATGCAGGGCGGCAGAGGCGTCGGCCTCGTCACGGTCGCGCAAATGAACGGGCAATGGAAGATGGTCCAAGCCGGGGCAAGTCAATTGGCCGATGAACTCGTTGCCGTCGCGGAACGCTATGGCCAGCTATCGCCGCGGTCTACGCTGCGCTTCATTCGATGCCAGCCGGCCGTAACCGACGTAATCGAAGTTTCGGCGCAAGGCGCAACGCCATCTCCGTCCACCACTGGCCCGTTCTATGTGCCGCTCGCGGGCGCCCGCTCCAAGCCGGCAACCTCGGCTGCAACGGCGGCGCCCCTTTCTTCACCGCCTCTTTCCCAGGCCGAGCTCGGCGATGCCCTTCGACGCCGCTTGCGGCGGGGCTTGCGCGACCCGAGATTCATGCATTGAAGGAGTTTGCCGTGGACACAGAACTTCGCGCTCGGCTGCTGTGCGGCCTCGTCGTCGCGACGGCTTGCGCGCCCGTCTTTGCGGGCGAGCGGCAAATCAACGTTCCCCACGTCACGCAGGCGCACAGCGAATGGTGCTGGGCCGCCGATTCGAAAGCGGTGCTCGCCTATCGCGGCGTCCCGAGTAGCCAATGCGCGATCGAAAATTGGGTCGACTCGATCGGGTACGCGTGTCAAAGCGCGCCGTTCGATTGGAACGCTCCCGCCAACTCGCCCAATACGATCGCGGGTACGACGGGCATCAGCGGAATTCTTTGGTCGCTGGGCCGCCGCGATTCGCGCTATGTCAGCGCGCCGCTTTCTTACCCGGCGGTCGGTGCGGCGATCGACCGGGGCAATCCGGTCGTCATCTTGTGGACCTGGCCGGGGGGCGGGGGGCACTTCGTCGTCATCGACGGCTACGACGATGGGCAGCATGCACTCTATTTCATGAACCCATGGCCCGGCGAAGGCCCCGGGTACGGCGATTACGATTGGATGCGCTACGGCACCGGCAACATGGGTACGCACTGGTGGGCCGAATCGCTCGTCGTCTATTGAATTGAACCGAAGCGATCCCTCGCCATCGCACCGACGCAATGACGACGAACTCCGGCATGCGTTTCTGCAGCCGTTGAAGAGAAGTCGGGACGCCACCGGCCGCACAAGCCTGCGCCGTGCGCCGACGCACGATGGCGACGCAAATCCGGATGCGTACGCGCACGCCATTGACTACGCTTGGAGCATATTGCTTCTGCGCGAGCCAAGCGCGCCATTACCGTCATGAAACTCGATCTCGTGCGCTATCCCGCATCGTGCGCCCGCGGGCTTACGCGCTTCGTGGCTCTCGGCGCGATGCTGATAACGGCCGCTTGCACGATCACACCGCCCTCGCGTCCCCCCGCGGCGGCATTGCCGCCCCCCGCCGCAGTCAATAGCGCGACGCTCGATCAGTATCGGGAAGCGATCGCTCGCAGAATCGCCGAACGCAACCCGTCCTATCTCGAGCGACGAGCGCCGCAAGCCATGCTGCGCTCGCTCGTCGTCGTCGCCTTCACTGTGAATCGCAACGGCGAAGTCTTGCGCTCGTCCGTCTACCGAACGAACGGCGACGACGAAGTGGAAGCGACGGCGCTCGCCGCGTTGCGCCGGGCCTCGCCGTTGCCGGTCCCGCCGGCCAAGCTGCTGAACCGGCTCGGTCAGGTCGAAATCATGGAAGACTGGCTCTTCAACGACGACGGCAAATTCCAGTTGCGCGAACTCGCGGCGCCGCAAGCGCTGACGTTCGATTGACGGCGCCCGGCGCGCTCGGTTGCATTGGCGCGCGCTGCGCCTGCTCGCTATAATTTTTCCCACCGCGCGGCCGGAGTTCCGGCCATGCTCGCGGCGCGCCGCCTACCCGGCGACGCGCCTGCCGGCCCGACGCTGCCATTGCCCGCCATGGGCACGTCAAGCTGTCCCATTGCATTTGACGTTTTTTCCTGTCGCTCGCGCCCCGTCCGCGTGCTTTGATGCCCGTCGGCGAGCGTCCAAGCACGGCTCTCGCCTCATCACCGAATTTCGCTTCACCGACGCGCTCGCGCGTGGTGACGCCCTATGCCACTAGGAGACCTTTTATGTCCGTTTCGCCGTCTTCGCCCTCCGTGACGACCGCCTCGACCGCGGCGAGCGCCCCCGGGCGATCACGCATCGTTTTCGCCAGCTTCATCGGCACGGCGATCGAGTTCTACGACTTCTATGTCTACGCCACCGCCGCGGCGCTCGTGATCGGCCCCGTTTTCTTTCCCCACGGATCGGCGATGGCGCAATCGCTGTCGGCTTTCGTCACGTTCGGCCTCGCGTTCGTGGCGCGCCCGATCGGCTCGTTCCTATTCGGGCACTTCGGCGATCGGATCGGCCGCAAATCGACGCTCGTCGCGTCGCTGCTCGTCATGGGGCTGTCCACCACGTTGATCGGGTTCCTCCCCGGCTACGATGCCATCGGCTCGCTCGCGCCGATCCTGCTGTGCATCCTGCGCTTCGGCCAAGGCATCGGGCTCGGCGGAGAATGGGGCGGCGCCGCGCTGCTCGCCACGGAGAATGCGCCCGCAGGCCGACGCGGGTGGTTCGGCATGTTCCCCCAGCTCGGCCCGTCGGTCGGCTTCCTGGCATCGAACGGTCTGTTCTTCACGCTTGCGCTCACACTCTCGGACGCACAGTTTCGCGCTTGGGGCTGGCGCGTGCCGTTCATTTCCAGCGCCGTGCTGGTCGTGCTCGGCCTGTACGTGCGCTTGAAGATCGCCGAAACGCCCGCCTTTCGCGCCGCCATCGAGCGGGCCGAGCGCGTGCGCGTCCCGCTCGTATCGCTGCTCGCGCACCATAGCCGCGCGACGCTCGCCGGCGCGTTTGCAATGGTGGTTTGCTACACGTTGTTCTACATCTCGACCGTCTTCACGCTTTCTTACGGCGTGTCGACGCTGCACATACCCCGGCAAACGTTCCTGGGCATGCTGTGCTTCGCCGTGCTGTTCATGGCGCTTGCCACCCCGCTCGCGGCCTGGGCAAGCGACCGCTTCGGCCGGCGGCCGGTGCTGATGGCCGGCATCGCGGCGGCGATCGCCTCGGGCTTCGCCATGGCGCCGCTCGTCGGCAGCGGCTCGCCCGTGCTCGTCACGGTGTTTCTGACGCTCGAGCTGTTTCTGATGGGCGTCACCTTCGCACCGATGGGGGCGTTGCTCCCCGAGCTGTTCCCGACCGCCGTGCGCTACACAGGCGCAGGCGTTGCCTACAACCTGGGCGGCATTCTGGGCGCATCGGTTGCGCCCTACATCGCGCAGATGCTGGCCACCCGCGGCGGCTTGGCATGGGTGGGCGGCTACGTGTCGATCGCCGCGGCGGTCAGTCTCGTGGCCGTATTCGCCATGCGCGAAACGAAGGACGTGCGGTTGTCATGAGCGGCCGCTCGCGCGTGCGCGGCTATTACCGGTCGCGCCGCGCGGGCGCAGGCGGCACACTCGATGTCACGCGCACGGACCGCGCCGCCATACGCGGCGCGGCGGCCCCGACGCGCTGATACGCCTGCGCCAAGCGCGCGAGCAGTAGCAGCGCCGCCACGGCGGCGATATCGCTCGTCAATCTCGCCAATCCGTTCGCTTGCGCATGCAGCAACCGCACAACCGTATCGGCCACGATAGAGACGAGCGTGCCGCCGACGAAACAGACGAGCCCCTGCCGCCCCACCGCCACGACCGCGGGCAGGCGTTCCGCCGCCGTGCGCAGCCAACCCGCGCGAGCCGCTTGTGCGCACAACCAAGCGAGCGCGAGGAAGCTGACGACACGTACGCTGGCTAGGTTCTGCTTCATGAACCCCGGCGAAGGATGCGTGTCGATGCACACCTTGACGAAGGCAAACGCCAGCGCCACGGCCACCGCCGCCCCCGTCAACAGGTGGCCTGCCGTCGACGTCTGCATGCGCACCGGCACAGGATAGAGTCGACAGAGCAGGCCCAGCATGAACAGCAACTGCCAAGCGAACGGGTTGAACGGCCACTCGGCGACGCCTGGCAAGCAGCCAGCAAGCCACGGGGCCGCCAGCCACATCGTCAAACTCAGCGTAAAGGAAGCGACGGGCGTACGCCGTGCAAGCGGGATCGCGAAGGAAATGCTCAACGCGAACAGCGGGTACATCGGCAGCACCGCCGACAAAAACGGCTGTTGCCGCAGCGTCGCGATGTCGATCAATGCCTGCGCGGGCCGATGCGCAAACATCGGCCAACCGGACTCGCCGACGAGCGGAGAAGCGATGGGCAACGCCGCGACGATCGCACCGCAGGCGATCATCAACGCCGCCGTGAGCAAATAGGCCCGATAGATTTCCCACGCCCGCCTCGCGAACCGCCGGCGCGCGGCCCCTTCACCGCGGCGCGCAGCAATGCTCGTATAGCCCGCGGCAGAGGCGTAGCCGCCGAGAAAGACGAACACCTCTGCCGCATCGCAATAGGCATAGTTGTGCAGCATCGCGTGCGCCAGCACGCTTACCGAAATGTGATCGATGGTGATAACGATCAGCGCGACACCGCGCAGCAAATCGACTTCGATCGAGCGTCCAGGGGACGATGACATCGACAGCGCTCCTTTTCTCCGGCCCTCGGGCACGACTGCGCCACGAATCGGCTCTCGCCGGTTGGTTCACGTCGATCGAGAAAAATTCCTCGGATGCGGGCATTTCATTGCGCATCGACCGTCACTGGGCGTGCGGCGCCAGCTAGCCGAACCGGTTCATCCATCCGGAGTTTTCCCGGCTTGTCCGCAAAGTGCGCACGCCTATACTGGTTAATGCACACAAATAAGGCCATTTTCTGCACAACCGACACCGGGAGACGACGATGAACATTCGCATCGACAACGCCGACATCGTGGCCATCCTCGCGCTCGCCCTGCTGGGTTCCTTGTTGCTCGCCATGCGCTTTCGCCCGAAGACATGGTTCGGCATCCTCGTTGAAGCCGTCGCGGTGAACGCGGCGGCTTTCGCCGCCGTCCTGGCCTTGGAAGCGCTGCTGGCCTAAGACATCGAACGTCGAGCACAGCGCGTCCTCGGCCCTCGTCACACGCACCTATCGCTCGTAGTAATAGTCATGGTGATGGTGATAGCCGCCGTAATAACCGTAGTACCCCGGCGCCGGCGCAATCACGCACCCTCCGAGCAGCAACGCCACCAGCGCGCCTGCCATCGATAATGCCGTCGAGCGTTTCATTGTCTTTTCCTCAAGTGGCTGTCGCTACGTTCGACCGCTTGTCGAACGATTGCGATTGAACAGCACGGCGGGGATGCGCAGCGTTGCAATTTGTAAGCGCCGCGCCCCCCCTTATTACAAGGACGGGCCTAACCGGCTGCGTGCGCCGCGCGGCGCGGGCGTCGGGCCATTTACCCGGCAATACACAGCGACACGTTTAACAAACTCGTAATTTGGTGAAAGCGCCTCGCAATATGGGTCGTCGCGGCAGCACACGCCGGCCAGCGCTCGGGGCACAGGCATTGCGCACGTATAATCCGTGCTTTGACTTCCTGACCACCATGGCCCGGACCTCGCTTTTTCATTCCTCCGGCGTCGTCCGGCGCGCCCGGCAAATCTGGCGCCGGTATGGCGTGTTTTGGCTGGGCGCAATCGCTGTCGGCCTGGTGGCCGTGTTCTACGCCCGGCTCATCGATTGGGGCTACGGCCAGTTCCGCGCCGTGCAGCAACAGCATGTCTGGCTGCCGCTCGTCGCCACGCCCCTCTTGGCCGCAGCCTGCGTCTGGCTCACCCGCCGCTTCTTCCGTGGCGCTGAAGGCAGCGGCATTCCCCAAGTCATCGCCGCATTGCATGAAGGCACGAGCACTCTGGGGCCGCGCACGCTGACGCTCAAGCTTCTGGCCGGCAAAATCCTCGTGTCGCTGCTCGCCATCCTCGGCGGTTTCACGATTGGCCGCGAAGGCCCGACGGTGCAAATCGGCGCCGCGATGATGTACAACTTGCGCCGCTTCTATCCGCGCTCGAACGCGCTGATCGAGCGGCAACTCGTGCTCGCCGGTGCAGCCGCCGGTCTGTCGGCCGCGTTCAACACGCCGCTCGCGGGTATCGTCTTCGCCATCGAAGAATTGACGCGCAGTTTCGAAGCGCGCGCGAGCGGCGTGTTGATCACGGCCATCATCGTCGCCGGTGTCATCGCGCTCGGCCTGAACGGCAACTACACCTACTTCGGCACGATCGAGATCGGCTCGCACTTTCCCGATCTGCTTGCCGTGGCGGTGCTACTGACGGCCATCGTGACCGGCATCGCGGGCGGTATATTCGGCTGGCTCCTGCTGCATACATCGCGCTGGCTGCCCGCACCGCTCGTGCAGATGCATCGCGAGCGCCCGGTCGTGTTCGGCGCGCTGTGCGGGCTGGCGATCGCCGTAGTGGGTTTGGTTTCAGGGGGCACGACGTTCGGCAGCGGCTATGCGGAGGCGCGCGGTCTGCTCGACGGGCGCGAGCAACTCTCGCTGTTTTATCCGTTCCTGAAGATGGCGTCGATGGTGGGTTCGTACTTGCCGGGGATTCCAGGGGGCATTTTTGCGCCGTCGCTATCGATCGGCGCCGGTTTCGGCAATTTGCTGCATCACGTCTTCAGCAGCATGCAGTTGCCGATGCTGATCGCGCTGGCGATGGTGGGCTATCTCGCCGCCGTGACGCAATCGCCGATTACCTCGTTCGTGATCGTCATGGAGATGATTAACGGGCACGCGCTCGTGATCTCGCTGATGGCAACGGCGCTCATCGCCAGCCGCGTTGCACGCCTATTCGCACCGCCGTTGTACGAAGCGCTGGCGCTTCGCTATATGACGCCGCCAGCCGCGAAGGCAGCGCCGGCCGAACCGGAGACGCCGAAAACGTTGGAGCCGCTGTTCGAAGACGAGCCGGCCGACGGGCGCGAGAATGAGTCCCCGGCCGATACGCCGCGCGGGTAAGCGCGCCGCTCTTAGTGCGCCTTCACGCCATCGAGGGCAGCGCATGACAATGCCGATACGGCGCCCTCTTGCGCGGCGCCGCACGAGCCGATCGGCTCAGCGTGCCCAGTGCCCCGGGATCCACGCCCAATTCGGGCCGCGTCGCGCCCAATGCCCAGGCACCCAGTGATGGCCGATGCGCACGCGCTGCCAATGGCCGGGAACCCATACGTAGCCGCCGCGCTGCCAGCGCCAATGGCCGCGATCCCAGACATAGCCTACGCGCGGCGCCGGCACGACCTCATAGCGCACAGGCGGCGGCGCGTGGGGTGCGACGAGGACGACTTCGTCGGCCGACGCAGGCGCCGACGCCGCGATTGCGAACGCACCGGCCGCAGCCAAGATGAGTTGGGCAATGAGAAAGCGAGTGGACGTTTTCATAAGCAGCCTCTGAATGGCGAATAGGGACGCCGTACGCAGCGACGACGTTACTCCCATAATGCGCGAGGCGACGATTGCGAAGACAACGGCCGTATTACCGGCGGGCCGAAAGTGCAACCGAATATTTTCGAGCGCGCCGCCGCCGGCGACTGCGCCCGAAAATCAGCAACGATCAGGAAGAGGAATTGAGCAGGACGCGGTGAGAGGCCGCCCGCTTCAGGCCTGCGGAATTTCGATCTTGACCTCGAGCACTTCGAGATCGTCCTGCCGCTCTAGGCTGACGCGGATGTCGTCGTCGGAAATCTTCACATACTTCGAAATGACGGCGACGAGCTCGCGCTGCAAGGCGGGCAAATAATCGGCCGGCGGATGACCGCCGCCTCGCTCATGGGCGATGATGAGCTGCAAGCGTTCCTTAGCGACCGCCGCAGATTTCTTCTTTTCGCCGAGCAAGAACGATAAAATCGACATATCGTTCGCCCTCCTTAGCGGGTGCCGAAGAGGCGCTGCAACAGGCCCGGCTTCTGGTAATCGGTGAAGCGCAACTCTTTGTCCTCGCCGAGGAAACGCGCGACGATGTCCTTGTAGGCTTCGGCCACATCGGTGCCGTCCATATGGACCGCGGGCAAACCTTGGTTCGACGCATGCAACACGGCTTCCGATTCCGGCACGACGCCAATCAGATCGATGCGCAAAATCTCCTGGATGTCCGATAGCGAGAGCATTTCCCCTTCACTGACGCGCTTGGGGTTGTAACGCGTGATGAGCAGGTGCTCCTTGATCGGATCCTTGCCTTCGATTGCGCGCTTGGTCTTGGACGACAGAATGCCGAGGATGCGATCCGAATCGCGCACCGACGAGACTTCCGGATTGGTCACGACGAGCGCTTCGTCGGCGAAATGCATCGCGAGCAGCGCGCCCGATTCGATGCCGGCCGGCGAATCGCAAACGATATAGTCGAACCCCATCTCGGTCAGATCGTTGATGACCTTCTCCACGCCTTCGAGCGTCAGCGCATCTTTATCGCGCGTTTGCGAGGCCGGCAGGACGAACAGGTTCTCGCACTTCTTGTCCTTGATAAGCGCCTGATTGAGGTTCGCCTCGCCTTGGATCACATTGATGAAATCGTAGACGACGCGGCGCTCGCATCCCATGATCAGATCGAGATTGCGCAGGCCGACGTCGAAGTCGATCACAGCCGTTTTGTGTCCTCGTAGCGCGAGGCCCGACGCGAAGCTCGCGCTCGTGGTGGTTTTGCCCACACCGCCCTTGCCCGAAGTCACCACAACGATTTTTGCCATTTCCCCTTACCCTGTGTTCGTCAAATTTCGTCAGTTGAGTTCGACGCGCACTGAAGTGCGGCGCGTCGGCGCGGCTTGCCTGCTAAGTCAGCCGCAGCGGTTCGATCATGAGTTTTTCGTCCGCCAGCCGGATCTGCACCGACTTGCCGACCACATCGGCCGGCAGCGGATTCTCCGTCGTCCGATAGATGCCGGCGATCGAGATCAGTTCCGGCTCGAGGCACGTGCAGAAGATCCGCGCGTCGTGATTGCCATGCACGCCCGCGAGCGCCCGCCCGCGCAACGGCGCATAAATGTGGATATTGCCCTCGGCGATCACTTCGGCCCCGTAGCTCACTAGACCGAGAATGACGAGATCGCCCTTCGCGTAAATCTGCTGCCCCGAGCGCAGCGGCTTGTCGATGATGAGCGTTTGCGATGAAGGCGCCCCGCGCACACTCGATTCGGCCTCCGGCGCGACCGGCGCAGGCGCCTGCGCGGCCTCCGGCGCCGCCCGTGGCGCCTCCCCTTTGCCCGCCGCGGTGCGCCGCTCGCGCGCCTCGACGAGCGGCAACTCGCCGCTGCCGGCCCACTCGCGCTGCGCTTCCAAAGCCACGACGCCGATCGGCCGCATGCGCACGCCATCGAGCAAACGCGCGATCTCGGCAACCGGAGCGCGCTCGTGCTCGCCCAGGCGGCGCACGTCGATCGTCACGACTTCGCCCGAGAAAAACTCGGGCGTCGCCTCGAAGCGCCGCGCGAGCTCGCTCTTTAGCGCGTCGAGGTCCGTGGTTTTCACGACGAATTGAAGTGCGTCGACGGAGCCGCTGCGAAGTTCGAAGAATGGCGTTTTGTTCAGCGACATGGGGCTTGCGGCGAAAAATTTTGCGTATTTTACAGGGGTCTGCAGCCTGGGCCAGATTTTTTGCTTTGGCGCGACAATGCCTGGCGCAGGCGCGGCGCCATGACAGGATCGATACCGAGGCGTGGCCTTACGGGTGCTTCACGTGCCGCACGAGCAGCGACTGCCCCTCTTGCGGCGAACGCGCGATCGGTTGGTGCTCGCCGGTCGGGCCGAAACCCAGCGCACCATAAAAGCGCATGGCGTTGCGATTGGCGTCGGCCACCCAAGCGTAGATTTCGTGCGCACCGCGCTCGGCGAGCCAGCTGCTGGCCGTGTTCACGAGTAGTTCGCCGCCGCGCAAGTGGCGCACGGCCGGGGCCACCCAAAGCGCACAGACAAATGCTTTGCGCTCGGGCGTGTCGTCGAAATAGGCTCCGACGAGCCCCGCAGGATGGCCTTCGGTATACAGAATGAACGAAGCGGACGCCTCGGAGGTGGCATGCCGCGCGGCGGCGGCGTCAAATGTCTCTGCTTGTTCTGACAGGGCTTCTTCGAGCGTCTCGTCGAAGGCATCCGGCGCGTCGCGCAAGGCGGCGGCGCGCAGCTCGCGCAAGGTGGCGCCTTGATCGGCAGCGATACGGCGAACAGTCAGCGATGAACTCATGAGGCTCCGATTGGCGCGGATGGAACTGGCTTCGTCCGAACGGACGGGTGAGTCAAACCGATATTTAAACGGTACGGAAGTGGCTCGTCTACCGCCGCGCATTGTGCAGAGCACAATAAAATGCGCCGACGATAGCGCGCAGTCTACCGGTTCCGCGCATCGATGTCGGGCCATCGATCGACGACCGGGCGCGATTTCCCGTTGAGCAACGCGCCTATAGCCACCCCGATTTCCTGAGTTTGCGATAAAGCCACGCACAGCCCGCGAAGGTGAGACCGATCGTCAAAGGGTAGCCCCACGCGGACTTCAATTCGGGCATGTTTTGGAAATTCATGCCGTACAGACTGAACACGATCGTCGGCACGGCCAGCACCGCGCCCCACCCTGCCAGTTGCTTGACGATGTCGTTTTGCCGCACGGACACGAGCGCGAGATTGACGTGCATCGCATTCGTCAACATCTCGCGCAGATCATCGGTGGCCGCGATGACGCGGTGCGCATGGTCTTGGATATCGCGCAGATAAGCGCGAAGCTCCTTCGGAATGATGTCCTCGTGAAATCGAACGAGCTGATTGCAGATTTCGTCTATCGGCACGGCGGCGTTTCTGAGCTCGATCAGATTGCGGCGCAATTCGTAGCTCTCCTGAATCACGGCGAGATCGAAATCGGCTTTGAACATGCTTGCCTCGATCCGATCGAATTGGGCGTCGTAGCTGCTCATGATGGGCTGGTAATTGTCGACGACGAAATCGAGCACCGAATAGAGCGCAAAGCCTGGGCCTTTTGCGAGCAAATGGGGATTTTGCTCGACGCGCGTGCGCACCTGCGTGTAGCTCGACGATGCCCCGTGCCGCACCGTCACGAGGAAATTGCGTCCCACGAACAGGTGCGTCTCCCCATATTGCACTTCGCCCTCGATGAGTTGCGCGGTCTTGACGACGACGAACAGCGACGAACCGTAGGTCTCGATCTTCGGGCGTTGATGGGCTTTGAGGGCGTCTTCGATCGCAAGGTCATGTAGTCCAAATTCGTGCTGAACTTTCCGCAGCAAGGATTCGTCCGGATGATGCAGGCCAACCCAGATCAACGTATCGGGCTCGGCTACGAACTCGCTGATCGCGTCGATCTCGATCTCGCGCACGCGCTTGCCCGCGCGGTAAAGCACGCTGTTGACAACCATATTCATTTGCGTTGCTCCGTTGCGTTTCATCCCGATGTGTCGGCCATTTTGCACGCGTTGCGCCTTCTCTATGCTCGCCTTGCCAATTCAAGCGACGGCGCAGCCGCCGGGGCCGGTGGGCGAGCGAAGCTTCGAGGAGAACGTCGTACCCTACACATTGACATTGAAGGGTTCGGATTGAACCGCGGCGCGGCCGAGCGGCTGCGAACGCACTGCCGTCAGAGCCGATTGGCCGCGCCCGCCTGAGACAGCAGTGACACGGCAGCCGGATCCGGCATGCCATCGGCGCCGATCGCCCCTGCCCTCGCCAAGGCATCCAGATCGCTATCGACGCCCGCTTGCCCCACCGTGAACGGCGTCGTCAGAAACGACGGCGCCGTCAACGTGACGTTGTAGCGCTGCTGCAAATTGGACACGACAGCGGTTTGCGCGGCCAATACATCGGCCGCGCTTGCCAATGCTTGCTGAAAGCGCCCGTTGGTCGGCAAATCGGCAACCAAATGACCCGTATCCGTACCCAGTTGAGATGCCAGGTAGACCAGCATCAAGTCGGTTTCCGGCGTGACGTTGAACGTGCCGCCCGCAAACGCGAGCGAATGCAGCGTCGTGCCCCCCGCCGTCGCCGTGATCACGCACGGCGAAACGACATCGAGCATGAGGCGGTAATTACCGCCGATGTCCGACACCGTAGCGGCGCCACCCGCAGCGCAGTCGAAGTGAATCGTCGCGCTCGCGAGCGCCCGGCCCGTCGCCGCGGTCCCCGAGAGCGAGATAGTTTGCACGTCGCCGTTGTCGAAACAACCGTCAGAGCCGAGGCACACACTTCCACGGCAGCCCGACAACGCGGCAAGCGAAGCCAAGCACAACACGCTTAGCGCCGAGCGTAGAAAACGGGGACGATGAGCATTCATGGCGGCAGCAGTGGATAGAAAGGAAAAGCGGCCGATTTTGCGCCGGCGGACCGACGGCAACAGACATTCTAGGCGCTGCCCAGCGCGATCGCCTAATGCGCCGGTGTGCGTTGCGCCGCATGCGGAGACAGCCGGGCTCACGAGCCCCCCAAATGACCGCTGCTTCGCTAAAGCACGGAATCGATCATGTCGGCGTGACGGTTCGCGATTTGAACTGACGCGTGAGAAGCAGTGGTCGGCACTGTTCGCTGCAAAGAACAATGTTTTCACTGGCAGCGGATACGAGAACACTCGATCGCTGCCTATACTGGTCACGTCGCCTCGTTCACGAGAACGAAGGTACCCATCTCAGTGAGAGGAACACATCGTATGCCGCTTGTCCGATTCGATATTCTCGAGGGCCGAAGCGAGGCGCAGATCGCAACGCTCCTCGATGCCGCCCATCGCGCCGTCGTGGAAGCGTTCGACGTCCCCGAGCGCGATCGCTATCAGGTCGTGACGGAACACAAGAGCGGGCGCTTCATCGCATTGGACACGGGTTTGAACATCGCCCGCAGCCACAACGTCACGCTCATTTCCGTCGTATCGCGTCCGCGCGCGGGCCAAGCCAAGCAACGCTTCTATCAAGCACTCTGCCGCGAATTGCGGCAAGCGTGCGGCATCGAGCCGAACGACATCATCGTATCCGTGACGATCAATTCCGACGCCGACTGGAGCTTTGGTCACGGCCGAGCTCAGTTCTTGAGCGGGGAGCTTTGACGATCCTGCACCTAGCAAGCACTGTCGGCGCTCAACATGTAGAGCTGGTCCACCCTGCACCTCGCGTAAAAAATCGGATGTGCGATCGAGCGCTGTCGCGGCGCGGGGTTGCACTCACAGCCTGTGGGTCATCTCCGGCAAGCGTCGGTGCATCTGCGTTCATATCGAACGGGGGCGTCATCCAATGCAGGTTTCAAAGCGCCCATGCGAAACGCGCTTCAGGCGCTTCAGGCAGCCGCCTGCACCTGCCCGAACGAGTTCCGCGCCGCTTCAATGAACGCGATCATCGCGCTCGAGACGTAGCTATCATGCCTGCGGATGAACAGCGTTTCGACGTTCGCTTTTCGCGGCGGCAGCCTATGAACCGCGATCGCGTCCGCCTGCGCGATACCCGAAACGATCCCCTTCGGCAACAGCGTAATGCCGACACCGGCAGCGACGCACGCGAGAATCGCATCGGTCGAACTGAATTCCAGCGACGTCGTCGCTACGATCCCAGCCTCGGCCAGCAGTGCGTCAAGCCGTTGCCGGTACGAGCAGCCAAGCCGAAAGACGATCGTCTTCAGATCGGGCACCGATGCCAGTTGCTTCACCGACGTAATCGTCCTAGGCGTAACCAGCACGAGCTCTTCGCGAAAGACGGTCTCGCTGTGCAAATCGGCATGATTGACCGGCCCGGCCACGAACGCGCCGTCGAGCCGGCATTCCAGCACATCGGTCGTCAAGCTGCACGTGGTCCCCGTGGTCAGCGATAGCCTCACTTGCGGATACGTACGCGCAAACCCGCTCAAGATGGGCGAGAGGCGTAGAGCCGCCGTCGTCTCCAGCGTCCCGAGGCTCAAAGGGCCGCTAGGCAACCCCTCGTCCAAGGCCGCCGTGCGTGCTTCGATCATCAGTTTGGCAATGCGCGTCGCGTACGGCAGCATGCGACGCCCGGCTGGCGTCAAGCTCACGCCGCGAACATGTCGTTGGAACAAAGGCACGCCCACCGCTTGCTCGAGCGACCGAATGCGCGCAGTCACATTGGACTGAACAGTGTGCAGTTCGGTCGCCGCGCGATTCATGCTGCCGTGGCGCGCTACCGCTTCGAATACTCGGAGATCGGCGACATCCATGTTTTGCCCCTAAATCGATTGGACGACGAACGGCTCGGCCCATGCACGGTTGAACGGCGCCGCAATGCCGCTCGGCGTCAGCGTGCCAAATCGAGCGAATCCACAGCGTGGTCCGTTTTCGGCACGCCGTAGCGGAATGCTTTTGGCGACGGTCGCAGTGTCGCTCCAGCGGGGGCTAAGCGGACCGTTTGTATTCCTCGCCGTTGATACGGCTCGAGATGCTGATGTTCTCGGCAGGATGCTCATGAATGATCACATTGATGATCTTCGGGTCGGAGCCGATCGAATCATGAGTGATTTGAATGATGTCGCGCATCAGCCGTTCGCGACGCTCGCGCGAGAGACCCTGTTTGATGTGGCATTCGATAAATGGCATGCGGATGCTCCTCTAATCTCAGTTACTGGGGCCTGCTATTTGAGCCGGCTAATGAGGTCTTTGTCGTTCGCCGCGCCTTCGACGTATTCGGGCAAATGTTCCCCGTGCTCGACGAAGTTGATTCCGCGCCCTTCCCTGAAGACGAGAAAGATATCGTCACGCGTTTCGCCTGTTGCTTCGCTGATCACTTGCAGCAAGCCTGCCGCCAGCTTGCGCTTTTGCTCATCGGTCCGGCCGAACCGCATATCGCATGAGATAAGGGCCATCTTCTGCTCCTAACGTAAAAAAAGGTGTTATTGGATCCCGCGATGTGTCACCGCGAATTTCTTCGTCGGGCTAACTTGCATCATGAGTCCCATCATTTCGCCGATTGAATGGTTCTGCAGGTCCATGACCAGCTCGACGATCTCGTCCCGCAGGCTTTGCGCGGCGTATGGCTCGCTGAGCCAATGGAATTTCTCGATCGTTCGCTCGACAGTCAGCGGGTTGTCGAGTCCGCCTTCGAAGCCGACGTGCTCCTTCGAGAGCACTTTCCCGTCCTTGAGCCGGATTGACACGCGCGTGTTGAGCGCCTCGGGATATTGCGCACTGAACGCCTCGTCGGGGCGTACCGTCACGCGCGCGAGCAACGCTTGAGCGTCGTCGGCGCGGATGCGTTCGGGCTCTAACTGCTCCGGGCCGACGACGTCGTCCAGCAACGCGGCCGCGATCAAATATTTGAGGTTGTAATCGGCCTGTTCCTTCGTTTGCGGTGCATCTTTCGGCCCAAAGCTGCCGCCGCCTGCAATGTCGTATCCCATCTGGAAGATGTCGCAGGTTACGGCTTCGATGTCTTCGCTGCGGATGGCATGGCTGCGCTTCAGTTCGAGCGTCGCTTCGAGAACAGGCTGCCCATGGATGAGCGAGCAATACTTCTTCATCACCGTCTGTTGCACGACTTCCAGGCGCGGATCGTCCCAATCGACGTCGATCGGCTGCGCGAACATGCGGATCAGCCCGTTCGGGCCTTCGAAGAGGCGCAGCGGGCCGGTAAAGCCGCGTTTGGCGAGCGATGCCGAATAGACCGCGCGCATGCCCGTCACGCCCGGAGAGAACCCTTTCCACTGCGAGACGGGTTCCGAATGGACGCAGGTGAGCGAGATATTGTCGACCGTCGCGATCGCAACCGCATGCGCGATTTGGTCGACCGACAGATCGAAGAGCTTGCCCGAGGCCGCGGCGGCGGAGACGGCAAGCTGAACCGCATGGTTGAAACCCTTCGCCATGACCGGAACGACCGCGGTGATCCGCGCTTGAATTTCATACGCGACTGCGAGCGCCAGCATGAAATCGGCGCCGCTGGCCGATACGTGTTCGGCTGCCGCGAGCACCGCGCCGAAGTTGTCGCTCGGATGACAAAGGCCGCCCGGGGACATATAGCTGTCGAGCAGGTCGACATACCGCACGAGCCCGGCGTTATAGAGCGCAGCTTGGTCGGGCGAAGTCTTGCCGCCGCCGATCAGCGAGCACGAGCCGCCCGCGCCTTTGTACTCTTCGAATTGACTGCGCAATGCTTCGAATGGCTTTCCCGGCAGCGCGGCGATCGCGCACCCTAGGCTGTCGAGAATGTTGCGTTTGAGCAGGCGTTGCGATTCGGCGGATAGATGCTCAGCGTGTGCGTCGTGCGCGAATTTTCCAATACGCTGAACGGTCGTTAGTTCATTCATCTGCGTTGTCTCCGGTGCTTATGCGCTGGGCCGGTGGCAATAGCAATGAACCGCATCGTGTTCACAGCAGCGCCCGCCCCTCGTGTTGCATACCTTCGCACCGTTGCATCCGGACATCAAACGAATGTTTCCGATAGGGGTATCAGTCGGTTTGATATCCCCTCGCGCGCCCGCAACCACGTCGATGGTCATACCGGCGCAAATGAAAATGGCGGCGCTGCCGGATAGGCAGCGCCGCCACATACGTTCAACCGAACGTGGTTGCGATCGTCACTTGGCGGTCGGCATCGCGAACTCCGCGCCCTTTTCGATGCTATCAGGCCAGCGCTGCATGATCGACTTTTGCTTCGTATAGAAACGCACCCCTTCTTCGCCATAGACGTGCATGTCGCCGAACGCACTGCGCTTCCAGCCACCGAATCCGTGCCATGCCATCGGCACGGGAATGGGCACGTTGATGCCGACCATGCCCACTTCGATACGCCGCCCGAATTCGCGCGCGATGCTGCCGTCGCGCGTATAGCAGGCGACGCCATTGCCGAACTCGTGCCGGTTGATCAAGTCGACGGCTTCCGCGAAATCTTTGACGCGCACACACGCGAGCACGGGGCCGAAGATTTCCTCTTTGTAGATACGCATGTCGGGGGTGACGTTATCGAACAGCGTGCCGCCCGTGAAAAAGCCGCCTTCTCTTCCGGCCACTTTCAAGCCACGCCCGTCGACCACGAGCTTCGCGCCTTCCTCGATGCCGGTCGCAATGTAGCTTTCGATTCGCTCGAGCGCCTGCCGCGTGACGACCGGCCCCATCTCGGCGTCGGGCTCCATGCCGTCCTTGACGACCAGCTTGTGCGCGCGCTCGGCCAAACGCGGAACGATCTTATCGGCCACGTCGCCCACCAGCACCGCAACCGAGATCGCCATACAGCGCTCCCCGGCCGAACCATAGCCCGCGCCGATCAGCCCATCGACGGCTTGATCGAGATCTGCATCCGGCATCACGACCATATGATTCTTCGCACCGCCCAAGGCTTGGACTCGCTTGCCGAGGCGCGCGCCGGTTTCGTAGATATAGCTTGCGATGGGCGTGGAGCCGACGAAGCTGATGGCCTTGACGTCCGGATGCTCGAGCAGCGCGTCGACCACCACCTTGTCGCCTTGAACCACGTTGAACACGCCGTCGGGCAAGCCCGCTTCTTTGAGCAGCCGCGCCATGAAAAGCGATGCCGACGGATCGCGTTCGCTCGGCTTCAGAATGAACGTGTTGCCGGTGGCCAAGGCGACCGGGAACATCCAGCACGGCACCATGCAGGGGAAGTTGAACGGGGTGATGCCGGCCACGACGCCAAGCGGCTGACGAATGGTCCAGTTATCCATTCCCGTCGATACTTGGTCCGTAAAATCGCCCTTGAGCAGTTGCGGAACGCCGCATGCGAACTCGATCACGTCGATGCCGCGCGACACTTCGCCCTGGGCGTCGGAAAACACCTTCCCGTGTTCCGCCGTGATGATCGCCGCCAATTCGTCGCGGTGCTGATTCATCAGTTCGAGGAATTTGAGCATCACGCGTGCGCGCCGGATGGGAGGCGTGCTGCTCCACTTCGAGAATGCCGCCTTGGCGCTCGATACCGCCGCGTCAACGTCGCTGCGCTCGCCGAGCAGCAGCCGGCGAGGACTGTCGCCGGTTGCGGGATTGAAGATGCGCTGCGTGCGCTCGCCTTCCCCGCGCGTGCGCTCGCCGTTGATATAGTGCGTGACGTCGGCGGTATCGTTGTAGGGTTGCATCTTTGCTCCTCGAATGGATTTGACGGTGCCTACAGTGTATGAACCCGTGGGCGCCACGGAAAGCGGCCACCGCTGAACTCATTGTTTTACCTGCCGAACAATAGGCTTATGGACGCACACGACATCGAGAACCTTTGGATCCATTTGCGCTGGCTGACGGTGCTGGCCGAGCAAGGGTCGTATACGGCCGCCGCGGCCCGGCTGAACGTCAGCAAGGCGGCGATGAGTCAGCGCATCTCCGAGTTGGAACGCGCAGCGGGCGTGCAACTCGTCAAGCGCACCACGCGCAGCATCGGCCTCACCGAGGCCGGACAGCGCCTCGTCGAAAGCACGCGCGCTCAGTACGATCAGATCGCCTCCGGATTCTCCACGGTCAGGGAGATGGCGGGCGTGGCGCGGGGGCTGATCCGCGTGACGGCGCCGGTCTCGCTCGCCCGCCAGCAGTTGATCCCGAACATGTCGGCGTTTCTTCGCGCCAATCCCGAGATCAAGGTGCAACTCGAAATGTCCGACCGGCTGGTGTCGATCTCGACCGAAGGCTACGATCTCGCGATCCGGCATAGCGAACATGTGCCGGAGACGCACGTTGCGTGGAAGCTATGCGATACGCATTCGGTCATCGTCGCCACGCGCGCCTATCTCGAGCGCCGGGGGCGGCCGCGTCACCCGTCCGACTTGCAGTCGCACGATTGTCTGTTCTATCCCCGTGCGGCTGGCCGCGGCGTATGGACGTTCGAGCCCAAGGCCGCGCAAAAGACAGCCGAGGCGCCCATTGTCGTCACCGTCGATGGATGCCTCTCGGCCAACAATAGCGAAGCATTGCGCGATGCGGCAATCGACGACCTCGGCATCGCCCTTTTGCCCGATTTCACGGCGCAGGAGGCCGTGCGCGATGGACGGCTCGAAGTCTTGCTCGATGAATGGCGCCCGGTCGGCACGTTTGCCAGCCAGATCTACGTGATTCGCCCTTACGCGCCGCATGTCTCGCGCGCCGTCACCCTGCTGATCGCCTATCTGCGCGAAACATTCGAAAAAGGATTCGTCTTTTGACGGTGCGGGGACGCGTTAGTGAAGGCTCGAGTCGGCGGCGCTCAGCGCGATTGCTTCGGGCTGTGCCGGGCTGCGCATCGCATCGGGCTCGCCGTCGAGCTCCCAGGCCCATCGCTCATGCGACAGGGCGATGAACGCAGCCATCGCCGATGAGGGCAACACGTCGTTACGCCGGATGAATACCGTTTTGACGTTGGCGATTTCGGCGGGGATGCGATGGATGCTCAGGGCCGAGCGCAAATGGCAGCGCTCGATGACTGTTCGCGGCAGCAACGTCACGCCCATGCCCGATGCCACGCACGAGAGGATGCCATCGAGCGTGCCCATCTCCATCACTTCGTTCGGGGCCAACCCGGTTTGATAGAACCAGTGCTCCAATGTCGAGCGGTAAAAGCAGCCCGTGCGAAAGACGAGCACCGTCTGCTTTGGAATAGCCCGAGACAACTCGGCAAGCGAGGTGTAGTCGCGGCTGCTGGCAAGGACGAGTTCCTCCTCGAACATCTCCTCCTGCACGAGCGCTGTGTTGCGCTGCAAACCGCCGATGAAAGCGCCGTCGAGCCGATAGTCTTCCACGGCTTTGATGAGCGCTGCCGTCGTGTCGGTCGCCAGCGATAGCCGCACGGCGGGGCATTTTTCACGGAAGCGCATCAGTAGCGAGGGCAGCCGAACCGCCGCCGTGGTTTCCATCGAGCCCAGACGCAATGGGCCAGCCGGCGCTGCGCTAGCGAGCAACGCCGATCGGCTTTCTTCAGTCAATTGAAGAATCCGCCGCGCATACCCTTGGAACGTTTGTCCGGCTAAGGTCAACACGATCCCGCTTTTCTTGCGTACGAACAATGACTGACCGAGCTCGCTTTCGAGCTCTTTGATCCGCATGGTGACGTTCGACTGAACCGTGTGGATCTTCTCGGCTGCTGCGGTGAAGCTGCCGCATTCAGCCACGGCACAGAACATCTTCAGTTGGCGCATTTCCATGGCTGTCCCACGAATCATCAAAAGTGCTGACCTATGACCCATTGCATCACTCTACACAATCGCCAGGAAGCGGAATAACTGCGTAAACCCGCATGCCGCTCCGCTCTTTGGCCGGACGGTTGCAGCAATCCAGCCCGACATCGAGGAGGTGCTCCCTCCGCCATTTAATTCATTGGAGATGATTGCGTCGATCACAAATTCTCATTTGATGCGATGACACTCGCGCTCTATTGTCCAGCCATCAGCTACGGCGAATCGACAACCGCCGCGCGCAAAGACCACATCGGCGTATCCGGTTGCGGCTTCGTTCACACGATCGGATAACTCCCTCGGAGGTGACATGCAACAAACCGCCGCATCCCATGCGCAGCGTTCCTGGCCCGGCCACCGCCGCCGAAGCGCGACGGCACTTCGAGACAACGGCCTGCGGTTTTCCCCGGTCACCATTGCATTGCATTGGCTCGTGGCTGCATTGGTGCTGTCGATCATCGTCATCGAGTCGATCGGGTTGCTGCGGCCCGAGCCAAGCCTCGTGCGACTCGAGAATCTGCTTACAGCCCTGCTATTGCCGATCTCTGTTTATCGATTTTGGGCGCGAGTCACCTCGTACCACCCGCTACCGCTCGGCACGCCCAATCCCGTGGAGGTGATCGTGAGCCGCTCGGTGGCGATCGGGTTGGCGCTAGCGATGGTGCTTCTTCCGATTGCGGCCTGGCTGTGCAAATCCGCTGCCGATATCGCGATCGAACTGCCAGGCGGCTATGTCATTCCTGCGCTGATGGCGCCGAGCCCGTCGGCGGCCGGTGTGTTGCGCGTCCTGTTCGATGTCGGCGGCGCCGCCTTTCTCTTGGGCCTGGCGCTTCATTTATTCGGCGCACTAAAGAATCACTTCGTGCTCAAGAACGATGTCTTGAAGCGCATGCTCGGAAAACACGTGGAGCTCTGAGACCATGATCGACGCGACTCCCGACTACGCAGGCAATGCACTCACGCAAATTTGCGGCGTCAGATACCCCATTCTGCTTGCCGGTATGGCGGCCATCTCAGGACCTAAGCTCGTCGCAGCGGTATCCAACGCCGGCGGCATGGGCACACTGGGCGGCCTGCGGTTGCCGCCCGCAATGCTACGCAAATGGATACGAGAAACGCGAGAACTGACGGATCGACCGTTCGGCGTCAACTTGGTGCCGTCGTTCGGCGGCCCGGAGGTTTTTGAAGCACAGGTACAAGTGGTTCTGCAGGAAAACGTCCGCGCGCTGTCGCTTTTCTATGCCGAAGACTACCCGGATGTCATTGCTCGCGCGAAAGACGCAGGCATGGTCGTGATGGTGCAGGCCGGCTCACTCGCGCTTGCCAAGCTCGCGCTCCAGCGCGGAGCCGATATCGTCATTGCGCAAGGCGCCGAAAGCGGCGGGCATCTGAATAGAGGCACGATCTCGTTGTTTTCGTTGCTGCCTGCGATCGTCGAAATCGCCAACGGGCGGCCCGTCATCGGCGCCGGCGGAATTACGAACCGCGACGACGTGGCTGCCGTGATGCGCGCCGGTGCGGCCGGCGTGCTCGTAGGCACCGCATTCGTCGCATGCGACGAGTCGAACGCGCATCCGCTGTATAAGCAGAAGATCGTCGAGGCGACGGTCGACGACACGGAGTATCGAACGGGCTACTCGTTCGGCTGGAAATACGGCACGCCGCATCGCGTCATTCCGAACCGCGATCGATGGAACCTGCTGCGGTTCGTCGGCGGCGGCGCGCGTGCGATCGACAAACCGAAAATGGCACAAAAGTTATCGCTCTACGCCGGCCAAGGCGTCGGCAAGATCACCCGCGTCATGCCGGCTGCCGCACGCATGGCGGAACTCGTGGCGGGACTGACGCACCCCAGTGCCACGACTCGTGCCCAAGCGGACTGTGCCGCGCCGGCACGCGGCGACCATGCGATCGCGGCAGCGGCCTCTGCTGCAACGCTCCTGCGGGTGTGATGTCCGTTTCGACCTGCGAGACTTTAGGCCGAAGGTCGAAACAGACACCCGCTTCGTTGCTCCACGCGTTCAGGTCACGTTGGCTGGCGATACACAGCGCATAGCTTGTTGCCATCGGGATCGCGCAGATAGGCGAGATAGAAGCCGCCCACCTGGGGGCCGCGCCAGCCGGGCGGGTTCTCGATCGATTCGCCACCATGGGCGACACCGGCGGCATACCAGCGATCCACTTCGTCGGTCGATTGGCAAGTGAAGCCGATCGTGCCGCCGTTTGCGTGCGTAGCGAGCTGACCATCGATCGCCTCGGTAACGAAGAAGGTGGCCGTGGGTGTGCGATAAACGTAACGCGGGCGCGTGCCGTTTTTGTCGATGCGGCCTTCTCCAATACCGAGCGCGCCCAGCGCTGCATCATAAAACCGCCTCGCTTTCTCCAAGTCGTTCGAGCCGACCACTACATGACTGAACATCGTTTGTTGACTCCTAGGAAGTAACACGCCCCACGGACCGGGGCGTGCGATTGGAACCTTACTGCGACGCGTTTTCGCGGCTGAAAGCGTCCAACTCGCGAATCAGGCTTTGCGCGGCCATCGTCACCAACGCACCGCCTTTTTCTCGTGATGCCTGCGCGGGATCGGAGCCCATCCGCCCATCGGGAAAACGCGCGCGGAAGTCGAGCGCTTCGCGAACCGGGCCAGACGGTGCGATTCGCGGGGCATAGCTGGCCGTCTTGATGGTGTCGGGCAGCGCCCATTGCGTGATGGCGATCTCCGATGGTGTGGCATGCGAGCCGTGCCCCTCGGGAAACTGTTCGCGCGCGAGTTCGCCGACGCCTTCGAGATCCCACCAGTTGCGCAGCTTCAATGCGAACCCGAGGCGGCGCTTGTTGAAACTCGCCTCGGCGTAGATTTCGGAGAACGCTGCTTCGATCGAGGCGATGTTGCCGCCGTGGCCGTTCAAAAACAGGATCTTCTCGAAGCCGTGAACCGCCAGCGAGCGCACCCAGTCGCCGAGCGCCGCAATGAACGTCGATGGGCGCAGCGAGATCGTTCCCGCGAAACCCAGGTGATGTTGCGCCATGCCGATGTTGAAGGTCGGCGCGACGAGAATGTCCGCGCTTTGCTGTGCCTCGCGCGCGATGATCTCCGGGCAGAGCCAGTCGGTGCCTAGCAAGCCGGTCGGGCCATGCTGTTCATTGGAGCCGATCGGCACGACGATCGAGCGGCTACGTTGCAGGTATTGCTCGATTTCGGCCCATGTCGATAGATGTAAAAGCATTTCGTTCTCTCTCTTTCGCCGCATGCTGTCTGAACGCGGCGCATTGGGTTATCTACGATTCTCCGGTCCGCCGGTGAAAGCGATGGCGACCCTCGGAAAGTTTTCTGTTTCCGGTTTCATCGCTGCGGCTCGAGCCCCGAACGCCTCGCCTGCGAGGGTAGCCGGTTCGCAACGAGCAGCACGGCGCCGCAGCACGCCACCGCGGCGACGATCAGCAGGCCAAGATGAAGATTACCGGTTGCCGTCTTGGTCCAGCCGATGATGGCAGGCCCCCAGAATCCTCCCGACAGGCCGATTGTATTGATCAACGCGATACCGCCGGCTGCCGCATCGCCTTTGATGTACTGCGCGGGGATCGCCCAAAAGACCGTATAAGCCATCCACAGCATTGTCGTTGCAAGCGTCAACAAGATCAGCACCGCCACCAAGTGGCCATCGGCAAGAACGCATAGCGAAAGCAGCACCGCGGCCAGAAGCGCAGGTATCGAGCTGTGATAGCGCCGCTCGCCACAGGTATCCGATCGACGGCCGATCGCGTACATGCCCACCGCGGCGCCGACATAGGGGATCGCCGTGTACCAGCCAAGCAGCATCGTATCGTCGACGCCCTCTGACTTTACGATAGTCGGCAGCCAGAAGCTGAGCGCGTAAATCGAAGCGATGATGCAAAAGTACGCGCAAGCGAGCAAATAGACTTTTGGATTGCGCAGGACGGCTTTGAACGAATGCGCCTCGCCCGTCGGCGCGGTTTCCAGTTCTGCTTGCAGCAGGCGCTTTTCGTCGTCGCTGAGCCAGCGGGCTTGCGAAGGCCGGTCGGACAACACGAGCAACGTCAGCACGCCCAGTACGACGCACGGCAAGCCTTCGGCGAGGAACATCCACTGCCAGCCTGCGAGACCGGCGGTCCCGGCTAGCGAGGTCATCAGCCATGCCGAAACCGGACCGCCGACGATGCCGCCGATGGGGCCTGCCAAAAAAACGATCGCGATGGCCCGGGCCATGCGTGACGGGCCGTACCAGCGCGACAGATAAAAGATCATGCCGGGTGCGAAACCCGCTTCAAAGATACCGAGCAAAAAACGCATGCCATAAAACATATGCACGTTGCGCACGAACAGCATGCAAGCCGAGGTGACGCCCCACAGCACGAGGATTCGGGAAAACGTCTTGCGCGCGCCGACTCGCGGCAGCATGAGATTGCTCGGCAACTCGAACAGCACATAGCCCAAAAAGAAAATGCCGGCTCCGACGCCGTATGCCGCATCCGAGAGCCCAAGATCGCTTTGCATCTGCAATTTGGCAAAGCCGACGTTGACTCGATCCATATAGGCAAACAAATAACAGATCAGCAGAAACGGCAGAATTCGCCAGTTGAGCCTGTCGTAGAGCGAGCGATGCTCGCTCCCGACGATTGCGGTTTGAATGGATGCCATGGTCGTCTCCGGTTTCGGTATTGGGTGCGGCGGTGAGGTCCGTGAATCTTCGCGAACCCGACCGGAACCAGCAAGAGCAACTAAGTTCACGTTGCGTTGCTTATTGGGCAACGGCTACGATAGCGGCGAGCGCGGCGCTTTAACGAGCACCGAAGCGCGGTTCATGGCAGACACGGCGGCAAGGGGACGGCCAACATGCGTGAAATCAATCAGCAACGCCTGCGGTATTTTTATGAAGTATTGACGCACGGCACGATTCGCGGGGCAGCCGACCACCTGAACACATCGCCCTCAGTGGTGACACGGCAAATCAAATTGCTCGAAGACGAATTGGGCTCATTGCTGTTCGAACGGCAAGCGCGCGGCGTCAAACCGACCGAAGCGGCCGCGCATCTGCTCGAGTTTTGGCGGGGATATCGATCGCATCAGGAGAAGCTGGAAGACCAGCTTCACGCATTGAAAGGGTTGCGGCAAGGGCATGTGCAACTGGCCATCAGCGAAGGCTATGTCGACGCGCTCATCGACGAAGTGCTGACGCCCTTCTGCGCGCAGTACCCCGAACTGAGCATTGGGGTGCAAAGCCTAGGCGTGGATGACATCCTGAACGAAGTCGCCGAAAGCCGCGCACATATCGGCCTTGCCTATAATCCGCCGCCACACGATCGCGTGGAATATCGCGCGACGTCATCGCAGCCCGTGGTGCTGCTCGTTCGGCACGGACATCCTCTGGCGGTGAAAGGCGGGGCGGCGACGATCGGCGATTTGCTCGCCTATCCGCTCGCCTTGATGCCCGCCACCTTCGGCATCGGGCATGCGGCGAAGATGTTGGCGTTCGCCGAGAACATCGAGATTCGCCCGACGCTCACCACGAATTCGCTCATCGCGCTCAAGCGCATCGTCGCTTCCAAGAATTTCGTGACGCTCATTGGCGAATTCGCCGCATACCGGGAGATTGCCTCGGGCGAGTTGACCGTCGTGCCGATCGACCATCCATTGTTTCGAAGCGCGAAAGCAAGGCTGGTCGTCAAATCCGGCCGCCCGCTCGTGGCGGCAGCGCAAGAGCTGCTCGATTGGATCTTGGGCCGTATGAGTATGTTCGCGAACTCGGATGACCGGTCAGAACATGCAAGCGGTCACGCATAGCGTTTTCCCATGCCCGACACAAAGCCGCAGGAATCCTCCGCGGCCTGCCGTATATGGTCGAGGTAATCAGTCAACCGGCTCTCGCTCATACGGGCCGAGCCTGCGCGAGCACTTTGGCCCTGAACTTCGGCGGCAAATCCGCCGGAGTCAGCAGATCGACGTGAATACCCAGCAGCAATTCCAGTTCGCAAAACAAAAAACCCCGCAAGCCATCGACTTTACGGGGTTCTTGCTGAAATTCTGGCGGAAAGGGTGGGATTCGAACCCACGGTACGGTATAACCGTACACCGGATTTCGAGTCCGGCGCATTCGACCACTCTGCCACCTTTCCGACTTCTCGAATCGGGTTGCCCCGATTTCGCTTCGCCAAGCTGGTCGTCGTTTGGCGAAGCGAAGATTATAGGATACTCATCACAATATTCCAAGCTTTTTTACACGCAGAAGGCCCGAAAAGCTACGCGACCGTAGTCAGGCGGCGGCGTCACGCTCAAGCCGCTCCACCCCGCCCATATACGGGCGCAGCACAGCAGGGACCGTCACCGAGCCGTCCGCGTTCTGGCAGTTCTCGAGCACGGCCACCAGCGTGCGTCCGACCGCCAGCCCCGAGCCATTCAACGTATGCACGAGCTCCGGCTTACCCTGCGCGTTGCGATAGCGCGCCTGCATCCGCCGCGCCTGGAACGCCTCGGTGTTCGAGCAGCTCGAAATCTCGCGGTAGGTGTTCTGCGCCGGCAGCCACACTTCCAGGTCATACGTCTTGGCCGCGGTGAAGCCCATATCGCCCGTGCACAGCGTAATCACCCGGTAGGGCAACTCGAGCTTCTGCAAAATGGCTTCGGCGTGCCCGACCATCTGCTCGAGCGTGTCATACGACGCCTCCGGCGCCACGACCTGCACCATCTCGACTTTGTCGAACTGATGCTGGCGAATCATCCCACGCGTATCGCGACCGTATGCCCCCGCTTCCGAGCGGAAACACGGTGAATGGGCGGTCAACTTGATCGGCAGCGCCGCACCGTCGACGATGCTCTCGCGCACCGTGTTCGTCAGCGGGATTTCCGAAGTGGAAATCAAATACTGCGTCACCACGTTCTCGCCGCCCCCCTTCTCCACGCGGAACATATCGTCGGCGAACTTCGGCAGTTGGCCCGTGCCGTAGAGAATCTCGGGGTTGACGATATACGGCGAATACACCTCGGTATAGCCGTGTTGCTGCGTATGCGTGTCGAGCATGAACTGCGCCAGCGCGCGATGCAGCCGCGCCATCGCACCCCGCAGCATCGTGAAGCGCGCGCCGGCGAGCTTTGCGCCCGTCTCGAAATCGAGCCCGAGCGGGGTACCGACGTCGACGTGATCCTTCACCTCGAAATCGAATTGCCGCGGCGCGCCCCAACGCCGCACTTCGACGTTGTCCTTCTCGTCTTGGCCCGCAGGCACGCTCTCGTGCGGCAGATTCGGCATTCCGAGCATCAGCGCGGACAAGCGCGATTGCACGTCGTCGAGCTGCGCCGCCGACGCTTTCATCTCATCGCCGATGCCGCTCACCTCGGCCATCACCGCCGCCGTGTCCTCGCCGCGCCCCTTCATCGCGCCGATCTGCTTCGACAGGCTGTTGCGCCGCGATTGCAGTTCTTCGGTACGGGTTTGAATGTCGCGGCGCTCGGCTTCGAGCTTGGAAAACGCAGCTACGTCGAGCGTATAGCCGCGAGCGGCGAGGCGCTTTGCGACGCCGTCGAGATCTTTGCGCAGCAACTGAATGTCGAGCATGTTGAATGCGAGTCGTATCGTGAGTGAAGTCGCGATTTTAACGCACCGGCCAGCCGGCCGCGCGGCCGTCCGAACAAAGCGTCACAGGCAATGAACGCGCAGCGCCGGCGCCGTCAGTCGCCCTTCGTCTTGTGCTCGCGCAGCCACGCCGCATCGAGGTCGGCCAAACGCGCGAGCTTCTCCCCGATCTTGCCCTCGAGCCCGCGCGGCGTCGGCTGGTACCAGCGCGGCTCGCGCATGCCGTCGGGCAGGTAGGTTTCGCCCGCCGCGTAGGCGTCGGGCTCGTCGTGCGCATATCGATACTCGTGGCCGTAGCCGAGTTCTTTCATCAACTTCGTGGGTGCGTTGCGCAGATGCACGGGCACGCCGCGCGATCGATCCTTGCCGACGAAGCGGCGGGCTTCGTTATAGGCGACGTACCCCGCGTTGGATTTCGGGGCCACGGCCAAGTAAATCAACGCTTGCGCCAACGCGAGCTCGCCCTCGGGCGTGCCAAGGCGCTCGTAGGTCTCGGCGGCATCGAGCGCAATGCGCGGCGCGCGCGGATCGGCAAGGCCGATGTCCTCCCATGCCATCCGCACGATGCGGCGCGCCAAGTAGCGCGGATCGGCCCCGCCGTCCAGCATGCGGCAGAACCAATAGAGCGCACCGTCGGGGTTGCTGCCTCGCACCGATTTGTGCAGCGCGCTGATTTGATCGTAGAACGCGTCGCCGCCCTTGTCGAAGCGGCGCAGGTTTTCCGTCAGCGCGCTCGCGATCAACTCGCCGTCGATGCGCTGCGCCTTCTGCGCTGCTGCCGCGCGCGCGACGATTTCGATGTTGTTGAGCAGCTTGCGCCCGTCCCCGTCGGCCGAACCGATCAGCGCGTCTTTCGCTTCGTCGGCCATCTCCACGCCGCCGAGCGCCGCGAGCGCCCGTTCGAGCAGCTCGCGCAGATCGTCGTCATCCAAGCTCTTGAGCACATAGACGGCCGCCCGCGACAACAACGCGCTGTTCACTTCGAAGGAAGGGTTTTCTGTCGTCGCGCCGATGAAGACGAACAACCCCGACTCGACGTGCGGCAAGAACGCGTCCTGCTGGCTCTTGTTGAAGCGATGCACCTCATCGACGAACACGAGCGTCCGTCGCCCATGTGCGCGGTGGTTCTGTGCGACTTCGACGGCCTCGCGAATATCCTTGACGCCCGAAAGCACGGCCGACAATGCAATGAACTCGGCGTCGAACGCATGCGCCATCAGCCGCGCGAGCGTGGTTTTGCCGACGCCGGGCGGTCCCCACAAGATCATCGAATGCGGCTCGCCCGATTCGAATGCCACGCGTAGCGGCTTCATCGGTCCGAGCAAATGCTTTTGGCCGATGACCTCGTCGATCGTGGTGGGCCGCAGCCGCTCGGCGAGCGGTATGCCGGCGCGGGTCTCTTCAAACATGAGTCAGTCCGGGTCGTAACGGCGGTGACGGCGACAACAACGGTTCAGTTCAGTTCAGTTCAGCTCAGGCTCGGGCGCAACCGCGCCAGGCCGGAAACACCAGCCGGCCTCGCGGGGGCAGGTGCTAGCCGTTGATCACATCGGCGCCCTTGGGCACCGTGAACTTGAACGCGCCGGGCTTCATGGCCGGGTTCTTTTGAATGTTCGAGAACGTGAGCAGCGTCACGTTGCCGAAGACATCGTGCAACTCCATCGCCTCGAGATTGCCATCGCGAAAGCCAATGCCCACTCGCTCGAACTGCGTATCGCGCGATTTCGGGATCAACTCGAGCCAGTCGATGCCTTCCTTCACACCGGCGTCGCGCAACGTGAAGTTCTTTTCCAGATCGTTGCTGCCGAACAGGATCGCCGCCGGGCTCGCACCCAGTGCGCCGCCGAGCTTGCGCACCGTGACTTGGTTCAAATCCTTGTCGTAGACGTACAGATTGTCGCCGTCGGCCTGCAGCACCTGCTCGTACGGCTTCTCGTACGACCAGATGAACTTGCCCGGGCGCGCAAACACGAACGTGCCGCTCGACGTGCCGCCGAGCGTGGGCACGACCGCGCCACCGCTCGCGGCCGCATTCTTGGCCGGCGCCTTGACTTCGCGCTGCACGAAATCGCCCCGCGCCGCATGCACCTGCGATACGAACGCCTTCAGTTGCGCTGTGCCGCTCGCCCATGCCGAGGGAGCGAACACCGCGACCGCGACGCCGAGCGCCGCCGCCTGCAAGCTGCGCATGAGCGCGCGCCGCATGCCGCCGGCCCGATCGACGGGATGCGCGAGCGAGCGAAGCGCCGGCAAACAAGCGCCACGGCGGAAAGAAAACTGCTTCGAATTCAACATGACACTCCGTAATGGGTCGGAAAACACGCGATGCCTCAAACGGCTGGCGACGAGGCGCCTGCCCAGGGCCTGTTCAATCGATGTCGCGCGACGGGACCAGAATTTCGCGATTGCCGTTCGAGGACATCGCCGAGACGAGCCCCGATTGCTCCATTTGCTCGAGCAGCCGGGCGGCCCGGTTGTAGCCGATGCGCAAATGCCGCTGCACGAGCGAAATCGATGCGCGCTTGTTCTTGACGACGACCTCGACGGCTTGGTCGTACAGCGGATCGGATTCGTCGCCGGCTTGGCCGCCGCTCGCCGCCGAGCCTTCATCGCCTTCACCGGCCAGCCCCCCTTCGAGCAGCCCTTCGACGTAATTGGGCTCGCCATGCTCTTTGAGCTTTTGGACGACGCGATGCACTTCATCGTCGGAGACGAACGCGCCATGCACGCGAACCGGCAGCCCGCTGCCGGGCGGCAGATACAGCATGTCGCCCATGCCGAGCAGCGATTCGGCGCCCTGCTGATCGAGAATCGTGCGCGAATCGATCTTCGAGGAAACCTGGAACGCCATGCGCGTCGGCACGTTCGCCTTGATGAGGCCCGTGATGACGTCGACCGACGGCCGCTGCGTGGCAAGAATCAAGTGAATCCCCGCCGCACGCGCCTTTTGTGCGATCCGTGCGATGAGCTCCTCCACCTTCTTGCCGACGACCATCATCAAGTCGGCCAACTCGTCGATGACCACAACGATGTGCGGCAAGCGCGTGAGCGGCTCGGGCGCATCGGGCGTCAAGCTGAACGGATTGGGCAGCTTTTCCTCGCGTTTGGCCGCTTCGTCGATCTTGTTGTTGTAGCCCGCCAAGTTGCGCACGCCGAGCTTGCTCATGAGCTTGTAGCGGCGCTCCATCTCCGCGACCGCCCAATTCAGCGCGTGCCCGGCCTGGCGCATGTCGGTCACGACGGGACACAGCAGATGCGCAATGCCCTCGTAGACGCTCATTTCGAGCATCTTCGGATCGATGAGGATCATGCGCACGTCCTCGGCACTCGCCTTGTAGAGCAGCGAGAGAATCATCGCGTTGATGCCGACCGACTTGCCCGAGCCCGTCGTACCGGCAACGAGCAAGTGCGGCATTTTCGCCAGATCGGCGCAGACCGGATTGCCGCCGATGTCCTTGCCCAAGCCCATCGTGAGCTTCGAGGACGCATCGGCGTACACCTCGGAGCCGAGGATTTCCGACAAGCGCACCGTCTGGCGACGCTGGTTCGGCAATTCGAGCGCCATGTAATTCTTGCCCGGAATCGTCTCCACGACGCGAATCGAGACGAGCGAGAGCGAGCGTGCGAGGTCCTTGGCCAGGTTGACGATCTGGCTACCCTTGACGCCCGTGGCCGGTTCGATTTCATAGCGCGTGACGACCGGGCCCGGATAGGCCGCGACCACGCTCACGTCCACGCCGAAATCCTTGAGCTTTTTCTCGATCAGGCGCGAAGTGAACTCGAGCGTATCGGCTGAAATCGTCTCCTGCGCGGGCGGCGCCGGGTCGAGCAAGGCGATCGGCGGCAGCGTCGAATCGCCAGGCAGATCGACGAACAGGGGAACTTGCTTTTCCTTTTCGACGCGCTCGGATTTGGGCGGCGACGTGACGGGCGGCACGATCGTCACGGGCTCGTGTTCGTCCAAGCGAAAGCGGCTTTGCTCGATCTTGCCTTCACGCTTGACCGCCGCGGCTTCGCCGAGCTTGCGGTCACGCCCTGCCTCGCGCCTGAGCTTGGCCAACGTGACCGCCGAGATGATCGAATCGCCCACGCGCTCGGCCACGGACAGCCAGGAAAAGCGGAAATAGAGCGACAAGCCGATCGCAAGGGCCAGCAACAGCGCGAGCGTGCCGCCGGTGAAGCCGAGCGCGTGCGAGATCGCGCGCGCCACGGCGTCGCCGACGATGCCGCCCGGCGCCCGCGGCAGCGGGACCCGCAGCGACCACATGCGCAGCGCCTCGATGCCGTCGCAGGCGAGCAGCACGAGCACGAACGAGACGGCATCGGCAATCCAAGCGCCGTCGCGCGGCGCGTCCTCTTGCGCCGCGCCGTGGCGGTTCAGGCGCCGATAGTTGGCGGCGATGCGGCGCACGAGCAACACCACCCACCAGTACGCCGACAAGCCGAACAGCAGCAGCAGGATGTCGGAGGTCCACGCGCCGACGCGCCCCGCCCAGTTCGCGATGCGCTCGACTTGCGCGGCATGCGTCCAGCTCGGGTCGTGGCGGCTGTAGCTGACGAGCGCCATCACGAGGAACACGCAGAGCGCGACCTGCAAGATCCAGCGAATTTCGGTGAAAAGGCGCGACATGCGATGCGGCAAGGCTTGCGCAGGCGCCGAATAAGGAGCTTTGGCCATGAATCCGTAGCAGCGTGGCGGGAACGCCCGCCATGGGGTCGATGCGGGCTATTGTAAACGCTGCGTCGAGACGCCGGCTGTAAATGACGGTAACGGTCACAAGGCGGGCAAAACCCTATCGCGACGATTGACCGCGCCTTCAGCGCCAGGCTCGGCAGCCCTTTATAATCATGCGAGTGTGCCCAACTGATACGTTGCGGCGCGGCGGGGCCGCTCGACGGCTTCGCGGCCGCGCCGCCGGGCAGCCCTCCTTGCCGCAATCCTTCTCACGGAACGAACAATCATGTCCACGCGCAAACACGCCAAAGTGCTCATTCTCGGTTCCGGCCCCGCCGGCTACACGGCCGCCGTCTACGCCGCGCGCGCGAATCTGTCTCCCGTGCTCGTGACGGGCCTCGCCCAAGGCGGGCAACTGATGACGACCACCGATGTCGAGAACTGGCCCGCCGATGCGAGCGGCGTCCAAGGCCCCGAACTGATGCAGCGGTTCCTCGAGCACGCCGAGCGCTTCAATACCGAGATCGTGTTCGATCACATCCATACGGCCAAGCTCAACGAGAAGCCGATTCGGCTGATCGGCGATTCGGGCGAGTACACCTGCGATTCGCTCATCATCGCGACCGGTGCGTCCGCTCAATACTTGGGGCTGCCGTCCGAGGAAGCGTTCATGGGCCGCGGCGTCTCGGCCTGCGCCACCTGCGACGGCTTCTTTTACAAGCAGCAGCACGTGGCCGTGGTCGGCGGCGGCAACACGGCCGTCGAAGAGGCGCTGTGTCTGGCCGGCATCGCCAGCAAAGTGACCGTGATCCACCGCCGCGACAAATTCCGCGCCGAGCCGATCCTCATCGACCGTCTGCTCGAAAAACAGAAGGAAGGCGTGGTCGAGATCAAATGGAATCACGTCCTCGATGAAGTGACGGGCGACGATTCCGGCGTGACGGGCGTGCGCATCAAGCACATGCAAACGGGCGAAACGACCGATGTCGCGCTGCAGGGCCTGTTCGTCGCGATCGGCCACAAGCCGAACACCGATATCTTCGAAGGCCAGCTCGAAATGAAGAACGGCTACATCATCACGAACGGCGGGCTCAACGGCAACGCGACCGGCACGAACGTGCCGGGCGTGTTCGCGGCCGGCGACGTGCAAGACCACGTCTACCGCCAAGCGATCACGAGCGCCGGCACGGGCTGCATGGCTGCGCTCGATGCCCAGCGCTACCTCGAAAGCGTGCACGAGCTCCATCAAGATCACGTGATGAGCGCCGAGGCCGATCGGTAAAATAGCCATCGCCAGGGCGGCGCTGCTCGCAGCTAAACGCGTTGCCAGTTGAACGAGGACCGCGGCCGCCAGCCGGCCGCCCTCGCCGCGTGGCGGCGGGCCATGGGCCATGCACTACGTTCGATTGCGCGCGCGTAGGGCCTGCGCGCAAGGCAGTCGAAGCCCGAGTCCCGTTTTCGCATTCGCTTCCCGCCGTCGTCGTTACCGTCATGTCGAAGAATCGTCCCCGTCCGAGCGAGACCCAGCGTCCCGAGACCGCCGCGCGCGGTTCGGGCCTCTCCGACCTCGCTGCGCTGCGAGACGTGCTCAAGCAAAGCACCGACGAACGCGAACGCGAGCGCATCGCCGCAGCCAAAGCGGCGCGCGAAGCGGCGGCCGAAGCCGAGTTGTTTCGCCGCGAAGTCGGCGACGTCGCGCCGATCGCGGCTGCGGCCCGAGCCGTTCACCGACGCAAGCCCCCGCCCGCGTTACCGCTGCAAACGCAACGCGACGAGCAAGCCGTGCTCAGCGAGGCGATCTCCGACGAGTTCGATCCCGAGGTCCTGCTCGATACCGATGAATCGCTGTTTTATTGCCGGCCCGAGATCGGCCACGAGGTCGTGCGCAAATTGCGGCGTGGGCACTGGATCGTGCAAGCGCAATTGGATTTGCACGGCATGCGGCGCGAGCAAGCGCGCGAGGCGCTGGCCGAATTCATCCGCGAGAGCGTCAAGCACGGCCATCGTTGCGTGCGCGTGATTCACGGTAAAGGATTGGGCTCGGTCGGCAAGGAGCCCGTGCTCAAGGGGAAGGTGCGCGCGTGGCTCGTGCAGAAAGCCGAAGTCATCGCGTTTTGCCAGGCGCGTGCGCATGACGGCGGCGCCGGCGCGGTGCTCGTCCTGCTGCAGCCGGGACCGGCCAAGCCGAGCGTCACGCGGGCACAACGGGAGCGCGGTAGTGCATCCTAGGCTCACGTTCGCGCTCGCCATCATCGAGGGTCTCGCGATCCTCGCGTATGCTTTCTCCGGCTTCATCGAAGCGCGCAAGCGCCGGCTCGACGCCGTCGGGACTTTTCTCGTCGCGCTGGCGACGGCCTTCGGCGGCGGCACGGTGCGCGACGTGTTATTGGAACGGCGGCCGTTTTATTGGGTCGAGCATCAGAGCTACGTGATCCTCATTTTCGTGCTCTCGCTGTTCGCACCGATCGTGCTGCGCATGGCGTCACGCGTGTTCAACGAGCGCGCGTTGCTCGTCGCGGATGCCATCGGTCTCGGTCTATTCAGCATTTCCGGCACATCGATCGCGCTCGACGCGAGCATGCCGCCGTTCATCGCCGTCATGATGGGCGTGGTGACCGGCGTATTCGGCGGCATTATTCGCGATGTGGTCTGCAACGAGGTGCCGCTGCTGCTGCGCGACTCGCGCCCGTATGCCACTTGCGCGTTCGCCGGGTGCTGGATTTATCTGCTCCTCGACCATCTACAGGTCGATTCGGTCTACAGCGTCATCGCCGCCACCAGCTTCATCCTCATCGCTCGGCTCGTCACGTTCAAGCTCAACGTGCGCCTGCCGCATTGAGGGATACTCTCGTTCAACGTGATGCAGCCCGCTTTGCGAGGCGGGGCATAGTCCGGCGATGTGAAGCGGGAGGGACTACCGCACCTCCCGCTCCGTCTTGCCTCGCACTTAAGCGATGCGCGCTTCCGTCTTCGGATCGAACAGCACAGCCTTCGACACGTCGGCGAGCAGCGTCATGTCTTGCTGCGCCTGCGGATTCGAGGCCGGGTGGACGCGGCTCACGGTACGCTTGCCGTTGATCTGCGCGAATACGAGCGTGTCCGGCCCCGTCGGTTCGATGACATCGACTTTCACCGTCAACGGTTGCAGATCGCTGCTATTGGCGTCGTGTGCGCCACGCGCATCGGTGATGCGCTCGGGGCGCAGACCGAGAATCACGTTCTGGCCCACATGCGCCTTCACGCGATTCGTCTCGAACGGCAGCTTCAAGACGCTGCGCGCCACGCCCGTATCGACTTCCAAGCCGATGCCTGCGCCTTGCTCGACGAGCTTGCCTTCGATGAAGTTCATCGGCGGCGCGCCGATGAAGCCCGCGACGAAGAGGTTCGACGGCGAATCGTAAATCTCTTGCGGTGCGCCGAACTGTTGCACGATGCCATCCTTCATCACGGCGATGCGATCGCCGAGCGTCATGGCTTCGATTTGATCGTGCGTGACGTAAACGATCGTCGTGCCCAGGCGCTGATGCAGCAACTTGATTTCGGAGCGCATCTCGATGCGCAGCTTCGCATCGAGGTTCGACAGCGGCTCGTCGAACAGGAACATCACGGGATCGCGCGCGAGCGCGCGCCCCATCGCCACACGCTGGCGCTGGCCGCCGGAGAGCTGCCCCGGCTTGCGATCGAGCAAATGGTCGATCTGCAGCATCTGCGAGACGCGATCGACGATTTGCTTCTGCTCCTTCTTCGGCACCTTGCGGATGTTCAGGCCGAACGAGATGTTCTCGCGCACGGTCATCGACGGATAGAGCGCGTACGACTGGAACACCATCGCGATATCGCGATCCTTCGGCGACAGGTCGTTCACGACTTTGCCGTCGATGCAAATCTGGCCCTTGGTGACCGTTTCGAGGCCGGCGATCATGTTGAGCAGCGTCGACTTCCCGCACCCCGAGCCGCCGACGAGAATCAAGAACTGGCCGTCCTCGATCTCGATGTCGACGCCCTTCAGGACGGGCACGCCGTTCGGATAGGTCTTGTATACGTCGCGGATGGAAAGGCTTGCCATGCTGAAATCCTCTAATCTGCTTACTGCTTTCGAATAATCGAATATGCGTTGCGATGGTTGCGTCTCGCGGCGCGTCGCGTTGGCGGCGCGCCGAGCGAAAACGCCGTATCAGCCCTTCACCGCGCCCGCCGTCAGGCCGCGCACGAAATAGCGGCCCGCGACGACGTAGACGAGCAGTGTCGGCAAAGCCGCGATGATGGCGGCGGCCATGTCGACGTTGTATTCCTTCACACCCGTCGAGGTGTTCACGAGATTGTTCAGCGCCACCGTGATCGGCATCGAATCGACGCCCGAGAAGACGATGCCGAACAGGAAGTCGTTCCAAATCTGCGTGAATTGCCAGATGACGCACACCATGAAGATCGGCAGCGAGACCGGCAGCAGGATCCGCGTGAAGATCATGAAGAAGCCGGCGCCGTCGATGCGGGCCGCCTTCACGAGTTCAGCCGGAATGCTCACGTAGAAATTGCGGAAGAACATCGTCGTGAATGCAATCCCGTACACGACGTGCACGAGCACGAGCCCCGAGATCGTGTTCGAGATGCCGACGATACCGAGCAGACGCGCCATCGGCAGCAGGATCGTCTGGAACGGGATGAAGCAGCCCACCAAGAGCATCGTGAAGACGAGATCGGCGCCGCGAAAGCGCCAGTGCGTCAGCACGTAGCCGTTGAACGCGCCGACGATCGACGAGATCAGCACGGCCGGAATCACCATGCGCACCGAATTCATGAAGAACGGACGCATGCCGTCGCAGCGCACGCCCGTGCAGGACTCGCTCCATGCCTTGATCCACGGTGCGAAGGTCCAGTGCGATGGCGGCGTCAGCAGATTGCCGGTGCGCAGTTGGTCGAGATCCTTGAACGACGTCGACAACATGACGTAGATCGGAAACAGGAAGTACAGGGCGAACAGGACAAGCGCAGCGTAAATGAACGCTCGGCTAATCGTCATCTTAGGCTGCATTGCGCGTGCTCCTCGATTCGAGATACATGAGCGGGACCAGCACGGCAACCACCGTTGCGAGCATCATCATCGACGACGCCGCGCCCACGCCGAGCTGGCCGCGGTTGAACGAGAACGTGTACATGAACATCGCCGGCAACGACGAGGATGTTCCCGGGCCGCCCGCCGTGAGTGCGACGACGAGGTCGAACGTCTTGATCGTGATGTGGCACAGGATCAAGAGCACCGAGAAAAACACGGGCCGCATGCTCGGAATCACGATCTTGCGGTAGATCGTGGGCAGCGTCGCGCCATCGACTTGCGCGGCTTTGAAGATCTCCGCATCGACACCGCGCAGCCCGGCGAGGAACAGCGCCATGACGAAGCCAGTCGATTGCCAGACCGCGGCGATCACGATACAGAAGATGGCCTTGTCCGGATCGTCGAGCCAGGTGAACGAGAAGCTCGTCCAGCCCCAGTCGTGCAGCACTTTCTCGAGCCCGAGCGATGGGTTCAAGATCCACTGCCAAGCCGTGCCGGTGACGATGAACGAAAGCGCCATCGGGTACAGGAAGACGGCACGCAGCGCGCCCTCGTTGCGGATCTTTTGATCGAGCAAGATGGCCAAGAAGAGCCCGAGGCCGATGCAGACGCCAATGAACGGGATGCCGAACCACCCGAGGTTCTGCGCCGACGTCCACCAAACATCGTTGTCGAACAATTCGCGGTAGCGCGTGAGGCCGGCGAACGTGTAATTGGGCATCAGCCGCGAATTGGACAGCGACAGGTACCCGGTGATCAGAATGAAGCCATAGACGAAAACAAGGCTGATCGCCACGCTGGGCGAGAGCACGAGCTTCGGGATCCAACGATCGGCAAGTGCCGACAACGACGAGGCGCGGGGGGATACGGGCGCCACGTTGTTCCCTTTTCCGCTGAGAGAGGCAGCCACTACTCGACTCCTGAGTGCTTGCAGGCCGGCCGAAGCGCGCCGAACGCTCGATGCGCCCGGCCGGCTAGAGTGACGCAGGCGGACGCCGCATGCAGCGAACGCCCGCCCCTTCGACTACGCTTTACTTCGTCTTGGCAGCTCGCGCGAGCGCTGCCACGGCGTCTTGCGACGATTCGTTCGAGTTCATGAACTTGGTCACGACATCGCTCATCGCACCGGCCGTGGCATCGCCTTGCGCCATGCCGTGAGCCAGCGACGGCACGTAGCCGCCGGCCTTGATCGCCGCTTGCTCATCCGCGTACGACTTCTTCGCGCAATCGTCGTAGCTGCTCATGTCGACGCCCAAACGTACCGGGATCGAGCCTTTGTACAGGCTGAATTGCTTCTGGAAGTCGGGGCTCATGATCGTCTTGGCGAGCGCAAGCTGGCCCGGCGTGGCCGCCTTTTGGCCCTTCTGCTGGAAGAACACGAACGAATCGACGTTGAACGTGTACGCCTTCGCGGTGTTCGGCACCGCCGTGCAGACGTAATCGACACCGGCCTTCTTGTTCGCATTCGCGAATTCGCCCTTCGCCCAATCGCCCATGAACTGCATGCCCGCCTTGCCGTTGATGACCATGGCGGTGGCGAGGTTCCAGTCGCGGCCCGTGCGCGAGCTGTCGAAGTAGGTCGTGAGCTTACGAACCGTATCGAACACCTTCAACATTTGCGGCGACGTGAGCGTCTTTTGATCGAGGTCGACGATCGCCTTCTTGTAGAAATCGGCGCCCTGCGACAGCACGACGTCTTCCCACACCGTGAAGTCTTGCCACGGCTGGCCGCCCATTGCGATCGGCTGATAGCCCGCCGCTTTCATTTTGTCGGCAACGGCGAAGAATTCGTCCCACGTGGCGGGCGCCTTCCCGCCTGCTTTATCGAGCGCGGCCTTGTTGATGTACAGCCAGTTCACGCGGTGCACCGAGAACGGCGCGGCAACGTAATGGCCGTCCACTTGCATGATCTTGTCGATCTGCGGCGGCAGGTTCTTCTTCCAATCTTCCGACTTGGCGACGGAATCGACGTTGACCAGCACGCCCTGATCCGCCCACTCCTTGATCAGCGGCCCCTTGATTTGCGCGGCGGTGGGCGCGTTGCCCGAGATCACCTGCGTCTTCAGTGCCGTCATGGCCGCGGCGCCCGCGCCGCCCGCCACCGCGAAGTCCTTCCACGTATAGCCTTGCTTCGTCATGTCGTCCTTGAGGACGCCGATGGCCTTGGACTCACCGCCCGAGGTCCACCAGTGCAGCACTTCGACGGACTCGGCCGCCTGAGCCGCCGATACGCCCACCATCAGCCCCGTGGCGCACAGCGCAGCCATGATCGCGCGAACTTTCATTCTTTATCTCCTCCAGACTACTGACCAAGTAACGATGTCTCCCCTCTTCGACAGGCAGGGGAACGGTGGTTGGGTGCAACAGAACAGAACAACAACTCTGAACGTGACCGAGGCGCGGCGCATGCTTCGATGCGCACGCACGAGCGCTCGCCCATTGGGCGAACCCGGCCGTGATGCCTCGTCAGGAAACGGGTGGTTCCAAGCTCGACGACTGTCTCCTCTTTGAATTCGGCTGGCCCGCCTCGCGCGGGCTCAACTCGGGGAGGCAGCGCTCTCGAAACCGCGCTGCTAACATGCACGCGCGATGAAAAATAGGGACACGCGGCGCACTGCCCGCCGACCGCCTTGAGAGCCTTGCGCCACGAAGAAGGCGCAAATTTTTTCAATCGATCGACGTTACCTCTTGATTTGGATTGTAGTTAAACTACAATTCAGTGTCAAAAATATTTTTATCGCGCTACAGACGTCGCAACTCGAGCAGCCCATCGGCCAAGACACGTTTCTCGAATCGCGCCCGCAACCCTTCGACCTTCGGCTCAAGACTCATGCAAATCGATTCAGGCTTCACTTTCGTTCTCTTTGGCGGGACTGGCGATCTGTCGATGCGAAAGATCCTTCCGGCGCTGTACGAGGCGCACCGCGCCGGCATGCTCTCCGAGCACGGCAGGATCGTCGCCGTGGCTCGGCACGCGGCCGACCGCGACGGCTACCTCGAGTGGGTCGACAGCAACGTGAAGGCCCATGTGTCGAAGGGCGGCCTGGATCAAGCCGCCTGGCAACGCTTTCTCGATCGCATCGCCTACGTGAAGCTCGATCTGGGCAAGCCCGAGGATTTCGTCCTGCTGCGCGACGCACTCGAGAACCACGCCGGCACGCGCGTGTTCTATTTGGCGACGGGGCCGTCGCTGTTCGTGCCCATTTGCCGTGCGCTCGCCTCCGTCGGCCTGAACGAAAACGCCCGCATCGTGCTCGAGAAGCCGCTCGGCTACGACTTGCGGTCGTCCAACGCGATCAACGACGCCGTGGGCGAGATCTTCACCGAGGAACAGATCTATCGAATCGACCACTACCTCGGCAAGGAGCCCGTGCAGAACTTGCTCGCGCTGCGTTTCGGCAATGCGCTGTTCGAGCCGCTGTGGCGCCGCGAGTGGGTCGAGAGCATCCAGATCACGATCGCCGAGGAGTTGGGCGTCGAAGGGCGCGGCGATTTCTATGACAATACCGGCGCGCTGCGCGACATGGTGCAGAACCACCTGTTGCAGTTGCTGTCGATCGTCGCGATGGAGCCGCCCCACTCGATGGATTCGGACTCGGTTCGCGACGAGAAGCTGCGCGTGCTGCGCGCACTGAAGCCGATCGATACGCGCGACATCTCCAAGATCGCCGTGCGCGGCCAGTACCACGCGGGTGTCATCAAGGGCACCTCGGTCCCGGCCTATGCAACCGAGCACGGCGTCAAACCGCAAAGCACGACCGAAACCTTCGTCGCGCTGAAAGTCGAGATCGAAAACTGGCGGTGGGCGGGCGTGCCGTTCTTCCTGCGCACAGGCAAGCGCCTGGCCGAACGCGTCGCCGAGATCGTCGTCAACTTCCGGCCCGTGCCGCATTCGGCGCTCGGCGCACCGGCGCTTCGGCCCGGCGCGAACCGTCTCGTGATCCGCCTGCAGCCGAACGAGTCGATCCGCCTTTACTGTCTAGCCAAGCAGCCGGGCGAAGGGATGAACCTCTCGAGCGTCCATCTGGATCTCGCCTTCGACCAGTTCTTCAAGGAAGGCCAGATGGAGGCGTATCAGCGCCTGCTGCTTGATGTCATCAACGGGCGTCTCGCACTCTTCGTGCGGCGCGACGAACAAGAGGCCGCCTGGCGCTGGGTCGAGCCCATCCTGAACGAATGGGCAGCCTCGAACAAGCCGCCCAAGCCTTATGCGTCGGGCACTTGGGGCCCGGCCGCCGCGAGCGCCATGCTCGCGCAGCACGGCACCTGCTGGCTCGAGGAAGAAAATTGATCTGATGCAAGAACGGCTCGGCGGCACTATGCTGCGCGGCGTACTCGAGCTTCGAGCGCGCAGCTTCGCTGCCGGCGATGTTGGACATACAAGAAGCAGTCTGGAGGAGAAGTGATCGAGCTTCACGCTTTTGACGACCCGCGCGCCCAAGCCGGCGCGCTGGCGAAAGCGGTCGGCGGCGCGCTCAGCGCGTCGCTTGCCGCGGCTATGGAGACGCGCGCCACGCTCGCCGTCTCGGGCGGCACGAGCCCGCGCCCGTTCTTTCAGGCACTTGCGCTCGAATCGCTCGACTGGGCGCGCGTGGACGTGACATTGGTGGACGATCGTTGGGTGGCCGAGACCCACAACGCGAGCAACGCGCGGCTCGTGCGCGACACGCTGCTCACGCAGGCGGCCGGCGCCGCGCGCTTCGCGCCGCTCGTCGACGTATCGGTCTCGCTCGACGCGCGCGTCGCCGCGTTGAACGCCGACCCATCGTATGCCCTGCCGAATGTCGCCGTGCTCGGCATGGGCGAGGACGGTCACACGGCGTCGCTGTTCGCCGACGCTCCCGCTCACGAATGGACGCACGCGCTGCAAACCGGCGAGCGCTACGTCGCCGTCCATCCGGGTGCGGCGCCGCACGCGCGCATCAGCCTGTCGATGTCCGCCCTCAAGCGGGTCGAGCGGCTGTTTCTGTTGATCTCGGGCGAACGCAAGCTCGACGTGCTCAAGGCGGCCGCATCCGCACCACAAGAAAACGCCATCTCGAAGCTGGCAAACGACAAGGGAGTCAGACTCGATGTCTACTGGTCTGCAAAATAAGGCGGTTTCGATACCTGGCGCACGCCAGCACGCCGACGGTCCGCGCTTGCTGGCCGATATCGGCGGCACCAACGCGCGCTTCGCGCTCGAAACGGAACCTGGCGAGGTTTCGCAGATCCGCGTCTATCCCTGCGCCGACTATCCGACGATCGAAGACGTGCTCAAGAAGTACTTGAAGGATACGAAGGTCGGCCGCGTCAATCATGCGGCAATCGCCATCGCCAATCCCGTGGACGGCGACCACGTCAGCATGACCAACTTCAAGTGGGCGTTCTCGATCGAGGCGACGCGGCGTGCGCTCGGCTTCGACACGCTGCTCGTCGTCAACGACTTCACCGCGCTCGCCATGGCGCTGCCCGGCCTCACCGACACGCAGCGCCTGCAAGTGGGCGGCGGCGCGCGGCGACAGAACAGCGTGATCGGGCTGCTCGGTCCCGGCACGGGCCTGGGCGTATCGGGACTGATTCCCGCCGATGACCGCTGGATCGCCCTCGGCAGCGAAGGCGGCCACGCGAGCTTCGCGCCCCAGGACGAGCGCGAAGACATCGTCATGCAGTACGCGCGCAAGAAGTGGCCGCACGTCTCCTTCGAGCGCGTCTCGGCCGGGCCGGGCATCGAGCTCATTTACCGTGCGCTGGCGGCCCGCGACAAGAAACGCGTCCCGGCCAGCGTCGATCCTGCCGAAGTCGTGACGCGCGCCCATGCGGGCGAAGCGCTCGCACTCGAAGCGGTCGATTGCTTCTGCGGCATCCTCGGCACGTTCGCGGGCAACCTGGCCGTGACGCTCGGCGCGCTCGGCGGCATCTATATCGGCGGCGGCGTCGTGCTCAAGCTTGGCGAGTTGTTCATGCGTTCCTCGTTCCGCCAACGCTTCGAGGCCAAAGGCCGATTCGAGCCGTATCTGGCCAACGTGCCGACCTACCTCATCACGGCCGAGTATCCGGCGTTCCTCGGGGTGTCCGCAATCCTCGCCGAACAGTTGTCGAACCGGGCCGGCGGCAGCTCGTCGGCCGTGTTCGAGCGCATCCGCCAAATGCGCGACGCTTTGACGCCGGCCGAGCGCCGCGTGGCCGATCTCGCGCTCAATCATCCGCGCTCGATCATCAGCGACCCGATCGTCGATATCGCGCGCAAGGCCGATGTCAGTCAGCCGACCGTGATCCGCTTCTGCCGCTCGCTCGGTTGCCAGGGGTTGTCCGACTTCAAGCTCAAGCTCGCGACCGGCCTGACGGGCACGATTCCGGTCAGCCATAGCCAGGTGCATCTGGGCGACACCGCGACCGACTTCGGGGCGAAAGTGCTCGACAACACGGTCTCGGCCATCTTGCAGTTGCGCGAGCATTTGAACTTCGACCATGTCGAGCGGGCCATCGAACTGCTGAACGGCGCGCGGCGCATCGAGTTCTATGGGCTCGGCAATTCGAACATCGTCGCGCAAGATGCGCACTACAAGTTCTTCCGCTTCGGCATCCCGACGATCGCGTACGGCGATCTATATATGCAGGCGGCGTCGGCCGCGCTGCTCGGCAAGGGCGACGTGATCGTGGCCGTATCCAAGTCGGGGCGCGCGCCGGAATTGCTGCGCGTGCTCGACGTGGCCATGCAGGCCGGCGCACAGGTGATCGCGATCACATCGAGCAACACGCCGCTCGCCAAGCGCGCCACCGTCGCGCTGGAAACCGATCACATCGAGATCCGCGAATCGCAGTTGTCGATGATTTCTCGCATCCTGCATCTCGTGATGATCGACATCCTGGCTGTGGGCGTGGCGATTCGCCGGGCCGAGCCCACGGCCGAACTGACGCAAGCCGTCGTAAAGGCGCGCTCGGCGTCCACCGACGATGCCACCGCCGTGCTCGACTGGCTCAGTCACGGGGCGGCGTCCTCGGCGGCGGATTGAGCGACGGCGTCGCGCCGGGGCGTTGGCTCCGGCGCGACGCGTCGCGCCCGGCCGCCCCCTCGGGCGTCCGTCCGCCAAGCGGTGACGAACGGTCCTGCCTCTCTCCCTGCGCACCACTACGACGTCATAAAGGCTCAGGCTCGCCGCCCACCCTGGCTCGACGACAAAAAAGCCGCCAAGGGGCCTGCTTGCCGCCTCCGCCGCCTGGTTATGCACCGAAACGTCGACTTTTCTTCAACGTATTCGCAACAATGGTGCGTCAAAAAATGTCGCATCGGCGCAACACTTTCGGAAAACAATTAAGCACCCGCTTTCACTTCTTTCCTTATCTGGCAAGGGGCCGCATGATTCGTTGCCGGATATAGTCCTTTTCATTACGCGCAATAATATTCGGCAACTAGTGTTTCTACCAATGAGGGTACGGAGGCCAGATGCCTAGTATCCCCATCGACGCCTGGACCCTGCGGCGGCGCCAAGACACCCAAGAGGTGGAATGGGTCCGCGGCAAAGAAATTACCCAATCCGGGTTGCTCACACTGCAACTCTCTTCGTCTCGGAGACCATTTGATGAAAAAATCGCTTCTCGCACTCGCCGTGACGAGCGCCTTCGCAGCACCGGCGTTCGCGCAAAACAGCGTTACGTTGTACGGCATCATTGATGCCGGTCTCACGTACACGAACAACAATGGTGGTCAGCACTCCTACCAAATGCAAAGCGGCATCGTGCAAGGCAGCCGTTGGGGTCTGAAGGGCTCCGAGGACCTGGGCGGCGGCACGAAGGCCATTTTCCAATTGGAAAACGGCTTTAACGTGATGAACGGCAACCTCGCGCAACATTCGCGTGAGTTCGGCCGTCAAGCCTACGTCGGTCTGACGAACAGCCAATTCGGTACGCTGACCCTCGGCCGCCAATACGATCCGGTCGTCGACAACGCGCAAGCAACGACGTTCAACGGCCAGTGGGGCGCATTCTTCTCGCACCCGGCTGACATCGACAACACCGATAACGGCTTCCGCATCAACAACGCCGTGAAGTATGTGTCGCCGCGCTTCGGTGGCGTCCAGGGCGAGTTGATGTACGCGTTCGGCGGCGTGGCTGGCCAATTCAGCAGCCAAAGCACGATCGGCGCTGGCTTGAACTACTCTGGCGGCCCGTTGTACATCGGCGCAGGCTACTTCTTCGCGAAGAACCCGGCTACGCAGTTCAACGACGGCAACTTCGGTGGGAACCAAGCGCCGACAGCAGTCTCGAGCTCGTCGGGCATTTGGGGCTTGGTCGGTTCGCCCGCGAACATGCAAACCATCAGCGCAGGCGCCACGTATCAATTTGGCCCGGCACAACTCGGTGGCAACTTCTCGGACGTTCGCTTCAACGACGCGAACGGCGTTGCCGGCAACACGGTTCGCTTCGACAGCTTCGAACTTTGGGGCAACTACAGCCTGACGTCGGCTACGACGCTGGGCGCCGGCTACACGTTCACGACCGGCAAGGTCGACGCAACGGGCCAAAAGCCGAAGTACGGTCAGCTCAATGCTATTGCCGACTACCGCCTGTCGAAGCGCACGGACGTCTACGCAATGGGCGTCTACCAGCACGCGATGAGCGGCGGCGTGACGGCCGATATCTACGCACCGATTCTTGGCGCTGCAAGCTCGACCAAGAACCAAGTGCTCGCCCGCGTCGGCATCCGTCACAAGTTCTAAGCACAGCAACATGTCATCCGGTGGGTTTCGGCCCGCCGGAGCATGGTTGCCGCAGCATCTTCAAAGCGCCCCTCGTGGGCGCTTTTTTTGTGCTCGATCGTCCCGCATTAGCCATTTGGCCAACGGCCCGAGCGCCCCGCTTTCGGTACAATTGGCGCCATCCTACCGGTCGCGGACGCGGCGCTCGATGCGCCGGCGCTTGCCTTTGCCGGTCCTTCGTCAAGCCCCATTTCGCCCATGTCCAGCAATCAAGCCCTATTCGAACGCGCACAGCAAACCATCCCCGGCGGCGTCAATTCGCCCGTGCGGGCCTTTCGCTCCGTAGGCGGCACGCCCCGTTTCGTCAAACGTGCTCAGGGGCCTTACTTCTGGGATGCCGAAGGCACGCGCTACATCGATTACATCGGTTCGTGGGGTCCGATGATCGTCGGCCACGTCCACCCCGAAGTGCTCGAAGCCGTGCAGCGTGTGCTGGTGGATGGGTTTTCCTTCGGCGCACCGACCGAGGCGGAAATCGAGATCGCCGAGGAAATCTGCAAGCTGATGCCGTCGATCGAAAAGGTGCGCATGGTTTCGAGCGGCACCGAAGCCACCATGAGCGCATTGCGCCTGGCGCGCGGCTTCACGCAACGCAACCGCATCGTCAAATTCGAAGGCTGCTATCACGGGCACGCCGACAGCCTGCTCGTCAAAGCGGGGTCGGGCCTGCTCACCTTCGGCAACCCCACCTCGGCCGGCGTGCCGGCGGATATCACGAAGCACACCACGGTGCTCGAATACAACAACACGCAGGCGCTCGAGGAAGCATTCGCCGCCTTCGGCGACGAAATCGCAGCCGTCATCGTCGAACCCGTGGCCGGCAACATGAACCTCGTGCGCGGCAACCCGGCGTTTCTCCAAGCGCTGCGGCGTCTGTGCACGCATCACGGCGCCGTGTTGATTTTCGACGAAGTCATGTGCGGCTTTCGCGTCGCGCTCGGCGGCGCTCAGGCGCTGTATGGGATCACCCCGGATCTCACGTGCCTGGGCAAAGTGATCGGCGGCGGCATGCCGGCAGCGGCTTTCGGCGGGCGGCGCGACATCATGTCGCTGCTCGCACCGGAAGGCGCGGTCTATCAGGCAGGCACGCTCTCGGGCAACCCGATCGCCGTTGCGGCAGGCTTGAAAACGCTCGAGCTGATTCAAGCGCCCGATTTCTACGAGCGTCTATCGGCGCAAACGGCCCGGCTCGCGAGCGGCTTGACGGCCGCGGCGCGCGAGGCCGGCGCGACTTTCTGCGCCGACGCCTTGGGCGGCATGTTCGGGCTGTACTTTACAGAGCAAGTGCCCGCGAGCTTCGCCGACGTCTCGCATAGCGACATCGGTCGTTTCAATACGTTCTTCCACCAAATGCTCGATGCCGGCGTGTACTTCGCCCCGTCTGCCTACGAGGCCGGCTTCGTGTCGAGCACCCACGACGACGCCGTGATCGACGCGACGATCGAAGCGGCGCGCGGCGCGTTCGCGGCGCGCGCGTCCTAACCCTGCACGCCGATGTTCTCCGAAGCCGACTTCATCCATATGCAGCGCGCGCTCACGCTCGCTGCGCGCGGCATGTACACGACCACGCCGAATCCGCGCGTGGGTTGCGTGCTCGTCAAAGACGGCATGCCGATCGGCGAAGGCTATACGCAACCGGCCGGGCAGGACCACGCCGAAGTGCAGGCGCTCAAGGACGCGCGGCGGCGCGGACATGATCCTCAGGGCGCGACGGCCTATGTTTCGCTCGAACCGTGCAGCCACTTCGGCCGCACGCCGCCGTGCGTTCATGCACTGATCGACGCGCGCGTGAAGCGCGTCATCGCGGCGATGGAAGATCCGAATCCGCAGGTGTCCGGGCGCGGGCTGTCGCGGCTGCGCGAAGCGGGCATCGACGTGCGCTGCGGCTTGCTTGCGAATGAAGCGCGTGAATTGAACATCGGTTTCGTGTCGCGCATGACGCGCGCGCGCCCGTGGGTGCGGATGAAGGTCGCGGCATCGCTCGACGGCCGCACGGCCCTGCCTTCCGGCGAAAGCCAGTGGATCACGGGCCCCGCCGCACGCGCCGATGGGCACGCGTGGCGCGCACGCGCTTGCGCGATCTTGACGGGCATCGGCACGGTGCGTGACGACGACCCGCAGTTGACGGTGCGCGAAGTGCAAACGCCGCGACAACCGCTACGGGTGCTCGTCGATAGCCGCTTGGAGGTGCCGCTCTCGGCGCGCTTGCTCGACGGCGCCCCGCCGCTCGTCTTCTGCGGGCCTATCGAACCCGGCAACGCTGCGCGGGCCAACGCGTTGGCTGCACGCGGCGTCGAAGTCGTGCCGCTTGCGAACGCGCACGGCAAGGTCGATCTACCCGCGATGCTGAAGGTTCTAGGGGAACGCGGCATCAACGAACTGCACGTCGAAGCGGGGCATAGGCTCAATGGCTCGCTGCTGCGCGAGGGGTGTGTGGACGAACTGCTGGTCTATCTCGCGCCTAGCCTGCTCGGCTCGGATTCGGCCGGGATATTCGACTTGGCCGCACCGGCCTCGCTCGATGCGCGCACCCGCCTCGCCTTTCACACGATCGAGCGCATTGGCGACGATCTTCGCATTTTGGCGCGGCTGCAACCGGCGTCCACGCCCAATTAACGACAAAGGAACGCAACGATGTTTACGGGAATCGTCGCGGCCGTGGGCCGCATCGAAGCAGTGAAGCCGCTCGGCGCGGATCCCGCTGCCGGCGTGCGCCTGACGGTGGACGCGGGAGCGCTCGATCTGACGGACGTGGCGCTTGGCGACAGCATCGCCATTCAGGGTGCATGCATGACCGTCGTGGGAAAGACGGCGCGCGCCTTCGACGTCGATGTCTCGCGCGAAAGCCTGAACTGCACGGTTGGGCTTGCCGAGCCGGGCGAGGTCAATTTGGAGAAAGCGTTGACTGCGCATGAGCGGTTGGGCGGGCACATCGTTTCGGGCCACGTCGACGGGCTCGGCGTGGTCACGCGCTTTGCCGCTGTCGGCGAATCGCATGAGTTGCGCATCCTCGCGCCGCAAGACATCGGCCGCTATCTCGCCTACAAAGGCTCGATTACGGTCAATGGCGTGAGCTTGACCGTCAATAGCGTCGATGATCGCGATGACGGCTGCGAGTTCTCGATCAATCTGATTCCGCACACCGTCGAAGTCACGACGCTCAAGCACTTGAAGGCCGGGGCGCAGGTGAATCTCGAAGTGGATTTGATTGCGCGGTACACCGAAAGGATTCTGTCATCGGCACCGCCGATACAGCGTAGCTGACCGCTGCGGTCAGCTACGCTGTACGGCTGTCTTTCGCTCGGCGACAGGTCGTCCATTGGGCAACTCTGTCACCCGTAGGCTTTGCGTCCGGCGCGTCGAGTATTAGCCACCTGGGTCCACGTTACCCGGACTACGCCGCGGCAAATGCGATCAAGCGACCGCTCCCCCATCGTTCGTCAACGCTTTCAAGGCCCGCTCCGGAGATACCGGTCCCTTGTAAAGCGGGCTACATGGCGTGCGCGCCAGTTTTAGCGACAGCTCGATGAGTTCGGTCGGTTTTTCGTGGGCGCGGTAGGCTTCGGCGAGATGTGCGAACTCTGTCATGATGCCGACAACGCTACGATTTTGTGTCTTCGCGTATTTGACGACCTGCATTTCGCTCACTTCCGAATCGATAAACGAACGGGGCACTCCGTGAGCGGCCAGTATATCTATCAGAGCCCCCGGGAACCTGGACGCCAGGTTGGCGGAAGGAGCCAACGGCATCAGCACCGGCAATAGCGTCTGCTCATTCACAAGCATCGCGATCTGCGGCCGCCATGGCAAAACCGTTGCATACCAGTTGCCAAGCTTCGTGGTGCCACTTCCGGCGTCGACCAATTCGGGTTTCAGGCGTTTGAGCAGCTTTTGAGTGCAGTGGAGATACAGCATAAAAAAGGGGAACAACCGTGTGTCAGGAGAAAATGTACGTCGCTTGTGCTAACATGACGTACATCTGAAGGGGATTTTTTATGAGCACCTCTACCCGCTCCGCCCGCCTGGGTTTGCGCGCCACGCCGCAGCAGGAAGCAGTGCTGCGCCGTGCCGCCGAGATCGCGCACAAATCAATGACCGATTTTATTCTCGACAGCGCCTGTCAGGTTGCCGAACGAACACTGCTCGACCAACGTTTGTTCCTGGTGACTGAAAGTCAATCGCAAGCGCTGCTTGACATGCTCGATCGGCCGACCCAAGACAATGCGGGCTTGAAGGAGTTGTTCTCCCGAACAGCGCCTTGGGATAACTGATGCCGCTGTCCGCACTGCAAGCGCTAGACGCCAGCCATGTCTTGGACGGCTTCGATTGCGGCAAGCCCGGCCTGAATGATTGGCTCCTGCGCCACGCGCGGCAGGCACAAACCAGCGGTTCGGCCAAGACTTACGTCGTTACCGAAGATCAGCGCCTAGTCGGATATTACAGCCTGGCCGTGGGGCAAATTGATACTCTGGAAGCACCTGATCGAGTACGCAAAGGGATGGGGGCCTATCCGATCCCAGTTGTCATCCTTGCTCGGCTGGCGGTAGCAATGAAGGATCATGGGCGTGGCGTCGGGATCGGCATGCTGCAAGATGCAATCCGGCGCACAGTGGCTATCGCCGAACAAGTCGGCGTTCGCGCGCTGCTGACGCATCCGATCGATGAGGATGCAGCACGCTTCTATCTGCGTTTCGGGTTTGAAGCTTCACCGGTGCGAGAACAGCAATTGCTGCTGTTGCTGAAGGACGCTCGTCGACTACTGATGCCTGCTGCATCAAGCAAACCGAAGTAGAAATCGCCTGGTCACCGTCTATTGGCGCCCCGCTACAGCCCCGTTGATATGACGGTGTTTCTGACGGCATACGTACATATCCGCGAATCGCCCGGCTTGCGGGACAAGCCTTTCCCGCCAGACTCAACATAATTGCGCGGTACACCGAAAGGATTCTGTCGTCGGCACCCATGGGGCGCCCTTAACTGGTTAGACCAGCGGGAGTTTCGAGTTTAATCGCGTGTCTGTTAGCGTCGACTTACTCGGCGATCCGCCGCCGGAACCACTCCGCCAGAGCAGCTTCGTCAAGCTCGCCAGCAGCAACCATTTCCATGGTCCCAACGGCATCGGTCGGATCAAACTTCAACCGATAGCCGTTGTCTGCCAGGAAAAGGCGCGCAACCACCCAGGCGGTTCTTTTATTGCCGTCCGCAAAGCCATGATTCCGCGCTAGCCCATAGGCATACGCGGCAGCGAGCGCCGCTGCGTCGGCACCCGCATAAACAACAAGATTCTGCGGCCGTGCCAGTGCTGACTCCACTGCCCCTTTGTCGCGCACGCCATCGAGCCCCCCATGCTCGGCAAGCTGACGATCATGGACGGCATAAGTCAGATCCGCGCGCACCCATCGCCACGCTGTCATTTGGCCAGCGCCCGCAGAATATCGCGGTCATCGTGCATGATCTCTTCCGCCAGTTTCATCTGGCGTTCAAAATCCGGGTTGTACGGCGTAATCCGGTAGCCGCCTTCTGGCGCCTCGGTCAGATACACGGTATCGCCCTTCTGCACCTTGAGCCGTGCCATCGCCTCCTTGGTAAGAATGAAGCCAGCCGAAGCCCCGACCGTCGTGACCTTGAATGTAAGCATGGCGCCCTCCTCGCTATATAATCGGCATTATATATCAATCGTTCGAAGGACAAGGATTGAATCGCTCCACCACAGTCGGTGTTCAGGGACAGAGAGGTGGCCGTCCCATTCGCGACGCCGACACGACACCCGAGACTAGCGAACTGGAGCGTTTGCGCGCCGAAAATGCACGGCTCTGGGCCGTGCTCGATGCGCACGGCATCGACTTCCAACGGTCGTTGGCAGAGCCCGTAACACCGGAGCAGTCCGAGGCGTCCCGGCTTAGCACGGACGAGAAAGTCGCTTTGTTTCGCCGACTGTTTAAGGGTCGAACCGACGTTTATCCGGTCAAACGCATTGACTCATCGTAATTGACAATCTACACCAGCCCGACTCATCGGCTTCTGTAGTACCCGGTCAATGCCTGGAAAGTTCAGCGAGCCACAACCTGGCGCGACAATTTCCGCCCTTGAAATGAAGACTGAAAAGTGAGCGAATACCAATTCTACGAATTTGCTGCCGTCGACCGACCGCTTACCGGGCAACAGCAGGCTGAGTTGCGAAGTCGCTCCACGCGCGCGACGATCACAGCCTCGTGCATCTATTGCGGTCTCGCTACAACTACCGCCATTTGACGGTATTTTTGACGGTATACGAGCGACTTTTCTCGCCTCTGCCTATGCTGGACAAGCGTTTTCCGCCAGACTCAACACAATTGCGCGGTATGTGGAAAGGATGCTGTCGGCGGCGCAGCAGTAGTGATAGGCCTGAGCGCAACGGGAGTCACGCGAGGCGGACTTGGTGCGCCGCCGTGCATCGTGTAGAACAACTAAGCGCTCCCTGCGTCTTCACGACGCAGTTGCAGCAATCCGTCCGCTCCGCAAAAAGCTGTAACGAAGGCGAAGCTTGCTGCGAGCGTTTGATCCAAGCACAGGAGTAAAGCAGCCACGGCGCCCCCCCCGAAAAGCAGGAGTCGAGAAAATATGCCGGGCCGAATGCCGAAAACATGAAGTGAAGCCGCTCGGCGCCCCACCAAAAGTTTGCCGAAAAGGAGCCAAAAGAGCGATATGGGGATGTAGGTACCCAACGCAGGCGTAAATGCGTCTGCCACGTTCGAAGACGGAATTCTGTCAAACCCGACCGCCATTAACACAAGACCCAGATACCAGAAAATCCGCGTCATCGCCGTCCTCATCTCGATCTCGTAATCAAAATTTAGCTATCTCCATCGTCACTTGGGCTGCGAGCCTGAATATCTTGCATAACAGCAGAACAATCTCGCGAAACGAGCAAGCTAGTTAGGGTTCCGATCTGAGGATTCCTTGATAGAATCCCCGCGGTGATCCCGAAACCATTGCCGAGGATAAAACATGTCACGGCGATCCCGCTATTTCAACTATAAGCAGGAAAACCCGGAATATTGACATTGATTGTAGTGGATGAATCCGTTTCGAGTCTCGTAGTGACCGATGCTCCCACTGGAAGCGTATATGTGATCGTCTCAACATCTGACGTCGCTTGATTCCCAACTTGCGAGAGAGGTTTCATTGTTTTGTTCCGGCAGATAAATTGTTAAGTGGTATGGGGCCCACCATCGACTCGAGATCAAAAGGAACATAGCTGTTCCGCATTCCCTCCACCTCACGGCGAAATCTTGAATACACGTCCGAATCGGACAATATCGCGGCGACCACTTGAGCAAATCGACCGAGTGATGCGCCATCGACAGGTTCGTCCAGTGTCGAGGTTCGTGCAATTTCTTTCAGGGCCAAATAATTCTCTGAAACCCATACCAAATAGTCGATGAGCTTTGCAGTATGCGCGCCGATTGCCAGATGGAACGTGGGTTCATTCTCAAGAGGTATCGCTTCGTGCCACCATCCGCGCGGTATGTACAGCAGGTCGCCCGCCTGTAACACTCTGTCAAACATCGGGACCTTCGGGCATGTATCCTTCACGCTAGCGCTCGTCTGATGTTCCAGAGGCAAATAGAGTGTCGGCCGGAATATGCGCCAACGCTTTCGGCCAAACAACTGTAGCGCAAACACGTCGTGAGTGTCCCAGTGCTTGCCGAACGTTCCTTTTCCGCCCAACGCCAAGTAGCCATTGGCAACCGTTTTTAATTCGTACAGATCGGATACTCTCTGGCAGGCACATGCAATTTTTCGGCTTTTCAAATCCAGTCGATTTATAATCAACGTCGCACCAGATCGCAAAAGTGCATTCAGCTTCTCCGGCATAATTCGCTGGCGAAACTTATCCAAATCCTGATAGGACGACGCATAACCTCCGACAGGCACCCTACCTTCAAGCAGAACCTTCACATCTTCGTGTTTCTCCGGCTCAAGCGTGAAGAGCACATCATTGAGATCATCCCAGGTGAAGATGCCAATGTCCGCTACCTTCGGAGCATAGAAACACTGCTTTTCAAAATATTCACCGTAAAATTCAGAACAACTTATTGGTATGCACAACACGAAAGAAAAGCTCCATAGTCATCGCAGACCGTGAATACACAGACGCGACACATCATGTGAATCAACTGTATTTATCTCGTAATTATCTTGCAATAAATTTTGCTCCCACCAATGTCGTTTGCGGGGCGACCACTTCTTCGACTCAGAATTGCCTCGCAACCCGCTGCGACCCGCACGCTGGATGGTCGTCCGCCCTCAATCTCCGAGCGACGTCATTTTCGGGATGAATATGGATGGGCAGCTTGCCAAATTTTGCCAAACTGCAAGCATATGAAGCATGGGCACCATGAACATTTCCCTTCCCGATGCGTTGAAGAGCTTTATCGACGACCAGGTAACCGAGCGCGGGTACGGCACCTGCAGTGAATACGTCCGCGAACTGGTCCGCCGCGACCAACAACGCCAGCAGTTGCGGGCACTATTGCTGGCAGGTGCAGCCTCCGCTCCGACGGCTCCGATCGACGCGAACTACTTTGATTCCCTTCGTGCCCGCGTGCGCAATCAACGGAGATGAAATCCAAGCCTGTCATCCCGAGAGAGATAGTCCGGCAGGATATCAACGAAGCGATCAGTTACGACTTGGAAGAAGGCGCGGCACAAGCTGCACTCGGGTTTATCGATGCGCTTGAGCAAGCACATTCGCACCTGGCGCGGCACCCCGACATGGGGTCTCCCCGATACTCATACGAACTCGATATACCTGGATTGCGTAGCTGGCCGCTCAAACGCTATCCGCATCTGATTTTCTATGTGAACCGCACCGATCACGTCGACGTCTGGCGGGTGATTGATGGTTCGCGCGATATCCCAGCCTGGTTGAGGGACGAAGAATAAGAGCCGCTCGCTTTCGGGTAGGGATATAGACAGGAACGCTAACGACGCACGGGCTGTCAGTGCCTTCCCTACTTCGTGGCACGGCAAGTCGGCACGATTTTCAACAACGCCGGCCAGCGCCGAATCCAGCCGCTCTCGTGTGACGCCTCGGCAACGATCGATATCCGTGCGCATCTTGCACCGGTGGCCTCGAGAAAGCGCTGCGCCACCGACGGCGGAACGACATGGTCCTTGGCTCCGCTGAAGTGCACTTGCGCAATATCGGCAACGCGGCTCGCGAAATCGATCGCGTCTTTCGACTCGGGCATCGGCGAGACATGGTGCAGCCGATTGACGAAATCGTCGTCGAGATTGCCGGCCACGGTGCGGATGGAAGCGACATCCGCGCGGCGTGCCGCGATCAATACCGCGACCGCGCCCCCTCCCGAATAACCGATCAGCTCGACAGGCTGCCCGGGTGTAAGCGCGGCAAAATGGCTGACAGCGTCGTTCATCGACTCGATCACTTCGGCCCCGAATCGCTTGCCGGTCCAATAGGGAATGCCGCATCGCGGATTCCTCGCCATCGGTGTGAACTGACAAGGCCGCGCCAAATAGACGACGTTCGGCGCGCTGTCCCGTGCGGCGAGCGCGAGCCCGATAGCCTCACGCGGCGTGGGATCGAGCGAGGGTTCGGTGCGCGACAGCCAGGCGAGCCCATCGCCCTCGATGTACACGCGCAGCGGCTCGCGAGGCGCCGAGATGCGCACAAAAGCCGTCAGCACGAAGCGGCCGGAATCGACGAGTTGCCGCTGCAGACGCGCCCCCCCGGCCAAGGCGTCGGCATGGGCGTCGCGATCGAGCGCGGTGCATCCTGGCAGCGCACCCAAGACTGACAGCGCGATGACGATCGTCGCCACGCAATACGGTGCGCGCCCCCACGGACGGTCGCACCACCGGCCCCTCCCGCCCACGACGCTCATTGCGCTCCGAACCGTGCCAGTTCGGCCGCCATTCGGGAAACGACGCCGCTCCAGTCCGCACGCACCTCCTGACGAAACAACCGCATCCGCGGATACCACGGTGTATCGGTCCGCTCGAGCAACCAGCGCCAGTCCGGGACTTTCGGCAACATGACCCAAACAGGTCGGCCCAATGCGCCCGCGAGGTGAACGGGGGAAGAGTCCACTGAAATCAACAGATCGGCGACGCAGAGAATCGCCGCCGTATCTTCGAAATCTTGGATCTCATCGGACAGCGACAGCAGCGACATCCCGTTGGGCGGCAAAGCGGCCTGCGTTGCGGCGGGGCCCTTCTGAAGCCCCACGAAGCTCACGCCTGTCCGGGCGAGTGGCGCGAGCTGCGCGAGGCTCAGGGAGCGATTGGCGTCGTTGGGGTGCGTGGGCCGTCCTGCCCAAACCAGTGCGACCAGCGGGCGCGGCAAGCCAGCCAGACGCTGCCGCCAGCGCTCGACGCGCCGCGGGTCCGGATGCAGATAGGGCGTCGGCCCGGGCAAGTCGTCCAGACTCAGCCTCAAAGCCATCGGCAGGCTCATCATCTCGCAGTGCATGTCGAAAGCGGGCGGTAAGCTCCCTCGTTCGACGATATCGTCGAACCCCGTGGCGCGGCGCACGAGCGACAGCGATTCCGCGTTGATTTCGACGACGACCCGCGCGCCGCTCTTTTCCTTGGCCCACGGCACCAAGCGGATGAACTGGAAGGTGTCGCCATAGCCCTGCTCGTCGTGGATCAGCAGCGTCTGGCCGGGCATGGCACGCCCATCCCAGCGCGGACGTTGGACCTTACGTTCGATGTGCGCCGTGTGCGCGAGGCTGTAGCGGTAGCGGTACTCTCGCCAGCCCCGCTCGAACTCGCCCGAGAGCAGCAAGGTCTCGGCGAGATCGAAGCGCGTGGGGAAATCGCCTGGCGCGTGCGCCACCAGCATCTCTTGGATCGCGCGCGTCTCGGCGATGCGCCCCTGCGAACGCAGCGCGGCCGCGAGCCATTTCCAGAGCGAAAGCGGTCCGCGCCCCGAGGACAGATACGGCCGCAAGACCGCCTCGGCTTCCTCGTAGCGCCCCGACGCGAGCAGCGGACGAATCTGAAGCTCGATCGCGTGCAGATCGAGGGCGGCGCCCGACATCACGAAGCCTCGACGCCCAGCGCTGCGAGCAAGGGGCCGAGATAGCGCGCGTAGGCGTGCCAGCGGCCTTTCGAGGTCGAATAGATCGGCCGGCGCACCTGGTTCACGCTCGCCGTGCGGACCACTCGGCGGTTGCGGTGGAAGTCTAGGCAGGCATCATCCCACGGCAGTCCCAGCCAGCCGATCAACCGCCGTGCTTCGCCTTCGAGGTCGTCGACCACGGCCTCGTAGTGAGTTTCGATGAAAACGTCGCTAGGCAGCAGCTCGCGCCAATGCGCCATCAAGCGTTCGTACTGGCGGTAAAAATTCGCGAGCTCGGTCTGGTCGTACGCAAACGGTTGTTGTCCAGCGAACAACTTCGTGTAGCAGGACAAGCAGGTGTCGACCGGGTCGCGCCGAACATGGATGATCCGAGCGCCCGGCAGGATCAGCGGAATCGCGCCCGCATACAGGAAGTTGCCGGGCATTTTGTCGACGACGTGCGCTCGTCCCCCGGCAAGGGGCGCCACACGGGCCAGATACGCTTGCCCGCACTGACGCAATCGCGCTTGGGCGTCGGTCTGGCCGTCGAGGGCGAGGATGCAGTCGGGAAAGCCGCCGACGTCGTCGATCGCAAGACGCAACGCGGACAGTTCGCCCGCGCCCGTCACCTGCGGGTGCGACGAGAGGATTTGCTCGATCAGCGTGGTGCCGGAGCGCGGCATGCCGACCACGAAGACGGGCAGTGTCGACGGCTCGCAAAGGCCCGCGAGCCGGCCATATCGTTCCCGCGTGAAAACCGTGGCGATACGTTCCATCCAGCGTTCGGTCTGCCCGCTGTCATAGTCGAACGAAGCGCGCTTCTGGCGGTTGCCGGCAGCGAGGTGGCCGAACGCCCGTTCAGGATCCTTGATGTCGAGGTAGGCCTTGCCAAGCGCGAAGTGCGCCGCGACGCGATCGACGAGCGAGCGGCGATCGCCTTGCGCGACACAGAACTCGAGCGCCTCGATGTCGGGGTCCCCCACGTTAAACGTTCGCAGTTCCGCACGCGCCGCGAGCGCCTGGGCGGACCCCGGAAAACGCGCTAGCGCCTGCTCGAAAGCCAACAGCGCTTCATCCCTGCGCCCCGCTTCCGTCAATAGCGTGGCGCGTCCTACGAGTGCCGCTTCCGCCACCGTGCCGGGCAATTGGCCAGCCTGCTCATAGGCACGATGCGCTTCGTCGGTCATGCCGAGATCCTGCAATACCAGAGCCAGGGCGTAATGCGCCTCAGCGCTGCGCGGCGCGAGCGCAACGGCATGCCGCGCGATGGCGAGTGCCTCTTCGATATGCGCAATCTGCCTGAGGGCCTTCGCGCGCGCCGTCAGCGCAGCCGGATGCTCGGGAGCGAAAGCGCTCAGCATGTCGAGCGCGCGCAACGCCGCATCGTGGCGCTGCCGGGAGATCTCGAGATCGGCGAGGTTCAGGTACGCGTCGACGAGGCGAGGATTGAGATCGATCGCCTGCTGCGCATGCCGCGCGGCTTCGTCATAGCCGCCTTGCGTCGAGAGCAGAAAGGCGAGGTTGCTGTGCGCTTCCGCGTAGGACGGGTTGAGCGCGAGGGCGTGACGATAGCACGCCTCGGCGCGATCCATTTGTCCGAGTCGCCGCCACGTATTGCCGAGATTGTTGTGCGCTTCCGGCCACGCGGGGTTGAGCGCAACGACCTTCTCCAGGCACGCGCGGCTTTGCTCGAGCTTGCCCGCTTCTTGAAGCAGGATGCCGAGGTTGTTCCATCCGGAGACGAGCGTCGGATCCATCGCAACGGCGCGTTGCGCGGCTTCCTCGCCCTCCGGCAGCAGCCCCTTCTGGCGATACATTTCCGCGAGATTGCTCGAATACACGGCCGGCGCGCGAGGGGCAAGACAAGCCTGCTTCAGATGAACGATCGCCAGATCCAGGTTGCCGTAGGCGTGTGCCATCAACCCAAGCAAATGGAGCGCATCCGGCTGTCCGGGCCAAGCGGCGAGCACTCGCTGGGCCAGCATTTCGGCCTGTTCGGCCTGGCCGGCGTTCCAGTGCGCATAGGCCCGCGTAAGCGCGTCCTGAATACTCATGTTCTCTGGAGGGGCGGCGCTGGGCATGCTCTAAAAGTCGGGATCGTGGAAAGGAGGAATGTCGACGCCTTGCGATCGTAGCATGCGCGTACGCGACCTCGGCGCTCCGGGGCGCTCGGCTGGCCAACGCCATGTTTCGAGCCCAGCGGCTCGCGAGCGCGAGCCGTGTGAGGACCGGCGACAGCGCCGGCCTCACTGCCCGTGGTCAAGAGTCAAAACAGCTGCCGCAATCGCAGACTACCGGCCTGAGAGAGGTAGCCCTGCCCGATCTGAACGTCATAGCGTGCAGTCACGCTCAGGTTCCTCGCTTTGAGCAGCGTCACGCCGGCAGTCATCAGGGCCGAGTTCGTGACGGGGCTGGTGCCCAGGGTGGTGAAACTGGTCTGGCCGCTAGGGTCGGCGGCGAAAGTGGCGTTGGTGAGCGCGCGCGTGTTGTCGTACTCGTGGCGCCATGCCACGGTCAACTCGGGCACGAGCACGCCGTACGAGGTCGGCAACTCGCGTTCGATCTTCGCGCCGAGGTCGGTGGTCACCGAGGTCAAGTGCGAGGCGCCGACCGACAGCGCCGCACCATTGCCTCCCGATTCGGTGTAGGCGTTTTGATGCGAGTAGCTATACGTGAGCGTCGCGAGCGGCGTGACGGTCGCGACGCCAAGGGAGAGCGGATAACCCACCTCGCCGCGCGCGACATACTGCTGCCCACTGAAGCTGCCGTTGGCTTGCCCGGAGAAACCGGGGAAGCTGACCAAACGGTTCGTGTCGTAGCGCTGAACGATCGCGCCGGCGGACAGATTGGCGTACCACTTGCCCGTCACGTAGCTGCCGTAGCCGATCAGGCCGTACGAGTTGATGCGGGTGTTGTCCCCTGCGGTGTCGCCCGTGTTGTTGACAGCCGTGTTGCTATAACTGAATGCGCCGCCGACACGCCATGTATCGGAAACCGCGCGGTCGACGCCGAACAGCAGGCCACCGTAGTTAGCGCTGTATCCGTCCACCTGATCGCGCTCGTCCTGGCTCGCATGTCCACCGAACGCCTGTCCCCAGGCGCCCCAAGTCGGCGCCGCTTCTCCGGTCGAGATGCCGCTGCCCTCCCGTTGCGCGAGGCGCAAACCGTTGGCATGGCTCGAGATGATATTGAGCGTATCGAAGGTCGGGGCGGCCGCCGCGCGGCTCGAGGCGCTCTGCGACGTCGGGCTGAGCTGCTTGCCGACGGCATTGAGCGCTTGGGTCGAGCCGCCGGCATTGAGGGCCAGCGAGGCATTGAACAGATTGAGTAGAGCCGGACTGATGCCCGTGTAGTTCGTCAGCCCCGTGAGCGATGACACGGCATTGGGCGCAGTGGCGCCCGTCGGCGTTGGCGTCGACGTTCCTGTTCCTGTTCCCGTCCCAGTGCCAGTGCCGGTTCCCGTGCCTGTCCCTGTGCCCGTCCCCGTGGCGTTGGCGAGCGTCAGGACCAGATCGCTGTTTGCGCCGTTGGCCACCGCGGCGCCAGTGACCACAAGCCCGGTGACCCCGGCGACCGAATAGCGCAGCGTCCCTTCGTTGTAGTTCGTACCCGTCCCGACGGCGTCGACGACGACGAAGCGCTGGCCGGCGGCGAATCCGTAGGCATTGACCTTTTGCAGCGTCACGGCCGAGCCGCTCGCGATATTGGCGGTGCCTGAGACGACCAGTCGACCATAGCCGCTGTCGCTTGCGATCGAGCCGCTCGCGACGGCGCTGTCCGCGACGCCGACCAACAGTGTGGCCGATGCCCCCTGCGTGTAATTGCCGGTGATCGCGATGGGATTGTTGACCTGGAGCGTGGCGCCGGTGTTGTTGACGGCGTGGCTGCCGACGTTGGCGTTGTCGTTGAGCAGCACGTTGCCGGAGCCGAACACCACATTGGACGCGGTGTTGACGATGGTGCCGATATTCGCGGCGGCGATGCCGCCGCTCAGCCCCGTCAACGTGCCGAATGCCGCGCCGGTGCCGCCGCTAATGCTTAGATTGGTCGAGCTCGTGTTGCGGATGGTGCCGGCGATCAGGCCGCTGTTGCTGATCTGGCTGATGGTGCTGGTGCTATCGATATTGATGGCGTTGAGCAGACCCGTAATCGTGCCGCTGTTGATCACCGAGCCGATGGTTGCGCCGGCCAGCGCAAAGATACCGGTATACGGCCCGCTCGGAAAGCCGGTGACGGTTTGCGTGGTCGCGCCGCTGATTAGGCCGGAGTTGTCGATGGTCCCGATCGTGCCCGACTGCGCCACGACGCCGGCAAAGGTGCCGATGATCGTCCCAGTATTGGTCAGCGTCCCGAGGTTGGCGCCGCTGCGGATGAGCACACCGAGTTCGTTGGTGATGGTGCCGCTATTGTTCAGCGTCCCGATCACACCTGAATTTTCACCGAGCACGCCGTAGCCGACGATGGTTCCCGCGTACGTCGAGCCTTTGATGGTACCGCTATTGAGAATCGTGCCGATGCTGCCGGCGTTGTTGTCGATGCCGAATATGCTACCGCTCACCGTGCCGCTGCCGGCGAGCAGCCCCATGTTGTTGACGATGCCGATGGTTCCGCTATTGAGGATGCCCTTTCCCGCGCCTGTGATCGTCCCGGTTGCCGTATTGGTGAGTGTTCCGATCGTGCCGGTGTTGTTGATGCCGGCCGCGATGGTGCCCGCGATGCCGGAGGTGCTCACAAGACCGCTATTGCCGAACGTGTTGATCGAGCCGGTATTCCTGATACCCGAACTGCCGCCGACAAAGGTACCGGAACTGTTGTTGGTCACCAAGCCGATGGTGGCTGAACTGACCATTCCGTACGTGATGCCCGCGATGGTGCCGCTGTTGGTGAGCGTGCCCAACGAGGAGCCGGTCGCCAGCAAAGCGGTCGCGGTGTTGAAGTTCGAGAGGATGACACTGGGGGCGATCGTACAGTTGCCCGAAGACCAGCCTATTTCGGTGGTGTTCGAGCTGATCGTCCCGTTGATTCCACAATCGGCTTTCGCAACGATCGGCACTACCCCGGTGAGCACGCCGGCAAGCGCTGCAGCGATCGCACGTTGTCTCGGCGGTACGTTTTTACGGTTCATGAGCGCCCCGATGGAAATGTCTCGGACGCAATTATGTAAGAACCGCGGCGACTTGCAAAATATTATTCAGGGGAATCGCGATTTCAGCATGTGACTTTTTCGCGTCACGCTCACCCGTGCACATTCTTCAAAGTTCTCCATTTCGAATGAGCTTGCCGATGACTTTCATTTTAATTACACACAAAGTCAACTCTGCGTCCCGCCAACCTCGCCAGCGGCGGGCCGCAAGCACGTTTGCTCCGCACTCCGCTCACCCTCGCAATGGGTCGCCCTTGGCCTCGTCAATATGTACTATGCGCATTGACTCGAAAATATCTTGGCGCCCGCCCCCGGAATCTATCGAGCATCATTTGAACAGGAAAACACCGATTGACAGTGGCACCTTATTCAATTTGATAAATAGAATTTTAACGAGCGTATGAAGAGTGGCGCCGCTCGAATGCGCGTGGGTCATCTTGGAATCGCTTTCCGCTCTATCGCTCAAGGCTGCGCACGCCCCGCCAATGGATGGGCCGTCGCATCGACGATTTCCTCAAACCCTTCGAGCACCAGACTCGACTCCCGTGGAACACCCAGCATGTTGAACGAATAGACTTGCGGGTAGCGGTTCCGTGCCTCGCCCCGAAAATTCCCCGGATTGAATAGCGGGCTGATGTGCCAGCACAGCCGGTAGCGTTGCGCCCACAAATATTCGATAAGCGCAGGGGAGTTGGAGACCCGATCGTTTTCAATGAACAACAGAGGACGGTGCGTCGCGATCACGCCTCGGGCGCCTTGCAACACTTGCAGCTCGAACCCTTCGACGTCGACCTTCAACAAGTGAACGGCCCGCCCCTGCATCATCTCGTCGAGTCGCACGCACGGCACCCGAATACCATCGTTCAACGGTTCCGTGCGCGCCGACACCGCCCCGAAATTACCTGTGCGCCGGTAGTCGGGCGACGCGAACCAGACCGTTCCGGCATCCGCTGCGCACGCGAACGGCCACGCGGTCACATTGTCCACGGCGTTCAGTGCGAGATTCGCGCACAGGTTCTGAAACACGAACGGCTGCGGCTCGAAGGCGATCACGTCGACACCGACCGCCTTGGCCGCCTTTGCGAGCGGCACCGTCTGGCTGCCAATATTGGCTCCTACCTCGACGATGGCGCCCGGCCCATTGATACATTGCAACAGCAACTGCGTTTCGACCTCGGCGTACTCGCCATATTGGATCAACGCTTGCCCGACATATTCGTCGAAGCGATTGGCGAGCATGGTTCCGTGTCGGGTGTCGACTAGAACGTAGGGGTCTGCGGCGTGTGGCATGGGGCTAGCGGCTCACCTTGATGGACTGAGGCGTCGGGATCGGGCGCGGTCATGCATAGTCTATCCGGGGGGCCGACATAATGCGCCGCCACCACACTCAACCGGTGTGGATGCAGCGTGCTGCTATCCGCATGCGTAGAAAAATCCAACGCGCGTCACGCTCTTCATCGCCCCGCTTCCCCCTCGAACAGTTCGACGTGCTCGTCGAATACGCGCTGTTGGCGCAGCAGCGCGTCGTCGAGGTGCGCAAGCAGAGCACGTTCCGCCGCATCCGGATCGTGCGCGACTAGCGCGTCGAGCACGCGCTGGTGCTGCGCGAGCGTCATCGCTCCCTCTTCCGGCTCGCGCGCAGTCACGTAGCGCACCCGATCGATAGGCGCCCTGACCAAGTCGATCAATTGCAGGACCTTAGGCAGCCGAGCCGCCGCGCCCACTGCCGCATGAAATCGGTTGTCCTGCCGGATCGCTTCCACCGGATCGTTCCGCCCGATCGCACGCCGGTGCGCTTCCTGAATGTCGTGCAAGGTATCGAGTTCGCGCGCGGTGATCAGTTCGGCCGCGCGGCGAATGCTCGCGCTTTCGAGTACACGCCGAATCAACGCGCCTTCGGTGAACTGCTCTCGCAGCACCGGCGCGACGAAGGTGCCGGACTGAGCCGCGATCGTGACGAGTTCTTCGCGGGCGAGCCGCTGAAGCGCCTCGCGCACCGGCGTGCGCGAAATGCCCAGCGTTTCGCTCAACGCGCGCTCGAAGATCACGTCCGACGGCAAAACGGCCATGGTGATGATCGCCTCACGCAGCAGATCGTAAATCTGCGTGGACAGCGGCTGCGCGCGGTCCAGCGACGTGGCACGCGGCAGCACACGGGTGATGAACTGCTGGGGATCGTTACGGTCGGTTTTCATGAGCCATGGGCAGGGCGCGCCCCAATCAAACAATCATTCTACGGGCCGGCGGCCGCGCGACTCATGCATTGATCGTTCCGACGCAGCCAGCGGGAGACGCACCTCGTCGAGCGACATGAAGAAATTCCATTCATCATGCTGTTCAACTAGTATATTAGTCAACCGAGGCGTTGCCATCGACTCGGCCCGACCTCCTCGTCCCCCTGCGCCCCTTGAGCTTGGCAGGCATCGCCGCGTTGCGCGTGGACGTTCCAATCAGATCAAAAGGAGACAGCAAGTGCGTTCGTACCTCGCTTCTGCAGTGCTCGGATTTTGTCTCGTTGCCAACGGCGCGGCGCAGGCGCAAACCGCAGCCGCCGGCAGCACCGCGGCGATGAAGGTCGCGCTTTCCAACAATTACGCCGGCAACAGCTGGCGCCAGACCATGCTCAAAAGCTGGGCTGAAGTGGCGGACCCCGCCGTCAAGGCCGGCATCGTTGCGGCGGCGCCCACTTTCACGACGGCAGAGAATCAGGCCACCGAGCAGGCGCAACAAATTCAGAATCTCATCTTGCAGGGCTACAAAGCCATCGCCATCGACGCCGCCTCGCCCACCGCGCTCAACGGCGTGATCAAGCAGGCATGCGCGGCGGGCGTGACCGTGGTCACGTTCGACGGCATCGCAACGGAACCCTGTGCGTATCGCATCGCCGTCGATTTCCATCAACTCGGCGCCATGCAGATCGACTACATGGCCAAACGCCTGAACGGCAAAGGCAATCTCCTCGAAATCCGCGGTCTGGCCGGCGTATCGGTCGACGACGAGATTCACCGAGGCATCACCGACGAAATCAAGAAGTATCCGGGCTTGAAAATCGTCGGTTCCGTGCACGGCGACTGGACGCAAACGGTCGCGCAAAAGCAGGTGGCCGGCATCTTGCCGACGCTGCCCAAGATCGACGGCGTCGTCGCCCAAGGAGGCGATGGCTACGGCGCGGCCAACGCGATCAAGGAAGCCGGGCGCCCTACCCCGATCATCATTCTCGGCAACCGCCAGGAAGAGCTCGCTTGGTGGGCGCAGCAGCGTAAGAACGGTGGGTACGAGACGCTCTCCGTAACCATCCCGCCCGGCTGCTCCACTTTTGCGTTCTGGGTCACGCAGCAGTTGCTCGCGGGCAAAAAACTCCCGCACGATATCCGCATGCCGCTCATGGCCGTCACGGCCGACGAGCTCGACGCCGTTCTTGCGAAGACGCCTCCGGGCGGTATCGCCAACAAGCTGTATAGCCGCGACGAGGTGACGAAGATCGTCGACGCCAAATAGGCGCTTGTCGCCATGGACACGGGACGAACGACACGCAGGAGGACGAATTGATCGACGCGCATGCTCCCGCGCCGCCGCGGTCGAACGGCGCACCGCCGGCGCTGATCTCGCTCGAGGGAATCGGCAAAACCTTCGGCCGCGTGCGAGCGCTGGCGGACATCCGCTTCGAATTTCGCTCCGGCGAATGCGTCGGCATCGCCGGCCACAACGGTGCGGGCAAATCGACGCTGATGGCCGTGCTCACGGGTGTGTTTCGGCCCGACGAAGGGACCATGACGATAGAGGGCCGTCAAGTCTCGGGCTACGATCCCAATGCGGCTCGCGCCGCCGGTGTGCGCTGCGTGTTTCAAGAGCTATCGCTGTGCGCGAACCTGAGCGTGGCCGAGAACATGCCGATCCTGCATCCGGAACTTCGCGGACACGATTGGCGGCGCCGCGCCACGCGCCTCATGCTCGAGCAGCTCGATGCGATCTTTCCGGGGCATGGCATGAAGGGGCACGAACTGATCGCAGACCTCACGCTGACCCAGCGGCAAATGGTGGAGATCGCGCGCGCGTTCACGGTAGTCAGCGATCCCGTGAAGCTCGTGATCCTCGACGAGCCCACTTCGAGTCTCGACGCGCATACCGCCGCACAGTTGCTCGCTTTCGTCGGAAAGGCCGGTGAGCGCGGCATCGCGACGATCCTCATCAGCCACATGCTCGGCGAGATCGTGCACGCGGCGCATCGCGTACTGGTGATGCGCGATGGCCGTGTGGCGGCAGTCCTGCCGCGTGAGGCGATTACGCACGATGCGATCGTGGCCGCGATGGGCCAGGATCTCGATGCCGGCGCCGTACGAGCGACGCGCGGCGAGACCAGCCGCGGCAATACCCACGCGGCGCCCGCCTACCACTGGACGATCGGGGCCGGCGCGAGGACGCGAATCGATGCGCGGCGCGGCGAAATCATCGGCTTCGCGGGGCTTGCGGGCCAAGGACAGAGCGAAGCCTTGCTGACGATCTTCGAAGCGGCCACGAAGGGACGCGAACGCGTGGCGTTCGTGGCGGGCGACCGCTCGCGCGACGGCGTCTTTCCGCTATGGTCGATCGCGCAGAACCTAGACGTACGGTGGCTGCTCGACGCTCGCCGCAACGCTGAGTCAAACGCGACGCCGCTCGCCCTGCTGCCACGCTTGATCGATCGCCGCGCGGCCCGCGCGCTCGCCACCGCGTGGACGGAGCGCATCGGCATACGCGGCGCGCCTTCCGGTGCGGGCATTCTCTCGCTGTCGGGCGGCAATCAGCAGAAGGTGCTGTTCGCACGCGCTCTGGCATCCGACGCTCAACTGATCCTGATGGACGACCCCACACGCGGCGTCGACATCGGCACGAAGCGCGAGCTGTACAAGCTCATTCGCGAAGAAGCGGAGCGCGGCCGCACGTTCATCTGGTACACGACAGAGAACGATGAATTCGCTCACTGCGGCCGAACCTATGTTTTCCGCGCGGGTCGAGTGACGCGGCTGCTGCATGCACACGAATGCAACGAGCAGTCGCTGCTGGCGGCGAGCTTCGCTGACTTCGAGGGGGTTCCGATTTGAACTGGACGCTAGACCGCGCGACGCTGCGCGCGCTGCTGCCCGCGTTTTCCCTCGTCGCGGTGCTGGTGCCGATCTTCTTCCTGCAGCCCGCCACCTTCAGCTATTTCGGCCTTGGCCTGCTGCTCAATCTTGCGGTACCGCTCGTGCTCGCGACGCTCGCGCAACTGGCGATCATCACCGCGAACGATCTCGATCTGTCGATCGGGCCTTTCGTGAGTTTGGTCGCCTGCATCGGCGCGACGCTGCTGGCCGACCGGCCGCTCGTCGGCCTCGCGGCGCTCGCCGGTTGCGTGCTTCTCTATGCGGCCGTGGGCGCCCTCGTCGAATTCCGGCAGATTCCCTCCATCGTCGTGACGCTCGGTCTCTCGTTCGTCTGGAACGGGCTTGCCGTGTTGCTGCTGCCCACACCGGGCGGCACGAGCCCCGCGTGGCTCACTTCGGTCATGGGCTATCAAACGCCTTTCGTCGCCGCGCCGATCCTCTGGTCGACGCTGATCGCCGTGCTCGTGCATCTGCTGCTGATGCGCTCTTCCTTCGGCGTGCGGCTGCGCGGCACGGGCGGCAACCCGCGCGCGATGCGGCGTTTCGGCTGGTCGCTCGTACGCGGCAAGGCGCTGCTGTACGGCATCGCGGCGATCTTCGGCGTGCTCTCGGGGCTCTGCCTGCTTGGCCTGACCACGTCCGCGGATGCCAATCTCGCCCTACGCTACACGTTACTTTCGATCGCCGCCGTCATACTGGGGGGAGGCGAATTCATCGGCGGACGCGTTTCGGTGATAGGCGCCGTATTGGGCGCGACGACGCTCACGCTCGCAGCCTCGTTTCTCGCTTTTCTGAACGTGTCGCCCGATTGGCAAGTCGGCATGCAAGGCGCGATCCTGATCGTCGTGCTTTCGCTGCGCGTGCTGCTGCAACGACGCGGAGATCAATCATGAGCGGCAACGATTCAGGAGCCCGCACGCCGGCCAGCGTGCCAGCAACGGGCGGCGGGTCCGCCAAGCCTGCCCTGGTGTTTGACTTCGTGGCGCGGCTGCGCTCGTTGGAAGCGCCCTGGCTCTGGTCGTTCGCGGGCGCGCTCCTCGTTTGGTTCGTCATCGCCGGCGTGTTCGGCTTCTCGATTGCGGGCAACGTCGTCGTCACCGCGCTGGTGTTTGCCGTTTTCATGGTGCTCGTGGGCCTCGGTCAGATGATCGTCATCACGGCCGGTCCAGGCAATATCGATTTGTCGATGCCTTCCGCGATCGCCCTCAGCGGCGTATTGGGCGTGCAGTTGATGAAGGGCCGCGACGATTTGATTCTGCTCGGCATAGCGGTCGCGCTCGCCGTGGGCGTGCTCGTGGGCCTGGCGAACTATCTGCTGATCCGCGTCCTGCGCATTCCGCCCATCATCGCCACGCTCTCGTCGAGCTTCATCGTGCAGTCGGTCGCGATCACGCAGAGCCGCGGCATGCCTGCGCCGCCCCAGGCACTGCAAGCATTCGCGAATGCACGGCTCATCGGCGTGCCCGATATCGCTTGGCTCGCGCTGGTGTTGTCGATCGCTCTTGCCTTCGCCCTCCATCGGACGGTGTTCGGCCGCGGTCTTTCAGCGCTCGGCCAAAACGCCCGGGCCGCTTGGCTGGCCGGTGTGCGAGTCGAACGCGTGCGCTGGGTGACCTATGTGCTCGCAGCCATCATCGCCGCGTTGACCGGGCTTCTGCTGGCGGCCGTGTCGGGCGGCGCCGCGCTCGACATGGGCGTGGAATACATGCTGATCTCGGTGGCGGTCGTCGTGATCGGCGGCACCGAGGTCGCGGGAGGCAAAGGCACCGTGGCGGGCGTCTGGGGCGCGTCGCTGTTCCTGTATCTCACCAATGCCATGCTCAACGCGTTGGGAGCCGGCGCCGGCGTACGTTCGATCGTGTACGGCGTGCTCATCATCGCGGTCGTCGTCGCGAGCGGACGAAAAGTGCGCCAATGAGAAGCGCCGCGGCGCAATCGACTATCGCGACGCGATCGGAATCACTTTAGGAAAGTCGGAAAGCAAACATGAATCCCAACGAATACGAGGTCCACGACGCACGCTTTCGCCGGCTGCTTCAGCCGAATGCGCAGTTCGAAAAGCTCGCGGGCGGCTGCATGTGGGCCGAAGGGCCCGTGTGGTTTCCGGCGGCCGAATTTCTCGTGTGGAGCGACATCCCCAACAACCGCATGATGCGCTGGGTGCCAGGCATCGGCACGGGCGTGTTTCGCACGAACTCGAACTTCAGCAACGGCAACACGCTGGACCGGGAGTGCCGGCTCGTGAGCTGCGAGCACGGCACGCGCCGCGTCACGCGCACAGAGCACGATGGCTGCATCACCGTCATCGCGGACCACCACGACGGCCGCAGGTTCAATTCGCCGAACGACGTGGTCGTGCACTCGGACGGCTCCGTGTGGTTCACCGATCCCGACTACGGCATCCTGAGCGACTACGAAGGCCATCGCGCGCCGAGCGAGATCGGTGCATGTCACGTGTACCGCGTCGCGCCGGAAACCGGGGAGGTGCAGCGCGTGGCCGACGACTTCGCCAAGCCGAACGGCCTGGCCTTCTCCCCGGACGAAGCACGACTCTACGTGGCCGATTCCGGCGCGTCGCATATCGAGAACGGCCCGCGCCATATCAGGGTATTCGACGTCGACGCACGCGGCCGCTTGCGCAACGGGCGCGTGTTCGCTGAAGTCGCACCGGGTGTGCCGGACGGCATGCGCGTGGACGAGCATGGCAACGTGTGGACGAGCGCCGGCGACGGCATTCATTGCTATGCGCCCGACGGTGCCCTGCTCGGCAAGCTTCTCGTACCCGAAGCCGTGGCGAATCTCGTCTTCGGCGGGCCGCTGCGCAATCGTCTTTTCATCGCGGCAAGCACTTCGGTGTATTCGCTCTATGTCGGCGTGCGCGGCACTTACGCGGGAGGCCAGTGATGACCCCGGAGAACCGACCCACTATGCCGCAGCTTTCCGGCGCGGTGATTCTGCTCGATCCGCGCGACGACGTCGCGCTCGCGCGCGAACAACTGTTGCCCGGCACGCCGCTCGACGCCGAGCGTCGCGTCGCCGGTCTCATTCCCCCCGGCCACAAGGTTGCGCTGCGCGACGTCGCGCCGGGCGCGCCGGTACGCCGCTACGGGCAAATCATCGGCTTCGCGAGCCGCCCGATCCGATGCGGAGAGCACGTCCATACTCATAACCTTTCGATGGGCGAGTTCGAGCGCGACTATGCATTCGGCGTGGATGCCCACGAGACGCCGCCTGCCGCGCAGCGCGCGACCTTCGACGGCATTCGTCGTGCGGATGGCCGCATCGCGACGCGCAACTACATTGGGATTCTGACGACGGTCAACTGTTCGGCCACCGTCGCACGTGCGATTGCCGATCACTTTCGTCGCGACATTCATCCCGAGGCGCTCGAAGCTTTCCCGAACGTGGACGGCGTGGTGGCGCTCACGCATGGACAAGGGTGCGCGATGGCCTCCGAAGGCGAGCCGATCGCCGTGCTGCGACGTACGCTCGCTGGCTATGCAAGGCATCCTAATTTCTTCGCGGTCCTCATCGTCGGGCTCGGCTGCGAAACGAATCAAATCGATGCCCTGGTCGAGACCGAGCATCTCGAACGTAGCGCGCAGCTCGCGACGATGACGATCCAACAAACCGGCGGAACGGCCCGCACGGTGGCCGCGGGCATCGAACGCGTGCGTGATCTGCTCGCGCAAGCAAACCGTGTGACGCGCGCGCCGGTGGACGCGAGCCATCTGCTGGTGGGGCTGCAATGCGGCGGCTCGGACGGTTACTCGGGCATCACGGCCAACCCCGCGCTCGGATCTGCCGTAGATCGCCTAGTGGCGCACCGTGGCACCGCGATCCTTTCCGAAACGCCCGAGATCTACGGCGCGGAGCACCTGCTGACGCGCCGCGCCGCCTCGCGCGAGGTCGGTGAAAAGCTCGTCGCGCGGCTGCGCTGGTGGGAGGAGTATTGCGCACGCATGAACGCGAACATGAACAACAACCCTTCGGCCGGCAACAAGGCGGGCGGCTTAACGACGATCCTCGAGAAATCGCTCGGCGCGGTGGCGAAGGGGGGCACCACGCAACTCGTCGAAACGTACGAATACGCAGAGCCAGTGCGCGCGCGTGGGCTCGTCTTCATGGATACGCCCGGCTACGATCCCGTTTCCGCGACGGGCCAAGTGGCCGGCGGCGCCAACTTGATCTGCTTTACCACCGGACGCGGTTCCGCCTACGGCTGCGCGCCCGCGCCCTCGCTCAAATTCGGCACGAATACCGCCTTATGGCTGCGCCAGGAAGAGGACATCGATCTGAACTGCGGGACCATCTTGGACGGCGAGCAGAGCGTCGAAGAGGTCGGCGCCGCGATCTTCGAACTCATGCTCGCGACGGCATCGGGGCAACGCACGAAGAGCGAAAACCATGGGTATGGGCAGAACGAATTCGTACCGTGGCAGTTGGGGGCGATTATGTGAGGACCGCGCCCCACCCCATCGCCAAGATGGGGTGAGCGCGCCGCGCCTCAATGGCGCCGTTTCGTCAACGTGACCGTCTCGAACAGTTCATACTCACCCGTCGGCGCTTGATCGGCACCGGGCGCATGGTAATAGTTCATCGTGATCGTGGTGTTGCCGCCGTGTTCGCCCGGGTCCACGTCGAACACCGCGATGCCATACCCCGTGCCGGTGTCGCGCTGCGCCGACCACACGGCATCTTCCACCGCATCGGCCGGCGCACGGACAAAGGTACCTTCGGTCTTGCCTGGTATCGGCCGGTTCGGCTTCGTAAAGACCTTCGCCTGCGGGTTGCCGGTACCCGCATCGACGCCGTACACATCGAGCGGCGCGCTCGTGCCCCCGCCACCGAGAATCAGGTGAATCGTGCCGCGGCTCATGTCGAACGTATTGGCGCCTTGCTGCGCATGACGCACCGGTCGCGGCGTCAACGTGTCGACGCGCTCGCCGGTCGCGACGTCAGTGCCCATGTGACGGAAACAGCCGCACACCGGATAGCTGCGCTCGTAATCGTGGTCGTGCCCGCAGAGCACGAGATCGACGCCGTAGCGCTCGAACAGCGGCAGCCACGCCTCGCGCAGCGCTTTGTCCGAGCCGTTGCCCGTCTTCGACGAACTCAACGCGTCTTGATGCATCTGCACGACGATCCAGTCGATGTCACGGTCATCCGCCGCGCGGCGCAGCGTTTTCTCGAGCCAGCGCGTCTGCTCGTCATTGCTATAGCCGCGCACATAGAGCGAGGTGCCCGGCGGGATCGGTGCATTGCCCGTGCTTGCCGCCGGCACGAGCGGCGCCGGGCCCGCGACGAACGCAGCGGCGTCTTGATACACGATGTCGTCGGCATCGAGCGAGATGAACAGCACCGAGCTCACCTGGAACGCGTACCAGCGCCCCGAAAAACGGGTGCCGTTCTCAGGCAGCGTGTAGCGTGTCAGGTACGAATCGAGCCCCTGCGGACCGTTGTGAAACTCGAGCTCGTGGTTGCCGGGACACGGCATCCACGGGCGGTTCGCCGCCGACGTTTGGTTGTTGTTGCCGAAGTCGCGCCAGACGTCGGTTTGATGGGCAGGATTCAGGTTCGCGTAGCACAGGTCGCCGTTGAGCAAATGAAACAGCGGTTGGAAGCGTTCGACGGCTTCGACTGCAAAGCGGCTTTGGGGAGACGACAACACCCACGCGGTATTGGGCGTCGCGAGATCGCCGTAGCTCGTGAAGCGAAACGGCTTGCGCCCGCGCGGCGCGGTGGTGAAGCTGGCCGTGAATGGATTGCTCGTGCGGCTGCTGTTGTCGGCCGTCACTTCATAGCGATAGGTCGTATTCGGTTTCAATTCGCTCAGGATCGCGTGGTACGCGAACACCACGACGCCGCTCAGTCCGTCCGTGTAGGTACGTTGCACGGCATGCACCGTCTCGCTGTGGCCTCGGTCCGCGCTGAAGGTGACACGCGGGTGGATAGACGCCGCCTGCGACGCCCACGACACGACGACTTCGCTGGCCGGATCCGCGCCCCACGTCAAATGAACTTGCTCAGGGGTGCCGTCGGCAGTCGCGCTTGCGTCGGCCGCTTTTACAGCGGCAGTGAGCGCCCCGGCCGCACTGGCGACACCCGATGCACCGGCGAGCTTCAAGAAGCCGCGCCGCGATACACCGGCGTTCGTTTCGGTCGAAGATGCGGCAGTCGTATTTTTCTTCGTCATTTCCTCTATGCCTCACAAGTGTTTGGGCCACGCATAGGCCGCCTTGCGCCTCGATGGAACAGCGAGGCGTCAGTGCAAGCATTGGCGTGTCGGGGCGAACTTCGAACGCTGGCAACACCGAGCGTCCATTGCCCGTGTCGCTCGAACGTAGCGGCCATGCGTCGCACGCATGGGGTGCGGCAACGATAGCGGCGGCGAATGAAGGTTCGATGTCAGGTAGGTGCCATTGGGGAGAAGGTAGTGGCAACCCACCCGTCCGCTTGTCAGGCCTGGGCTGCGCTCAGGCGCCTCTCGCTTTACGGCGGCGCGGCATGGCGTGCAAGGTCGAGCGGCTTCGCGCGTCTTGTTGCACTGCTTACAAGCGACCAGGTAATAGTTACGGATAGTTTCAATTTGCAAGATAACCCGTCGTGTGCCGAATGTATTCTTCGCATCACAAACAACAGGAGTGGGGGTGGGACATGAACGGTATCCGTAAGGCCATGCTTTCGGCAGTGTGCGCATCGATGGCGCTGGCGGCATGCGGTGGAGGCGGCGGCGGCAGTACGCCGACCGGTACCGTAAACGTGCAAATGACCGATGCGCCGTCGTGCGGCTTCGATCATGTGTACGTGACCGTGAGCCAAGTGCGCATCAACGCAAATTCCGGCGCAGGCGACAACGACACCGGCTGGACGACGATCACGCCTGCCACGCCGCAGAAGGTCGATCTGCTCGCGCTGACGAACGGCGTCATGTCGACGCTCGGTCAAGCCACGCTGCCCGCGGGTCAATATCAACAAGTGCGGCTCGTGCTGGCGCAGAATCAAGGCAATGCGCTGGCTAATTCCGTCGTCGTTTCCGGGTCGACCACCGAAGTAGCGCTGGCGACGCCGAGCGCCACACAAAGCGGTTTGAAGATCATCCGCCCGTTCGACGTGGCCGCGAATTCGACGGTCGACCTCGTGCTCGATTTCAACGCCTGCAAGTCGGTGGTCCAGCAGGGCAACGGCTCGTACGCATTGAAACCGGTCATCACTGCCACCCCGACCAATGTCGCGGGCGTGATCGACGGCTATGTCGCCCCGGCGCAAGCGGGCGCCGCGGTGTATGCCGAGCAGAACGGCAAAGTGGTGAGCGGCACGCTCGCGGACGGCAGCGGCCATTTCCTCTTCTCGACCTTGGTCCAGAGTTCGACCAACGGCAATTACGATATCGTGATCGCGCAACCGAACGAGACGACCGGGATCATCACCTCGGTGCCCGTCGTCGTTGGGACGACGACGCATGTGTCCACGGCGAGCCAACCGATCACGTTACCCGCATCGACGATGCACTCGATCAGCGGGACGGTGACTGCGTCGGCGGACGCGAGCCTGCGCGCGCTTCAGACTGTGTCGGGAACCGCATATGAGATCGGGTCGGCGAATGCCAATCTCGACACAGGCGCCTATACGATGAACTTGCCCGTCGCAGCGCCGATGGTCGGCCCCTACAGTAATGCGCTACCGATCGCATTGACCGCGGTAGGGGTGGTGGCGGGCCAATACACCGTGGAAGCGGACGCTGCCTCCGGCGCAACGCAATCGAGCGCGGTCAATATCACGCGCGGCGACCAAAGCAGCGTGAATTTCTCGTTCTAACAACTGCATCGTCAATCAGGGGGCATAGGGTGCCCCCTCCTTCTCGGGGAAATCGTGAAAAGACTCATCATCGTTTTAGCGCTCGCCTCCAATGCGCTCGCGGCCTGCGCCGTGTATGTGCCGGATGAACCGGGCGTAGTGGTGCGGCCGCAGGGCGGACCCGGCAACGGCTTTTGCCCGCCCGGGCAAGCCAAGAAAGGAAACTGCTGATCCTCAGTGACAGGCACGGGCTTGCGGCGGGGTGGACCGACGGCTCCGCCGCTGCACGTAGCCGCCGTGGTGCACGCCGATGCTCGCAGCAAGTGCAGACGCTCGACGTGCGTGCATGCAAAGCACCAATCAAGGGCATACGCGATGGAGTGCAATTGCGGGCAGCGCGACCCACTAAGGTGCGCACGGCCCCATCTGCGCTCGCTTCGCCCAAAATAGGCGCAATCATTCCCGGGTTTGGTACGCTTCTTGCATCCTGCGCCTGTTTTTTGCGCGCAACCAAAACCATGAATGAGTTGAAATCGGGCGCCGATACGCTGTTCCTTCTCTTGGGCGCCACAATGGTGCTCGCGATGCATGCCGGGTTCGCCTTTTTGGAACTAGGTACCGTCCGCAAGAAGAATCAAGTCAACGCACTCGTCAAAATTCTCGTCGATTTCGCCGTATCGACGATCGCCTACTTCTTCATCGGCTACACGATCGCATACGGCATTCAGTTCTTCGGCAATGCATCGACGCTCGCACAGCGCAACGGCTATGACCTCGTGCGGTTCTTCTTTTTGCTGACGTTCGCCGCCGCGATCCCCGCGATCGTCTCGGGAGGCATCGCCGAGCGCGCCAAGTTCAACCCGCAGCTTTGCGCCACATTCATTCTGGTGGGCTTCGTCTATCCGTTCTTCGAAGGGATTGCCTGGAACGGCCGATTCGGTCTGCAAAGCTGGCTAGCCGCGACGTTCGGCGCGCAGTTCCATGATTTTGCCGGCTCCGTCGTCGTGCATGCGTTCGGCGGCTGGGTCGCACTGCCCGCCGTGCTGTTGCTCGGCGCGCGGCGGGGGCGGTATCACCGCGACGGGCGCATTGCGGCGCATCCGCCGTCCAATATCCCGTTCCTCGCCTTGGGCGCTTGGGTGTTGGCGGTCGGCTGGTTCGGCTTTAACGTGATGAGCGCGCAAACCCTCGACAAAATCAGCGGGCTCGTCGCGGTCAATTCGCTGATGGCGATGGTGGGCGGCACGATCGCAGCTTGGCTCGCCGGGCGCAACGACCCGGGCTTCGCCTATAACGGCCCGCTGGCAGGATTGGTTGCCGTTTGCGCCGGGTCGGACATCATGCATCCGATCGGCGCACTCATCACCGGCGTGATCGCGGGCACCCTCTTCGTCTACATGTTCACCTGCGTGCAGAACCGCTGGCGCATCGACGACGTTCTCGGCGTCTGGCCGCTGCACGGCCTGTGCGGAGCCTGGGGCGGCATCGCCGCGGGCATCTTCGGCATGACCGCGCTCGGCGGCGCCGGGGGCGTCTCGCTGGTCGTGCAAATCATCGGCACGCTCGCGGCTATCGTCGTTGCCACCGCGGGTGGCGCGCTCGTCTACGGTCTCCTGCGCGCAACGGTCGGCATCCGGCTCGACGACGAAGACGAGTTCGACGGCGCCGACCTGTCGATCCACAAGATCAGCGCCACGCCCGAGCGCGAAACGGTGGCATAGGCCCGTTTCCCCAGGCCGCCCGCGGCACCGGGCGGCTCGCCGACATGCACGATGCGTCGGCGCGCGAAGGGGCGATTGCGCCACGCTAACGCTAAGCCGCTCGCCCTCGCCCTCGCCCTCGCCCTCGCCCTCGCCCTCGCCCTTCAGGCATCCCTCACGCGACCTCGACGCGGCCCCTTCCAAGACACGAATCGCTCGCGCGCAGCTTCGATATCCCGGTTTTTCCCTCAAATTCTTAATGCGAATCATTTTCATTTGCATTTATAATCACGATCGCAGTCTGAACCACGCAGCCGCGTGACAAGAGCGCCCGCCGCAGCCAGAACGGGCGTCGCGATCGACACAGGGGTTTTTTATGCTGAACAAGACGCCGCTTGCGCGCGCGCTCAAGCTTGCTCTCGCACTACACGTCACGGCGCTTCCGCTCGCCGCCCATGCTCAAGCTTCATCGGCTGGCGCCACGCCCAATAGCCCGCCGCGCAACGACACGGCGGCCACGACCGGCGACACGGCCGCCTCCAAGCAGGTAAAGACAGCTCCCGAGGCCGCACCCGTCGCACCCGTTGCAACGTTGCCCGCGGTCAGAGTCGGCGGCAATGCCCTGCACAACGACTTTCACAACGAAACGTCCACCGTCGGGGCTAAAACGCCCACCGCGCTGCGCGACATCGCGCAATCGGTCACCGTCATCAACCAGGCGCTGATGAAATCGCAGGGGGCAACGTCGTTTCAAGACAGCTTGCGCAATGCGCCGGGCATCACGATCGGCGGCGCCGAAGGCGGCCAGATCGGCAACAACATCAACTTGCGCGGCTTCACCGCGCAGAACGACATCTATCTCGACGGCTTTCGCGATCGCAATCAGTACTATCGAGACACGTTCGACCTCGAATCGATCGAGGTGTTGTACGGCCCCTCGTCGATGCTGTTCGGCCGCGGCTCGACGGGCGGCGTCATCAATCAAGTCAGCAAGCGGCCCACACTGAAAGCTTCCGGCGAAATCTCCACGACGCTCGGCACGAACGATCGCTACCGCACCGCGGTCGATCTGAACCGCCCGCTCACGAACACGGCCGCATTTCGCATCGACGCCTTCGGCCAGTCGCTCGGCTCGACGCGCGACGAAATGAAGAACAAAGACTACGGCGTCGCACCATCGATTCGCTTCGGAATCGGGACGCCAACCGAAATCACGCTGTCCGCGCTGATTCAGCACAACTACGACATGCCTGACTACGGCGTGCAATCGATCGACGGGCATCCGTTTGCTCCGTCCATGCACACGTATTACGGCCTGACGGACGATCGAACGATTCAAGACGTCCAAACGCTGACGGCTCACATCGAACATAAAGTTTCCGATTCGCTCTCGGTGTCGAATCGCACGCGCTTCTCTCATTCGATGACCGACGCGCGCGAAACCGCAGCAGGCAAAGTGCTGACCGGGCCGCTTTCGAGCAGCACCGCCCTTTCGAACGGCAACTACACGAACCTGCCGCTCCAAGCGCTCTACGTCCAGTTGGCCAGTCACGACCGCGTGATCGAGAATCACTCGCTGTACAACGACACGATGATTCGCTATCGATTCCACACGGGGGCGATTGACCATGACTTGATCGCGGGCACCGAAGTCGGCCACGACAGTTACGGCAATCAAGCCTATACGCGCAGTAACATGCCGATCGTGTCGCTGGTCGCCCCTGTGTACATGGCCACGCCGTCGAATGTCACACAGTCGGCCGGCAATCGCGCCGATTCCGGCGCCACCTCGCTGGCAGCGTATGTGAACGACACGATCTCGATCGGACAGCACTGGAAGCTGATCGGCGGCGTCCGCTGGGATCGCTTTCAGGCGCACATCCGCAATACGGTCAGCGCACCATCCTATGCAGCGCAAACCAACTACTTCACGAGCGTGCGCGGCGGCGCGATCTATCAGCCCACCGACTGGCAGTCTTACTACTTCTCGTACGGCACCTCGTTCGACCCGTCGCTCCAAGCACTAACCGTCACCAACCTCACGCAGAACCTCGCACCCGAGCATACGAAATCGTATGAGATCGGCGGCAAATGGGATTTGCTCGGCGGCAACCTTTCGGTCACCTCGGCGTTGTTTCAGCAGGAAAAAGACAATGCGCGCACGCAAGTGTCCGCGACCGAATACTCGCTCGAAGGCGACATCCGGGTTCGCGGTTATCAAGCGGGCGTGACAGGCCATATCTCACCGAACTGGCAGGTGTTCGGCGGCTACACGTACATGGACGCAGTCATTTTGCGGGCAGCTGACGGCACGCAAGGCCACGTGCCATCCAATACGCCGCGCAATACCTTGACGTTATGGACCGCGTACAACCTCACGCCGCATTGGGAAATCGGCGGCGGCCCCACTTATATGTCGGCACGTTATGCGGCGAATACGAATTACGTGCAGGTGGGCGGCTATACGCGTTGGGATGCGATGGCGGCATACCACGCGAAGCGATGGGATTTGCGCTTGAACTTGCTGAACCTGACGAACAAGTTCTACTACGACGCGCTGATTCAGTCCGACGGCGGCCGCTCCGTGCCGGGCGTCGGCCGCACGCTCTTGGCCACGCTCGAATATCGGCTTTGATGAAAGCGGCCGCCATGCACACGACACGCTCGATGCCCGCGCGTTCGTGCGCTGAGCGGCGGCGAAGGAAAGGACCCCCATGCTGCTGAACATACCCGGCGTGTTGAACGCCGAGCAAATACGGATCGTGCGAAGCCGGCTCGAGGGCGCAGGCGACGCGTGGGTCGACGGCCGCGCAACCGCGGGCTATTCGGGCGCACAGCTCAAGCGCAATCAACAACTCGCCGAGCATTCGCCGATCGCGCGCGAACTAGGCGATGCCGTGCTGGCCGCGCTCGAGCGGCACCCGCTGTTCATCAGCGCCGTGCTGCCGAATCAGGTCTACCCGCCGCTCTTCAACCGTTACGAAGCGGGCATGACCTTCGGCAATCACGTCGATGGCGCCGTGCGCTTGCTTCCGAACGGCGTCAAGCTGCGCACCGACGTATCCGCCACGCTGTTCCTATCCGCCCCCGAGGAGTACGACGGCGGCGAACTCGTGATCGAGGACACCTACGGAGCGCATGCAGTGAAGTTGCAGGCGGGCGACCTCGTGGTCTATCCGGCCACGAGCGTGCATCGCGTCACGCCCGTCACGCGCGGCGTGCGCGTCGCGAGCTTCTTCTGGGTGCAAAGCCTCGTGCGCAGCGACGCGCAGCGCGCCCTGCTATTCGATATGGACAACGCGATCCAACGCTTGAACGCAACGGAAGCGGACGAAATCGCTCGCCGCGATCTGGTCGGTTGCTATCACAATCTCTTGCGCCTCTGGAGCGAACCATGACCGTCTCCGAAGCCACTGCGCCGCTGCGCGCGGCGCCAACGAACATAGGAGAGCCCCGCTCGAAGCGCGGCCGGCGCGCCACTTTCATCAAGTGGCTGCGTCAGGTGCATGGCTGGGTCGGCCTCTGGGGGGCGGCCCTCGGCATGCTGTTCGGCGTCACGGGGTTCGTGCTCAACCATCGCATGGAACCGCTGCGGATTTCGACCGGCGCCCCACAGGTTTCGACCGTGCAGGCCAAATTGCCCGACCCGGCTCCGGCAACCCCGCATGCGCTCGCGAATTGGCTGCGCGAGCAATACGCGTTGACGGGGCGGCTCGGCCGCATCCAGCACGAAAGCGCGCATCGCGTTTCGTGGGGCGCGCACGACACGGTGCAACCCGAGCACTGGCAACTCTTGTTTTCCGCGCCGAATGAGAACGTCACGGCCGAGTATTGGAAGGGCAACGATTTCGTCACGCTCAAGCGCAGCGAAAATGCCTTCGTCGCCACGCTGGTGAACCTGCACAGGGGCGTCGGGCTCGGTGTGGGGTGGGTGCTGCTGATCGATACGATCGCCGGCTCGCTCGTGCTGTTGTCGCTGACCGGCGTGTTGCTCTGGACACAGTTGCATCGAACGAAGACGCTCGCCGTCGTGCTCGTGTCCGCTTCGCTCGCGCTGGCCCTATGGGCGGGGCTCGCATGAGCGCCCGGCCCGACACAGCGCCGCAGTGGCAGCATCGTCCCGCGCTGGTGTCCGCGCGTGCAACGCATGCCGCGCATACAGGCCGCAGGCGCGCAGCAGGGGTGGCCGTATGGGGTGCGTCGATGCTCGTGCACGGCGCGGCGCTCATCGCCATCGTGAGCCAATTCGAATTCGATGAGAAGCAAGCGGACACGCCGCCCCTCGTTCCGCCCGTCTCAATCGAAGTGCTCGCTCCGGCGCAGCCCGCACCGTCGATCGCACACGCGCCCATCGCGCAACCGCCGGCGGCGCCCGCACCCGCCGCGCGCGAGCCCACGCGTCAAACAACGCCGCGCCCGCCACGTCCTGCAGTCCCTCATGCTTCCGCGGCCCCGGCGCCGTTGCCGTCGTCGCTGCCGGTACAGAACACGCCACCGACGCAATCCGCACCCGCCAGTTCATCCGCCCCTGCCGCCCCGAGCGCCGCTTCAGCCGCGCCCGCACCGCCTCCGGAACCGGCCGTCGCGCCGCCCATCGGCAACGCCGCGTATCTGAACAATCCGCCGCCGCGCTATCCGCAATCGGCCCAGGAGGAAGGCTGGGAGGGACGCACCGTGCTGCGCGTCCACGTCGACGCCTTGGGACACCCCATCGGCGTGCAAATGCATGCGTCGAGCGGTCATGACGTGCTCGACAAGGCCGCGCTCGCGGCCGTTCGCCAGTGGACCTTCGTCCCCGCCAAGCGCGGCGCGACGCCCATCGACGGATGGGTCGACGTGCCGCTCGATTTTCGTCTGAACTGATTTAAATTCACGTTCGAAGGAGTACTTCACCATGTCCGAACTCGCCGCCACTTCCATCGCCCACGTCGCGCTATGGATCTTGCTGGCCTTCTCCGTGGCAAGCTGGGCGCTGATCGTCCTCAAAACGCTGCAAGCGGTGCGCGCCGCCCGCGCCGATCGCCGCTACGAGCGCTCGTTCGAGCAGACGAGCGATCTGGCCGCCGCCGCGCGCACGAGCGAAGGGGCCGCGGCCGATAGCCCGAAGGCGCAAGTGGCCGCTGCATTCTTCGCAGCACTGGCGCTCGCGCCCGCGGCGCACACGATCCACGTCGTGCAACCGCATGAACGAGAGCCGCGCGGAGAGTACCAAGAGCGTTGCGAGCGTGCCCTCGCCCAACGTATCCGGCAGGCGCGGCGCGCATCGGATAAAGGCTTGGCGGTGCTCGCGTCGATCGGCAGCACGGCGCCTTTCGTCGGGTTGTTCGGCACAGTGTTCGGCATCATTCACGCATTGAACGCCATCTCGCATCGGGCGTCCGCGAGCATCGACGTCGTCGCGGGGCCGATCGGCGAGGCGCTCGTCGCGACCGGCGTGGGCATCGCCGTGGCTGTGCCGGCCGTCCTCGCCTACAACTTCTTCGTCCGCCGCAGCAAGTCGCAAAACGCCGACCTGGACGACTTCGCCAACGATCTGCTCGCGCTCGCCGAGCACCGCGGTTTCACGCTTCGCACCGGAGAGCGTCAAGGCGCCGCGGGCGCATCCACTACGCCGGTTCGCGGCGAACCCGCGCGGGAGGCGCTCGCATAATGGCCTTTTCGACTCAATCGGATCAGGACGATGTCGTCAGCGAAATCAACATCACCCCGCTCGTCGACGTGATGTTGGTATTGCTCGTCGCCTTCATCGTCACCGCGCCGCTGGTAAGCCATGCGATCCGCGTCAACTTGCCCAAGACCGAAGCCACCGCGAGCGCGCCCGAGCGGCCGGTAACCGTCAGCGTCGACAAAGACGGCAATGTCTTCATCGACAAACGCCGCATCGCCCCGGAAGCACGCGATGTGCAATTCGCGCGACTGCACGCGCAGCGACCCGACGCGCCGGTCACGTTGCAAGGGGACGAAGGCACGCCATACGGCAACGTCGCGAAAGTCCTCGCAGCGCTTGAACGGGCCGGTGTGGCAAAGCTCGCAGTGTTGACGGCGCCGGTGCAGTAAAATACGCGCTTTCTCGAAACCACCAACGACATGTCCCTCGCCTCCACTCCCGAGATCATCGCCGAGCTCAAAGCCGGCCGGATGGTGATCCTCGTTGACGAAGAAGATCGCGAAAACGAAGGCGATCTCGTGCTCGCGGCCGATTTCGTCACCCCGGAAGCGATCAATTTCATGGCGCGCTACGGTCGCGGCTTGATTTGTCTGACGCTGACGCAAGAGCGCTGCAAACAGTTGAACCTGCCACTCATGACGTACCGAAACGGGACGCAATACGGGACCGCTTTTACCGTCAGCATCGAAGCGGCCGAAGGCGTCACGACCGGCATCTCGGCGGCCGATCGCGCCCGCACGATCGCCACCGCCGTCGCGCACGACGTGCGGCCGGAGCAAATCGTGCAGCCGGGGCACGTCTTCCCGATCATGGCGCAGCCCGGCGGCGTGCTCGTGCGCGCGGGGCACACCGAAGCCGGCTGCGATCTGACCTCGCTCGCCGGGCTTACGCCGGCGGCCGTCATCTGCGAGATCATCAAGGACGACGGGACCATGGCGCGCCTGCCCGATCTGATCGAGTTCGCGGCGCAGCACGGCCTGAAGCTCGGCTCGATCGCCGATTTGATCCACTACCGCAGCCGCACCGAGTCGATCGTCACGCGCGTCGCCGAGCGCACGATGCAAACGGCGCACGGCCCGTTCCGCGCGATTCTCTATCAGGATCGCCCGAGCGGTTCGCCGCACCTCGCCCTCGTGCGCGGCACACCCGCGCCCGACATCGAAACGCCGGTGCGCGTCCATGAGCCTTTGTCGGTGCTCGATCTGCTCGAAGTCGGCGCCTCCACCCATTCGTGGACGCTCGATGCGGCGATGAAGGACATCGCGCGCCGCGACCTGGGCGTGATCGTCATGTTGAACTGCGGCGATACGAAGGATCACCTGATCGACGTGTTCAAGGCGCTCGACGAGGAAGAAAAAGCGGCGCAGCTCAAGCGGCGGCCCGTCGATTTCAAGACTTACGGCGTCGGCGCCCAAATCTTGCGCGAACTCGGCGTCGGCAAAATGCAGGTGTTGTCGAACCCGCGCCGGCTCGGCAGCATGTCGGGTTACGGCCTCGAAGTGACGGGTTTCGTGCCGATGCCGGGCGCGAGCGCCCAGCCGAGCGCATAATCGCACGCGAGCGCCTCTCCCCCTACTTTCTACGGACCTCCAAATGGAAATCGGACAATACCAACCGAATCTCGACGGCGATGGCCTGCGCGTCGGCATCGTGCAATCGCGCTTCAACGAACCCGTCTGCAATGGGTTGGTCGACGCCTGCATCGAAGAGCTCGAACGCCTCGGCATTGCCGGCGAAGACGTCCTGCTCGTCACTGTCCCCGGCGCGCTCGAAATTCCGCTCGCATTGCAAAAGCTCGCCGAAAGCGGTCAGTTCGATGCATTGATCGCGCTCGGTGCCGTGATCCGCGGGGAAACGTATCACTTCGAACTCGTTTCGAACGAAAGCGCCGCGGGCGTCACCCGCATCGGGCTCGACTTCGGCATCCCGGTTGCCAACGGCGTGCTGACGACCGATACCGACGACCAAGCCGTCGTCCGCATGACCGAAAAGGGTCGCGACGCCGCGCGCGTGGCAGTCGAGATGGCGAATCTGTCGGTCGCGCTCGAGCAACTGGGCGGCGATGAGGACGAGGACGAAGAACAAGAGGACGAGGCATGAAGAGCGCCCGTCGACGTTCCCGCGAATTGGCCACGCAGGGGCTGTACCAGTGGCTGCTGTCGGGCGCGCCCGCAGGCGAAATCGACGCCCAGCTGCGCGGGGCGCAAGGCTTCGACAAGGCCGATCACGAACACCTCGATGCGCTGCTGAACGGCGTGATCCGCGAGAACGAAGCGCTCTCGGCCGATCTCGTGCCGTGCCTGGACCGGCCCATCGAGCAACTCTCGCCCGTCGAACGGGCGGTATTGCTCGTGGCCGCGTTCGAATTCAAGCATCACATCGAGATCCCGTATCGCGTCGTCATCAACGAAGCCGTCGAGCTCGCGAAGACGTTCGGCGGTTCGGACGGCTACAAGTACGTCAATGGCGTGCTCGACAAGCTCGCGTTGCAGTTGCGGGCTACGGAAGCACAGGCAGGCCGGGCCAACCGCTGAACCCCAGCCGGTTGCCCTTTCGCGCGCGTGCCGCGACCCGGCCCGCGTCGACCGAATTCGAATGGTTGATTGGATGAATATCGCTGCAGAACCGCTCGCAAAGTTGGCGTCGCGCGTCGACGCAATCGCTCCGTTCTACGTCATGGAGCTCGCCAAAGAAGCGCGGCAGCTCGAAGCGGCGGGACGGCACATCATCCATATGGGCATCGGCGAGCCTGACTTCACGGCGCCCGAGCCGGTGGTCGAGGCTGCGGCCCAAGCGCTGCGGCGCGGCGTAACGCAATATACCGGGGCGCTCGGCATCGCACCGCTGCGCGAAGCGATCGCCGCGTATTACCAGTCGAACTACGGGCTCATCGTCGATCCCGCACGCATCGTAATCACGGCCGGCGCATCCGCCGCGCTGCTTCTCGCCTGCGCCGCGCTCGTCGACCGCGACGACGAAGTGCTCATGCCCGATCCGTCCTACCCGTGCAATCGCCACTTCGTGGCCACCATGGAAGGCAAGCCGGTGCTCGTGCCGAGCGGGCCGGACGCGCGCTTTCAGCTGACGGCGGCCGAGATCGAACACCGCTGGGGCGAACGAACGCGCGGCGTATTGCTCGCTTCGCCGTCCAACCCCACGGGCACGTCGATCGAACCCGCCGAACTCGAGCGGATCGTCAAAGCCGTGCGCGCTCGCGGCGGGTTTACGATCGTCGACGAAATCTATCAAGGGCTGTCGTACGATGCGCGGCCGGTCTCGGCGCTTTCGTTCGGTGACGACGTGGTCACCGTCAATAGCTTCTCGAAGTACTTCAACATGACCGGCTGGCGGTTGGGCTGGCTCGTCGTGCCGCCTTCGATGGTGGGCGCGTTCGAGAAACTCGCGCAGAATCTGTTCATCTGCGCATCGGCGCTCGCGCAGCATGCGGCGCTCGCCTGCTTCGAGCCCGAGACGATCGCGATCTACGAAGGACGCCGCCTCGAATTCAAGCATCGGCGCGACTTCATCGTGCCGGCGCTCGAACGGCTGGGCTTCTCGGTCCCCGTCATGCCCGACGGCGCGTTCTATGTCTATGCCAACTGCCGCGGCGTACCGCACCCGGCGGCCGGCGACAGCGCCGCGCTCACGAAAGCCATGCTCCACGACGCCGGCGTCGTCCTCGTGCCGGGTCTGGATTTCGGCCACCATGCACCGCGCGACTACATCCGTTTGTCGTATGCAACCGCATATGCGTCGCTCGAAGAGGCCGTCACACGTCTCGCCCGGCTATTCGGGCATTGATGGCGTAGACGAGCGACGGCCGCGGTATCGAGCCTTGCCGCTTTGGGCGAAAAAAAAGCACCTTCACAGGTGCTTTTTTTTATTGGTGCGGGTAAGTCCGCCGCTGGCTGCCTATGCGAGAAGCTCCGCCTATGCGCCGAGCTCCGCCTGCGCGCGATGCCGCGGCGCGCCGACACCTGCCGAATCGTCGGAAGTCGCTGCCGGTGCGGACGTACCACCCGTGCTCGTCTTCGTTTGCGGGCTGCCCGGATGGCCGTTATCGAGCGCAACTTGCACGCGCTTGGTCGAGACGACAATCTGCTTTTGCGGCGCCTGCGGCGCGTTGATCGGCACCGATCGACCGCGCGCCACGTCGCGCAAACGGCCACGCTCGGCCAATACCTTGGCGCCGTAGCCGCCGTCGTCCTGCGAGGTCGAACCGACGTAAAGACGCAGCCCGTCGGCCAGCGAGCCGCCGCGCGCGATGCAGTCTTTCAGCACGACCGCGCCGACGGTAATGTTCGCGAGGGGTTCGAGCGCAGCGCCCGGGCCGCCGAAATAGCGAAACTTGTCGGAGTGGACCTTCGACATGACCTGCATGAGCCCTTGCGCCCCAACGCCGCTTTCCGCGTACGGATTGAAGCCCGATTCGATCGCCATGACTGCGAGCAGCAGCAAAGGATCGAGACCGATTTGGCGGCCCGTGTCGAACGCCGCCTTGACGAGTTCGCCGACGGGCTCTTGAGCGACGTGATACCGCCGCGACAGATACGACGTCACGAGCGCCTGCTCGCGCGCCGAAACGAGCACGCGGTCGTCGCGTGCGTCGGCCGAGACGTGCTGCGACGAGATCATCTTGGCAAGCAGATAAAGATTCGACGGCGTGAGGCTAGTCGGCAACCGCCCGTCGAACGAGGGGGCCGAGCCCGTCAGCACAAGGCCGCTCGCGCCGCTGCCATCGAAGGCGCCGTCATAGCTCGTGTTGTCGAGCCCGGCGGCCGCGCCGGGCGTGTCCTCGCTCGTCTCCGGTGCGGATGGGCCGAACGCGGGCAACGGATGCCCGCTCAACAGCCGCGCCGGACCCGCTTGGACGGCAGCCGAGATGAACGGCGTCAAGCGCGCGGCCAGCGTGCCTCGCACGGTGGGCAACAGCCAAAGCGCGAGCGCGACGAGGACGGCGCAAGCGCCCACGACACTAAACAGATGGTGACTGACACGCGTCCCACGGCGCAGCGCGGTTCGAATCGCTGCGGCAAAGCTGCCGTCGGGACGCCACGATAACCAAGCATTCATACAGTTCTCCCATTGAGCATGGCTCGTCCCGACGGGTACTGCGGCGCACGCGCGCCAACCGAGAGGAAAGAGCCAAGGCGTCGCGAGCCTTGGTTCGGGACCGCGGCGACGCCGGGATACGGCAAGCTACCGTCATCGACGGCAACGCACCGTGTGGAGAGCCACATCGGAGCAAAAGGACCGGCGGCACGCCTTTGGGCATGCACACGGTGACTCTCACGCGAAAGCCAGCGGCAACGCGCTGGCGGAAGACAACTCTTTGGGCCGTAGAACGCCGTGCAGGGCGGCGTACGGCAACGCGACACTCTTGGCCGCGAGCTGGACCGGGGCAGTCAACTCAAAACGACTTGGCCCTGCAGCCAATGTGGGACGGATTCTAGCAGGCTTTTATAGATCGTCAATGCTACAAATCGGCAAAATGATAACAAAATGTAATAAAGAGAGGCGGCTGAAGGGCTAAAATCCGCGCCCCGCGCGCGTTTCGACCCATTTTGCTTTTGCGCTCCTGCGCGAACGTCGATACGCGGTGCAGGTAAAATCGTCGGCTTGCTGCGCCCGAGGCATCGAGCGCTTCCACGGCTACAGTCGTAGGCTCAACAAATCGTATGAAATACAAGGATCTACGGGACTTCATCGGCCGCCTCGAAGCCCTCGGCGAGATGCGGCGCGTGCCCGATAACGTCTCCCCCGTGCTCGAAATGACGGATCTCTGCGATCGTGTCCTGCGCGCGGGCGGCCCCGCGCTGCTGTTCGAGTCGCCGACGGGGTACCCGTTCCCGGTGCTCGGCAATCTCTTCGGCACGACGCGGCGGATCGCGCTGGGCATGGGCATCGACGAGACCGCTGCAGCCGAGGAAGGCGCGGCGCTGCGCTCGCTGCGCGACGTAGGGCGGCTGCTGTCGGCTTTGAAGGAGCCGGAGCCGCCCAAAGGGCTCAAAGATGCCGGCAAGCTGTTCTCGCTCGCGAAGGCGGTGTGGGATATGGCGCCCAAGACAGTGAGCGCCCCACCCTGCCAAGAGATCGTGTGGGAAGGCGCCGACGTCGATCTCGCCCGCCTGCCGATCCAAACTTGCTGGCCGCGCGACGCCGCCCCGCTCGTGACCTGGGGGCTGACGGTGACGCGTGGGCCGAACAAGCCGCGGCAGAACCTCGGCATTTACCGGCAGCAGTTGATCGGCCGCAACAAGCTCATCATGCGCTGGCTCGCGCATCGGGGCGGCGCGCTCGATTTCCGCGAATTCGCGCTCGCCAATCCGGGCAAGCCGTATCCGGTCGCCGTCGTCCTCGGCGCCGATCCGGCCACGATTCTGGGTGCGGTGACGCCTGTGCCAGACACGTTGTCGGAGTATCAATTCGCCGGGCTGCTGCGCGGCGCGCGCACCGAGTTGGCGCGATGCCTGACGCCCGGCGTCGATACGCTGCAAGTGCCCGCGCGCGCGGAGATCGTCCTCGAAGGGTTCATCTATCCGCAACACGGTGCGCCGGAGGCTGCGCCCGCAGGCGCTCCGCCGAGGCCGTCCCGAGGCGCGGCGGCAGGTTACGAGCATGCGCTCGAAGGGCCGTACGGCGATCACACGGGCTACTACAACGAACAGGAATGGTTTCCCGTGTTCACCGTCGATCGCATCACGATGCGGCGCGACGCGATCTATCACTCCACGTACACGGGCAAACCACCCGACGAACCCGCCATGCTCGGCGTCGCGCTCAATGAAGTGTTCGTGCCGCTTCTGCAAAAGCAGTTCCCCGAAATCACCGACTTCTATCTGCCCCCCGAAGGCTGCAGCTATCGGATGGCGATCGTGCAGATGAAGAAGAGCTACGCAGGACACGCCAAACGCGTCATGTTCGGCGTTTGGAGCTTCTTACGGCAGTTCATGTATACGAAGTTCATCGTCGTCGTCGATGAAGACGTGAACGTGCGCGACTGGAAAGAGGTGATCTGGGCGATCACGACGCGCGTCGACCCGGCGCGCGACACGGTTCTCGTCGAACGCACCCCCATCGACTATCTCGACTTCGCCTCGCCCGTCGCGGGCCTCGGCTCGAAGATGGGGCTCGACGCCACCAACAAGTGGCCCGGCGAAACCGATCGCGAATGGGGCCGGCCGATCGCCATGGACCCGGCCGTGAAAACGCGTGTCGACGCTTTGTACGAACGCCTGGGGCTCGGCCGCTGATATCAAGCGGCGGGCGCTTATTCGACTTGCATAGGAGCCGTCATCGTCATGAGTACTGCGCACGCCGCCCAAGCGGCTGTCACGACCTATCGCGGCCCCGCCGTCGAAAACCGGCATGTGGCCCACGTTGCCGTGACCGATGCGGCGGGCCGCCTGCTCTATGCTTTCGGCGATCCGCATCGCCCGACGCTGCCGCGCTCGGCCGTCAAACCGGCGCAGGCGCTGGCCGTGCTAGAAACCGGGGCGCTCGAGCGCTTCGGGTTCGACGAAGCGGATCTCGCACTGATGTGCGCATCGCACAACAGCGAAGAGCGCCATATCGCGCGCGCACGGGCCATGCTCGCGAAAGCGCACGTAACCGAGGACGATCTGCGCTGCGGTGGCCATCCAGCCATTTCCGACGAAGTGCAACGCGCCTGGATCAAGCGGGACTTCACCCCGACGCCCGCGTGCAGCAACTGCTCCGGCAAGCATGCCGGGATGTTGGCGGCTGCATTGGCGATGGGCGCGCAAACGAAGGACTACGAAAGGCCCGAGCACCCGCTGCAGCGGCACGTCAGATCCACGCTGGCGGAACTCGTGGGTCTGAACGAGGCAGACATCGCCTGGGGCACCGACGGTTGCAACCTGCCCACGCCGAGCTTTGCCCTCGACCGCCTAGCGCTGCTCTTCGTGAAGCTCGCTGCCGCCGCCGATGTGGTCACGCCTGCATCGCCGCGGGAAGCGGCGCTCGCGCGCATCTATCGGGCGATGACGGCGCACCCGGAGCTCGTCGCCGGTAACGGGCGCTACTGCACCGCGCTCATGAGCGCATTTGGCGGCGATGTCGTCGGCAAAGTCGGCGCGGAGGGCAGCTACGGCCTCGGCGTGCGCGCCGGTGCGCATGGTGTCGAAGGCGTCGCGGGTCCGATCGGCGTCGCCGTGAAAGTCGAAGACGGCAACGGCGCCGTATTGACGACCGTGGTTACCGAAGTGCTGCATCAGCTTCAGATCGGCACACCGCAACAGCGCGCACAGTTGGATGCTTTCCGCGCGCCGAGGATCAAAAACACCGTGGGGCTCGAAGTCGGGCGCACAGAGGTATGCGTCCCGCTTGCGCGGCAAGCAACGTCGACCTGATGGGTCGACACGCGGATACGCGCTCGACCTCGACCGCTCGTTCCCATTCGTACATACAGTTAGTGCAGCATGCATCCGGTATCGCTCTTATCCAACGGCTTTTTCCTGTCGCTTTCGCTGTGCCTCGACATCGGCATCGTCAATGTCGCGATTCTCTCGCGCACCCTGTCGCAGGGGTTTGCGCCCGGCTTCTGGCTCGGGCTCGGCTCGTGCTTCGGCGATCTCGTCTATGCGACGCTAGCGCTGGCGGGCATGTCGGCGCTGCTTCAGTTCGACGCCGTGCGCTGGGTCGTCTGGATCGGCGGCGCGACCATGCTGCTGTACCTGACCTGGAAAATGGCATGTGAGGCGTTCGTGCCGGCGCAACCGGCAACCGGCACACCTGCGGATACGGACAAGAGCGCAAGGCGCGGCTTCGCTCGCGGCATCGCGCTGGCGATGTCGTCGCCGTCGGCCATTTTGTGGTTCGCGGCCGTCGGCGGCGCGCTCATTGCGAAAGCCGGCGCCACGAGCACGCGCACGGCGTCGATTTTCCTCATCGGCTTCTTTTTAGGCGGGCTCGCCTGGACGGTGTTCATCTGCGTGCTCGCGAGCCACGGCAGGAAGCACGCCGGTGCGTCGCTGCTGCGCGGATGCCATGTCGTCTCCGCCCTGCTGTTCGCTTATCTGGCCTACAGCGTCATCTTCGACGGCTATCGCGATCTGATCCTGCACGCTTCGCACGCGACCGTGTGAGTTAGAGTTCGTCCATGTTCGAACGGCGCCCACGGTTGACCCGCGCAACTTGCAACGGGTCAACGGCGTCGACGCCACTCAGCCGCCGGTGGAACACGAGACGGCAGCGTCGCTCTCTTATCCGAGGAATTCGGCGTAGCGTGGCAAATCGACGTTGCCGCCGCTCACGATCACCCCGACGCGCTTGCCTTCGACCGGTACGATGCCGTGCATGACGGCCGCCGCGGCTAGACAGCCGGTCGGCTCGACGACGATCTTCATGCGCTGAGCGAAAAAGCGCATCGTCTCGATCAGTTGGGCGTCGCTGACCGTTTCGATCTTCGAGACGAGTCGCTGAATGACGGGGAACGTATGGTTGCCCAGGAACGCCGTGGCGGCGCCGTCGGCGATCGTGTGGGGCGGGTCGATCTTCACGATTTCCCCGCGCGCAAGCGACCGCTGGCCGTCGTTACCCGCTTCCGGCTCGACGCCGACGATTTCGCAAGAAGGGCTGAGCGCGGCCGCCGACAACGCGCAACCCGAGAGCAGCCCCCCGCCGCCCAGGCACACGACGAGCACATCGAGCGGCCCGGTCTCTTCGATCAGTTCCTTGGCCGCCGTGCCCTGCCCGGCCATCACGTGCGGATGGTCGTACGGCGGAATCAGCGTCATGCCGCGCTCCTGTGCGAGCCGCCGGCCGATCGCGTCGCGGTCTTCGGTATAGCGGTCGTAAAACACGATCTCGCCGCCGTAGCCCTTGGTCGCCTCGACCTTCGCCGCGGGCGCATCCTTGGGCATCACGATCGTCGCGCGAATCCCGGCGAGCTTCGCGGACAACGCGATCGCCTGCGCGTGGTTGCCTGAGGAATACGTGATCACGCCGCCGGCGCGCGCATCGGCGTCGAAGTGCGAAATGGCGTTGTACGCACCGCGGAATTTGAACGCGCCCATGCGCTGAAAATTCTCGCACTTGAAGAACACCGAGCCGCCGACGCGCTCGTTGAACGTACGAGACGTGAGGACCGGCGTGCGATGCGCGATGCCATTGATGCGCGAGGCGGCGTCGACGACGTCATCGAAAGTGGGGAGAGCAAGCGCTTGCATGGGCGATGGAACCCGCGACGCGGGCAAGGGTAAGGGAAAGCGCATTGTCCCAGCTTCCGCGGGCGTTTGCGATAGAGGCGGCCGCCGCTTGCCCGCGTCAAACGTGCCGACGGCGCAACGCGGCGAGGAGCCTGCGTTGCGCCGTCGGGATTGGCGGATTAGACGTTGGGACGTCGGCGCTTGAGATCAAGCGCGCATTCGAACTAATGCACGCGTTACCAGCGACGCCAGTGGCGGTGGTGATGCCAGCCGCCGTAGTAGCCGCCGTAACCACCGTAGTACACGGGGGGCGGGGGCGCGTAGTAGACGCGCGGCGGCGGTGCGTAGTAGACGGGCGGCGGCGCATAGTAGACAGGCGGCGGCGCCTCGTACACGGGGTAAGCCGGGACCATGGGCACGCCGATGCCGATGCCGACCGACACGTGCGCCTGCGCAGTCGCGGCGAACCCCGCGCTCAACGTCGCCGCGGCGATCAACAAAGCAAGCTTTTTCATTCCTATTCCTCTGGCGAATGTGCGAACGCGCCGCTGCACCTAGCCGGCACGACCGCATCCATGCTCCAAATGTATAGAAAAAGCGACGGCGACGCGCTGAGCATTTGTTGCAAATTGCAATGGGAAGGCCGCCGGGCGGCCGCGTGGATGCAGGCCGGCGAAGCTCGGCAAGGTGCGATGGGTGAGATTTTACCGGTGGCGGGGCGAACGCCCCGCCACCGTCGGTAATGTTTAATTACAAATTCGATGCGAGCCAGCAACGCGGTGCGCGCAGGCCGACCTCGAGGCGTCGTGCGTCACCCGACTTTCACATAGGTGAATTCGCGGCTGATGCTGGGTGGCACATAAGCCTCGCCGATCTTGACGCGCGGCGTCAGCCGCTTCTTCTGATCCCACCAAAGACGCCGCTGCGCGCGGCTCAAGAAGCGCAAATGCTTGCGGTAAGAAAAAACGTTCATCTTGACCTCCCATGCATGGCTGCGACGCAAGATCGAAGAACGAAACGCAGTCGAGGCGCATGCAACACCCCTACGCGGTATCTCAATACGACGCTTCAAACGGACCGGCGAAAATCGGCACGAACCCCCGTTGCGCAACCGCGTGCGCCGAGGTAGGCGAAATGCCTGCGCGCCGCCGACGCGATGGGCGATACTGACGCCTTCCTCGTTCATGTACGGATGCGCAACTGCGCTTCGTTGCCTCTTCCCATGCCGTTCCCAGCTCTTGCTCGCCTCGGCTTTATCGGCGCCGGCCGCTTGGCACGGTGCCTCGCCATCGGCTTCGCCCGCGCCGGCTACCCTGTCGCCGCCGTCGCCGCGCGCTCCGCCGCTTCCGCGCAGCGCCTGGCACGGGAATTTCCGCAGTGCCGCGCGGTGGCCAGCCCGCAAGCGGTCGTCGACGCCGCCGACGTTGTCTTTTTAGCGGTTCCCGATGACAACATCGGTACGATCGCGAACACATTACGGTTCGACCGCGCGCGTGCCCACTCGCAGGCGCTCGTCCATTGCAGCGGCGCAACGCAGGTCGAGGTGCTGGCCGCCGCGCGCGCGCAAGGCGCATCGATCGGCGGGTTTCATCCGCTTTACTTGTTCGGCGGGGATGACGGCGACCTCGCGCGGATCGCCGGCTGCTCGGTCACGATCGAGGCGCCGGACGAGCTCGGTGTCGTGCTCGAAGCCCTGGCCCGCTCGCTCGGCTGCGAAGTGCTGACGCTACCTGGTGGACAGCGCATGCTGTATCACGGCGCCGCGCATTACGCGGCCAGCTTTGTACTGGGCGCCCTCGGCGAGGCCACCGAAATCTGGCGCACGCTCGGCTTTACCGAAGAACAGTCGCTGCGCGCCCTCTTGCCGATGTTGGCCGGCACCGTGGAAGCCGCACGGACGAAAGGCCTGCCCGGCGCACTCGCTGGGCCTGTGTCGCGCGGCGACGCGGCAACGCTAACGCAGCAACTGGCGGCGTTCGAGCGCCTGGGCGCAGACCACGCCGCGCTATACGCGTTGCTCACGCGCCGCCTGCTCGCGCTCGCGCGGCGTCGAGCTCAGCCGCCCGCCTCCATCGAGGCGATGACCGAGGCCGTTCAAGCCACGCTAGCAGCCTGTTCGAGCGCTTCCTCTTGCGAAGTGCAAGCGCCCAGGCAGCCGTGATATGGTGACGACCGGCAGCCGGCGGGCTGAGTCAAACCGCCGGCGGCGCCCCAGCAACCTGAGGAGAGAGCCACAATGATCAAGGTCAGCATTCTCTACCCGTATCGCGATAACGTCCGTTTCGATATCGACTACTATCGCGACAAGCACATGACGCTCGCCGCGAAGCATTTCGGCACGGCGCTGAAAGGATGGTCCGTCGATAAAGGCGTCAGCGGCGGCGAACCGGGTTCGAATCCGGCGTTCGTGGCGGCCGGCCACTTTCTGTTCGACTCTGTCGAGGCGTTTCAGAAGGTGTTCGAACCCGTGGCGAGCGAACTCATCGCCGATATTCCGAACTACACCGACAGCACGCCCGACATTCTCATCAGCGAAGTCGTGACGAGCGTCTGACAATACGCCGTCCACCGGCGCCGGGGCGCCGGGGCGTAGGGCTGCCAAGAAACTCAAAGAAGGAAAGGATCGAAGATGTTCGGGGACATTGCCCGCTTTTTACTCAATACCGTTTTTACGTTGTTCGGCGCGGCGCTCATTCTGCGCGCTTGGATGCAGGTGGTGCGCCTGCCGCCGTACAACCCCGTATCGAACGCCATCTTTCACGCGACGAACTGGCTCGTGTTGCCGCTTCGGCGCGCGCTGCCGAGCGGCCGCCGCGTCGACGTGGCCAGTATCGTGGCGGTGCTGCTGTCGGCGATCGTCTACGTGGTTGCGATGGTGGCGATCGCCGGCGTGGACCCGCTCGGGTTCGCCCCCGTGATTGCGCTCGTTTCGTTGCTGACCGTCGTCAAATGGGCGCTCAACCTGATTATCTGGCTGACGATCCTGATGGCGTTGCTCTCGTGGCTCAATCCGCACTCGCCCGCCATGCCGATCCTCTATCAGCTCACGGCGCCGTTTTTGAACCCACTGCGGCGCGTGATCCCGAACCTCGGCGGCATCGATCTTTCGCCGATCTTGCTGTTCGTCATCGTTCAGGTATTGCTGATGGTGGTCACGCGAGCGGCCGTATCGCTCACGCTGTTCGGCATTTGATTCGACGGGGGGCCATCGGCCCCCAACAACTGGTTCACGCGTCGGGTCCGATGACGCCGAACGTGGCCGGGATTTGCGTATACACGGCGCGCACCTTCTCTTGCGAAACGCATTCGACGAGTGCGCGCGCCTCCGTCTCCGTGGCAAGGAACTCGACTTCGACCGTCAGCGATCCTTGCAACTCGAAGAAGCGGTCCTCGTGCAACACGCCATGCGCGCCGAAGCCCGCCATGGCCCGAAACGCCGAACCGCCGATGATCCCCATCTCTTTGGCGCGGTGAAGCAGCCACTCCCACAGCAGTTTGCCGTGAACCCGATGGTTTTCGTGAACATAGAACCGCAACAAGACGTACCGCTCGGACTGCATGTGACCTCCCGACGCTGACATCGTGTCGTTCGATTTTGCCTCCGAGTTCGCCACGCCACAACTGGGAACCTGGGTAGCGACGGTTATGCCGCAGTCGCCACGGCGCCGATCGTCACACGGCGGTAAGCCATAGCCGCGCCGTCCACATGCCGAGCGCCGTGAGCGAGAACGAGCCGAACAAGTGCAGGCCGGCCGCAGCCAGCCCCCAGCCTAGTTCGCCTTGCGACAGCAAGGTGACGACTTCCGCGGAAAACGTCGAGAACGTGGTCAAGCCGCCCATGAACCCCGTGATGACGAAGAGCCGCAATTCGGGCGGCAGACCGGCTTTGGCGGCAAAGAGCACTGCGGCGACACCGATCAAATAGCCGCCGATCAGATTGGCCGCGAGCGTGCCTAGCGGGATCGTGGGAAAGACGGCGTTCAAGCCGAGGCTCAATCCCCAGCGCAACAATGCGCCGAGACCGGCTCCGACAAAGATGGAGAGGATCGAATAAATCAACGTGCGGTCCTGATTCGAAGCGTGATGTTGATCGAACCGGAACGGGGTGCGACGCGCAAGCGAACGCCTACCGATTCCGGCTCGGGGAACAGGTAGGCATCATCAGCCACGGGGGCGGTTAAAGGAGGAATGCCATCTCCCGCGCAAACAAGCGTCGTACTGCCACGCCTATCGGACGCAACGAGGCGATACTTTAAGCGTTGCGGACGCGGTAGGCAACAGGAGGCCGGCTAAACGCACGCCCCGTTTTTGCTATCGCACACCTTATGCTGGCTCCGTGGTTCATTTCCCGTCATTGCTCAAGACTGAAGAGGCCTCTATGAAGCTCTATTACTCCGCCGGCGCCTGCTCGCTCTCGCCGCATATCGTCGCCGTGGAAGCGGGCATCGCCGTTCAATTGGAACGCGTGAGCATCAGCAAAACGCCACATACCACCGGCTCCGGGCTCGATTTTTCGGCCATCAATCCGAACGGTTATGTTCCGGTGCTCGAACTGGACGACGGCACGCTGCTCACCGAAGGCCCCGCGATCGTGCAATATCTCGCCGACATGAAGCCGGAAAGCGGCTTGGCGCCGCCGGCGGGAACGGTGGCGCGCGCCCGCCTGCAAGCGTGGCTGAACTTCATCGCCACTGAATTGCACAGAATGTACAGCCCGTGGCTGTTCCACAAGGAATACGGCGAGCAGGCGCAAGCCGTCGCGCGCGGCAAGATTGCCGAGCGGCTCGCATACGTCGACACGCATTTGGCTGCCGGCGGGCCCTTTCTCGCGGGCGAAGCGTTCACGGTGGCCGACGCTTATCTGTTCACCATCGTCAATTGGTCGCGCTTCGTCAACGTCGACCTCTCCCCCTTCCCAAATCTGGGCGCCTATCTCGAACGGGTCGGCCGGCGCCCCGCAGTGCGCGAAGCGATGCAGGCCGAAGGGTTGAAGGTGCCCGCATGACACGGTTATCGGCATCGCATTGCTCATTCGGCGTGATGCCCGTTTGCTTAAGCGCCCACAAGCGCTCACTGCTTGGTGAGCGGGATTGGCCTCGGGGCCTTACCGCTCATTGAATCACCTTCTGTCCGCAGCCGGTGCCATACCCCACCAGGGCTGGGCGCGGAAAAGCTTCGCGACAGCAAGCCGGAATCGGCGCACACTGCCAGGACATTCGAGCTTTCCTACGAGCATCGATACAACGGGAGCAGTGTCATGGCAAAAAGTCAGTTGCGCAGTAATCGCGAAGCCAAGAAACCGAAGCAACCGAAAAAGCCGGCGCCCGTTTGGTCTCCGTCGGGGTCGGCCCCAAGCAACGCGCGGTCGAATGCCGCGCAAGCGCAGAAAAAGCATTGACGGCGAACGAGGTAGGAATCGGCGGGCCTCATTGATGCCCGCCGATGTCGTTTCGGTTTTGCTCCTGCCGCAGCCTCAATGATTCGCTCCCGCGCCCGCGCGGGAGATTGGAATCTGATGGCTGCGCGTGAGATCGCGGCTGCAACGGAATCAATGGCAAGCGCCCACGGCGCTGCCTTGCCACTGCCCTAACTACGGGATTTCGGCAAATCCGAATCTGCCATGCGCGGATAAGCGGCCGAGAACAACGCTGACACTTCAGCGCGAAACCAGCGATGCGCAGGATCATGATCGAGGCGGGGATGCCAAATCGCAGAGACGTTGAACGCGGGCACGCGCAGCGGTAACTCGAACGGCCGCACCCCGTTGGCCGCCGCGTAGTCAGGCAGGAAGGCATTGCCCAAACACGAATGCGGAACGACGGCCAGCAGGTCCGATTGACGAGCGAGTTGGATGGCGCTCGTATAGGACGGCACCACGATCGGCACGTGCCGCCGCAGCTCGCTCAGTTCGAGGGCCGCGTCGACCGGATCATCGCCTTGCCCCGTGCGCGATATCGCCACATGCGGGTACGCAGCCCATCGCTCGAGGCTGACATCGCCATCGCTCAAGAGCGGATGGCCGGTGCCACACACGCCGATGTAGCGGTCCCGCAAGAGCAAACGCGTACGCACCTCCGGCGCCGATGTTTTGACGATACCGATCTCCAGATCGACGTTGCCCTCCCTGAGCGGCTGTGCATTCCAGTCCGGCTTCGGCGTGAAGCGAAGCTGCACCCCCGGCGCCGCTCGCCGCACCCGCGCCATCAACGCCGCGCCAAGCAGATCGACGAAGCCCTCCCCCGCCCGCACGGTGAAACGCTGCTCGAGCGTCGCGATCTCGAGCCGAGGATCGGCTCGGCCGAGCGCCGCCTCCGCTTCGCGGACCAGGGCGGGAATGCGCCGACTCAACTGCTCGGCGTAAGGCGTGAGAACCAGCGTGCGGCCAGCCTGCAATAGCAGACGATCGCCCGTGGCCGCCCGCAGCCGCGTAAGCGTGCGGCTCATGGCCGAAACGCTCAGCTCGAGCCGTAGCGCGGCGCGCGTAACGCTGCGTTCGCTCAGCAATGCATCGAGCGCGATCAAAAGGTTGAGGTCGACGCGTGACATGCCCGCAGCATAGTCGAAAACGACCGATGCATGGCGTTCCATGCAACCGTCGATTGCGTCCCAGGCGTCTGGTGCAAATCGACTGCCGTCCGCAAAATTGACGACGTTATTCATGCAAAGGATCGCTCCATGCCCAACGTTTCGACTCCCACTCCCTCCGTCTTGCTGATCGGCGCCTCGCGCGGCCTTGGACACGCGATGGCGATCGAGTTCGTGAAAAAGGGATGGCACGTAGTGGGCACCGTTCGCGCGGGCCGCCGCACGCTGCTGCACGACTTGGCCGATGCGTGTCCGGGCCGCGTCGAGATCGAGACGCTCGACATCACGCACTCCGAACAAATCGCCGCGTTGCGCGAACGCTTGGCCGGACGAATCTTCGACATGCTGTTCGTCAACGCCGGCACCACCAATCCCGACCCGAATCAAACCATTGGAGAAGTATCGACCGAGGATTTCGTGAGCCTGATGATTACCAATGCGCTCAGCCCGATGCGCGTGGTCGAGTCCCTTTCCCAACTCGTTGCACCGGAAGGCCTGATCGGGGTGATGTCGTCGGGACAGGGAAGCATCGCCGACAACGAAACGGGACAGCGCGAGGTCTATCGGGGCAGCAAGGCGGCACTGAATCAGTTCATGCGCAGCTTTGCAGCGCGCCAAGCGGAGAAGCCGCGGCCTATGGTGCTGATGGCGCCGGGCTGGGTGCGCACCGAGCTCGGCGGGCCGGAGGGACGATTGTCGATCGAGGAGAGCGTTCCCGGGGTCGTGAACGTGCTGCTGAACAAATTGGATCACCCAGGCTTGGAATACCTCGACTATCGAGGCAGGACCATTCGGTGGTGAATGGAATTGCCTTCGACAGGAGGCTAGATCGGGCTCCTTCGTCTTCGCGAAGTTCCATTGGATACTTCGGCATCCTAATTACGCGCGTCTCGATTGATAATATTGCCGCCACGGAAAAAAACATTTACCAGGGGTGCGCAATCATGGACCGCATGACCGCCTTGATCGTGTTTCGGACCGTCGTCTCGGTCGGCAGCTTCACCCGAGCGGCCAAGCAATTGGGCCTGTCTCCCGCCGCGGTCAGCAAGAACATCGGCGAATTGGAAACGCATTTGCGCGCGAGACTGTTGAACCGGACGACCAGGCGGCTCAGTTTGACCGAAGCCGGCGCACAGTATTACGAGCGGGTCGCGCGCATCTTGGACGATCTCGACGAAGCGGACGGCTCCGTTGGCGAATTGCAGCAACAGCCCGCCGGACAGCTTCGCGTCAGCGCGCCCATTACCCTAACGCTGCTGACGATCTCGCCAGCGATACCGCGATTCCTGGCGCGTCACCCCGGCATTTCGCTCGATCTGCACTTGGACGACCGGCGCGTGGACCTGATTCGCGACGGCTACGATTGCGCGCTGCGCGGCAGCGACAAGCTCGAGGATTCTCGGCTCGTGGCGCGCAGGCTGATGGTGCTCAAGCACGTGCTGTGTGCGGCGCCATCGTACTTCGAACGCTGCGGCATGCCGAAGGACCCGAGCGAGCTCGTCGACCATAGTTGTGTGCAGTTCACGTTGTCGGATCATTCGGCTGTTTGGGCGTTTCGCAGAGATGGGCGGACCGTGACGGTGCCGGTGAACAGTCGCTACAAGGTGTCCTCGAGCTTAGCGGTACGCGACGCGCTGCTCGCGGGATTCGGCTTGAGCCTGATTCCAGAACTCTATGTGCGCAGTCAGTTGGCCGAGGGTACGCTCATGCCCGCGCTCACCGAGTGGGAAAGCGACGAGACCACAATCTACGCCGTTTATCCGTCGCGGCATTTTCTGCCGGCGAAGATGAAAGTGTTTCTCGAGTTTTTGGCTGCGGAGCTTGGGGATGGAGCATGGCTGGAACAGCGGGCCTATCTATAGCACTTGATCTTTTATATGCCGGCCGCAACGGCAACGCCCCAACAAATCAGCAACGCGCCTCCCATGAAACGAAACGATCGCGCATGCGGAAGCATTTTTTCGAGCAGTACGTAAGCCGACAGTGCGGCAACCCAGAGCACATTCATGACACCAAATGCAAAGAGCAGCGTCATGAGTAACGCGCAGCAGCCTACGCAATACGCCCCATGACGAACGCCCATGATCCAAGCACCGACGGTGCCGTCGCGCCATTCGGTCAGAAGAAAGCCGAGTGGAGATGCACATTTGGCAAGGCACGCGTGTTTCAAAGGCGTGAACTGGAAAACCCCCGCAATGATGAGAAGCGCCCCCGCAAGCAACGGGGTTGCGCTCACCATCATTGGTGTGACGAGACGCGCTTCGAGCAAGCCCCACTGCGCGAGCGTGGCGCACAGGCTGAAGCCTGCCCAAACGGCAAGGTATCCGAGAACGAACACGCTGGTGGGCACATAAGGCAATCGCTGCGCACGGCGCCGGTTGCTCAGGGACGCGAAACTCAAGACCATCGGCACGATAGACGGAAGCATCATGGCGGCCATCATGATGGCCCACATCGTGAGTACCAGCAGCAGATCGACGACGTGCCAGTTCGTCATGCGCGGCATGACGGCCATGGCCGCACCTTCGTCCATGTGGGCCATGCCCCAGCCCATATAAAGCACGTAGCTCCACGCGAGCGCAGCAGTAGCCATGAGCCCGAACAGCACGATCACGCGGTCGCGCGCCGGCAGTCGTCCCGCCATGCGCCCACTCAGCAAGGCAGGCTCAGGCATGGTAGGCGAACGGCGCATAAAATCCGTTTCGGTCCGAGATTTCTCTGGTAAAGCCGTGGTCCGTGAAGCGAAATTCCTTCGATTTTCCGATGACGGCAGCAAAACCCGGAACCGGCGTAAAGGGATGATTGCTGATCGTCACCTCGCCGCCGTCCTGACCGGACAAAGCCTCGATTTCCATGTCCGCCACATTGGGGATGTGAAGGCTACGACGCTTTCCGGCGAGTTGATAATCGATGGCGACCGGCTTCACGCCCATGACTTCGCCAATCATCGGACCCAGTGCCGAAAGCGGCCCGCCTACCTGGCCGGAAAAAATCTTGCCCAATGCGTCTTGCTGCTCCGATGTGCCACGTTCGTCCAGATAAAGCGCCACTCTCCACTTGTTTTGCAGCATGTGGCCCGGCGAATACGCGAACAGGGCGACGTTCAGTCCGTCCAGTGTGACGACGGCGAACGTGCCTTGATCGATATGCCAGCCGATCAACACGGCGCAGTCTCCGCCCGACGGCGGGTCAAGGCAAACGCAACTGCATGGCGCATAGCAGTTGCAACTTTCGAAATACGTCCCGGTGACTTTCCAGCTCTCCGCCATGATGTTCACCTCCGTCGTCGGCCATGGGCAAGATGCGCTCGCACTCGGGCACGGGACCCATTCGCACGCGTCAGTATCGATTCGGAGGCGCCTGATCATGCGAACGCATCGGTACAAGTCTAGGTCGGAACGGCCCGAGGTGGGCGGGTATCATGCGGCCGATTCTTCGGTCATGGCCGCATCGATATCGCCCAGGGTGATTGCTTGCTCGGACGCGGCTTCGGGGGGAGCGGCGTACGGTACCATTCGATCCTAGCGAAACGCACACTGCCCCCTAGCGCCCTGCAATATATTCGCGACGAGACTGACTCGACCGCACAAACACATCTATTTGCACAATGATGCATTCCCATTCGGAATGAGAGGTGCCAATATTTCGTTTGTGGCTTCGTCCGATCGGATGCACTCTAGCGTCAAGGCATATTTCGGAGGCTACCGTGCTTAACAAGATCGAGAAATTTCCCCAAGTCGATGGCGATCTCGGCTGGCTGGAAACGACCCCTGATTTCAATGCGCCGCTCGGCCTGCGAGTGAAGGGCGCACACGAGTTCGATGTTGCAATCATTGGTGCAGGCTTCACGGGCATTTCCCTCGCACTTCGCTACGCCGAACTTGAACCGTCCGCGCGCATTGCCGTGATCGACGCGTTGCGCGTCGGTGAGGGCACCTCCGGTCGGAACGCTGGCTTCCTGATCGACCTGCCGCACAATCTTGACGGGGGTAAGACGGACGTGAGCTATGCACGTGCGCTCTACAAGCTGAACGTGTTCGCTATCGACCGTCTGCGTGCGTACAAAGATCGCTTCGCTATCCCGTTCTGGGACGATGCTGGCAAGTACATGTCGTCGCACGAAGAACAGAACGAAGCCGGCCTCACGAGCTTTGTGAAAATGCTTGCCGATGCCGGCTTCGAGTACGAGCAACTGTCGGGTCGCGATCTGCAAAAGCGACTCGGCACGAGCTACTATCGGTCGGCTGTCTATACGCCTGGAAACGTTCTGGTCAATCCCGCTGCGCTCGTGCGAGGTCTCACGAAAGCTTTACCGAAGAACGTAACGCTGTTCGAGAATAGCCCCGTCACCGGCATTGAATATGGCAAGCGGCACCGCTTGCAGTTCGTGGGCGGCAGCATCACCGCGCAGATCGTTGTACAGGCTACGAATGCGTTTTCCGAAGAGTTCGGAAAGCTATCGCGCCGCCTCGCGCCGGTCTTCACGTATGCGAGCCTGACGCCCCAACTGACGGACGAGCAAATCAGACGGCACTTTAACGGCGTGAAATCGTGGGGTACTACCTCGGCACACCCGGCAGGTAGCACGGTGCGCTTCACGGTGGACAAGCGGATTTTTGTTCGTAACACGCTCGACTTCCTGCCTGAACTCAAAAGCACGCCTGCAGGGCTAGATCACGCATGGAAGCAGCATCGGAAATCGTTCGAAGCCCGCTTCCCGTTCCTCGAACAGATGGCCTTCGAATATACGTGGGGCGGGATGCTCGCGATGACCCTCAATCATGAACCGGTGTTCGCGGATGCAGGTGACGGTGTTTATGTGCTAGGGGGGTGCAATGGCGTTGGGGTCGTCAAGGGCACCTATCTCGGCTACTACATGGCGGAGCATATCAACAACATCAAGAGCGACAACCTGACGTTCATCCAGCAGCATTCCAGTCCGTCGTGGGTCCCGCCCGATCCGCTGCGAACGGTCGGCGCCCGTCTGCGCCTGACGCGTGAGTTGGGGGCAGCAGGCGGGGACGTGTAAGTCCTCACGCATGTAGCCCATTCCAGCGCGGAATAAAAAAGCCGCGCAACCCTTAGCAAATGTATGCTCATGAGAGCACGCACTTTCTTGGACGGAATGGATTGCGCGATGAAAGCCCAACATCTACGTTTGCTCAGTACCTTGCCCCCAATTGAGACCCTAGTGTGCTTCGAAGCGGTCGCACGCTGCGGCAGCTTCACGCGGGCGGCGCGCGAGCTTCTACTCACGCAAAGTGCGGTGAGCAAACAGATAAAGGCACTTGAGGAAGTGCTGCATTGCGCACTGTTCGACAGGCACGCTCGTGGAATCCAGTTGAGCGCTGCCGGCGCCGCCTTTCTCGAAGAGGTTGAGCCCCTGCTCTACAAGCTGCAACGTGCGGTGCTCAAGGCGCGAGATGAACACCACGGTCAGGCTGTTTCGATAGCATGCACGCAGGCCGTCGCGCACTTCTGGCTGTTTCCGAGGATCGTGCGGTTTAACCAGCTATACCCGGACATCACAGTCAACGTCGTATCTACGAACACCATCAATGAGCGCAGTTGCAGCGAGAGCGACTTCGGCGTTCTCTACGGCGACGGTGACTGGCCGACACTTGAAAGCACGCCACTGTTCCCGGAGATTGTGTACCCGATCTGTAGTCCCTCTCTGGACATAGCGACGCCGGCCTCGCCCGAAGACCTGATCGGGGTGCCGCTGATACAACTCGACTCGAGCCAGTGGGACTGCCTCGATTGGCAAGACTGGTTCGATCACTTCAACGTGCGGTATCAGATACCCCGTAATGCGATTACTTTCAATCAGGTCACGCTATCGTTCAACGCGGCACTGGAAGGGCTTGGCGTGACGCTCGGATGGGACTTCATGGCGCGGCACGCCATCGAGTCCGGCGCCTTGAAGAAATTCGGCGACTTCTCTTATGAAACCGGGCGATCCGATTATCTTGTGCACGCCAAGTATCGTCCGCTCTCTGCGCCAGCGTGCACCTTTAGAGATTGGTTGATGTCGACTATCTGATCCTGACACAACCGTCACGTTTCCGGTTCTGACGAACGCTCACATTGATTATGCGGGCCGGCGAAGTGAGCGGAATCCTTAGAGGGCGATGCACGCACTGACTTTTCGACGAAGCTGGGATGGTTTAGTCGAAGAAAAACCTTGTGATCGTCATGACCGCGAGAATCAGCCCGCTGGCCCACACGAATGGCATCCAGCGCGCTTCCAGATTCAGCTTCGTAGTCTCGGCCATCAGCTTGGCGATTTCCGCTTCGACTTTGGCGATGTCCAACGACTTTTCCATTTCCATCTTCCTTCCGAGGCGGAACCGAGCCACCCGCGAGTACCATGGCGTTAGGCGCAGCCTACGCCGATGCCGATAACGTGAAAGCATGCTAGCAGTGTTTCGAGGCCGCTCCACCTTCGGCCAATCGGCTGGTTATGGATGCGCCCGCGAATCAGAAATTTCTTAGGGCCACCGGTCCTTTCGGAACCGACCGTCGGTCGACGTGCGACGGCTGTTGCGCAAAGGCGGCGAGACCGGAACCAGGCAAAGGATGTCAGCATGACGGAGCGCTGGCGTCACTAGGCGCGATGTATGTCAGCGCCGATGCGAGCGCCCCGCGCCCGAGCCATTCCACCCGTTGCATGCTTGGCCTGATTGGGATATGATTGCAAAAGGCGCTCCAGTTGTAACTGACGGGAGCCCTAATTCCGAGGCCCGTACGCAAGTGCGGGCTTTCGCGTTTCTAGGGGGCACTTATTCACTACATCGCGTATCTGGACGAGTTCGGCCACATCGGTCCCTTCGTGAACCGCGAGCATCCGCAGCACAATACGAGCCCCGTGTTCGGGCTCGGTGGTTTCGTGCTGCCATCCAGCAAGGTGAGAGCCTTCGCAACTTGGTTCTACCAGCTCAAGTGCAACCTCCTGCAATTTGAGATCGACCGTGATGGCATCCCAGCCTATCAGTGGGAGAAGAAGGGGGCCGCACTCTACACCACGACGAACGTCCTCAAATACAGGGAATTGCGGAACGCCACCTTCCGCTTGATGAACCGAATCGAGCGGGATGGCGGGATGGTCTTCTATGTCGGCCTCCAGAAGACGCATCCTCCAGAATCTCACAACCCGAAGAGCTTGTATCGGGCAGTGCTACGCGAATCCATCAAGCGCATCGATCAGTTCTGCATCGCACGTGAGGCGCACTTCCAGATCATTCTGGATGAGCTGAAAAACCAGGACGACTTCCGGACACAGATCGTCTCGGAGGCCTCGATTCAGATGTTTGGTGAGGCGCGCACGGCCATGATCGAACCACCGATCCAAGCCGAGAGCCACCTCTTCCAGACGTTGCAGTGCGCTGACTGGTTGTGCGGGCTGATTGGCCGTGTGGGTTGCCATCAGGTACTGCCCAACGCGTTCACGGAACTGGAGTGGACGGCGAAGTACTTCATCCACCGGCTCAATCGTGTTGCGCCGAACAGTGGCATCCGCCGCGAGCGGCCAGCCATGGGCGATGCCCCAACGTAGGATACTCGGCCGGTGAGGGAGCGGGCTGGTCATTGAATGACAGCCCTTCGAAATCGGCGAAACGGTGTCTCCTGGGCGATCTCCGGCTCTCCCGGCGATGCCACCGCTCCGCGCGTAAGCCATGCCAGTTCCGACGCCCGCGTCCAAAACGACGATGCCCCCAACCCACCAAAATCCCTGTACAATCGCGGTCTCTGCGGGCGTCGTATAATGGTTATTACCCTAGCTTCCCAAGCTAGAGACGTGGGTTCGATTCCCATCGCCCGCTCCAACATTCTCCCCAAGCGCTTCATCCGGAGTCGGCCAGTTCCCTCTGATGACGTGAGCCTTCCATGTCGGCGGAAAGACTAGCGAAACGCATAGTGCTGCTGCTCGCCTTGGTATCGGCGTCGGTTGCCGTGCGCGCAGCATCCGGGTCAACGCTCACCGAAATATTGGCTGAACGCAGCGGCTTGACTTCCCAAGAGGTCGCCTCGCTCCTCGCCAGTTGCGACGCCAATCCCACCAGCATGCGGTTTTGCGCCTGGCGCGATCAGCTCATCGCCGAACGCAGGCTTGAACAGCTCATCGACGAAAAACGCACCGCATCGCCCCAATGCGCGGCTGCACTCGCCCGGAAACTCGCCGCCTGGCAAAAACGCCGCGATCAAACCTGCAAACAGTCAGCCCACCAACAGTGGGGAAGCGGTTCGATGCTCTCGGCCGCAGAAGCGATGTGCCAAACCGACCGCACCAAGCAAATGACACAATCGATCTCGGCGAGCACCTGCCCCTGAGTCACACCGTCACAGCCCGCCACGCTTGAAAAAACCACAGGCAGCGCCCACGTGAGCATGCAACCGCCTCGCAGCGAAGCGCTTGCGGCCGCGTGGTTTTCGATCGTCCGCCGCACGCGCCAGGAAACATCACGCGCCTCACAAACCAGGCATCATGGAATTTCCAGCGCGCGCCGCTGTCGATAGGAATCCGGCTCACCGCAGCGCCCCGCTGCCCTATTCTTGCGTCCTCGACAAAGATGGAACGGTATTTCATGTCACGCACGAGCGCCATCGCGCTACTCGTCGATACGCGGCGAGCGCTAGCGGCCGACTCGCATGAAACGTTGCAGAACGGTACGGCGCGCAATCAAATGCTGCAGGAAGTCGAGCGGCTCCTGCTCAATGTCCGCGTCGGACGTACGCGCGAATTCGACCTCGAATTTCCCACGCGCATCCACGTGATCGTGTCCAACTGAGCGCCGCAGGCGTTTGCCATTGCACGCCATCCCGCAACGCCGGACAGGCCCCACGTCGCTGAAATCTCACGGGCGTCGCACACTCGTCTACAATCTCGCCCACGCCACGCCGGCCATACGCCGGCTCGTGCCCGACACGAAGCCGCCCGCACCGGCGGCTTTTTTCACGTGGCGGCCGCCGATGTTTTCGACTGTTAGAGCACCATGAGTCACGATCCGAACGAGACGGGCCTGCCGCCCGAAGCCCCCGGCAACACCGACGCCTCGAGCCAATCCAGCGCCGAAGGCACACCCGCCTTTCCCCGCCGCATTCGCAGCTTCGTGACGCGCGCCGGCCGCGTATCAACGGGCCAGCGCCGCGCACTCGATGAACTAGGCCCGCGCTTCGTCGTGCCCTACGCGCCGAGCCCCGCTAACTGGGACGCCCAGTTCGGCCGTCATGCGCCGCGCGTGCTCGAAATCGGGTTCGGCATGGGCGCGTCCACGGCCGAAATCGCGGCCGCACGCCCCCACGACGATTTCATCGGCGTCGAAGTGCACGAGCCCGGCGTGGGCGCGCTGCTCAAGCTCATCAGCGAGCAGCAGTTGACGAACATTCGGATCATTCAGCACGACGCGGTGGAAGTGCTCGAACACATGATCGAGCCGGGCACGCTCGACGGCGTGCATGTTTTCTTTCCGGACCCCTGGCACAAGGCTCGACACCATAAACGCCGGCTCATTCAACCCCCATTTGTCGCGCTCTTGGCATCCCGTTTGAAACCGGGCGCCTATCTGCATTGCGCGACCGACTGGCAGAACTACGCCGAGCAAATGCTCGAAGTGCTTTCAGCGGACCCCTCGCTCGAAAACACGGCCGACGGCTACGCGCCCAGGCCCGACTACCGGCCGGTGACGAAGTTCGAACGACGGGGGCTGCGGCTCGGCCACGGCGTTTGGGATCTCGTCTTCAAGCGGCGCGCGCAGTAACTACGCCTCGCGTTCGGCATCTGCAACGCTGTAAAACCCACAGCGCGAACGAGCCCGTCGGGCACTGCTATGCGCCCCAATCGAGCGCGTCGCCGTAGCCGATCACCAGCACGATCATCCCGAACGCGATACGGTACCAAGCGAATGCGGTGAAGTCGTGCGTGGCCAAGTAGCGCAACAGCCAACGCACGCAGATGAAGGCGCTCACAAACGCCGCCACCGTACCGATCGTCAAGACCTCGGCCATGTCGACGAAGGCGGCGCCGCGATGCTTGACCAGTTCGTAGAGCGTTGCGCCGCCGATCACGGGAATCGCCAGAAAAAACGAGAACTCGGTCGCCACACGCCGATCGACACCGAGCAGCATGGCCCCGATGATCGTCGAGCCGGAGCGCGAGACGCCCGGAATCAACGCGCAACATTGGGCGACCCCCACTTTGAGCGCATCGAGCGGCGCCAATTCATCGAGCGCTTGCACGCGCGCGGGCGCGCCATCGCGACGGCGCTCGCGTGCCTGTGCCCAAAGGATGACGAAGCCCCCCGTCACGAGCGCGAAGGCGACGGGCACCGGTGCAAACAACGCGTCCTTGATGACGGCTTCGAACGTCAGCCCAAGAACAACAGCCGGAATCGTGGCAATGACGACATTCAGCGCGAAACGCCGCTGCGTAGCATCGGTCCACACGCCCGCGGCCACGCGGCCGATGCGACGGCGGTACTCCCAGCAGACCGCGAGGATGGCGCCGAATTGAATGACGACGTGGAAAGTCTTCGCGCCGTCGCCGCCGAAGTTGAGCAAGCTGCCCGCGACGATCAAGTGCCCCGTGCTGGACACGGGAAGAAATTCGGTCAGCCCTTCGACGATGCCGAGGATCAACGCCTTGCCGATCAATATCAGGTCCATCGGTGCCCTCTTTCGAAACGCGAGAGGGCGGCGATCATGTGCGCAGCCCCTCGCGGCCGCGCACACGTCACTTTTCGACGATTTGCACGCGTATGCCGTTTGTAAGGATTGTGATTGTACCGGGTTCGAAGTTCACACCGGCAAACTGCAATTGATCGGGCTTGAACGTGTAGAGCGGATAGCCGTCGAGCCATTGCGCGGCGGCCAGGGCGCCGGCCGCCTCGATCTGCTGGCGGTAGGCTCGCGCCTCGCCGCTCACATCGACGCGCTCGACATTGGGCGAACGCAATACGACGGCATGGCTCGCGTCGTCGTACTCGAGCCGGCTCGTGAGCAGAAAGGCGCCCTCGACCGGTTGCTGCAGAAATGGGCTTTCGACGTGCGCGTCGACATGCACCGTCACGCGGTTCTGATTCGGCTCGAAGCCGACGACGGGGTTCGTCAACGCCACCTCGAACAGTTGCGATACCGTGCGCCGATAGGGAAACTTGCGCCCCACGGCCGTCTGCACCTGCTCGCGCGAGAACGTGTAGTGGTCGGGAATGAACGGAAACGTCGGGCTCGCGCACGCCGCGAGCGACACGCCCAAACTCGCGCTAGCGAGCGCCGCGCAAGCCAAACCCAACAACCGGCGCCGACGGGGCGCAACTGCATACGGCATGCATGAACCTCCTGCTGGACTGCTAGTATCGAAACCTGCTTGCCATATTATGCCGTCGCGACATGTCGAGCGCGTTTGCTGAAATCCATCGCTCTCGGACTGCCCGGCTCGAACCCACGAAACCACGAACCCACAAACCCAGCCCGACCCGCCCCCACCAGACCACTAGACCACTAGACCACTAGACTGGAACGCCCCAATGCAAAGCGGATCCGAAATCGGCATTCTTCGACAAATTCCACGCACCGTCTGGGTGCTGGGCTGCGTCAGCCTCTTGATGGACGTCTCCTCCGAGTTGATCCACAGCTTGTTGCCGATGTTTCTCATGGCAAGCCTCGGCGCCAGCGCGGCGACGATCGGCGTGATCGAAGGCGTCGCCGAAGCGACTGCGCCCGTCGTCAAAGTGTTTTCGGGTGCGCTCAGCGACTACCTAGGCAACCGCAAATGGCTCGCGGTCGCCGGATACGGGCTCGGCGCACTGAGCAAGCCGCTGTTCGCGTTGGCGCCCGGTATCGGTGTCGTGGTCGCCGCGCGTCTCATGGACCGCGTCGGCAAAGGCATCCGCGGCGCCCCGCGCGATGCACTCGTCGCCGATGTGACGCCGCCAAGCCTGCGCGGCGCGGCCTTCGGGCTGCGCCAGGCGCTCGATACGGTAGGCGCCTTTCTCGGCCCGCTCTTGGCCGCGCTCGCGATGCTTCTGTGGGCGGACAACTTTCGGCTGGCGTTCTGGCTTGCCGTGATCCCTGCCGCACTCTGTGTCGCGTTGTTAACGCTGGCAGTGGAAGAACCCGTTCACGCGCGCGGTGCGAAGCGCATCAACCCCATCCGCAGGGAAAGCCTCGCGCAACTCAGCCAGCACTACTGGTGGGTCGTCCTCGTGGGCGCAGTCTTCTCGCTGGCGCGCTTTAGCGAGGCGTTCCTCGTGCTGCGCGCCATGGGAAGCGGCATCCATCTGGCGCTCGTGCCGCTCGTCATGGTGGCCATGAACATCGCCTACGCCCTATCGGCGTTTCCGTTCGGAAAACTTGCCGACAAAGTCAGCCACACGCGGCTCTTGATCGCAGGCCTGACCGTACTCGTCGCCGCCGATCTCGTTCTGGCGCACGGCAGTCATTGGAGCCTCGTCTTGGCGGGCGTGGCGCTGTGGGGCCTGCACATGGGCATGACGCAAGGTCTGCTGGCCACGATGGTCGCCGATACCGCACCCGCGCAATTGCGCGGCACGGCGTTCGGCATGTTCAATCTGCTGACCGGCCTGGTCACGCTCGTTTCAAGCGTCCTCGCAGGCGCGCTGTGGGATCGCGTGGGCGCGGCCGCCACCTTCTACGCGAGCGCAGCGTTTTGCCTCTGCACCATCGTGCTGTTGCTGTCCCACCGCAGCGGGCCTCCCGTGCGCGCCGCTTAATGGACCGCTTAATGGACCGCTTAATGGTCCCCTTAACGGGCCGCGCACCGGGGCCTTAGCGGGGCCGCCACGGCGAGTGCTTGCCCTCGTGCCAGCCGCCGGCCTTCAGTGACAGTTGGAGGCGCCCGCCCCCGTTTTCTCATGTCCGTGCGTGTCGATGCAGAAATCCTCTTCGATCTGCACGGTGACATGAGCGATGTCGAAGCGCTCGGCGAGCCGGCGCTGAACCGCAGTCACGACATCGCGCGCAATCGCGCCCTCCGCCGGATGGACATGCAACGTCAGCATGTGCTGCTCGCCCGTGATGGACCACGCGTGAATGTGGTGGGCGTTTTGCACTTCCGCCAGGTTCGCCTCCAAGTCCGCCTTGATGTCCGCTAAGCTCAGGCCCTCGGGCGTGCCTTCGAGCAAGATATGTGCGGAGGACTTGACGATCCCCCATGCACTGCGAAGCACCACGACCGCGACGAACACGGACAACAACGGGTCGATCGGCGTCCAACCGGTCAGCAAGATCACGCCCGCGGCGGCGATGGCAGCCACCGAACTCAGCATGTCGCCCATGACGTGCAGCCATGCGCCGCGCAGGTTGAGGTTTTGTCGATTGCCGCCGTGCAGCACGAGAAACGCGACGATGTTGGAGAGGAGGCCCATGGTGGCGACGACCAGCATCATGCCGCCGGCGACATGCACCGGCGAGAAGAACCGCTGGATCGCCTCGACGATGATCCCCCCGGCAATGACGAACAGCGCACAGCCGTTGACGAATGCGGCCAGGATCTCGAGCCGCTTGTAACCGTAGGAAAGCTGCGCCGTTGCCGGGCGGCGGCCGTAGTGCATAGCCGCCCAACTGAATCCCAGTGCGGTGGCGTCGCTCACCATATGCCCCGCATCGGCGAGCAGCGCGAGGGATCCCGACATCAAGCCGCCCACCACCTCGACGAGCATGAAAGCGGCCGTGACGAGGAAGGCCCAGCCGATGCGGCGCTGATCCATCACACCGTGCACATGATTGTGGCCCGCATGGCCGTGGCCATGGGCGTGGCTATGACCGGCATGGTCATGACCGTGATCATGTTCGTGCGGATGCGCGTGCCCCTGATGATGGCTCGCGTGATCGTCGTCGTGGTCGTTGTGCGCCATGAAAAATCCGGTCCGTCCGGCAATAAAACGACATTATGGCCTACGGCAGCCCCCAGTCCTCCACGGAGTGCGTCAAGGAGAGTGAGCCGCGCCAGCAAAAGGACGGCGCCACTCGCCCGAGCGCGCGCTGCGATGCGCGCTCACTCGCGATGGGGAAATGTATTCAACTCCATTTGTTCGAGCCAGAACAGCGCGTGCTCGCGGTTCGCGCCGCACATCTCTGCGCTCGCGCCGAGCGAGCCGCATACTGCAGGGCGATCCGCCCGCCCGAAGATCATGCACCGCTCGTCGTCGCCGAGTTGGACGCACCGAACCCCGGCCGGCTTACCGTGCGGCATGCCGGGAATGGGACTCGAGATCGAGGGGGCGATGCAGCATGCGCCGCAACCGGGGCGACAATTCATCGGGGGGCGGGGCTTAGGGATCGATATCATCCGGCCCTCATTGGAACGCGGGCGGGAAGCGCGCCATAGGCCGAGCAAAACGCTAGCGTACCCGCTTCGGCCATTGCATACCATCGCATCTAGCGTGGCCCTGGCCCAACCCCACCTCGCGACGTGCGACTTGGTAAAGTACGCGTTCGTACCCATTCGACGACAACTTCAAGGAATCCAGCATGCGCAGTACGCGCGCCATTTCCGCAGTAGAAAGGCTCAAGCAGCGCACCGGCAATCCCCACTACGCCGCGATCGGCTTATCCGGCGGCCTCTTCCGCTTGGTCGACCGGGCGAGCGGGGCCGAGGCGGCGCTCTCGGAGCCGTTGCCGCTCGATGCGTTCGTCGCTTTCGTCGACGCCGTCTCGCCGGCCAAACCCAAGCGCGTGAGCAAGCTCGACGTCGCGTTCGAGGCGCAGATCAAACGCAGCAAGCGCTAGCGCGCAGTGCCCAGCGCTGGGTACCGAACATACCGAACACCTGACGCAGCAGCACCGGATGAGCGTCCGATGCCCTTACCCGTGCAACGAAATACGCGCGCGAGCGGCCGGGCAACGCGGTTTGGTACAATTTGAAAGTTTCTCTCGCACATTTCATCCCGCACGAACCGCTACGTCAAAGTCCGTCAAGCCGCTATGAACATCGAGCAAGCCCGTTTCAACATGATCGAACAACAAATTCGCCCCTGGGACGTGCTGGACCAGGACGTGCTGAATCTGCTGTCGGTCGTCAAGCGTGAAAACTTCGTTCCCGCCGCCTATCGCGACATCGCCTTCGCCGATCTGGAAGTGCCCTTGCCCGCGGGCGAGCACATGCTCTTCCCGCGCGTCGAGGCCCGCGTGTTGCAAGAACTGGCCGTCAAGAGAAATGAGACCGTGCTCGAAATCGGCGCGGGATCGGGCTTCATGGCCGCACTGCTGGCGCACCGCGCCCGTCAGGTGCTGACCGTGGACATCAAGCCGGAGCTGGCAGAACTTGCCAAGCGCAACTTGGCCGAGAACGGCGTGACGAATGCCGAAGTCGCGCTAGGCGACGGCGCGCGCGGCTGGCCCGCCGCCGCACCGTACGATGTCATCTGCGTCTCGGGCGGCCTGCCGGTGTTGCCGCAGGAAATGCTCGAGCAGTTGAAGATCGGCGGCCGCCTTGCCGCCTTCGTCGGTACGGCCCCCGTCATGAAAGCGCAGATCATCACGCGCATCGACGAAAAGCAGTTCCGCGTGGCCGATGTGTTCGAAACCTATGTCGAACCCCTCGTAAACGCCGTGCAACCGCCGCGCTTCAAGTTCTAAGTCTAAGTTGGGGAAACCGGCGCGGCCGCATGGTCGCGCCGCCCTGTCCCGCTGCGCTCGATCTCTTCCACACACGTCTTCGCCATGCAAAACCTGACCGCGCCCGACCTCGCACAATGGCTGGCCGATACGTCGCGCCCCGCTCCGGTGCTGCTCGACGTACGCGAGCCATGGGAAATCACGACGGCGCATATCGCCGGCTGCGTCGACATTCCGATGCGCGACATCCCGGCTCGCAGCGAAGAGCTCGACGACGAAGCGCAGATCGTTTGCATCTGCCATCACGGCGCGCGCAGCGCGAATGTCGCCATGTTCCTCGAAGGACGCGGCTTCAAGCACGTGTTCAATCTGCGAGGCGGCATCGATGCCTGGTCGCGTCAAGTCGATCCGAAGGTGCCGCTGTACTAAGCTAAGCAATTCACCGAAGACCCACGCAACACCCGGTAGACGCAGCTCGCTGCCTCCGATTCACCAAAATCGCTCGCCTCGCTCTTCGGCGGCGCACCACGCACCAAGCTCGCCCCTCCCCGCAGTGCAGCCGGTCCGCGCACCACGCGCGTGAACCGCGCGCAGCCTGACGCTGCCTAGCGGCGCATCGCTTGGCATACCCCTTGCAACGCTCGGCGGCCCGCGCGCATGGCCTGTGCATCGCATCGATGCACGTAGCACACCGCTCGCGCCGCGCGGCCCACTCCAATAAACGCAAGTTCAGCACCGGCAAGGGGAAGCACATGAAACGTCGTAGCTTGTTGAAGCTCGGTTCGCTCTCCGGCGCGCTCGCGCTCGCGGGACAAAGCCCGTTGGTTCGCGCGCAATCGTCGAGCGGTCCGATCAAGGTGGGCATCTTGCATTCGCTGTCGGGGACGATGGCGATCTCGGAAACTTCGCTCAAAGACACGGCGCTCATGACGATCGCCGACATCAACAAGAATGGCGGCGTCCTGGGCCGCCAGATCCAACCGATTGTCGTCGATCCCGCTTCGAATTGGCCGCTGTTCGCGGAGAAGGCACGACAACTGCTGACACAGGATAAAGTCGCTTGCGTTTTCGGCTGCTGGACTTCCGTGTCGCGCAAATCGGTCTTGCCCGTCTTCGAAGAATTGAACGGCTTGCTCTATTACCCGGTGCAATACGAAGGCGAAGAGATGTCACGCAACGTGTTCTACACGGGCGCCGCGCCGAATCAACAGGCCATTCCCGCCGTCGAGTATCTGATGAGCGCCGAAGGCGGCGGCGCCAAGCGTTTCTTCTTGCTCGGCACCGACTACGTCTATCCACGCACCACCAACAAAATCTTGCGCGCCTTTCTGCATGCGAAGGGCGTCAAGGACGCCGACATTCAAGAGGTCTACACGCCGTTCGGCCACAGCGATTATCAAACGATCGTTGCCAACATCAAGGCGTTCGCCCAGGGCGGCAAGACCACCGTGGTCTCGACCATCAACGGCGACTCGAACGTGCCCTTCTATAAAGAGCTCGGCAACCAAGGGCTCAAAGCCACCGATGTGCCCGTCGTCGCGTTCTCGGTCGGCGAAGAAGAGCTGCGCGGCATCGACACGAAACCGCTCGTCGGCCATCTCGCGGCTTGGAATTACTTCATGTCGGTCAAAGGCCCGGCGAACGCGAAGTTCAAGAAGCAATGGGCCGAATGGGTCGCCGCGCAAAACCTGCCCGGCGGCACGAAGCGCGTGACGAACGATCCGATGGAAGCGACGTTCGTCGGCATCCATATGTGGAAGCAAGCCGTCGAAAAGGCCAAGAGCACCGACGTGGACAAAGTGCGCGCCGCCATGATCGGGCAAACGGTCGCCGCGCCGTCGGGCTTCACGCTGTCGATGGACGGCAATCATCACTTGCACAAGCCGGTCATGATCGGCGAGATCCGGGCGGACGGGCAATTCAACGTCGTCTGGGAAACGAAGACTGCCATTCGCGCTCAGCCTTGGAGCCCGTTCATCGCAGGCAATCAAGGCAAGCCGGACGTCGTCAGTTCGATTCGTGAGTTCCTGCGTCGCCGACAATTCGCGTAGGCAAAGGCAACGCTCGTTCGTGCCGCGCTTCGCGCGCGGCGTTCTCACGCACCATTCGTGCGCGGCTGGCCCGAAGCGGTTCATCTCGGGCTCGTTGCCGCGCATCGGTGTTATCGCGTCGTTGCTCTTGGCCTTGACTCATGAACCGATCCCTACGCCGCGGCTTCGTCGTCGCAGCGCTGTCTTGCTCGCTGGTTTGCTCGCTGCTCGCGCCCGCGGCATTCGCGCTCACGCCGACCGACGTCGCTCCGCTGGCGGGCGACGACTTCAACGCCAAAGCGATCGCCATCGATGCGCTGGCGGCCGCACACGATCCCGCCGCGCTCACGCTGCTCGATGGCCTTGCCGATGATCGGGTGCTGGCCACGAGCACCGGCCAAGTGCTGATACAAGCCGCCGGCGACGACACCCATGCGCGCGATGCTGTCTCCGGCAAAGCGGCCGCCATCGGCGACGCGCAGCCCGTCATGCTCAACAATCTGCTGCGCGGCAAAATCGCGCGTGCGCTGGCGGGACTGCGGCTCGCCTCGCCCGATGTGGCGGTGCGCCGCGCCGCCGTCGATGCGCTGCTCGCCAACCCCAATGCGTCGATGAGGCCGTTCGTCGAAACGGCCCGCGCCAAAGAAACGGATCCTGCCCTCAAGCGCCGGCTCGATGCGCTATGGGCGACAACCGCGCTCACCGATCCCGATCCGGCCAAACGCCTCGAAGCGGTGCAACTCGTCGCCGCGCGCCACGATCTCGATTTCTATCCGCTGCTGCGACCGCTCGTAGCCACGCGCGCCGACGGCGCCTTTGCCGAACCCGATGCGCGCGTGCGCGCCGCCGCACAGCGCGGCATCGACGCGCTCGACGCGATCGAGCGCAACAGCCGCATCGCGGGCACGCTGTTCGCCGGCATTTCGCTCGGCAGCGTGTTGTTGCTCGCGGCGCTCGGCCTTGCCATCACCTACGGCGTCATCGGCGTGATCAACATGGCGCACGGCGAGTTCCTGATGATCGGCGCTTATGCCACCTACCTCGTGCAGAACGCGTTTCGACACTATGCGCCGGGCGCCCTCGATTGGTATCCGCTCGCGGCCGTGCCGGCCTCGTTCCTTGCCGCGGCTGGCGCGGGCGTCGTGCTGGAGCGGCTCGTGCTCAAACGCCTCTATGGGCGGCCGCTCGAAACGCTGCTGACGACGTTCGGCGCAAGCCTCGTGTTGATGCAAGCCACTCGCACGCTCTTCGGCGCGCAAAACGTCCAAGTCGCGAACCCTGCATGGATGACCGGCGGCATCACCGTCATGCAAAACTTGATCTTGCCGTACAACCGCATCGTCATCCTGGCGTTTTCATTGGCGGTCGTGGCCATCGCGTGGGGCGTGCTCACGCGCACGAGGCTGGGGTTGTTCGTGCGCGCCGTCACGCAAAACCGCTCGATGGCCGCCTGCGTCGGCGTGAAGACCGCCTTCATCGATTCCTATGCGTTCGCGTTCGGCGCCGGCATCGCAGGCCTGGGCGGCTGCGCGCTTTCGCAAATCGGCAACGTCGGCCCCGATCTGGGCCAAAGCTATATCGTCGATTCGTTCATGGCCGTCGTGCTCGGCGGTGTTGGGCAACTGGCTGGCACGGTGCTCGGCAGCTTTGGCCTGGGCATTCTGATGAAAGCGATCGAGCCGTTCTGGGGCGCGGTGCTCGCGAAAATCGCCGTGCTCGTATTGATCGTCCTATTCATTCAAAAGCGTCCGCAAGGTTTGTTCGCCTTGAAAGGACGCAGCGCATGAGGCCCACGATGCAAACGCTCCCCTCTTCCACGGCGGTGCAGGAAGTGCATGCACCGCCCGCGGCTCCTGCGCTGGCGCCGGCTCAGCCGAGGGCCTCAAGACCGACGCTCGCGCTGCCCGAACGCCGCGCCTTGCTCTCGCGCCCCGCATGGATTGCGCTCTTGGCCCTCGTGCTTGCAGTCGGCTGCGGCGCCCCGCTCGCCGCGCTCGTGTTTCCCGAGTCGAGCGTCTTTCACCTATCGGCCTATGCATTGACGCTCGGCGGCAAGTTCATGTGCTATGCGATTGCCGCGCTCGCGCTCGATCTGGTGTGGGGGTACTGCGGCATTTTGAGCTTGGGCCATGGCTTGTTCTTCGCCCTGGGCGGCTACGCCATCGGCATGTACCTAATGCGCGCGATCGGGCACGACGGCGTGTACGGCAGCGATCTGCCCGACTTCATGGTGTTTCTGAATTGGCACACGCTGCCGTGGTTTTGGCGCGGCACGGAACATCTCTGGTACGCGCTCGTGTTGGTGCTGCTCGTGCCGGCCCTGCTGGCGTGGACATTCGGCTTCTTCGCATTCCGTTCGCGCGTGCAAGGGGTCTATCTCTCCATCATCACGCAAGCGCTCACATACGCCGCCATGCTGCTGTTCTATCGCAACGAAACGGGCTTTGGCGGCAACAACGGGTTCACCGACTTCAAACGCATCGCGGTTTTTTCGATTGCGCAGCCGGCCACGCGCGTCACCTTGTTTCTGCTGACGTTCGCGACGCTCGTGCTCGCCTTCCTCGGTGCGCGCGCGATCGTCACGTCCAAGCTGGGCCGCATCGTCACCGCCATGCGCGATAGCGAAACACGCCTCATGTTCCTGGGCTATAGCCCGCTCGCGTACAAGCTGTTCGTGTGGACGATCTCGGCGATGCTGTGCGCGATCGCCGGCGCGTTGTACGTGCCACAGGTGGGCATCATCAATCCGAGCGAGATGTCGCCGGCCAATTCGATCGAAATGGCGATTTGGGTGGCCGTCGGAGGGCGCGGAACACTCGTCGGGCCGATTGCCGGCGCGGTCGTGGTCAATGCGGCGCGTAGTTTCTTCACCGCGTACCTGCCCGAATATTGGCTGTTCTTCCTAGGTGCGCTGTTCGTCGCGGTGCCGCTCGCGCTGCCGCGCGGCTTGGTGGGTTTGGCGATGGCGGCAATCGGCAAGGGAGATCGGCAATGATCGACACGCCTAACGAATTGTCGATGAAAGATGCACCGCCTGCCGGCGACGCGCCGATGGCTCACGTGCTCGAACGCGGGACGATCGACATCACGCACGGCACGATCCTCTATCTCGACGACGTGACGGTCAGCTTCGACGGCTTTCGTGCGCTGAACGGGTTGTCGTTGACGCTCGACGCAGGCGAGTTGCGCTGCGTGATCGGGCCCAACGGCGCGGGCAAGACGACGATGATGGACGTCATCACGGGCCGCACCCGCCCCGATAGCGGCCGCGCGTTTCTCGGGCAGACGCTCGATCTCACGCGCATGGACGAGCCGACGATCGCCCGCGCCGGCATCGGCCGCAAGTTTCAGAAGCCCACCGTGTTCGAGCAACATCCCGTATGGGAGAACCTCGAACTCGCGATGAAAACCGACAAGCGCTGGCATGCCTCGCTGCGTGCGCGGCTCACCGCCGCTGCGCTGTGCCGCATCGAAGAAACGCTCGCCATGATCGGCCTCGAGCGCGAGGCTCGCAAGCTGGCGGGCGTGCTCTCGCACGGGCAAAAGCAACGCCTCGAGATCGGGATGCTGCTGATGCAGCAGCCAGCGCTGCTGCTTCTGGACGAACCGGCGGCCGGCATGACCGACGACGAAACGATGGCGCTTGCCGCCCTGCTCGATCGTTTGCGCGGCACGTGCTCGATGATCGTCGTCGAGCACGACATGGAATTCGTCGCCGCGCTCGCAGGCGCAACATCGCGCGTCACGGTCATGGCCGAAGGCCGCGTGCTCGCGCACGGCACGCTGGACGAGGTGAAGCGCGACGAGACCGTTATCGAATCGTATCTCGGCCGATGAGCGCTTTCGATGCCGCGCGCAATGCAACTGCATCAATGGGGACATCCATGCTCGACGTGACCGGACTCAATCAGTTCTATGGCGGCAGCCACATCCTGCGCGACGTCACGATGCACGTTCCGCAAGGCTCGCTCACCGTCTTGCTCGGCCGCAACGGCGTGGGCAAGACCACTTTGATGCGCTGCCTCATGGGCCTCGTGCGCGCGAAGAGCGGCACGATCGCCTGGGGCGGCGAGACGCTCGACGCGCTCGCACCGCCCGCGCGGGTGGCTCGCGGCATCGCCTATGTGCCGCAGGGCCGCGAGATCTTTGCGCGCTTGAGCGTGGAGGAAAACCTGCTCGTCGGCGCAGCAAGCAAGCGCGGCGTCTCGCGCGTGCCCGAACGGATCTATAACCTCTTTCCCGTGCTCGAGCAGATGCGCAAGCGGCGCGGCGGCGACCTATCGGGCGGACAACAGCAACAGCTTGCGATCGGACGCGCGCTCATGAGCGAGCCTCGGCTGTTGATTCTCGATGAACCTACCGAGGGCATTCAACCCTCAGTCATTCAGGAGATCGGGCGAACGCTGCGCAAGCTCGTCGACGAAACGGGGATGACCGTGCTGCTCGTCGAGCAGTATTACGACTTCGCCAAAGCGCTCGCCGATCACTACTGGGTCATGCGCCGCGGCGAAATCGTGGCGAGCGGCGCAGGCTCGGAGATGGACGCGCGCGGCGTGCGCGAGATGATCGCCGTCTAACCGGCGCCGGTGCTATGCTCGACCCCATTCATCCGCGCGCCTGTCCGACGCCCAACGCATCTCATGTCTTCTTCGGTATTTCATCAGGCCTCGATGCCGTCGACGGCCGTGCTCGGTGGCGACCCTCCCGCGCACGATCGCAACGGCTGGCAGGCGCACCTTGCGCTCGGCTTCGAACACCGCGTCGCGCACACGACGCTCGCGCATCGTCTGCATTCGGGCCCACTGCGCGTGCAAAAACCGCTGTACCCCGAGGGCGAAGCCATTTGTCACGCCGTCATCGTTCATCCTCCGGGTGGCGTGGCGGGCGGCGATGCATTGTCGATCAACGTTTCGCTGGGCGCGAGCACGCATGCGGTATTGACCACCCCTGGCGCGACGAAGTGGTACAAGGCGAACGGCCGCCTCGCGCGCCAGCGCATCGACATCACGCTCGGCGCGCAGGCGAAGCTCGATTGGCTGCCGCAAAACAACATCGTGTTCGACGGCGCACAGATCGCGCTCGACTTCACCTTGACGCTTGCCGAAGGCGCGACAGCGCTCGGCTGGGACGCCACGCAGCTCGGCCGCATCGCTGCGGGCGAGCGTTGGGCTGCCGGCGCCTTGTCGAGCACGGCGCGCATCCTCGGTCCCTCCGGCGACCCGCTATGGTTCGAGCGCGCCGAATTGACGGCCGACGATCCGCTGCGCACTGCGCGCCAGGGGCTCGCGGGCTTTCCCGCTTACGGCACGCTGTGGGCCGTGGGCCCTGCCTGCAACGAGGCGCTCGCCGAGACGCTGGCGCCGCAGCTTCCGTTCGACGAAGCGCAACGCGCCGGAGTGTCCTGCATCGCGGACGGTGTGCTGGTCGTGCGCGCGCTCGCCCATTCGATGGAAGCGCTACAGCACACCTTGACGCAATGCTGGCTCGCTCTGCGTCCGGTGGTTCACGGCGTCGCTGCGAGGCCGCTGCGGCTTTGGCGGACTTGAGCGAAGCCAGTCGATGCCGTAGCGCGCCCGGGCTCGTCAGTTCGCGACACCTGTACCCAGACGTTCGGCAGCGGCGCACCGCATCGCTAAGCATAGCCCTGCCACGCCGCCATTTGCCGCATGGCGACGCGGTGCTACGATGATCGCGGCCTGGCCGATTGCGCGCAGGGCCGCCCCATCTTTCAACGACATTACGTTATCGAGCGCCGCGCGCCCATGAAACTGACGCCCAGAGAAAAAGACAAGCTGCTCATCTTCACGGCGGCGCTGCTTGCCGAACGCCGCCGCGCGCGCGGCTTGAAATTGAACTACCCGGAGGCGGTGGCGTTCATTTCCGCAGCGCTGATGGAAGCGGCGCGCGACGGCAAGACGGTTGCCGAAGTCATGCATTACGGCACGACGCTGCTCTCGCGCGATGACGTCATGGAGGGCGTGCCCGAAATGATCGCTGAGATCCAAATCGAAGCGACGTTCCCCGACGGGACGAAGCTCGTCACCGTCCACCATCCGATTCCTTGAGCATGTCTATGAGGCGCCCATGATTCCCGGTGAAATCCTGACCGAAGACGGCGAAATCGAACTGAACGCGGGCCGCGACACGCGCACCGTCACCGTCGCCAATACGGGCGATCGCCCCGTGCAAGTCGGCTCGCATTACCACTTCTATGAGGTCAACGCGGCGCTCGCGTTCGATCGAGAACAGGCCCGCGGCTTTCGCTTGAACATCGCCGCCGGCACGGCCGTACGCTTCGAGCCGGGGCAGGCGCGCACCGTGGAACTCGTCGCATTGGCGGGTGCACGCACGGTGTACGGCTTCAATGGCAAGATCATGGGGCCGCTCTAAGCGTGCCGGTTGACCGCCCCTTCGGCGCAATTACTTCGGACTACGAATCGTCATGACACTACGGATCGGCCGCCGCGCCTACGCGGAAATGTTCGGGCCCACGACGGGCGACCGTATTCGGCTCGCCGACACCGAGCTTCTGATCGAAATCGAACGCGACTTCACCACCTACGGCGAAGAAGTGAAGTTCGGCGGCGGCAAGGTGATTCGCGACGGCATGGGCCAATCGCAACGCGTCGCGAGCGAAGTGGCCGATACCGTCGTCACCAATGCCGTGATTCTCGATCATTGGGGCATCGTCAAAGCCGACATCGCGATCAAGAACGGGCGCATCGCCGCGATCGGCAAAGCGGGCAACCCCGACATCCAACCGGGCGTGACCATTGCAATCGGCGCGGCGACGGAAATCATCGCCGGTGAAGGGCTGATCGTGACGGCGGGCGGCGTCGACACGCACATTCACTTCATTTGCCCGCAGCAGATCGAGGAAGCGCTGGCCTCGGGCGTGACGACCATGCTCGGCGGCGGCACCGGCCCGGCCACCGGCACGAATGCGACCACCTGCACGCCCGGCCCGTGGCATCTCGAACGCATGCTGCAGGCGGCCGACGGTTGGCCCATGAACCTCGGTTTTCTCGGTAAGGGCAACACGAGCCTGCCCGATCCGCTCGTCGAACAAATCGCGGCCGGTGCGATCGGCTTGAAGTTGCATGAAGACTGGGGCACGACGCCGGCCGCAATCGACAACTGCCTGAGCGTGGCCGACGCCACCGACACGCAGGTGGCGATCCACACCGATACGTTGAACGAAGCGGGCTTCGTCGAAGCCACCGTCGCCGCGTTCAAAGGGCGAACGATTCACACGTATCACACCGAAGGCGCGGGCGGCGGCCACGCCCCCGACATCATCAAGGTGTGCGGCGAGGCGAATGTGTTGCCATCGTCGACGAATCCGACGCGGCCCTACACCGTCAACACGCTCGACGAACATCTCGACATGCTGATGGTCTGCCATCACTTGGATCCGTCGATCGCGGAGGATCTCGCTTTCGCCGAATCGCGCATTCGGCGCGAGACGATCGCGGCCGAAGACATCCTGCACGATCTGGGCGCGCTCTCGATGCTTTCCTCCGATTCCCAAGCAATGGGCCGCGTGGGCGAAGTCATCATCCGTACCTGGCAAACGGCCCACAAAATGAAGACGCAACGCGGGCCGCTGCCGCAAGACGGTGCGCGCAACGACAATTTCCGCGCCAAGCGCTACGTCGCGAAGTACACGATCAACCCGGCGATCACGCACGGCATTGCCCATGAAGTCGGTTCGATCGAAGCGGGCAAGTGGGCCGATCTCGTGTTCTGGGAGCCTGCTTTCTTCGGCATCAAGCCGACGATGATCGTGAAAGGCGGGATGATCGCCCTCGCGCAGATGGGCGACCCCAACGCCTCGATCCCGACGCCCCAGCCCGTGCATTACCGCGAGATGTTCGCCACGCGCGGCGCGGCGCTCGCGCGAACCTCGCTGACATTCGTTTCGCAGATGGCGGCCGATGCTGGTATCGCCGAGCGCTATGGCCTGCAAAAACGCGTCGTGCCCGTGCGCGGATGCCGCACCGTATCGAAAGCCGATATGGTGCACAACGCGTGGCAGCCGGCGATCAGTGTCGACCCCGAAACCTACGAGGTCGTAGCCGACGGCGAGACGCTGACCTGCGAACCCGCCACCGTGCTGCCGATGGCGCAGCGCTATTTCTTGTTTTAACGCTCAACGACGCGAAGCTTCGTTGTACTGACTATTTACGATGCGAACGATCGACAAACGGGTTTCCCCACCGGCCAAGCTCGCGGCCTCGCTGGTCGCCCGCGCGGCCACATTGACGCTCGCCTACGAGGCGCGGTGTAAGAGCCGGCTCGCAGCCTCGCTCGATACGGGCGAGGAAGTGGCGCTCGTCATGCCGCGCGGCACGGTGCTGGCCGACGGCGACGTGCTGGTCGCCGACGACGGCGCCCTCGTGCGCGTGGTTGCACAGGCCGAAGCCGTGCTCGTCGTACGCGCGGCCGATGCAACGACGCTCACGCGCGCCGCCTATCATCTGGGCAATCGCCACACGCCGGTCGAAATCGGTGCGGGCTATTTGAAGCTCGAAGCGGACAGCGTGCTCGAAGCGATGCTGATGCGTTTGGGGGTTCAGGTCGAGCGCGCGACATTGCCGTTTCATCCCGAAGCCGGTGCATACGGCGGCGGACACCGGCATGGTCACGATGCGACGTTTGCCGAGGATTACGCGCTCGCGCAGCAGGTGTTCGCACAGCGTCATGGTCACGCGCATGACGACGAGCATGGCCACGGCCATTCTCATGAGCACGAGCATGAGCATGAGCACGGCCATGAGCATGATCATGCCCACGGCCATCATGCCCATGATCACGCACACGATCACGAACACGGCGATGCGGATTGTTGCGGCCACAACGAACCGCATTCGCACAAGCCTCGCTGACTTGCCATGCGGCTTGCCGAGCTCACTGCCCTCCTCCATCTCGCGTCGCCGACGCTGCCGATCGGCGCGTTCAGTTATTCGCAAGGTTTGGAAGCGGGCGTCGAAGCGCAGTGGATCGTCGATGCAGACTCGGCCCGTGCCTGGATCGAAGACGGCCTGATGCACGTGCTCGCGCGCGCCGAATTGCCGTTCATCGCGCATCAAATGGAGCGCTGGCATCGGCACGACGCCGCAGCTATCGCCGCTGCGGACCGGCAATTCATCGCTAGCCGCGAGTCGGCCGAGCTTCGACGCGAAACCGAGCAGATGGGATGGTCGCTCAAGCAGCTTGCGCTGTCGCTCGCATGGGGCGGCGAGGCGTCTCGCGCGACGCTCGCCACGCTTACCCCGCTTTCGCAGCCCACCGCTTTCGCGTTTGCCGCGGTGGCGCACGACATCGCCGCCGACGCCGCACTGGCCGCTTATGCGTTCGCTTGGGCCGAGAACCAAGTTGCCGCGGCCATCAAGGCCGTGCCGCTCGGTCAGTTGGCCGGGCAGCGAATTTTGATCGCGGCTCGTGCGGTCATCGATCGCGCCGTCGCCCAAGCCTTGTGCACACCGCCCGATCGCATCAATACGTTTTCACCGATGCTCGGCGTTTTTTCCGCGCGGCATGAGACGCAATATTCGCGGCTCTTCCGTTCGTAATTCCCTTCCATCGACAATCGACAATCGACATCCCAAGAGAAGAGACGACTCGCAATGAGAACCAAGAAACTGCCGCCGCTGCGCGTGGGCGTGGGCGGCCCGGTCGGCTCGGGCAAGACGACACTGCTCGAAATGCTCTGCAAAGCCATGCGCGATCGCTACGACCTCGTCGCGATCACGAACGACATCTACACGAAGGAAGACCAGCGGCTGCTGACGGTCGCCGGGGCGCTCGCGCCCGAACGGATCATGGGCGTCGAAACGGGCGGCTGCCCGCATACGGCGATTCGGGAAGACGCCTCGATCAACCTCGAAGCGGTGGACCGGATGCTCGCGCGGTTCCCCGATGCGGACATTGTCTTCATCGAATCGGGCGGCGACAATCTTGCAGCGACCTTCAGCCCCGAGTTGTCCGATCTGACGATCTATGTCATCGACGTCGCAGGCGGCGAGAAAATTCCTCGCAAAGGCGGGCCTGGCATCACCAAGTCGGATCTGCTGGTCATCAACAAGATCGATCTAGCGCCGCACGTGGGCGCCAATCTCGACATCATGGCGGCCGATGCGAAAGCGATGCGCGGCGAGCGGCCGTTCGTCATGTGCAATCTGAAAACGCAAAGCGGACTCGACGAGGTGATTGCGTTGATCGAGCGGAAGGGATTGTTGAACGCGTGAGCGGATCGATCGCGCGAGCGCTTACCGCTTACCGCTTACCGCCTCACGCCTGAACCACCCCATCTTGCGGCAACAACGTCAGCAATACGTCGAGCGTGCGTTGCGTCGCCCCGCGATGCCGCGCCGCGAAGGCCGAGGCGGCCGCCCCCATCGCCACGCGCCGCGCCTTGTCGGCGAACAGTTCGCCAAGCACGCGCGCCAGATCGCTCGGATCGGCCACTTGCACTGCGGCCCCCGCGGCGACCGCATCGCGCGTGGCCTGCGTGAAGTTGAACACGTGCGGGCCGATCAGCACCGGCACGCCGACGGCGCACGCTTCGATGAGATTTTGCCCGCCGAGCGGCAACAGGCTGCCGCCGATGAAAGCGACATCCGACGCCGCGTAGTAGGCTCCGAGCTCGCCCATCGAATCGCCGAGCAGCACCGTCACATCGCGCGGCAGCGGTGCGTCGACGACGTGCGCCGCGGCAGCCGCCGCCAGCGCCGCCCCGCCCCACTCCGAGCGCCGAACGCAGCGCAGCCCGCGGCGTTCCACGAGCGCCGCAACTTCGTCGAAACGTTGCGGATGCCGCGGCACCAGAATCAATAGCGTTTCTGGCGCAGCGAGCGCCGCGAACGCGTCGAGCACGAGCGCTTCCTCGCCCTCGCGCGTGCTGGCGGCCACCCACACGGGCCGCGCGCCGATCGCTTCACGCCAGGCGCGGCCGCGCGCGACGAGTTCGGGCGGCGTGGCCATGTCGAACTTCATGTTGCCCAGCACGGCCACATTGCGCGCACCGAGCGCCGTGAGCCGCTCCGCATCCGACGGGCTTTGCGCGAGCACCCGCGAGAAACCGCCGAACACCTCGCGCGCGGCGGCGCCGAAACGCACCGCGCGCTTGAACGAGCGCGCCGACATCCGCGCGTTCGTCAACACGAGCGGCACGTCCGCGACGCGGCATTCGTCGATCAGCGTCGGCCAGACTTCCGTCTCCATCACGATGCCGAGCGACGGACGCCACGTACGCAAGAAACGCCGCACCGCGTGCGGCAAGTCGTAGGGCAAATAGCAGCGCTGCACGCGATCGCCGAACAATTGCGTGCCCGTCGCTCTTCCGCTCGGCGTCATATGCGTGAGCAGCACGCGCGCATCGGGCCGTGCCTTCATCAACGCCGTAATGAGCGGCTCGGCTGCGCGCGTCTCTCCGACGGACACCGCATGCACCCAGATGAGCGGCGCATCGTCTTCGAGCACGCGTGCGGGCGCATAACCGAAGCGCTCGCCGATATGCTCGCGATAGCCGCGTTCGCGGCGCGAGCGGATGAGAAGCCTCAATACGGCGAGCGGCGCGACGACCCACCAGAGCGCGCGATAGACCGCCCTCAACATGCTCGTCCTTCGTTCGCGGCGGCGCGTCGTTCGCACTCGGCCAACGCGATCAACGTGATAAACGTGCTCGCATCGCCTCGCGCAAACAGGTCACCTAGGTGCTGCCATCGGCTGGGCATCGGCATCAAACCAGTGCGCGGCCTTCGAGCCGCTCGAGAATGCCGAGCGGCGCGCACTCGGGCTGCACCATCGCGCGCACGGGCAGAAAGAACGTCTGCTCGAGCATGTACTGCCCCGACATGGCCGCATGCGAAGTCTGATCGGAGAAGCACATCCATGCGCTGCCGGGCGGGAACGGCATCGTCTCTTGCGGACACGTCTTCTGATACTCGAGGTCTCCCTTCATGCCGTCGTGCAGATTGAGCATCAAGTGATCGTATGCGCTGCGCTTGGATTTGGTGATGTGCAGCGCATTGAGCAGCCAAGCCGACCCCGGCACCTGGCGCTTGATCTTCGGCAAAAAACGCTTGGCCATGTGCTCGAACGTCTCGCCCACGCGCCAGACACGCGGCTCGCCGTTCGGATTGACATTGGTGAACACGCGCAAAATGCGCTCGCCGCGATTGGGCCGCGATGGAAACGCATCGACGTGCAGCCGGCTGTCGTCCTTGCGCCACGACGTATGGCGCGTTTCTACGCGCATCAGGCGCAGGCTCGTCGGCGCGGGACGCAATGCGTCGCGGTATTCGGGCACCAAGCGATCGACGAGCGTTCTCGCCTGCGCTTGGTACCGCGCGACGAGCGCGCGCACGGCCGACTGCGTCACCGCGTCGCCCGCTACGCCGCGCAGCTCGCCGCCGTTCGGATCGAGGCTGATGTTCTTGCGGTTCGGATCGGCGAGCGCCGGATCGAGCAGCGCCGTCTCCCCGCCTTCGATCGCGAAGCGCAGATTGGGAAAATAGATAACCTTGCCCGTTTCAAGCGCGACACGCAGCGTGTCGCGCGTGACCGAGAGGTCGGAGCCTTCCCAGTCCGAGCAATTGACTTCGAGAATTTGCGATTCTTTCATGGTGCGGTTGTGCGCCGTCGATTACAGCAGGCCGAACCCGGCCAGTGCGGTTTTGACTTGCTGCAGCGTCGGCGGATCGCCGGCGGTGCCCAGGTTGACCACGCGGGGGGACCAATAGCCGCCCGTGCGCCATGCAGTCGCGAAATTGTACAACTCGACGGTGGGACGCTTGAGCGCCGCGGCGATGTGAACGAGCCCCGTATCGACGCCGACCGTCGCCGCCGCCGCATCGAGCAAGCCCACCACAGCCGGCAGCGACAAGCGCGGCGGCACGATGGCCGCGGCGCCGAACTCCTTGGCCAAACGCTCGCTCGTCGCGCGCTCGGCCTCGCTGCCCCAGGGCAGCACGAGGGATGCGCCGCGCGCCACGAGGGCGCGGCCCAGCTCGATCCACGACGCATCGGGCCATTGTTTGTCCGCGCGCGAGGTGGCGTGCACCAACACGACATAAGGCACCGGCAAGTTGAGCCCCGCCTCCGCCAACGCGCGGGCGGCGCGCGACGTGTCGAGCCCGAAGTCGAGTTCGTCGGCCGATTGCGGCAGCGGCGCGCCGATGGCCTGTGCGACGAGTTGCCGCGTGCGCTCGACCACGTGGGTGCGCGGCACGATCGGCACGCGCCGGTCGTAGAAAAAGCGCACCGGCCATTCGTAGCCCGCGCCGTCGGTGCGATTACCGAGCCCGACGAGCGGCCCGCGGGCCCAGCTCGCCACCCATGCCGTCTTGATCAGCCCCTGACAGTCGATGACGAGGTCGTACTGCTCGGCGGCAAGTGTGCGCCGAAACGCGCGAACCTCGCACCACGTGGACGGCGAGAGCAAGCGCTTGCGCCAGCGGCGCAAAGAAAACGGAATCGCGCGGCGCACGCCCGTGACGAGCGTGACGAGGCCGGCAAAGCTTTCTTCGACGAGCCAATCGATTTGCGCGTCGGGATACACCCGCAAAATGTCGGCGACGGCCGGCATGTTGTGAACGACGTCTCCGAGCGACGACACGCGGACCAGCAGGATCTTTTGCACGCTGAAAGTAAAAAGAAAGGTACGGCATGGCAGACGCGGTGACGCTCAGCGGCGCCCCGGCGCAATGCTGCCAGGAGGGCAGGCATTCTACCGCGCCCGCGCACTATTTTTGCGCGCGTTACGGTCGATGCGGGCGCGATATGATGTCGCCTTCCCAACCGCGAGTGTTTCGCGCTCCATCGGGCGAAGGCACTACAATGCTTGTCGTCCGAGTTAACCGCTCGCCGAGTGCAGCCTTTTCGACGCATTATGTTCAGTTCGTTCCATCCAGCGCGCGTGGCACTTTCGTTCGCGGCGCTCTCCGTTCTCACCGCGTGCTCAAGCGCACCGCAACCGAAATTCCAGCAAGAACTCTTCGACTCCGGCGCGAGCCCGTTTTCGCGCGGCTATAACGTCGGCAGCAACGATGCCTGCGAAGCGGCCCGGCGCGCCCTGCTCAATCAAGGTTATTTGACCACCTTGAGCGGCTCCGATCGCATCGACGCCACCAAGGATTTCCAGCCGAATGGCGATTCACACATCACGGTCGAGTTTCACGTGGTTTGCACGCCGGGCGAGGATGCCGACGGCACCAGCATCATGTACGCGAACGCGATCCAAAGCGGATACGCCCTGAAAAAGAGCGATACGTCGGCGAGCGTCGGCTTGAGCCTGCTCGGCTCGGTCTCGCTGCCGATCCGCTCCAATAGCGACGCGATGGTGAAAGTATCGAGCGAAACGATTCAATCGAATGCGTTCTACGACCGCTTCTTCGATTCGGTCGGCCACTATGTGGGCTCGCTGATCAAGACGGCGCCTGTGCCGGTCGCGCCGGTGACGAGCACGGTTCTGCCGGGCTCGCCGCCGCCGATGGTCGCCGTAACACCGCAGGTGGCGCCCGTCGCACCTGTGTCTACGTCTGCACCCGCGTCGACATCTGCGTCCGTGCCCAGTTCCACGCCGGCCCTGAATGCGCCCGCCACTGCGCAGGCGATGCCCGGCGGGACCGCGCAGGCTGCGCCGTTCGGGGCAGCGTCGCTCTATGCGCCGCACTCGCCCATCGGCTTGCCCTCGCCGACGGCCATGCCGTTTCAGCCCCCACCGCTTCTAACCGCGCCCGAGGCGAGCGCCAACGAGGCGCCTGCGGCGGCGCAACCGACCAACACACAGCCCGCACCCGCCCAGGCCGCTTCTCAATGAGGCGGGCGGCGGGTGCGCTAAGACGTGCCCGCTCCCGCTCCTGCTAGCGCCAGCGCACCCGGTTACTTCCCGTCGAGACAAGCCGGGCGAGGCCCGGCCCATCGCTCAGAACGGCAATTTCGCGTCGGGCTTTGCCGCGACGATCACCCGCCGAAAGTCGTTCTGAATCCGCGCGAGCGCATCGGCGCTATCGGCTTCGAACCGCAGCACGACCACCGGCGTCGTGTTCGAAGAACGTGCCAACCCGAAGCCATCGGGATACTCGACACGCAATCCGTCGATCGTGATGACCTCGTCGGCTCCGGTAAACTTCGCTTCCTTTTGCAGGCGGCCGATCAGTTGGAAGTTCTCGCCTTCCTCGAGTTTGAGCTGCAATTCGGGCGTCGACAGCGAATTGGGCAGGTCGTTGAGCACCTTGCTCGGGTCCTCTACGCGCGAGAGCAACTCGAGCAGACGCGCCCCCGTGTAGAGCCCATCGTCGAAGCCGTACCAGCGATCCTTGAAGAACACGTGGCCGCTCATTTCACCCGCGAGCGGCGCACCGGTTTCGCGCAGCTTGGCTTTCACGAGCGAATGGCCCGTCTTCCACATCACCGGCTCGCCGCCTTGCGCGCGCACCCACTTCGCCAGATTGCGCGTGCATTTGACGTCGTAAATGATCTGCGCGCCCGGGTTGCGCGACAGCACTTCCTGCGCGAACAACATCAGTTGCCGATCGGGATAGATGATCTGACCGTCCTTCGTCACCACGCCGAGCCGGTCGCCGTCGCCGTCGAACGCAAAGCCGACCTGCGCATCGGTTTCCTTCAACGCGCGGATGACGTCCTGAAGGTTCTCCGGATGGGCCGGGTCGGGGTGGTGATTCGGGAAGTTGCCGTCGATGTCGGTGAAGAGTTCGACCAATTCGCAGCCGAGCGCTTTGAACAGGCGCGGGCCGAGCGCGCCGGCCACGCCGTTGCCCGCATCGACGACGATCTTCATGGGCCGTGCGAGCTTGACGTCGCTCACGATGCGCTCGATGTACTTATCGGCGATATCGTATTGCTCGTAGCTGCCGCTGCCGCTTTCGAAGTCGTCTTTTTGAATGCGGCGGTACAGCGCTTGAATCTGCTCGCCGTAGATCGCGGCGCCGCGCAGCACCATCTTGAAGCCGTTGTAGTCGGGCGGATTGTGGCTGCCCGTCACGACGATGCATGAATCGACGCGACGCTCGCCGCCTGCCAGCGCAAGCGGCACGCTGGCCGCGAAGTAACCGACCGGCGTGGGCACCATGCCGACATCGACGACATCGACACCGGCCGCGCGCAGGCCTTGTGCGAGCGCTTCGATCAGCGATGGGCCGGATAAACGACCATCGCGCGCGACCACGACGGCATCGCCGCCTTGCGCGCGCACTTCGCTGCCGAACGCTCTGCCTACCCGTCGCGCGACGTCCTCATCCAGAGTTTTGCCGATGACGCCTCGGATGTCGTACGCCTTGAAGATGGATTGCGAGATCATGGATAGCTCTCTTTTGGCTGCGATTGGAAAAGTGCTGGCGCCGGCAACCCACTTATAATTGCGGTTTTTCGACCGGCGCGGCTCGCGCCTATTTTAATGCGCATATGCCCCTTCGCGACCCGGCCCTACGAGATGACGGCCGAAAAGCGCGCTATTTCCGCGCCGACGCGAGCACGGCCAGCAAATTCCCTGCCTTTACTTTTGGTTACATGCTGAGGCGCATCGCCCATCCGGATATCGCGAAAGCCGCCGCGAACATCGTTTGGCTCGGGCTCGAGCGGCTCACGCAAATCGCGGTGGCGATCGCCATCGCGGGGCTGCTTGCGCGCTACTTCGGGCCCGATGTGTTCGGCAAATGGCAATACGCCAACACGCTGCTGCTCGTGCTCGCACCGATCACGTGGGTATGCGGCGCGGAAATCCTCGTGCCCACGATCGTTCAGCGCGGCGAAGCCGACTTGGGCGCTGTGCTCGGCAGCGCCTTCGTCCTACGGTTTGCCGTCTCGGCGCTCGCGCTGGCGGCGACCTGGGGCGGCGTGGCCGCGGGGCTGACCGACCCCGTCGTCGGCGCGATGCTCGCCGGGCTCGCCGTGACGATGCTGTTTCGCGAGCCGTTCATCGGCGTCGTCAATTCGTGGCTGCAAAGCCACACGTACAGCAAACCGCAGCTCGTCACGAGCATGATCGCGGCGTTGGGCAAGCTGGCGCTCGTCTATCTGCTCGTGCGCATGAGCGCTAGCGCGCCGCGCTTCGCGTGGCTTTGGGCGGTAGAAGCAGCGGCCATAGGCGCCGTGCTGCTCGCTTACTACGCGCGCCGTCATGGCGGCAAGCTCGGCTGGCGCGTCGAGCGCGCGCTTTTACGCCATTTTGCGAGCGCGGGTGCCGTGTTTTGGGTCGGCCTCGTCTGCATGTATCTGTTCCTGAAGCTCGACCGGCTCATGCTCGAGCGCGCCATCTCGTTCGCCGATCTCGGCCGCTACTCGGCCGCGCAGCAAATCAATGAAAACTGGATCGCGCTCGCGCTCATGCTCGCGCAGACGATCGCCCCGGCGTTCGTCTACCGAGTCCAAGACCCTAGGCGTCTCCTGCGCAACGTCGTGCGCCTGATGGTCCTTGCCGCGGGGCTCATGATCTCGGGCGCGCTCGTGCTCGATGCGCTCGGCTCGATCGTGATCACCCGCGTGTTCGGTGCGAACTTCGCCGATGCCATTCCGATTTTTCGCTGGTGCGTGTGGTTGTCGGTGCCCGCCGGCATCGAAGCGATCGGCAACCTCGTGCTGCTCAAGTATCAAGCCAAGTTCGTTGTCCTAACGAAATGGCTGCTCGCGCTCGCCGTCGCTTTCGCCGTGAATCTTTTCGCGATCCCTCGCATCGGCGCCTACGGCGCGCTCGCGGGTCTTGCTGCCGGCTACTGCGCGGCCGTCACCGTCAACGTCTATTACATCCGCTTCAAGCTGCGCCCATGACGACGCCCACCACCGGCTTCGCGCCGCAAGACATGCTAGGCGATGTCGCCGTTCTGATGCCGGCCTACAACGGCCAAGCCGACGTCGAGCGCACGCTCGCTTCGTTCGTCGAAAGCGCGGCGGTGCGGGTGCTGATCGTCGATGATGGCAGCACCCCGCCCATCGTTGCCCCGACGCTGCCGAATTTGCACATCGACATCCTGCGCATGCCGCAAAACGGCGGCATCGAGCGCGCGCTGCAAGCGGGCATCGAAGCGCTGGCCGCGCGCGGCTATCGCTACGCGGCGCGCATCGATGCGGGCGATTTGGCGGCCCCCGGCCGTCTCTCCAAACAACGCGCGTACCTCGAAGCGCATCCGAACGTGGCCGGCCTCGGCATGTGGACCCAAGTGGTCTCGCGCCAGGGCGCCCCGCTCTTCATGCTGCGCACGCCCGCCGAGCCCGAGGCCGTGCGGCGTCTGAGATTCTTTCGCGCCTCGCTCGTGCACCCGGCCATGATGCTGCGCATCGATGCCGTGCGCGCCGTGGGCAACTATCGCGTCGCTTACCGCGCCGCGGAGGATCTCGACTTGTTCCTGCGCTTGATGGAGCGTTACGACTGCGCAAACCTGCCCGAACTCGGGCTTTATTACGAACTCAACGAAGGCGGCATCAGTGCAACCAAGCGGCGGCGCCAGATCATTTCGACGCTGAAGCTGCAATGGCGTTACTTCAACGCTGCGAACGTCTACGATTGGCTCGGGCTTGCAAAGAATCTCTTGCATCTCGTCACGCCGTATTCGGCCCTTCAAACGATGAAACGCGCGCTGCTCCCCACGCGGGCGGCTTAAATCCGTATGCAGACAACGTCAAATCCCGCCCCCACCTCTGCTCGCTCGGATGCCGCGCCACTGACGGTCTGCCTCGTCTGCAATACGGCGTTCGCCATCTACACCTACCGGCAGGGCGTGATTCGCATGCTCGTCGCCAAGGGCGTGCGCGTGGTCGTGCTCGCACCGCGCGATCGCACGGTCCCCTTGCTCGAAGAAATGGGCTGCGTTTGCATCGACCTGCCTGTCGCCGGGAAAAGCACGAACCCTCTCGACGACTTGAAAACGCTCGCCGCGCTCTACCGGCACTACCGCACTATTCGCCCCAACGTCGTATTCCACTACACGATCAAGGCCAACATCTACGGCTCGGTGGCCGCTTGGCTTGCGCGCGTGCCGTCGATTGCGGTCACGACGGGTCTGGGCTACGTGTTCATTCAAAAGAGCCGTGCGGCGCAAGTGGCCAAACTGCTCTATCGCATCGCCTTCCGCTTTCCGCGGGAAGTGTGGTTTCTCAATCGCGACGATCACGAGGCCTTCTTGAACGGACGCCTGCTGGCGCATCCCGAGCGAGCGAAACTGCTGCACGGGGAAGGCGTCGATCTCGACCAGTTCGCGCTCACGCCACTGCCAAGCGGCACGCAAAGGGTCACGTTCGTGCTGATCGGGCGCTTGCTGTGGGACAAAGGGGTTGGCGAATACGTCGAAGCCGCGCGCATGTTGCGCGCTCGCTATCCGCAAGCGCGCTTTCAGTTGCTAGGGCCGGTTGGCGTGGACAACCCGAGCGCGATCACGCAAGCCGACGTCCAGACTTGGCGCGAGCAAGGCGTTATCGAGTATCTTGGCGAAACGCACGATGTCCGCCCCATCATCTCCAGCGCCGACTGCGTCGTTCTGCCTTCGTACCGGGAAGGCGTGCCGCGCACTTTGCTCGAAGCATCGGCCATGGGGCGGCCTATTGTCGCGACCGACGTGCCGGGCTGCCGTGAAGTGGTGGCGGATGGCGTCACCGGGTTTCTATGCGAAGCGAAGAGCGCCACGAGCCTCGCAGTCCAGCTCGCGCGCGTGCTCGACATGAGCGAAGCCGAGCGGCGCGCGATGGGTTTGCGCGGGCGTAAAAAAGTAACCGCTGAGTTCGACGAAGCGATCGTCGTCGAACGCTATCGACAAACGCTGCATGCGCTGACAGGCGCGAACCAATTCGATCGGCGCGCGGCTGTGCGCGCTGCGACGGGAGAAGAACGATGACAACGACGGTGCAACGACGCGGGACGATCCTCGTCACGGGGGGAGCGGGCTTCATCGGCTCGCATACGGTAGTGGAGTTGATCGCCAACGGCTACGAGGTGGTGATTGCCGACAACTTGGTCAACAGCAAGCGCGAGGCCGTGCGCCGCGTCGAACGGATCGTCGGGCGGCCCGTGCCCTTCTACGAGATCGACGTGTGCGACAAAGCCGCGCTGGCCAAGGTGTTCGACGCCCATCCGATCGACGCAGCCATTCATTTTGCGGCGCTCAAGGCGGTGGGCGAATCGATCGCCAAGCCGATCGAGTATTACCGCAACAACTTGGACAGCTTGCTCGTCTTGCTCGAGACGATGCGAGAAAGGGGAATCAAAAAGTTCGTGTTCAGTTCGTCGGCGACGGTCTACGGTGTGCCCGAACGCTCGCCCGTGGACGAATCGTTTCCGATGTCGGCGACGAACCCGTATGGGCAAACGAAGATCATCGGCGAGCAAATATTGCGGGACCTCGAGCGCGCCGATTCGAGCTGGCGCATTGCTACGCTGCGGTACTTCAACCCGGTTGGTGCGCATGAAAGCGGGCTCATCGGCGAAGATCCGGCGGGGGTGCCGAACAATTTGATGCCTTATGTGGCGCAGGTGGCCGTCGGCAAGCTCGAGAAGCTGCGGGTGTTCGGCGGCGATTACGACACGACGGACGGCACGGGCGTGCGCGATTACATCCATGTTGTGGATTTGGCGCGCGGGCATGTGGCCGCGCTCAATGCGCTCGATACGCGCGGTGCGAGCGTGTTGGTGAATCTAGGGACGGGGCGCGGGTATTCGGTGCTCGAAGTCGTGAGGGCGTTCGAAGCGGCGTCGGGACGCAAGGTGCCGTATGAGATCGTCGAACGGCGCTCGGGGGATGTTGCAGCTTGCTATGCGGGCACCGAAAAGGCCGAGAAGCTGCTCGGCTGGCGCGCGCAGTATGGGATCGAGCGGATGTGCGTGGATCATTGGCGGTGGCAGGAGATGAATCCGATGGGGTTTGCGTAATGCTCAGCTTTGCCCTCGCCTTTCTGATCTCGCTGCTCGTCACGTTGCTGATCGTTCGCTATGCGCATTTGCACGAGAAGTTTTCGGTCGATAGCGATTTGACCGGCGTTCAGAAATTCCACGTGCGCCCGGTGCCGCGCATCGGCGGCGTGGGCATTCTGATCGGCCTCATTGGCGCCGCGTTGCAGTTGATTTGGCCGTATCCCACGGTGGCCTACGGCATCCTCGCCTTGGTGGCGTGCGGCCTACCCGCGTTCGGCTCGGGGTTGATCGAAGACCTGACCAAACGCGTCTCGCCCTCGGCCCGCCTGCTGGCGACGATGGCCGCCGCCGCGATCGCGTATTTCGCATTGCATATCGCCGTGATTCGCATCAGCGTGCCGCCGCTCGACTTCCTGCTTTCGTATGCCGCGGTGTCGTTCTGTGTGACGGTGCTGGCCGTGGCGGCGCTCGCCAATGCGGTCAACATCATCGACGGCTTCAACGGGCTTGCGTCGATGGTCGCGTTGATGATGTTCGCCTCGCTGGCGTATGTCGCGTTCCGGCTGGGCGACCCGGTTGTCTTGTCAGGGTCGCTGATCATGATGGGGGCTGTGCTCGGGTTCTTTATCTGGAATTTCCCGGCCGGGTTGATCTTTCTTGGGGATGGTGGGGCTTACTTCATTGGGTTCATGCTTGCCGAGCTTGCCATTTCGCTCGTGATGCGGCATCGCGAAGTATCAGCCTGGTATCCAGTGCTGCTGTTCGTTTATCCGATCTTCGAGACTTGCTTTTCGATCTATAGGAAGAAGTTCGTGCGCGGGATGTCGCCAGGGATTCCCGATGGCGTGCATCTGCATATGCTGGTTTATAAACGGTTGATGCGGTGGGCCGTGGGGGCGAAGACGGCGCATGAGATTACGCGTCGGAATTCGTATACGTCGCCGTATTTGTGGCTGCTGTGTCTAATCGGGGTGATACCGGCAACGCTGTTTTGGCAGCATACGGTGCATTTGTTTGTGTTCGTCGTGCTGTTTGCCGTGACGTATGTTTGGCTTTATGTGAGCATTGTCAGGTTCAAGTCGCCGCGATGGTTGGTGGTGCGGCGGACACGAGGGAAGTGACGGGTTCAGCGTCACTCCCTCAGCAGGCGCCGTGCGACAGCCTCGGTGCTTGCGCTGCGGCCGACGTGCTCTGCAGCGTCGGCATGATCGACGTCTGATATTCCGGCACCCATCGGCGCAAATCGCGCCGCACCTCGTCATCGCTTAAGGTGCGATGCTGCATCAACCAGGGCAGCAGTTCGTCGAGGAAACGCTCGGGCGCCTCGCGCGCGCAAGCGATGCGCAGCTTTGGATGGGGCGTTCGAATGGTCTTTTCATCGTCGGCGAGTAGTTCCTCATACAGCTTCTCGCCGGGCCGCAACCCGGTAAAGACGATGCGAATCTGCTCTTCCGTGTACCCGTGCAGGCGAATGAGGTCTCGCGCGAGATCGGTGATCTTCACCGAATCACCCATGTCCAAAATGAAAATCTCGCCGCCTCGGCCCATGCTTGATGCCTGAAGCACCAATTGCGATGCCTCAGGGATCGTCATGAAATACCGCGTGATCTCCGGATGCGTGACCGTGACGGGGCCGCCCTTGCGGATCTGCTCCTCGAACTTCGGGATCACGCTGCCTGCGCTCCCGAGTACATTGCCGAAACGAACCGTTTCGAACTGCGTGTGCTTGCTCGTTTGCTGAAGCGCTTGACAGGTCATCTCGGCGAGCCGCTTGCTCGCTCCCATCACATTCGTCGGATTGACTGCCTTATCGGTCGAGACGAGGACGAAGTGCTTGACGTCGTGCCGAATGGCCGCGCGAGCAACCCGCAAGGTGCCGAGGACGTTGTTGCGCACCGCCTGCCATGCATTCAATTCCTCCATCAACGGCACGTGCTTGTACGCGGCCGCGTGGAAAACGATGTACGGCGAGTAACGCGACATCAGTTGGTCGAGCAGAAGCGAATCCTTCGCGTCGCCGACGATGGGTACCACGGGCAAGTCGGGAAACGAATCGCGTAGCTCCTCGGTCAACCGATACATCGCATATTCGGACAAATCGAGAGCAACGAGCTGTGCGGGAGAGAACCGTTGAATCTGCCTGCAAAGCTCCGAACCAATCGAGCCGCCGGCTCCCGTGACCATGACGACGCGGTCACGCAGTAGCGCCTCGACATGCTCCGTGTCGATTTTCACGGGCTCCCGGCCGAGCAAGTCCTCGACGTCGATTTCGCGCACGCGAGAGAGAAACGCCTGCCCTTGCGCAACCTCGGTAAGCGCAGGCAAGACCAGCGCATGCACGCCCGCGCGCACGCACGTCATGGACAAGCGACGCTGCACTTCCACTGACGCGGACGGAATGGCGATGATCGCATGCCCCGCATCGAGCGAACGGGCCCAATGCTCCAATGCACTGATCGGGCCAAGCACTTTATAGCCGTAGATTTCGCGCCCGCGCTTCGCGGCGTCGTCGTCGAGAAGACCGACGAGCCGCCATTCGGGCGAGCGCGTCAGTTCTCGTGCGAGGCTCGCACCAGCGCTGCCCGCGCCAAGTATGATGACCGGCTTTCCTTGCGCGATGAGCCCGCCGTATAGGTGGAATTCTTTAGCGGTTCGGTAGAAAGCGCGCGCACCACCCATCGCCAGAAACAACAGAAGCGGGGCAACGATGACGACAGAGCGCGGCATCGGAGGCATAGGCTGAACCATCACCGAGGCCACGGTCGCCACCAGCGCAGCCGACGCCACCGCCTTCGAAATGCGTATCAAGTCAGGCAAGCTGGCGAACACCCACATCCCGCGGTAGAGACCGAAGAGGCGAAACATCAGCCCATAAATCGGAAGAAGCCAGACGAGCGAGGCCAATGCTTCGTGCCAGTACGCGTCTGGAATGGCACCGTTGAACCGGATCATATACGCGGAGAGCCAGGCCCCCGCTACGGAGCAAAGATCGAATAGGAAAACGGCAACCGATTGCCATGAGGCTTTGTGTCGGAACATCTACGTCACACCCTCAGGTTGTTAAAAATGGCTTACGACCACGGCGCGGGATCAAACGGATTGTGCGTGCACGCACTTTGCGATGCATCAATTGAGCGCAGAGAGGCAACACTATACCGCATCAGGAAAGCGGGACGATTCGTCGAGCGCTTACTGGCACATGCTGCGCAAATCGGTCGCATCTGCCGGGACGTCCGCAATTCGGTCTACAATAATGCGTTAGAACACCGTAGCCGTGGGGTTGGAACGGTGCTAGAAATTCCCCGAACGTACCTCCGTATGCACCAAGAACCTCCCGCTTTTGCGACATTTTCGCCTCGCAGTTTGATTCGACAACTCTTCAAGTCCCTCAAGCTCGTCGTCCTTGCCGGCGTCGTTGGGGCGCTCGCCGGGGCAGCAGTCTCCCACTTCGTACCCTTGCGATGGGCGGCCTCCATGACGGTTCAAATCGGACAAATCACGACACCTGGCAGCCCCACGCTGGACCGTCGTCAGATCGAAGATCCACTCACCGTCATCGATCGCTACAATCTGCCTTCTTTCCGGCTGCGAGTCGTCAAGGACTTAGGATTGCCGTCACCGGACGCGGCGGCGGCATCGAGGGAAATCTTCGACTCGCTGAACGCCACGCAAGAGACAAGCCCCAACCTGATTCACCTTCACGTGACGGCCTACTCGCGCCAGCAAGCAGAGGCAGCGTTGCGCTTTGCTTTCGACGAACTTTCAATTGCGCATCGGCAGTTGTACGATCCCGAGGTCGACGGCATGAAACGCGAGTTCGACAACTCGTCGAGGAAGCTTGCCGCCGCGGAGGCAGATTACGCCCTCGGCTATCAGGCCATCCGCTCCTCGGCTGATCAGGGCAAAGCGGCTCTCGATAGCGCGCGGAATATCCTGGTCACCAACATGACCACCCAGATCAGTTCGCAAATCCTGCAGTTGAAACAGCAGGTCACCGTACTTCAGCAAGCGTTGAGCCCGATGAACACCTACCCGACACGCGTTGTGGAGGCCCCCTACGCGCCTCTGCAGCCGCGATCGCCCAGTGCAAAATTGCTGATCGCCGCGGGCGCGATCCTGGGTTTGCTGGTGGGCGCAGCACTTGCGTTGGGACCGGCCGTAAAGCGCGGGTAGCCTGGCGGACGAAGCGAGCCGCAGGGGTCCGCGGAACCGAAAGCGGCCGCACGAATCGGGACCCTTTTCGGACCGCCCCGCCGCAATTTCAGCGAGCGGCAGTCGTCTCTATTGGGCGCCCCATGTCGTCTCGAGGAACAAGCGTCGTATCGCACGGCTCTGAACGTTGCGGCTCGTAGCCATGCACGTGCTCGCACAGTACCTTCACGATGTTCTCGCGGTCGTTCGCTTCCGCCGCCTGCCGTATCTCTACCAGCACAGGCGCCAAGTCGGACCAATCCATAAAATCTTCTCGTGCCTTCATGATGCGCTCGTGCGCAGTGGCTTCGGGATTGTCTCCGATCAGCAGTTCCTCGTAGAGCTTTTCGCCCGGGCGCAAGCCGGTAATCTTGAGTTCGACGTCGCCGCCCGGATTGCGGTCGTCGCGAACCGACAGCCCGGCTAATTGGATCATGCGCTTGGCCAGATCCACGATCTTGACCGGCCGCCCCATATCGAGCACGAACACTTCGCCGCCATGCGCCATCGCTCCGGCCTGCAGCACCAACTGCGCCGCCTCCGGAATGGTCATGAAATAGCGAGTCACCTCTTCATGCGTGACCGTCAACGGGCCACCCTTTATTAACTGCCGACGAAAGAGCGGCACGACGCTGCCACTGCTGCCTAGTACGTTGCCGAACCGGACCATGGCAAATACCGTGCGATTCGCAATGCTGTCGCCGGCCAAAGCCCCATCCTCATCGGCAGGCGCAGAATCCAATATCCCGAAAGACGCCGCATCGCGCGCAGCCAGCGCTTGCAGCACCATTTCGGCCAAGCGCTTGCTCGCGCCCATCACGTTCGTAGGGCGCACCGCCTTATCGGTCGAGACGAGGACGAAGTATTCGACGCCGCCCTCCATCGCAGCGCGCGCCATATTCAACGTGCCGAAGACATTGTTGAGCACGCCCTCCGATGGATTGCACTCAACCAGAGGCACATGCTTGTAGGCCGCTGCGTGATAGACGGTATCGGGCCGATGATGTCGGCATATCTCGCGCAGCCGGCCAAGATTGGACACGCTCGCGAGCAACGGAACGACTTCGACCGGCAAATGGTGTTCGGTGCAAAGGCCGTCGAGCTCACGATGTATCGTATAGAGACCGAACTCGTTGTGCTCGACGAGCACGAGCCGCACTGGCCGCTCGAGAATGATCTGACGGCAAAGCTCGCTGCCGATGCTCCCTCCCGCACCCGTCACGAGCACCGTCTTGCCCGAGAGGTTGCGAGCGAGCAAGGCAGCGTCAGGGGGGACCGGGGCACGGCCCAATAGATCCTCGACATCCAACTCTTGGATATCGCCTACCGTGACGCGGCCAGATGCGAGATCGACCATCCCCGGCAGCGTGCGCACATGGACAGGCACTTCGCGGAGGCTGTCGATGATCGCGTTGCGACGCGCTCTTCCCAACGAGGGCATGGCGAGCAAGATGTCGGTTACAGCCATGCGCTCGACGGCGTCGCGCACGTCGTCGGGACCCATGATGTCGACGCCGTTGATACTGCGGCCGATCTTAGCCGGGTCGTCATCGATGAAGCCGAGCAGAACGAACTGACGCCCGATCCCAAGCGCGGACGCCGTCTGCACGCCGGCCGCGCCGGCGCCGTAGATCAACAGCCGGCCTTCGGCATGCCCCATCTTCACGACCGACGAACCGGCCAACCAGAAGCGCGCCATGGCGCGGCTCGCGCCCACGAGCAATAAGAATAGGATTGGCTGGATCAGCCCGACGCTGCGCGGCACGCCGTCGAGCTTGAGCAGCATGAGGGCGAGAAAAAACAGTGCGCCGTAAAGGCCGACCGCCTTGGCTGTGCTTGCCAACGCCGCCATGCCCGTGTACCGGAAGATCGCTCGATACAAGCCGAGCCGTACGAACAACGGGAACGCCAACAGCGGCGCCAGTAAATAAACGTATCCCTGCTGTGCGTGCGGCAAGCCGGCCCGGTCGATACGGAGGTAGAACGCAAACCAAACCGAAAACAACGCCAAAATCAAGTCGACGGCGACGACGACGAGGCGCTTGGCCGAACGCGGCAACTCCAACAAGCGGACGGTCAGTCTAGTCACCTGCTAGCCCGCCCCAATACATCGCTCGCCACCGTACAGGTCTTGGCGATTTGGGCCTCCGTCAACGTGGGATGCACGAGGAACATCAGGCTCGTCTCGCCGAGGTCGCGAGCGACAGGCAGCCGCTGTGCCGGCCGCCATCCCGTATCGTCGAATGCCTTCTCGAGATAGACCTCCGAGCAGGAGCCCTGGTAACACGGCACGCCGGCAGCATTGATGGCCTCGACGATCTTGTCGCGACTCCAGCCGCTTGCAAGCCGGTCCTGCCGTACATAGACATAGCACTTGTAGTGCGCATGTACGCTACCCGCGGGCAACCCGGGCACGCGCACCGATGGATATGGCTTGCACGCTGCCCAGATGGCCGCGGCATGCGCAGCGCGCCTCTCGCTCCAATCGGTCATGCGCCGCAATTGAATTCGACCGATCACGGCTTGCATTTCCAACATCCGCCAATTCGTCCCGATGCTCTCATGCAGCCAGCGAAAACCGGGGGCATGTTGGCGCTCATACACCGCCTCGTAGCTCTTTCCATGGTCCTTAAAGGCCCACATCGCGCGCCAAAGGGCTTCGTCGTCGGTCGTGACCATCCCACCTTCGCCGCCGGTGGTCATGATCTTGTCCTGACAGAAACTCCATGCGCCGACGTGGCCGATCGAGCCTACAGGACGCCCCTTGTAACGTGCCCCGTGCGCCTGAGCGCAGTCCTCGATGATCTTGAGGCCATGCCGCTCGGCCAATTCCATGATCGGATCCATGTCGCACGGCCAGCCGGCCAGGTGAACGCAAATCACGGCTTTCGTACGCGGCGTGAGAACACGCGCAATCGTTTCGGCTGACAGGTTGCCGCTATCGGCGTCCACGTCGGCAAATACCGGCGTTGCGCCAGCATTAACCACGGCGGACACGCTAGCGATGAACGTGCGCGGCGTAACTACCACCTCGTCGCCCGCGCCGACGCCGAGACCTTTCAGGGCGAGATCCAGTGCCAGTGTGCCGTTGGCCAAGGCCACGGCGTAACGGGTACCCGTCCACTCGGCAAACTCTCGTTCGAACTCGCGGCATTCGGTACCGGTCCAGTAGTTCACCTTGTTCGACAACAGCACTCGCCGTACGGCGTCAGCCTCTTCATCGGTGAAATTGGGCCAAGGGGAAAAGGGAGTATTGAGCATTGTATTGTCCTAGGGGACATCAATTGGAGCGGCGTTCCATCGGCCGAGCCGGATTGCCGACAACCGTCGTGCCTGCAGCAACACCCTTGGTGACGACGGCGCCCATGCCCACGATCGCGCCGCGCCCGATGACGAGCGGCGCACCCGGCTCGCCTTGGCGCAGAATTGCACCGGTTCCGATGTAGGCGTGATCCTCGATCACAACGTTGCCGTTGCATTGGACGCCCGGGGCGAACGTGACGAAATCGCCAATGACGCAATCGTGCGCCACATAGCTGTAGATGTTGGCATGGAAGTGTTTGCCGACCCGGATGTTGCTCGTGAGATTGACGAACGAGCACAGCGTTGCGCCTGGACCCATCTCTATCGCATCCAGCTCAACGACGTTCGCCCCCTTTACTGTCACGAACTGCACGCCGTCGCTCTCGCATCGAGCAGCGAGTTTCTCACGCACACCGCTATTGGCGATGGCTATATTGATATGCCGCGACGTAGCCGGCTCCGCCATCCATTGCGCGTAAGTGAGCACGCGTTGGCCGTTTGCATGGGATGCCGGCGGATTGTCATCGACGAACACCAATTCCCAGGGTTCTTGCTCCGCCTGCAGTTGTCGACGCAACAAGGGCAGCACTTCGCGGCCGAAACCGCTCACGCCGAAAATGGCAAATTTTTTCATCGATTCATCTCTTCGGTTGCTTGGATGGACTCTTCTCGCTACCCGTGAACTTGGACATCGTGGCTTCGCCGGCCGCGCTAATCCCTTCGCGCACGAGCACCTTGCGCAGCGTCAACCACAAAATCCTCAGATCCAGCCAGAGTGTGCGGTGATCGACGTACCAGACGTCCAACGCGAATTTCTCCTCCCAACTGAGAGCATTGCGGCCGTTCACTTGGGCCCAGCCGGTAACCCCCGGCCGCACGTCGTGACGACGTGCCTGTTGCGGCGTGTACAGCGGCAGATACTCCATCAGTAAGGGCCGCGGCCCAACCAAGCTCATGTCGCCCTTCAGGACATTCCAAAGCTCCGGTAACTCGTCCAGACTCGTGGATCGCAAGAAGCGGCCAAACGGCGTCAGGCGCTGTGCATCGGGCAACAACTGACCGTCTGAGCCCCGCGCGTCGGTCATCGTACGAAACTTGAGCATCGTAAACGGCCGCGCGTTTAGGCCAGGCCTAGTCTGGCGAAAGAAAGCAGGCTTACCCAACCTGCGTCGCACTAGCCACGTCAGGACCAGCAACGGAACAGCGAGGACGATCAGCGCGGTACCGGCGATCACAATATCGAAAAACCGCTTCATGAAATTCCCATCTCGCCCAGCATGACAGCGTTCACCTTATGGACGTCGTATTTCTCGACCGCGATTTCGCGTGCACGCAGGCCCATCGTCTTAGCCAACGCTTTGTCGTCGATAAAGCGCTGCATCGCGCGTTCGAGTGCTTCAACGGATTTGACCGGTACGAGTAAACCATTCACGCCGTCCACCACCGTCTCGCGGCAACCGGGGGCATCCGTCGTGATCACAGCACGCTGCATTGCCATTGCCTCGAGCACAGTGCGCGGCGTCCCCTCACGATACGACGGCAGCACATACACCGTGCTGCTCGCGATCGCGGGCCGGACATCCGACAGCTTTCCAAGATAGTCGACTACGCCCTCGCCCACCCAAGCGTCGAGTTCCTGCTGCTTGATCGAATCCGGATTCGAATCGATCCACCCGACCAACGCAAACGAGGCCTTCATTCCTTTCGCACGGATCCGCCGCGCCGCCTCCACATACTCGCGCACCCCCTTGTCCCCAAGCAAGCGCGCGATCAGCAGAAAACGGGGGGTTCCCTCAGGCAAAGGCATCGCCTGAAAACCGCTCACATCGACCCCCGAGCCATTTACGACACAGGAAGGAACGCGGGCGGGTAAGATCGCGCGCTGGCGAAACATCGCCTCGTCGTCCGGGTTTTGGAAGAAAACCTTGTCCGCGCGGCTGAGCGCGAGCGCATAGAGGCGCTGGACGAGCGCCTGCAAACGGCCTCGCCCGCTTTCTTGCTGAAATGCGTAACCCAGCCCGGTGATCAACGCGAAACGACGCGGCACGCGCGCCAGCCAGGCGGCCAATGTCCCGTAAATGACGGGCTTGATCGTGTAGCCCATCACAAAATCGGGCCGGATGCGGCGCATCAAACGATGCAGGTCCAGCAGCGTGCGCAGGTCTGCCAGAGGGTCGGTACCCGTGCGACGCATCCGCACGTCATGGACGATGAGACCCTGCGCCTCCAATCTCGCACGCACCGGATGCGACGCGGGCAGATCGGGCGCGGCGACATGGACCTGTAGCCCCTTGGCTTGGAGTGCGGCGATTAGCGGCCCGCGGAACCCGACCAACGACTCGGCGAAACTCGCAATCATCAAGAACTTCACGCAGCGCGCTCCGCCAGCGTCGACTCGAACGCCGTCTCGTTGGCCAACCAGGCCTGAAACATCAGCACGCACCAGAGCGGATGCTGCCAATTGCGCTGCCCGCTCAAGTGCTCCTGCCACTTCCGGCGGATCGGCGTAGGGTTTAGCATCCCTTCACGCCGCAAGCGCTGCTCGCTGAGCAAGTCTTCCGCCCAGTCACGCAGCGGCCCGCGCAACCAACTGTCGATCGGCACGCCGAAGCCCATTTTTGGCCGCTCGATCAAGGTGCGCGGCACGTGCCGGTAGAGTACTTGTCGCAGAATCCACTTGGTGGTGTAGCTGGCGCCCTCCTGCCGCAATTTGTAGTCGAGCGGCAGCTTCCACGCGAATTCGACGACCCGGTGATCGAGAAACGGTACGCGCGTCTCCAGGCTCGTGCCCATCGCGGCACGATCCACCTTCGTCAGGATGTCGTCCGGGAGATAGGTCAGCAGATCGAGCGCCATCATGCGCTCGACTTCGCCAAGCCCGTCGAGCTCCGGCGCGGCGCCCGTGAGCATCGTGGCCGGCTCGACGCCGCCCACGACGATGTCCCCCGGGTTTTGCCATTGGGACACCATGCCGAGATACAGTTCGGCCGGCGACCCGGCAGCCATCACACCGGCGCCTTTGTGTATCTTCTCGCCGATATTGGCCCAGCGCGCGGCGCCCGGATGCGACGCGGCCAGGCGATTCAAGCTGCGCGGCGAAACGCGCGTGAGGAGCCATGCAGCGGCCGAGCGCACGCTCGACGGCACCGCCGAGAGCCGCCGCCAGAGGCTGGCCGTGATCTGGTAGCGGTTGTACCCGCAGAACAGTTCGTCTCCCGCATCGCCGGAGAGTGACACGGTCACGCGCCGTCTGGCCAACTCGCTGACGAGGTAGGTAGGAATCTGCGACGAATCGGCGAACGGTTCGTCATAGAGCGTGGGCAATCGCGGAATCACGGCCATCGCCTGTTCCGCCGTAACGTAAAGCTCCGTATGGTCGGTGCCTAAGTGCGCCGCTACCGCCTTGGCATGCTCGGCTTCGTTATAGACATCGTCGTGAAATCCGATCGAGAACGTCCGAACCGGTTGCGAAGATTGCGCCTGCATCAGCGCCACGACCGTCGACGAGTCGACGCCGCCGGACAAGAATGCCCCCAGCGGCACGTCGCCCATCATCTGTTGCCGAACGGCATCTCGCAACAACCGTTCGAGCGCATCCACCGCCTCATCGGCACTGCCTGCGAATGGTTCACGCGCGCCTTGTAGCGCCGCTTGCGCGCCGGACCAATACGAGCGCAACACCCGTTCGGGTCGATGCGGAGCAACCTCGAGCAGATGGCCGGGCAGTAGCTTGCGAATTCCTTGATAGATCGAATGCTCGCCCGGCACGTTGTTGTGGCGCATGTAGACGCACAAGGCGTCGCGGTCGATCCGCTTTTCGAACGCCGGGTGCGCATGTAACGCTTTCAACTCGGAGCCGAACAGGAAAGACCTTGCGCCAGCCGTTCCCTGCCAACCGTAGTAGAGCGGTTTCTCCCCAATCCGGTCGCGCGCCAACGTCAAGACGCGCGTTTGCCGATCCCACAACGCAATGGCAAACATCCCCACCGCACGGCGCAACGTGGCATCGATGCCCCAGGCGTCGATCCCCGCCAACAGGGTCTCGGTATCGGAATGGCCGCGCCATTGCGGCGCGGCACCGGCCTGCTCCAACGCCTCGCGAAGCGCGAGGTGATTATAGATTTCGCCGTTATACGCGATGATGTAGCGGCCGCTGGCCGCTTTCATCGGCTGATGCCCCGCCGGCGACAAGTCGACGATGGCCAAACGGCGGTGACCGAACCCCACGAGCGCATCCGGGTCGCACCAGACGTCGCCGTCGTCAGGGCCGCGATGGCGGATCCGATCGGCCATCGCGGTGAGGACGGCCGCACGCTCCTCAGCCTTGGCGAGCTTGCCGCCCATGAATCCTGTGATTCCGCACATGATCAGCGCGCTCCTGCTCGAATCAACATTTGGGCAAGCCGGGGCGCGACCCGCTGTACGCAATACGCTTGCTCGACGCGAACGCGTCCAGCGGCACCCATCGCCGAGCGCAAAGGCGAACTCTCAAGCAATTGGCTCAATTTGATCTCCCAGTCTTGCGGCCCATCGGCGAGAAACCCGTTCTCGCCCTCACGCACGATCTGCACATTGACGCCCACCGGAGAGGCAACCACCGGCAAACCACACGCCATGTACTGAATCAACTTGTAACCGCACTTGCCTCGCTCCCAAGGCGAGTCTTTCAGCGGCATGATGCCGATGTCGCATTGAGCGATCGATTCGGCTTCCGTGTCTTCGGCCCAAGACACGCACTCCACCTCGACCCCCGGTATCGACATCTCGGCGCCGATTACACGCAACTTGATTGCGTAACGTGCCGCGAGCCGGCGTAGCGGCTCCGCGAGCTCCCTCACATAGGCGACCGTCGAAGGCGAACCGATCCAAACGATACGTTGCACCGAGCCATCGTGGCCGACCGTATCGATCGGATAGCGGTCCAGATCGACGACTGTCGGGACAATTTCGACCCATCGCGCACCCGCATCGCGCGCACGCTGCGCAAGGTATTCGTTGCCCGCAACGATCAGGCTCGCTCCCGCCATCAGGCGATCGATGCGCCGCCCCAACAAACGGCGGACCCATTTCGAACGATGCAGGTCGTAATTATGAAAGAGCGCGTCGTCGTAATCGAGCACATAGGGGACACCGCGCAGCAAGGTGCGCTCGATCGAAGCCGGAAACCACGGTAACGCCTCCTTCTCGATCCACAACAAATCGTAGCGACGGCGACGCCCCAAACATTGCATGCGTGCGCGATAGGCGGCGAGCAGCGCACCGCGGCTGTACGATCCCGACTCATACCGGCCGCGGAGCATGTCGTCTCCGAGCAGCGGCTGCACGTCGACCTGAACGCCTGCATTTTCAAGCCATGAAACGTGCTGCAGCATGCGCACGCGCGACGAGGCCCCCAGCCTGCCGTAACGAGTCAGCGCAAGAACTTTCATCGCTTCGACGCTTTCAAAATCGCGGGCAACGAACGCGCAAGCATGCCGTAGCCTCGCAGCGTGTTGCGAACATCTTCGAGGCCGCCCCGTACCGCGGCAAACAGCAACCGCGAGATCGGCTCGATACACATCGTCACGCCAACCAATGCCCAAGCCTGCACGCGAGAAAAATGCTTAAAGCCATATAGCAGGCGGCTACGCAAAGAATAGAACAAACGGGTCGCTTTGATTTGCCGCGAAGTGCCGCCGCCTGCGTGAAACGCTTGAGCATCGGCAAAATATACCACGCGCCCGCCGGCCTGCTTTACGCGCAATGACAGGTCGAGGTCTTCGAGATAAACAAAAAAACGTTCGTCGAATCCCTGGAGCGATTCGAAAATTCTCCTTCGAATCAAATAAAAGGCGCCGATCACATGATCGACGTCCCGCGTCTCGCCGTGGTCCCAATCCGCCATATGAAGCGTGTAGCTGCGCAGCGCGGGTAGCCGATCGAGGCCGAGCGCCGCCGCCGCGAACATGCCGACCGTGGGAAAGCGCGCGCAGGCGCGCGCTGTATGCCCCTGCTCGTCGATCAGCCGGATGCCGGTAACGAGCACGTTGGCGTTATCGGCGCGCTCCATAAACGCAAGCGGTGACGACAGCGAATCCTCGAACACACGCGCATCGGGGTTGAGAAACAAAACGTACTCGGCATTGCCCAAGGTAACACCCTGATTGCACGCCGCACCGAACCCACGATTGCTCTTATTTCTGATCACATGAACCGGGAAGCCCCAATCACCCTTGGCAACAACACACTCGAGCGAGTCGTCGACCGAGGCGTTATCGACGATCGCCACGGAAGCAATGAACTCCCTGCCGAAACGCTTCAAGCTCAGCATGGCATCGAGCAACTGCCCGCCGGACGACCAATTCACGATCACGATATCAATCAAATTCATGGCGTCAGTAACGGCTCGTAGAAAAGCATTCCATAAAACAGCAGCGCCCCACTGAACAGCGCAAACGAAACGGCAAGCGCCTTGAGCGTTCGATCCTCAGACAATGTCGCCCTGACGACATAAACCAAGATAAACATCGACAGCAATTCTCTGAAGCGACCCGCGATCGTCGGATAGCCGACCATCGAAAAGTGGATCGCGACGCTCAGCACGATACCGACGATCGAATACTTCATCGCCACGTCGCTGCGCTTCCATAAAAATAGCGCGACGACCACCATAGCAATATCGAACATGAACGGGATCGGAACAATTGTGCTCGGGATCTTCCACGCCGGATACGATTGAAGCACCGGCAACACCGATCTGAACCATGTAAAAAGCACGATTTTGCCGAAGAATCCGAGCAAAAACACGATCACGCCGAAGGCCACGACGCCGAGCGCATTCAGTCTGCCCGTAAAATAGACAATCAAAAACACGATCGCCGAGTAGTGAAATCCGATCGCCGCCACCAGCATCAGGAATTCATGCCAATGAAATTTCGTGTCACGCTTTCTGAAGTACACGAAAAAAGCGATCGAGAACGCGATCGACGCGCGCAAGACCGTCATCTCGAACAAGATAAAATACCGCGTAAGGTAGAAATACAAGAAGACCGACGCGGCGCACCACGTCACCTCAGCGGCCCGAAACGCGACCCCCTTCAGCAACACGCAGAACGAACAGATCGCGGTGTAGATCAGGACATTGCCGAAACCCAACCAGCTCAGGCCATAGATCAAGAACCGAAAACCGACCTCGAATCTGGAATCGATCTGGGCAACGCCTTCACTCGCGCGCGCCAGACGAAAAAACCACAAGTAGTAGCGATAATCGCGACTCTCGCCAAGGTACTGATGTCCGGCAATCACGCCCAAGAAGACAGCCAGCGTGGCGAGAAATGCGATATTGACCGCCGTCCGAGCGCGCTGACGAAGCACGTCACTCACACAGCCTCCTTGGACAATACCTTCAAACACGCCGTATCGAACAGCATCCGTAGCGCCCATGCCATGGCGGCACCCTCGACCCCGAAGTATTTGACGAGCACGACCAGCGCTCCGGCATAAAGCGGCACTTCGATCAGATGAACGATCGCCGTAACGCGGGTCTTGCCCCTCGCATGGAGTAGCGCAAAATACATGGCGCCCATGGAGTTGGCGATCACGCCAATACACAAGATCCGCCCTACGGCGACGGAAGCCGGATCTGCGGGTTTGTGCAGCCAAACCGTCAACAGGATAGGCAAGATCATGGCCAATACAGTCAAGCCGACGACCATTACGACCAACACGCGCTTGAGCCAACGGTTGAACAAGCGCTTTGCCTGCTCGGGATCGGTGTGCAACAAGCGGCTGATGGCGGGGAATGCGACAGTCGTCACGGCGCTCGACAAGATGAGCGTTTGGACGGTGACTTCATAAGGAATGACATAGGTGGTAACTGCTGCTGCGCCGAGGATCGCGGCGATGAAGAATCGATCCGCCTGCACGAGCAACGGGCTCACCACACTGCTGACAGTGAACCAGCCACCGAAATGGAACAATTGCCGCGCGACCGGCCCCGTGTACTTTCCGCGGCTACCGAGCGAGGTGAGACATCGCAGCGCGAATAAGCGGTAAAACACCAGTGCGAGGCCGCGCGATACGACCAGGCTCGCGATCAGTAGATCGACGCGGTTGGTCCGCAACGCGATCAAGTACGGTAAACCGAAATTTGCGGCACCGAGCAGCACGCGCACGATCGTGATGCGTTCGAACCTGAGAAAAGCTTCGTTCACGCCGCGATAGGTCGCACTCACCGCTTGCATCGGCAGTGCCAGAGCGAGCAAGAGAATGGCCGATCGAATCTCTGTCTGCGGCACCTCGCCGGCATGTACGAAGCGACCCGCACCAGCGAATGCCGCGAGCGCAATCAGCAGCATGCCAACGCCGCCTGTCGCGAGCGTCAAGCGAGTTGCCGTCGCTAATACATCGGGAATCTCGCGCTCTTTATGGCCGTCGCGCAGAGCGGCGATGCGCTGCGTCGTCGCGCGACCGATACCGAGATCAAGCGCCCCGCCATAGCCGATTAAGCCCCAAGCTAATGCGAGCAGGCCGAAGCGCTGTCCACCGAGCGCGGAGAGCAAATGCGGAACGGTGACTGCCGCGATTAGCAGCGGCAGGCCCAAGCCAAACAGATTCCAAGAAACGTGTGATGTACGCATTTTTTATAGGATGGGCGCATCGCCGGACATTGCGGCGCCGAGCGGGCCCGACTTCGATTGCGTCGTCACCGGCCCCACCGCAGCTGCGCCGGAAGCGGATGCCCCAGCGCGTCAATTCATCGACGCAGCTTTTGAAAGTCGACGTACCAACTCATTGCTTCTTGTAGTCCCTGCTCGATACGGTGCGTCGGCGCATAGCCCAGCAATCGTACGGCCTTGCCGACGTCTGCCTGGCTATGACGAACGTCCCCGGCACGGAAATCGCGATAGACAGGCTGCACGTCGGGGTCGACGCCGTGCACTGCGAGATTGCTTCGCAGCGAAGCGAACAAGCCGTTAAGGGTAGTCCGATCGCCGACCGCGACGTTATAAACCTGATTCGTCGCATCGTCGCCTTCGACCGTGGCCGCCAGCAGGTTCGCCTGAACCGCATTGGCGATGTAGCAGAAGTCGCGGCTCGTCTCACCGTCCCCGTTGATGTAGACCGCTTCACCATCCAGGAGCGCGGCCGTCCACTTCGGGATCACCGCCGCATAGGCGCCTTGCGGATCTTGCCTGGGCCCAAAGACATTGAAATAGCGCAAACCCACGGTTCGAAAACCGTAGCAACGAGCGAACACGTCGGCGTACAGTTCGTTGACGTACTTCGTGACGGCGTACGGGCTCAGCGGCGAACCGATTCGATCTTCGACCTTCGGTAGCCCCGGATGGTCGCCGTACGTGCTGCTGCTGGCAGCGTAGGTGAAGCTTTTGACCTGTGCATCGCGCGCCGCAACCAACATGTTCAGGAAACCGGTGATATTGGTTTCGTTCGTGGCAATGGGATCGACGAGACTGCGCGGAACGGAACCCAGCGCAGCCTGATGGAGAACATGCTGGACCGGATAAGCCTCGCCATCGGGGGCGCCATCTCCTCCATCCGTAGACGCTTGAAACACGAAAGCGCTCTTGCAATCATCGAGATTGCGAATATCGCCCCGGACGAACCTGAAATTCGCCCACTGCGTCGGCGTCACGAGGCCGCGCACCTCATCGAGGTTGCGTTGGTGGCCGGTCGCGAAGTTATCCAAGCCGACCACACGCTGATCGAGCCGCAGCAGCGTTTCGAGCAGATTGCTGCCGATGAAGCCGGCGACGCCCGTCACGAGCCACGTGCGCGCCTCGCCGGCAAGACGATCCCGCAACTGTTCGTACGCGCTCGCGTGAGAAGATATCCCTGACATGTTCCGTCGCCCCACTACATCCGTTTTACAAACGTCCATCTGCCGCTCCAAGCGGCAAGATGCCTTTCACATCAAAAAGCACGGCACCAGGCTGGCCCAGCGCTTTGATCCCCTGCGCTCCCATCGACACGAACTGGCGATGGCCGACTGCCAACACCACCGCGGCGTATTGGCCCGGCTCAGGGCATTGCGTCAAACACTTCAGGCCGTACTCGTGCTCGGCATCGGCCACGTTGATCCACGGATCGAAAATGTCGACTTGCGCGTTGTACGCTTCGAGCGCGCAGACGATATCCACGACCTTCGTGTTGCGCACGTCGGGGCAATTTTCCTTGAACGTCAGACCAAGCACGAGGATCTTGCTGCCGAGCACGGGCAAGCCTTTGCGCAGCATGAGCTTGATCGTTTCGTCGGCCACGTGATGCGCCATGTTGTCGTTGATGCGACGGCCGGCCAGAATGACTTCGGGGTGGTAACCCACCTCCTGCGCCTTATGCGTCAGATAGTATGGGTCTACACCGATGCAATGCCCGCCGACGAGTCCCGGCCGGAAGGGCAAAAAATTCCACTTCGTGCCGGCGGCCTGAAGCACTTCCAGCGTATCGATGCCGAGCTTATGGAAGATGAGACTCAGCTCGTTCATCAATGCGATATTGACGTCTCGCTGCGTGTTCTCGATGACCTTCGCCGCTTCGGCCACCTTGATGCTGCTGGCTTTGTGCGTCCCGGCCGTAATGATCTCGCCGTACAGCCGGTCCACGGCATCCGCCACTTCCGGCGTGCTGCCGCTCGTCACTTTGCGAATTGTGGGCAGGCGGTGTTCCTTATCGCCCGGGTTGATCCGTTCAGGGCTGTAGCCGCAAAAAAAGTCGACGTTGAACGACTTGCCGCTGAACCGCTCCAGCACCGGTACGCAGATCTCCTCGGTTGCGCCGGGGTAGACGGTCGATTCGTAGACCACCACGGCACCCGCCGGCATCACCCGGCCAACCGTTTCGCTGGCCTTGACTAGCGGCGTCATGTCGGGGCGGTTAGCCTTGTCGACGGGCGTGGGCACCGTGACGATGAAGACGGTGCAATCTCGGAGATCGTCGACATTGCAGGTGAACGCGAGCTGCTGCGCGGTCGCGAGTTCCTCGGGGCTGACTTCGAGCGTGCCGTCGGCACCGGACTGCAACTCTGCAATGCGCGCAGGATTGATGTCGAAGCCCACGACGGGACGAAGCTTTCCGAATTCGACAGCGAGCGGCAAGCCGACGTAGCCCAAGCCAATGACGGCGATTTTTGCTTGGTTAAGGTTCATGCGCGACGAAAGAGACTGAATTGATAAGCGGTAACTCAACACCGAACGATTTAGCGATCGTCTCGGCGTTTCGACGAAGTCAAGCGAACACTTCTGCTTCGGAAAGCCGCGCCCCCTGCTGATCCTTGGCGGACAACAAGACCGGCGCCCCAAGGTCGGGCCATGCTATACCGATGTCCGGATCGTTCCACACGATGCAGCGTTCGAACTGCGGCGCATAGTAGTCGGTCGTCTTGTACAGGAAATCGGCGGACTCGCTCAATACGACGAATCCATGCGCGAAGCCTGGCGGTACCCAGAGCTGTCGATGGTTGTCTTCGCTGAGTTCGACCCCCACCCACTTGCCGAACGTCGCCGAGTGCTTGCGAATGTCGACGGCTACGTCGAACACGGCGCCGCGCACGACACGCACCAGTTTGCCTTGCGGCTGTTGGATCTGATAGTGCAACCCGCGCAGCACGCCCTTGGCGCTGCGACTATGATTGTCCTGCACGAAGGTCACGTCGAGCCCTGTGCCGTCGACGAATGCCTTCTGGTTGAAACTTTCGAAAAAGAAGCCGCGCGCATCCCCGAACACCTTGGGCTCGATGACCATCACTTCGGGAATCGCGGTGCGTATGACGTTCAAGCTCATTTAATTGCACCCGAAAGGATCTGCTGCAAGTACTTGCCATAACCGTTCTTGGACAGCGGGGCAGCCAGCTTGGCCACCTGCTCGGCACTGATCCACTTGCTCCGGTATGCGATTTCTTCGGGGCACGCCACCATCAGCCCCTGCCGTTTTTGCAGCGTCGCGATGAAGCTTGCCGCTTCGAGCAGCGAATCATGCGTCCCCGTGTCGAGCCACGCGTGACCGCGCCCCATGATTTCGACGTCGAGTTGCCCTAGTTGCAGGTAACGCGCATTGACGTCGGTAATCTCGAGTTCGCCCCGCGCCGACGGCTTGATCTCGGCCGCGATATCGCAAACCTGCTGATCGTAAAAATAGAGCCCCGTGACTGCATAGTTCGAGCGCGGCTGCACCGGCTTTTCTTCAAGCGAGAGCACGCGGAACTCGTCGTCGAACTCAACCACGCCGTATCGCTCGGGGTCTTGCACGTGATACGCGAATACGGTCGCCCCATCTTCTCGTGCGGACGCGTGCTCGAGCTGCTGCACCAAGTCGTGACCATAGAAGATGTTGTCCCCAAGAATAAGGGCCGAGGGATGGTTGCCGATGAAATCGCGTCCGATGATGAAGGCTTGCGCCAACCCATCCGGAGAAGGTTGTACGGCGTACTGCAGATTGATGCCCCAATTGCTGCCGTCCCCGAGCATATCCGCAAATCGCGGCGTGTCCTCAGGCGTCGAAATGACGAGTATGTCGCGAATACCGGCCAGCATCAGCGTGGACAGCGGATAGTAGATCATCGGCTTGTCGTATACCGGCAACAGCTGTTTCGACACGGCGCGCGTGATCGGATAAAGCCGAGTGCCGGACCCGCCGGCCAGAATGATGCCTTTGCGCATATTGCAAACCGTCAAGAAAGGATCTGGTCGAGCAGCAGATGCGTGCCCTCGCGCCAGTCCGGAAGATAGATGCCAAACGTCTCGCGCAGCTTGCGTGTGTCGAGCCGCGAGTTCGCAGGGCGCGGCGCGGGCAACGGATAAGCGCTCGTAGGGATTGCTTCGATGCTCGCGGGATCGACCTTGAGCTCAATGCCGCGAGCCGCGGCGCTTTTGAGCACCTCGGTGGCATAGCCATGCCAAGTCGTCTCGCCGCCGGCGGCCAAGTGATAGACGCCCGCGGGAAACGATTCGCGCCGACCGTGGAGCCAGTGGCGTGAAACAATCTGGGCAGTCACGTCGGCGATCAAGGAAGCTGTCGTCGGCGCACCGAACTGATCGGCGATCACGCGCAACGTGTCCCTCTCTCGCCCCAGCTTGAGCATCGTTTTCGCGAAATTTCCGCCGTGCGCTCCGGCAACCCAGCACGTGCGCAGCACGAGGGCCGTCACTCCGGCCGCTTCGATGGCCTGCTCGCCAGCCAGTTTGCTCTGGCCATACACCGACTGAGGGTTGACCGCATCGGCTTCGACGTATGGATCTTGCTTGCAACCGTCGAACACATAGTCTGTCGAATAGTGGACCAGCAAGCTGCCGGCTAGTCGCGCCTCTTCGGCGAGAACGCCTGGCGCTACCGCGTTGATGGCAAAGGCGGCGTCGCCGTCGCCTTCGGCCTTGTCGACGGCGGTGTAGGCAGCCGCATTCACGATGACGTCTGGACGCCATTCGCGTAGCACCCCGCGCAGCGCATCGGGCCGCGACAAATCGCAGCCGGCGCGATCGAGCGCAATCACGCGACCGAGCGGCGCCAGGCTTCGGCGCAGTTCGAAGCCGACCTGACCGTTACTTCCCGTCACTAGCAGCGTAGGCACGCCCAGCGAGTTAGGCTGCATAGTGCTGCGCCACCCAATTCCGATACTCGCCCGACATAACGTCTTGCACCCATTCCTGGTTTTCCAAATACCATTGAATCGTCTTGCGCATGCCCGACTCAAAGGTTTCGGACGGTTTCCATCCGAGTTCGCGCTCCAACTTGCGCGCATCGATTGCATAACGCCGGTCGTGGCCGGGACGATCTTTCACAAAGGTGATTTGATCGCGATAGGAACCCAACGCTTTGGGACGCAACGCATCGAGTTGATCGCACAATGTATGGACCACCTCGAGATTCGTCTTCTCGTTCCAACCGCCGACGTTGTATGTTTCACCCGGTAAGCCATGCGCGAGCACGGTGCGGATCGCGGAGCAATGGTCGCCCACATAAAGCCAGTCGCGCACGTTCAGGCCATCGCCGTAGACCGGCAGTGGCTTTGCGGCGAGTGCATTGGCAATCATCAGCGGAATCAGCTTTTCGGGAAAGTGATACGGGCCGTAATTGTTCGAGCAATTCGTTGTGAGCGTGGGCAGGCCGTAGGTGTGATGGTACGCACGCACGAGATGATCGGAACCGGCCTTCGTCGCCGAATAAGGGCTATTGGGCGCGTACGGCGTAGTTTCCGAGAACTGAGGGTCCGTAACCGACAACGAGCCAAACACCTCGTCGGTCGAGACGTGCAGAAACCGGAACCCGGCCCTCGCGTCGTCGCCCAGGCCGCTCCAATAGGCGCGCGCGGCCTCGAGCAATGTAAACGTGCCAACCACGTTCGTCTGCACGAAATCCGCCGGGCTGCAAATCGAACGATCAACATGGCTCTCGGCCGCGAAATGCACGACTGCCCGCGGCTTATGCTCGGCAAACAGCGCATCCATCGCGGCGCGATCGCAGATGTCGGCGCGCACGAAGACGTGCTTCGGATTACCTTCCAACGAGCGCAGTGTGCGCAGATTGCCGGCGTACGTCAGCTTGTCGACGTTCACCACGGACTCGCCGCCACCGCCCAGCCAGTCAAGTACAAAATTGGCACCGATGAAACCGGCGCCGCCCGTTACCAGGATCATTGGCATTTCCTCGTGGAATTTTGTGAACGGCCGAGCTAACGCTTGGAGAAGATCCGGCCGCAAACACGGAGCATCACCTAACGAGCCGAACCAATGGCCCGGAACTCGCCGCTGAGCGTCGACAGGCCGCCGCCTTTCGCTGGGGCGTCTTCGCAATGTGCAAAGACCGTAATTATAAGGCGGCGGACAACAAAAACCACGTTCCTCACAACTAGAAACAGCTTGACAGCCGCCGCCCGCCGCATTAGCAGCGGGCGCATCAGTCACGCCCGAAGGCTCCAAGAGGCGACATTTCGCCGCTTCCTTCGATCGAAAGACGGCGCATCGCGCACGAGCGGAGCCCATCTTGCGAGTGGACGACCGGCCCGCCTATAATAGCGCCCCGCGTACTCAGCTCCGGCGCGACGAACGCCGAAACCTCGTCAGGCACGCCCGAACGGCGATCGAAACCCGCTTATCGAACGTGACGGGTGCCCATAGGTAGTCCGCACTCGCCTGCGGCGAATCTCAGGTGGTCACAATGTCTAACAACGACCTCGCCAAAGGCGCCGGCCGTCCCCTCGCACGACGCGCGCGCGATACGCTTGCGCCCGCTTTTGACGCAAGCGCGAAGCCGGAGCGCCTCACTATGCGCACGGTAACGCAGCTGATCGCTCTAGCCCTCCTGGCTACCCTGTCCCTGTTTTTATGGGAAGGCCGCGCCGGCCTGAACCTGCCGGACGGCGGTTTCTTCTGGTACGGCGTGCAGCGCGTCCTGAGCGGCGAAGTGCCGATTCGAGATTTTCAGGCGTACGACCCCGGCCGTTACTACTGGTCCGCCGCATTGCTGGCCGCCACGCACGGCACAAGCATCGTGGCCTTGCGTGTGACGGCGGCCATCTTCAGTTGGATCGGCGTCTTTGCGGGCGTCTGGCTGGTTGCCCGCAGCATGACGGCAAAGACCGATCGCACCCTATGGTTGCTGGCTGCGGTGTCGATTTGCGCCTGGATGACCCCCTGGTTCAAGGTTTTTGACAACACCTTGGCCATTCTGCTCATCTGCGGGTTCGCGTATCTATTGCGACGACCTTCCGCCCGAGGTTACTTCGTCGCGGGGCTTTGCGTGGGGTTTGCCGCCGTATTCGGGCGCAACCACGGTGTATACGGGCTGGCGGCGTCGATCGGCGCAGTGGCCTATCTTGCGCTCCAAATGCGCCGCCTAGCAACGTTGAAAGAACTCGGAGCAGGCGTTCTGGGTGTCGTCGCCGGCTTCAGCCCATTGCTGGTCATGTTGTTGATCCCGGGCTTCGGCTCGGCATTCTGGGACAGTATTCGGCTGATCTTTCATGAGGGAGCCACCAATTTCCCGCTCCCCGTGCCGTTTCCGTGGCGCGTTCCAACCGACCAGATGCCGCTAGGCGCGTTACTAGGCGTCTTGTTTCTCTGGATCATTGCATTCCCAATGGCGGGCCTGGTGTGCGCCGCGATCAATCTGCGGAGCCGCGCGTGGACGCGACCAGAGTTCGTCGCAGCCCTGCTCGTCTCGGTTCCGTATGCGCACTACGCGTATTCGCGAGCCGACGTGGACCATATGGCCGTGTCTATCACGCCGGTCCTCGTGGGCTGCTTCATCGCCCTGGCACGTTCGAGTGCGCCCCTGCGCTATCTGCTGGCGGCTGCGCTGCTGGCGATCAGCATATTGGTCGTCGGGCCGAGTCATCCCGGCTGGGCATGCCATCAGACCCAATGTGCAGTCACGACGGTGGGGACCGACAAACTGCAAGTCGTGCCCGGTACGGCGAAGGACGTCGCCCTTTTGAACAAGCTCGTTCATGACTTTGCACCCAACGGCAAACCGTTTTACGTCACACCGTATTGGCCCGGCGCCTATGCGCTCTTCGATCAAAAATCGCCGACATGGGCCATCTATGCGCTATGGCCGCGAACCGAAGGATTCCAGCAACGAGAGAATGAAAAAATTGCAGCGGCGCAGCCAGGTTTCGTCTTAATCAACGATTTACCGTTGGACGGGCGTGAAGGTCAGCGGTTTTCCCAAACCAATTCGCTGACGTACACTTATATCAAAACACACTACCGCCTGCTGACCGGTTACGGAGTGCCTGACGGCTACGAGCTCTACCTCCCTCGCTGAGCCGGGACCATCATTCGAGAACGACGGCGCTGCCCGCGCAGGGCCGTCAAACTGCGGTAGCCGCCCCCGCTCGTGGCACACAATGGGTTCGGGCCGCGCCGCACGCGGGCACCGCCCGGTTTTTTCGACGCAATGCATAGCCGCGGACGGTCACGCGCAAGGTCGCACGGCCTTTATCTCGCATTAAATGCTAAGGTGCGCATCAGAACGAACGATAGGAGCGCCATGGGCAGCAAACATAGCGCGCCAGCTTGATACGAGTTGAGTCCGACCATCAGCAGCAGCTTCAATAAGACGACGTTGATTCCGTAGACGACACCGTACACAAGGACAAAGCGAAATATCAGGCTGTTGTCCCGCGACTTAAAAACGAACATGCCAGTGCTCTTGAAGTTGAAGAGCACGCCAAGCACGGTCGCAATCAGCAGTGCAACGGCGTAGGGAAGCCCGAAATACAGCAGCAACGCAAAGCAGGAATACCCGAAAGCCGTGTTGAGAATGCCCACGGCAATGAAGCGCGCAAAGAGGGCTACGTTTTGGTGAGCGGCAACCCAGGCGCAGAGTCGGCGCATTTAGCCGCGATCCTCGAAATTGACTCGCTCGCGCTCGACCACGAGCGGCAAATTGCGCACGTGCGTCAGTATCATTCCAATGTACTCGCCCAGAATCCCGAGAAAAAAGAACTGCATTCCCGCCAAGAAGAACAGGCCGACGAGCAGAGGCGCCATGCCCATGTTGAACGAGTTCCAGAAGAGCAGCTTCAGCACGAGGAACGTCAACGAAGCAAGCAGCGACAGCACGCCGAGCGCCAATCCGGCGAAAGTCATGAGTCGCAGAGGCAACTTGGAATGCTTCGTCATCGCCAGCAGCGCCTGATCGAACAGGCCGTAGACATTAGCCTTCGATACGCCTCGCTTGCGCATGGGTTGCAGAAAGCTGATCGTGCAGCGGGAGAACCCCAGATCGCAGACCAAGCCGCGGAAATAGGGATACGGATCGGCCAGCCGCCTGAGCGCGTCCACCACTTTTTTATCGTAAAGACCGGCCCCGGTCGCATTTTCCTCGAGCGGTACCTCGCTGATAGAGTTCAGCAGCTTATAGTAGGTCTTCCGAATCCTCTGCATGACGCGAGACTCTTCGCTGCGCGCCTTCGTCGACATGACGACGTCGAAGCCTTCTTCCCATTTTTGGATGTACTCCTTGATGAGCTCCGGGGGATCCTGCAGGTCGGCCGCCACCAGCACCACCGCATCGCCGTAAGCCTCGACGATGCCGTAATAAGGCGAGCGAACCGGTCCGAAATTGCGGACATTGACAATTATTTTTAGATTGGGGTCCTGGCTAGCGAGCGCCTTTGCGATGTCAACCGTCCTATCTGTCGACGCATTGTCGATGATGATGTGCTCGTAATCGTAGCGCTCACCGAGCGAAAGCATCGTTTCACGAATGCGCGCGTGCAATTCCTCAACGTTCATCTCTTCGTTGAAACATGGGGTCACCACCGAGATCAGCTTCTTCCCTTCCATGCCTTGCCCCTTTCCGTGCCAATTTTTGTACCGATCAAACGCGCCGCTGCGCCTTCGACGTCAATCATTCAAAAACGACACGGGCTGGCCGTGCCGACGCGGAGCTGCCTGTCGCGCTTAGGTCAGTCCACAGTTGGATATTGCTCGTCCAGCTTCTTTCCGAAAGCGAGTCGCGGCCGGCACTCGGTCGCATAAGGCATGGAGATTTCAACCAAAATCGGCCCGCTCGACTGCGCCACCTCGATGACCGCCTGCTCGAGCTGCTCGCTGCCCGAGACATGGAGCGGGCAATGTCCCGGGCGTAGTTGAAGGTTGAGGGCGGCGGTTCCCCGTTGGAAATCCGAGAGAATCGGGTTTCGACGACCAACTTCCCGGACAGGGAACCAAGGAGAACCGCCAAATGAA
>SCRN01000026.1 GCA_004322045.1 Paraburkholderia sp.
CCACATGATGGGCGTGCCCACGGCCATGTTCACGCCGCTGTTCGTCATCTCGCGCACCTCCGGCTGGAGCGCGCACATCATCGAACAGCGCGTCGACAACAAGATCATCCGGCCGAGCGCTAACTACACGGGACCCGAAAATCTGAAGTTTGTAAGGCTAAATAGGAGAAAATAGCGACCGCCGCGCGGAAAAAAAACGCGCGCGTAGCCGGCGCGAGCGAGTCCGCCCGCCGCGCAGTTTGTGTTCTATTTGTCTCATCGTCATTCACAAGGTCTTGATTCCATGAAGAAACTGCTGATCGCCGCCGTGGTCGCCTCGCTCTCCGCCACGTCGCTCGTCGCCGCGAACAACGCATTCGCGCAAAACGGCGCCACGGCCACCAAGAAGGCGGCCACCAAAGCGAAGGCACCTGCGCCGAAGCACCGCCTCATCAAGCGCAAATCAACGAAGTCGGTCGCAAAAACGGATCCGGTGCCGGTGGGCTCGGTGGTCTGGTCCTGCAACGAAGGGCTCTCCTTTGATTTGAAGGGCGACATGAAGCGTGACCAAATCGTCACGGTTCACTGGGCCAACAAGAATTACAACCTGCCGCGCGAATCCACGACCACGGGCGCCGATCGTTTCCATGACGCCGCCACGGGCCTCGACCTCGTCGTAATCCCGACGAAGGCGATGCTGTTCTCGGATCACGACGGCTCGCGCCTCGCAGACGAATGCAAGACGGCCGAAATGGTGCAAGGCGCTCCGGCCCCGACGCAGTCGAACGCGCTGCAAAAGTCGGGCAGCTAACCACCGGCCCGGGAGCCTCGACCCATGTCTGCCCCGATCCTCCATGTCCGGCCTGCGCCGGATCAGGTGCTAGTCGATATCGTCGACTACGTCCTCGACTACCGCATCGATAGCGTGCTCGCGCTCGATACGGCCCGACATTGCTTGATCGATACGCTCGGCTGCGGGCTCGAGGCTCTTTCGTATCCAGCGTGCACGAAGCTGATGGGGCCGATCGTCCCCGGCACGATCGTGCCGAACGGGGCCAAGGTGCCCGGCACGCAATTTCAGCTCGACCCTGTCCAAGCCGCCTTCAACATCGGGGCGATGATCCGTTGGCTGGATTTCAACGACACGTGGCTCGCCGCCGAGTGGGGACATCCGTCGGACAATCTGGGCGCAATCCTAGCGACGGCCGATTGGCTTTCGCGCACCGCGGTAGCTGCCGGTAAACCACCGCTCGTCATGAAGCACGTTCTGACGGCGATGGTCAAGGCGCATGAAATCCAAGGCGTGATCGCGCTCGAGAATTCGTTCAACAAGGTCGGGCTCGATCACGTCCTGCTCGTCAAGCTGGCGTCGACGGCGGTCGTCGGACAGTTGCTCGGCCTTTCGCGCGACGAGCTCATCAATGCGGTCTCGCTCGCATTCGTGGACGGGCATTCGCTGCGCACTTACCGTCATGCCCCGAATACAGGCTCGCGCAAATCGTGGGCAGCCGGCGACGCCACCGCCCGCGCCGTGCGGCTCGCCCTGATCGCTAAAACGGGCGAGATGGGCTATCCCTCGGTGCTGACCGCGAAGACATGGGGCTTTTACGACGTTCTGTTCAAGGGCCAACCGTTCAAGATGCAACGGCCCTACGGCTCGTACGTGATGGAAAACGTGCTCTTCAAGATTTCGTTTCCGGCCGAGTTTCACGCGCAGACGGCAGCTGAAGCCGCAATGACGCTGCACGGCCGGCTGCAGGCGGCGGGCAAGCGCGTGGAAGACATCGCGAAGATCACAATTCGCACCCACGAAGCGGCGATACGGATCATCGACAAGACTGGTCCGCTCGCCAATCCGGCCGATCGCGACCATTGCATCCAATACATGGTGGCCGTGCCGATGATTTTCGGGCGCTTGACGGCGGCCGATTATGAGGACGACATTGCCGCCGATCCACGCATCGACGCCCTGCGCGCGAAGATGGCCTGCGTGGAAGACCCCGCCTTCACGGCTGACTATCACGACCCCAACAAGCGCTCGATCGCGAACGCGTTGACGGTCGAGTTCACCGACGGCACGAAGCTCGATGAAGTCGTCGTCGAGTATCCGATCGGCCACAAGCGGCGTCGCGCCGAAGGCCTGCCGCTGCTCGTGCAAAAGTTCAAGACGAACCTCGCCCGCCGCTTCCCCGAGAAACAGCGCCAGGCAATTGTCGATGTCTCGCTCGACCAAGCGAGGCTCGAGACGATGCCTGTCCACGAGTACGTCGATATGTACGTCATTTAGACCGTCCCGAATCAGGCAAGATCTAGGCAACTCCGAACGGTGTTCAAGATTTAAGAAAAACGTAGCAATGTCATTTCCTCGCTCTAACCTAGGAAAAACCATGGCCCACAATCTGCACAACACGCTCAAGGAATTCGACAGTGGCTCCGGCAAGGGCAAGTTCTACTCGCTGCCCCAGCTCGGCAAGGCGTTGAACGTCAAGATCGACCGGCTGCCGCTGTCGATTCGTATCGTTCTGGAATCGGTGCTGCGCAATTACGACGAGAAGAAGGTCTCGGAAGAGCACATCAAGCAACTCGCCCACTGGAAACCGAATGCCCCCCGCGTGGATGAGATTCCGTTCGTGGTCGCGCGGGTCGTGCTGCAGGATTTCACGGGCGTGCCGCTGTTGGCCGATATCGCCGCCATGCGCGGCGTCGCCAAGCGCACGGGTAAGAACCCGAAGACGATCGAGCCGCTCGTGCCGGTCGATCTCGTGGTGGATCACTCGGTGCAGATCGACTACTTCCGTCGAAAGGACGCACTCGATCTGAACATGAAGCTCGAGTTTCAGCGCAACAACGAGCGTTATCAGTTCATGAAGTGGGGCATGCAGGCGTTCGACACGTTCAAGGTCGTGCCGCCCGGCGTCGGCATCGTTCACCAGGTGAACCTCGAGTATCTCGCGCGCGGCGTGCACAAGAAGACCGAAGGCGCTGACACGGTGTACTACCCGGACACGCTCGTCGGCACGGACAGCCATACGACGATGATCAACGGCATCGGCGTAGTGGGCTGGGGCGTAGGCGGCATCGAAGCCGAAGCGGGCATGCTCGGCCAGCCGGTGTACTTCTTGACGCCCGACGTCGTCGGCGTCGAGCTCAAGGGCAAGCTGCGCGAAGGCGTAACGGCAACCGATCTCGTGTTGACGATCACCGAGATGCTGCGCAAGGAGAAGGTGGTCGGAAAGTTCGTCGAATTCTTCGGCGACGGCACCGCATCGCTGGCGGTGCCCGACCGCGCGACCCTCGGCAACATGGCGCCCGAGTACGGCGCGACGATGGGCTTTTTCCCCGTCGACGAAAGGACGATCGATTACTTCAAGGGCACGGGGCGCACCGACGCGGAAATCGCCGCGTTCGAAAACTACTTCAAGGCCCAAGGGTTGTTCGGCATTCCGAAGGCCGGTCAAATCGATTACACGAAGGTCGTCACGCTCGACCTCGGCACCGTGGCGCCCTCGCTGGCCGGGCCCAAGCGCCCGCAAGACCGCATCGAGATCGGCAACATGAAATCGACGTTCGCCGATCTGTTCGTCAAGCCCGTCGGCGAGAACGGCTTCGCCAAGAAGCCGGCCGATCTCGACGCAGAGTACCAAACGTCCAATGGCGTGAAGCTCAAGAACGGCGACGTGCTGATCGCCGCTATCACGTCGTGCACGAACACGTCGAACCCGAGCGTGCTGCTTGCCGCGGGCTTACTGGCGAAGAAGGCCGTGGAAGCCGGGCTGACGGTGGCGCCGCACATCAAGACGTCGTTGGCGCCGGGGTCGCGCATCGTCACCGAGTACCTGACGAAGACGGGCCTGCTGCCGTATCTGTCGCAGCTCGGCTTCGAACTGGCTGCTTATGGCTGCACGACCTGTATCGGCAACGCCGGTGATCTCACGCCGGAGTTGAACGAAGCGATCACGAAGAACGATGTCGTCGCGGCCGCCGTGTTGTCGGGCAATCGCAACTTCGAAGCGCGTATCCACCCGAACATTCGCGCGAACTTCCTCGCCTCGCCGCCGCTCGTCGTGGCCTATGCGATAGCAGGGACCGTCACGCGCGATCTCATGACCGAGCCGGTCGGCAAGGGCAACGGCGGCAGGGATATCTATCTCGGCGACATTTGGCCGACGAGCGAAGAAATCAACGCGTTGCTCAAGTACGCGCTCGATGCTCAAGCATTCCGCACGAACTACTCGCAGCTCACCAAGCAGGGCGACCTGTGGAGCAAGATCGAGGGTGAAGAAGGCCAGGTCTACGACTGGCCGAAGTCGACGTACATTGCGGAGCCGCCGTTCTTCGGCGCGGATTTCTCGATGACGCCGTCGGACACGATCCCGGCGATCCAAGGCGCGCGCGCACTCGGTATCTTCGGCGATTCGGTCACCACCGATCACATCAGCCCCGCGGGCTCGATCAAGGAGGACTCCCCGGCCGGCAAGTGGCTCAAGGCGAACGGCGTGCAAAAGGCCGACTTCAACAGCTACGGCTCGCGCCGCGGCAATCATGACGTGATGATGCGCGGCACGTTTGCGAACGTTCGGATCAAGAACCTCATGATTCCGCCGAAGGCCGACGGTACGCGCGTGGAAGGCGGGTTGACGATCCATCAACCGAGCGGCGAACAATTGCCGATCTATGACGCGGCGATGAAGTACATCGACGCCGGTACGCCGACGATGATCTTCGCGGGCGAAGAGTACGGCACGGGCTCGTCGCGCGATTGGGCGGCAAAGGGCACGCAACTGCTGGGGGTGAAGGCGGTCGTGGCGCGCAGCTTCGAGCGGATCCATCGTTCGAACCTCGTCGGCATGGGCGTGCTGCCGCTGCAGTTCATCGGGACGGACAGCGTGCAATCGCTCGGCATCACGGGCGAGGAAACGTACGATATCGAAGGCCTCGGTGACGACTTCAAGCCGCAGCAAGAAGTCACGCTCGTGATCCATCGCAAGAACGGCACGACGCAACGCGCGCCTGTGCTGCTGCGCATCGATACGCCGATCGAAGTCGACTACTTCAAGCACGGCGGGATCTTGCCATTTGTGTTGCGCTCGCTTCTGGCGGCGTAAAACCTCGCTGTCAGCGAACTGTTGATTCGCAGGCGCCGCGCTTCGTCGTTTCGAAGCGCGGTGATTCTAAACCCGGCTTTGGCCGGGTTTTTTATTTCACCATGACTCCAGTACCGGACGAACACCAGCGAGCGCCGCAAGCCCGCCTTGGGCCCGTAGGGGGAACTGACCGTCGAACAGGCCCGCCCGCTCGCGCAGGAATGGCTGGCCCAAGTACGCCGGGGAGGTGATCCCGGCGCAGCCAAGGCGAATCATATTTCACCAGAATTGTTTATTTCAACAAACGCTGAAAATGCCGTTTTAGTGAAATAAGTCTTGATAATTTCACTGAAAATGCTATTTTCAACAGATGCTGAAACCAGGTCATTTGATGAAAGACATAGAGAGTCAAGCGGCGCAGGCGCTTCGCTTGCTGCTGGAGCAAGTGCCTGCAATCAAGCTTTTGGACATGGAGTACGAGGCGTCTGGGCCGGACCAAGGCGTTGATATCGTGGCTCATATCAACGTGTCTGGCAGGCGCCATGTGCTGGTCTGCGAAGTAAAGTCCACCGGCCAACCGCGCCATGTGCGGATGGCATTGCTTCAACTGCGCAACTACATGGCACACCATGCGCAAGATGCTATTCCTGTTTTCATTGCCCCTTATCTGTCCTCTGACGCTCAAGCACTGTGCCGAGAGCAAGATGTGGGCTTTCTCGACCTCGAAGGCAATGCACGCCTAGTCTTCGACAGCGTCTTTATCGAACGCCGGGTCGCGAGCAAACCCATTGCCGATCGGCGTGAACTTAGGTCACTGTTCAAGCCGAAATCTGCGCAGGTGTTGCGCGTGATGCTTCGTAATCCGCGCCAGGCGTGGCGCGTCACGGATCTTGCGGAGGCCGCCGCTGTCAGCCTTGGTCACGTTAGCAACGTTCGCGTCGGCCTGCTTGATCGGGAGTGGGCGCAAGTGTCTGAAGAGGGTCTGTTTCTATCCGAGCCCGATGCGCTGCTGGATGAATGGCGCGACGCCTACGAACCACCAGTTGGAGAGCGTCTGGCCTTCTATACAACACTGCACGGCAGCGCGTTAGAGGAAGCTGCACGGCGAGTGCTGCGTTCGGATGGATCGGTCGGCCTAGCAGCATTTGCATCGTTTTCAGCAGCACACTGGCTCGCGCCGTACGGTCGGACAGGCACGCAATATTTCTATTCGGACGAGGCAGGTCTTGAGCGCCTGCAATCAGCCTTGAAGCTCTCTGCGATTTCCAAAGGCGAAAACGTGGTGGTAACCCTGCTCAAGGATTCTGGTTTGTTGCGCGACACGGAGGAGCCGGCGCCGGGAGCAATCTGCACAAGCCCGGTCCAAACCTATCTTGATCTTGCCAACGCCGGCGAACGCGGGCGAGAGGCTGCAGATCATCTACGACAAGAAAGGCTGACATGGCCGAAATGACATCTGGCGAGCCACAATCCGCCGCCGACTACGACGACCGCACGACAACTGCCGTCAAAACGGTGCTGATCGAAATCGGCCAGATTCTCGGGAGCTTCAAGGGAAAATTCGCCATCGTTGGCGGCGCCGTACCGTGGCTGCTGCTTGGCAACGAGGATATGCCACACGTCGGTACGCTCGACGTGGACCTTGGGCTGGACGCAGAGGCTTTGGGGGACGGCGAATACGCAACGCTCATTGAAGCGCTACAAGGACATGGCTACCTGCAGCGTCGAGAGCTTCGCCGCTTTCAGTTCGTTCGCCAGGTTCCGACTGAAGATGGCGGGGCACCTATTGACATCATTGTCGATTTCCTGATGCCCCGCGACGCCGAGATCGTAAAGAATGTGCCACCGTTAATCAGTGACTTTGCGGTGCAAAGAGCAGACGGTGCCGATCTGGCTCTTCGCTTCTATCAGTTGGTGGCGATCAGCGGTCCGATGCCCGCTGGGGGTATGAACCGCGTGGAGATCGCGGTTTGTTCGATCCCGGCCCTCTTGGCCATGAAAGGGCATGCGATTGAGGGACGCTATAAACAGAAGGACGCCTACGACATCTACTACTGTATCCGGAACTATCCTGGCGGCCCAGAGGCGCTCGCCGAGGAATGCCGACCGCTGCTTGATCATGCTAGCGGTGCGGCGGGCTATGGTTTCATCGCTGGCAAGTTCGATACCGTTGATGGTTTCGGCCCGACATGTGTGCGCCGCTTCGTTGAGGAAACGAACGTGCTTGGGGATCGCAGCCCGGAGCAATGGCAGCAGGACGCCTTCGGGCAGGTCGATGCTTGGCTGCGGGCGCTTGGCTTGAGGGAATGAATGCCATGACAACAACAGCGGGCCCACGCTCGCCCACCCTATTTGTGCTGCGCCTTATATGCGACGCAGTCGATTTCCACCTTGCAATCGATCACCATGCTCGACACCACCGCCGCACGCGCGGGCGGATGCTCGCCGAAATATTGACGGAACACCTTGTTGAACGACGCAAAATCGCGAGGATCATCGAGCCACACGCCGCAGCGCACGACATGTTCCGCGCCGTAACCGGCTTCCTCCAAAATCGAAAACAGGTTCTTGATCGCCTGATGCGACTGCTCGACAATGCCGCCATTGACGACTTCCCCGTCCACCATCGGCGTCTGCCCCGAAACGAATAGCCAACCATCCGCCTCGACAGCGCGTGCAAAGGGCATGTGCTGACCGCCCGTACCTTTGCCGCCTTCCACGCCATAACGCTTCATCGTTTCTCTCCTTTGAAAATCGTTGAGTGCTCGACCCTCACCAGCCCAGCAGCCCGCGCACGAGCTTACCGGGGCGACAGCGCTTTCGCAGACTGCAGCAGATCGTCGAGCATCGCATCTCGCCGCTCGGGACTCGTATCTCGGCCCGTCATAAAACACAGCGCTGCAATCGGCTGACCCGTGCGGTCTCGTATCGGAGCCGCCATGCACAATCGAAACGCGTTGGAGAGCCCTTCCGTGCAGCAGTAGCCTTGGTCTTTCGCGCGCTGCACGTCTTGGAAGAACTCGTCGAATCCAATATGAACGCCGTTATCGAGAACGAAATCCTCGCTTGGAATGAGGGCGCGGATTTCCTCGGCATTCAAATGACCAAGCAGCAGACGGCCTGTGGCCGTCCAAGGAATCGGCACTCTTACGCCGATATCCGAGCTGATATTGAATGGCCGCGCGCTACGCTCCGACAACACCACGGTGTACTTATTCCCTTCGAGCATGCACAGCTGCGCCGTCTCTTCGTACTTCCTCACCAACGCCAATAGCGCCTGATGCGAGCGGCTGATCAGATCGTTGTGCGTCGCGTAGTCGGAGCCGTAGTAGTGCATCTCGCGCCCGAAGAACACGCCGCCGTCGGCGGAGGTCTCGAGGCAGCCGGCCTCGCTGAGAATGGCGACGAGCTCATAGATGCTCGAACGCGGCGCCCCCGTTGCCTCAATCAACTCGCGCATCGTCATGGGGCGCTGTGCGAGATGCAATTGCCGAAAGATATCGATGACGCGGTCCACACCCCTTGCCCGCGACGATTCCGTACCAGTCATCCTTTCACTCCATCCAACCGTTCATGCGCCGCATGCGGCATGCCAAGTAAGTGAGTCTATCGCGGGCACGTACTCGCAAGCACGGCAACGCAATCCATGCATCAATGGTCGAGCACTCTATGCAAGAACTGCCGCGTGCGCTCGTTAGCCGGATTGACGAAAATTTGTTCCGGTTCGCCTTGCTCGGCGATCACGCCCTTGTCCATGAAAACGACGCGGTCGGCAGTCTTGCGAGCAAACCCCATCTCATGCGTGACGACGACCATCGTCATCCCGTCGCGCGCCAGGCCGCGCATCACCTCCGTGACTTCGCCGACCAGCTCCGGGTCCAGCGCCGATGTGGCTTCGTCGAAGAACATGATGCCCGGCTCCACGGCGAGCGCGCGCGCAATCGCAACGCGCTGCTGCTGCCCGCCCGATAACTGGCTCGGGTAGTGCTCGGCCCGATCTGCCAGGCCCACTCGGTCGAGCGCCTCCATCGCGCGCTTGCGCGCGTCGGCAGGACTCATCTTGCGCGCTTTGATCAATGCGAGCATGACGTTTCCGAGCGCCGTCTTGTGGGGAAACAAATTGAATTGCTGAAAAACCATGCCCACGTGCCCGCGAATTTCGCGCGCACGGCGCGGGTCGTGCAACGGCACAGCGTTGACCCACACCTCGCCCGAATCCGACGTTTCAAGCCCAGCCATGATGCGCAGCACGGTGCTCTTGCCGGACCCCGACGCGCCGATCAGCACCAGCACTTCGCCCGTCCGGACTTCGAGGTTGATCTCTTTCAGCACCCGTGTCGAACCGAATGACTTGCTGACACCCGCAAGCGAAATGGCGGGCTTGAGTATTGTTTCAGTGGTCACGACAATCTCCTCCGGTCGTGATGGCGCACCCATTGCGAGAGCGGGAAGCACACGACAAAGTAAATGAGCGCGACGAGCCCGTAGATTTCCACGGGTTTGCCGATTCGGTCGACGATGGCTTGGCCGCCATGCATCAACTCGGACATGCCGATCATGCTGACGATCGACGTGTCCTTGATGAGCGAGAGATACTGGCCCACGAGCGGAGGCAACACGATCCTCCCCGTTTGCGGCAGCACCACGAAAAAGAACGCCTGAATCTTGCTCAAGCCGAGAATCTGCGACACCTCCCACTGCCCCTTCGGCACCGACTCGATTCCGGATCTGAACACTTCTGCGATATACGCGCCTTGATAAACACTGAGGCCAATCGCACCCGCAGCAAACACATCGATCGCATAACCGAAGTAGGAGACGCCGAAGTAGATGAACATCAGCGTGATGAGCACGGGCGTCCCGCGAAAGAGCTCCGTATAGAGTTTGGCGACGGCAGGCGTGCCCCATTGCCCGAACGAGCGAAGCACGGCAGCGACGAGCCCTATCGAGGTGCCGCCTACGATCGCCGCGACTGAAAGGAGCAGCGTCGTCTCGAGTCCTTGTAGAAGGATCGCAAGACTGGTTCGCAACAAGTCGATAGACATGGTCCCGCTCCAATGCGTAGGTCAAGCTCGGTTGGCTCGGCGCAGCGACCAACCACCCGAACGCGTGCGCGCTCGAATGAGCAAGGGGGGATGAAAGACGCGCGCGCCAAGCTGCCCGGCCAGCCATGAAAGTGCGTTGCTGAGCACGAGGTACGCAGCCAGTGTCACGGCGAACGTCTGCACATAAAACAGGGTTCGCGAATTGATCACCGTTGCCGTCCCCGTCAGTTCCGGCAACGCGATGGCCGATAGCAGCGACGTGCCCAGCAACAGCTGAATCAAATAATTGACGATGGCCGGATACACGGCGCGCGCCGCTTGGGGCAACACGATCTGAGTGAAGATTTGCGCCCGCTCGAGCCCGAGGATTGCGGCGGCCTCCAACTGCCCCCGCGGCACTGACTGGATGCCGGCGCGAAACACCTCGGATAAGTAGGCGCCGACGTTCAACCCTAGCGCGATGACGCCGGCCCAATACGCGTCGAGAGCGATGCCGGCGGACGGCAAACCGAAGAAGACGATGAAAATCTGCAATAGGACGGGCGTATTGCGGATGATTTCCACGTAGGCGCGCGCGATGAAACGCAACGCGCCAAGCATGGAGACGCTGGCGAGCGCAGTCAGCATTCCCAGCGCCACCGCCAACACGAACGAGAGCACGGTCACCTGCAGGGTCAGCCAACTCGCTTTGATGAATTCCGGCACATAGCCCCAAAGCGTCAACCACTCGTAACCCATCTCACCCTCCGCATCGTTTGGATCTCGCCCGCTCGCGGCACGCTGCACTCATCAAAACCGCGGATTGAGCGGGTAATGAGGATCGACGCCGAACCACTTTTTATAGAGCTGCGCGTTGAGCTTGGACGCATCGATGTTGAAGAGGAACAAGTTCAAGTAGTTGAGCCAGGCTTGATCTCCGGCTTTGACGCCGAACGCGTTGTATTCGAGCGGCACCAGCGCTTCATCGGTGACCGTCAGATCGGGATCGAGCTTCGCTTGATAGGCAAGGAAGTTGTTGTCTTCGATCATGGCATCGGCCTGACCTTGCTTGACGGCCAGAATCGCTGCTTGCGAGCTGTCGTACTCCTGGATTTTGACGGCCATGTTCAGCGCCCGCACTTCGTCGCCGTTGGTCGAACCTTTGACAGTGGCGATCGTGCGGTTGCTCATGTCCTTGATGGACTTGATGCCGCTGCTTTTCTTGACGAGCAGGGCTTCGCTCGCAACGACGTACGGCGTCGTGAATTCGATGACCTTCGCGCGCTCCAGATTGCGCGTGAAATTGCAGAACACGACATCGACCTTGCTCGTCTGCAGATTGGGAATGCGGTTCGCACTGGTCGTATTCACCACTTCCAGCTTCACGCCCATCTCCTTGGCCAGTTCCTTCGCCAAGTCGACGTCATAGCCATCGGGCTGCCCGTTCTTGTCGTAAAACCCGAAGGGCGCAAACGTCAGACAATCGCCGACGCGCAGCGTGCCTCTCTGCAATACGGCCTGCAGCGTGGACGGTGATGCGGCGGCTTGCGGCGAGGCGGGCGTGGACACCTTCGTGCAGCCGGTCATCGCGAGCAATCCGGCAACTGAGAACAACAGCGCAGCCTGGGCACCTCGTTTCGCAAGCTTCATGACTTGGGTCCTCATCGAAGAGAGCATTCCGGGACGGACGAACCGGCATCGACGCCATAGGCATGCTCGAATGCATCGATTTAGACATCCGTTTATCCGATATACCGGACAGCTATCTGGTGAATCGGATTGGCGCCCAGTCTTCGACGTTAAAAACGAGGACGCAAGTCAGCTTTATTCCTTATTGCGATGTCAATTTTGGTGAGGCGAGCGCTGCTCGCCTGGAGAGCGATAGCGGTCCAATCCGCGGCCCGCCCCGATGACGGTCACGAGCCTGCCGGCGCGGCAGTGGAGCCGCGAATGACGAGTTCGGGAGGCGAGGTATGAACGACGGTCGTATCCGTCGCCTTCCCGTTCATGAGGTCGATCAGCAAATCGATCCCCTTCTCGGCGAGTTCTGCCGTAGGGATCGCAACGGTCGTGAGTCCGGGCCGCGACTGACTAGCAGGGACGATGTCCGTGATACTGACGACCGACAGATCGCTCGGCACCGCATAGCCAAGGTCGGACGCCGCGTTCAACACGCCCAACGCAGGAAGATCGTTGGAGACGAACAGCGCCGTGAGGTCAGGGCGAGACGAAAGCAAATCCGTCGCGGCTTGATAGCCGCCATCATATGAGTCCTCGGTAAACCGCTCATCGGCCGCCACTCGGCGAATCTTGGCTTCGCGCATGACCTCCCGGTAGCCGGCTAAACGCGCGCTGTGTATCCCGTTCTTCGGACTGCCGATGATCGCTCCGATTCGCCGATGCCCCAACTCGATCAGATGCTTCACCGCAATCCGCGCGGCGCCCTTCGCGTCGAACGTCACGCACGCGATGCCCGGCGGTTCGTCCGGCAGTTCCCACACCGATATGACAACCGGAATCCCGCGCCGCTGAAGCGCGCGTAGATCTTCGATCGGCAAGTCGCCATAGTTCGCGACCAGCACGCCGTCCGACAGCGACCCGGCTACCTGCTGAAGAAACGTGGTGCCGCGGTCCGCTTCGTGATCCGTGTTGCATACGAGCAGGTGCCGCTCATGTTTGAGCGCGCACAAATTCGCAGCTAGCGTGAACTCCGGGTAGAACGGATTCGTGATGCAACTGAGCATCAACGCGAGGGTCGGGGCCTTCCGTTCCACGAGCGCGCGGGCCGTCAGGTTCGGCCGATACCCTTGTCTTTGCACGGCGTCGAGCACGCGCCGCCGTGTCTCCTCCCCAACGCGCCCCCGCCCGCGCAACACGTTCGAAACCGTCATGACCGAGACGCCGGCATCTTCCGCCACCTCTCTGATGGTGGCGGCCGGTGTGAAATGTTTGCTGCTCATGACGAGACCAACGAATAGGGGTTGCAAGGAATCGCGACGCCACATTCAATAGCCAACGGCAACCGCTTGTCAACTCATCATCGGTATAAGACCTATTGCTTCGGTCGAGAATCCGGCGTAGAGTCCGTCCGAACAACAGGTAGGACACATCGGGACAGGCCTCACGGCCTTTTTTTGAAATCCATTGATGTAACGTTAAACCAAGCTGGATGGAGACGATTCGAACATGGCTGCCATCACTCTGAAGGGCGTGACGAAAGCGTATGGCGATCACGCGCCGGTGTTGCGCGGTATCGACCTCGACATTGGGAAAAACGAGTTCTGCGTTTTCCTCGGGCCTTCGGGATGCGGCAAGTCCACGTTGCTGCGCATCATCGCCGGGCTCGAAGACCCAAGCTCGGGGGACGTACAGATCGGCGGGCGTGTGGTCAACGAAGTGCCGCCCGCCAAAAGAGGCGTAGCCATGGTCTTTCAGAGCTACGCCTTGTTCCCTCATATGACGGTCGAACAAAACATGGGGTTTGGTCTCAAGCTATCCGGTATGCCCGCCGCGGAAATCGCGAATCGCGTTCATACCGCGGCGAGGACGCTGCAACTCGATGCACTGCTAAAACGAAAGCCCGCGGCGTTATCCGGCGGGCAGCGCCAGCGTGTAGCCATCGGCCGAGCCATCGTAAGAGAGCCCGGCGTGTTTCTGTTCGACGAGCCGCTCTCGAATCTGGACGCCATGCTCCGCAGCCAGACCAGGATCGAAATCGCCAAGCTGCATCGGCAGTTCGCCCAAGCGAGCACGGTCTATGTGACGCACGATCAAGTCGAGGCCATGACGCTCGGAGACAAGATCGTGCTATTGCGCGCCGGTGCGGATGCCGAACGGTTAGGGAGCATCGCTCAAGTTGGGTCGCCACTCGATCTCTATCACCGTCCCAACAGCCGCTTCGTGGCGGAATTCATCGGCAGCCCGAAGATGAATTTCCTCGAAGCGGTCGTCGAGTCGGCTCGCGGCGGCCAGGTCGCCGTGCGGCTGGCAACGTCCAACGACGTGGTCAACGTCTCGGCCGACGGCGCCTCGTTGCATATCGGGCAGACCGTGTACCTCGGAATCCGCCCTGAGCACTTCGACGATGTAGTCACCGGCGACACCGACAATGCGCGCAGATCGAGCCCGGAGTTGCAAACCCTGCGGCGCGAGGTCGTTCTCATCGAACGCTTGGGCGAGCACAGCTATCTCCACCTCGACGACCATGCCGGAACCACGGTCGTTGCAAAGCAATCCGGCGACGCGGCCGTTCAACCCGGCACACGCGTCGCGGCGCGATTCCGTCCCGACGCCTGCCACTTGTTTACCGCCGACGGTAGCGCAGTTCCGAAGCTTCATTAAAACGACATTAGGAGACAACCATGAAACGCGTCATCAAGCTCTCAGTCCTGAGTGCTGCCCTCTGCGTCGCCACCGCCGCCGCCGCCAGCGCCGGGACGCTGCAGTTGAACATCGCTTTCAAAGGCGCCGAAACGCGTGCGGTCTGGGAGAGCCTGATCAAGCAGTTCGAGCAAGCCAATCCAGGGGTCGCCACCAAGGTCGCGTTCGTCGAAGAGGAAACCTACAAGGTGCAACTGCCCGCATGGCTCACCTCGGTGGCGCCGGACGTGGTCAATTGGCATGAGGGCGAGCGCATGGCTTACTACGCGAAGCGCGGGCTTCTCGATGATCTGACGGGCGACTGGCAGAAAAACGGATGGGATACTCAGTTCGCCTCGCTCAAGACAGCGTCTTCCTATCACGGCAAGCAATTTGCGATGCCGACGCAATACTTCGCTTGGGGCCTGTACTACCGGAAAGACCTGTTCGAGAAGGTTGGAATCAAAAACGAGCCGACGACCTGGCAAGCCTTTCTCGATGATTGCAAGAAGCTCAAGGCGGCCGGCATCGCACCGATTGCGGTCGGCGGCCGCGATTCGTAGACGCTTGCCGCGTGGTTCGATTATCTCGATCTGCGCATCAACGGATACGCCTTTCACATGAAGTTGATGAACGGCGAGGTTCCCTACACCGATGCGCGCGTGAAGAACGTGTATTTGGCGTGGAAGACGCTGATCGACAACAAATACTTCATCGACAATCCGCTGTCGTACAGCCTCGACTCCGTGCAGCCGCTCTACATTCAGGGGCAAGCCGCCATGATGCTCATGGGCACCTTCCTTTCGCCCGGTCTGCCGCCGGCGACGAAAGCGCAAACCGGCTTCTTCAAATTCCCGACCGTCAATCCGAAAGTCACGCCCGCCGAAGACGGGTCCGCCGAGTGTCTCAACATCCCGATGCGCGCGGCCAACAAGGCGGACGCCCGCAAGTTCTTGGCGTTCATGGGGCAACCCGATCACGACGCCGCGCTCGCCAAAGGCGTCGGCACCTTGCCGGCCAATAGCAAGGCAGCGATGCCCGACGATCCGATCGCCAAGATCGGGTTTCAGATCCTCTCCCATACGAGCGGCGGCGTGGCGCAGTTTTACGACCGCGACATGACCAAGGAGATGGCCGATGAAGGCATGAAGGGCATGCAACGATTCATCAGCGACCCTTCGAAACTCGACGACATCCTCAGCGACCTGGAAAAGACGCGCAAGCGTATCTACCACGCGTCCTGATCTCGCGAGCACTCCGATGACTACAGCCGACACGAGAAGCTCGGTGAGTTCCGACTCACCCACGGATCAGCCGCGCCCGATCAACCGCTCGTCAGATGGACGGCGGTTGCGGGTGTCGTCGCCTCTTGCCCAAAAGCGCAAGCGCGCAGCGTTATTGTTTCTGCTGCCCGCGTGCGCGATGTTCTCGATCTACGTGATCTATCCCATCATCAGCAGCATCGTGCTGAGCTTTTATAGCTGGGATGGGATGAGCGACAAGGTCTTCGTCGGGCTCGCGAACTACATCGAGTTGATTCACACCGATACCTTTTACGTCGCCCTGAGGAACAACCTCCTCTGGCTCGTCTTGTTTCTGCTCGCGCCCCCGATCGGCCTCGTGTTCGCGCTCTATCTGAACCAAAGCGTGCGCGGCATGCGGCTCATCAAATCGCTCTTCTTCTCGCCGTTCGTGCTCTCGGGCGTGGTGGTCGGTCTCGTGTTCAGCTGGTTCTACGACCCCGCGTTCGGCTTGCTGAAAGTGATTGTCGGTCACGGCATTCCCGTATTGGGCGATGAGCACTACGCCACGTTCGGGGTGATCGCCGCGGCGCTTTGGCCGCAAATCCCGTTTTGCATGCTGCTGTACCTCACCAATCTCACGAGCATCAATCCCGAGATCATTGAAGCGGGCCGCATGGAAGGCGCGACAGGCTGGTCGCTGCTTTGGCACGTGGTTCTGCCTCAACTGCGCCCTGCAACGTTCCTTTCCGTCGTGCTCACGATCATCGGTGCGCTGAGGAGCTTCGATTTGATCGCCGTGATGACGGGCGGCGGCCCGTTCGACAGCTCGACAGTGTTGGCCTATTTCATGTACGACCAAGCCATCAAGTACTTCAGGTATGGCTATTCGGCGGCGATCGCGGTCGTGTTGTTTTTGATCATGCTGGTGTTCATCGTGTACCAGTTGCGGCGGTTGCTCCGCAACGACCGATAACCGAGGAAGCGCTTATGTATCCCACTCCGGTACACCGTTGGAGCCCGATGGGGCGCCAGGTCTATAAAGCATCGCTACCCATCGCCCTCGTCATCTGGTTGCTTCCGTTGATTGCGGTTTTCATTACCTCGGTGCGCTCGACGGATGAGCTCACGCAGGGCAACTACTGGGGATGGCCCGAGAAGCTCGCGCTGGTGGAAAACTACCGCACGGTTCTGTTCAGCTCTCCCATGCTTCACTATTTCCTGAACAGTTGCCTCATCACCGTGCCGGCCGTCGTCGGCTCGATCGCATTGGCTTCGATGGCGGGATTTGCGCTCGCTACGTATCCATTCAAGGGAAACAACAGTCTCCTCGGCGTCTTCGTGGCGGGAAACTTCGTGCCGATCCAGGTGCTGATGATTCCCGTGCGGCAATTGACGCTGCATCTCGGTCTGTTCAACACGATCGAAGGGTTGATCCTCTTTCACATCTCGTTCCAGACCGGTTTTTGCACTTTGTTCCTGCGAAATTTCATCAAAGAACTCCCCTACGAGCTCGTCGAAGCAGCGCGCATCGAAGGGGCAAGCGAATGGCAATTGTTCTACCGAATCATCCCGCCGCTGATCGCGCCTGCCCTCGCTGCGCTTGCCATTCTCGTCTTCACGTTCGTTTGGAACGACTACTTCTGGGCGCTGTGCCTAACGCAAGGTGACGACGCCGCGCCGATCACCGTCGGAGTGGCCGCGCTCAAGGGACAGTGGACAACTGCCTGGAACCTTGTGTCGGCGGGTTCGCTGCTCGCGGCGCTGCCGTCCGTCGTTATTTTCTTCGCGATGCAAAAACACTTCATCGCCGGCCTGACCTTCGGCGCCACGAAGGGCTAATCGTTCGCACACCGCCCCCCCCCGCGCCCGCGTCCGCATGGAATGCGGCGCAGGATGCCTGCATCGATCTCGCTGGGCGCGGTGTGCCCATCAATTTGATAAGGAATCTCCATGAAGGTGGGTGTCGACTACTATCCCGAGCACTGGGACGTTTCGCTGTGGGAACACGATGCGCGGCAAATGCAGGAAGCTGGCATCAGCATCGTTCGCTTGGCTGAATTCGCTTGGTCGCGGCTCGAGCCGACCGAGGGCCGCTTCGACTTCGAATGGCTCGACACGGCCATTGCGACGTTGGCGCGGCACAAAATAGAAGTGGTGATCGGTACGCCAACCGCAACGCCACCTGTTTGGCTGACCCATCGCTACCCAGACGTTCTTCCCGTGGACAACAAGGGCAACGCGATTTTTGCCGGCGTTCGGCTCCATCGCTGTTACAACAGCCCGTCGCTGCGCGAGTTCGGTGCGCGGATCATCGAGCAACTCACCCGTCGCTATGCGGCTCATCCCGCGGTCATCGGGTGGCAGACCGACAATGAACTCGCAGCGAACGATTGTCATTGCGAATACTGCACGCGATCGTTCCGCGGCTGGTTGCAAACGAAATATGGTTCGTTGGACAACCTCAACCGCGAATGGGGCACAGTCGTTTGGAGCGGTGAATACAGCGACTGGAACCAAGTGACGACGCCGCTCGGTGGATCGCCTTATCTCAATCCCTCGTTTCTGCTCGACTTCCGGCGTTTTTCATCGGATGCGGTAGCCGATTTCAATCGCTTCCAGGCCGCGCTGATCCGCAAACACAGCCCAGGCAAGTTCGTCACGCACAACCTGTGGGGTTACCCCGTCAGCGCCGACTACTACGACATGTTCGACAGTATGGATTTCGCCTCTGTCGACTACTATCCGGCAACCGATCTTCTCGACGATGCCAAGTCGAAGATGTATCACGGCGCGTTGACCCTCGATCTGACGCGCGGCGTCAAGCGCCGAAATTTCTGGGTCATGGAGCAACTGAGCGGGACGCCGGGGTGTTGGTACCCGATGTCGCGCACGCCGTTCCCCGGCATGATCCGGGCCTACGCATGGCAAAGCGTCTCGCGCGGCGCCGACACCATCGTTCAATTCCGATGGCGCTCCGCCCGCATCGGCGCAGAGCAGTTCTGGCACGGCCTTCTCGATCATCATGGCCAACCGGGCCGCCGCTTCAAGGAGTTCGTCCGGTTCAGTCAGGAGATGAGCAAACTCGCTCCGTTGCTGGAAGGGACCACACTCGAGCACGAGGTTGCGATGCTCTTTTCTCACGAGCAACTCAACGCTTTCCAGATTCAGCCGCAAGCCGATGGTTTCGACTATCTGGGCAACTTCAAACGCCTCCATCGCGCGCTGCTGACAATGGGCGTGGGCGCAGACGTCATTGATTGGAGGCAGGATCTTCGCGGCTACAGGCTCGTCATCGCCCCGATGCTGTATTTGATCGACGACGTCATGGCGAGCAGCCTGACGGAATACGTCGAGCAGGGTGGGACGCTCGTGCTTACTACACGATCCGGCGTCAAGAACATGAACAACGTCTGCCTGCCCGACCGTCTCCCGAACCTGCTGACGTCTCTGACAGGCGTGGAAGTCGATGAATACGATCCTGTGGGAAAGGACATCCAAACGCTGAGCCTCGACACCGGCGAAGGACTTTCGAGCAGTCAATGGTGTGACGTCCTCACGCCCGTAGCAGCCGAGACGATCGCCACCTACGCTAGCGAATATTTCGCGGGCAGGGCCGCCATCACGCGGAACGTGCGCGGCAAAGGCATGGCCTATTACATCGGAACCGTGTTGGACCAGCTATCGACTCAGGTGCTGATGCGGCGCATCACCCAGGACGCCGGCATCGGCGGCGGGCTCGAACTCCCCGATGGTGTTGAAATCGCGGTAAGAAGCGCCGGCCAAAAACGGGTTACTTTCGTGCTCAATCTTTCCAAGGAAACGCAACGGGTTTCCATCGCTGTGGGCGACTACTCGAGCGCGCTCTCGAATCGGCGCTTTTCCGGGGGTGAACTCGAACTCGAGCCTGGCGGCGTGGAAATTTTCGTTGAGGCGGCCTAGCGTCAATAAACCCCCGGCACCCCTACCGGCCGGTTTTTGAAGCGCCGATGCACCCAGTAGTACTGATCGGGAAAGCGCAGGATCTGGGCCTCGAGAAATGCATTCATTCTCGTGGCATCGTCCGTGTCGCTTTCGGACGGAAACCCTTCGAGCGGCTCGAAGATCGACAATTTGTATCCCTTGAAATCCGGCAGCACCTCCGTCACGAACGGCACCACGCGCGCACGGCCCAGCTTCGCAAGGCGCGAAATGGAGGTCAGCGTGCAAGCGGGAACACCGAAGAATGGAACGAAGACGGAGTTTTCGATACCGTGGTCCATGTCCGCCGCGAGCATGACCGGTTTGCCCGAACGAAGAATGCCGATGACTTTTCTCGCGCTCGTGGCGCGTTCGATCATCTCGGCGCCGAACCTGCCACGTTGCCGCCTTGCCAGATCGCACATGCGCCGGTTCGACATCGGCGTGAACAGTGACGCGACGGGCAACTGCATCGAGTAACGCATGCATCCCACTTCGATGCCCACGAAGTGAAATCCCATGAAGATGGTGGGCGGAGCGTTCTCGTCTTCCAGATCGATCTTGCTTTCGATCTGGACGATACCCTCGATCGCCCGTGCACTGCCGAACCATTGAATCCCGCGCTCGAGATAGCTGCGAACCACGTGCCGAAAATGCGCCTTTGCAAGGGCTTGGCGCTCGAGTTCGGTCTTCTCCGGAAAGCAGAGGCGCAAGTTCACCAGCACGACATGCTTGCGGCGGCTGGGCAACGCATAGAGCGCTGCGCCGATAGCGCTGCCCAGCCTCGCGACCAGCGGGTAAGGAAGGACCGACAACACCCGCAGCAGCGCGATGAGAAAGGCATGACCGAGTTGTTTCACTAGCTGTTCCTGCGTGCAATGGCCGACTGAGCCATTTTCGAATAGGGTGGTTCGCGAGCAGCGAACATACGTTGAGGTACGTCTCGCCAGCGCGGCGGCGTAACGGCGGGATGGCCCGTGGAACGAAGATGCGCACCCAATGCGTGGCGACCCCGAGCCTGTCGCGAGCGGGTGCATTATCGCATGCGATTGCGCAGGCACTGCCGCCGTCGCGAATCGATTCGAGAAGCGTCCGAGGTCGCGCGAGCCCCTATGGCTCGCCGCGCCATCGCATGGTGTACGCCGGCTTCAACGAAAGCCCGCCCGCATTGCAATCGGCCACGTCACTTCACGGCGTCGATCGGGCTCACCCCAGACGGGAGCGAGTTCGGCCGCCAGCGAGGCGACGGGATCGCTGCCCGTTGCGCTGCGATAACGCGCCGTGGCCGACCAACTGCGGCAGTAGCCAAGCAGGTCGTCTAGCGTCCAAGCGAGCCGGATAGTGAATGGGGGACTTGCGACGGGTTCGAAGGGGAACGGCAGCTCGGCATACGCAGTTTCGACATGACGCCGCTCGGCAGGCCAATAGGGGCCGACCACTTGATGATAAAAGTGGCCCACCCGTTCTTCGACCGCATCGCCCTCGACATGAAGCACGCCGTAGGTCCAAGCAGCGATCAGACCGCCACGCTTCAGTATGCGCCTCACTTCGGCATAGAAACGATCGAGGTCGAACCAGTGCAGCGCTTGCGCGACGGTGACGGCGTCTGCAGTCGCGTCGGCTAGGCCGCTGCGGTCCGCCGGCGCGACGCGATACTCGACGCGCTCGTGTGCAGGCGCCTGGGAGATTTGAGCGTCGCTGAGGTCGGTGGCCCACACCTTGGCGAAATGGGCAGCCAACGCGATCGACGCCTGGCCGTTGCCAGCCCCAACGTCCCACACAAGCGCTCGAACAGGACATTGCGTGGCGAGCCACGAGAAAAGCGCCGGCGGATAGGTGGGCCGCGACGCAACATACTGCTTGGCGACGGCGCTGAAGTGATCGGGATTCATGGCGGCTATCGTAGGATGCCCCGCTCCATCGGTCAAATACACGGCTCGGGCCTCTCCCTGAAATCGACTCGTTGCTCAAATGCACCAACAAAAATAAACGATTTCTTCCCAAATATCGGGAATCGATATTTGACGCTCACTCAGTTTAGTCCGTGCTTTCTTGTGATGATCGGACGATTATCGATGATTAATATCGTCCTTGAAAATAACCCTGAATAAGCTAATCTACCGCCATCGATCGGCTCAATCGGTGTGCATTCCTATGATCACATTCAAAAGTGCCGGACATTTTCTTTGGCTAGTGCGAAAGACGTGGATTACGCGAGTCGCGCGCCTGTATTATTCGCAGTTCGGCGAGGACGCGGTGCTGCGCGAGATAATCAGTCCAACGTGCAACAAAGGAATCTACGTCGATGTCGGCGCATATCATCCAATAAAATTTTCGAATACGTACGCCTTGCATAAACGCGGTTGGCGTGGCATCAACATCGACATGGATCCCATAAAAATAGAAGCATTCAAGCTCGCCAGGGCTTCCGATATCAATATTTGTGCGGCGATTTCAAGCGAGAAAACCGTTAAACAGGCCTACAACTTTTCCAAGTATGGGCTGACCTCGACTCTGGACCCCGAAACGGCCGCTACCGAGGGCCAGGCTCCCGTATCGGTCCGCACTGTGGAGACGACTACGCTCGACGACGTGTTGGAACACAGCCGCTACTCGAACCAGGAAATCGATCTGCTTTCGATCGACGCGGAGGGGCATGATTATCACGTGCTGCGATCGATCGACATCAAGCGATACAAACCTAAAATCATCATCGTCGAAAGCGTATCGTTTTCGATCAGGGATGTAATCGACTCTGAAATATATACGTACCTCGAAAAATACGGCTACCGCCTAATCAGCTGGACGCACATTTCACTGATCTTCAGGGTCGATCGGTCGGCAATATTTCGATTCCAGCTATAGCTATAGCCACCCCGGCCTCGCGATGCCGGGCCTGCGCCGAATTGCCCCGTCCCCTCGCCGGCTCGCGAATCATTGCGCTAGTTCTGCGAGGACGGGAGGTCGATCGAGATACCCAAATCGGCCGCCATGTGTTCAACAATCGCTCGCAATTGCGTCACTTCATCGGCCAAGCGCTGTTGTTCCGCCCTCAACACATCCAGTTCGCCCGCCGGCGCCGCACCTGGCGCGCGAGCGAACGTGGCCGCCACCTGCTCCACGTTCACTTCGCCGCACATCAAGTGCATCCAGCGATTCTCGCGCTCGCCGGGCGCGCACGGCAGCTTCACCACGAGCGCAGGCGTACGCGCGACCAGTTCGTCGAGAAACGCTTCGACCGAGGAATTGTCTGCGAAACCGTGCAGACGCGCGGCATTCAGGCGCAATTCGGCAACGGTCTGCGGGCCTCTGAGCAAGAGAACCGTCAGCAACGCAGCCGCCTGGCTCGGCACGCCGAGCACGCGATTCAAGTTATGCTCGTAGCGTGTGACGCGGCTACTGCTCGCCTCCATCACGAGGCTCAGCCGCTTCAAGCCGTCGATGGCGCTCTGCACTTCCCCCTCGGTGACGCTCATGACGGGAGAGCGAGCGGTTTTCTGATTGCAGCCCGCGGTGATCGCGTTCAGCGACAAGGGATACGTATCCGGAACCGTATGCTGCTTTTCGACCAGCACGCCAAGGACGCGGGCTTCGATCGGGGTGAGTTCGCGAAGGGGTTGGGTCATGTCGCAGCGATGAGCAGTGAAGGTGGGGAGATATGATAGCGATTCCCGCGCTCGACATCACGGATGTTCCGGCACGAAAGATTCGTCGCGAAACAAGCGCGCCGCTTCGCGCAGCCAAGCCGTGAAAAGACGAAGCCCCTTCTTGGGACGCGTCGAAGGCGACTCGACCAGGCGGTACGCGAACCCCGGCAGGCAGGGCCCTTCGATCTTGAGCAAGCGGCCGGTGCGCAGTTCTTCATCGATCAGCACGTTGCTGCACATCAGCGGCCCCAAGCCGCACTCCGCGGCATAGAGCCCGAGCATTTCCTCGCTATACCAGGACAAACGAAAGTCGATGCTTCGATCGTGTTCGACGAGCGCGAGCCACGTCGACCAATCCGGAGCATTCAGCGCGCGGTTTCCCCACTTGTAGGCAAGCAGGGGGCGCGAAGCGAAGTCCTCGATCGCCGGCTTGCGATCCTGCGGACAAATATCGCGAGCGGCCACCGCGATATAACAGTCCTCCAAAATGACGGACTCGCGCAGATCGGTTGGGACCGGACCATAGCGGATTGCGAGGTCGATCTCTTCGGCGCGCAGATCGACGAGATTCTCCGAACCGTGAATATGCACCGTAACGTTCGGGTGCACGGCATTGAATTGCGACAGCCGGGGCATCAACCAGCGCTGCGCGAACGCACGAGTGGCCGAGATTTGGATCGAGTCCTCACTCGCACGCGCATTGACGGCCTCGAATGCCTGGGCAAGTTGATCGAAGCCGTCTCTGACGAGCGGGTAGATCGTCTTGCCAACCGGTGTCAGCGCGACAGCTCGCCCGGTTCGTTCGAACAGCTTTTGACCGAGGCGTGCCTCGAGTTGACGGATTTGGTGACTCACGGCCGTGATGGTCACGGACAGTTCATCGGCGGCCGCTGTGAAGCTTTGATGCCGCGCCGCGGCCTCGAAGGCGCGGACCGAATTGAGCGGTGGCAACTTGCGCATGGCGATATACCTTCATCCGGAAGTCGGCCGGTGGCGGTCAATGCATTCTACCCAAACCGGCCGGCCGCTCGCAGCGCTCGCCGCGCCGTCAAACCCTGAGCGCGCCACCGCTCAGAGGTAAGGCCGCGTTCAGACGATCGAATAGTGCGCGTCGGTCGGCATCATCCCGTTGACCGCCGTCACATCCTGCGGACAAGCCGACATCACGACGATCGCATCCATTTCGGCGCGCAGCGCGACGTATTGGCCGGCCTGACTGACCGGCGGCACGAATTTCAGCCCGCCGTTCTCGCATACGGGTACGTTCATGAATAAGTTCAGCGGGCAAGGTGTTTCTTGCGCCGTCAACCCGAGTGTTCGAAGCGCGGCCGCGAGGTTATCGGTGCAGTTGTCATGGTGACCGACCACCCCCAACTGCGCGTAGCGATGCCTGTCGCACGCGGCGATCAACGTATCGTGCACGCCCGGCGTCGTGTCCTCCACCAACGTCAAGATCGCGCGCCGATGGTTCGTCAGCAACGTGTCGCCCACCTGCGGAATGATCTTGAGCATGGCGGTGCGGCTATGCTCCATCGACATCGATTCGCCGATGTCATGCTGATTGAACGCCCAGGTGTCGACGACCTGATGGCCGTGCGTATTGATCACCTTGATCGTCATGCCCTTGGCGAGTCTGACCGCCACGCCGCCGCGTGCGGGAATACGGGTAGGGGCGTCGTCGGTGTCGGGGGATATCGGATTCATGCGTTGTTCTCCGGATAGATGTCATTGGGCCGGCCGCGCCCGCCATGTCGATTCGATCGCAAGACACGTTCGTAGCAGCCGATCGTCGTGCCCTTGCGGGACGGAAAAAAGCACCGAGGTCGGCATTCCCTGACGATCGACGCCCGACGGCATGGCGACGCCCGGCATATCGAGAAAGCTGCCCGGCATGGTCAGCGAAAGCGTCTCTAGGTTGGTCGCCGCGAACAGATGGTCGTCGGCCTCCAATGCCGCAAGTTCAGGCGCGACATGCTTGACTGTCGGAGTAATGAGCACCGCTTCGTCTCCGAACTCGTGCAAGAGGTTCAGCATGAGCTCGACCCGTCGAGCGCGAATGAGATCCTCTGTCCGCCGATCGATGGCTTTGGCGGCCAGCAATCGATTGCGAACGCGCCGATCGAGTTGGTCGCTGCATGGTCCTTCGACGACATCCCGAAGGAGTGCCCAAGCCTCGACGGCGCCGAGCCAGCCCTGCGTCGCGATCAAGCTGCGCGTGCGGGCGAATGCTTCGACGGGGCGCTCTTGCACGCGCGCGCCGCACTGTCGCAACCGCGCCACGACGCGGCGGAGATTGCCTGCCACGTCGGGCTCGAGCGCCGGATCCTCGAGGACCGACGAATCGACGACGAACCGGACCTGGTCCAGCGGCAGCGCCTGTAAGCAGATGTCCGAACGGCCGCGCATCGCGCCGTCCAGCAGCACGCAGTCCTCCACGGTGCGCGCTAGCGGCCCGAGCGCATCGAGCGTGACGGCGAGCGGGTGCACGCCCCCCATGTCGTAACGGCCAGTCGACGCGCGAAAACCCACGAGCGCGTTGAATGCCGCCGGCACGCGGACGGACCCCGCGGTGTCGGTCCCGATCGCCGCGGGAACGAGCCCGCGTTGCACGGCGATGGCCGAGCCCGAAGACGAGCCGCCGGGTACGCGCGGCGCCATAGCCTGCGCGCCGAAGTCCGCGCCTGGTGTGCCGAAGTGAGGGTTGAGCCCGAGCCCAGAGAAGGCGAATTCGCTCAAGTTCGTCTTGCCGATCGGAATCATGCCGGCCGCCCGCATCGCGGCGATCACCGCGGCGTCCCGCGATGCGCGCGGCGCGTCGATCCGCGTGAGCGATCCCGCGCTCGTCTTGCTGCCCGCCACGTCGATCATGTCCTTCACGGCGAACGGGATCCCGTCGAGGCGGCCAAGCGGTGCGCCCCGGCTGCGTCTGCGCGCCGCTTCCCGCGCCTCTTCGAGCGCGCCTTCGATGAACGAAATGAAGACGCCGCGAGAGGCATGCGCTCGAGTCACCGCGGTACGTACCAGTTCGAAGGCGTCTAGGCTCGCGTCGTCCAGCCTTCGCGCGATCTCGCTTAGCGTCGTAGGGGTCGGCATGACGTCGTGCGGGTTATGCGGTTACGCTCGCACCCGCCAACTGGCGGGCCAGTACCGGCACCGCGGCGAAGGCATCGGCCACCGACGCTTCGTGCCGTGCGTCGCCGAACTCCTGATAGCTGATACTGATCGCGTGGCTTTCCTCGACACCGAGATAGTGTGCGCAGGTCAGGATATGCGTATCCAAGTGGTTCATCTTTTCCCGCACCCCGCCGGGGCCGAATCCGAATTCGCCGTGCGAACTCAGAATGACGAGCTTCTTGCCGCCCATGACCGGCTCCAGCGGAAAGTCTCCGCGCGCCAGGTCGAACGTAAACGTCTTGCGCACGCGGATGACTTTGTCGAACCACGACTTGAGCGCCGCGGGCATGCCGTAGTTGTACATGGGCGTGCCGATCACGATCACGTCGGCGCGGTCGACTTCGTCGATCAGTTCGTCGGATAAGCGCAGCGTCTCGCGTTGCTCGGGCGTGAGCTCCTCGTCGGGTGTAAAGGCAGCCGCAATCCACGCTTCGGTGATGATGGGGGGTGGATTGGCGCCTACGTCGCGCGAAATGATGTCGGCGGCTGCGTCGAGCTCCTTCCATGCGTCGACGAAGGCGTTCGATAGCTTGCGGCTGAGCGAGCGGCCGCCGCGTGCGCTGGCCGTGATGTGCAAAAGCGTGGTCATCGTGTGTGTTCCTTTGCGTGCTGAAACTCGGAAATCCGGAACTCCGATTTAGCCACGACGCTTTCGCCTGCGCGATTGATGAATTTTCTTGAGACGTTGAGTAAATCTCAACTGTGAGCGACAACGCCGGACCCACAACGGGCGTCGAATTTTCCTCAACCCCACTTGAGAAAACATCGGTTTCGCCCCGGATTTGTCTCCGCTCCAATACGCATTGAGCGCACTCGACGATTGAGTGCGGCAATCCTAGGAGGAGACAGTCGTGTCAAACAATCAGATTTTGCAGGCGCACGAGCGAACCAGCGCCGCCTTCGACGTGCACGGTGTAGAGCCCGTCCCGAACGAGCACCGGACATCCGGACAGTTGGACCAGTTCTGGATTTGGGCTGGCGCGAACGTCGCGCCGATCAATTGGGTGCTCGGGGCCATCGGCATCCAGTTGGGCCTGAGCCTGGTCGAAACACTGATGGTGATCGTGATCGGCAATGTGCTCGGTTGCGCGCTGTTCGGCGCCATGTGCGTGATCGGACATCGCTCGGGCGTGCCGCAAATGGTGCTGTCGAGGCTGGCGTTCGGCCGTCGCGGCGCATGGCTTCCCACGCTTATGCAGGTACTGATGCCGATGGGCTGGGTGGCGATCAATACCTGGATCGTGCTCGATCTTGCCGTGGCGGCGCTCGAACGCATGGGCATGAGCGGCGGCATCGAACTCAAATATGCGATCGCCATCGCGGTCATGCTGATTCAAGTCGGCATCGCGACGTGGGGGTTTCACGCGATCCGGTATTTCGAGCGTTACACGATGCCGGTCGTGCTGCTCATCATGATCGCGATGACCGTCCTTGCGTTTACCCACGTCGATATCCATTGGCACACTTCGACTGCGCACGGTATCGGCAAGCTCGCCGCCATGAGCCAGCTCATGACCGCAATCGGCATCGGCTGGGGGATTTCTTGGCTCGTCTACGCATCCGACTACACGCGTTTCACGAAGCCCACGTTGACGAGCGGGCAGGTGTTTCGCGCAACCTCGCTCGGCATGTTCGTGCCCACCGTCTGGCTCGCGCTGCTCGGTGCGGCGATTGCCTCGGCAGGGAGCGGCGCGGATCCGGCTCAGCTCATCATTGCCGTGTTCGGCGCGATGGCGTTGCCTGTACTGCTCGTGCTCGTCCACGGCCCCATTGCGACCAATATCGTCGTAATTTATTCGGCGGCGCTCGCCACGCTCTCGCTGGATCTTCGCATTGCGCGGTGGGTCGTGTCCGTCGTGTCGGGCATCGTCGCACTTTCGATTCTCTATCTGCTCCTGCATTCGGGCGCATTCGCGAACACATTCGAAAATCTCATGGTCTTTTTCGTCGTATGGATCGCGCCGTGGGCCGGCATCGTACTCGTCGATTTCTTCGCGATCCGCCGCGGCCGCATCGACGTCCAAGCGCTTTACCGTCATCACTCGACCAGTTCCTGCGGGGACGTCAACTGGCCCGGCATGGCGGCTTTGGCGCTCGGCGTGATCGCGGCCTGGCTCTTTCAAGTCGGCAGCATCGATTCGATGCAAGGGCCCCTCGCCATGGCGCTGGGCGGCATCGATCTCTCGTGGCTTGCGGGGCTAGCCATGGGCGGCGGCAGCTATTACGTCTTTTATCGGGCGCGGCGTGCGGTGCGCCAGCCGCAAGCGCCGCTCGTCGACAACGGGAGTTCGACATGAACAGCGTGCGGATGGACAACATCAGCTGGGTGGAATACGAGCAGCGGGTGAAAGCGGGAGCGGTGGTTTTTCTGCCCTGCGGCGCGACAGAACAGCATGGCCCTCATCTTCCGCTCGGCACGGATGCGTTGCTCGCCAGTGCGATCAGCGAAGACGTGGCCCGCGCCGTGGGCGGCATCGTGGCGCCGGCGATTTCGTACGGCTATAAGTCGCAGCCGAGAAGCGGCGGCGGCCAGCATTTCTGCGGCACGACAAGCGTCGACGGCGCGACGTTGAGCGGATTGATCCGCGATGCGGTGCGCGAGTTTCACCGCCATGGCGTCAGGCGTCTCGTGATCGTCGTCGGGCACTATGAAAACCAGTGGTTCGTCACCGAGGGGATCGAACTTGCGATGCGCGATATCGGCGAACACGGCGCAATGGAAGTCATGCGTGTCGAGCATTGGGAGTTCTGTCGACAGGACACGCTCGACGCCGTGTTCCCGGATGGCTTTCCCGGCATCGCGCTCGAACATGCCGCGGTGATCGAGACGTCGATGATGCTTCACTACCATCCGCAGTTGGTATCGCTCGAGCAGATCCCTTCGCACGGGCCCGCGCAATTTCCAACCTACGACATGTATCCCGCGCGCACGGCATGGGTTCCGTTAAGCGGCGTGCTCTCGTCCGCGAAGGATTCGTCCCGCGAGAAGGGGCGACGCCTCGTGACCGACGTCGTGAACGGCATCGCGGCGGCGGTGCGTCATGAGTTCGGATTAGACGGAGCGGCGGGCTAGCGTCACCGCATGCATTCGTCGCCTCAGGCCACCGCGCGCGCCGCGTTCTTGCCGCGCAGCCATTCGAGCGCGAGCAGCAGCGCCGTCGAAAAGACGATCAGGATGGTCGCGAGCGCCGCGATCGTCGGGGTGATGTTCTCGCGAATGCCCGTGAACATCTGCCGCGGTAGCGTCGTCTGATCGGCGCCCGCGAGAAACAGCGTCACGACGACTTCATCGAACGACGTCGCAAACGCGAACAACGCCCCCGAAATCACACCCGGCGCGATCACGGGCAACGTGATGCGGAAAAACGTGCGCGTCGGATTCGCACCGAGCGAGAGGCTCGCCCGCACGAGGTTTCCGTCGAACCCTTGCAACGTGGCGCCGACCGTCGTCACGACGAACGGAACGCCTAGCGCGGCGTGCGCCATAATGAGCCCGATGTACGTGTTGGCCAGCCCCAGCGGAGCGAAGAACAGATACATGCCCACGCCCACGACGATGACGGGCACGATCATCGGCGAAATCAACACGGCCATGACGATCGCTTTTCCGCGGAAATTCGCCTTCGCGAGGCCCAACGCCGCCAGCGTGCCGAGCACCGTGGCCAGCGCCGTGGCCGACGGCGCAACGATGAAGCTATTCTTCGCGGCGAGGCGCCACTCGTCGGACATGACGAGATTCTGATACCAGCGCAGCGACCAGCCCGGGATCGGATAAGCGAGAAAGGTGCTCGATGAAAACGACAACGGCACGATCGCGAGCACGGGCAATATCAAGTACAACAGCGTGAGCGCGACCAAGCCGCGCAGCAGGAAGTACCACCCGCGTTCGACGAGCGACGTGTGCGGGGCGAACAAAGGTTTGGAAAGTTTCATCGTCGGCTCCGGCTCGAAGGCCTCACGAGTGCATCAGGGGTATATCGGGCGAGAACGTCGAAGACGCCGAAAGGGTCGACATGATCGATCTCATCGCAAGCAACCGTGAATTCATAGGCTCGGTTGCCCGCGCGTGAATCGGCCGTACACCGCGTAAAGAACGAGCGTCGCGGCAAGCAAGAGGCCACCGAGCGCGCACGCCATGCCCCAGTTGATCGTCACGTTCGTGAAATAAGCGACGTAGTAGCTCACCATCTGATCGTTAGGGCCACCCAGCAATGCAGGCGTGATGTAGTAGCCGATCGCTAGGATAAAGACAAGCAATGCGCCCGCGCCGATGCCCGGGTACGTTTGCGGCACATAGACACGCCAGAATGCCGCGAACGGGTGGCTCCCGAGCGAAACGGCCGCGCGTTGATATGTCTTTGGAATCGACTTCATCACGCTATAGAGCGGCAAGATCATGAACGGCAGCAGGATGTGCGTCATCGAAATGTAGACGCCCGTGCGATTGAAGAGCAATTCCAACGGCGCGTGAATCAAGCCGAGCCCGCGTAACGAGTGATTCACGAGCCCTTCGGTCTGCAAGATCACGATCCATGCCGCCACGCGCACGAGGATCGATGTCCAGAACGGAATCAGCACGAGGATCATCGCCAGGTTCGCGCGGCGCTCGCTCAACGTGGAGATCCAATAGGCGAGCGGATAGCCGAGCAACAAAGCCGCCAGCGTCACCACGGCGCCGATCACGAAGGTGCGGCCGAACACGCTCAGATAGATGCGTTGATCGGGGTCGGTGCGCTCGATATGGCCGAACGCGTCTTGACGATGATCGAGGGAAGCCAGCAAATAGAACGGCGAATAATGCGAACCGTTCTTGGCGATCGCGCGCCAGTAGCGCGCTTCGCCCCAGCGCGCATCGAGATCGATCAGCTTCGCACGCGTTTGCTCGGGCGTAAGAGCAAGCGGATGGCCTGCATCGTCGGCGAAAGGCAGTGCCCGCGCCGTCTTCGCCACGAGCGACCTGTAACCCGGGATCTCTACGTTCAACCGCCGCGCCAAGCTGCCCATGACTTCGCCGTCTTGCGCAGCGGCCAAGTCGGTCGCAAGCGCGGCATAGGCGGTCGCCGACGGTTCGCTTTTGCGATCCCATGCGTGAAGCTGAACGACGGTTTTGGGTAGCGCGTCGGCTACCTCGGGGTTTTGCACCGCGCGCGTCAACAGCGCGGCGATCGGCACGACGAAAATCAAAAACAGGAAGATCGCCAGCGGCGCGATCAAGAGCAACGCCGCTGCTCGCTTGCGCGCCTGCGCCGCCTTCAATTCCCGCTTCAACGTCGCCGTCGATGCGTTACCCGGCTCGCTCGAAATCGTCATCGTTTGCACGCTTGTCTCCTGCCTTGCCTCTTGCTTCCTGCTACCTGCTTCGTGCTTTCTGCGCTCTCACGCCGCGCTGCCGGGCGGTGGCGCCCCGGCAGCGCGGCGATCGAGCGCAAAAAATGCTCAACATCCTACCGCGCGGCGGAACCGGCTACCTTGCCGGAGCCGCCGCCGCTGAGTGCGTTACTTCGACGCCCACGACGCGAAGCGCTGCTCGAGCTCGTCACCGTAATCGGTCCAGAAGGCGGCGTCTTGCAAAACCGCGTTCTTGCCGTTGGCCGGCGAATTCGGCAGATTGGACAGCGTCTTGGCATCGAGCGACTTGATCGCATCACGGTTCGCAGGGCCGTATGCGATGTGCTGCGCATACGCTTGCTGCGGCTTGGACGAGACCGAGTAGGCGATGAACTGCTCGGCGAGCGCCTTGTTGGGGGAGCCCTTCGGGATGACCCAGTAGTCCAGATCGTAGATGCTGCCGTTCCACACCACCTTCAGGTTCTTGCCTTCGCGCTGCGCGGCATCGATGCGGCCGTTGAACGCGGAAGACATCACGACGTCGCCCGCGACGAGGAATTGCGGCGGCTGCGCGCCCGCCTCCCACCATTGGATGTTCGGCTTCAATTCGTCGAGCTTCTTGAACGCGCGGTCCTGACCGGCCTTCGTCGCCAGCACCTTGTAGACGTCCTTGGGAGCGACGCCGTCGGCCATCAACGCAAATTCGAGGTTACCGCGCGCACCCTTTCGCAGTGCACGCTTGCCGGGGAATTTCTTCACGTTCCAGAAGTCGGCCCAACCGGTCGGCGCCGTCTTCAGCTTGTCGGCGTTGTACGCAATGGCCGTCGACCAAACGAAAAAGCCTACGCCGCACGTGCTCGGCGATTCGGGAATCAGCTCCGACTTTTTCGCGATCTTGGACCAGTCGAGTTTCTCGTAGAGCCCTTCGTCGCAGCCACGGCCCAGGTCGCCCGATTCGACTTCGACGACGTCCCAGTTCACATGCTTGGCTTCGACCATCGCCTTGATCTTGGCCGTTTCGCCGTTGTATTCGACGGCCGTCACCTTATCGCCGGTCTTTTGCTCGAACGGTTGGTAGTAGGCCACCTTCTGCGCGTCGGCGTTCGCACCGCCGAAGTTCACGACCGTCAGCTCGGCGGCGCCGGCGCCTGCAGCACCGAGCATCGTCGACAAACAAGCGACGGCCAGCGTCACCGCGGTACGACGCGCAGGGTTTGTGTTCGTCTTCATCTAGGTTCTCCTCTACGTGGACTTTCATCAATGCGTCCGCCAAACCGGGGACAGGGCGATGCTTTCTGCTCGCGAACGGCGCTATCCGTCCGCGCTATCGGTCACGCGAAAATGCGCAAATGCTCGGGGGCGAACTCGAGTGCAACGGGCGCGCCGGGCACGAACGAATCGAGTGCTTCGGTGCTCAACGGGACTTTGACGAAGCACTCGTCCTGCTCGGGCACCGCGCAGCGCATCCGCACGTGATCGCCGTAATAGATGAGGCCGCGCACTTCGCTCGCGAGCGCATTGCCGCCCCGGCGCGCCCCGGGTTGCGGGGCCAGACGCAGGCGCTCGGGGCGAATGCAGCCGATCGCTTGCGCGCCCGCTCGCGCGTTGCCCACGTTGCGGCCGACGACGTGCGTGCCGTCGCGCAGACGCAGACGGCAAAACTCGCCGTCGATCTCCGAGATCGTGCCTTGCAAGCGGTTGCTGTCGCCGATGAAGTTCGCCACGAATTCGTTGCACGGCGTTTCGTAAAGCCGGTCGACCGTGTCCAGTTGCTGAACGATGCCCTTGTCGAAGACGGCGACACGGTCGGACATCGTCAACGCTTCGCCCTGATCGTGCGTGACGTAGACGAACGTCACCCCGAGCTTGTCGTGCAGCGCTTTGAGTTCGTACTGCATATGCTCGCGCAGTTGCTTGTCGAGTGCGCCCAGCGGTTCGTCCATCAACACGAGCCGCGGCGCGAACACGAGCGCCCGCGCGAGCGCGATCCGTTGTTGCTGGCCGCCCGAGAGTTGCGCCGGATAACGCTTGGCGAAACTTTCCATGCGTACCATCTTCAGCGCTTCGACCACGCGGTCCGCGCGCTCGGCGGCGTCCATCTTGCGCACCGTCAGCGGGTAAGCGACGTTCTGCGCCACCGTCATATGCGGAAACAGCGCGTAGTTCTGAAACACCATGCCGATGTTGCGCTTATGCGGCGGCACCGTGTTGAGCAACTGCCCATCGAGCCGAATCTCGCCGCCCGTCGGGAATTCGAATCCCGCCAGCATCATCAGACAAGTCGTCTTGCCCGATCCCGACGGGCCGAGCAGCGTCAGGAATTCGCCCTGGTAGATGTCGAGGTCGAGCGACTTCACTACCAGCGTTTCGCCGTCGTACGTCTTGCGCACGCCGCGAAAACTCACGATCACTTGATCCGATTTCATCGTCTACCTCCGATTGGCTCCATCGACATGCGAGCACCGCATTTCATTTGCGATCCAATATAATCGTTTACGGTTCCACGCAACGGAACCATTTCATTATTCCGAAGGGAACCACTTTGGATACGATCATTTTGTCGGACTGGCTCGGCGCCCGGCTCGAGCGCACCGCCGCCGAGCCCATGTACCGCCAGGTGCTGCGCCTCGTCCAACACGCCATTCTGAGCGGGCAACTCGCGCCCGGCACGAAGCTGCCGAGCTCCCGAACGCTGGCGGAAGATCTCGACATCGCCCGCAATACCGTCCTGCGCGTATATGACCAATTGACCGCCGAAGGTTATGTGCTGTCAACCACAGGCAGCGGCACTTATGTGGCCGACACGCGACCGGATGCCGCAGCCGTGCGGCCCCGCACGCTCATGCGCGCGAGCGAACCCGGTCCCGCTCGGGAAAACCGCGCTCACGCGAGCCTGTCCACCCGGGGCAGGCGTCTGATCGGCCGCGCGGGCGTGGCCCCCAAGCAATGGGGCGCGTTCATGCCCGGCGTGCCCGACGTAACCGAGTTTCCCACGCGCACGTGGAGCCGTTTGCAGGCCCGCCTGTGGAAGGAAGCCAACCCCGACTTGCTGACCTACGCGCCCGGCGGCGGCTACCGCCCCTTGCGGCGCGCGTTGTCCGACTATCTACGCGTGGCGCGCTCGGTCAAATGCTCGCCCGACCAGATCATCATCACGACGGGTATACACCAATCGATGGACCTCGCCGTCCGGCTCTTGACCGACGTCGGCGATCGCGCGTGGGTCGAAGAGCCTTGCTATTGGGGGGCGCGCAGCGTGCTGCAATCGGCTGGGCTGGAACTCGAGCCGATTCCCGTCGACGGCGAAGGCTTGAACCCGCTCGAGCTCGCGCAAGCCGCACCGCATGCGCCGCCCCGCCTTGCGGTCGTGACGCCCTCGCATCAGTATCCGCTTGGCATGGTGATGAGCCTCGCGCGACGGCGCACGTTGCTCGAATATGCGCGAGAGCATGAAGTGTGGATCGTCGAAGACGATTACGACAGCGAGTTTCGCTATGGCAGCCGTCCGATTGCATCGTTGCAAGGGCTCGACGATGCGGGCCGCGTCATCTACGTGGGCAGTCTGGGCAAGATTCTCTATCCGGGGTTGCGCATCGGCTACATGGTCGCGCCGGAGCATTTGGTCGAAACCTTCCGCACCGGCGTGGCCGAGCTGTATCGCGAGGGGCAATTGATGCATCAAGCCGTGCTGGCCGAATTCATTCTGGGCGGCTACCTCACCTCTCACGTGCGGCGCATGCGTGCGCTCTATGGCGAGCGCCGGCAAATGCTGATCGATGCGATCACCGCGCGCTTCGGCGACACGCTGCCCGTGATGGGCGACGAAGCCGGCCTCCACCTCGTGCTCGGGCTGCCCGATACAGCGGACGATCGGGCGGTGACGGCCGCGGCCTTCGAAGCGGGCGTGATCGTGCGGCCGCTGGCGGCCTACTACAGCAGCGAAGAAGTCGCGCGCCGCGGGCTGTTGCTTGGTTATGCCTGTGTGCCGAACGCCCGCATCGGGCCGGCGTTCGACACGCTCGCGCGCGTGATCGAACAGCATATGAATGTGGGCGCGAAGCAAGTCGCTTGACGATGCGGCACGGCGGCAATGCATTGTGCGCTCAGCCAGCCGGCGTCAGATCCACCCGCGTCGCGGGGCCGTTATCCTTCATCCCTTCGGTCCCAAAGTGGGGCGGCCCGATCGTGATGCGACCGGCATCGACCTTTTGGATCAAATATTGCCGAACGTTCTGCGCACGCTGCTCCGCAAGCGCGTGCAAGCTCGTATCGTCGACCGTTGCGTGGTAAGCCAACGCCCGCTTCATATCCTCATCGGGCAGCGTTTTGGTCAAGCCGATGAAATTGCGCGGCTTCTTGAAATCGGCGTTCTTGTACGCCTCCTTCAGATAACGGCTGTACTCGTCGGGGGACAGCGTCACCGTTGACGGATCGACCTGTTTCCCGCCGCTCGCCGTCGCCTTCGCCTTCTCCTGCTTGACGAGATCGTCGACATAAGCGAGCCGAAGCCCCGGCATGTCGACGTTCGCATTGGCGCGTCCGCTCAGCTCGAGCTTCACCGCGGTCTTGTCGTTCATCAACTTGGCAAGCGTGTCCAGTTTCTCGCGCGACCGATCGGTCAATGCAGCGGAACCCGGGGCAAAGGCGATGAATTGCAACTGTTGCGCGCTCGTCTCGCCACTCGCGCCGCCTCCGATTGCGTTCGCAAGCAGCGAGAACGGCGCGGTGACGGCCTTCTCGATCAAATGCACGACGGCGCTCCAAATCAGGCTGCCCAAGCTGAATTGCGGATTCGACAGCGATCCGGAAACGGGGATGTTGACGTCGATCTGACCGCGCGAGTTTTTCAGCAACGCAATCGCGAGACGCACGGGCAAGTGCGTTTCGGTATCGTTCTGCACATGTTCGCCGAACGTCAGTTGGTCGATGAATAGATGGTTCTGCGCCGTCAACTGGTCGTTTTCGAGCTTGTAATGGAGATCGACGTTCAGGCTGCCTCGCGTAATCGGGTAGCCGGCGTACTTGAGCGAATAGGGCGTGAGGTTCTTCAAGCCGATGTCGTGCGCGCTCGCGCTCAGATCGAGCATGGGCTTGGGTGCGAGCGGGTTGGCCGTGCCGCGAATGGCGATCGGCCCGTTGTCGGCCAGGCTCGCGCTGATGTCGACCGGGGCCGGTGTCGCGACGTCGGTGCCGAACGTGCCGATCGTCCCCGCGATGTCGACGAGGTTGGCCGTGTAGTTCGGCTTGACGAAGTCGTCCGTGTAATTCACATGGCCTTGCTGCAACACCACCTGACCGATGCGGGCATGCAACGGCGTCGAGGCCGAGCCGGTGGGCGGGGTGGTCTGCACGTGCGCGGTCGTCGTCGATGCTTTTTGCTTGGCTTGCGCCGACGCTTCCGATGCGGCGCGCCCCTCGGCAAGCACATCGTTCAGATTGAGTTTGCCGTTCGCATCGAGCAACACGCGCCCGAAAAACCGCGTAAACGTCACACGGGCGATGTCGAGATTGACGCCATGTTCGTCATAGCGCGCGTTGATGCCGCCGATCCCGAGCGTGCCCCATCCGGCCAGCGGCGCTGCGCTGATGCGGTCGAGCAGACGGACGTCCACTAGCGCCGCACCCCCGCGATACGAGTAGGACGGCGCGCCGTTTGTCGGCATCGAGGCCTTCAACTGTCCGCGCGCATTCAACTGAGCGGCTGCGATTTTTGCATTGAGCCGGCTGCCGAAGTACGGTTCGAAGGGCGAAAGATCGAGCCGATTCGCCTGCACCGTCAGCGTCGCGGCGAGCGGGACAGGCACGACGTCGCCGTCGATATTCAGCGTCCCCTTGCCGTTGAGCGAAGCCTCCAGCTTGACGGCAAGCGGCTTGCGCAGGTCTTCGGTGACGTTGCGCACATCGAGCTGAATCGGGGCGACGTGCAGCTTCACGGGGCGCGGCGCGGCTTCGTCCGTGATATCGGCGGAAGCGTCTCTCACCGCGAGTTCGCCGATCCTGTAGCGCCAGCCCGCCTGCGCGGCATTCGCCGGTTTCGATACGTCGCCGCGATTCGACTCGCGCGCGTGCCGCTCATGGGCGGCGCCGGGTGCCTGCGCCCGTTCTGAATGCGGGGTCGATTCCGGCGGTTCGGCCAGTTGTGTCAAGCTGATGCGGCCGTTCTTGCCGCGCGTGCCCGTCACCGCCAGCCCCGTCGCCTCGATCCGCTCGATGTCCGCCGCGCGGGCCGCCACATCGATGCCTTTGAGCGAGACCCGGCCTTGCGCCAGCGCAATGTCGGGCGCGGCGCCCTTCGCCGCGTCGGCGCCGGTCAGTTGCAACGCCTTCAGCGTCAGTTCCCCTGCGCCCACGCGCGCTTCGGCCACCGGATGCGACCAGTCGGCGTCGAGCGATAGCGATGCTCCCAGCCGGCCCGCCGCGATGCGCGCACGAGTGACACTGTCCAAATAGGGCTGTGCGATGGGCAAGGCCAACTCTTCGATCGACAGTTTGGCGTCGGCGCGCTTCGCAGCCAATGCGAGCGTGCCCGACGCCCCGATACTGCCGCCTTGCTTGAGCGCCGTTTGGATCGCATAGCGCGCCTTGGCATCGCCAAGCGTCGAAAAATCGTCGAGCGTCGCATTCAAGTTGGTCAAGTCGAGCGCGACGGGTCGATCGGGCACGCGATCCTCGAGGGCGACGCTGCCGTCGTTCAACGCAAAATGCTTGATCGACACGTCAAGGGGTGCGGGTTTAGCGGCGGCAATCTCGCCAGGCGTAGACGCCGCATCGGGCGCAGAGGCCGCCGAAGTGGCGCTCTCGGTGGCGCTCGCGGCCTGCGCCGCAGGCTCGCCGGCCGTTGCCGCCGGCTTGGGCGAAGATGCGGGAGCCGGAGCGAACGCGCGCGCAATGCTCAGTTCGCCCGAATGCTCGCGCAGCAAATGCAGCACCGGCTGGTCGAGCCGGATTTCATCGAAGCGATACACGCCCGCGAGCGGCTGCAGTCCCGCCGCGGCCACATGCAAGGCATGCGCCGAGAAAAACGGCGCGTGGGCCGTGTCGACGATGCGGGCATCGGTCAAATCGGCCGTGCCCGAGACGGTCAAGCTCGGTTTGTCCGCCGACATCACGAAGCGCAACTTCAAATCGCCGGCCAGCTTGCCGCTTTGCACTTCCAGCGGGAGTTTGGCCGGCGCATAAGACAATAAGCGCGGCACATCGAGGCCATCGAACGTGACGGCCACGTCCGATTCGCGCGTTTTCGAGAACGGCTTGGTCTTCCCCCGGATTTCGATCGGGCTGCCGTCCACGCGCGCGGACAAGCGCGGCGCGACGAAAATGTCGGTCTGCGCGGGCAGCGTGGCGATGAACGGCACGCCCAGCGAAAATGACTCGACGACATGATGCATGCCGAGTAGGCGATCGTCGAAATCGACGCGACCGTTTTCGACGGCGATGTTCGAGACCGAGAACAAGGTCGGCCCTGCTTGCGGTTTCGACGGTTTCGCGAACTTCTCGACGAGATCGCTGAAGTTAAAGCGCTGCGCGTCGTAACGCACGACGTTGACCCGCGGGGAATCGATGCGCAGTTCCGTGACGATCGGCGCAAAGCGCAGCAGCGTCATCCATGACGCGCGCACGACCAGGCGTTCCATGGCGGCGAACTCGCCCGCGCCGCCGCGTTCGCCCACGCGCAGGCCATCGACTTCGAGGCGAAGCGTGTACGGATTGAGCGCCACCCGGCGAATCGATGCCGGCCGTGCGAGCGTTTGCGTGAGCTGCTGTTCGGCGATGTGCCGAATGAGCGGCGGCGCCGCGAAAAAGCCCAGCAACCCATACAGCGCGATGGCAATCACCACGCCGATCGCGGTACGGCGCGCCCTGCGCGACCGCATGGCTACCCCGAAGCGGGCCTGCGCGCTGCCCTTCGGTTCGTTCGTCATCGCACTGCTCCGTTCACGCTCGCTTGCCCCGCTCCGTTGAGATGGGCATCGCGCCCAGGTTCTCGCTTATCGGGATTCGACCTGCGGCGGCAGCCAACTGCCATCGGCCGCGCTCGGTTGCGGCGCGTATAGCCGCATCACAAGTTCGAACGGCCCCGGCGGCGCAGGCAGCCAGTTCGACTGATGCGCCCGAGCCGGCGGCTTCGACGACACATAGACGTCGATCGAGCCATCGCGATTGCGACGCAAACGATCGTGCGAGTCGATCGAGTGCCGAGGCAACCGCCCGGGCGCCAGTTCGCCGTTCGGCGTGTAAGCCGTGATCGTCCAATAGGCGCGCACGGGCGGCAGGGCCTTGGAGGGGAAGTGCATCACATAAGTGCGGTCGCCGTCGAGCGGTTTGCCCGCACCATCGACCAAGGCGGTCGGGAACGCTTCGTCCTGCTTGGTCGCGACACCGGGATGGGCATAGGTTGCGTACGCCCGCAATGCGTAGTCGTCGCCGTAATGGCCGACGCTATCGCCCAGCCAGTTCCAGCCGTTGCCTGAAACGGCGTTGACCGGCGGCGTCTGCACGTGCTTGAAACCCTCGGCTACGCCCGCGGCGATCGCATCGGCCGAGCCGGGAGGGAAATGAGGCGCTTGCCCCGGCATCACCCCGATATCGGCCAGAACCTTGACGGCATGGGCATCGTCGGACGATGGTGGATCGTCGCGCAGCGCATCGGCCAATTTGCCGAAGAAAGCATCCGCATCGAGCTGAGCGACGGCCGCAGCGTTCGCGGCAAGCCCGGCCGATGCCTCGGCGATGCTTTCGTTCGCCTCAGCCGCATCGGCGTGGCCCGCGCGCCGCCCCCGCTTCGCGTGCTTGCCGCGCGCGGCATGGCGTTCGTGTTCGTCGGCAAGATACGCCGACAGCGGCGCGACGCGCACCTCGTTCTCCAACCGGCGAGCCGCCGGCACCGCCCTCGCATCGAGCGCAGCGATGCGCACGCCAAACCATAGATTCTTGCTCGGCGCAGCGATGCGCACGACGTTCGAGGGCAGTTGGCCATCCCAACCCGGCGGCACGAGCGCGATGGTCTGCGGCTTGGGCGCCCCGGTCCGGGCGTTGGCGGTCGGCCCCGTCGACCAGACCACGTTCGTCCACATGTCGAGCACGCGAGCATCGAGGAAACGCCCATGCGTGTCGGGCACCGACACGAGGACGGGTTCCTGCGACAAATCGAGCCACGCGTTCGCGGATAGCGTGTCAACGTCCGCCAGCGGCGGCCGTCCGTCCCCTTCCGTCGTCGTCACGGGCACCGGGTGCAAGGTGTTGAGCACCGCGCCCGCGTCCGTGCCGGCGCCGGCCAACGCCGCGGCGCGCGCCGTCGTCATCACGACCAGCGGATAGCCGAACACGTATGAATCCACGACTTCGTCTTGAGTCCAGCCCGTCGCGTGCGGTGGAGGCGGCGCCTTGACCGGGGCGGCACACCCGGCAAAGACGACGGCGGCGACACACGCCAGCCAGGAGCGAGCCCCCGCGGGCAGCTTGAGATTTCGAGTTTTTGTTGTCATGTGCACGGTCTGTTTTTTACGAGGGCATCGGGCGGGCGACTCCACCTTCGCCGTTGTACGGCGTTCGACCCGGCCAGGATCTCGCGCCACTTCGATTCTCGTTCGAATCGCGAGAGCGTTGTATCGTATCCTCGGCCGCTAAGCAAGGATCAACCAAAACTCGAGGATAAAGCCGCAACACTCGCGCCCGCCGCTTTGAAGCTTAGACGTCGTCCGGCAAGTCTCACAATCTGCCCGGCAGAGCCGTCCGGCCGACAGCCGCCGACATCCCTTGACCTTCCAATCATGGGAAGGTCGATAGTGAATCATCTTGTTGCGGCCCCGGCCGTTTCCGTCATCAGAGTCCCCATGACCGAACTCGCATCTTCCGATATCGCCGACACGCCGAGCGCCGAACTCGAGATCCAGGGCATGACCTGCGCCTCCTGCGCCAACCGGGTCGAAAAAGCCCTGGCGCGCGTCCCCGGCGTCACCGCCGCTTCCGTCAACCTTGCGACCGAGCGCGCCTCGGTGCGCACATCGGGGCCGCTCGCACCCGTCGACGTCGACCGGCTCGTCAAAGCGGTCGTCGATGCCGGGTACGGGGCGCAGCCTGTCGTGTCGCAAACGCAAGAGGCCGACACCGGCGAAAACGCTCCGACGACGGCCGAGGGAAACCGAGTGCGCCGCGCCCGGCGCGAATTGGCCGCGGTTGCCTTGTCGGCGTTGCTCAGTGCGCCGCTCACGCTGCCCATGCTGAGCGCACCGTTCGGCGTCGAAGCGGCCCTGCCCGCCTGGTTGCAACTCGTGCTCGCAAGCCTCGTCCAATTCGTGTCCGGCGCGCGCTTCTACGCTAGCGCTTATCGGGCCGTGCGCGCGCGAGCGGGCAACATGGATTTGCTCGTGGCGCTCGGCACATCGGCGGCGTACGGTTTGAGCGTGTGGCAGATGATCGTGCATCCCGGCGACACGATGCACCTGTATTTCGAGGCGTCCGCCGTCGTGATCACGCTCGTGCGGCTCGGCAAATGGCTCGAAGCGCGCGCCAAACGCGAAACGACCGACGCCATTCGCGCGCTGAGCGCACTCAGGCCGGAGCGAGCGCAAATCAAGGACGAACTCGGCAACGAGCGCGAGGTGCCGCTTGCGCAAGTGCGCGTCGGCACAGTGGTCATCGTCAAGCCCGGCGAACGCATGCCCGTCGACGGAACGATCGCGGCAGGCCGCACGCACGTGGACGAATCGTTGATCACCGGGGAAAGCCTGCCGGTCGCGAAAGGCCCAGGCGAGCATGTGACGGCCGGGTCGATCAACGGCGAAGGCGCGCTGGAGGTGACGACGACGGCCACGGGCGCCGAAACCACACTCGCACGCATCATCCGGCTCGTCGAAAGCGCGCAGGCGGAAAAAGCGCCCATTCAACGGCTCGTCGATCGCGTGAGCGCCGTGTTCGTGCCCGCGATTCTCGTGTTGGCCGCGGCCACGTTCGGGTTGTGGCTGTTGGCGGGCGCTTCGGTGGAGACGGCGATTCTCGATGCGGTTTCGGTGCTCGTCATCGCCTGCCCATGCGCGCTCGGACTCGCGACGCCGGCCGCGATCATGGCGGGCACGGGCGTCGCGGCCCGGCGCGGCGTGTTGATCAAAGACGCCGAAGCGCTCGAACTCGCACAGCGCGTGTCCGTCGTCGCATTCGACAAAACCGGCACGCTGACGGTCGGCAAGCCCCGGCTTACCGCGTTCGAGCCACTCGGAATGCTGCGTGACGAGGCGCTTGCGCTGGCCGCCGCCGTCGAGCGCGGCAGCGATCATCCGCTCGCCCGCGCGCTCGTTGCCGAGCACGAAGCACGCGCCGCGGGCGAACCGGCCTCGCCCGCGACGGCCGCAGCGGGCAATGCACGCACGCGCCTGCCAACCGCTGCGCACGCGCAAGCCGTCGCCGGCCGCGGCATGCAAGCACAGATCGACGGCGCCACGATGTGCGTCGGCAACGCACGCTGGCTTGCCGAACTGGCCATCGAGCCGCCGCCCGCGGCGCGCGAACGAGCGGCGGAACTGGAAGCCGCGGGCAACACGATCTCTTGGCTGATGCGCCAGAGTGCAGGCGCCGTGCCTGCCGAGGCACTCGCGCTGATCGCATTCGGCGACAGCGTGAAGCCGACCGCTCGCATCGCCGTCGAACAATTGGCTGCGCGCGGCGTAAAAAGCGTGCTGATCACGGGCGACAATCGCGGAGCAGCCGCCACCGTGGCCGCCGCACTAGACATCGACGAGTACTACGCCCAGGTGCTGCCGTCGGACAAGGCGGACATCGTCGCGCAGTTGAAGGCGGGTACGGGGCAGATCGTCGCCATGGTCGGCGACGGTATCAACGACGCGCCCGCGCTAGCCGCGGCCGACATCGGCATCGCCATGGCAACCGGAACCGACGTCGCTATGCACGCAGCCGGCATTACGCTGATGCGCGGCGATCCGGCGCTCGTCGCCGATGCGATCGACATCTCGCGCCGCACTTATCGCAAGATCCAGCAGAACTTGTTTTGGGCGTTCGTCTACAACCTAATCGGCATTCCGCTCGCCGCGCTCGGGCTGCTGAACCCGATGCTGGCGGGGGCTGCGATGGCCTTCTCGAGCGTCAGCGTCGTCACCAACGCGCTGTTGCTCAAGCGGTGGAAGGGCGTCGAGCGCGCTTGAGGCCCGTGCTCGCAGCGCATGCGGACGTCCCGCCTCGACCGTTGCGCCCGATGCTTTGACCGGGCGGCCGGCAGCAGGTCAATGCGCGGCGGGCTTGGACCTTTCGGCGGTGTGCCGGGCATGCGCCCCCGTGGCGCGTTTGGCCGGCTGTTGCGCGGTGGCCGCTGGGGCAGCGCCATCCGCGGGCGATGCGGATCGTTCCGCCCCTTGCCCTCGAACCGGGAGCGCCGATACCGCGCTCGCCAGACTCGCCAATGCGGCTTGCTGCTGGCTCAACGCCGATTGAACCTGCTGCTGCGCAGCCTCCGAGCGATGCACGAACCCGATCAACGCCACCGTCTGCGCTACCGATACGATCAGCAGTAGCGCAAGAACAGCCAACGTGAGCCCAAGCCAGTGCCGCGTGCGACGCCAGCGCGCTTGTGCCGCGTGCTGCGCTTGATCGAACGCCGCTTGGAGCGATGCAACGGTTTGGGTGAGCGCGTTCGCGTCCAGGCCGTCGAACGGCTGCGCCGTTTCGTGCTCGGCGCCACCGGCGAAAGCGGGTTGCTCGGCGGGCGGGAGCGCCAGCACCTGCGCACTATTCCCCGCGCGCTTGCTGTCGCCCGCGCTCAATGGAATCGCGCCCGCTTGGGCCGCGGTGCCTTTAGCTGCGGCGCGCATCGCATCGGCAGGCCCGCGCGCGCCTTGCTGCCGCACGCTAGCCAGCGCCGCCCCCGGCGAGAGCAGCGGCACACGTTGGGAAGCGGGCGAAGCGCCGTCGGGCGAACCCGCTGCGACGATGGGCGCCTGTGCCGTAACCAACTTTTCTTCGGCGATGGGCTTCTGTGCTGTAACCGGCTTCTCTTCGGCAAGCGCACTGCCGCCGGGCAAGTTTGCGCCTTCGGTCACGCCTGCTGGCTCGCCCGCCGCGCGCTGCCCACGGGGCGTCATCGAGACAAAGGCCTCGGCGGGCAACTCGAAGCCAAGCAGCGTCCCCTGGCGCGGATCGAAGTGCAGCGACGGCATATTCTCGCCCGCCTCGCCCGCCTCGTCGCGCAGCACTTGCGGTTGCGGTTCCGGTTGCGGATCGACGGCGGTGCGCGCCGCGCCGTGCTCATCGCCGGCGAAAGCCGCGCGGGCCCGGCCTTTCGCCTGTTTGACGCCTCGTGAACGAGAAGAGAAGGATGCTGCGGAATCTGCCATAGCGTGTGGTGGCGGCCGCGGCCTGGCGCGGCGCATTGGAATGGTGATCGAGCGTGTTGCAAACGCGGCATTGTCTCACGATCGATCGGGCCTGCGTCCCCGCGGTCGCACGGCGATTGGGTCGTCACCGGCCCTCCCTCATGTCGGCATGCCCATTGCCATTCTCCTCGCCGTTCGCGGCTTCTTCATGCAGCGCCCGCACGCCAGGCGCGTTGCGCAACATCTGGCAAACGTATCGGCCGGCCTGCCGCGCACCGAGCCTTTGGATTATGCTTTGCGCTTTGCGCGATGCTTTACGCGGCACGCGCCACCTCGTCTCCGAGCCATTTCGCATCATGTCCGTTTCGATCGATCGTTCGATCGCGGCAGAAGCCGCTGCCCTCCGTACGCATTTTGCGCAAATTGTCCTGCCCATTTGGCGCGGACCGGGCTTCAATAGCGCGTCGCAATTACCGTACGAGGCCGTCGCCGCCGCCGATCACGCGCCGCTACCGGCCGTCCGCTATCGCGCCATGGCCTGCGCCCGGCAGTTGTTCGTCTTTTCGCAGGCGGGGGAAGCCGCGCATGCCGAGCAACTCTTTCATGCGATGTGTCGTTATTTCCATGACGAGAAGCACGGGGGGTGGTTTTACAGCGTCGATCCAGACGGCGCGCCGCTCGATGCGACGAAGGATCTCTACACTCACGCGTTCGTCATCTTCGCTTGCGCGCACTATGCGTCGGCAACGGGCGATCGCGATGCGCTGCGCGTGATTGCCGACACGGCCTCGCTGGTCCAAGCGCGCTTTGCCGCAGCGGACGGCGTGCTCCACGCCGCGCTCACGCAAGACTTTTCCACCGTGCGTACGGGGCCGCTGCAGAACCCGCTCATGCATTTGACCGAAGCCTATCTGGCCGCCTACGAGACAACGGGCGAACCGGCTTATGAAACGGCGCTCGCGCGGTTGGCCGAATCAGTGGCGCGGCGCTTCGTTCACGCGCCCACCGGAACAATCGCCGAGTTGCCCATCGGCAGCGCCGACAACCGGCTCGAGCCGGGGCATCAATTCGAGTGGTTCTATCTCGTCAAGCGAGCGGGGCCGGTGGTTGCCGCGTCAGGCCTCGAGCCGGAACTGACACGCGCGTTCGATTTCGCGCAGCGCCGCGGTATCGATCGGGCGACGGGCGGTGTCTGCGCCGCGCTCGACGAAAGCGGCAGCGTGAAAGACGCAACCCAGCGAATTTGGGCACAAACCGAGTATCTGCGGGCACTCGCCACGCGCGGCCGCGAAGAAGATCTCGAAACGCTTGCGCTGCAAATCCCGCGCTTTCAAGCGCGCTTCCTCCATCCGCGCGGCTGGTACGAATGCGTCACGCCGCAAGGCGAGGTGGCGCGCGCCGATATGCCGTCCACCACGCCCTACCACCTCGCCACGGCCTACGCCTCGTTGCCGGGCTGAGGGGCGTTGGCTGGGTTGCGGAGGCCTGTGCGGAGGCTGGCTCACGGCGGGCGAGCCGCGTCGCCGCGCCGCGCCGAGCGGCCGGAGCCGGGGCCTTCCAAGCGTCAATCAGCGAGGGCCGGCTCGCTGACCGCCGCGTGAGCGGCAGCCGCGAAGCGTGCGTCGCCAAGCACAGCCGGTGAAATCTCGAAGACCGAGACCGCTTCCTTGAGCTGTCGCGTCTGATCGTGCAGCGAAGAAGCCGCAGCAGCGGCCTCCTCGACGAGCGCCGCATTCTGTTGCGTCATGCGGTCCATCTGCCCGACAGCCTGATTGACGTGGTCGATGCCGGTGCTCTGCTCGAGCGAAGACGCGCTGATTTCGCCCATCATTTGCGCCACGCGCGAGATCGACGTCGACACCTTCTGCATCGCATTGCCGGCGCGTTCGACGAGTTCCGAGCCGCCTTCGATCTGCGAGACCGATTCGCCGATGAGCGCCTTGATTTCCTTCGCCGATTGAGCGCTGCGTTGCGCGAGGCCGCGCACTTCGCCTGCCACCACCGCGAAACCGCGCCCCTGTTCGCCCGCGCGCGCGGCTTCGACCGCCGCGTTCAGCGCGAGGATGTTCGTCTGGAAAGCAATACCATCGATGACGCTGATGATTTCGGCGATGCGATCCGAGCTTTGCGCGATGCCGCGCATCTTGTCGACGACGCTATCGACGACGCTCGCACCGTCGGACGTCGAGCGCAGCGCTTCATCGGCCAGCGCGTGAGCTTCGCGCGCGTGCTCGGCGTTCTGGCGCACCGTTGTCGTCAGCTCTTCCATGCTCGAGGCCGTTTCTTCGAGCGAAGCCGCCTGGTTTTCGGTGCGAGCCGACAGATCGGCGTTGCCCGTCGCGATTTCATCGGCGCCCGTATGAATCGAATCGGCTGCGTCGCGCACCGTCTTCACCGTTTGGGCGACGCTGGCCTGCATGTGCGCGAGGCCCGCAAACAGCCGTCCGATTTCGTTCGTGCCGCGCGGGGCGATCGGCTCGGCGAGCATGCCCCGTGCGATCTGCTCGAAATGGCGGCCGGCTTCTTCGAGCGGGGCGACGACGCCGCGTTTGAGCGCCGCGTAGACGATCGCGGTGCCGCCGAGCAGCGCGGCGAGGACGGCCAGGCTCACGCCGCGGAACATCGCCAAGCGAGAATCGATCGACTCGAGCGACGCGCTGCTTCGCGCATCGCCGAATTGCGTGAAGGCGCGCTGTTCGTTGAGGAAGGCGTCTTGGAACGATTGCGTCGGCTGATCGAGAAACGCCTTCACGTTGTTACTGTCCAGGTACTGCACGAGTTCGCCGAGCGCCGTATGCAGTGCTTGATACTTCTCGGCCAGCGCCGCGGCATGTGCGCGGTTTTCGTCGCTCGCTTTCGGCGCGTCGGCAAAGCGCGCGAACGATTTATCGGCCAACGCCAACTGCTCGCGGGCGTGCTCGACGATGGCGGTAGGTTCCGCGCCGCCGCCGATCATCCGCGTCCCCGCGCGCGACAGGTTGATGCGCGCATCCATGAGGTGTTGCGTGGTCTCGTTGACGGCGTTCACTTGGACGAGCGCCACGTTCGCCAGTTGGCCGACGTCGCGGTGCGTGCTGGTCAAGAACCAAAACCCGATTCCACCCGTGACGAGCTGCAACAGGCAAAACGCGGCCAATACGAACAACAGGCCCGAAGCGAGCTTGATCTTGCTGAACATCTGGAACACTCGAAAGGAAAACGAAAGAAAAGCCAAAACGGCGCTCACTAGGGTTTACGGCAATCGCGCGATTTGCTTGAGGGTGCCTCCCGCGGCCGGACAACGGTTACCACCGGTCACCCGCGCCCTTCGGCGGGCCGCGTTGCACGTGAGCACGCACTCACGTCACCTTGACGCCGTGCCCCCGGCCTTCCTAGAGTGGAACGCGACACGACACGGGGCCCTGCCCCGAAGGGGCCACGGCATGACCGATCTTTTCGACCTCGCGCGCGGTGCGCTGCACGCGCAACCGTTCAGCATGCTGCTCGGCACGGAGCTCGTTCAGATCGGCGAGCGCGAGGTGACGCTGCAACTGCCGATCCGCGACGATTTGCGTCAGCAGCACGGGTTCGTCCACGGCGGCGTCACGAGCTACCTGGCCGACAACGCGCTCACCTTTGCGGGCGCACTCGCCCTCGGGCCGCGCGTCGTCATGGGGGAATACAAGATCAATTACCTGCGGCCCGCCGTGCGCGGCACCCTGCTTGCGCGCGCCGAACTCATCTATGCGGGGCGCGGTCATGCGATCTGCCAATGCAGCATCTACGTCATCGATGGAGAGAAGGAAACCCTCATCGCTTTGGCGCAAGGGACGATCAATCGGGTCGGCGATGGTCCCAACGCATCGTCGCTGCATCATGAGCATGAGCATGAGCACGACGCGCCGCACGGCGAAGAAGGCGCATGAACCGATAGGCGGTGAAGTCAGGCCTCACGTCCAAGCATTGAGTCCACCGTACCGTCACATGCGAGTGAGCAAGACATGCTCGACCATACGGGCGTACGGGTAAGCGGCGTTCGTGCTCGATCCCGACGACCACAACATCGAAGCGGTGTGCCACGAGAGCTGACACGCACAACATGTCCGGCGCTGGATCGCAGCCGCAAGGAGCGCTAGAATGGCGACCCTTCAAAAAAGCGCGCGCGACACTCCCGTGCGTGCGCGCCGTCGTTCGATTCCATGGCAAAACTTCTGACCGATCTCGAATTCCAGCGCTTTTCCGAACTGCAGCAAAAGCAAACTAGCTTCACCATCACGAGCGAAGAAGCCGATGAGTTGCGCACCATCGTCGAGCGCGCGCAGCAAAAACGCGACGACCGCGCGGCGGCAATGCAAGCGATCGAAGCGCACATCGCTCAATTCGAAATTACGCCTGACGAGCTGTTTTCCCCCGAGCAGATCGGCGAAGCGGCGCGCGCTTACGGCCTGATCGCCGCGGCGAAGAAGGAGCGTGCGCTCCCGCCCGCACTGACGTTCGGCGGCAAGACCTATCAATGGACGCGCGCGTTGCCGGACGATATCCGCGTGCCGCTGTTCGACGCCTTCAAAGCAGGCCAATCGGTCAAGCCGTTCCTGGTCACGCCGAAGGATGCGGTGCGCAACGCCGCCACGATCGCGCGGCTCGAGCGCGAAACCGGCGCCGTGTACGCCGACGCATGGCTCGATGAGCTTGCGATTTCGCGCACGCAAGTGGACGACGCCGCCGCGAAACTGGCCGCCTGACCCTCTAGGCGGGCAGCCCCCGGCCTAGCGTTTCGGCTGCGGCCGGGCACGCGATGCACGAAGGCGCGCCCGGCTGCAAAGTGAAGCGAAGTGGAGTGGAGTAAAGCCTACCGATCGCACTAAGATGCGCGCATATCGCTTTGCAGCGGCATTTTGACTTCGACGACCGCCGGGTCCGCGGTGGGGCTCATCGCAAATCCGCATGCCTTGACGAGACCAAGCATCGGCGTATTCTCACGCAGCACCTCGCCGACGATCCACCGCGTGCCGCGCCCGCGTACGTAGGCCACCATCCGCTCCATTAGCATTCGGCCGAGGCCCATGCCTTTCAGGTCCGAGCGCACGGCCACGGCGAACTCCGCATTTTCGTTGTCCGGATCGGTGATCGTACGCACGACACCGAGTGTGCGCGCGTGACCGCTTTCCTCCGTCGTGGCGATCAGCGCCATCTCGCGGTCGTAGTCGATCTGCGTCATGCGGGCGAGTTGCGAGTGATCGAAGCCGCTCACGGCCCCGAAAAACCGCATGCGCAAATCGTTGGGCGTCATCCCGGCGATGAAGTCGCTATGGGCCGGCTCGTCTTCGGGGCGGATCGGGCGGATCGTCAGCCGTCGCCCGCGCCAATCGAGCGTTTCTTCGAGCTGGCGCGGATACGGCACGATGGCGAGGCGGCCGCGTTGTTGCCCGAGCGCGAGACGCGGCCCGACGAGTCGCGCACGCGTGCGCGTGACCCGCAGCACCGCCGTCAAGCCGACGATCTGCTCCACGCAGCAGACGGCTTCGGACAACGCCGTCAGTGCATCGAGCACGGGCGCGACCGGCGCGCGCTGCGCGTAGGGCGAACGCGAAACGATCTCGCTCGCGAGGACCGGGTTCAGCGGCGGCAAGCCATACACCGAGAACGGCGCTGAGGCCTCGTCGGCCGGTGGCGCGGTGAATTCGAAGACGGGGCCGAAGTCGGCGTCGTCGCGCAGCGTCACGGTCACATCGACGATGTGCTCATCGTCGTGCAGGCCTTCGGCGGGTGCGGCCGAATCCGCATCGCTCGACACCACGAGCCCGAATCCGCTCAGCAGCGAGGCCGCATCGGCGCCTTCGAGCATCGTCTGCCCCGCCGTCAGCGCCGCCTTCGCGCTCGCCTGCGCCGCCTCGATCGCGACGGGCACTTGCGCGGGCAATCCTTGCGGCGTTTGCATCAGCAGTTCACGGCCGAGCCGATAATCGACCAGACGCGCGAAGGCCCGGGCGAGCCGGTGCGGCGTCGAATGCAAGGCGATGCCGTGCGCGCGAAGCGCATCGCGCGTCTCGTCGTCGACGCCCCCGAAGAAGCAAGCGAGCATGCCGCGGTAAGCGAAACGCTGGCGCTCGATCAACACACGCGCGACCTCGGCCACGGGCGCACCCAGCGTCGACGCATGGACCACGAATGCGGTGCCAGTTTCGCGATGCGGTGCGAGCGCCTCCAATGCGAGCCCGAAATGTTCGGGCTTGGCGTCGTTGCCGAGCACGAGCGGATTGCCGCCCGCAGCGCGCGGTAAAGCCGACGCCACCGCTGCCAGCGCCGCATCGGGCCAGTGAGCGAGCGTCGTGTTGGCCGCGGCGAACGCGTCGGCGGCGAGCGCAGCGACGCCACGGTCGCTCGTCACGAGCGTCGCCGATGAACTCGCGGCAATACGCCCCACGCCGAGCGTTTCGATTTCGTCGATCAAGTCGTCGAGCGAATCGACCCGCACCATGCCCGAACGCCGAAACGCCGCGCCGTACAGCGCATCGGAGGGATCCGAGCGGCCGGTGCGCAGCACGAGCACGGGCTTGTTGCGCGCCGCCGCGCGCGCCGCGGACATGAACTTGCGCGCGGCGCGCACGACAGACAGTTCGAGCAAGATGGCCCGCGTTGCGGGATCGCTCGCGAGATAGTCGAGGACATCGCCCGCATCGACATCGGCTTCCCCGCCCAGTGCAATGGCATGGGAAAACCCGAGCCCGCGCGCTGCCGCCCAGCCGAGCACGGCGTTCGTCAGCGCGTTCGATTGCGAGACCCACGCCACGCCCCCTGTTTTCACCATCGCCGAAGGCGCGCCGAAGTGCGCGTTGACCGCGGGCGTCACGACGCCGAGGCTGCCCGGTCCAACGATGCGCAGCAAGTGGGGTTTTGCCGCCGCAAGCACGTGGGATACGAGCGGCGAGCTCGAATCATCGGTATCGCTGACGATCACCGCCGCACGCGTGCCGAGCCGGCCGAGCTTGCCGACGACATCGACCCAGGTCTCGCTCGGCGTGCAGATGAGCGCGACGCTCGGCGCTTCGAGCAAATCGGCCGCATCGGCAAACACGGCGCAGCCGTCGAGTTCCGCGTACTTCGGATTGACGGGCCACACGGGGCCGTTGAATCCGGCTTCACGCACCCGCCGCCACACTTTCGCGCCGACGCTGTCCGGGCGAAGCGACGCACCGATGATGGCGACGGATTTCGGCTGAAACAGCGCATCGAGATTGCGGACGGTCATAGTGCGCGTCTAACGAGGATGGAGGGTGGAAGGAGAAGGCGCCGCACGCGGCGTGCAATGCCGTTTCGTAAGCATAGGCGATGCCCGCCTGCGTTGCGCGCCCATCAATCGAGCGACTTCCTGAAGCGCAGTACGCTCACGCCCAGCATCGCGAGCCCGAGCGCCGTCATGGCCGCGAGCTGCGGCCAAAGGACGCCGAAGCCGACGCCCTTTAGAAAAACCGCGCGCAATACCACGAGAAAGTAGCGCAACGGATTCAGATAGGTCAGCCATTGCAGCGCGCGAGGCATCGCCGAGATCGGAAACGCGAAGCCCGACAGGATAAAGATCGGATTGATGAGGATGAAATTGAGCGCGAACGCCTGCTGTTGCGTGCGAGAGAACGTCGACAGCAGCAAGCCGAGGCCAATGACCGCGAGCAGGAACAGCACGACGCCGACCAACATGACGAAAATGCTGCCGACAAACGGCACATCGAACCATGCAACGCCAAGCGTGGCGACGATCGCAACATCGCCAAGACCGATCAAAAACGACGGCGCGGTCTTGCCGAGAATGAATTCGACGGGGCGAATCGGGCTCACCATGATTTGCTCCAGCGTGCCGACTTCCCGTTCGCGCACGACGGCGAACGCGGTGAGACTCACTACCTGCAGCAGCGTAAGCGTGCCGATCACGCCGGGAATGAAGAACCATCTATCGTCGATCCCTTCGTTGAACCACGGTCGCTCTTGCAGCGCAACGGTGATCGCAGGCGGCGCCGCGCCGGCGCGCGCATGCCATCCCGTTGCGAGCCAGTCGCCTTGGTACTGCGCGACGATCTTGCTCACGTAGCCGAGCGCAATCAACGCGGTATTGGAATTCGTCCCGTCGACGAGCACCTGCAGCGGCGCCCCCCTCCCTTGCCCGAGCGCACGAGCAAAGCCCGCTTGGATGACCACCGCCACTTGTGCGCGCCCCGCATCCAATTCATGCGCGATGTCCTTTTGCGAGCGCGGGAAATCGACGATCTCGAAGCGGCCATTGGCGGTGAAGCGCGCGATGAGATCGCGGCTGGCTTGGCTGCCGTCGAGGTCGAGCACGGCGGTCGACACATGGCTCACCGTAAACGTCGCCGCATAGCCATAGATGAACACTTGCAGCACGAGCGGCACGACGAGTCGAAACAACGCCCAGCGGTCTCGCTTCAATTCGAGAAACTCTTTCACGAGCATCGCGTACACGCGTTCGAACATCGCCGGCTCCGACCTTTAACTTATGTCCCAATCGAACGAATGAACGCATCCATCAATCGAGGTGCTTACGAAACGCGCGAACGCTGAGCCAGCCGATCACGAAGGCATAACACGACAACGCGGCGAACGGAACCGCGAGATCGGCCAAGGTGCTGCCTTTGAGAAATACGGAGCGCAAGATCGTCACGTAATAGCGCGCGTATACGAGCAGCGTCAGCGCGCGGATCGGCGCGGGCATCTGCTCGATCGCAAACGTATAGCCCGAGAGCATCGTCGTGGGCAGCATCGTCAACAGCAAGGCCACTTGGCTCGCGCCAAGCTGGCTGCGAATGCGCACCGACATCAGATAGCCGATGCCGAGCACGACGAGCGTAAACATCGCCGTCGTCGCCGCGAGCGTCAGCAAGCTGCCGCGAAACGGCACATGAAACCAATAAACCGTACCCACGAGACAAAAAACGGCATCGACGAAACCGATCGCGAAGTAGGGAATCAGCTTACCGAGCATCAGTTCGAACGCGGTGACCGGCGTCGAAATCAATTGCTCCATCGTGCCGCGCTCCCATTCGCGCGCGACGGTCAACGACGTGAGCTGCGCGCCGACGAGCGCGAGGATCACCGCGACCACCCCCGGAATGATGAAGTTGCGGCTGTCCAGGCCCTCGTTGTACCAAACGCGCGGCCGGAAATCGACGGTGCCCACGGCAGGTGGCGGCGCGCCGTGATCGGCAGCCCAGCGCGCTTCGAACGCGGCCGCTGTTTGTGCGATCACCCCTTGCGCATAGCCGATTGCGATGTTCGTCGTGTTGGTATCGGTCGCATCGAATACGGTCTGCAGTTGCGCGACGCCGGTCGTCGCCAGCACGCGCGAGAAGTCGATGGGGATGGTCACGACACCGGCGCATCGTCCTTGGTCGATCGCCTCGCGCCCCGCCCGCTCGCTTTCGAGTTCGCGCTGCGGCGCAAACCAGCCCGACGCGACGAACCGCGCGACGAGTTCGCGGCTAGCCTGAGTGTGCGCCTGGTCGCGCACGCACAGCGGCACGTGCCGAATATCGAGGCTGACGCCATAGCCGAGCAGAAGCATTTGCATCAACGGCATCAGCAAAGCGATGGCGAGGCTTCGCGGATCGCGCCAGATTTGCAGCGTTTCCTTGCGCGCAACGGCGATGAGGCGACGCAGCTTCATGGGGCGCCTCCGCCCATGCGCTCGCTCACCGCGCGCCGATTCTCACGCGACACGAGTTGCACGAACACATCTTCGAGGCCCGGCCTGATCGGCTGCGGCGTGGACGCTTCGATGCCGGCTTGCGCCAGCCGGGCCGGCAACGCCGCAGCGACCGACGCGGCGGGCGTGTCACCCGTATCCGCTACGAGCACATGCAGCTTGTCGCCGAAGATGGCGGCGTCGTGCACGGCCGGCATGGTGCGCAATAGGGCGACGGCCTCGCCGAGCGAGGCACAGCCTAGCTCGAACAATCGACCGCCCAATTGCTCGCCGCGCAATTCACTCGGGCTGCCGACCGTGATCAAGCGTCCCGCGTCGATCAATGCGATCCGATTGCAATACTCGGCCTCGTCCATGTAGTGCGTCGAAACGAGCACCGTCACGCCATCGCCGGCTAGCTGATGAATGAGGTCCCAAAACCGGCGGCGCGCCTGCGGCTCGACGCCCGAGGTCGGTTCGTCGAGAAACAGCACGGGCGGGCGATGCAAGATGGCGCAGCCGAGCGCGAGCCGTTGACGCCAACCGCCCGCGAGCGTTCTCACGAGCGCGTCTTCGCGGCCTTCGATGCCGGCCATAGCGATCGCAAAACGCATGCGCTCGCCGATCAATGCGCGCGGCACACGATAAATGCCCGCAAAGAACTGCAAGTTCTCCCGGCAGGTCAGATCGTCATACAGCGAAAACTTCTGCGACATATAGCCGATATGGGCGCGCACGGATTCCGGCTCGCTCGCCACGTCGTACCCTGCCACCGTGGCGGCCCCGGCGCTCGGCGTCAGCAATGCGCAGAGCATACGGATCGTGGTCGACTTGCCCGCGCCGTTAGGCCCGATGAAGCCGACGACTTCTCCCTTGCCGATCGTCAAATCTAGCCGGTCGACGGCGGTGAATTTTCCGAAGCGCTTGGTTAGACCGCGTGTGACGACGACGCTCTCGCGCGCGGGCTGCGCGTCCGGGGACGAGGGCAGCGGCGCCGGCGGTTTCGCCGAAGACGGCTCGGGCGGCGAAGACGCGCTCATACCGCCTCCCCTACGAGCGCGACGAATACGTCCTCGATGCTGGCCTCCACCGTTTCGATCGGCGCGTGCGCGACCGCGCCCGCATCGAGCCGCGCTTCCAATTCGGGAATGCGCAGCGTGCGATCATCGACGTGAACATGCACGCGATCGCCCATGAGCAGGATGCCGAGCACACCCGGCGCGGACGCCAGCGCCGCGCGGATCGCGCGCGGATCGCTGCCCGCGATCGCAAGCAGCGCGCCGCTCAACGCACGCTTGAGCGTGGCAGGCGTCGCACACTCACGCACCTGCCCCTCGTGCAGCAGGGCAAGGCGCCCGCAGCGTTGGGCCTCGTCCATGTAGGCCGTCGACATGACGATCGTCACGCCTTCGTCGCGCAGACCGTACAAGATCTCCCAGAAATCGCGCCGAGAAACGGGATCCACGCCGGTGGTCGGCTCGTCGAGCAGCAATACCTTCGGCGTATGGATGAGCGCACACACGAGCCCCAGCTTTTGCTTCATGCCGCCGGACAGTTGCCCGGCCAGGCGGCGTTTGAATGGCGCGAGCCCGGCCGCCTCGAGCAACTGCGCGACGCGCACTCGATAACGCTCGCGCGGAACGTCGAAAATCTCGCCGTAAAAGAATGCGTTTTCGTCGACGGTCAAATCCTCGTACAAACCGAACCGCTGCGGCATGTAGCCGAGCACCGTCTTGGCGCGCTCCGGATCCGCGGCCACGTCGATCCCTTCGAGCATGATGCGCCCCGCGTCGGGACGCAGCACCCCGGCGAGCATGCGCATGAGCGTCGTCTTGCCCGCGCCGTCCGGCCCTACGAGGCCGAAGATCTCGCCGCGCTCGACCTCGAGCGTGACCTCGCGCACGGCTTGGACCGCGCCGAAGCGCCGCCCGACCTGCTCGGCTACGACAGCCGGCGCGCTCATTGCCCGCTCGCGCGCGCAACGATGGACGCATCGGCCGGCATGCCCGGCAGCAATTCGTGTGTCGGGTTATCGATGTCGATGCGAATGCGATAGACGAGCGTCACGCGCTGCGCGTGCGTTTCGACCGTCTTCGGCGTGAACTCGGCCTGCGGCGAAACGAAGCTCACGCGGCCGCGATAGATCTTGGAAGCGTAGGCATCGGTGCTGACGTCGACGCTATCGCCAAGCCGAATACGGCCGACGTCGGGTTCGTTCACGTAGGCCCGCAACCAAACGTGATCGAGTTCGTCGAGCGTGAAGACGGCTACGCCGGGACCGGCCAGTTGCCCGAGCTCGGCCTGACGCACCGCGATCACGCCGTCGAACGGCGCACGCAGTTCGGTGTACGACAGCGTGGTCTCATCGAGCGCGAGCTTGGCGCGCGCCGCCTCAACGTTCGCCATCGCCAGCGAGACGGCGTTGCGTGCCACCTCGACCAAGGCGCGATCATGCGCAAGCAAGGCGGCCGATTGGTTTTTCGCCGTGAGCGCAAGGTCGCGCGCTTGCTGCGAAACGGCGTCGTGCTTGGCGAGTGTATCGGCGCGCGTGAAATCGAGCTGCTTCTGCGCGAAATCGAACCGGTCGCTCTCGACGCTGCGCGACGCGGCATCGAGCGTGCTGCGATTGGCGCTCACTTGCGCCGCCTGCACGTCGAGATTGGCGCGATCGATTTCGACCTGACGCCGATAGAGCCGATCGTCCAATCGCGCGAGCACCGTGCCGCGCGTCACGCGCGCGCCTTCGTCGAAGGGAAGGAAGACGATCGGCGCTTGCACTTGCGTCACGCTCAATACGCTCTCGTGCGCCTCGATGTTGCCGGACACCACGATGCGAGGCGGCGGGCTCTCCGGTCTGAAGATCGCCGACAAGCGCCATGCCCCATAGGCGCTCGCCGCGAGCGCAAAAACCAGCGCGAGTGCAACCGGTATCGAGACACGCTTCGAAGACGCGCCTAGACGAGCGCGCCGGGGCGGGGAAGGTTCTGGGGCCATGTCAGCACTTTACGCAGATGAGAACGCCAATCGTTTGACAAGCATCAAGCTGCGCGAGCATAGGCGCCACGATGATGGTCGTATTGGGGCGCTCGACGCGAACCGGCGATACCGCTTACAGCCGCGCCGTCGCTCGCGAAAAAAGGAGAACACGCGTGACGAAGCTGCAATCGGTCAAGGCGGCGCCCTCTGCCTATGTGGCCGCCGCCGCTGCCGTCGTGGCTGTCGTGGGAGCGCTAATTGCCGCATGGTGGTTTTACACGCGCCCCGCTGCACCGCATTACCTGACGCTGCCGGTCACGCGCGGCGACATCGTGCATTCGGTCAACGCCACGGGCACCGTGAACCCGGTGCTGACGATCATCGTCGGCAGCTATGTCTCGGGCGTCATTCAGCAGCAGTATTGCGACTTCAACACACGAGTGCGCAAAGGACAGCTGTGCGCCAAGATCGATCCCAGGCCCTATCAAACCCTCGTCGACCAAGCTCGGGCCGAGCTCGACAACGCACGCGCTCAGCTTGCCAAGGATCGCGCACTGCTCGCGTATGCAAAGCGCGCGTTTGCGCGCGCGACGCAGTTGCTCGAGCACGGTATCGTCTCGCAAGATGCGGCCGACAATGCGCGCAGCGCCTACGACCAGGCGGTCGCGCAAGTGGCGGTCGACGCCGCGGCCATCGAGCAACGCAGCGCCGCGTTGCAAACGGCTCAGGTGAATCTCGATTACACGAACATCGTGTCGCCCGTGGACGGCACGGTCGTGTCGCGCAACGTGACGATCGGACAGACGGTCGCGGCCAGCTTTCAGACGCCGACGCTGTTTCTGATCGCCACCGATTTGACCCAGATGCAAGTGGACACGAACGTCAGCGAAAGCGACATCGGCGGCTTGCATGAAGGCGCCTCCGCGACGTTTACGGTCGAAGCGTTTCCGAAGCGGCAGTTCTCGGGCCGCGTGATGCAAGTGCGGCAAGCGCCGCAAACCGTGCAGAACGTCGTCACTTACGACGTCGTGATCGGCGCGGCGAACCCCGACCTGGGCCTGAAGCCCGGTATGACGGCAACTGCGCGGATCGTCATCGAAACGCGCCGGCAGGTGCTGCGCGTGCCCGATCAAGCGCTGCGCTTTGCGCCATCGCAGGCGGCAACGCAAGAACGCACGCTCGGCGGCCCGCATGTGTGGGTGCTGCGCGATGGGCGGCCCGTAGCAATCAAGGTCACGACCGGTCTCGACGATGATTCGTACGCCGAAATAACGAGCGGCGATCTGCACGAGGGCGACGCCTTGATCGTCGGCAAAGCGAGCGAGCGCTCTGGGACGGGGACGACCGGGTCTGCCCCGGCCGCCGCGCCGCGCCTGCGGATGTGACGCAGCGAGGCCGGCGATGCGCGATACCGTTGTCGAACTCACCCACGCGACCAAGATCTACGCCGCGGGCGGCACCGAGTTGCACGCGCTCGACGATGTGAGACTTACCATCGAACGCGGCGAATTCATCGCCATCATGGGTTCCTCAGGGTCGGGCAAGTCGACCTTGATGAACGTGCTCGGCTGTCTCGATCGGCCGAGCTCAGGGCGCTATCTTCTCGAAGGGGCGGACACGGCCAGCCTGACCGAGCCGGAGCTGGCACGCATTCGAAGCGGCCGCATCGGCTTCGTCTTTCAAAGCTTCAACCTGCTCGCGCGAACCAGCGCGCTCGAAAACGTCGCCCTGCCGCTGTTCTATTCCGCCGACGGGCCCGCGACCCACGCCGAGCGGCTCGCGCGCGCACGAGAGGCGCTGAGCTTCGTCGGCCTCGGCGCGCGCGAGCGCAACTGGCCGAGCCAGCTATCGGGCGGGCAACAGCAGCGTGTGGCGATTGCACGCGCGTTGATCGGGCGTCCGAGCATCGTGCTCGCCGACGAACCGACCGGCAACCTCGATTCGCGGACCTCGCACGAAATCATGGTGATGCTGCGCACGCTCAATCGCGAGCAAGGCGTCACGATCGTGGTCGTGACGCATGAGTCCGATATCGCGCAATACACGGATCGCGTCGTGACGATGCGCGACGGCCGCGTCGTTTCGGACGAGCGCCGAGGGCCAGCAGCGAATGCAAAGAACGACGTAACCGCAGCATCTGGGCCTGTTGCATCGAGCAGCCCGAACGGGCCTCCGTGCTCGAACTGCGAGAAGCCGCCCGAAGCCGCGTCCGCATCGCCTGCATCGCCCGTCGCTGGCGAGGGTGTGCTCGCGCCGCTGCGGCCTGCTGCCGCCACGCACGCCGGCTTCGCGAAGATGACGCTATCGGCTGCCGCGCTCGCGCTGTGGCGCAACAAGATGCGCTCTGCCCTGACCGTGCTCGGCGTCTTCATCGGCGTCGCCGCGCTCATCGCGATGGTGGCGATCGGCCAAGGCGCAAACGAGGCGGTGCGCAAGCAGATCGAGAGCCTGGGCACCAACTTGCTCGTCATCGTCCCCGGCGCGACGACGTCGACGGGCGTGCGCGCCGGCTCGGGCAGCGCGTCGACGTTGACCGTCGACGATGCACGCGCGCTCAAGCGCGAAGATCCGGCTGTCGGCACGGTCAGCTATTTGATCCGGCAACTGGGCCAAATCGAATATGCCGGGCGCAATTGGTCGACGAGCATCCAAGGCATCGCGCCCGCCTACCTCGATACGACGGGCTGGCATATCGCATCGGGCCGGGCCGTGAACGAAGAAGACGAGCGCGATGCCGCCATGGTCGCGCTCATAGGGCAAACGGTTTATCAGCAGCTATTCGCCACGGGAGAAAATCCGATCGGCGCGATGATCCTCGTCAAAGGCGCGGCGCTGCGTGTCGTGGGGCTGCTCGCCCCCAAAGGACAAACGGCGTTCGGGCAGGATCAGGACGACGTCGTCATCATCCCGTTCAGCAGCGCCGAGCGCAAAGTGCTGGGCGTTGCCGTGCCGAGTCAGGCGCAGTCGAGCGCGAACCCCTACTTCCCACCGGTTCCCAACCCCTATGGCACCCCGCCGCGCCTCACCGGCTACGTCAACCAGATCTACGTCGAAGCGGCGAACCCGCAACTCGTGCAAACGGCCATCGCACAAGTGACCGACACGCTGCGCCGGCGTCACCGCCTGCGCCCTTCCGACGATAACGACTTCGCCGTGCGCAACCTGAGCCAGATCGCGCAGACGGCCGAGGGCAGCAGCCGCATCATGGCGCTATTGCTAGCCGCGATCGCGTCGATCTCTCTGCTGGTGGGGGGCATCGGCATCATGAACATCCTGCTCGTCTCGGTCACCGAGCGCACTCGCGAAATCGGATTGCGCATGGCGGTCGGCGCCCGCAGGTTGCACGTGCTGCTCCAATTTCTCGTCGAAGCGATCTTCTTGAGCGTGAGCGGCGGCATCGGGGGCATCGTCTTCGGCATCGCCGCCTCGGAACTCGTCACCGTCATCGCCCATTGGCCCACCTTGCTCTCGCCCGCCGCCATCGTCGGCGGCTTCGTGTTTTCCGCGGCCGTCGGCGTCTTCTTCGGCTACTACCCCGCCAGGAAGGCTTCGCGGCTCAATCCCATCGAGGCGCTTCGCTATGAATGACCGCACCGTGTCCGTCACCGGCCGCGCCGAAGCCAATACGACGTGCTATACCCAGACAACGTCCATCGCGCAGGCCCTGGTGCTGGCCCTGGCCCTCTCCGCGCTCGCAGGATGCGCCGTCGGCCCGGACTTCGCGCGGCCCGCGACGCCGGCGGTAGCCGGATACCTTGCCGAGCCCGCCGTGCTTCCGGGCGCCGGCGCAGCCGACGCCGCTCAACATCTGCAATGGGGCGCGAATCTCGATCAACGCTGGTGGACGGCGTTCGAATCGCCGCCGCTCGACGACACGGTGGCCCGCGCCATCGCCGACAGCCCGACGCTCGACACGGCGCGCGCGACGCTTGCGCAAGCACAGCAAGCCATCCGCGTCGCGCGCGGGGGGCTCTATCCGCAGGTCGACCTGGACGCGAGCGCCGAGCGTGACCGAGCGCGCTCCCTGCGCGCAGGCAGCGCAGGCAATACCACGAGCAACCTGCTGAGCGTCGGCCCGACCGTCAGCTATGCGCTCGATCTTTTCGGCGGCACCCGCCGCGAAATCGAAGCGCAGACGGCCCTAGCAGAGTATCAGCGCGACCAACTCGCCGCGGCCTATTTGACGTTGACCGGCAACACCGTGACGCAAGCGTTGATCGCGGCCGGTGCGCGCGAACAGCTGCGCGCGGTCGACGATATCATCGCCCTCGACCGCCGCAACATCGAGCTGGTCTCGATCGAGCGCGAGGTGGGCAAAGCGGCGTTGGCCGACCTGCTCGCCGCGCAAGCCCAGCTCGCGGCCGATCTCGCCCTATCACCGCCGCTCGCGCAGCAGTTGAGCGCTGCCGAGCATGCGCTGGCGATCCTGGTGGGCGCGACCCCGGCGCAATGGCAGCCGCCGTCGTTCGACTTCGTCATGCTGACGCTGCCGGCCGACATCCCCGTAACGCTGCCGTCGGCATGGCTAGCGCAGCGGCCCGATGTGCGCGCTGCCGAGGCCCAACTTCATGCGGCAAGCGCCGCGATCGGGGTCGCGACCGCGCAGCTCTACCCTCATGTCACGCTCAGCGCCGCGTGGACGCAAAGCGCCTCCTCGATGGGCCCGCTCTTCGATGCGGCAAACGGCTTATGGGCCGTCGCCGCCCAACTGACTGCGCCGCTATTTCACGGCGGCGCATTGCGCGCGCAGAAGCAGGCGGCTGTCGATGCGTTTAGGGCGCAACTCGGCGTCTACAGGCAAACGGTACTCCAAGCCTTCGGGCAAGTAGCCGATACCTTGCGCGCACTGCAACACGACGCTGAAGAGCTGGCCGCGCAACGGGCGGCGTTGGATGCAGCGCAGCGCTCGCTCAGTCTATTGCAGGAAAGCTACCGCGTCGGGACGGCGAGCCTGGTGGACGTGTTGCAGGCGCAACGGCTCTACGCGCAAGCGCGCCTGGGTTATGCGAGAGCCAAGGGACAACGCTATGTGGACACCGCGCAGTGGTACGCGGCCATGGGCGGCTCGGCGCAAGCCTGGGCGCATGACCAAGCCGCCGTGAGCGAGAACGGAAGCGCACCCGGGCATTGATGCGGCGCACCATTTGGTAATTTATGAAACTTAGTTTATGCGCATAAAGGCAATTGCATCTTAACGACGATCTTCCTCCATCGATCGTTCCACCCTCCGACGCTTGAGAGCCGCCATTCTCTTCGAGCTATCGGCATGCCGGCGAGGCGCGCTAGTGCTTCGTCGGCTCCGCTCGGGCGGGGGGCGCGGTCCAGTTCCCCGATTCCGGACGCTGCCTGCCCGCAACCACGGCGCCGCAGCCAAATTCATTTTAGGGACGGATTGCTCCGATACTTGGCGATACCCCTCGCGCGGGGCAGTCGAATCTACAAAGGCGCAGGCCACCCAGGGCTGCAGACCTTCTTGTATCGGTATCGCGGAAGACTTTTAAGACGCCGAAGGCTTTTTCAGCGTCCCCTATGTGACGTTATAAAAAAGTCTTCCGGTGGACCGCCGATAAGTGATTGATTGCTCACGGGCCGCTCCTCGCTGCTCGCATGGGAAGCTTTCAGTTACCGCAGGGTCCGAGCGTCCAGGCCGCTGGAAAACGTACCAAGAAAGTTTTCAGTTGCGGGCGGCCCGTAACCGGCCGTCTGCCCGCACCACCTGCCGCCGTCAGTTCGTGGAGAGAAGTGCCTACAGAAGTGGGCACCCAGGCGAGTCGTGAGTACCAAGATTACGGCCCGTTATCGAGGCCCACGAGCCATCCAGACGAGCACAGTGCCCGCAAACGGGGGACATCCGGAAGGGGAATCGTACATTCTGTTCGTAGAAGCTTATGCCTGGGCGAATTTACAGCGAACATAAAATAGAGCTGAACATCCACGAATAACCGCAGAGGGAAGGTGCGGTGCGGAAAAACACTACATTTTGTTCGCCAAAGATTCCTCAACACAGAAACTTTCACACACAAACCATAGCTATGCTATTCTTTGTTCGTCGACGATTCTGTGTCAGCTAACCTTTGATGCGAAAAACAAACATCAAGACGCTCGGCCCACGGACTGCCCGCTTGTTTGCTGGCCTTCATGACCGAGGACAGACTGTTTTCGACACGAAAACAGCCGCCACCATCATGGACGTCCCTCGCGAAAGGGCTGCCGTACTTCTGCATGATGCAGCAAAGCGCGGTCTTGTCACGCCAATACGTCGCGGACTGTACAATCTCGTCCCATTTGAATTGGGGTCGGAGACATTTCACCTGGCGAGCCGATACCAACTGGTGCACGAAAGTATGGCCGGCGCACGCTACTACCTATCCCATGGCTCGGCGATGGATATCCATCAGCTAGCCACCCAGCCAAGCTTCGACGTATACGTTACTTCCCTAACCCGTAGACACGAGATGAATCTCGGGGGGACGAACGTGCATTATGTCTATTCTTCCGCAGACCGCTTCTTCGGCATGCAGAAAATTGACCTGGGCGGGCAATGGGTGCAGGTAAGCGATGTGGAGCGCACGCTTATCGATGGGCTCACGCTTCCGGCTTATTGCGGAGGAATGGTTGAGGTTGCAAAGGCTTTCGTAATGGCTCGAAACCAACTGGATATTCCCCGGTTAACCGATTATGGCCGGCGGATGAAAAAGTGGGCTATTATGCGTCGCCTGGGTTTTATACTCGAACTATTTGAACTGGCCAGCCACCAGCAATTGGATGAGATTCGTGCCGCCCTACCGACTGGATACGTCAAGCTGGACCCTGACTTGCCGTCGGAAGGGGGCAGCTCGGGAAAATGGGGCCTCAAGCTGAATGTAAGTGCCGAAGAACTTATTAGCGCAGTCAGCCATTGACATGATTCAACAACGTGAAATCTCCAAGCTCGCAAATCGGCTCTACCAGGAAGCAGTTGGAAAGGTGGGTAAGAAGCTCGCCCGACGAGTTCCCGACGATGTTATCGAACGAGATTACGTCCTCGCTTGGTTTCTGACCGAACTCGCCACCCACCCGCGACTGTCCGAAGCCTTGGCCTTCAAGGGAGGCACTGCGTTGCGCCGCGTCCATTTCGGGGAATATCGCTTTTCGGAAGACCTCGATTTCTCGCTCACCAGGGATGTCTCATTGGAAGAACTGTTTTCTGACTTCAAAGAGGTCTTCCAAACTCTCGAACAGAAGAGCGGAATTCACTTTGAGCTGGACGAGACCGACGTCAAGCGACATGCACGCAATGACACCTTTTACTTCAAGTACCAGGGACCTTTCGACCAAACAAGGTGAAGGTTGACGTGACGCGCAACGAAACCATCGTGTTTCCTCTCGAGAGACGCGCGGTCTTGCAGACCTACTCAGAATTCTCCGACCTGCCGCAGGATGGCCCGCAACTTCTGGTCTATTCGTTTTACGAAATTGTCGTGGAGAAAACACTGGCAGTTACCGACAAGGCGCGTCGCGAACCACGAGACCTGTACGACCTGTGGTTCATTCTCGACCAGCGGCATGTGGAACATCCGGAAGAGCTGGTAGATGGGCTGAACCGGAAGCTGGGAAGCCGGGAAGGCCGCGCAAACGACGTGCTTGCCGATGGGCTGGCGGCGGCGGAGGCTCGCTTGCGGCAGACCTGGGACGCAAGACTCGGAAACCAAGTCGAAATGCTGCCCGGATTCGATGACTGCCATCGCGATGTCAGGAAACTCATGACCGATTTCGACAACCTTCGAGATGTCAAAGCCGTCAACAAATAGCTTCGCTTTCCCGTTCTATGTGGTGCGTCTACGGCGGCCCTGTGCCGAACTGCAGTGATGTCAAGCTGCGTCGTCGAACTCCTCAACCGAAATGGCGCATCGGTCCCGACCACCACCTGTCCGTCGCAGGGGTCATCAAGTCGCGTTGGGCTCGTTCTTAGCTCTTTCCATCGCGTCCTGAATCGCTCGCCTCACCCATAGAGGGGACAACGCGTCGGAAATTTCGGCGAAGAAGGTATCAGTTCCGTCGAATTTCGCGTCAGGAAACACCCATGCGCGGTCCGTCGACCGCTCGTACACAGCAACACCTCTTGGCGTAAGTTGCATTGAGAAGTAGCACGCTTGACGGCGTTCTTCAGGCACGGCCGTCAGAAACTGACCGCCGGGCTCAAGCACTTCCTGCGCCAGCGCACGGACATTTCGGCGCAACTTCGACATTGCATTATTGACCGTGCCTGGCGTTGATGCGCTCGTGACGCCGCCCCCAGGCGAGAAGTAAGCTTTCCCGTCGATGACTAACGGCGCGTCAAGTCCCGACTTTCGGAGCACCTTCCGGTCACCGTCGGTGGCCTCGCGCTCAAGAGCGAGCATTCCTTTGAGTTCGAATGGCTCGATGACGGCAGGCCAGTTTCTGGCGACCACTCGAATCAGGTCCTCACGAGCGAAAAGTAAGGAGTCCCCCGAGTGCGGAAGAATGTCGATGAGCAACGCCGCATCTGCACCAAACATCGCAAACAACAGGAAATCCCCGCGAGCCGAGAAATAGTCATCGGTCGAAGCTTCTGCCAAGTGCAGGTGATGAATGCCCCAGTCGGCCCACAGCAGGTCGGTCCTTTCGCTTCGCTTTTTCCCGCTTGAATCTGACCGAAGCAATCCCTTGCTTTGAAACGGGTTGATATCATCGCCGTTCCGAATGGCGCGTTCGAGTGACCGAAGCGCACTGGCGACGGGCTCATCAAGCAACTTGGGAAACCGGTCAGAGGCGTAAATCTGGCGCGGGCGGGGGTCGATTGTCCGCAGTCGGAAATCCATCCACCGGAGCAATGGAACGTGCAGTCCATCGACGTCGCCGCTGTGCTTGAGGCCGAATCCTGTTAGAAGGTCGGCAGCAATCTGGTCGACGTTGCAAAAGAACTCTTCGTTCAGTTCCTCAAGTGTCTGCACGGTCCTCCTTTGAGCAAAGGATGGGTCTGTCGCGGCCAATGGGAGCTAGCTCAGCGGCGAAGCGCATCCGCCCCATCGGCTACTCGCTACCGTCCCAACCAAAGGTGGCGCATCAGCCGGCGCATCGGTGGACGTTACGTTCGCTGGCGCGTCGAAGTCTTCAGCCCAGAGCATCGACGCACTGAACTGAAGACTTTTTTGGAACACTGAAAGCTTTCTTGTCACACTGAAGACGTTTTTGTAACGTCACACCCTACCCGCTTACATATTCTTCTTGAAAGGTGCGCCCGAATGCTCGCGCAACTCGTTGAAGACGATGTTCGGCCACGCTTTTTGCGCGACTTCGATTTCGGAGATGTGCGAAGCGAGGTACGTGGGCGCGTTAGCAGCGTCCAACGCCATGCGCGCCGCGTAGGCATCGGTGAAGCGCCGCAACTCCGCGGGATCGCTGCAGGTCACCCAGCGCGACATCCGATAACGAGCCGGCATGATGCGCACGTCGACCTTGTATTCGGCCGATAGCCGGTGCGAGACGACCTCGAACTGCAACTGCCCCACGGCGCCGAGAATCATCGAGCCGCCATGTGCCGGACGAAACACCTGGATCGCGCCTTCTTCACCGAGTTGCTTGAGCGCCTCACCCAACTGTTTCGCGCGCATGGGATCGACGACTTCGACCGTTTGGAAAATCTCCGGCGCGAAAAACGGCAGGCCGACGAATTGCAGCATTTCGCCTTCGGTGAGCGTGTCGCCCAAGCTCAGCGTGCCATGGTTCGGGATGCCGATGATGTCGCCGGGATAGGCCTCGCTCACCGTTTCGCGCCGCTGCGAAAGAAACGTCACCACGTTGTTGGCGCGGAACGTCTTGCCCGAGCGCGTCACCTTGAGCGCCATGCCGCGCTCGAAACGGCCCGAGCACACCCGAATGAACGCGACGCGATCGCGGTGCGCAAGATCCATATTGGCTTGCACCTTGAATACGACGCCGGTGAACTTCGCCTCGTCGGGCTGCACGGGACGCTGCACGGCCATGCGCATCGACGGCGGCGGCGCCAGTTCGACCAGCGCGTCGAGAATTTCCTTGACGCCGAAGTTGTTGATCGCCGAGCCGAACAGCACGGGCGATTGCTGGCCCGCCAAGAACGCTTCGCGATCGAACGAGGGCGTCGCCGCGCAAATGAGGTCGATTTCTTCCTTTGCCTTCTTCCAGGCAAAACCGAAACGCCGCTCCCCTTCTTCATCGTTCGGGCTCGACAACGTCTCGACGGCGCCCCCGGCCGTATCTTGTCCCGCGCGGAAAACCCGCACCTGGTCGCGCGTAATGTCATACACGCCTTGAAATTCCTTGCCCATGCCGATGGGCCAGGTGAACGGCACGGCGGACACGCCAAGATGCTGCTCGATTTCGTCGAGCAGATCGAGCGGCGCGCGCACTTCGCGATCGAGCTTGTTGATGAACGTGACGATGGGCGTGCGGCGGCTGCGGCAGACCTCGAGCAGCTTCAGCGTTTGCGCCTCGACGCCGTTGGCGCCGTCGATCACCATGACCGCGGCGTCGACGGCCGTCAGAACGCGATACGTATCTTCAGAGAAATCTTCGTGGCCCGGCGTATCGAGCAGATTGATGACGGCGTCGCCGTATTCGAACTGCATGACCGAACTGGCCACCGAGATGCCACGCTGCTTTTCGATCTCCATCCAATCGGAGGTCGCATAGCGATTGCTCTTCCGACCCTTAACGGTGCCCGCGATCTGGATCGCGCCCGAAAACAGCAGCAGCTTTTCGGTAAGCGTGGTTTTACCCGCATCGGGGTGGGAAATGACCGCAAACGTGCGGCGGCGCTTGAGTTCGGCGACAGACATCGTGTTCGGGGGGGAATTCGGGATTTGAGCGGCGCGGGGGCGATGATACACGCTCGTCCACCCGCGCGCTCGAAACCGTGCCGCCGCACGGTTTCGCGCCGACACTAAAGCGCCGGCAATCAGATCAGCGTTTCCCGGAAACGCTCACCGTCCGAACGCGGCGACGGCAGCCCCGCGAGCCTGAACTGCTTCCTCGTGCAATGGCGCGCCGCCACGCGGCCGGCCGATCGAGTAATACTCGATGCCGATTTCCTCCATCGCGCTCGGCTCGTACAGATTGCGCCCGTCGAACACGATAGGCTGCTTGAGGCGCGCCTTGAGGCTGTCGAAGTCCGGGCTCTTGAACGCCTTCCACTCGGTTAGCACGACGAGCGCATCGGCAGCGGCCGCCACGTCCATTTGATCTTCGACGAACGTCAGCCGGGCGAGGACGGCGGGTTCGCTTCGCAGATCGGCGGCAAACGCGCGCTTCGCTTCTTTCATCGAAACGGGATCGAACGCAACGACGCGCGCGCCGCGCTCGAGCAACGCAGCGATCACGACACGGCTCGGCGCTTCGCGCATATCGTCGGTGCCCGGCTTGAAAGCGAGGCCCCACACGCCGAATACGCAGTCGCTCAGGTCTTCGCCGAAGCGCGCCACGATTTTGTTGACGAGCACTTGCTTTTGCGCGGCGTTCACGGACGAGACGGCGTCGAGAATGCGCAGCGAATGTCCGTAGTCTTGCGCCGTCTGCATCAGCGCGCGCACGTCCTTCGGAAAACACGACCCGCCGTAACCGCAGCCCGCATAGAGGAAGTGATAGCCGATGCGCGGATCGGAGCCGATGCCGCGACGCACGGACTCGATGTCGGCGCCCACGCGCTCGGCCAAATTCGCAAGCTCGTTCATGAACGAGATGCGCGTGGCCAGCATGGCGTTGGCGGCGTACTTCGTGAACTCGGCCGAGCGCACGTCCATGAACAGCATGCGTTCGCGATTGCGGTTGAACGGCGCATAGAGGCGCTTCATCGTCTCTCTCGCGCGCTCTCCGGGAACGTCTTCATCGCATCCCACGACGATCCGCTCCGGCCGCGTGAAGTCTTCGATGGCCGCTCCTTCCTTCAGGAATTCCGGGTTCGAAACGACGGAGAACATGCAGTCGAGCTCGCGCTGCGCCAATTGCTCGGCAATGGCGTCGCGCACCCGCCGCGCGGTGCCCACCGGCACCGTCGATTTGTCGACGACGACCGTGAAGCCTTCGATGTAGCGCCCAATCTCGCTCGCCGCGGCGAGCACGTATTGTAGATCGGCCGAGCCGTCTTCGCCGCTCGGCGTGCCGACAGCGATGAAAATCGCTTCGCGCTGCGTCATCGCGCGATGCGGATCGGTAGTGAACGACAGCCGCCCTGCTGTTTTGTTGCGTGCGACGATTTCGTGCAAGCCGGGTTCGTGAATCGGAATGCCCCCCGACTCGAGCAGATCGATCTTGCCCCGATCGACGTCGAAGCAACAGACATCGTTGCCGACGTCCGCGAGGCAAGCCGCCGTCACGAGGCCGACGTAGCCGCAGCCGATGATGGTCACATTCATGGTGGTGGCCCTTCAAGAAACAACGAGAAACGGGGTGCAGTGGATCAGGTGGGCGCGCTTGCTGGCGCGCAAGCCCACCGGCAGAGCGGTTATCAGGCACTAACAAAAAGCTGACAGCAAGATCAGAAAAATATCGCGAAAATTTCGCAGTTCGCGCGAGCCGATAATCTTTCGGATTTTTTTGTGGCAGACGCAAGTAACCGGCCGCATGCACCAACAGAAGTCGGTTACGGTTTTTTTGTCGATTTACTTCCTGTCACACTTTGAAGGTGTCAACGCCCGGTGATGATTTGAATTCTGCGATGTCTGGTTGTCTGCTCGACGTTGAATGCGTTGAATTTGAATGCGCTGCATGCCCACGCCATGCCAGCGCAATCGTGTACCGGCACCCACCCCGATCGAACCGGCACGCAGGGGCGCGGCGCTTGCGCAATAGTCGGACGGGCGCCAGGCGCTTTCGGTGCAGGACTATGACCGGTTGCGGCGGGGAGCAAGCCGAGGGCCGTGCGCGCTCGCATTTGGCGCGCACGGCCGAACCACGAGGCCGTTACATCAAGCACCAGGGGCAGGAGCCGCGTGGCGGGCTCCGCTCAGGCGTGGTACAGCACCTCTGGAGGCTTCGCATCGCCGCGGCCGTCCGCGTGCGTGTGAAGCAGCCATTCCGGCGTGCGGTTGCTGCGGATCAAGCTCGGCTCGATCGTCGGGGGAGCGCTTTGCGGGCTGGCCGCGGCCCTCGGTGCGCCAGCCTCCGCTTCCACCGTCGGTTTCGCATCGGGCTGCGGCGTAGCGCCGGCATCCGCAACGACTTCGAGGCGCGGCTGCGCGGCAGCGACGTGTCGATCGATCCAATCGCGTGCCCAGTCCAGGGCGTAGCGCTCGGCGCTGTCGCGATCGGTGAACCGCGGGCCGATCAAGCCGGAGCGCTCCACACGCCGGCCGTCCTTGACGATTTCTGTCGATGCCCGATAACTCAGTTGGAACTGCTTCGCGACGGGTTGAGCCGATGCGTGAATGATGAAATGACGGTATCCCTCGGAGCGTTTGGTCACGATCATCGAATCGACTAGCTGCGTGTCGTGCGAACGATCGTCGCTCGCGCGCAATTGCACGCCGGGCGTTGGTGCGCGCCGAGACGACGCTACGGGAGCCTCGCCACGTACCGTGTTTGAGCAGGCATTGATCGCGGCGCCGTACTCGTTCGTTTCGCGGTCGTCCAATTCGCCGTTGGTCGACTGCCACGACTCCGGGTTCGTCCAGAATACGCCGCGCAGGCGAGGCGACTCGGGCGCCGGCACGGGCGCAGCCTTGGGCGCCGGGCTCTGTGGGGCGGCCTCGGGCTGCGGCACATAGGCGAACGTGCGACCGAACTCCGATAGCACCTTGATAATTTCGGACAAGGTGCCGTCGGCGAGCCAGTCGTCGAAACGGCGCCGGCAGGTTGGTCCGGAGGGATAGCGGGCGGGCAATTTGGACCATCGCTCGCCCGTCGTCAATATCCAAAGCACCGCGTTTGCTACGACGCGCGGTTCGGCGCGAGGCCGGCCGCGGCGATGCGGATGCATAGGCTCGTCAGCCGCCAGCGGCGCTAGACGAGCCCACTCGTCGTCGGTCAATTCCTCAAAGAACATGTTTTTCTCCACGCAGCCTGGCCCGGCTGCGACACTTGGTCGACGAGAATGGCCTACTCCCGGCGACCGCCAGGTTGCACACATTGTTTTGTTCTGGTGTTACTGCGAATCAAAATCGCACACCGGCTGTGCGACTTTGCCCTCGGTTGACGCACAAAAGGCGTTCTCGCTCGTGCATGGGAAAATAGCGCAGAAAGCATACCATCGCGACAGCGCAACAAAAATCATGCCACGCTAAATATCGCGCATAGCCAATCACCCGAGCGAAGCATCGTGCCCGATGTGAATTCCTGCGAGAGGTGTCAATATTAGAATATTTTTTGCGGACCGCAATCGGGTGATATGTAACCAAGTGATTCCAAAACGATTTCAGCGCTCATAATGACGAGCGAATCTGTCATCTCGCGCAATAAATAGAACACGCAATCGTTTGCGTGATGCAAACGTACCCCATTTCAATCCAGGTCCGCCACGAGCGAGCGCGCTACGGCGGGCTTGATTTCGCATGCCGTTATGGGGTAATGAGGGTGGTCGCAGCCCAACACCAGTGGCGCACCGGCCTGAGCGGCAAGCTTTGACCGATCGGTCAATTCGAAACGAAGAAAATGAACAGCGGAAGTTTTTTCACTATTGTCTCGTGGCAGATCTTCGTCCGCGATTGCGTAGACGGGCGCCTCGCTCCCAATACGCACATAGACCCTACGCTCTATGCCGATTAGGCGGGCCAGCGCCGCGCGTCGTTCGGCTTCGTTCTCGTACTCGATTTGCATGGTCGCTTTGAAATTGTTACCGTCCGGTACGAGCGGTAAATACGCCGCCAACTCGGCAGCAATTCCCTCTTCATCGAAAATTTTTTCTATCTGAAGCATTTCTTGTATCTGATAGCGAATGGTCGTTTCATCCTCGAACAAAAAAGTCAGATGATTGCCGAGTTGGACGTACCTGTTTTTCTTATGCTCGATAACTTCCGCACGCGCGCGATCGCGAATCTTTGCGTAAGCTTCGAGCGTCAATAGGGAATTGCGTGAGATGGTCATTTACATTTCCTCGCAACTGCGTAAACCGCCGTCCTAGATTCCGTATGCTTTGCGTAGAAGCGTCAATGGATGAGCGAGCGTCGGGCTTTCTACTCCCTGCTCTTCGATCCCTTGCGCGATGTGATGGCCTGCGAGTTGGCAGTCCGACGCAATATAGGCAGGCACCGGTTCGGACATCGCCTTGAAGACGGGCTGACCGATACGCATCGCGGTCGCATGAAATGCCTTCTTCACGCCGAACGTCCCCGCATGCCCCGAGCAGCGCTCGACTACCTTCAACGCGGTTCCCGGTATCAATGAAAGCATGTCGTAGGTTTTTCGGCCCAAGTTCTGTACACGGCCATGACAGGGCACGTGATACGACACGGCGCCCAACGCATGCACAAAGTCAGTCTTCAACAGGCCGTCCTTATGACGCGCGACGAAGTACTCGAACGGGTCCCAGAACGCCTCGGCCACCGCGCGCACGGGCGCATCGCCCGGGAACATCAAGGGCAGTTCCTGCTTGTACATCAACACGCAGCTCGGGATCGCCGCCAGTAGCGCGAAGCCGTCCTCGGCATAACGGGCAAGCACGGGGATGTTCTTTTCCTTTTTGGCCGCCACGCCCTCGAGATTGCCTTGTTCGAGCAACGGCATGCCGCAGCACGCCTCCTTATCGACGAGCACGTACGGAATCTCGTTGTGTTCGAGCACGGCAAGCAAGTCGTGGCCGATGCCCGGCTCGTTAAAGTTGACGTAGCAGGTTGCGTAGACGGCCACCTTCCCCGGCGTACGCTCGCCGTCGCGCACCGCGTATTCGGGCGATGGCTTCGCATGCGGGCGAAACTTTCGTTCCGCGAAACCGGGCAGCCAGGCGTTGCGATCGACGCCTAGCGCGCGCTCCATTGCCGCGCGCGCGGGCTTGGTGTTATTGACCGCATTCACGGTTTGCGTGACGACCGGAATGCCCGCCAAATGCCCCAGTGCATCGGTGTTGGAAATCAGTTTGTCGCGCAGTGCGACTTCGCCGCGTCGATAACGTGCCGCCTTCGCACGCAGCATGAGATGCGGAAAATCCACGTCCCAGGGGTGCGGCGGCACATACGGGCACTTCGTCATATAACAAAGATCGCAGAGGTAGCACTGATCGACCACCTTCGGGAACGCGCTGCGCTCGACATCATGGGCCTCGCCGCTGTCCGTTTCATCGACAAGGTCGAACAGCGAAGGAAATGCGCCGCATAGCGACACGCAGCGCCGGCATCCCGCGCAGATATCGAAGACGCGAGCGAGCTCCGTATCGATTGCGGCTTGATCGTAGAAGTCCGGGGAGCGCCAATCGAGCGGATGGCGCGTAGGCGCCTCGAGACTGCCTTCTTTGTGGGGCATGGATGCGCTCCGTGACTGTCCTATGGCTGCCGCAAGCAGCGCTCGACACCGGCCGGTCCGAACGCGCGCGCCTTATCCCCGCGACGCAGGCCTCACGGTGGCGAACGCTGGACGACCGTGCAACCCGCGATCAATCGGACAAGGCCTCGAGCGCTTTCGTGTAGCGGTTGGCGTGGCTGCGCTCGGCCTTGGCAAGCGTCTCGAACCAATTGGCAATTTCGTCGAAGCCTTCCTCGCGCGCCGTTTTCGCCATGCCCGGATACATGTCGGTGTACTCGTGCGTTTCTCCGGCGATAGCCGCTTGCAGGTTCTGCCGGGAGGTGCCGAACGGCAGTCCCGTTGCCGGATCGCCTACCGCTTCCAGATATTCGAGGTGACCGTGGGCGTGGCCCGTCTCGCCTTCGGCCGTCGAGCGAAACAGCGCAGCAACGTCGTTTTGACCTTCGACATCGGCTTTCGCCGCGAAATAGAGGTAGCGGCGATTCGCTTGCGATTCGCCTGCAAACGCAGCCTTGAGATTGTCTTCCGTCTTGGAGCCTTTCAACTGAGCCATTGTGAGCCTCCTTCATGGACAGGACCCGCGGGTCGGCTGTCGCGGCCGATCCTCTTGTGCGGTAGGTGGGGAGCGCGCGCAGCGCCGGGCGAGACGCAATGCGTCGCCTATTGAATCTAGGATGAACCCAAACCGTTCCCCAATTGACAATTTCTATGCGGCCGATAGCGCGTCCTCCTATCTGTGCAGCGTGGCGCCCCCGTGCCGGCGCGGTCATCGTTCGATCCCAGCGCAGCGAGCGACATCGCTGACATTCCTGTCAGTTTCGCCTCGCTATCGTCACACCTATAGTTCGCGCATTCGAACTTGCGGACCGCGTTGCGCGGCAATGCGATGGACTTCGCCTACACCGAGCGTCAATTGCGGCAAAGCCGATGCTATCGCGATCTCGGTCTGCGCCATGCGCGCGCCGGCAACGGCGATAGCGACGGCTTCGACTGGCACGCATGGCATGCCGTCACGGAGGCAGGAATATGGCGTTTGCCGCTGCTCACGCGCGACCCTTTCGAATTCATCGCGGCATTCGAAGGCCTGACCGGCGCGATGCGCTCGATCGGATTCGCGATGGCAGTGGCGAATCAGGCAACGCTGATCGACGCCATACAGTCATTGGGCACGGCGGAACAACAGGCCGCGTTGCTGCCGCGCCTCGTCGGCGGCGAGCCGGGCGCAACTGCGATTTCCGAAAGCGGCACGGGCAGCGAGATTCGCGCGCTGCAAACGCGCTTGAGCGACGACGGCCACGGCTTGCGGCTCGACGGTCAGAAGTACAACATCAGCCTGGCCCCGCACGCATCGCTCATGCTCGTGGCGGCGCGATACGAGGCCGACGCCAAGGTGCAAACGGCCATGGTGCTGATCGACGGCGCCATGGCGGGAGTGACGCGCAGCCCGCCGCGTGTCACGCTCGGCGTGCGCGATCTGCCGATCGGAGAACTGCACTTCGACGCCGTGCGCGTCGACGCCGCGCATCTGCTCGGCTCGCCGCGAGACGGCCTGCATGCGCTCATGCGCATCGCGTCCATGAATCGCGCGTATTTTGCGTTGATGTGCGCGAATGTGGTCGAACCGTTCCTCGCAGACGCACTACGCCACGCGGCTGCACGCCGCATACTCGGCGTGGCCATCGACACCCATCAGCATGTGCAGCGCAGGCTCGTCGACGTGCGAATGCGCGCGCAGCGTTCGCGTTGGATGGCATTGGCCTCGCTCGATGAACTGGTAAAGGATCGAACGCAAGCCGTGGAGAGTTGCTCCATCGCCAAGATCGTCGCCGCGCAAGACCTGACTCAATCGGCGCTCGATCTGCTCGCGATTCACGGAAGCGACGGGTACCGAAGCGGCGCGCTATCGACCTTCGTCGCCGATGCCCTCGCGATGATCAGCGCGGGGGGAACGGAAGAGATGCACCGCAAGAACGTTTTTGCACAGATGCAGCGCAACCGCGAACCCGGGCACGCGCGCGTGACGCAAGACGCGCGGCCCGGGGCGGTCGGTGTAGAAGCGGCCGACCGAAGAGCGCTCGATCGGCCGTCGCAGGCGGCGGCTAGCGCAGGCGTTGCTTAGAGGTCCTAACTTTTCCTCCGATTGAGAGCGCTAGCTGCTGCTGTTGCTATTGCTATTGCTCGAGACGGATGTCACGCGACGAAGCGCCCACGTAGAACCGCCCGCCATTGGCGATCTTCCAACCGTTTTTGCTCGTATCCCAGATACGCCGCATTTGTGCCGGCACCGTCACGCGCACGCGGCGCATCTCACCCGAGTTCAAGCTAACCTTCTCCCATCCAACCAGGCGCTTCGGCGGCTCGACCGGATCGTTCAAACCGGCCAAATAGACCTGCGGGACTTCGGCACCGGCCACGGGCCCGTCGTTGCGCAGCGAGAACGACACCGTCGTCGAGCCGTCGAAGTTGGGGGCGACGCGCAGATTCGAATAGGCGAAGTGCGTGTATGACAGACCATGCCCGAACGGGAACATAGGCTGGATGTTTTGCGCGTCGTACCAGCGATAGCCCATCTTCAGGCCTTCGGAGTAGACGGGGTTTTGCGCAGGCGTGCCGTTGTTCCAAGTAGGCGTATCCGCATCGCGCAAGGGGAACGTGACCGGCAGCTTGCCCGAAGGATTGACCTTGCCGAACAGCACGTTGGCGATCGCATTGCCGCCTCCTTCCCCCGGGTACCAGGCTTCGACGATGGAAGACACTTGATCCTTCCAAGGCATCAGTACCGGGTTTCCGTTTTCGAGCACGACGATCACGTGAGGGTTGACCTGCGCCACGGCCTGGACAAGGGCGTCCTGATTGGACGGATTGGACAGTGCAAGGCTGTACAGCTCGCCGAAGTCCTCGCCCGACGGTTGCGTGACAACCACGATCGCGACGTCGGATTGGCGCGCCAAGCTCACGGCCGCATCGATTTCCTGCTGCGTGTACGCCCTGAACGGCGATTGCATGTCCTCACTGCCGGCGAACGTAACTGTCGCATTCGGAGCGAAATTCTTGATGGCCGCCGTGAGGGGCGTGGGCACTTTGATCCATGGATTCGGCCACCAACTGCAACCCGTCGACGTTGGGAAGGTGAGCCCGCCGCAGCCGGGGAATGCGCCCGTCACCGGATCGCGCGTATCACCCGAACCGCCCCCGGTGATGACACCGACGTCGGCGTGTCCGCCGATGACGGCGATCTTCTTCACGCTAGCCGCATCGAGCGGCAATTGACGATCTTGATTCTTCAGGAGCACGATCGATTGCTCTTCCGCATGCTGCGCGAAACGCCGCGCGGCATCGAAGTCGATGGGCTGCCCGCCTTTTGCCGGGTCGTCCATCACACCGGTGCGAATCATCACATAGAGCTTGCGTCGCACCATGTCGTCCAGACGCGCTTGCGTGATCTGATTGCTGGTCAGCGCCTGCTTGACGAGGTCGGGGGTCAGAAATACGGTCGGGCCGACGTCCTCTTCTTCATCCAGGCCGGCGTTGATAGCCTTGGCCGTGCTGTGAGCCGCGCCCCAATCAGACTGCACCTGGCCCGGGAAGCGCCAATCGCCCTTCAAGACATCGTTGAGCACGTGCGCGTTTTCGCACGCGTAATCGCCGTTGATCTTGTTGTAGCTGCACATCACGCTGCCGGGCCTGCCCTGCTTCACGGCAATCTCGAACGGCAATAGATAGAGCTCGCGCAGCGTGCGCTCATCGATCGTGTCGTTGCCGCCGAACCGGTTCGTTTCCTGTTCGTTGCCGACGTAGTGCTTGACCGTGGCAATGACGCGGTGGTCCTGGGTCGCGCGCGTGCGCGCCGCCAGCATCTCGCCCGCGAGCACGGGGTCTTCGCCGAGATACTCGAACAAACGGCCGCCGCGCGGATCGCGCGCGAGGTTCGTGCCCCCGCCTAGCCCCATCGAGAAGCCCTGCTCGCGTAGCTGATCGGCGATGGTGGCGCCGAAGCGATAAGCCAGGAACCGATCCCAGCTGGCCGCGAGCGCGATCGTCGCGGGAAACGTCGTGCTCGGCTGCACCGTGCTGCCCGAGCCCGTGGCCGAGTCGACCATGTTGATATCGGGAATATTAAGCCGCGGCACGCCTTGGATGTAGCCCGCGCCGCCGCCCGGTACATCGCTCATCTGGTATTTCGAGTGGATCAACTGCAACTTCTCGTCGAGCGTCAACTGCCGCACGAGCATATCGGCGCGGCGATGCGCCATGTCGTCCATGAATGCGCTATCCGTGACGGGCTCGACGGCGTGCGCCGCGGACTGCGCGAAGAGACACAGTGCTGCGGAAGCGATGCCGAGGGATAAACGTTTTGCCTGCATGGGCTTGTCTCCGTGATTGATGGCTTGGTGATGCACCGCTTCGCAACGGGCGCAATGCGCCGCGCATGGGCGAGCAAACGCGCGGGACTGAGGTCCCGGCACAAAGCGTCTTACGGATGAAACTGAGTCATGCGGCGCGGCAGTAATTCGAGCCGATGACGACTTTTGATCGAAATCGCTTGCCGCGGGGATGTAGCCAAACTTCGGAACTAGTAATAGCGCATAAGTAACCTGACTACAAGGTGCGGTGCGGATTATTTCGATTCAATTCAGATATCTGCCCGGAAATAGGCATATGTTACTTATCGCTGCCGACTATGTGAGACGCATAAAGCTTCGTCGGAAAAAATGATGTGACGGAGAACTGTGAGGACCGGGCGGCAGCATGATTTCCGCCGACGATCCCCGGTCGGCACCGAGTCGACATTCGTAGAAGGCACGTAGCGCGCTTTCGGTAGCTGACGGACAGCTCGCGACCGATCGCGCTTCTTTAGTAGTCGCTTTATGTCGTCCGACTTTATGTTGTTACTGAATACACGTATTGCCTCGTCACCTACCAGTGACGTTCTTTTTCATCGTGCTTTTTGTGTCCAAGCACTGATGCTTTCGTTTTTTTCATAAGGCTAAGAAAAATATATTTTTTCTCACTGTCAATTGATTTATTGGCATTCATCGCTGTCGCCTGCATCGGTTGAATCGAATGTCTTGAAGTGCGGGCGAACAATGCTGACAACGATTCGACCGGGGCTTGATGCATCGGCATCTTCGCCTTATCGCCGTTCGATTCTTACCCGGTGCTGCCGATGGCGCGCAAGCGCCGCGCGCCGATTGTATCGGTCGTACGGAGATAGAAGGAAGGGGAAGGGGAAGGGGAAGGGGAAGGGGGGAGAACCGCCCAAGGGCGGCTAAAAAGGAAGCCAGCGCGCACCACGCCAGCAACAGCCGTAAAAAAGCCAGCCCGAAGGCTGGCGCGCATATTCAGAGCAACACGATTGGCTAGGGCTTTACTCCGGCAGGAACTCAGGATTCATCGCCTGCTCCATCGTCCACGGACAGGCTTCGGGGAACAAGGCGAGGTCCGTTTCTTCGACCGCCTTGGACACGGCATCGGCCCAGGTCTTACGAATCCAATGCACATCGGTCAACGAGCGCTTCAGGCTCGGCGCCTCCTCGAGGTGCTCCACCAAGGCTCGTCGCTGTTCCTTGATCGTACGCTGCCAGCTCGAGCCGCGACGCTCCGACTGATATTGCCACTTGAGCAGGTGAGCCAGCAGCAGCGCCATACGGCTCGCCAATTCGCGTTGTTCGCTCTTACCCACGTCCTCGATTTCCTCTGCGATGTGCTCGATGTCCAGCGCCGAGAACTTGCCCGCGCGCAACAACGCAGCCTGTTCGTTGGCCCATGCCACCACGTCCTTCTCGTAGCTCGTTCCCATTTTTCGGCCCCTAAGCTCAGTCACGCATGGCGCCATTTTAACCACTCCCGTAAGTTCATCCATTCCTCCGGTTTCGCCCTCGGCTTGCGCCTCGGCGTCCAGTGCTTCCACTTAGTCGGCCACCGTCGCCGGCGCTTCATCCTCCGGCCTCAGTGTCGCACGCGTGAGCCGCGCTGAATGCGTAGCCGAATGGGTACCCTTCAGCGCCCGGATGCTCACCCGCGTGTACACCTGCGTCGTCTTGATATCCACGTGGCCGAGCATTGCCTGGATGAACCGAACGTCCGTCCCGTTCTCCAGCTAGTCGGCGAAGGTAGTTAAAGAACGAGGGCGCGTAAGTGCCGACGGGCCGATTGTATCGGCCCGTCGGGGTTAGCTGGAAGGGATGGAGAGTGCCGCACAAGCGCGGCTAAGAAAAAGGCTCGTCCGCGTGCAACGAGCTCGTCAGAGATACACTTCGCGCCGATTGCCCAATCGCAGAACCTCGATCGTGATGCGTTTGTCGTGAATCTCACAGATCAGCCGCCAATCGCCGACTCGATACTTCCAGAATTCGCCTAGTTCACTGCCTTTGAGAGCCGCGCCAGTTGCGCGCGGATCGTCCAGCGTCTTCAGGCGCCGAAGGAATGTCGCGATGCGCCGGGCAACCTCGCGATCCATTTTCTCTAGCTGTTTTTCTGCGGTCTTCGAGATCTCAATCCGCCAAGCCAAGCCGCGCCTCCACTTCCTCTAGTGAGGAAGTCTGTTCCTTACCCGCACGGATACGCTTCGACACACGCTCGGCTAGGTACAGGTCTTCCAAGTCCTCTAGGTGCTGCTCGATAGCCTCGCGCGCATAGAACGTCTTGGTGCGCCCAGTGCGCTTGGCCAGCGCCTCCAGCCGAGATTCCATTTCCTCAGATAAACGAATGGCTAGCATGGCAGCCTCCGGCAAATTTGCTATACAAGTATAGTGCATTATACTTGCTCTCATTATTCCGCGCCCGCCTCATCGTCGAGCGTGGCAAACAAGTCAGCTACCGTCGCCGGCGGCTGATCCTCCGGCCTCAGCCGCGCCGGATGCGTAGCCGAATGGGTACCCTTCAACGCCCGGATGCTCACCCGCGTCTAGACCTGCGTCGTCTTGATATCCACGTGGCCGAGCATTGCCTGGATGAACCGAACGTCCGTCCCGTTCTCCAGCTAATCGGCGAAGGTAGTTAAAGAACGAGGGCGCGTAAGCGCCCCACGCCGATTTTATCGGCCGCACAGGGTAGAACGGGAAGGGAGAGAGAACCGCCGAAGGGCGGCTAAGAAGGAAACCGGCTCGCCGCGGACTGAATCCGCCCGCGACAGCCCATGCGCAACGTTATAACAGGGCTTCCAGCCCCTTGCGGTCAACCAGATCGAGCAGCTTGAGCGAAGGGCCGTTCGGCCGCTTTTGCCCCTGCTCCCACTTCTGCACCGTCGAGGCGCTCGTGTTCAGGCATGCAGCGAACACCGCCTGACTCGCCCTTGTGCGCTGACGCAAGCGCCTGATCTGCGCGGCGCTGTACTCCTTGATCGGCGGCAAACATAGCGCATCGAACTCACGCAGCGTCATTGCATCCATCGTCCCAGCTCGATGCAACCCTTGCGCCGTTTCGTGCATCACCTTCAGCAGTTTGTCACTCATCGCTCTCTACCTCATATAACTCGCCTGCTCGCAGGTCCTTGAGCAACGCCCGAGCGTCGGAACCCAACAACTCCGATGCCATCAACTTCAACGCTCGCAGTTCCTTTTCGCTCACATTGGCCCGCACGTTCTTCGCGAAGCCAAACACGAAGAAGGCTCGATCGCCCACCCGGAACGCTAGCAGCGTGCGCAATCCGCCACTCTTACCTCGTCCGTCGATGCCGACCCGCTTCTTGAACACTTGACCGCCTAGGCTCGCATCGATCAACCCCCGGTTCATCTCGTCCACCGCGTCCAGCAGCGCCGCATCCGTCACGCCTTCCTTCTCGGCCCAGCGTGCAAACCACCTGGTCTTGAAGACCCGCATACCGCTCCTTTTTCCTGTCGAACATTATAGCACTCCGTGCTATAGATCATTACTGCCCTCGCTAGCTGCCTCCTCATCGAGTGCAGCCAGTAAATCTACCGCCGTGGGCTCTCCGTCTTCGAGATCGATACGATTTTGGGACGTTCGCCCGAGCCGCGCCGGATGGGTACCCTTCAACGCCCGGATGCTCACCCGCGTCTAGACCTGCGTCGTCTTGATGTCCGCATGCCCCAGCATCGCCTGGATGAACCGAACGTCGGCCCCGTTCTCCAGCGTCTGCGTGGCCATCGCATGCCGGGACAAAGGTGGCAACTACCGATGCTGCCCAGTCCCGCCGCTCGCACGCAATTGCGCACCATCTGCGTCATCCGGTTTTCCGAGAACGCCTGCCCCGTTACCGTCAGGAGCAGCGTGCCGTCGTCGCCCGCGATCGCCAACTCCGGCCGCACCTCGTCGCGGTATCGGGCCACCCACGCCAGCGCTCGATCGCCGATCGGAATCATCCGATCTTTCTTGCCCTTGCCCTGCCGGATCATCAGCGTGCCGCGATCGTAGTCCACGTCGCGCTGTTGCAGTCCGATGATCTCCATGCGCCGGATCCCCGTGCTGTACAGCGTCTCCAGCATCGCTCGATCGCGCACGCCTAGCGCCGTCGTCGTGTCGGGCAGGTTCAACACCCGCTCGACCTTCTCGATCGTCTGCACGTGCTTCGGTAGGCGCTCTTCTATCTTGGGCAGATCCAGGTCGGCCGCCGGGTTGTACAAGACTCGGTTGTTGCGCGTGAGCCACCGGAACCACTTTCTAATCGGCGTCACGCGCGAGGCCGGCGTCGTCGCCGACAGCGGTGCGCCGTTCTTCTTGCGCTTCAGGAACAGGTGCCGCTGATAGCGCTCCAGGATCGGCCGCAGAATCTCCGCCGGCCGCGTCAAGCCTCGCTCATCGCACCAGCTCACGAAGTACCGCAGATACAGCTCCCAGTGCTTGAGCGTGTGCCGCGAGATATTGCGCTCTTCCACGGCGCTACACTTGGCGGGACAGCAGCGTGAGTCCTACTGACTCAGGCGGCAGGTGGGGAACCCCCTTGGGGACGGACGGTAGGGCGGGCGGGGCGCATCTCGTTATTCGGCCGCATCGAGGCCCCTAGCTTTGTTCTTCGCGCGCCAGCCCCATGCCTCAGAGCCGGGGGCGCAAGACATAACGCGGCGTTATCAACGGCCGGGCACCGGCTGTTGATAATGGCCGCGTTATGTTCAATCGGCTGATGACCGACAGCCCGAAGGGATGGCGGGCAGCAGACGATTTACCCCCGGCCCTTCGTTACCCTCGGCCCAGCGGGCCGCACGAACCCTCTTCCTCACATCATCGGGCCCACTGGCCCGCACAACCCCTTCGTTCCCAATCCTGGCCCACGGCCAGGATTTCCGGGCCGCTCCGGACCGGCACTTCTTCATTCGTCAAGGTATCGGGCCGCATGGCCCGCACTGCTTTACCCAGCGTCCTAGGCCGTTCGACTAATGGTTAGGACTACTGATTTTTAATACAATCAAAGACTTAACATCACCGATAACAGGAGAACGGCTACCCCTTCCATCGCCGTAAACGCAGCGCGGGCCGCATGGGCTGCAACCCAGACGACCCGCTGACCACCATCAACTCGTACGAGGAGTCGATATGGCTGACGCCAATCTTAACGCACGTCCCGCTCATCCAGAGCGACATGTCACCATTCAGCAGTCGTGGCGCTATCGCCAATGGAAGCCCAACCGCAGCTACCGTACCGACCCGCCGCTCTTCCCCTGGTTCAAGGTCTCAGGCCGCTGGCTTGAAGAAGCCGGCTTCATGCCTCGCCAACGACTCAAGATCGAAGTCCAACTCGGCAAGCTCGTCATCACGCATGCCTGAGTGAACTTGCAGGCGGAGAACCCGGCCAACACCGGATTCTCTGCCAGTCTAAGGATGCAGGCAGTTAGCCCTGCTCTAAAAGCTCGGAGCGAACATGTTTCGCCAATCCAAGCAGATCGACGTACGCCTTTTTTGATAGCTCCGGATGTCTCTCTTCGATATAGCGCGCGACATCGCGAGCACCATGCGCCTCGGCCTCCGTCTTCAATTCATCAACAAATTTCGGTGTGATCACCCAATTCGTACCGGGCAAGGCAATCCTTTCGTGCCCGAACATATGCCATCGCACGCTTCCTTTGTAGCCTTCGACCGCAGCCTTGAGCCTAGACACTGTCTCTCGATTGTCTGACCGAAACCTCACTGTCGTGAACGGTGGCAGCCCTGAATGGTCTTCATGAAGCACCTCCCCGTTTTTCATGACGATGTGTACCGTTCGATGACGGCATTTTCTCCACTCCAAGTCTGCATACTCCACGATCACCAAGAGTAGCTCGTCCCCCTCAGCCATCTTCGACTCAATCATTTCACCCCCTTTACCACCGAGATAGAGATTCCGCCGGGGTTCGTATTTGTGATTGACTGAAGCCAATCGCCCTTCGGTATGGGTGTCGAAGACACCCGCGGATCATAGACATACTGACCGTCAGTGTAGACCTGGTGATAGGACTGTCCAGTTTCCAACGCCCCATTTTCATAAACGTTCAGATTGTTCGGCGTAGCCGGCGCAACCTCGATAACCTGGCCTTGGCCACCCGCCGCACGGTATAGGTAGCTCGCAATATCAGAGCAATCCCCGCACCGCGTATCGGCGACCATCGTTTGCATCTGTGAACTGCTCATAGCATTCACAACTGTCGAGTTCGGCGGATAGTCCGGGTTCGGTGCGCGCACCGGCCGATTCATCCCTGGCAAGGTTGGCGAACTATCTCCGGCACCATTCGTGACGCCTTGCTCAGTGACTGAACTGCTACTGTCGTTGCCACTCGACTGAATCGGCGTACCGGCAGGCGCAATCGGCGACGTGCCACCAGTTAATGGCGATGCCGCCTGCCCCGTTCCGATCCCCGGTCCCACAGGCGCCAGATCCGGACCAGCCGTCGGCGAGCCTCCCCCAGCACCCGACACCGCAGTCACCCCGTTCGCAACACCTTGGGCAGCAAGGTCGGAGGGAGACTGCGACATCTTCTGCTGCACACCTGATTGCGCTAGGCCGCCGAACTGGCCGACCCAATTCTCGATAGACCCAACGGGGTCGCCGTAGGTGTCCTTGAACCAGTCGCCGACTGCGCTCGCGAACGCCCCGGCCTTCGACAGCAGCCCACCGTTTTCGGCGCTGTTCTTCACGTCGCCTGGTGCCCCGGAATTGTTCAGCGCCTCGTTCTGTGCCGCCGTCGCCCCTCCCTTCGCATTCGCACCGGCCAATCCAGCCAGGCCTCCACCCAGCAACGATGCAAAGCCCGCCAACGCAGCCTGCTGGCCCGAGCTTAGATTCGCCCCTGTCGGGTCGATCGCCTTGATAAAGTCCGGTGAAAACGCCGCGCTAGCCGCTCCCCCAATTGCCCCACCCGCACACCCCGTTCCCAACGCCGCCGAACTCGCGCAGCCCAACAGAGCATGAAGTCCAATGCTCTCAAACGAGCCCCCCGGCACGTTCGCACCAATCGCACCCGCTCCGATCGCCGCGATATCCATGATCGCATTCGCTTCAAATGCCGAAGCGAAGCTGCCTCCCCCGAGTGCCGTCTGGATCCCCGCGGTCACCGCGCTATGCTCGCCAACTTGAACCGCAGCCGCGCCGATGTTCTGCAGCGTCGCCCCCACGTTCGCGCCGATCAGGTTCGAACCCATGCCACTGAAGTTGGCCGCCGGAACCACTTCCGCCGTCGCGTACGCTACCGCCCCCGCCTCCAACACGTCGCCGAGCCGAATCCCTCGATCGCTACCGGCCTCGCTCACCGCCGTGGTCATCATCATCAACGCCCACAGCGGAACACCCATCATCTGCATCGCGGTCGATACCACCATCATCGCGAGCTGATTCGAAGAGAAGCTTCCCCCTTCCTTCACAAAGTCGGTATGCAGATGGTCGCTAACCGTGGTCTGCGTGAAGTCGCTACCCAAACGCTGTTGCAGCGTCGCCAGGACCAGCTTCGTCCCGGCCTCATTCACCGTCCCATCCGCGCCGAGCTGCTGCAGCGCCCCGCCAATCTGCTGCAACGCCTGCACGTTCAAGCTCATGTTTGCGGCACTCATGAACCCGCCGGGCTGTACCTGGGTGCCGGTCGTCTCCTCGTATCCTGCTTCCTTGATGTAGTGCCAGATCTGCCCCACGTCCACTTGATTCGCTTGGTTGGTCAGCGTGCCGGTGTTCACCGCCAGCGATCCATCCGAAGTGATCGTGCCCGTGTTCAGCACGCTACCGCCGGTGTCCTTACTGCCGAAATTCAGCTTGATGCTGTCGCTCGCGACAATGTTCCCGTCCGCCGACAAAGCAGACGTATTCGCCGGCAAGTACACCTGCGGCATCAATGCCGTCACCGTCGGACACGTCGCCGTACCGGCCGCCGTGCACCCAGGCTCCGGCACCGTCTGCTCCACGTACCACAGCATCGGCTGCGTCAGCTCGCCGATTTGCTGCTGCGTCAGCGCTTGACCCAATTGAATGTCGTTCGCCTTTGCATATTCCGTCGCATTGGCGTACAGCAGCAGCTTCTCTTGGTCGGTTACCGAGAGCTGAAGCTGGCTGTCGGTCGACAACCCACTGACGAACGTCGCCTGCCCCGTCTGCTTTAGCGCCGCAGTCTGCAACGCTGCGTCTTCCGCCTGCGGGTTGTAGTAGAACAGCGACGTGCTCGGTTGAAGGTTCGACGGCAGATTCGAAAGCAGCAATTGCGGCGTCACAGGGTCAAGCGTCGTCCCCGTGCCGTCCAAGACGTAGTCGATGCCCGAGCCAGGACTCGCTTGCGCCCCTTGGGTCGTCTTCATCTGCGTCAGGGAATAGCCCCCCAACGTCGCTGGGATCGACAGGTTCAAACCACCCGATGCCGGCGCAAGGCTGATCACCTGCGGCGGGTTGCCCACGATAGGCGTGTATGTGTTCGACTTCGTGATGCCGTTCGCTAGATTCGTCCCCGTGAGTGATACCGATTGGCCGATCACGTTGCCCACGTTGACGATCTGTCCACCAGAGGTGACCGTCAAATTCGGCGCTTGGATCGCCGCCGCGATGTTGCCTACAGGGGTCGGCGGATCGATCACACCGCCCACGTTCGTATAGGCGTTTCCGTAAAGCGCCGTGCACTCGGCCGCACTGCCGCAGCCCCATACTTCGTGGCGCTTGTCGGGGCTGAAGACCGACGTCTCTTGCACCCAGTGCGAATGCCAATATGCATTCAACGTCTGCTGCTGGTTGACGACCGGGCCAGCGACGTTGATCGTGGCATTTACACCCGCGGTAATCAAGCTGCCGACGTTCGTCAATGTGCCGGCTTGGATATCGAGGTTATGCCCCGCACTGATAACCGATGAGTCGCCCGATTGCTGGTCGACGTAACCCTCGCAGTAACTCTCCTTGTAGCCGCCCTCTGACATTCCTACCAGTTTCCCCGCCTCCGCTCTCCAACTACATTGCGCGCATACCCCAAACGCGCGCTTGTTATCCACCCAGCCTCAACCGCCGATTCACTCACCCACTCTTCGATCCATTCGATCGTCTCTCCCTACCAGGAGGCCACCTTGACTCTCGCACCCGGCCTGAAAGCCAAAGCCAGTTATCGCGTCGACACCCTCTCTCTCGCCGACCAATGGGGCGGCGAAGCGCACGCGCTAGCCAGCCCGATCATGATCATCTTCATCGAGCAAACCTGCATGAAAGCAACCGACCACCTGCTCCCCCCCGATCTCATGACGGTCGGCTACTACTTCGAAATCAAGCACCAACAGCCCACGCCACCGGAGTGGGAAGTCACCGTCGACGCCGAACTCATCCGCGTCGACGATCGCATGATGACTTACCGAGTCACCGTGCACGATGCCGCGGGCGTCGTTGGAGAAGGCCTGCATAGCCGTTGCGCCGTGTCGCGCGCCGGCTTCCACGAGCGGCTCGAACGACGTCGCGCGAACGCCGTCCACGCCGTATGCGCGACATAGCGCGCCACACCCTCGCTGTTTCATCGAATCGTTCACCAAGGCCTCGTCATGCTGCCCGCGCTCCTGCAATCACTTCGCATTCCCGTGATCGCATCGCCGATGTTGATCGCGAGCTATCCCGAACTCGTCCTCGCGCAATGCAAGGCGGGCATCGTCGGCGCGTTCCCGGCGCTCAATGCGCGCCCGGCCGCTCGTCTCGCGGACTGGCTCGCCCAGATCGACGAAACGCTGATTCGATATCGAGCCGACCACCCCGGCGCGCGCGTCGGCCCCTATGCCGTCAATCAGATTTGTCACGCGTCGAATGAGCGACTCGAGGCTGACATGCGCATTTGCCTCGATCGTCGCGTGCCGCTGCTCATCACCAGCCTGCGCGCCCCGCCGCGCGAAATCGTCGACGAGATTCATCGATACGGTGGCGTGGTCATGCATGACGTCACCACCGTGCGTCACGCGCAGAAGGCCATCGAAGCCGGCGTCGATGGACTGATCCTCGTCGCGGCAGGCGCGGGCGGCCACGCGGGGACGCTGTCGCCGTTCGCACTCGTCGGAGAAGTGCGGCGCATGTTCGATGGATGCCTCGTGCTTTCAGGCGCAATCGCCACCGGCGAAGCGATCGCAGCGGCGCTCGCGCTCGGCGCCGACGCCGCCTACATCGGGACGCGCTTCTTAGCGTCGCGAGAGGCGAACGTGGCGGCGCAATACAAACAAACGATCGTCGAAGCGCAGGCCGCCGATATCGTCTACACCGATGCATTCACCGGCGTGCCCGGCAACTATCTGCGCCAAAGCATCGAGGCGGCGGGCCTCGACCCGCACCGGCTGCCTCGCGCCGAAGACGCGGCCATCGACTTCTCCGGAAGCTCCGACGCCAAACAATGGCGCGATATCTGGGGTGCGGGCCAAGGCGTCGGCGCCGTCGATGCGGTGCTCGACGTGGAAGAGATCGTCAGCCAACTAGACCGTGAACTTGCGATGGCGCGCAGGCGGCTCTCGCTCGCCGCTTCTCCCGCCACCATGGAGCCGTGATGAACTCGCCGTCAGCGCGCTCGACTGCCGATGCCGCTTCTGCGCCCGCCACAACCGGCACTGGTGAGCCAGTGCACCCTGCAATCGATCTCGCCGCTCGCCGCCGCCTCGCTTTCCGCTGGTTCGCGCTGGGCTTGCTCGTCACTGTCGTCGCCGGCGGCAGTTGGTGGTGGACTGAAGCGCGCAATCTCGAATCGACCGACGACGCTTACGTAGCAGGCGACGTCGTGCAGGTGTCCCCGCTCGTCGAAGGCACGGCCGTCGCCGTGTTCGCGCACGACACTGACACGGTGAAGGCAGGCGCGCCGCTCGTGCAAATCGACTCGACCGACGCGCGCGTCGCGCTCGACGCCGCCGTCGATGCACTGGCCCATGCCGTGCGCGACTATCGATCGGCCGGCGCCGACGCGCAGCACGAACGCGCGCAAATCAACTTACGCGAGGCCGATCTCGCACGCGCCGAGGACGATCTTCAGCGGCGCACCGCCATCGCAGCAGAAGGCGCAATCTCCAAAGAGGAGTTTCGACACGCGGGTCACGCCGTCAGCGTTGCGCAAGCGGCGCTCGATGCGCAACGCGCCGCCTATCGCGCCAGCGCGGCCCATATCGACGGCACGACGATCGCCTCGAACCCGCTCGTGAAGGAAGCGGCCGCACACGTGCGCAGCGCGGCGCTTGCATTGGCCCGCACGGTCGTGCGCGCGCCGGTTTCCGGCCGCGTCACGCGGCGCGTCGTCGAGGTCGGGCAGCACGTCGCGCCCGGCTCGCCGCTACTCGAAATCGTGCCGCTCGAGCGGGTGTGGGTCGACGCGAATTTCAAAGAGTCCCAACTCGAGCACATGCATCCCGGCCAAGCAGCGACGCTAACGTCCGATCTCTACGGGGGCGCACTCGTCTTTCACGGCACGATCGAAGGCTTCGAGGCCGGCACGGGGGCCGCTTTCGCCGCGTTGCCTGCACAGAACGCAACCGGCAACTGGATCAAGGTCGTGCAACGCGTACCCGTCCGCATCGCGCTCGATCCGCGCGAACTGCGCGCTCATCCGCTCTTGATCGG